>CAVQTY010000001.1:0-138813 GCA_963716665.1 Ilumatobacteraceae bacterium
CGACCAGCTCGTCCGGTCGACTGATTGGCTGACAAGTGTCGCGGTCATCTATCGGCCGCCGAAGCCGGCGGTGGTGATGCCCCGGACGAGATAGCGCGACAGTGCGACGACGAGCAACGTCGTCGGCACGATCGAGATCGTCGCCGCCGCCATGATGATGTTCCAGTCGGCGCCGCCCTGGTCGATGAAGAAGCTCAGTCCGAGGGGAACGGTCGCCTTGTCCTGTCCTTGCAGGATGACCAGCGGCCAGATGTAGAGGTTCCACATGGCGATGAACTGGAAGATGGCCACGGTGGCGATGGCCGGCCGGGCGATCGGGACCATCACATAGCGCAGCGTCGCCAGTCGCCTGGCCCCGTCGATCGATGCCGCCTGTTCCAACTCGGTCGGTATCGACATGAAGAACTGGCGCAGTAGGAAGGTGCCGAACGCCGTGAACGCCCACGGCAGGATCAGCGCCTGGAACGTGTTGACCCAGCCGAGCGTGCTCATCTCGATGTACAGCGGCACGACGAGCAGATCCTGCGGGATCATCAGCGTCATCAGGAACACGAAGAACAAGGCGTCGCGTCCGCGGAACCTGAGTCGGGCGAAGGCGTAGCCGGCGAGGATCGACACGACCACCGTGATCAGCGTGGAGATGGTGGAGACCACCAGACCGTTGCGGATGAACGTGCCGAAGTGGCCGGTGGTCCACGCCTCGGTGAAATTGCGCCACTGGAACGACTGCGGCAGCAGGCGCGGCGATGGGCGACGGGACTGCTCGCTCGTGTTCAACGAGTTGCACAGCATCCACACCAGCGGCAGGACGTAGATCCCGATGACCGCGTACACGACGACGTGGTGCAGGACTCGACGCGCCGTCCACGCGTCATCACGACTCATAGTGCACCCAGCGCTTCTGCAACCGGAACTGCAGCGCCGACACCGCCACGATGATCACGAACAGCACCATGCCGATCGACGCGGCGTAGCCGAGCTCGAAGCGATTCCTGAAGCCCATGTTGTAGAGGTGCATCACGAGTGTGGTGGTCGCGCCGCGGGGGCCACCGTCGGTGAGGACCTTGGCTTGGGCGAACACCTGGAACGAGGTGATGAGCGTGAGCACGGTCGCGAAGAAGATCGACGGCGTGATGAGTGGAACCTGTATCCGCCAGAAGCGGGTCCACGAGCTGGCGCCGTCCATCGTCGCCGCGTCGAGCACCGAGTCGGGGATGGCGTCGAGCGCCGCCGAGTAGACGACGATGTTGTAGCCAACGGCGAGCCAGAGCGAGAGCACGACGACGGCGAACATCGCCCAACGCGGCTCGAGGGTCCAGTTCGGCCCGTCGATGCCGAACGTGCCGAGGATCTGGTTGGCGATGCCCCGGCGGTCGAAGATCAGCCGGAAGATGGCGGCGCTGGCGATGAGGGGGGCAACGACCGGCACGAACAAGACGGTGCGGAGTGCCGAGCGCCCCTTGATCCTCGGCGAAATCAACGCGGCGAGGGCGAGCGAGATCACGAAATTCGCCGGCACGTACCACAGCACGAACACGAACGTGTTGCGGAAGACCTGCCAGAACAGCGGATCGGTATTGAAGAGCCGGCGGAAGTTGGCGAGCCCGACATACCTGGCGTCGCCGATCAACGGGTAGTCGAACAGGCTGAGGACGATCGCCGCGACGATCGGGATGACGGTGAAGACCGCGAGGCCGGCAGCCGCCGGGAGGATGAACCCGGCGGACGCGCGACCCTCGTGCCTCCGGACGGTCACCCGTTCATGCGCCGACGGCGTCTTGAACGTCTGCGATCATGTCCTCCACCGAGATGTCGCCGCTGACCGCCGACGGGAGGAACTGGAGGACCTGGGCGTTCAGCTGGTCGTAGAGCTCGGCTCCGCGGAACGGCTCGGACTGTTCCCACGATGTGGTGAGCGCCTCGGTGGCGACCGGGAAGTTGTCGTAATACAGCTGGGTCTGCGACTCGCGGGCCGGGTAGCCGCGGCCGGCCTCGCCGATCATGGCGAGTGCCTCGGGGCCGGTGAGAACCGACAGGGCCTGGAAGGCCTCGTCGGGATGGTCGCAGTCCTGGGTGATGCCGAACCCGGAACCAGCCGACAGCGTCCGGCCGCCCGGCACCACCGCCACGCCGATCTCGAAGTCGGCGTCTGCCAAGATCGGTTGGATGTCCCACGGGCCGCCCGTCGTCATCGCCGCCTCGCCACTGCTGAACAGCGCCGTCGGGTTGTAATTGGCGCCACCCATCGGGGTCGCCGCGTCGGACGAGGCGAGACCGACGTACCACTCGAGCCCGGCGACCGTGTCAGGATTGTCGAGGGTGATCTGGTTGTCCTCGTCGACGAGCCGCGACCCGTTGTATCCGAAGATCATCGGCTCGACGAAGAAGATGTCGGACCACAGGACCACACCGTCGATGTCGTCGCTGGCCACGCCCTCGGCCGCCGCCTGGAAGTCCTCGGCAGTCCAGTCGAGCGCTGGTTCGGCGACACCGGCGTCGGCGAACGCGTCCTTGTTGTAGAAGACCAGAACGGGGCCGACGTCGTACGGCAGCGCGAGCACATTGCCGTCGAGCGTCAGGCCGTCGAGGATCGTCGGGTTGAAGTCCTCGATGTCGAGACCACTCGACGCGACCATGTCGTCGAGCGGAACAAAGACGTCGCCGAACCCGAGCGTTCGCAGGCTCTGTAGTCCGGCGAGACACGGGAGGTTGCCCGCCGCGGCAGCAGTGACCAATCCGGTCCAGTGGTCGTTGAAAATGGTCGGCTCGAACTCGACGTGAATGTTGGGGTACTGCTCGGTCACGAGATCGGCCATCGACTCGAAGAGCGGTTGATCCTCGGGGCCGGTCCACATCTGCCAGCGGAGCGTTACGTCTTCACCCGTTGGTGGAGTCGTTCCGCTTCCGCTGGCGATCACCGTCGTGCCGCCGGCGAGGACGGCAAGTAGTGCGGTCGCGGTCGCGAGCGCGCGTGCCCTACAACGGCGATCCGGACGCGCAACCTTGAGATTCGACATCGATGAAATCCCCCTTGGCCCGCAGGGACGGATCCCCGCTAGGCCGCTTACTGTAACAAACCTCCGATGTTTGTCAAGAACACACCTCCGATGTTTGTCAAAGAACTTCAGACACGTTCGAGTGACGCCGGTCACCCTGCGTCAGTCGTCGAGGAACAGCTCGACGACGGGCACGAGGACATCGGGACGGACGACCGGCAGGCGAATGGTGACCGTATCGGGCGCCTGTCCAGGCGGATCGATTGGCGACGTCCCGCCCCCGGCATGGCGCTCGACGGCAACCTCGGCACCGTCGTTGAGCAGCTGAGCAAAGCGCACCCTGCCGGCCAGCCCGGGAAGATGCAGGTGATGCAAGGGCCACGCCAGCAGGTGGACATACAACCGGTTGCCGCGCTTCGTGTACACACAGTTGGCCGGCGGTGCGAAGTCAGTGGGGCCGCAGCCGTGGATGGACCGGCTGTGCAGCCGCATCCAGTCGCCGACCGCCCGGAAGGCCGCCGCGTCGCGGGGATCGATCGAGCCCCGGCCGGTCGGGCCAACGTTGAGGATCATGTTGCCGCCGTTGGCGACCGACGCGATGAGCATCTGGACGAGCAGTTCGGGCGCCTTGTAGGCCAGGTTGGCACGGTCGTAGCCCCACGATCCGTTGATCGTGTGGCAGACCTCCCACACGACGAGATTTCCGTCTCGATCGGTCACTGGCGACGTCGGCTGGAACTGCTCTGGCGTGGTGTAGTCGGCCGAGATGCCGAGGCGGTCGTTGACGACGATACCGGGCTGCAGCTCACGAGTGAGCGCCAGCAGGGTCTCGGCGTCCCAGTCCTGCGGGCCCTTGCCAGGCAGTCCGTCAACCTCGCCGGGATAGGTGAAGTCGTAGAAGAGCACGTCGATCTTGCCGTACCCGGACAGCAGCTCACGGACCTGGCCGTGGAGATATGCGCGGTAGCGAGTCATGTCGCGGCCGGCATTGAGGGCAGTGAGATCGCCGCCGCGCAATGGGTGGAACCGGTCAACCGTGAAGTCAGGGTGGTGCCAGTCGATGACCGAGTGGTAGAAGCCGACCTTGAGACCCTCGGCTCGCACCGCGGCGAGGTACTCGGCCACGAGATCACGGCCCGTCGCAGCGACCGACGTGTAGTCGGTGAGGCTGGAGTCCCACAGGCAGAAGCCGTCGTGGTGCTTCGTCGTGAGCACGACGTAGCGCGCTCCGGCCTGCCGGGCCATCGCCGCGATCTCGCGGGCGTCGAAGAGATCGGGATCGAACCGCTCGAAGTACGGCAGGTACTGCTCGTCGGTGAGACGCTCACGGTTCTTCACCCACTCGTGGCGCCCGGCGACGCTGTACAGGCCGAAATGGATGAACATGCCGAAGCGGTCGCTGGTGAAGCCGACCGTGTCGGCAACCGTGGATGACATCTGGCGCCCCCTTGGCCGTGTTCGAGATCACCCGCATCCTATTCAGACATCCGATGAATACGAGACGTCGGAACCGACCCTCACTCGCTGCCGCCGCTCTGGGCTGTTCGACTTCGGCCCGGCAGAGCTGGCTCAGTCGACGATCGCTTGAACGACTCGCGGCCTCGGCTGGTGAGCTATCCGGCGCACGCGGCCCAGAGGCCGATCCGGGCGGCCTCGGCCGCGGTGGCCGCCGCCACGAAGCGATCGGCGTAGGCGTCGTTGGGCGTGATGGTCAACGGCTTGGCGTAGCCGCCGGCGACGATCGCCTCGTTGACGAACAGGCCGTCGGCGCGTCGGAAGACGTAAGCGAGCAGCCGGCCGTAGTCGTCACGGCCGACGACATCGCGCTCCAGTCGCACCTCCGTCCCGACCGTGAGTTGGGAGACGCTGAACTCCCGAGCCTCCTCGGCCATGCACTCGGGATCTCCGGTGTCCGTGTGCAGCTCGGGGGTGTCGATGCCGATCAGCCGCACCCGCTCTTCCCGTCCGCCGATGTCGATGTCGACGGTGTCGCCGTCGATCACCCACTCGATGACCCCGACGTCCGGGGGCAGCGAGGTGGCGCCATCGCTTTGCGTCGTGACGGCGAGGATCGACGCGGCGACACCAGCGAGCAGCACCACCAACGCGAGCCCCCACCACCAGCCGCCCTTCACCGCCGGGCCCGCACTCGATGCCAGACCGTCAGTAGATCTGCGATCGTGTCCTCGAGGTCGTGATCGATGTCGATGTCGGTGACCCGCTCTACGTGAAACCCCGTGCTCGCCCTGACCTTGCGGTCGCGCCGACGGTCGTAGGCGCCCTCCCGGCGCGCGCCGTGCCAGGACAGGTGGTCGACCTCGACGAAGAAGCCGTCCTCAGGAATGCCGAGATCCGGATGGATGATCTGCCGAGGCCCGATCTGCACGGGATGCTGGCGCGTCAGCGGAGGAAAGCCTGCGGCTCGCATGGCTCGCTCCAGCCGCAGCTCGTAGTCCGAGTCGACCGCGCGTCGCCACGGCTCGCGCCTACCGAGAACGTCGATGAATCGGCTGCTCCCCCGCCGACCGCGACCGCACAGCCGACGAGCGTGGGCCCACAGGGTAGGAACGGTGAAGAAGCTCCGCTCGATGCCCTGCTCGATCAGCGATTCGAGGTCGTCGGCTTCGAGCCACGCGGCCGCGTCGACCGTGGTGCGGGGCGGAGACGTCACCACAATGCCATCACGCCGGTACACGATGTCGCAACGTGGCAATTCGCGGGAGCTATGGACGACGATCCAGTCCGGCACCGTGATCGACGCGTGGTGTCGAGCGATCGTCACGTGCACAGTCTTCAACGTCGGCGTCTTGCGAAACTTCCACACCTTGCCGGCGGTCGGGAACGTGATCACCCCGCCCGATAGCGCGCAGGCAACGGCGAGGCGATGCTCGAACGTCTCGGGTCCCGATGGGCAGACAAGCACGCCACGGCCGATGTGCTCGAGTCGGCCGCGCTGGCACAGCCCGTCGATCACTCGGCGACTGACCCCGAGCCGTTGGAGACGCTTGCGCGTGGTGACGTGGTGGTGACTGCTCAATTCGGCGGCCAGCACGGACTCCCAAGCGGACATCGGTCGACTCCCTGACGAGTGATCTCACTGGAGGGAGTCGGTGGACCCGACTCTACGGCAGCTGTGTCACGCGCGTGCGTCGTCACCGAACCTGCAGCGGTTGAGCACCGATTCGGTGCTCAACCGCGACAGGTTGCCCGAAGTGCACGAAACACTCGGATGGGTTAGCGGGGGGCGAGCTTGTCGGTGAAGTACTCGAGGATGATCTCGGCGCGCATCTTGCGGTGCACCGGGGATCCGCTGCGTGAAAGCTCGTGGTTCTCCGCCGGGAAGCGGTAGAAGGTGACGTCCTTGCCGAGCAGGCGGAGGGCGACGAACAGCTCCTCGGCCTGGTTGATCGGGCAACGCAGGTCGTCCTCGGAGTGGACGATCAACACCGGACACGTGATGTCTCGAACGTGGCGAATCGGTGAGATGCGCACGAACTCGTCGGGGTCGTCGATGATCGACGTCCCGTTGACCGCCCGGAACACCGTGGCGATGTCGGACGTGTACTCCTCGGTGACCATGTTGTTGACCGCCCGCTCGCTGCAGATCGCCCGGAAGTGATCGCTGAACCGGCCGGCCAGCGTCGTCGCCATGTAACCGCCGTAACTGCCGCCGAGCATGCCGACCCGATCGGCGTCGCAGAACGAGTAGTTGGCGAGGGCGTGGTCGAGCACCGCCATCACGTCGTCGACGTCGACCGATCCCCAGCCGGTACCCGGCACCTTCTCGGCCTTCGGGCCGCGGATCGACTGTCCCCACGCGGTGTGCCGGCCGCTGCCGCCCCGCGGGTTGCACATCAGCACGACGAACCCGGCCGCGGCCTGCATCTGGGCCTCGTCGAAGAACGTTTCGCCGTATTGGGTGAACGGTCCGCCATGGACGTTCAGCAGGACGGGATACGTCGCCGTCTCATCGAACTCTTTGGGTCGCATGATCCAGGCGTCGATCTCGTCGCTGCCGTCGGTGCACGGGACGGTGAACTTCTCCCAGTCCGACCACGACTCCGTCAACGTCGTCACCTGGCCGTCGAGCGTGACCAGCTCGGCGGGGCGTTGCACGGTCGCCTGGGCCATCGCCACCGTCCCTCCGGCGGCGTCGAAGCCCTGCACGGCGAGCAGGCCCTTGGTGAGCGCCAGTGGCGCGCGCGACCCGTCGGCGGCCAACTCGTAGAGGTGTGTCTCGCCGCGGTCCTCGACGACGGCGAGCAGCGTGTTGTCGTCCGTCCAAATCGGCTGACGGGCGCTTCCGTAGGGCTGCCAGTGACGGTCGATCGCCGAGGAGATCCAGGTGATCTCCCCGCCGTCGATGGGGATGATCCCGACTGATGAGTTCTGCGGCTCGAGCATCGGGTCGTCGCTGCCGAGCAGCGCTACTCGCGTGCCGTCGGGAGACACGGAGGGCAGGGCGTATTGGCCGGTCTGCGCGGTGAGCGTCTGCGGCTCACCCTCGAGCGGCACGAGGTAGAGGTCGGTGGCGAGGTCGAGGTCCCACCCTTCGTGGCGGCTGGCACCCGTGACGACGGCGCTGGAGTCGGGGAGCCAGGAGACTCCGCCGTGGTGGTATGGCCCGGGAGTGAGGTTGCGCGGTGTGCCGGTGCCGTCGGCGGACATCACGTACACGTGGTTAGGGCGATCGACCACCCAGCCCTCGCCGTTGAGCTGCGTGTAGAACGTCTCGATCTTGCGCGGCGGCTGCCAGCTCTCGTCCTTGGCGTCGTAGCGCTTGTCCCGTGTGCGGCTGATGAAGGCGATCAGCTTGCCGTTCGGGGACCACGTCGGTTGGACGAAGCCGTCGGACATCGACCCGAGCGTGCGCACCTCTCCGGGGCCGCTCACCGGCATGACGTGGAGGGTCGCCTCCTTCTCCTTCTCACCGCGCTTGGACGTGAAGGCGAGGAACCGGCCGTCGGGCGACCAGGCCGGCTGGGCGTCGTTCGGTCCGGCTGTGACCGGCGCCGGGTCACCGTCGGGGCCGGTCAGCCACACTCGACTCGTCGTCTTGTTCTCGTCGAGGTCGATGGTGGCGACCACGAAGGCGATGCGTTTGCCGTCGGAGGACACGGCCGGAGCGGACACCCACGAGCGTCCGTGATAGAGCTCGCGGAGCATGTCGGAGAACGGCGATGACGGAGCGTCGGTGGCGGTTTCACTCATGCGTGGGACGGTATCGCTCAGTGGGAGGCCCGGCCACGCGGCGGTTGAGCCGGCGCATCCCGGCCAGCCACCGTTCGATGTCGGTCGCCTTGCGCAGGGCGTACTCGTGGACCTCGGGGTGGGGGAGGACGAGGAAGCGCTCGTCGGCGATTGCCTCGGCGGTCAAATCGGCGACGTCCTCTGGCTCGAGCACCGCTCCCGAGGCCCTCACTGCGTCGGTCCCGCCCCCCAGCGAGTTCTGCAGCATCGCCGTGTTGACCCCCTGTGGGCACAGGCACGTGACGCTGATGCCTCGATCCCCATACGTGATCGACAGCCACTCGGCGAAGGCCACCGCCGCCCGCTTCGTCAAGGTGTACGGCGCCGAGCCGATCTGCGAGAGCAGCCCGGCGGCCGACGCCGTCGAGCAGAAGTACCCGCGACCACGGTCGAGCCACCCGTCGAGCAGGCGCGCCGCCGCCCAGCGATGGGCGTTGACGTTGACGTCGAAGGCGAGCCGCCATTCGTCCTCGGACGTCGTCAGGTCGGTGCCGATGGCGACGCCGGCGTTGGCGAAGAACAGGTCGATCGGACCGAACGCCTCCTCGGCGGCGTCGATCAGATCGACGTTGCCCTGCTCGGTGGCGACGTCGGCGACGATCGCCACGGCGCCGGGGAGGCTGCCCGCGATGCCGGCCGGATCGAGGACGTCGGCGACCACGACGCGGGAGCCCTGGGCATGGAAACGTCGGGCCAGGGCGGCGCCGATCCCGCGCCCCGCTCCGGTCACGACCACATGGGCGTCTGCCAGTTCCATGGGCGGCGAGCGTAACGATCCTGTGAATGACGTCGCGGGTGCGCTGTGCCGCGGGTACGGTGGTGGGCGATGACCGAGAGCATCGATCAACCGCAGACCAGCGAGTTCCACGACGCCGTGATCGCCGAGGCGCTGGCAGTGATCGATCAGGCGCTCGGACGGGTGAGCAACCGCGAGGTGGTGTCGAGCGTCGAAGTCGCCGACCTGCTGCTCGACGTCCGCACGCTGCTCACGGCAGTGCCAGCCGAATCAGTCTGAACACGTTCACCAGTCGCTGCTCCGTTCCCGTTCCTGTCGAAGCGCTGTTCGCTTGGCACGAGCGTGAGGGCGCCCTCGAACGCTTGCTGCCGCCGTGGAAGCGCTACCGGATCCTCGAGCGGCACGGCACGATCCACGACGGTGACAGGGTCCGCCTGCGCATCGCCGTCGGGCCGGTTCCCACCGACTGGGTGGCCGAGCACAGCGGGTTCGAACGCAATGCGCAGTTCGTCGACCGCATGCTCAGTGGCCCGGTGCGGACTTGGGTGCACACCCACAGCTTCGAGGACACAGGCGACTCGCGAAGCGTGCTCGAGGACAAGGTCGAGTACGAGGCATCGGTCGGCCCGCTCGGCGACCTGGTCGTGCGCCGTCACCTTCCGCGGATGTTCGCCTTCCGCCACCGGCGCACGAAAACCGATCTCGCCCGCCAGGCGGAGTTTGCCGGCGGAGCGCCCCTGCGAGTCGCTGTCACGGGAGCGAGCGGGCTGATCGGTGGCGAGCTCGTGCCGTTCCTCACCACCGCCGGGCACAGCGTTGTTCGCCTCGTGCGCAGGGCGGCCAGCGGCCCGGACGAGATCAGCTGGGATCCGTCCCGAGGCGTGCTCGACGTCCAGCAACTCGAAGGGTTTGACGCCGTCGTCCACCTCGCCGGCGAGAGCATCCGGCCACCGTGGACGAAGGCTCGCCGGCGGCGCATCCGCCGGAGTCGAGTCGACGGCACCTTGCTGCTCAGCGAAACGCTCGCGCGCTTGCGCCGACCACCACGAGTACTCGTGTCGATGTCCGGGGTCAATTTCTATGGCGACCGTGGCGACGTCGTGGTCGACGAGGACTCACCGCCGGGCGACGGGTTCCTGGCCGCGCTGTGCGTCGACTGGGAGGGTGCGACCGCACCCGCCGCTTCGGCCGGCATCCGGGTTGTCAACCTCCGCAACGGGATCGCCATCTCCGGGCGCGGCGGAGCGGTATCGAGCCTGCTCCTCCCGTTCCGCCTCGGCGTCGGTGGGAAGGTCGGCGACGGACGGCAGTACGTCAGCTGGATCGCCATCGACGACCTTGTCGGGGCGATCTACCAGACAATCCACGATGATCGCCTGCGCGGTCCGGTCAACGCAGTGGCACCGGGCGGGGTGACCAACCTCGATTTCACCAAGACGCTCGGCCGCGTCCTGCGCCGACCGACGGTCGTGCCGCTGCCGGCCGTCGCCGTCGGTGCCGTCCTCGGCGATGCCGGCCGGGAACTGCTCTTGGCCAGCATGCGAGCGACGCCGAGCAAACTCGACGCCGTCGGCTTCCGGTTCGACTTTCCAACGCTCGAGGAAGCGGTTCGCTTCCAACTCGGCCGCTGAGCCGACAGACCGGAATTCAGCGGGCGCGGCGCAGGCGGCGGAAGGCGTCGTCGAGGAGGGTGGCGAGCAGTGCGGGATCGTCGACGGCGGCGGCATCGATGTTGACGCCGAGGTCGAGATGCTTGACGTACGACAGCATCGTGACGTTGAAGGCGACGCCGCCGAGCGGTCCGATGGCGTTTGTCCCGAGCGCCTTCGCCCCGGCGATGAAGTACGGGACCGGGGATGTCCGCACGTTCGAGGTGGCGAAGTCGACGCTTTGCGCCTGCTGGCGGGCGACCCTGGTGAGCAGCGAAGTCGGCAGCGCCGATGTGACCACGGCAAGAGCGTCCATCGACGCGGCCCGGCCACTGCTCACCGCCGATTCAGCGACCTCGGCGACGCGCTGGAAGCGCTCGGTGATGGTCATCTCGCCGGTCGGGACGAGCAGCTTGACGAGTCCGAAGGCGTTGGCGCCGGAGTCCTTGGTGCGCGTGCTCACGGCCATCGAGGCGCGCAGCTCAGGTACCGGAGAGCCCTTGATCACGTGATAGTGGTGGGCGGCCTCGGCGCACACCGTGAGGAACGCCGAGTTCAGCGATCCACCCAGTCGTTTGGCCGCCGACCGGGTCGACGCGAACGGAGCGCGCACGACCTCCAGCCGCCGGCGCATCGAACGCTCGGTCCACAGCGGTGAGCGGGCGGCGTCGGCGTCGGAGAGCTGGCTGAGCGCGCCCCGCAGGCCGCCGATCGCCGCCGAACTTGCCGTCGGGATCGACGCCGGATCGGCGAGCAACTCGCCGACCTGGCGAGCGATGCTGATCGGCAGGCGGAACGTGGCGTGCACGTAGCTGCGCATCGTGTCGACGGGGTTCGTCGATGGCGCCGGTGCCGGCTCGTGGCCCTCGACCCGGCCGCCGACCGGCTCGGTTGCATCGCGGGTGAGGTCGACGTACTGCATCGACATGCGCACGCCGTTGATCCCGTCGGTGATCGTGTGGTGCATCTTCGTGAGCAGGGCGGCCTGGCCGCCTTCCAGACCCTCGACAACCAGGAACTGCCACAGCGGGCGGGTGCGGTCGAGCGGATCGAGAACGAACAGGCTGGCCAGGTCGAGAAGCTGTCGCCGCGTGCCGGGCGATGGCAGGGCGACGCGGCGGACATGGAGGTCGATGTCAAAGTCGGGGTCGTCCGCCCAGATCGGCGCGCCCAATCCGGTGGGGTTGGGCTGGACCCGCCAGCCGAGGCGGGGAACCGCATGGACCGCGGCGTCCATCCGCTTGCGGAGGCGGTCGAAATCCGGCGCCCGGTCGAGCAGCGTCACCGCTCCGAACGTCGACGCCAGGAACGGGTCCTTCTCGACGCGCCACATCAGCGCCTCGGCGTCGCTCATCTGGCGATCGGCGACGGAGACCGCCGCGGGCGCCGGTTCGTCGTCGGCCATACAACCAGCCTGCCACGTGGCGCCCTTGATTCAGCCGAGGTCGACCGCCCGGAGGAGGCGGCGGGCTGCGACGCCGAGGGCGGCGCCGGCGGCGAGGCCGGCGACGATGTCGGAGGTGTGGTGGATGCGCACGTAGGCGCGTGACACGGCGACCGTGGAGGCCAGCGTCCACCACAGCGGGGCGAGGCGACGGCCGTCCCATCCGGTCAGCACCGTGGCGGCGAACGCGGCCGAGCTGGCGTGCCCGGACGGGAACGACGAGGTCGTCGGCCGACGCACGGGGAAGCGCTCGTCGCCCGACTCGGTCGGCCGGGTGCGCCGGAACAGGCGCTTGATCCCCTGGTTGACGACGAGGCTTTCGGCGCCGACGAGCGCGGCGAACACGGGGATCTGCCTGGCGGTGCCGATGCCGGTGGCGCCGCGCACGACGTTGGTGAGGTGCCAGATCACGCTGAACTCACCCAATTTGCTCGCCGTCGTGAACACGGCGTCGGCGACGGGTTTGCCGCGGATCAGCTCGAGTTGCTCGTCCGCCCAGGCGTCGAACCGGGCAACCGGTTTCACGCGGGGGTCAGCCCGAAGGCGAGCGGCGCCTCCACGACAGCCCGCTCCGAGTCGCCGCCGAACGCCGGGCACCACGGACGGAAGGCGCAGAGCTCGCACAACGCGGTCGGGTGCGGCTTGAAGTCGCCGGTGAGGCAGGCTCGCTCGACTGCCTTCCACACTGCCGCCGCGCGGGCGGCGACGAACTTGGTGGCCTGCTCGGATGGCGTCGCCTCGATGATCTCGCCGGAGCCGAGGTAGAGCAGGCGGACCGCCGCCGGGAGCCGGCCGAACACCTGCTGGCACAGCAGGGCGTAGAAGCGCACGCCGGACAGGCTGCGCAGCTCCCAGTTTGTCGACGGCGACCTTCCGGTCTTGTAATCGGTCACGACAAGCTCACCGTCGCGCAGGTCGAGGCGGTCGATGATCCCACGCAAGGTCAGTCCGTCGATCTTCGCCCCGAGCGAGAGCTCGAGGCCGATCGCCTGGACATCGCGGGGATTCTCCATGCGCAGGTAGTTGTCGACGAGCCGGCGACACTCGGCGAACAGTCCCTCGGTGTGCTCATCGTCGAGGCCGAGGCGGATGAGATCGGGGAGCCGGCGGTATTCGGCGATTGCCGTGTCGACGGCGCCAGCGAACACCTCCGGCGTGCGATCGGCGGCGGGATGGGAGAACGCCAGCTCGAGGGCCCGGTGGACGAGCGATCCCCGCGTGGTGTGGATCGACGGCGGGTCGTCGATCTTCTCGATGCTGACGAACCGAAACAGCATCGGGCACGACGTGAACGCCTCCACCCTGCTGGGCGACAGACTCGTCGGCACGTCGTACGTGGTCACGATTGCATCGTACGTCGAGGGTGTCACGGCCTCCCGCGACCCCGCCGTCGCGCGACCATCGGTTGGTCTGGGAGGGCGCCGATGAACGCGACGACGGAGTCGCGGGTTGGGTCTGGGGCTTCGAGGTGGGGCGAGTGGCCGACGCCCGGCAGCACGATGCGCCGGCACGGCCCGCCGACGCCGCGTTCGATGGCGTCGAGCTGGGCGAGGCTGCCGTACTGGTCGTCGGCACCCTGCACGAGCAGCACGGGGCAGTCGATCGGCGGCAGCCGCTCCTCGATGTTCCACGACCGGAACTCCGGAGACAGCCACACGTCGTTCCACCCGCGAAACGTCGATTTGGGGCTTCGGTGGTAGCGAGCCAGCCGTTCGGCGAGGTCGGTCTCGGCGAACGCAACGCGGGCCGCTTCGATGCCATCGATCGATCGATCCTCGACGAACACGTGGGGCGCCAACAGGACGAGCCCGGCGACCGGTCGCCCGGCGCCGGCGTAGAGCAGAGCGATCGAGGCGCCGTCGCTGTGACCGACGAGTAGCGGCCGCTCGATCCCGAGCTCGACGAGCAACTCGGGAAGGACCACATCGGCCTCGTCGTGCATGTAGTCGGGAGTCCTGGCATGCTCGACGACGGCACTCGACCCGTAGCCGTGCCGTGAGTAGACCACGGTGGCCGGACCGCCGACGTTGCGACGGACGTCGTCGGGGAAGCTGCGCCACTGGGCGATCGAACCGAGCCCTTCGTGGAGAAACACGAGCGGAGGACGGTGCTCGGCGCCGGCGTCGGCCTCGTCGACTCTGACCTCCAGTTCGCCTCCGTCGATGACCAACCGGACCGCGCTCGTCACGACTCGTTAGGGCTTGAGCGGATAGGCAACGTCGGTGCTCCGTCACAGTTGGTGTTTCGGCTGCTACGCAGCCGAAACAAAGCGGCCGTAATTCTGGGTCGGCTCGCCTATCGGCTCGCCTCCTCGCGCAGCACGTAGCGCTGGATCTTGCCCGTCGCCGTCTTCGGCAGGGCGTCGACGACGGTGTACCGGCGTGGCCGCTTGAACCCGGCGAGCTCGGCCTTGCAGAGCACCTCCAGCTCTGCCTCGTCAACGGTCGCACCGGGCGTCGCCACGACGAAGGCCTGCGGCCGCTGGATCCCGTCGCCGTCGCGAAAGCCGACGACGGCGGTCTCGAGCACCGCCGGATGGCGGACGAGCACGGCCTCGACTTCGGCCGGGGAGACCCACTCGCCGCCGACGCGTAGCATGTCGTCGCTGCGGCCGAGGTACGTGTAGTAGCCGTCGGCGGAGCACGAGTACATGTCGCCGGTGCGCAACCAGTCGCCGCGAAAGCTGTTGCGCGTCGCCGCGCTGTCGCACCAGTAGCCGATGGCCATCGAGTCGCCGCTCACCCTGAGGTGGCCGGCCACGTCGGGCGGGACCGGGCGGCCCTCGTCGTCGACGACCTCCACCCGGTAGCCGGGAACCGGCCGGCCCGAGGTTCCCGGGCGGACGTCGCTCGGACGGTTGGACAGGTAGATGTGAGTCATCTCCGTCGAGCCGATGCCGTCGAGGAGCTGTACCCCGAAGCGATCCTCGAAGCGGTGGAACGTCTCGGCGGGCAGCGGCTCGGCGGCGGACACGCCAAACCGCACCGAGGCGAATGTGTCGGCAGGCAGTTCGGACGCGCACAGCGCGGCGCAGACCGTCGGAATGCAGAACAGCAGCGTCGGCCGCAGCGACGTGGCGATGTCGCCGACCAGCGCCGGCGTCGGCGGCCTAGTCGGCTCGACGAGGGCGGTGGCGCCGACTGCGAAGGGGAACGAGAGGGAGTTGCCGAGCCCGTAGGCGTGGAACATCGGTCCGACCGAATAGCAGCGGTCGTCCGGCCTGACCCCAAGCACGTCGGCGCCATAGGTGTCGGCCGTGACGCGCAGATCGATGTGCCGGTGCATGGCCAGCTTCGGCCGCCCCGTCGACCCCGACGTGCACAGCCAGAACGCGGGCGACTCGTCCCACGTCGCCCATGGATCCCCACCATCAGCGCCGCCGGACTGGAGTGCCTCCCACTCCGAGGATCCGGTGACGATCACCGTGGACACCTCCGGTGCGGCGGCACGGATGCTCTCGAGCTCCATTGCCCGCTCGGCCGACACGACGAGCACCCTGGCGCGGCTGGCGGCGACGGTCGCCCCGACGTCCCGTCCGGGCAACATCGGGTTGACCGGTGCCGGCACAGCGCCGATGCGGAGAGTGCCGAGGAAGACGTCGTAGAACTCGATCGAGTCGAGCATCACCATCGCCACGCGCTGCTCGGCGACGACGCCGAGGCGACGCAGTCCGGCCGCCGTCGAGGCGACCTCGTCGAGCAGCTCGGCGTAGCTCACAGCGCGCTGGCGGGTGATGACCGCCGCGTGGTCGCCGCGGCCCGCCTCGACGTTGCGGTCGAGCAGGTCGACGCACGCGTTGTACTCGATCATTGCGTTCCCCGGCCACGCAGGCCGTTGCTGGCCGCTCCCTCGCTGGCGGTCGGTCGCTCGCATCTGAGCACAACTTCCACGGGTCAGATCCGCACGTACTCGAAGTCGACCGGTCGGGCGTGAATCCCGGTCGACGGCGGAGCCACCCAGCCGGCGATCTTGCCGGGCTCGGTCACGCCGACCATCAGCGACTCGACGTACGCCCGGTCGTCGTCGCTGGGCAGCCACGACGCCACGTCGGCCGCCCACTCTTCCTCCGACACGAGTCGTCCATCCGGGCTCACTCGCCGCCCGGCGAACGTACCGACGTGGCGATTGAAGCCGACGTGGGGAAGCACGAGCTTCTCGTCGACTGCGGCGAGCGAGCGATTCCACCGATCGAGGCCCTTGCGGCAGTCGGCGACGAAGTCGGCGCGCAACGTTTCGTTGAGGGCGGCGATCGCCGGCGCCTCGCGCTCGCCGATCCCCTCATCGGTGGCCTGGGGCACGATCGTCGTCGCCCCGTGGAGCCTGTGGTCGTCGTCCCGGCGCTCCTCGTGGAACCGACCCTTCAGCCCGGCGGCGAAATAGTTCGCCGCGTTCGTCGAGGTCTCGGCGCCGAACAGGTCGAGGGACACGCTGCAATGGAAGTTGAGGTAGCGCTGCAGCGTCGGCACGTCGATTCCACCGAACGGGCGGATGTCGTCGGTGTCGTGCTCCTTGATCAGCTCGACGGTTCGTTCGACCACCCGGCCGACGCCGGTCGCCCCCACGAACATGTGGTGGGCCTCCTCTTTGAGCATGAAGTCGCAGGTGCGCGAGAGCGGGTCGAAACCTGACTCACGGAGCGAGGCGAGCTGGAACTTGCCGTCGCGATCGGTGAAGTAGGTGAACATGAAGAACGACAGCCAGTCCGGGGTCGGCTCGTTGAAGGCGCCGAGGATGCGAGGGTTGTCGGCGTCGCCGGAATGCCGCTCGAGCAACTCGTCGGCCTCGTCGCGACCATCGCGGCCGAAGTACCGGTGCAGCAGGTACACCATCGCCCACAGGTGGCGGCCCTCCTCGACGTTGACCTGGAACAGGTTGCGCAGGTCGTACAGGCTCGGTGCCTTCGTGCACAGGTGGCGCTGCTGCTCGACCGACGCGGGTTCGGTGTCGCCCTGGACCACGACGAGCCGGCGCAGGTCGGCTCGGTGCTCGCCGGGGATCTCCTGCCAGACCGGTTCGCCGAGGTGGTCGCCGAAGGCGATGCGCCGATCCGGCTCGGGCTCGGCGAGGAAGATCCCCCAGCGATAGTCGGGCATCTCGACGTAGTCGAAGTTCGCCCAGCCTTCTTGGCCGACGTCGATAGCCGTGCGTAGATAGACCGGGTTGTCCTGGAAGGCGACCGGCCCGAGCTGCTTCCACCACTCGATGAACTTCGGCTGCCACGATTCCAGGGCCCGCTGCAACCGGCGGTCGTCGGCGAGGTCGACGTTGTTGGGGATCTTGGCGTCAATATCCGCGGCGCTCATGACCTACACCCTCGCACGGTCGTAGGTCGGTCGGGAGCCGGTGCCGTAGCTGCGCAGCGCTCCCTCCGGGCCGACGGCATTCGGTCGTTGGAAGATCCAGTTCTGCCACACCGTCAACCTGGCGAAGATCTTCGTCTCCATCGTCTCCGGCCCGACGAAGCGCAGGTTCGCCTCCATGCCGGTGAGGGCGTCGGGGGAGAAGCTGGCTCGCTCCTCGAGCAGCAGGCGCACGTCGCCGTCCCAGTCGAGCTCGTCGAGCGAAGTGGTCACGAGTCCGGCATCGAGCGCCTCCTCGGCGAGCAGATCCTTGCCGACGAGTTCGCGGGCGCTCTGCAGGTCGCCGTCACGACCCCAGAAACGGGTCGCCAGGCGGGAAAGCCCGTTGGACATCGGGTACCAGCCGTCGTTGGCGGCGCTCAGGCGCAATGTCGCCGGCGGCGCGGCGACGTCCTCCCGTGTGCCGTCGAGCATCAGCGTGCGGTCGGCGGCAAGCACCAACTCGGCAAGCGTGCCGCCGAAACAGCTTCCCGGTTCGACGAGGGCGACCAGGGTTCGCGCCGACAGGTCGAGACGCTTGAGCGTTCGACTCCAGAACAGGCGCACCTCGCGGGTCAGCCAGTGGTCGTCGCCGAGGATCCCCTCGGCAGCGGCGACGGCATCGGTGCTGCCCTCGGTGCTCAGCACCCAGGTGCCGAGGTCCGGCTCGTTGAACCGGAGGTGGAGGATCGCGTCGTCGAGCTCGCGGGCGGCGGCGAGGACCCACGCGTCGGGCCCGGCGGCGACCACCTCGTCAGGCGTCGACGGTTGCGACGCGGCTGGTCCGTGCACGGTGATGCGCGCCGCACCGATGTCGCGGTCGATGATGACGTCGACGTACTCGTAGCGCAGATCGTCGCCGTCGATTCGGCGGGCGAGCGGTGGGAGCACGACTCCGGCCGCATCGTCCGGGCGGTCGGACCCTGCGGCCCGCACCGCGGCACGTTCGCGCACGAAGTCGGCGAATGAGGTTCGTGGAGCGATGGCGTCGACCAGTCCCCAATCGACGGCCTGCTGACCCTTGACGCCCTCGGCGCGGGTTGCGAACACGTCGGCGAGATCGCGGCGCACGTGACGCTTGTCGACGACTCGGGTGAGACCGCCGGTGCCGGGAAGGACGGCGAGGAGCGGCACTTCGGGGAGCGAGACGGCCGATGCCCGGTCGTCGACGAGGAGGATCTCGTCGCACGCCAGAGCGAGCTCGTAGCCGCCGCCGGCCGCCGTGCCGTTGACGGCGGCGATCCATGTCTGTCCCGATTCGGCGCTGGCCTGCTCGATGGCGTTGCGCGTCTCATTGGTGAACTTGCAGAAGTTGACCTTGTCGCCGTGCGACGACCCGGCGAGCATCTGGATGTTGGCCCCGGCGCAGAACATCCGTGATCCCTGGGCACTGCCCAGACCCGCGTCCAGACCCCCCGTGAGCACGACGACCTTGACCTCGGGGTGCTCGAAGCGCAGCCGCTGGACGGCGTCGTACAGCTCGATGTCGACGGCCAGGTCGTAGGAGTTGAGTTTCAGCTCGTAGTCGTCGCGCAGCCCGGCGTCGGGCCTGACAGACATCGTCAATGTGGCCACCGGACCGTCGAGGTCCAGTCGCCAGTGACGGTAGGCGGAGGGCTCCGTCGTGAAGCTGATCGGCACTCCCAGCATTCTGCCGCAACCCCGGCGTCTGGTAGAACCTCGCCGATCGACCCCGATGTCACTACCCACGCGCCGACCCAGCCGTCCTGGACGGTTGACAGCGCCGACGGTGTGGAGATCGCCGGCTACGAGTTCGGCGGATCGGGTGAACCGTTGCTCCTCGCCCACGCCACTGGCTTCTGCGCGACGATGTACCGGCCGCTCGGTCTCGCCCTCGTCGACCGCTTTCGTGTCGTCGCCCTCGACTTTCGTGGTCACGGCCGCTCGGCACGACCCGGGAACGCCGACTTCGGGTGGGATCGCATGGCCGACGACGTGCTCGCCGCCGTCGAGCGGATCGGGGCACCGACCTACGGTTTCGGCCACTCGATGGGTGGTGCCGCCCTGCTTCTCGCCGAGGAGCGCCGGCCAGGGACGTTCACCGGGATGTTCTTGTACGAGCCGATCGTCTTCCCCGACGACTATCAACCGCCCGCGAAGTGGCTGATGGCCGATCTGGCGCGGGCTCGCCGGGCGACGTTCCCCTCACGCGACGACGCCCTGGCTCGGTACGCCAGCCGGCCACCCTTGAATGCCTTGCAACCGGAGGTGCTACAGGCGTACGTCGACGATGGGTTCGTCGAGCTTCCCGACGGATCGGTGCGCCTGGCCTGTCTGCCCGAAGACGAAGCGCGCACGTTCGAGTCGGAGACAAAGGTGCACACGACCACGGTGCGCGACGTCGCGGCGGCCGTCGCCATCTGCGTGGGCCGCGAGGAGGATGGTCCCAATCCGGCGCGGCTCGGTCGCCACCTCGCTGCCGCCCTGCCGCACGCCGAGCTCATCGAGCGACCTGAGTTCGGGCACTTCGGACCGTTCGAAGATCCCGGACTCGTCGCCTCGGATGTCCGCGCCCTCGACCGGCAGTCGTTGAACCGACTGGTGTTCAGCGGCGGTGGCGGGCGATCAGCGACTGCACGGTGGGCACCACACCGCGCTGGAAACCGAGGAACAACACGATGATCACGACGCCGTAGATGACGAGGCGCAGCTCGTTGAACGACACGAGCCATTCGTCGAGGATCGTGAAGGCGGCGGCGCCGACGATCGGTCCGAGCAGGCTGCCGATTCCACCGAAGGCGAGCATCACGAGGACGCGGACGTCGACCTGGCCGAAGGCGAACGTGGATGGGGCGATGAACCCCTCGCTGTGGGCGTACACGGCGCCCGCCACGCCGAGCATTGCCGACCCGATCACTCCGGCGGTGACGCGGTAGCGCTTGACATCGACACCGGCCAGCTCGGCGGCGATCTCGTCGGCGCGCAGGGCCCGAAAGGCCCACCCGACGTGGGAGCGCTGAAGCAGCCGGTACAGCACAAGGTAGACGAGCACGAGGGCGAGCAGCACGTAGTACGGCGCCACCTGCTCGCCGAGGAAGGTGTCCGCGCCGGCGTCGATGACCAGACCTGTTTCGCCGCCGGTCAGGTCGCGGCGGCCGAGCAGCAGGTTGTCGAACGACAGAGAGAACGCCAGTGTCACGATGCCGGTGAAGATGATGTCGAGCGACCGGCTGACGGCGACCCAGCTGAGCAATCCGCCCACCACCGCCGCGCCGATCGCGGCGAGGGCAATGCTCGCCACCATCGGCAGGCCGACTCGATCGCTGAGGATCGCCGACGTGTAGCCGCCGAGGCCGGCGAGTGCCCCGACACACAGGAACAGCTGCCCTGTGCTGCCGAAGATGACGTTGAATCCGATGGCGTAAGCGGCAAACAACATGCCGACGATGATGACGCCCATCATCGTGCGCGAGTCGCTGTAGCGGAACGGCACGAGGGCTAGCAGCAGCCCGGTGACGACGATCGGAAAGTAGGCGCGCACGACGGACGCCCGCTTGCCCAGCGTTGCCGTCGCCGGCGTCGCCGCCGTCATCGAGGTCGTCCAAGCAGGCCGGAGGGGCGCACGACGATCGTGATGGCTGCGGCGACGAGCAACATGATCGTCGTGATGTAGGACCCGATGTAGAACGAGCTGACGGTGTTGACGATGCCGAGCAGCACTCCGGCGAGGAGGGCTCCGGACACGCTCCCCAGCCCACCGACCACGGCAACGATCAGGGCAAGGATGGTGAAGTCGATTCCGGTCGTGACCGTGACCGGCGACGTCATCGACCTCGTCACACCGACGAGCCCGGCGAGCGCGCCGCTCAGGGCGAAGATCATCGTGCGCATCGTCGCCGGGTTGATGCCGCAGAGCTGGGCGCCCTCCTCGTGCTGGATCACCGACCGAATCGCCTTACCGAGCGTCGCCAGCCGGAAGAAGGCGATCAGCATGACGCCGACGGCGAGGGCGATCGCCGACGCCAGCAACGCCCCGGTGCGCATTCGTACGCCGAGGATCGTTATCGGGTCGCCGCCGATGCGCAGGCTCAACGCCTCGATCGGATAGCGCCACACGAGCAGGCCGTCGATGATGAAAGCCACGCCGAGCATCAACAGCAGACCGAGCAGCACCCGCTGTTCGCCGTGCTTGCGGTAGACGGGCTGCATCAGCGTGAGGTCGAGAACGATGCCAAGCACGGCGGCGACGGCGATGCCGGCCACCGAGGCGATTCCTGCGGCTCGCCCGGCGTCGGTGAGCAGGGCGACGACAATTGCCCCGAGCACGGCCATCTGGCCCTGGGCGAGGTTGAGGATGCCGCCGAGCCCGTAGATCAGGGTCAGCCCGACGCCGAGCAACCCGAACTGCAGCCCCAACACGATCCCATCGAGAATGACCGCCCTCATGAGCGCACCGCCGGGATCGAATTGCGATTCTGAAGCCGCGAACCGGACAATTCTGTCTCACAAGTGGCGGAGTAATCGGCCATCACGCGATCCCCAGATAGGCGCGTTGGACTTCGGGGTTGTCCCAGAGCTCGCCGGCAGTGCCGGTGAGGTCGATGCGGCCGTTCTCGAGCACGTAGCCGCGGTCGGCGATGCTCAGCGCCAGCGGGACCTGCTGCTCGGCGACGACGACGGTGAGGCCGTGGCCGCGCAGGTCGCCGAGGGCGGCGTAGGCATCGGCCGCCAGCTTCGGCGCCAACCCGGTGGTCGGCTCGTCGAGCACGAGCAGGCGCGGCTTGCGCATCAACGCCCGGCCGACCGCGAGCATCTGCTGCTCGCCTCCGCTCATCGTCGCCGCCCGTTGCCGCTGCCGTTCAGCGAGGCGGGGGAACAAGGCGAAGACGAGGTCGCGCCGGGTCGAGTCCGGGCGTCCTGGGTAGGCGCCGAGGTCGAGGTGTTCGTTGACGGTCATCTGCGGGAACAGGTCCCGCTCGGCCGGGACGTAGGCGAGGCCGAGTCGGGCGATGCGATGGGCCCGCCGTCCCGTGATGGCGTGGCCGTCGAAGCGCACCGTGCCGCGTGAGATGCCGAGTAGCCCGCAGACGGCCCGGAACAGTGTCGTCTTGCCGGCCCCGTTGGAGCCGATGACGGCCACCACCTCCCCCTCGGCGACGGTCAGTGTCGCGCCGTGGACGACGTTCTCGCCGAGGTAGCCGGCGGAGAGGTCATCGACCTCCAGCACGCTCGCCACCCTTATTCGCTACGCCGAGGTAGGCGGTGACCACAGCGGGCTCGCGCATCACCTCGTGCGGGGCACCGTCGGCCAGCACCCGGCCGAAGTTGAGCACGACGATCCGCTCGGCCAGGCTGAGCACTGCCTGCATCACGTGTTCGACCCAGATCACGGTCACGCCGAGCTGGTCGCGCGCCGTGCGGACGATCTCGATCGAGGTTCGTAACTCGGTGTCGTTCAAGCCGGCCATCACCTCGTCGAGGAGCAGTACCTGGGGCCGCCCGGCGAGGGCCCGGGCAAGTTCGAGGAAGCGCTGTTCGTGGAGGTTCAGCGTCCCCACGTCGTGGTCGCCCCGTCCGGCGAGGCGAACGAACCCGAGTGCCTGTTCGGCCCGCTCGTAGGCGTGCGCTTCCGACAGTCGCCCCTCGGTCGACCCGAACAGGGCGCCGAGCACGACGTTCTCCCGGACCGTCATCGCGGCGAACGGGCGAGGCGTCTGGAGGACCATGGCGATGCCGGCCTGGCGGGCGCGATGGGCAGGCAGCCCCGACACCTCGCTGCCGCCCAACCTGATCGAACCGCCGGTCGGCGGATCGAGGCCGCTGATCGCCTTCAGCAAGGTGCTCTTGCCGGCGCCGTTGGGACCGACGAGGGCGAGGATCTCGCCCTCGTCGACCCCGAACGTCACGCCGTTGACAGCCGGCAGGCCGCCGAAGTGCTTGTGAACACCATCCAGTTCGAGCAACGGCACGTTGGCGTCGAGGTGGACCTCAGCCGGGAACGTACGGCTCGAGTGGGTCGGACACGATCAACGTTTCCGGCCACCAGTCGCCGGCCTCGTTGAGGCCCTCGGGTGCCGGCCCCGGGCCGATCACCGAGAACACCGGTTGCGCCGCCGCCATCTCGCCCCACTCCGTCCAGCTCATGTCGAAGGGGTAGGCGGGAAGGTCGAACGTCTCGCTGTGGAGGTACTCGGCGATGGCGACGGGATCGTCGCCGACGGCCTCGACGGACTGGGCGATCATCTGCACGATGCCGTAGCCGGCGACGGCATCGTCCTCCATGAACGTGTTGTCCGAGGCGGCGAGATACCGCGTCGCCAGGTCGGCGTACTCCTCGCTGGCGAAGTCGGCGCAGTCGAAGTCGGAATAGCGTCCAATGGCGGCGTCGGCGGCGCCCCCGACAA
This sequence comes from Ilumatobacteraceae bacterium, assembly GCA_963716665.1. Lineage (GTDB taxonomy): Bacteria > Actinomycetota > Acidimicrobiia > Acidimicrobiales > Ilumatobacteraceae > Desertimonas. The sequence continues at coordinate 23,780 of CAVQTY010000001.1, forward strand.
CGGCGGCCAGCGGCGAGTAGGCACCGGTCACCGGGATGTCGAGCCCGAGGTCAGCCGATTGCACGGTGATCGCTCCGGAGCCCGGTGGGTGTCCGGTGGCGACGAGGATGTCGGGCTCGAAGGTTTCGAGGTTGCGCAGGTAGGTCGTGAAGTCCTGCTCGGGGACGGGCGCCACCTCGATCTGCAACTCGACGCCTTCGACGTCGGCGAACGTGTCCTCCAGCGCCGCCCGGAAGGCCTGACCCCAGGCGTAGTCGGCGACGATCGCCCCGACCCGGGTGAGTCCCTCCGACTCGACGTACTGGGCGATCGGGTCGGCAACCATCGGCGCCGACGGGATGCAGGTGCGGAACGTGTAGCGGCTGTCCTGGGTGAGGATCTGCTCCGACCCGGCCTTGACCAGGAACATCGGCGTCTCCAACTCCTCGGCGACGCGGGCCGTTGCCAGGCCGACATCGCTGGAGATGATGCCGCCGACGGCGACGGCGCCCTCCTCGATGAGCCGCTCGATGCCGCTCGTGCCGGCCTCGGGATTGGACTCGTCGTCGACGACTCGCAGTTCGAGCGGACGACCGCCGACCCCGCCGGCGGCGTTGATCTCGTCGACGGAGAGCTGCATCCCGTCGCGAACCTGGACACCCCACGGAGTGAACGGTCCGGTCAACGACGTCAGGGCGCCGATGATGATCGGCTCACCGGTCGGCGCTTCGGCGGCGGCCGTGGTGGCGGCGGCGGACGAATCGTCGGCGGCCGCTGTCGTCGGCGGAGGCTCAGTGGTGGCGGACACGATGGCGCCGCTGGAAGCGACCGCCAATCCTGCCGACGCGACAAACGCTGAGACCGAGCGTCTCGAGATCATGATTCCCCCCGGTTGTCAGTTGGCGCGCCGCCGCGCCAATTGCGCGACGATCAACCCACGCCGAGCACAGGGTCTAACACAGCCGTCTGCCGATTCTCAATCCACCTGACACGCCGCGGCGCCCGTCACTGCAGCTGCCGTCGACGCCACCACCGCCCGACCAGGGCGCCGAGCAGGGCTCCGAGCGCCAGGCAGATCACGAAGCCGATCCAGACACGAGCAGTGACGTCGATGAACAGGAAGTGGATCGTGACCTCTTCACGGTTCTGGGCGACGAAGATGATCGAGGCGATCGCCACGATCCCGACGATGATCAGTCGGGTCTGATAGCCCTTCGGCTGGGCCACGTCCGGGCCCTGCCCGGCACCGATATCAGCCTGCTCGTGCATCTCACCCTCCTACGGCAGGCGGCCAGTTTCGCAGATCAGGACAGTGCAGACGCGTAGAGCGACGTTTCGTCGCTGGAGTTGTTGGGGACCACGTAGCCGCTCCGGTCGGTGATCGTCTCCCAGTTCTCGGCGACCACCTCGGGTGTGAGCTCGCCGGAGTGGAAGCCCTGGGCCTCGCCGATGAACACCTCGGCGACGCGTCCACCGCCGACCGAGAACACCCGCCCGGTCGCCTCGCACGACTCGTGGGCGAGGTAGGCGACGACGGGCGACACGCGTTCCGGGGCGACCTTCTCGCCGAGCGGTCCGAGCAGCGATTCGGTCATCCGCGTCAGGGCGAGCGGGGCGATGACGTTGGCCTTGATGCCGTACTTCGCTCCTTCGACGGCGAGCACACGGGTGAGCCCGACGAGGCCCATCTTGGCGGCGCCGTAGTTGGCCTGCCCGAAGTTGCCGAACAGGCCCGTCGACGAGGACGTCGAGATGATCCGGCCGTAGTTCTGCTCGCGCATGTGCTGCCATGCCGGCTGAGTGACGTGAAAGGCGCCGCGGAGGTGGACGTCGATGACCGGGTCGACGAGGTCGGGGTTCATGTTGGCGAACGACTTGTCGCGCAGGATCCCGGCGTTGTTGACGACGATGTCGACGCGTCCGAAGGCGTCGATGGCCGCCTGCACGATCGCCGCTCCGCCTTCCGGTGTCGCCACTGAGTTGGCGTCGGCGACGGCTTCCCCGCCGGCCGCGGTGATCTCGTCGACGACGAGTTGGGCGGCGCCGACATCGGCACCGGTGCCGTCGACGGCGCCGCCGAGGTCGTTGACCACGACGAGCGCGCCGCGGGACGCGAGCAGGAGGGCGTGCTGCTTTCCGAGTCCTCCGCCGGCACCGGTGATGATCGCAACCTTGCCGTCGAAACCGAGTTGATTCGTCACGTCGGGGAACGTAGCGCCGTCGCCCGCAAGGCGTTGTAGTCGAGCTTGCCGTTCGGCGACCGATTGACGGTGGCGACGGCGATGATCCGCTTGGGGGCTTTGTAGGCGGCGAGCCGCTCCTTGACGTGGGCGATCAGCGCCGACTCGTCGATCGCCGCGTCGCCGACCGGCTCGACGAGGGCCCTGATCGCCTCGCCGAACCGTTCGTCGGGAACGCCGACCACGGCGGCGTCGGCGACGGCAGGGTGGAGCTTGAGGACCTCCTCGACCTCCTCCGGATAGACCTTCTCGCCGCCGGTGTTGATGCACTGGCTGCCCCGGCCGAGGAGGCGCACGGTGCCATCGGCATCGACGGTCGCCCAGTCGCCGGGCATCGTGTAGCGCACCCCGTCGATCATGCGGAACGTCGCCGCTGACTTGTCCGGGTCCTTGTAGTAGCCGACCGGCATCGGGCCGGACATGGCGACGAGCCCGGTATCCCCGGACCCGGGCACGACGTCGATGCCGTGCTCGGTGATCACCCGCGTGGTCTCGGCGAGGCGGAACGAGGCTGACGCCGCCGAGGCTTCGGCGGTCGTCGCGCTGGTGGCCATGCCGATCGCCTCGGACGAACCCAGCGTGTCAACGAGGATCAACCGGTCGTTGTGGCGGAGCAGTCCGTCCTTGGTCTCCTTCGACCACATCACGCCCGACGAGATGATCACCCGCAGCGAGGAGATGTCCCAGCGGTCGGGTTCGGCATCGAGGGCGCGCAGGATCGGCCTGGCGAAGGCGTCGCCGACGATCGTCATCGACTTCACCCGCTCGCGCTCGATCGTGTCGAGCAGCTCGACGACGTCGAAGTGGCGGCCGGCGAGTGTGACGATCGACCCGCCCGCCGACAACGTCGTCAAGGCATTGAACAGGCCGGTCCCGTGCATCAGCGGTGCGCCTGGCAGGCTCGACGGGCCCGGCCGCTCGATCTCGGCGGCGAGGGCATGGACGGTTTCCGGCGGTGGCCGACGGCCGCGGCTGACCTGGTCGAGGGCGCGGTACAGGTCGGCCTGACGCCACATCACACCCTTCGGCGCGCCCGTCGTGCCCCCGGTGTAGAGGAGCAACAGGTGATCGCCCGAGCGTCCCCACGGCGCGTGCGTTCGCCCCGGCCAGGGTGACGTCACCGCTTCGTACGAGGTCGCCCAGGCGGGGCAGGGCCCGGATCCGTCGTCGACCCATAGCCACGTGTGAATCTCCGGCAACCGCTGGCGGACCGCCTCGCACTGCTCGACGAAGGCGCCGTGGAAGACGACGGCGACGACGTCGGCGTTGCCCCACAGGTAGGTCAGCTCGTCGGTCGTGTACCGGTAGTTCGTGTTGACGACGGCGAGCCCGGCCTTGAAGGCGGCGAACACCGACTCGAGGTACTCCGGTCCGTTGTAGAGGTACTGGGCCACCTTGTCCTGCTCGGCGAGGCCCGACGCCAGGAGATGGGCGGCGACGGCGTCGGCGCGCCGGTCGAACTCCCGCCAGGTCCACGACGCCCCGGCGTGACGCTGCGCCGGGGCATCCGGCAACCGATCAGCGACCGCCTCCCAAATCTCGGCGTAGTTCCACTGTTTCGACCTCACTCGTTCGCTCGCTTCGCTCGCTCTCTCCGTTCGACCGAGCATCCCCCCACTGCCCACGACATGCGCCGGGCTTACCTCGGAGGGCCTTGGATCAGACGGTCGTTGGCGGCGAGGGCGGCATCGATTTCGTTGACGGCGCTCCACATCGACTCGATCCACCACGTCGCGCCGGCTGATGCCCAGGCCGCCGGCGAGTGCTCGTTGCCTTCGCCCTCGATGACGATGTCGTACTCGCGATCGCCGAGTCCTTCGCGGATCGCGTTGATCTGGGCGAGCGTCGGATGCTGGCCCCCGGCAGCCTGCGGGAGCAGGCCGTCCCAGCGCAGCGCCCTGGCCATCGACTTGGGCCGGCCGAGCATCCCCACACACCAGATCGGGACGCGCGGTTGCTGGACCGTCTCGCCGATCGTCGGAAACTCGGTCGGCTGCACGGTGTAGTGCTTGCCCTCGAAGCTGAACGGTTGCCCGGCCCACAGACCGGTAACGATGTCGAGGCACTCGTCGAGTAGCTCGGCGCGGATCCGGCGGTCGGTCTCCTCTCCAAACTTGTCGAAACCGCTGTCGATCGCTCCGAGTCCCACCGACAGCGTGACCCGACCCTCGGACAGGCGATCGACGGTGGCGACCTGGCTGGCCAGCTCCCATGGCCGCCGTCGAGAAGGTGGGGTGAGCATCGTGCCGAGGCGGATGCTCGAGGTGCGCGTCGCGGCCACCGCCAGCGAGATCCATGCGTCGACGCCCCATACCGGCTCCCAGACGAACAGGCCGTCCCAGCCGCTTGCCTCGGCGGTGGCGGCGAGGTCGCCGATCGCATCGGCATCCGCCCACGGCACGACGAAGCCGAAGCGCATCGCGGCAACCGTAGCGACGGGTCGCTACCGTCGCCAGCAGTGCAGCGCGGTATGGATGACAGTCGACGATGCGAGCGACCGAGCGCCAGCGAGGGAGCGGCCAGAAACGGCCTGCGTGGCCGGGGAACGCAATGAGCGAGCGAGTCTTCGAGCGAGCGAATCAGCATTACGGCGCCTTTAGCTCAGTGGTGCACCACCCGTCGCCCCCGACGAGCGACTACGTGGTCATGGTGCACCAATGAGCGAGCCGGTCGACGCCAGACGAGTTGCGGTCCGTGCATGGATCGCGTCCCAACCAAACGCGTCGGGACGCCAGCTCGCCGATGCCGGCTACGTCGCTCCACACTGGCCGGCGCCGTGGGGCCTCGACGCCGATCCAGCCCACCAGCTGATCATCGACGACGAGCTCGCCGCAGCCGGGATCAAGCGGCCCGACAATCAGATCGGGATCGGTTGGGCGGGACCAACGATCGTCCACGCCGGCACCGCCGAGCAGCAGCAGCGCTACCTCCCCCCGCTGCTCAGCGGGGAGGAGATCTGGTGCCAGCTGTTCTCCGAACCCGGCGCAGGCAGTGACCTTGCCGGGTTGTCGACACGAGCAGAGCGCGACGGCGACGAGTTCGTCGTCAACGGGCAGAAGATCTGGACGAGCGGCGCCCACCAGTCGGCATTCGGCATCCTCCTGGCGCGCACCGACCCGAATTCCGAGGTACACCGCGGGATCAGCTACTTCATCTGCCCGATGACGCTGCCCGGCATCGAGGTCCGCCCCATCGTCGACATGACCGGCAATTGGTCGTTCAACGAGGTGTTCCTCACGGACGTCCGGTTGCCGGCGAACTGCCTCGTCGGCGAGCTCAACGACGGGTGGCGGCTGGCCAAGCTGACGCTCGGCAACGAGCGCGTCTCGTTGTCCAGTGGGGGAGTGCTGTGGGGACGCGGGCCGACGGCGATCGACGTCATCGACGCTGCCCGCCGATGCGGGCCGATCACCGATCCGACGATCCGGCAACGCGTCGCCGCCGTCTACATCGAACACACCGTGCTCGAGCTGATCCGCGGGCGCTCGGCGGCGTCGCGTCTCGCCGGGGCGCCACCCGGACCGGAGGCCAGTGTCCGCAAACTGCTCGGCGACCGTCATGGCCAGCACGTGATGGCGATCGCCCGTGACCTCGTCGGCGCCGCGGCGATGCTCACTGGCGACGGTGACAGCGGGCTCGACCGCGCCGAATGGCACACCGGATTCCTGTTCTCACGGGCGCTGACGATCGGTGGCGGTACCGAAGAAGTGCAGCGCAACATCATCGCCGAGCGCGTCCTCGGCCTGCCGAGGTAGTCGACCCGGCAATTCGATCCCACCGACGCAGCGGTGGTGTTACAACCGCGTCGGTGGTCAAGGTGCTCGAGCGCGACGACCAGCTCGAACGACTCGGCGCGGCGATGGTCTCGGCGAAGTGCGGTCGGGGTCGGGTGGTCTTCGTCGGCGGCGAGGCGGGGATCGGCAAGACGGCGCTGGTCGAGCACTTCGCCGACCGAATCGACACCGATGTGCGTGTCGCGTTCGGGCGCTGCGATGCCCTCGGAACTCCACGAGCCCTTGGACCGTTCGTCGACGCCGCCCAAGCACTCGATGTGTCGCCCGCCGCCGACCGCGACAGATTTCTCGGCGACCTCGTCGCCGGCATCCGCTCGAACGGACCGGTGCTGCTCGTCGTCGAGGACGCCCATTGGGCTGACGACGCCACGATCGACCTCGTCGCCATGCTCGGCCGGCGCGCTGTCGACCTGCCGCTGTTGTTCGTCGTGACGTATCGCGAGGACGAGGTCGGTGCTGGTCACCCGCTGCGCCAAGCGCTTGGCAATCTGGCGACGACAAGCGGAGCGGCGTGGATCGGCCTCCAGCCGCTCTCGATCGACGCTGTTCGCCAGCTCGCCGAACCTCTCGGAGCCTCTGCCGACGAGGTCTACTCGCTCACGGGTGGCAATCCGTTCTACGTCACCGAAGCCCTCGCCGCCCCGCCGGGATCGTTGTCGACAAGCGTGCGGCTCGCCGTCCTCGCCAGGGCGTCACGGCTCTCCGCTCCGGCACGAGACGTGCTCGACGCCGTCGCCATCGTTCCTGGTCGGGCCGAGGCGTGGCTGCTCGACGGCCTCGTCAGTCCAGCGGTCGAGGACCTGGACGAATGCCTTGCGGCTGGCGTCCTGCTCGCCGATCGCGGCGACCTCGTATTCCGCCACGAGTTGGCCCGCCGAGCGATCGAGCAGGAGGTTCCGGTTGGCCGCGCGGGCGAGCTGCATCGCCGCGCCGTGTTGACGCTGGCGGCTCGGCCGAACAACGATCCGGCCCGCCTCGCCCACCACGCCGAACGGGGCGGAGATGAGGCCACATTGGCCCGAGCATCGGCGGCCGCGTGCCACCTGGCTGTGGCGAGGAGTGCCAACCGGGAGGCGATCGACCACGGCGAACGTGGTCTAGCAGTCGCCGAGCACCTGCCCGCTGACGATGTTGCCGAGTTGAAACTCGCTTTGTCGCTCGCCCTCCAGGCGGTCGCCCGCAGCGACGAGGCAATCGCTCTGGCGGAGGATGTCGCCGCGCACTGGCGCGTGCTCGGCGACTCGCGACGTGAGGCCGCCGCCCTGATCGCCCTGTGTTCGATGTATCGAATGAGCGGGCGAACCTCCGAGTCCGACGGCCGCGGCGATGCGTGCCGTCGAGCTGCTCGAGCAACTCCCACGCGGCCCAGAGCTGGCGGCTGCCTATCAGCTGCTCACGTCGGTCCACATGCTCGCCCGCGACCGCGACGAGGCTGTCGTCTGGGGTGAGCGGGCCGTCAACCTCGCCACCGAGCTCGACGAGCGGCAGATTCTCGGACGGTCGCTCATCGAGTACGGGATCGCCGATGTCATGGACAACCGGTTCGAAGGACTCGAGCGCGTCCACCGGGGCATCGAGATCGGACGCGCCAACCACCTCCCGGCGGTCGTCACTCTCGGCTTCAGCCAGATCGGCAGCGGCTGCGGCGAACTGCGGCGCTATGACCATGCGGTGCCGGCGCTCGTCGAGGGTGCCGCCTACGCGGCGGAGCACGATCTGGAGACGGCACGGCAGTACATCGTCTCGTGGCTGGCGCGGTGCCGATTCGACCTCGGCCAGTGGGACGAGGCCGAGGTCCACGCCTTCGACGTCCTCGGCGCGTCGCGGCGCGGCGGTGTCGCCCGCTTCGTCGCTCTCAACACGCTGGGATGGCTGCGGGCGCGGCGGGGCGACGACGACGTGTGGCCGCTACTCGACGAGGCACTGGAGATCGCCCGGCAGACCGGACACCTCCAGCGACTCTGGCCGTGCGCCGTGGCCCGCGCCGAGGCCGCCTGGTTGGAGGGTTCGCTGGACGATCATGTCGACCTGCTCGAGGAGATGCTGCCGGTGGCCGAGTCGTGCCGCCACCAAATGGCGGTCGGCGAGCTCAGCCTGTGGCTCGGTCGCGCCGGTCGTGACCCGGTGACGGTCGTCGAGGGCGCCGAGCCGTTCGCCAGCTGGAACCGGGGGGATGCCCTCGGTGCGGCCGCCGGGTTCCTCTCGATCGGCTGCCCGTACGAAGCGGCTAGCGCCAGGGTGGCGAGCGGCGACACAGCGTCGCTGCGGATCGCCCTGGCGACGTTCGACCGGCTCGGTGCAGTACCGGCGGCCGACCGGGTTGCCAGTGAGCTACGCACTCGCGGCGTGCGGGTGTCGCGAAGCAGTGCCCTGGCACCGCGCCCGGCGCGGCCGAGCGGGCTCAGCGAGCGCGAGGTCGAGGTGCTGCGCCTCGTGGCCGCGGGGTTCACCAACCCGCAGATCGCCGCCACGCTCTACATCAGCCGCAAGACCGCCGAGCACCACGTCTCGAACATCCTGACCAAGCTCGGCGTGGCGTCGCGAACCGAGGCGGCGGCGGCTTCGGTGCGGTTGGGGATCAGCGCGATGTGACGGCGTCGCCGAGCTCCGGCCTGGCCGAGTGGGTCGGCGAAATGGGGCAGCTCCCCCATGCGGGGGATTGCCCTTCGTGCGCACCGTTGTCGCCATGAACCGATACATCATCCAGCGCAACGTCCCTGGTGCCGGTCAGTTGTCGGCCCAGGAGCTGCAGAGCATCGCCCGTAAGTCGGTCGACGTCCTCGACTCGATGGACGGGAGGATTCAGTGGAACGAGAGCTTCGTCACCGGGGACAAGCTGTTCTGCATCTATCTCGCCGACGGTGAGGACGAGATCCGCGAGCACGGCCGGCGCGGTGGCTTTCCCGTGGACGGCATCGCTCAGATCACCGGCGCCTTCGACCCGACGACGGCGACCACCGAGGTCGTGTCGTGAGCGCAGCAGCGTTGGCGTCCGGGGCCGTCGCCCTCGCAGGCGACGGTGTCGTCGAGCCGGCCGCCCCTGAGGCACTGATGTACGAGCCCGCCCCGGACGGCACGCTCGAGCTCATCGGGGTCGAGTACGTCGTGTTCAAGGAGGCCTGGGACGCCGAGAACACAGCGCCACCGGAGCTCTTCGGCATGCCGTTCAACGTCGTCGAGGAGCCCAATCGCTACGGCATTCCGACGTTCTACGAGCTGCACGCCTGGGCCTGGAAGGAGAACCCGACCGGCGCCCACGAGGACTGGAACCCCACCGTCGTCTGCCCGTGCACGGAGGGCCACACCGCCCCCTACTGGGAGGGCCGCACCCGCCAGGTCAACTGAGCGACCGCGGTCAGCAGCCGGCCGCCGGGAGCACGTCGACCTGCTCGATCAGCTTGGCGCCGGTCGCGACCGCCGGGTCGAACAGGGCGATCACAAAAGCCCGGTAGGTCTCTCCGGCGTTGCCGGGCGCCTCGAACACGAACGCTCCGTTGGCCGGCTGGCCGATCACTTCCTGTGTCGCGAAGGAAGCCGGGTTACTGACGGGGTTGACGATCACGAGGTGGTTGGCGGGAAGTCCGGTATCGGGATTGGCCGCCGTGTCGTAGCTGATCTCGATCACGCCCTCACACCGCACCGTCGCCGTATTGACCCGCAATTCGAATTGCTGTGAGGTAACCGATTGTTGGCTGGGGTCGTTCGGCTGCGCCGCAGCAGTGGCAACTGCCGACGAGTCGGTCGGTTCCGTCGATTCCGTTGTCGTCGTCGGTTCCGTCGTCTCACCGCCGACGGTCGTCGTGACGTCGACCAGCGGATCATCGGGCACGACGATCAGGGTGGCCTGGGGGACAGTCGGGAGCAGCGGGCCTTCCGGGATTGAGATGCTCGCCTCTTGGTCGCCGGCCGGCGCGGCCGAGCTCATTGACCCGAGTCCGGCGACCGTCGCCAGCCCGATGCCGATGGCGAGCACCGCAACGGTCCAACGGTGGATGACGACGGGTTCACGGGAATCGCTGTTCATCGACGGAGAGTAGGAGTCCACCCTGAAAGCTTCCTGGAATAACGCAGCTACGTTGGCGGCCGGTGGGATTCCGCTGGCGGTTGCTGCTGATCACCGCCCTCGGAGCAGCGTGGCGGCTCGGGTACCTGGTCGTCGCCAAGGTCGACCAGCCCCTGCTCCTCAACGACTCGATCTACTTCTCGATCCAGGCCGGGCTGAACTCTGAAGGTCACTGGTTCGAGGATGCGCTGACCGGCCAACCGGGCGCCGAGCACGGGATGCTGACGTCGCTCTACCTCACTCCATGGAGCATCGGCGGCGGCGACTCGGTGTTCCCGCAGCGCCTGGCGATGACGCTGATCGGGATCGCCACCGTGTTCGTCATCGGCATCACCGGTCGGCGGTTGGGGGCCCCGCTCGGAGCCGTGACCGCCGAGCGGATCGGGCTGGTCGCCGCCGCGATCGCCGCCGCGTATCCGAACCTGTGGGTCAACGACTCACTGGTGATGTCCGAGACACTGGCGATCCTGCTCGTCTCGCTGGCGTTGTACGTCGCCCTCGGCCACCACCGTCGACCGACGATCGCCTCCGGAATCCTCCTCGGGGTGCTCGCCGGACTCGGCGCCTTGACCCGCAGCGAGATCGCTCTGCTGATCCCCGGCTTCGCCGTCGTGTCGTTGCTCGTTGCGAGACGCCGGCGACAGGCGGCCTGGCCGGCGTTGGCGATCGCCGCCGCCGGCGTGGTGACGCTGCTGCCGTGGAGCGGCTACAACCTGACGCGGTTCGAGGAGCCGGTCCTGCTCAGCACGAACGACGGCAACACGCTGCTCGGCGCCAACTGCGACCGCACCTACTACGACGATGTCGGCGGTTGGGACATCCGCTGCCTCGGGCCACTCGAGCCCGGCCCGGACGCGTCGCAGCGCTCGCGTGAGCGGCGCGATGCCGCGTTCGAGTACATGGCCGACCACGTCGATCGCTTGCCCATCGTCGTAGCCGCCCGAGCCGGTCGGCTGCTCGACGTCTACGGCATCGGGTCACTGGTCACGCTCGACGTCGGCGAGGAGAAGGCCAGGTGGGCCGTGTGGGCCGGGATCGTTGCGTGGTGGCTCCTCGCTGTCGTCGCCATCTGCGGGTGGGTCGTGCTCGCTCGCAACCACATCTCTGCGCGCTGGTGGCTGCTCGTTCCCTGCATCGCCGTGCTGCTGACGGCGCTCCTGTTCTACGGCGCCCACCGCATCCGCGCCCCGGCCGAGCCCGTCGTCGTCCTCCTTGCCGCCGTGGGCGCTGTCGCCGCCGGGACGGTGCTCGACCGCCGCCGAGGCGGCAGACTCGTGACGTGACAGTCGACGTACTCGACATCAAGCTCGACGCCCTCCGCTCCGAGCTGCGGCGGCTCGAACGGGTCGTCGTGGCGTTCAGTGGAGGCGCCGACTCGGCGTTCCTCGCCGCCGTTGCCACGAAGACGCTCGGCTCGGGCGCGGCGCTGGCTGTCACCGCTGTGTCGCCGTCGCTCGCCGCCGGCGAGCTCGACGACTGCCGCCGGCTGAGCACGGAGTGGGGGCTGCGGTGGCAGCCAGTGACCACCGACGAGCTGGAGCGGGCGGCCTACCGGCTGAACGACCCCGACCGTTGCTACCACTGCAAATCGGCGCTGATGGACGTGCTCGCTCCGGTGGCTGCCGACGATGGCGCCACCGTCGTGCTCGGCGTGAACACGACGACCTCACGGACCATCGGCCCGGCCAGCGCGCCGCCGCCGAGGCCGGTGCCGAGTTCCCGCTCGTCGCCGCCGGGTTCAGCAAGCAGGATGTGCGCAACGCATCACGTCGCCTCGGCCTGCGCACCTGGGACAAGCCGGCGGCCGCCTGCCTGGCGAGCCGCATCCCCACTGGTACACCCGTCACCATCGAGCTGCTGTCGACCGTCGACCGCGCCGAGGCGGCGTTGCGCACCCTCGGGTTCAGTCAACTGCGAGTGCGTCACCATGGCGAGACGGCGCGCATCGAGGTCGATGTCGACCAGCTCGATCTCGCCGTCGCCAGGCGCGCCGACATCGTCGCCGCCCTGCGCGCCCTCGGCTTCCGCTACGTCACGCTCGACCTCGAGGGGTTCCGCTCCGGCAGCACCCACGGACACCAGCACCACTAACTTCCGGGCCATGAAGCTGGCCATGACGATCAACTACTCCGGCGACTTCCACGCCGATGTGCGGATGGCTCAGGATCTCGAACGCGCGGGTGTCGATCTCGTCTGGGTGGCCGAGGCCTACTCGTTCGACTCGATCAGCTTGATCGGCTACCTCGCCGCCAAGACGTCGACGATGCAGATCGGCACCGGGATCATCAACGTCTACTCACGCACGGCGTCGGCGGTTGCCCAGACGGCGGCGGGCTGCGACTTCGTCACCGGCGGCCGCTTCGTGCTCGGGCTCGGGGCGTCCGGCCCGCAGGTGATCGAGGGGTTCCACGGCGTCCCGTACGAGAAGCCGATGGCCCGGATCATCGACTACATCAACGTGTGCCGGATGGCGCTGCGCCGTGAGCGCGTCGTGTACGACGGCCCGACCGTGCACGTCCCGCTGCCGCCGGGACAGGGCACCGGCCTCGGCAAGGCGCTCAAGATCATCAACCAACCGGTGCGCTCGGAGGTGCCGATCTTCTGGGCGAGCGTGAAGGGCAACAGTGTCGCGGCGACGGCGCGGATCGCCGACGGTTGGATGCCGATCTTCTTCGACCCGACGAAGTTCAGGAGCGTCTGGGGCGAGGACCTGAAACGTGGCGTCGCCGAGCGAGATCCGCAGCTCGGCCCGTTGCAGATCTCCGCCGGGGGCATGCTCGCCATCGGCGACGAGTTCGCCGATTCCGGCGCCGACGCCATGCTCGACCTCGCTCGCCCGATCTTCGCCCTCTACATCGGGGGCATGGGTGCGCGCGGTCAGAACTTCTACACGGAGCTGGCCTCGCGCTACGGCTACGAGCGCGAGGCCAAGGAGATCCAGGATCTCTACCTCGACGGCCACAAGGACGAGGCGGCTCGGCTCGTGCCGCGGGAGATGCTCGTCAACACCAACCTTGTCGGCCCGATGGGGGAGGTGGCGGAACGGGTCGCCGCCTACCGCGAGGCGGGTGTGACCCATCTTCAGGTGATGCCGATGACACCGGACCCGGCCGCCGCCATCGACCAGCTCCGCGCACTCCTCTAGCCCCTCCATCCGAGTGTTTGCTGCTGACCGAGTGTCACGTGTCGGGTTTTCAGCAGGAAACACTCCGATAGAGGACGTCAGACGAGGCCGCGGAGCCACCACAGGCTGAGCGCCCAGGCGACGGCGAGGGTGGCGAGGGCGCCGGCGACCCAGATCCACGTCCGCTCGGTGACGATCTCGACCTCTTCGCCGAGCGTGTCGCCGAGGACCGCCTCGATCCGCTGATAGGCGTCGGCGAGCTCGGCTGACGTCGCCGCCTCGTAGGCCTGTCCGCCGGTCGCCTCGGCGGCCGCCTGTAGCGGCTCCGGTTTCACCGGCACCGGCACCGTGTTGCCCGTGCCAGGGTCGACGATGACGCCATCTGGAGTGCCGAAGGCGATCGTGAACACCGGCACGCCGGCCTCGGCGGCGGACGCCGCACCGTCCTCGGTCGAGGCGCCGAACGTCGTCTCCCCATCGGTGAGCAGCACGACGGCGCCCGGGGCGACGTCCTCCTCGGCCGCCACCGACGAGTCCTGCAGTTGCACGAGCAGGTTCGTGCTCGTGATCAGGGCATCGCCGATGGCCGTGGCGTCGTCAAGTTGCAGTCCGGCGATCGCCGAGCCGAGCCGATTGCGATCACGCGTCGGGGGGACCTCGACGGCAACCGAGCCGCTGAACGACACGAGGCCGACCTCGACCTCGTCGGGCACCTGGGCGACGAAGTCGGTGGCGGCCTGCTGCGCCGCGGCGAGACGGTTAGGAGCCACGTCGGTGGCCTCCATCGACAACGACGTGTCGAGGGCGAGGACGATGCGCCCCTCGCTGACGAGGCGCTCCGTGGTCGTCGTGACCGGCCGGGCGACGGCGACCACCCCGGCGCAGAGGCCGAGTAGCTGCAGCGATGCCACGACGTGACGGCGCCACTGTGGGCGGCGCGGGACGATCTCGTCGAGCAGGTCGACGGTGGTGAAGCGCAACGTGGCCGCCCGGCGCCAGCGCAGCACGGCGACGTACGCCACGCCGAGGGCGGCGACGACGACGAGCAACCACAGCCGCTGCGGCTCGAGGAATTCCAGTTCGCTCACGTCACGACCTTCTCAGGACCTGGGCGTTCACGGCTTGTACCCGACGGCGGCGGACGTGCTGGATGATCGCCCCCAGCCAGTCGCTGTCGGTGCACAACTCGATGACGTCGGCGCCGGCGCGGCGCAGGTCGTCGCGCTGCTGCTCGACGCGGGCCGCCGCGGCGTCGGCGTAGCGGCGCTGCACCGCTGCAGTCACCCGGACTTCACGGCCGGCGCCGGTCGCCGGGTCGACGAGCGACACCAGACCGATCGGCGGAACGTCACGCTCACGGGGGTCGTGGATCGGGATCGCCAGCAGGTCGTTGCGCATCCCGAGGCGGACCAGCGGGTCGGCCCAAGCCACACCGCTGAAGTCGGCGATCACGCAGACGAAGCCGCGCCGCCTGCTGAGGCGGTCGACGCGGTCGATCGCCCCACCAAGGTCGCTGCGCCCGAGGTGCTCGGATGGCGGTGGCGAGGCGATCGACGTGATGATCGCCCGCACCTGGTCGCGCCCGAACCGTGGCGGCATCAGCTTGATGTGCGGCCCGGCGACGAGAGCGGCTCCGATGCGGTTCTTGTTGCGCACCGTGAGAAACCCGACACACGCCGCGGCGGCGAGGGCGACCTGTGCCTTCTCCAGCGTTGTCGTGCCGAAGCGCATCGCCGCCGAAACGTCGACGATCAGCCAGGCCTCGAGGTCGCGGTCGGCGATCTGGTCACGCACATGGGTCTCGCCGGTGCGCGCGGTGACGTTCCAGTCGATGCGGCGCACGTCATCGCCCGGCTGGTAGACCCGCGACTCGCCCGGTTCGCTGCCGTGACCAGGCGTGATGCCCTGATAGTTGCCGTGCAACGTGGTGTCGACGCGCCGTCCGATGGTGATCTCCAACGAGCGAACCAGCTCGACGACCGCAGCCGGTGGCGGCCCGTCGGGCCAGCGGACAACCGCGTTCTCATGCCGATCCTGTTGCGTTGGCGCGACCGAAGTGGCATGAGAGTGGTTGCGGCGGATCAACGGCGCAGTCCGTGGGTCGGTTCGTTCGGCTTCGGCGAGACCCACGTCGCCGGAACCGTGGCGAGGATGCGGTTGATCAGCTCGTCGATGGCGACGTCGCGGGCGAGGGCGTCATAGGTGAGCAGCAACCGGTGGCGCAGCACTTCGGGGGCGATGTCGAAGACGTCCTGGGGCGTTGTGTAGGTGCGGCCACGGATCAGCGCCAGCGCCCTGGCGCCGCGGATCAATCCGAGCGTCGCCCGCGGGCTGACGCCGAGGGCGATCAACGGCGCGAGGTCGCCGAGGTGATAGTTCGCCGGCTGGCGGGTGGCATGGACGACGTCGACGGCGTATTGGCCGACCGTGCGATCGACGAACACCTGGTCGCACCGGCGCTGCAGGGCGACGAGGCCGGTCAGGTCGATCACCCGGTCGGGGATCGGCGCCTGCACGGCCATCCGATCGAGGATCACCATCTCCTCGGCCGGCGTCGGATGATCGAGCGTCACCTTCATCATGAACCGGTCGCGCTGGGCGTCGGGGAGTTGGTAGACGCCCTCGCTCTCGATCGGGTTCTGCGTCGCCACGACGAAGAACGGCCGGGGGACCTGGTGGGTCTTGCCGCCGATCGTCACCTGTTGCTCGCCCATCACCTCGAGCAGCGCCGACTGCACCTTGGCCGGCGCCCGGTTGATCTCGTCGGCGAGCAGGAAGTTGACGAACACGGGGCCGAGCTCGACGTCGAAGCGCTCGCTGCTGCTCCGATAGATCCGCGTTCCGACGATGTCGGACGGCAGCAGGTCGGGCGTGAACTGGATGCGGGCGAACGTGCCGCCGACGACGTGGGCGAGCGTTTCCGCGGCCAGCGTCTTGGCCAGGCCGGGGACCGACTCGAGCAGCACGTGACCGCGGGCGAGGAGGGCGACGAGGAGACGTTCGAGCAACCGGCTCTGGCCGACGATCACCCGGCGCATCTCGAAGAAGATGCGCTCCACCTGCTCGGCGGTGCGCACGTCGTCCATCGGCAGCGCGTCGTGGGCCGTCATCGCTTCTCCATGTCCCGTCATTGCAGCAGAGTCTGGCGGGGTTCAGGCCGCGACCCGCTGAACGCCGGGCTGATGGCGGCGCTTCAACCCGAATCTGGGCGGCCAAACGCCGAGAAGGTGACGCGGAGGCCGCCCAGATCGAAGAGTGGACCGGCCCCGTGGCTCGCTGCCTAGCCTGAAGACGTGGCCGCCGACGAGGACGACGACTTCGAGCAGCTGAGTCCAGCCGAGCTCGCCCTGCTCCGCGACGCCGCCAAGGCCGAGCGCTACCAGGCCATGCGCGAACGCGGCCGCCAGATCGGGGGCGTCCCGGGAGCGATGGTGGCGGGGCTGATGATCGCCCTCCGCGACATCTACGACCCGCCGCCCAAGCGCGACGACGGCATCCCGATGGTCGAGGTACCCGGCGATCCGCACGACGTCGATCGCGAGGGGATGGACTTCGCCGCCGGCGAGATCGGCGGCACCGACGACGTCACCGTGGCTGCCCTCGAGCGGCGCGCCCCGATCGTCGGCGGTCGCCGCAAGCGCCGCATCCGTCGCCGCTGACTCCGATCAGAGGATCTGGCTGAGGAACAGCTTGGTGCGGTCCTCTTGCGGGTCGGTGAAGAAGTGCTCGGGGGTGCCGACCTCGACGATCGAGGCGTCGGCCATGAACACGACGCGGTCGGCGACCTCCCGGGCGAAGCCCATCTCGTGGGTGACGACGATCATCGTCATGCCCTCGGCGGCGAGGTCCTTCATCACGTCGAGGACCTCGTTGATCATCTCCGGGTCGAGCGCCGATGTCGGCTCGTCGAACAGCATCACCTTCGGCTTCATCGCCAGCGCGCGGGCGATCGCCACCCGCTGCTGCTGACCGCCGGAGAGCTGGCCGGGGTACTTCTTCGCCTGCTCGGGGATCTTCACCCGCTCCAGCAACGCCATCGCCAACTCCTCCGCATCGCGCTTGGGGAGCTTGCGCACCTGCCGCGGGGCCAGGGTGATGTTGTCGATGACACTCAGGTGGGGGAAGAGGTTGAACTGCTGGAAGACCATCCCGGTTTCGCGACGGATCTCCTGGATGTTGCGGATGTCCCTCGTCAGTTCCACGCCGTCGACGAGGATCCGTCCACCGTCGTGTTCCTCCAAGCGGTTGATGCAGCGGATCATCGTCGACTTCCCCGAACCAGAGGGGCCGATGACGACGACGACCTCCTGGCGGGCGACGTTGAGGTTGATGTCGCGTAGCGCCTGGAACGTGCCGAAGAGCTTCTGCACGCCGATCAACTCGAGCATCGCTTCGCCGGTGCCGGCCATCTGCGTGGCATCGGCGAAGATGGCCGGGGCGTTCGTTGTGCCTTCACTCATCGGGTTCCGACCCCCAGTCGTCGTTCCAGTCGTTGGCTCTCGCGGCTCATCGTGATGCACCCGACCCAGAACAGGAACATCACGAACGAGATTGTCTCGGGGGCGAGGCCCTGGCCGCGGAAGTCTGGTTGCGCCGTCGCCACCTCTGCCACATTGAGCACGTCGAGTAGACCCATCGCCGCTCCGGCGAGTGTCGTGTCCTTGAACAGGCTGATGAACTGCCCGACGATCGACGGGATCACGTTGCGCAAGGCTTGCGGCAGAACGATCAGGGCGGTGACCTTCACCGGCTTCAGCCCGAGCGCCTGGGCTGCCTCGGTCTGCCCCCGGGGGAGCGACTGCAATCCGCCGCGAACGATCTCGGCGATGTAGGCGGCGGTGAACAAGGTGAACACGACGATCGCCCGCACGACCAGCCCCGGCGACTCGAACCCGCGGGGCAGGAAGAAGCCGAGGGCGATGCCGCCGAGGAGCAAGAGCACGTAGAGCGGCACGCCGCGGAAGAACTCGATGTAGGCGATCGACACGACCCGCACGAGCGGAAGCGTCGACGTCCGGCCGATGCGATACCCGCCGAGGCCGAGGAGGATGGCGAGGCCGACGAGAAGCCACGTCATCACGTCGCCGACATCGATGCCGCGGCGGACGAGCAGGACGATTACCGGCAACGCCAGGAGGACAGCGACGACGATGCCGCCGATGAGGCTGTCGGTCTTTCGCCCGGCGCGGCGTCCGAGGGCGAGCAGCACTCCGAGCGGAAAGGACAAGGCGATGCCGGCCGCGGCGAGGAACAGGTTGAGCATCATCCCTTCCCATTCCTTCCACGGCGCAGGGATGCTGAGGAACCAGATGAGCAGCACCGGCCCGACGATTCCGACCGCAACCATTGGCAGCAACCAGCGTCGGGTCGCTAGGCCACCAACAAGGCGTCCGATGATCGCCGAGACAACAACGAGGGCGGTGAGCACGGTCGGGCCTGGCGTCGTGGTCAACGAGAGGAGGACGACGACCCCGACGATCAGTGGCCAGATCCGCACGATCAGCTGGACGAGCCGTTGGCGCAACGGCAGCACCACGGTCTCGCGGCCGGTGATCGCGCGCATCTGCTGGACATATCCGGCGAGAACCCCGCCGTAGGCCGCAATTGCGCACAGTCCGACGCCGATCCGCCAGAGTTGGTCGCGGGGATAGCGGCCGACCATGAACAACGTGAGATTGCGCTGAACGATCTCCCAGCGACCGGACACGAACACGAAGCGGGCGAGGCGAAAGGCGACATAGCCGATGACCATCGCGGCGATCACCGTGACGACGCCGTCAACCCACGTGCGGAACAAGTTGCGTCGAGCCCAGTCGCCGGGACCTGCCGCAGGTTCCGGTGGGGGCTCCGGTGGCGGCAGGGCCATCGACTCGGTGAGGATTGGATCAAGGGTCGTCATGGATCATCGCTCCACGATCGCCAAGCGGCGATTGGCGAGGTTGACCACGGCGGAGATCAACAACGACAGCCCGAGGTAGATCAGCAGCAAGAGGACGTACGAGGGCACGGCAGGCGAGCGATTGGCGACACTGAGCTGGGTGATCTGGGTCAATTCCGGGAAGCTGATCGCCGCAGCCAATGACGTGTTCTTCGTCAGGTTGAGGTACTGGTTGCCGATCGGCGGCAGGCCGATGCGCATCGCCTGGGGGAGCACGACGTTCCACATCCGCTGAAACCCCGACAGCGCCAGTGCGTCGGCCGCCTCCCCCTGCCCCTTGGGGACGGCCTGGATCGCCCCGCGGACGATCTCGGCGATGTGGCTCGACGTGTAAGCGACGAGGGCGACGAGGGCGGCGAAGTACGGCGGTGTCATCGTGATCCCACCGCGGACCCGCCTGCCGTCGAGCTCCGGTGCCGATCCGCCGAGTCCGAGGAGGAGCCACAGCAGCACGACGACGATTGCGGCCGCTCCCAGCCCATACAGCACGCTGAGAGCGGGTTTGCCTGTGCGATCACTCACCGACCGGCGCCAGCGGGCGACCAGGGCGAAGGTGAACACGGCGGCGAGGAGGATGATCACGAACTTCGTGTTCCCGCCCTCGAACCAGAACACGCTCGAGCCGCGCACGTTGAACACGGCGATCGATCCGAACTCCCACGACTCGTTGGGCGGCGGAAAGGCGTTGAGCACGACCGCGGTGTACAACAGGACGATGAGGCCGAACAGCGGAACGTTGCGAATCACCTCGACATAGGCCTGGGCGCCCTTGCGCACCAGGAAGTTCTTCGACAGCCTGGCGATGCCGATGAGGATCCCGAGGACCGAGGCCAGGACGATGCCGGTCACCGCCAACCGCAGGGTGTTGAGCAACCCCTCGACGAGGGCGTCGCTGACCGGCTGGGTCTGGCGGAAGTCGCTGCCGGCGATCGGGAAACTCGCCGGCTGGTCGAGGAACTCGAAACTCGTCGGGAAGTTCTGGCGATCGCTGTTGACCTGCAGGTTGTCGTAGAGCCAGGCGAGCAGGGCAACGACGATGGCCAGCACCGTGAGCTGGAACGCCCACGTCAGGACGCGGACGTCGCGCCACAGCGGCGGCCGCCTCGCCGACGCGAGCCGACGTTGGCGTTCGGCATCGAATGGCGTGGTGGCGGTCACGGCTCAAGTCGAGCGATGACCGCCACTTGCCAAATCACTGGTTAGCGGTACGGAGGTGCGTACTGCAGGCCGCCGTCGATCCACAGCGCGTTGACGCCGCGCTCGATGCCGAGTGGGGCGAGGTGCGTCTCGAAGATCTCGCCGTAGTTGCCGACCTGGTCGACGACATTGAAGGCGAAATCCGGGCCGAGGCCGAGGCCGGGGTCGAGCACGGTGCCGTCCTCGTTCTCGCCGCCGAGGAATTGGCGGATGTTCGGGTCCTCGCTGTTCGCCTGCATGTCGGCGGCGTTGTCACCGGTGATGCCGAATTCCTCCGCCTGGATCGTGGCGAAGATCGTCCAGTTGACCGCTTGCGCCCAGGTGCTGTCGCCGTCGACGACTGCCGGTGCGAGTGGTTCCTTGGAGAAGACGTCGTCGAGGATCAGCAGCGCCTCCGGCCCTGCCGGATAGGCGGAGCGGAAGCCGACGAGCTGGCTGGTGTCGCTCGACCAGCCGTCGCATCCACCTTGTTCGAAGTTGGTCTGGAGCGTCTCGACGTCGGGGAACGACTGCACCTCGACAGCGAGGCCACGCCGCTCGAACTCGGTGGCGACGTTGCCCTCGGTCGTTGTCCCTGCGGCAACGCAGACGACGGCGTCGTCCATGTCGTCGATCGAGGTGATCCCGGAGTCGGCAGCGACCATCATGCCCTGGCCGTCGTAGAACGTCGGGTGCAGGAACGTGACACCTTCGATGCCGTCCCGGCTCGCTGTCCAGGTCGTGTTGCGCACGAGCACGTCGAACTCACCGGACTGCAGCGCGGTGAACCTGGCGTCGGTCTCGACATCGACGAACTCGACCTTGGTGCTGTCGCCGAGCACGGCGGCGGCGATCGCCCGGCAGAAGTCGGCGTCGAAGCCGACGTGCTCGCCGGCCTCGTCGAGGATGTTGAACCCGGGGAAGTCGCCGCGCACACCACAGCGCACGACGTCGTTGGCGATCACCGAGTCGAGCAGCGACTCCCCCGCCTCGGACGGCGCGGGTGGTGGTTCCGTGGTGGCCCCGGCGACGCCGACCCACGCGGCTCCACCGACTGCTAGCACGGCGACGGGTGCGAGCGCCTTCAGTACCGATCGTTTCATGATCTCCCCTTGTGTGGTTGAAACGCCGCCGATCGGCGTGCGTCAGCACGTATTCGACGGATCAGGCCACGTTAGATCATCCGCTGCCATTGCCGCGGCGAGCACGGTGTTGACCTCGTCGACGGTGACGGCGACGCCCTCACCCTCCTGATCGGCGATCACCGGGCCGACGAGTCGACCGCTATCGCCGTCGGCGACCCCAGGGGTGAAGATGACGACGTCACGACGGTAGGTCGCCTGGTCGGTCGCGTGATCGACGACCAGCGTGACGTGGCGGTCGACGGCAACCTCGCGGTCGCTGTCGCTGTCGAGGCCGAGCAGGTGCGCTGAGTCCGGGATCGCCGGTGCCGGTTCGGGCTCATCGACAGCCGGCACGTCGGCGCTGACGAGGGCGAGGTCGGTGCGGCGATCGATCGACACACCACACGGCCCGGTGCTCCGCCCACGGTGAGCGCGCGGAGGTCGCCCTCGACGGTGTGCCCGGCCGTGACGACGAGGTCGTCGCCGACGACCACGCCGACGCCGTGGAAGCGGTTCGGCTGCCGGCAGCGCTGCGTCTCAACTTCAACGAGTGTGAGGGGCTCGGCCTCCGGACCCGGACCGTCGTCAGCGCACCCGAGAACGGTCGCGGTGAGGGTGAACGCCACCATGCGATGAGCGATGACAGCCCATACGCCTGTCATCGCTCATCGTGTCGACTGGGCGTGGGCGGCGAGCAGGCGGGCAACGCACTCGGTGACCCG
This sequence comes from Ilumatobacteraceae bacterium, assembly GCA_963716665.1. Lineage (GTDB taxonomy): Bacteria > Actinomycetota > Acidimicrobiia > Acidimicrobiales > Ilumatobacteraceae > Desertimonas. The sequence continues at coordinate 45,940 of CAVQTY010000001.1, forward strand.
GCGGGCGGTCGGGAGGTGGAGGAACTCGTTGGGGCCGTGGGCGTTGCTCCCGGGCACGAGCACACCGGTGATGACGAACTGGGCGGCCGGGAACATCGCCCCGAGCATGCCCATGAACGGGATCGTGCCGCCCTCGCCGATCGTCCTGGCCGGCTCGCCGAAGGCTGCGGTCGAAGCGTCGTCGAGGGCGGTGCGGAGCCACGGTGCGAACGGTGGGGCGTTCCAGCCGGGAGCCGCCTCCTTGTGCGAGAACGTCACGGTCGCTCCCGACGGTGGGTCGGTGGTGAGCGTCCGCTCGAAGGCGGCGAGGGCTCCTTGCGGATCGCACGTGGGTGGGAGACGCATGCTCATGGCGAGCGCCGTCGACGGGCGCAGGACATTGCCGGCTCGGCCCGTCGGCGGGAACCCGTCGGCACCGACGTAGCTGAGTGTCGGCCGCCAGGTGCGGGCGAGGATCTGCTCGACCGGGTCGTCGCAGGTCGGCTCGGTCGTACCGGCGAACGGGAACTTCTCGGCGAGGTGACCGAGCTCCGCCGCCGTCGTCTCAGCCTCGTCCCGACGATCGGCAGGGATGTCGACGTGGGCCTCGTCGAGCAACACGGCGCCGGTGGCGGAGTCCTCGACGCGGTCGAGGAGCTGACGGATGATCCGGAAGCTCGATGGGACGATCCCGCTGGCGTCGCCGGAGTGCACGCCTTCGGTGAGCACCTCGACGGTCAGTGTCCCGCCGGCGAGGCCGCGAAGCGATGTCGTCACCCACAGCCGCTCTGTGTCAGCAGCCCCCGAGTCGAGGCAGATCACCAGGTCGGGTCGTCCGATGATGTCGGCAAGTCGCTCGAGATGGGCGGGAAGGTCCGGGCTGCCTGACTCCTCACTGGCCTCGATCAGCACGACGAGCCGGGCGTGGTCGAGGCCGTGCTCCTTGGCGACCTCGATGGCGAGTAGGGCGGCAAACGTGGCATAGCCGTCGTCGGCGCCGCCGCGACCGTACAGGCGGTCTCCCTCGAGCACAGGCGTCCACGGTCCGAGCCCGTCGCGCCACCCGATCATCTCCGGCTGCTTGTCGAGGTGTCCGTAGAGCAGCACCGTGCGGTCGGCGAAGGCCGGGTTTGACGCCGGGACCTCGGCGAGGATCAGCGGGGTGCGCCCGGAGATGCGGTGGACGTCGACGGTGAGCCCGTCGATCGGCCGGGCCGCGCACCACTCGCGCACGAGCTGGACCGCCTCCTCCATGTAGCCGTGCACCTCCCAATCGCGGTCGTACGCCGCCGACACGTTGGGGATCGCGATGTAGCGCTGCAACGTCGGCGTGATGTCGTCCGTCCACACACGATCGACGTGCTCGGTGATCGCACTCATTGCAGACCGCTCAACGTTCGTTCGGCGTCGGCGACGATGCGTTCGACGAGCTCGCCAGCGGGGATTAACGACTCGATGGCGCCGACCCCCTGGCCGGCCGGGAAGAACTCGCGCTCGACGTCGACCTCGGTGCCCTCGGCGGCGCCGAGATGGTTGGCCCCGGCAGAGATCGAGGCGAGCACCTGGGCAGGGAACGGGACGAGCTCCTCCGGATGGGCGTCGAAGTGGCGGGTCCACTCGTTGCCGAGCACGCGGCACGTCTTGCCGGTGTAGGCGCGCGTCACGACGGTGCCATCCTCGGCGTGGGCAATCAGTGCATCCTTGTAGCCGCTGACGGCACGTGCCTCCGGAGTGGCGATGAAGCGGGTACCGATCCACACACCGTCGGCGCCGAGGGCGAGTGAGGCGGCGAGGCCGCGGCCGTCGAAGATCCCCCCGGCGGCAACCACCGGCACTTGCTCGCCGACGGCGTCGACGACCTGCGGGACGAGGGCCATGGTGGCGACGGTGCCGGTGTGCCCACCCGCCTCGGTGCCCTGGGCGACGACGAGGTCGCACCCGCTGGCGACGGCAGCGATGGCGTGGCGCACCTTGCCGCACATCGAACCGACGACGATGTTGGCGTCGTGCAAGGCGTCGACGATGTCACGGGGCACGCCCAAGCCGGCGACGAACAATGCAGCACCGCCGTTGATGACGTGCCCGATGCCGGCCTCCACCTGGTCGGGCACGGCGGTCAGCAGGTCGACGCCGAACGGCTTCGTCGTGCTCGACCGCACCGCTGCGATCTCGTCGGCCAGTTCGGCCGGGCGCATCGTCGACGCGCCGAGGGTGCCGATGCCGCCGGCCTCGGACACTGCTGCGACGAGCCGATGGTAGGAGACACCGCCCATCCCGGCGCACATCACGGGATGGTCGATGCCGAGCAGGTCGGTGAGCCGTGTCCGCACGCTGGGCGACGGTACTCAGCCGCCGGCGTAGGCGCCTGGCCGGGACATAAAGCGGCGATGCCAGCGCCGCGGAGTCACGGCGATCGCCCGCGGCTCGTCCTCGAACATCCACCTGGCGAAGTTGCGCCGCCCCCACGCTCCCGAGTGGGCGACGATCGACAGCGCCGCGTCGGCGCCACGAGGGTGACGCAGGACGCGACCGAGCGTTGCCGACATGCGGTGGTCGGCGACGAGCTCACCGTGCACGTCGTCGCGATAGCGCCCGGCGACGGCGTCGACCGATCCGCCGGATGACGATCGCCTGGCGGCGAGCCGGCCGGTGAGGAGGGCCTGGCCGATGCCTTCGCCCGTCATCACGTCCGTCGCCGCGGCGGAATCTCCGGCGAACAGCACCGGTCCGTGGGCGAGCACGGCGCGGTCGACCCGTGCCGGGATCGGCCAGGCGAGTTGACGGCCCTCCGGCGTCGCGCCCGGGCCGAGGGCGGCGGCGATGTGCGGCCGGGCGAGCAGTCCTGCGGCGACCTGCTTGGCGTCCTTGCCGCCGCGAGTGCCATCGCGGAGCACGCCGAACCCGACGTTGGCGCGACCGTCGGGCAGCGGGAACGACCAGGCGTACCCGGGAAGGAGGTCCTCGTCGAACCAGACGATCAGCTCGTCGGCGGCGGCGCCGGTGACGCCGTTGACGTACTGGCGGAAGGCATGCCACTCGCCGAGATAGCCGGCGGAGCCGAGGGCGAGCGCCTTGCGCGTCGGGCTCCACATCCCGTCGGCGGCGACGACATGACCGGCGACGAGGTCGCCGAGGCCCTCGACACCGACCGTGGCGGTCTCACCGTCGACAGCAGCCGACTTGACGGCGTGGCCGAGGTGAACGTCGGCGCCGGCGGCGACGGCGAGATCGACGAGGGCGGCGTCGAGCTGCAACCGTGGCGTCACGGCGGCATAGATTCCGGCGCCGGCTGGGAGCGGAACCTTGAACGTGTGGCCCGACGGGGCGCGAAGCACGGCGCCGTCGACCACCTGGAAGTCGGCCACGGAGGCCGGGTCGAAGCCGAGGTGCTCGAGCTCGCGCAGCGCCAGCGTCGTCAACCCGTCGCCACAACACTTGTCGCGGGGGAACTCGGCCTTGTCGACGACGACGACGTCGCGGCCGGCGCGGCGCAGCTCGACGGCCGCGGCGACGCCCGCTGGCCCGGCGCCGGCGACGAGGACGTCGATCAATGGAGCAACTGCGACGTGTCGAGGTCGATGTCGAACGGTGCCGGCAGGTGAATCGTCTGACCGAACGGGACGCGGACGATGTGTTGGTACTGGTCGTCGACAGGGTCGGCGTACAGCGTCACCGCAGGATTCCTGCCAACGCGGTCGACCAGCAGATATGTATGGACGCCGGCGCCACCGTAGGCGGCGAGCTTCTCGGCGCGATCGATCCGGGCATTCGAGGGCGAGGTCACCTCCACAGCGAGGAGCACATCGGCGGGGTCGAGCAGGCTCTCGTCGTCGAGGGCGTCGAGGGCGGCGACGACGAGGTCGGGGATGTAGAGCTTCTCGAGTGCCGTGATGAGCACGCCGACCATCTGGAAGACCGTGTGCTCCTCGGTCAAGGCACTCACCAGGGAACGATGGATGATCGCCACGATCTTGCCGTGGCGACCAGCTGGTAGCCCGTACATGCGAAGCGCCCCTTCGGAGATCTCGACTCGGAATCCGTCCGGGGCGTCAAAGGCACGCCAAGTGGCCAGCAGCGTCTCGAACTCACTGCGCCCCTCGGGTGACGAGATCGGTGGGCTCTCAGCGGCGACGGCCATGGGCGTCAGCCTACGCGAGCGCTGTCACGCTCCGGTTGGGCGGCGCCGGTAGGTCGTTCGTAGTCTGCGACGATGCCGCTCAATCCAGACGCAGTTGGTAGCGAGAGTGACCCCGTCGACGTCAGCTGGGACAGCAAGGACGCCCTCCTCTACGCGGTCGGTGTAGGGGCCGGCACTGACGAGCTTCCCTTCACCACCGAGAACACGAACGGCGTCACGCAGCGCGTGCTGCCGACGTTCCCGGTCGTTATCGGCTGGGGGTCGGCCGTCGGTTCGGCGTTGAAGAGTGCCGGAACGTTCAACCCGGCGATGGTCGTCCACGGCACCCAGGCGGTCACCCTGCACCGAGAAGTCCCTGTCGATGGTAAGGCGACGCTGACGTCGGCGATCGTGGCGATGTACGACAAGGAGAAGGCCGGGATCATCGTCACCGAGACGCACGCGGTCAGCGACGGCGAGCCGCTGTACACGCTGCGCAGCTCGATCTTCATACGCGGCGAAGGCGGATTCGGCGGCGAGCGTGGCCCCTCCGGCCCGCAGAACGTTCCACCTGACCGGGCGCCCGACCATGAGGTCGGTTACACGACGCTGCCGACGCAGGCGCTGATCTACCGGCTCTCCGGGGACCGCAACCCGCTGCACTCCGATCCCACCTTCGCCGCCCTGGCCGGCTTCGACCGCCCGATCCTCCACGGGTTGTGCAGTTATGGGTTCACGGGTCGGGCGTTGCTGCACGCCGTGTGCGGGTCCGATCCCGCCCGCTTCCGACACGTCGAGGGCCGCTTCGCATCACCCGTGCTGCCAGGCGACACGCTCACCGTGCGGGCCTGGGTGACCGGTGACGGCGAAGCGGTGTTCGTCACGTCCGTCGATGACCGCCCCGTCATCGACCAGGGTCTGCTCCGCTTCGGCTGAGCCAGCTCCGAGGAGACCTGAGATCGCTGCCTTTCGCGTCACCTACGCCACCCTGGCGGCGGACGACGAGGAGCTGCAGGCGGCATACACGGCCGCCGTCGACGACGTGCGCGGCCGGCTCGGGCAGTTCCACCCACTGCGCATCGGGGCGAGAGACCGAGAGGGTGGTGAGCGGTTCACCACGGTGTCGCCGATCGACACCACCGTTGTCGTCGGCACGTTTCCCACCGCGTCGGCGACCGACGTCGACGAAGCGGTCGCCGCGGCGCGGTCGGCACACGCGGCCTGGGCGGCAACCCCCTGGCGTCAGCGCGTCGAAGTCCTCGACCGGGCCGCCGACCTGATCTCCGAGCGCTCCGTCGTCGACGGGGCAGCGCTCGCCTGGGAGAACGGCAAGTCGCGGCTGGAGGCGATCGGGGAGGTCGAGGAGGCAGCCGACCTGATCCGCTACTACATGCACGCGATGACCGAGCACGCCGGCTTCGACGTGCCGATGCTGCGCTTCAGCGACAGCGAGGTCACCACCGACCTGATGCGCCCGTACGGGGTGTGGGCGGTGATCGCCCCGTTCAACTATCCGTCGGCGCTCGTCGCCGGCCCCGCCGGTGCCGCCCTGGTGGCCGGCAACACGGTGGTCATCAAGCCGTCGGCGATCGGCTCGCTCAGCGGTCACCTCGTCTACGGCGCCCTCGTCGAGGCAGGGGTGCCGCCCGGCGCCGTCAACCTCGTGACGGGTGGTGCTGAGACCGGCGAGGCGCTGGTGGGGCACCCCGGCGTGGACGGAGTGACGTTCACCGGGTCGAGTGCCGTGGGCATGTCGATCATCCGCTCGTTCGCGTCGGCGTACCCGAAACCGGCGATCTGTGAGATGGGCGGCAAGAACCCGGTGATCGTCACGGCCGCGGCAGACCTCGACCACGCCGCCACCGGCACGGCGCGCAGCGCGTTCAGCTTCGCCGGCCAGAAGTGCTCGGCGGCGTCGAGAGCCTTCGTCGACGCGTCGGTCGCCGACGACTTCATTGCTCGCCTCGTCGAGCGCGCCGCGGCGATCCCACTTTTCGGGCCACTGGAGCCGGGCGGCTTCCTGTCCCCGGTCGTCGACGAGGCGGCCGTCGATCGCTACGCCGCCGTCGTCGACCACGTGAGCACCGTAGGCGAGGTGCTGTGCGGCGGCCGGCGAATCACCGAAGGCGACCTCGCCGCAGGCCACTTCGTCGCCCCGACCGTCGTCGTCGTCCCGGACGAGTCGTCGGTCTGGACCGACGAGCTGTTCGTCCCGGTTCTCGCCGTCCGTCCCGTCGCCTCGCTCGACGAAGCGCTGCAGCGGGCGAACGCCGTGCCGTTCGGGCTGACCGCCGGCATGTTCAGCGACGACCAAGCGGAGATCGACCGGTTCCTCGGGCGCATCGAGGCCGGCGTGGTCTACGTCAACCGAGCCGCCGGAGCAACGACCGGGGCGTGGCCAGGCGTGCAGCCCTTCGGCGGCTGGAAGCGCTCAGGGACCGCCGGCAAGGCGGGCGGCGGCCCCTACTACCTCCAGCAGTACCTCCGCGAACAGTCCCGCACCGTCGTCGAGCGCTGACCCGTCACGGACGGTGGAGCAGTTCGAGGATGCGGTCGACGGGGAGGCCGGGGGCGATGTGACCGTCGCGGCCGACGACAGTGTCCGCCACGAATAGTGCGTTGGTGACGGCCTCCTCGGTCGCGTCGACGGTGGCCGCGAAGACCGCGTTGATCGAGCCGTCGCCGAGCACATCGACCGCAGCGACGCCCTCGGCCACCCCCGATCGGCGGTTGGTGGTCGAGAAGGCGCAGAAGATCTCGCCGGAGCCATGCCCGCCGATGCTGCCGAGCCTGGCGAGGCCGAGCCCCACCCGCCTCGCGACGCGAGTGAGCTGCCGGGCGTCGAGGGGGATGTCCGTGGCGACGACACCGATGCAGCTCCCGGCGTCCGCTCGGCTGCGCTCGGCTGCAGCGCGCTCCGCCGCGAGCGTGGTTCCGACGGCGACCCCGCCGAGGCGCAACTGGTCGAGCCCGCCGAAGTTGGCGAGGACGAGCACGCCGACCGTGCCGAGCCCGGCCAGTGCTCGCGACGAGGTTCCGATCCCGGCCTTGCACTCCATCGTGACCATCCCGGTCCCCGCCCCGACGGCACCCTCGGCGACAGGCCCGCTGCGGGCGGCGAGGATCGCCTCCCGGGCGTCTGCCGCCGTCACGTGGCGGCGACGGGATTCGTCGAGCCACGAGTCGTCGGTCTCGCCCACCACGGGGACCGGAACCACCTCGTCGTCGCTCCCGGCACGCGAGACGGCCTCGAACACGGCGTCCACCACCGCATCGAACACCCGCCCGACCGCGGTGGTGCCGGTCAGCATGATCGGCGCCTCGAGCGTCCCCCACTCGGCCATCGCGATCGTGCCGGTGAGCTCGCCACAGCCGTTGAGCACGGCGGAGCCTGCGGCCATCGGCCGCTCCCAGAGCGCGCGAATCTCGTCGGGCACGATCGCCGTCACGCCGGTCCTGGCGATTCCGTCGGGCTCGTCGCGCCAGACGGTCACGTGGCCGACCCGCACCCCCGGAACGTCGGTGATCGCGTTGTGCTCGCCGGTGGGCAGCGAGCCGAACGTCAGCCCGAGCTGGCGGGGTCGCGGGCGCGATGGCGGCGGTGGCATACGCCGAGTCTGCCCGGTCGGGTCGACTCACTTGGCGCCGATCTATCGTCGGGCGATGCCCGAGGTGCGGCGGATGCCGGTGGTGTGGAGTGATCGGCACCGCGGCCATCGTCCCAACGGCGGCTACTGGCTCGGCATCCGCGAGCAGGGCGACGAGGAGCCGGAACGCGGCGAGGCGCTGCGCGCCGGGATGCAAGCGGCCGGCTACGAGATCGTGACGCCACCGGACCTCGGGCTCGATCCGATCACCGCGGTGCACGACACCGAGTTCGTCGGGTTCCTCTCGCGCTGTTACGCGTCATGGGTTGCCGAAGGACATCTCGTCGACCCCGGCCAACCGCAGGTCGTCCCGTACCTCTTCGCCACCACGCCGTTCGGCCGCCGCCACCTCGCCGGGCGGCGCCCGGCGACGATCCGCGCCGAGCTCGGGCTCTACGCGATGGACACGATGACGCTGCTGAGCGAGGGGACGTTCGACGCGGCGTGCAGCGCGGTGCACGCCGCCGCCCACGCCGCCGATCTCGTCGCCGACGGCGCTGGGGCGGCTTACGCAGCCGTACGCCCGCCCGGCCACCACGCCGGCCCAGCCTTCTTCGGTGGTGCCTGCTACCTCAACAACGCTGCCGCTGCCGCCCAACGGCTGCGCGCTGCCGGCTTCCCGCGCGTTGCCGTCGTCGACATCGATGCCCATCAGGGCAACGGCACGCAGGAGGTCTTCTGGGAGCGAGCCGACGTCCTCTACGCCAGCGTGCACGTCGACCCCGGCGCCGGCTGGTTCCCCCACCTCGTCGGTTACGCCGATGAATGCGGCGGGGGCGACGGCGACGGCTGGAATCTCAACGTGCCCCTGGCGTCGGGCGCTGGCGACGAGCCGTGGCTGGCCGGCGTGCGACAGTTGATTGCTGCAGTGGAGCGCCATCGATCCGACGCCGTTGTCGTGTCGCTCGGCGTCGATGCCGCAGCAGTCGACTCAGCCGCGCCGCTGGAGGTCACCGCCGCAGGGTTTCGCGCCGCCGGCGCGTCGATCGCCGAGCTGGGCCTGCCGACGGTGTTCGTGCAAGAAGGCGGTTACGTGATCGACCAGCTCGCCGCCCTGGTGGTCGAGGTGCTCGACGGGTTCGAGGAGGTAGCCGGTGGCTGAGATCCCCGCATCGCTGTGGATCGGTGTCGATGAATCGGGCGGTATCCCCAACCCCGGCCGTCCCGACATCGACCAACCACCGAAGTGGCGACTCGACGCAATTGCGACCACCGAGCGGCCCCGTCATCTCGACGTGTCGTCCGACGGGGCACGCGTCGCCTTCGCCCTCGACCGCGACACGTCGGACATGTGGGCGATCGACGCAGCCGGTGGACAGCCGGTCCGCCTGACGACCGGTCGGACCCTTGCCGCCTTCTGGGAGGACGGCGGCCCGCAGATCTCGCCAGACGCGACCCGGATCGCCTACACCGCCGCCGGCAAGGTGACCGTCGCGCCGGTTGGAGGCGGCCCGCCGACCGAATTGTGCGATGGGTCGTCGCCGGTGTGGCTCGACGAGCGGCGGCTCGTGATCGCCGTCGACCGGGGTCGGCCGCGGAACGAGGCGACGGCCCTGGCCGTCATCGAGATCGGCGATCCGTGGCCGGCCCTGCTCGCCGATGGCAACGGTGATCGGGGCGAGGCCAAGGTCTCCCCGGACGGGACGCGTGTGGCCTCGACGTTGCTCCACCGCGACGACCTCAACTGCACGAGTCTGCACGTCACCGACCTCTCCACGCGCGTCGACGTCGTCGTTGCCTGCACGCCCGGCCGCAACGTTCGATCCCCGGCGTGGTCACCCGACGGCCGCCTGCTGGCGTACGCCGACGAAGGGTCCGGGTGGTACGAGGTGTTCCTCGTGGCCGCCGATGGCTCGGAACCCGGCCGCCAGCTCACCAGCGCCGGCGCCGACTTCGCCGAGCTGCGTTGGTCCGCCGACGGCGCCCGCATCCTGGCAGTGCGCACCCGCCACGGGGTCGGCGATCTCGTCGCCATCGACGCGGCGACAGGCGCCGTCGAGGTGCTCGCTCTGGGCGGTACGTGGTCGTCGCCCGCCTGGCTGCCCGACGCGTCGGTCGTCGCGGTGCACGAGTCGCACACGACGCCACCCCGGCTGTGCCGGATCGCCGGCGGCGAGATCATCGCGCTGTTCGCCCCGACCCCAGCCGCCGTCCGCGCCGCGCCGCACGTCGTCCCGCAACACGTCAGCTATCGGTCGCTCGACGGGACCGAGGTGTTCGGCTGGCTGTACCGCCCATCGGCGGCGTCGCCGGAGCACCCGGTGCCGGCGATCGTCTACCCACACGGCGGCCCGACGTCGTTCTCCGGCGACGAATGGGACGGCATCGCCCAGTACTTCATCGACAAGGGCTATGCCTGGTTCTCGATCAACTTCCGGGGCAGCACGTCGTACGGGCGTGACTTCGAACGGGCCAACCACGGCGTCTGGGGCGTCGACGACACGAAGGACTGCCTCGCCGCCCACGACTTCCTGGACTCGCTGGGCTGGGTCGACCCGACCCGCATCGGCATCTTCGGGGCGAGCTACGGCTCGTACCTCGCGTTGCTCTCGGTGGTCGACGACGAGCGGCATCGCTACGCCTGTGCCGCGGCGAAGTACGGGGACTGCGACCTCCTCACCTCGTGGGCCCAAGGCGACGTCGTCGGCCGTCTCGATCTCGAACGGATGATGGGACATCCGGCGCGGCAGCGGGCCGCCTACGAGGCCGGGTCGCCGATCCACCGCGTCGACCGGCTGTCTGTTCCGATCCTCATCGCTCACGGTGAACAGGACGAGCGGGTCCACCCGAAGCAGTCGGTCGAGCTCGTCGAGGCGCTGCGCAGACATGGCAAGACGTTCGAGTACGTGACGTATCGGACCGAAGGCCACGGACTCCTGCGCGCCGCGCCGATGGTCGACTTCTACGGTCGCCTCGCTCGCTTCTTCGATTGGTACCTGCGCTAGGTTTCCGGCCCTGGGGAGGCGGTTATGAAGCGACACTTGACGGGACTCGTGGCGGCACTGGCCGCGCTGGCGACGGTGACGGCTCCGGCCGCCGCCGGCGGCGAACCGGCTCACCGACCGAGCGCCGCAGGACGGCGACGTCACGATGACGATCGGCCTGTTGCAGGACATGTCGTCGCCCAATGTGACGGTCGGCTATCTCGTACCGGAGTTCGAGGTATGGAACCTGCAGTACGCCACGCTCACCGACAAGGCAGCCGACGACTTCGCCAACATTCCCGGACTCGCCGAGACCTGGGAGGGATCCGAGGATGGGCTGACATGGACCTACACGCTGCGTGAGGGTTTGCAGTGGTCCGACGGCGAACCGCTCACGGCCGAAGACATCGCCTACACGATCAACCGGTCGCGCGACGAGGAGTGGATCAACCACTACTCGACGGTGCAGAACCTCGAGGCCACCGCTCTCGACGAGCGCACCGTGGAGATCGTCTCGTCGGTTCCGGACCCGAAGCTGCCGACGATGGACGTGTACATCGTGCCCAAGCACATCTACGAATCGATCTCGGCCGACGACCTCGCCTCCTACGACGCCACTCGACGGCGTCGCGTCGGGGCAGTATTCGCTCGATGAGTGGCGTTCCGGGCAGGACTGGACGATGGTCAAGAACCCCAACTGGTACGGCCGGGACAATGGCATCGACCGAATTGTTTTCCGCGTCTTCTCCAACCCCGATGCAATGGTCGCCGCGTTGCAGCGGGCGGAGATCGACGCCGCGTACAACTTCTCCTCGAACGCGTTCGAGCAACTCGAGGCCGACGAGAACATCGAGGTGGTCGCCGGACTTCAGGGCGGCTTCACCGAGTTGGCACTGAACGGGGGCGAGGGCGGGATCGGGGACGGTCATCCAGCTCTCCAGGACATCAACGTTCGTCACGCGATCTTCCACGCGGTCAATCGGGAGGGCATGTTCCAGCGGGTTGCGCAAGGGCTTGGTGCCGTCGGCACGACGATTTCGCCGTCGGCCGATCCCTCGTGGATCCCCGACCTCGGCGACGAGAACTTCGGCTACGACCCCGATCTCGCCAACGAAATGCTCGACGAGGCCGGATACCTCGACACCGACGGTGACGGTGTCCGCGAGATGCCAGATGGAAGCCGGTCGCTGACATTCCGCTACGTCGAGCGCTCCGAGTCGGAGTTTGGGGCGGCCATCCGCGAGTTCATGCTCGGGTTCATGGAGCAGATCGGTGTCGAACTGGAAGTCACGGTGATGGACGACACCCAGCTCTATGACGCCCAGTTGCGCGGCGAGTACGACATGTTCGTGTGGGGATGGACGCCGTTCGTCGATCCTGATCCGATGCTGTCGTACTTCACGTGCGACCAGGTGACCACAGATCCCGACGAGCCGGGATCGAACGACGCCAACTGGTGCGACGAGCGCTACGACGAGCTCTACGAGCAGCAGAAGGTCGAGCTCGACCCGGAGCGCCGCCGCGAGATCGTCCACGAGATGCTGCGCCTGTTCAACCGGGAAGCGACGTACCTCGTGCTGTTCCAGGATCCCGACCTCCAGGCCTACCGCACCGACCGTTTCGAGGGGTGGTTGCAACAGCCGGCCGAGGTCGGCCCGGTGCTGTTCACCAACACGTCGCCGACGTACGCCAACCTCACCGTCATCGAGTAGCGGTCAAGCAACACACCCGTGCGTGCCAAGTTCGTCCTGGCGAAGGTCGCCGGCGCGGCGGGAACGTTGGCGTTCGTCCTCGTCTTCAACTTCTTCCTGTTCCGCGTCGTCAACGACGACCCGACGGCGAAGCTGTTCCGCGGACGCAACCTCAGCGCCGACCAGTTGGCCCGCCGGCGGTCCGAGTTCAACCTCGACGGGTCGAAGTTCGAGCAGTTCGTCGCCTACGTCGGCCAGACGCTGCGCGGCAACCTCGGTGACTCGTTCCTCAGCAACCGCCCGGTGACGACCGAGATCCGCGAGGCGCTGTGGCCGACGGTGTTCCTCGTCGGCACGGCGACGCTGCTCGCAATGGTCGTGGGTGTGGTCGCCGGCACGTACGCCGGCTGGCGCCGCCGCGGGGCCTTCGACGCTACGTCCACGTCGGCGTCGATGTTCCTGTACTCCGTCCCCGATTTCTGGCTCGGCATGGTGCTGCTGTGGTTGTTCGCCGTGCGCTGGCCGCTGTTCCCGACCGGCGGATTCGAAGACGCCGGCAGCTCCTCGTTGGGGTTCTCGGCGATCCTCGACCAGGCCCACCACATGGCCCTGCCGGCCCTCACGTTGATGCTCGCGTACATCGGCGAGTACATGATCGTGATGCGCTCGTCGATCCTCGACACCGTCAACGAGGAGTACATCCTGCTGGCCCGCGCCAAGGGGCTGCGCGACTCCGCAGTTCGCCGCCGCCACGCCGTGCCCAACGCGCTGCTCCCGGTCGTCAGCTTGTCGGCGTTGAACTTCGGGTTCGTGCTCTCCGGAGCGATCGCCGTGGAGGCGATCTACTCCTGGCCGGGCATCGGTCAAGCGACGCTGGAGGCGATCCGTGGCCCCGACTTCCCGATGCTCCAAGGCCTGTTCCTGCTCAGCAGCGCGGCGGTGATCATCCTCAACCTGGTGGCCGACCTGACCCTGGGCTGGCTCGATCCACGGATCGGAGGAAGATGACTGCGATTGCGTTCCCCGGCCACGCAGGCCGCGTCGGTCAGTCGCGAGGACGGGTTCGATGACCGCCAGCGACGTCGCGACGACGGCGACCGGGCTGTCGCCTCGGTCGCTCGTGCGGGCTCGACGGGCAGCGGCTGTGCGCGGCTTCGGTTCAGCATTCCGGCGCGACACGTTGGCGATGATCGGTCTCGTCGTGCTGGCCGGGTTCATCGTCATGGCCCTGCTGGCGCCGGTCATCAGTCCACAGTCCGGTCTCAGTGCCGTCGACTCGATCATCAATCCGGTGTGGGCATCACCGAGCCGTGCGTTTCCGATGGGCACCGACAACCTCGGACGGTCGGTGGCCGCCCAGTTCGTCTGGGGATCGCGCGTGAGCCTGTTCGTCGGCGTCACGGCGACGTTGCTGACCGTCGTGATCGGGTCCGTCGTCGGCATTGCCGCTGGCTTCTTCGGGGGGCGGATCGACAGCGTGTTGATGCGCCTCACCGACTGGTTCCTCGTCATCCCGTTCCTGCCGCTGGCCATCGTGCTGGCGGCGGTGCTCGACCGATCGCTGCGCAACGTCGTGATCGTCATCGCCATCACGTCCTGGCCGGGGACCGCACGGATCATCCGGGCCCAGGTGCTCACCGCCAAGCGACGGTTGTACGTCGACCGGGCGAGGGCGCTGGGCGCCGGCCGATGGCACGTCGTGCGGCGCCACGTGCTGCCGGCGGTCGCCCCGCTGATCCTCGCCAGCACGACGCTGGCCGTTCCGATCTCGATCCTCACCGAGACGACGCTGGCGTTCCTGGGCCTCGGCGACCCGGCCCGCCCGTCGTGGGGCAAGATGCTCGACGAGGCCTACTCCGCCGGGGCGATCACCCGGCAGGCGTGGTGGTACTACCTGCCGGCGGGGATCGGCATCGTCGTCGTCGTGCTCGCCTTCACGCTCGTCGGCCGGGCCATCGAGGAGATCCTCGACCCGCGATTGCGCGACCGATGAGTGTTCTCGAGCTGTCATTGCGTTCCCCGGCCACGCAGGCCGTTGCTGGCCGCTCACTCGCTGGCGCTCGCTCGCTCGCATCGGTACCGGGTGTTCGATGAGCGTTCTTGAACTTCGTGGTCTGCGCGTCACGTACCGGTCCGAGCGCGGCGACGTGCCGGCGGTGCGGGGGATCGACCTGACGATCGAACCCGGCGAGACCGTCGGACTCGCCGGGGAGTCTGGATGCGGCAAGTCGACGATCGCCAACGCAGTGCTGCGGCTGCTGCCGCCGCGCACCAACGTCGAAGGCCAGGTGTTCCTCGGCGGTGAAGACGTCTACGCGATGACACCCCAGCGGCTCCGCGCCGTGCGCTGGACATCGGCCGCCATCGTCTTCCAAGGCGCGCTGCACGCCCTCAACCCCGTGCAACGGGTCGGCGACCAGATCGACGAGGTGATCGAACTGCACTCCTCGACGGACGGGCGACGCCGCGCGTCGACGGACGATGCGCCTGCTCGAGCGCGTTGGGCTGTCGTCGAACCGGGCGAGCTCCTACCCCCACCAGCTGTCCGGGGGCCAGCGCCAGCGCGTGCTCATCGCCTTGGCCCTGGCGTGCGAGCCCTCGCTGCTCATCGCCGACGAGCCGACGACGGCGCTCGACGTGATGGTCCAAGCCCAGGTCCTTCGGTTGCTCGCCGACCTGCAACGCGACCAGGGATTGGCGATGTTGTTCATCACCCACGACCTGTCGCTGCTGACGTCGACGTGCCGCCGGCTGGCGATCATGTACGCCGGCCGGATCGTCGAGGAAGGGCCGAGCGAGGACGTGTTCGTCAACGGGTTGCATCCGTACAGCCAGGCGCTGGCCCGGGCCTTTCCGCTGATCGGCGACCCCGCGTCCCGGATGGCGCCGAGCGGTCTGCGCGGCGATCCGCCGAACCCCGCCGACCTGCCAGGCGGATGTCCGTTCGCGCCACGGTGCGACGCGGTGATCGACGAGTGCCGGTCGAACGACGTCATGCTGCGTCTCAGTGCCGCTGGTCGCCGGGCCGCGTGCGTCCACGTCGGGACGGCCGATGGATGAGACGCTGCTCGCCATCGACGACGTCCACGTCACGTTCGCCAGCAGACACGGTCCTGTCCGCGCCGTGGACGGCGTCAGCCTCGATGTCCGGCGGGGCGAGGTCGTGGCCCTCGTCGGCGAGTCGGGCTGTGGCAAGACGACGCTGCTGCGCGCCGTGCTCGGCCTCGAACCGATCACGTCGGGATCTGTCACGTTCGACGGGCGGACCGTCGCCTACGGCCACCGGGCGGTGCGCGGCTTGCGCCGCAAGGTGCAGATGGTCTTCCAGGACCCCACCGGCGCGCTCAACCCCCGGCACACGGTGTACGAGGCCGTGGCCGAGGGGATCCGCATCCACGGGATCACCGGAGACGAAACAGGTCTCGTCGCCGGTGCGCTCGGTCGGGCGGGCCTGCGCCCTGCCGAGCGGTTCATCGGCCGCTACCCGCACGAGATCTCCGGCGGCCAGCGCCAGCGCGTGCTGATCGCTGGAGCGATCGCCCTGTCCCCGCAGCTGCTCCTCGCCGACGAGCCGGTGGCGTCCCTCGATGCCTCCGTCCGCGGCGAGATCCTCCTGCTGCTCCGTTCGCTCGTCGATGAGTCGGGGTTGTCGATCGTGGCGGTGACCCACGACCTCGGCCTGGCATGGAACATCGCCGACCGCATCGCCGTGATGTACCTCGGCAAGGTCGTCGAGCTGGGCACGACCGAGCAGGTGCTGGAAGCGCCTCAGCATCCCTACACCAAGGCGTTGTTGTCGGTTGTGCCGGAGACGAAGCATCTCGAACCACAGATCCTCGCCGGCGAGATCCCCGACCCCAGCTCGATCCCGGCCGGATGCCGATTCCATCCACGGTGTCCCATGCTCCTCGGCGGCCGGGCGGCGCAGCTCGGGGTCAGCGACCGCTGCACCACAGTCGGTGTCGAGCTCGAGGACCAGGGCGCCGGCCACCTCGCCGCCTGCCACGCCCTGTCCGCCCCCGACTCCGCTCAACCGATGGGTGTTTTCATGACGGATCGGTCATGAAACCACCCATCGGTCGTCTTCTACAGTCCGCTGGATGAACATCTTTGGCTGGATCGCCGTCGGGTTGATCGCCGGCGGGTTCGCCTCGTGGGTGACACGCGAAGAGCGGCGGGGATGCGTCTACACGCTCGTGATCGGTGTGCTCGGAGCGCTCCTCGGCGGGGCGATCGCCCAGGCGGCCGGCAAGGACGGGATCGGAGACTTCAGCTGGCGCTCGTTGCTGATCGCCTTCCTCGGCGCGTGCCTGCTCCTCCTCGTGCTGCAGGCGCTCGGGGGCATGCGCGGCAGCTCGGGCCGCCGCCGTTGATCGACCGGACCGGGATCGAATCAACCGTCAGCGGGGGAGGGTGGCGGCCCACCGCTGGTGGGCGATCTCCGCGCCATCCTCGGTGACGAGGAGGTCGATGTCGACGCGGAGCGCCTCTTCGTCCGAGCGGACCGTCAGGGCCGCTTCGGTGCGGCAGGTCGCCTCCGGCCAGCGGATCTCGAACGAGGCCGAGCCTTCCGCCCAGGCGTCGGCGGGGTTCACGGTCGACACTCCGAGGCGGCCTCGATAGTCGTCGCGTGATCGTCGCCCCGTGGGTCCCCTCGTAGGTTCCCCCGTAGCGCGTGACGACCTCGGTACACCGGCCGAGCACGTCATGCTCGACACGCCAGACGACGCCCGCGGCCTCATCGGGGTCGGGGCCGGTGCCTGCCCCGAATCGGTGAGACGAGAGCGGTAGGCCGTCGACGACTGGCAGGACCACCGACACAGCTGACGCATCGAGTTCCAGCGTCACCGGGCCAGGCGGTGGCCAGCAATTCGGCCAGTCGGTGCCGGCGATCGCCAGGCGCAGGACGTGACCATGTTGGAGGGTCCAGGTTGTCGCCTCCAGGTCGACGGTCACGTCGAGCCACTCGCCGGGCACAAGGGGTTGCGGGGTGGCGCCAGCCGCACCTGCCGCGTCGACCGGCCAGCAACCGCGGTGGGTGAGGTCGAGCATGCCGCGGGTGATCAGGGCCGACGTCCCGTCGGGGAACACGTCACACAACTTGGCGCTGACGTGGCCGTAGCGCCGATCGCTGCGCACCTGCAACCGAACGACGCCGTTGCCGAGCACCTCGTGGGCCTCGGCGATCGGCCACTCGTAGACCAACGAGCTGAGCGTTGTCGTCGCGCTGGTCGAGCGGCTGACCCCACGGGAGCGATCCGGAGCACGAGTTCCACGCGGCGATGCCGACATCGCCACGTACCTCGAGGCGGTCGATGCCCCCGGCGGCGCTGATCCACGTCTGCCTGCCTGTGCCGGGATCCGGCCACGTTGCCACGTCGCGCCACCCACCGGGATGGTCGTCGAGGTCCGGCTGCGGTGCGACGGGGCGCCGAACAAAGATCTGCGCCTTGCACGTCGCCGCCGGTGGCCCATCACGAAGGTGCTCGTCGAAGAAGGCGAGGATCTCGCTGGCGTCGTCGATGGTCGGTCCGGGGCGGGCGTGGTGCGGGCTCCGGTGGCCCCACGGCCCGGCGACGAGGCGCCACGGCAGGCCGTTGCGCTCGTACTGCTCGATGACGCGGAACGTGTTGTTGCGATAGCCGTCGGCCCATCCGGCGACGAGCATCGTCGGGCACGACATCCGCTCGTATCCGGCCCCATCGGTTCCGAGGCGGATCGAGCCGCGCCGCCACGTCGGCCCGTCGAAGGGATTGGACAACCATTCCAGCAGCCAGGGTGGCGTCTCATCGATTCGCCGCCGCCAGTGCTCCCGCCAGCCATCGCCGGCGATGGCCGGCACCGGAGGCAGGGCATTCATGGCGATCATGTACAGCGGGTAGTCGATGAGGTCGATCGCCCGCAGCACCCCGCCGCACCAGTGCACGTCGTCGGTGTAGCGGTCGTCGGTGGCGTACATCGCCACGACCGCGCCGAGTGCGCTCGCGCCACCCTCGGCGGCCATCTGCAGGGAGTTGAACCCGGAGTACGACGTACCGAACATCCCGACGCGGCCGCTCGACCATGGCTGGTCTGCTAGCCAGTCGATCGCCGAACGAAGGTCGCCTCGCTCGACGTCGGGGTACTCGTCGGTCATCACGCCGTCCGACGATCCGGTGCCGCGCAGGTCGAGGCGCAGCACCGCGAACCCGGAGTCGACGTAGCGGGCGTAGGTCTCCCGGTACGACGCCGTGACGTCGTCTTTCCGGTAGGGGAGCGCTTCGAGCAGGGCGGCGAACGGCCCGGTGCCCTCAGGGAGGAACAGGCTGCCGGCCAGGCGCACGCCGTCATCGGTGTCGATGGCCACCTCGTGCTCGGTCATGTCGGTTGGGAAAGTACCGTTCCCGCGGTGCCCCGCACGCTTCCTGCCTCCTGGTACGGCGACCCGGACGTCTTCGAACGCGAGCGGCGATCGGTCTGGGAGGACGAGTGGGTGATGTTCGCACCGCGCGACTCGCTGCGGCGACCGGGGCAGTACGTCGCCGAGGAGGTCGCCGGCAACCCCGTGTTCGTCGCCGTCGAGCGCGACGGGTCGCTGCGCGGCTTTCACAACGTGTGTCCGCACCGCGCCGGGGTCATCGTGTGGCCCGGCTCGGGGACCGCCGGCAACCTCGTGTGCCGGTATCACGGCTGGGCGTTCGACTGGGACGGCAAGCTCAAGGCGGCGCGTGACTTCGGCGACGAGGCCGGCCTGTGCCCCGACGACCGCGCCCTCGCCCCGATCTCTGTCGCCTGCTGGCGCAACCTCGTGTTCGTCCACCTCGGCGACCGACCGCCGCCGTTCGACGAGGCGATCGCCCCGTTCGACGCCGAGTGCGAGGCGTTCGGCATCGAGTTGTTCGACCTATGTCCGGCGCGTCGAGCGCAACCTCGCGTGCAATTGGAAGACCTACGCCGACAACTACCTCGAGGGCTACCACGTGTCGCTGCTCCACCCCAGCCTCAGCCGGGCGCTCGACATGTCCACCTATCGCGTCGACGTCCCGCACGACTCGTACTGCATCCATCGAGCCGCGACGGCGGCGGGGTCGCCGGCGGGTGGGGCATGGCTGTTCCGCTACCCGAACCTCGCCGTCAACGTCTACGCCGGTGGGATGAACGTCGAACGCATCGTACCGGAGGGTCCGGCGCGGACCCGGGTGGTCTACGACTACTTCGCCGCTTCGGCCGACGATGCCGAGATCGAGCGGATGGTCGAGATGTCCAACGTCGTGCTCGACGAGGACCAGGCGATCTGTGAGGCGGTCCAGCGCAACCTCGACTTCGGGACGCTACGTGACGGGGCCGCTCAGCCCGCGTCACGAGGGGGCGGTGCACTGGTTCCAGTCGCGGGTGGCCACCGCCGTCGAGCCGGCGTGAGCACCGCGCTCACGCCGACGCTGCCGGCCGCCGCCTACCTCAGCGACGACGTGTGGGCCGCCGAGCGCGAGCGAATCTGGTTCCGCCAGTGGGTCGCCATCGGTCGCGTCGAGGACGTCCCGACGGTCGGCGACCGGGTCGTGGGCGACCTTGCCGGCGAGTCTGTGATCGTCGTCCGGTCCGGCGATGGGTTGCATGCGTTCTACAACGTGTGCCAGCACCGCGGTGCCGAGCTCGTCGATCGCGACGGTCCCTCGTGCGGGTCGTTCGGGGCGGTGATCCGCTGCCTGTACCACGGGTGGACCTACGGGCTCGACGGGGAGCTCCGGGCGACACCGTTCCTCGAGCCTCCGCAGACGCCGGACGGCGATCCGATCCATCTCAGCGAGCTCGCCGTGGCCGTCTGGGGCGGTTTCGTGTTCGTGTGCGACTCACCCGTCGACGATCTCTGTACGCAGCTCGGCGGTGTGGTCGAGCGTCTCCAGCGGTACCCGCTCTCCGAGCTGCGCCGCGGGGCTGTCGTTGCGCTACGAAGTCGCCGCGAACTGGAAGGTGATCGCCGAGAACTACAACGAGTGCTACCACTGCGGTCCGGTCCATCCGGAGCTGTGCACGCTCGTGCCGGCGTTCCGGCGCGGCGGCGCCGGGCTGCAGTGGACGGACGGGATCCCCCATCGCGACGGTGCGTGGACGTTCACGATGTCGGGCACCTCGGCGCGTCGGCCGTTCGCCGGGCTCGACGACACCGAGCGGACACGACACAAGGGCGAGGTGATCTACCCCAACCTGCTGCTCAGCCTCAGCGCCGAGCACGTCGCGGCGTTCCGGCTCGTCCCGCGGGGAGCCGGTCACACGACGGTCCAGTGCGAGCTGCTGTTCCATCCCGACGAGATGGCCTCGTCGACGTTCGATCCGTCCGATGCCGGCGACCTCTGGGACCTCGTCAACCGCCAGGACTGGGCGATGTGTGCACGCGTCCAGCGGGGGATGTCGTCGCGCGGCTGGCACGGCGGTTGGTTCGCGCCGATGGAGGACGACTCCGCCGACATCACCAGGTGGTACCGCCGGTTGATGCCCGACGTCGGATGACCGTGCGCCAGACGAGTGCCACCAACTTCGACGTCGCCGTTGTCGGCCTCGGCGGTCTCGGTGCCGCGACCGCCTACTGGCTCGCTCGTCGATCAGCCTCGGTCGTCGGCTTCGAGCAATTTGCCCTCGGCCACGTGCGCGGCGCCTCGCACGGTCACTCGCGGATCATCCGCCGCTCGTATCACACAACTGGCTACGTCCGCCTGACGGCCGCGGCCTACGAGGCATGGGCGGCGGTGGAAGCCGATGGAGGCAGCACCATTGTCACGCGGACCGGCGGTCTCGACCTGTTTCCTTCGGGTTCGGCGATCGATCCCGGCTCGTACCGGACAAGCCTCGACGAGGTCGGTGTGCCGTACGAGTGGATCGAGGGGGCCGAGGTGCGGCGGCGCTGGCCGGCGTTCGGTCGTGGCACGGCCGTGACCGACGAGGTGATGGCGATCTTCTCGGCACAGACCGGGATTGTCCCTGCCGATCTGGCGACCGCCGCGCTGCACAGACTGGCTGTCGAGCATGGCGCGCTCCTGCGGCCCAACACGGTCGTCCGTGAGTTGCGTCCCGTCGGCGGCGAGGTCGATGTCGTCACGGACCGTGGCGTCGCGCGCTGCGGCGCGGTGGTCGTGTGTGCCGACGCCTGGACGAACCGTTTGCTCGAGCCGCTGGGCCATCGGGTCGAGCTGAGCGTGACCCGTGAGCAGGTGACCTACTTCTCGACGCCGGACCTCGACGACCTGCGACTGGGTCGTTTCCCCGTGTGGATCTGGATGGACGACCCGAGCTACTACGGGTTCCCCGAGTTCGGCGTCACGGGAGCGTTCAAGGCGTCCGAGGACTGTGGCGGGCCGGTCGTCGATCCGGACACGCGGACGTTCGACGCCGACCCGGTCATGGAGTCCCGCCTCCGGGCGTTCGTCGGTGGCCTGGTCGGCGACCGACGACCAACACCGCGATCGACGACCTGCCTGTACACGCTGACCGCCGATCGCGACTTCGTGCTCGATCGACTCCCCGATCTACCCCAGATCGTTGTCGCCCTCGGCGCGGCGCATGCCTTCAAGTTCGCCGCCTGGTTCGGGCGCCAGCTCGCGGCGCTGGCGATGGGCGGCGTTGCGGGCCCCGAGCTGGCACGGTTCTCGATCACCCGCCCGGCGTTGGGCAAGCCTGCCGATCGCGCCGCCTGGCTCGTCTGAAGGTCCGGCGCCGCCCATCCGAGTGTTCGACGTCAGACAGGTCGCCTCCCGACACTCGGATGACACCAAACACTCGGATCGGTTAGGTGAGGGCGGTGAGGACCGGCACCGCGTCGGCGATCGGGACGTCGCGACGTTCGTCGGTCCTGCGGTCGCGCACCTCGACGACTCCGTCGGCGACGCCACGGCCGACGACGACAATCGTCGGCACGCCGATCAACTCGGCGTCCTTGAACTTGACGCCGGGGGATACCGAGTCGCGGTCGTCGAGCAGGACCCGCAAGCCGGCCGCCTCGAGATCGGTGCTGAGCTGTTCGGCGACCGGCCACTGCACGCCACCGGGCTTGCCGGCAATGACGACATGGACGTCGGCGGGGGCGACCTCGCGCGGCCAGCACAGGCCGAGCTCGTCGCACGTCAACTCGGCAATGGCGGCGACGGCCCGTGACACGCCGATCCCGTAGGAGCCCATCGTGACGGTGACCTCCTTGCCGTCGGCGTTGAGCACTTGCAGGTCGAGCGCCTCCGCATAGCGCCGTCCGAGCTGGAAGATGTGGCCGATCTCGACGCCGCGTGCAGTCTCCAGGGCCGTGCCGCACACCGGGCACGGATCGCCGTCGTCGACGTTGGCGACGTCGATCATCCCGTCGGGGGTGAAGTCCCTGCCGGCGACAAGACCGATGACGTGATGGCCCTCGCTGTCGGCGCCGGTGACCCACGCCGTGCCGGTGACGATGCGCGGGTCGACGAGGAAGCGGATGCCGGAGGAAGAACCCTCGCCGAGCGCGCCCGGCCCGATGTAACCCTTGGCCAGCGTCGGGGCGCGGGCGAAGTCCTCGTCCGTGAACGGCTCGGGCTCGGCGGGGAGCACGGCAGCCTCGAGCCGCTTGAGATCGACGTCGCGATCGCCGGGTACACCGATCGCCAACGGCTCCCGCGTGCCGTCAGGGTGATGGAGCATGACAACGACGTTCTTCAGGGTGTCGGCGGCGGTCCACAGGCGACCGTCATCGCGGGCCAGCTCGCTACGGGCGTTGAGGTGATCGACGAGCGTGGCGATCGTCGGCGTGTCCGGCGTGTCGTGGACGATCGCGGGCGCCAGACCGTCGACCGTACGCTCGGACGGTGGCGCGATACGCACCGCCTCGACGTTGGCCGCGTACCCACAACTCGGGCAGCGCACGAACGTGTCCTCACCGTTCGGGATCGGGGCAAGGAACTCCTCGCTCGCCGAACCGCCCATCGCCCCGGACATCGCCGACACGATCACGAACGGCATGCCGAGGTGCTCGAACGTCGCGATGTAGGCGTCACGATGGCGCTGGTAGGAGGTCTCCAGTCCGGCGTCGTCGATGTCGAAGCTGTACGAGTCCTTCATCACGAACTCTCGGCCGCGCAGCAGGCCGGCCCGCGGGCGGGGCTCGTCGCGGTACTTCGTCTGGATTTGGTAGATGACGAGTGGCAGGTCCTTGTACGAGGAGTACAGGTCCTTGACGAGGAGCGTGAACATCTCCTCGTGCGTGGGGGCGAGCAGATAGTCGTTGCCGCGGCGGTCCTTGAGCCGGAACATTGCGTCGCCGTACTCGGCCCAGCGGTTGGAGGCCTCGTACGGTGCCTTCGGCAGTAGCGCCGGGAAGTGGACCTCCTGGAACCCGGCGGCGTTCATCTCGGCGCGGACGATCTCCTCGACGTTGCGGTAGACGATCCAGCCGAGCGGCAACCACGTGAATCCACCAGGTGCGGCGCGACGGATGTACCCCGCCCGCGTCATCAACCGGTGGCTGGGCAGCTCGGCGTCGACAGGATCGTCGCGCAGGGTCCGCAGGAACAACGTCGACATCCGCAACACGACGGGCACGATACGGCGATCACGACGGCACGGGGAAGCGCCGCCGGATCCAGTCGGCGTAGAGCGGGTCGACGATCGCCAACCGGCCGTTGCGCTTGACGAGCGACCCGTCACCGAGCAAGTGGTCGACGGCTGCTGTTGCGGTTCCCGGCGACAGCTCGAGGACTTCCGCAGTTCGGCCGTACACCCGTCCGCCGGTGGCGACGGCGCGGAGCGTCTTCTGATGCCCGGCGGGCAGCGTGGTGAAGAGCCGCTCGAGCCCGCTCGCGACGGCCGTGCGCACGTCCTCGATCGCGGCAGCCCACGTAGCTTCGTCAGCCGTGCCGCCTTCGGGGGTGAATCGCCAGAGGGCGTCGGCGAGCTGCATCGCTCGCTGCGGATGCCCCTCGGCGGTCCGCGCGACGGCGCTGACCATCCCCCCACTGCTGCGGTCGGTCGCGGCGAATCCATCCTCGACGATGTTGGTGACCGCGGCGATGTCCAGCGGGCCGATCTCCACGAGATCGGCCTGCGCGAAGAACGGCTGGGCACGGTCGGTGAACAACATCTGCATCGTCGACGGCTGCGAGCCGGCGAAGACGATTCCGAGCTCGCGGTAGTGATGCTGGAGCTGCGTGCGAAGCATCCCGGCACCGCCGCGCACGTGGGCGATCCCGGAGAACTCGTCGAACACGACGACCAGCGAATGGGTCTGGGCGGTGCGCACGAGCACGTCGAGCAGCGTCCGGACGGTGAGCACCGGGTCGGGTCGATCGTTGCGGCCCTTCGACAACTCGATGCCGACGAACCCGATCTGCAACGCAAACGTGCCGGCCAACGAGTCGAGCGCCCGGCGAATCCGGCCGCGCACGTTGGCGAGCCCCTGGTCGATGGCGCCGGCCAGGTCGGCGACCGAGTTGAGTTCGTAGAGGTCGATCCAGACCGTCTCGGTGCCGGCCTCGGCGAGGTCGGCGGAAACTCTGCGCAACACGCTCGTCTTGCCGTACCGCCGGGGTCCGAGCAGAGCGGTCAGCCGTCGTGAGGTGATCCGCGCCTCGAGGTCCCGGACGAGGTCTTCGCGCTCGCTGACCTGGTCGGGATCGAGTGGGCCGTGATAGGGGAATGGCGATTCGTCCGGAGGGGTCACAACAACCCACAATACTCCATGTGATCGAGTAGCGAATACTCTATGAATTCGACCCCTCGTCGGTGCCGAAGGTCCCGCGCCGGCGCTCCAAGTGGGTGCGTTCGGTGTCGTTGGTGGCCAGGCCGATCGCCTCGCCGAGCGCCGCGATCGCCTCGTCGTTGCGCCCGAGCCGAGCCAGCAGCTCGCCGCGGACGATGGCGAGGTCCTTCGCCCGCCCGACCACCTCGTCGAGACCGTCGAGCAGCGCCAGGGCGACCTCGGGACCGTCGACCTCAGCGACGGCGACCGCCCGGTTGATGCGCACCACAGGCGAGCCGGTGAGTTGCTCCAGCTCGGCATACAGGGCGGCGATCGCCGCCCAGTCGGTGTCTGCTGCTGTCGGGGCGGTGGCGTGGGCGGCGGCGATCAGCGCCTCCAAGCGGTAACGATCCGCCAGCCGCTCCGCCGCCGTGTCGTCGCTGCGCCTGCGGATCGCCGTGCTGAGCAAACGCAGGCCTTCGGCGATCTCGTCGTGCCGCCACCCGGCGCGATCCTGGTCTGGCAGCAGCACGAGGTTCCCGTCGGCGCCGACCCGGCTCGCTCGTCGGGCGTGTTGCAATGTCATGAGCGCTCGCAGGGCGCCGACCGCAGGCTGCTCGTCGACCACCTCGTCGACGACACGCCCGAGGCGGATCGCCTCCTCGCAGAGTTCGGTGCGGACCAGCGCCGTGCCCTCGGTGGCGACGTAGCCCTCGGTGAACACGAGATAGATGACGGCGAGCACGGCCTCGATGCGCTCCACGAGTCGCTCGGTCGGCGGCACGGCGAACGGGATGCCGGCGGCGACGATCTTGCGCTTGGCGCGGGTGATCCGGGCCGCCATCGTCGTTTCGCTGACGCGGAACAGGCGGGCGATCTCGCTGACCCGTAGGCCGGCCACGAGGCGCAACGTCAGCGCCGCGCTCGATCCTGCCGGGATCGCCGGATGGCAGCACATGAAGATCAACCGCAGCCGGTCATCGGCGATCGCGACCGGCTCGTCTGGCGGACGCGAGGGCGCTGCCGCGCCGCTCCCGTCGACGACGAGGAGCGGCAGCTTGCGGGCGGCGATCGCCTCGGCGCGCACTGTGTCGAGCGCCCGTCGCCGGGCGGCCGTCAGCAGCCAGCCGGCCTGGTTGGCCGGCACGCCACTGATCGGCCAGGTCCGCGTCGCCGCGGCGTATGCCTCCTGCACTGCGTCCTCGGCGAGGTCGATGCGCTTGAACTGGCCGATCAACAGGGCGACGAGGCGGCCCCAGTGCTCGGCTGCGGCAGTGACGTCAGAGGTCGGCAACCGGGCGGATCTCGATGGTGTACTCGGGTAGGGCACGTACCGCCTCGATGACGTCGTCGAGGCTCGGCGCGTCGACGAGATAGAAGCCGCCGAACTGCTCGGCCGTCTCGGCGAACGGGCCATCAGTGATCGTCACCTCGTCACCGCGTCGGGTGAAGGTGGTCGCCGTGCTGACGGACTGCAGGGCCTCGGCAGCGAGCACGGTGATGCCCAACTCGGCAACGAGCTTGGAGAAGCGGTCGTGCTCCTCGTGGTACCGCTGCCGCTGGGCGTCGTCGGCGCTCTCCCAGATCGCCTCGTCCTCGTGGAGCAGAACGGCGTACTTCATCACCCCTGCTCGTCGTGCGGCACGACCGGACGGAGCTCGAACGTAGGCTCGTACAAGGAGCTCCCGACGAGCTGAAAGAGTCCGTCGGGATCGTCGGTGTCGATCATGTAGAAGCCGCCGAGCTGCTCTGCTGTCTCGGCGAACGGACCGTCGGTGACGTCGACCGAGTCACCGGTGCGACGGAGGGTCCGTGCCGACGAGGTGGAGTGAAGCTCAGCGCCGCTGGTGATCTTGTGACCCTTCTCTGCGCACAGGCGGCTGAACTCGGCGTGGGCGGCCATCACCTCTTGGCGGGTTGCCTCGTCGGCGTCCTGCCAGACCTTCTCGTCGCCGTAGATGAGCAGTGCGTATTCCATTGTCGTGGTCCTGTCTGTAGCCGGCATCGCCGGGGAGGCCGACCGGATCGTCGTCTCCACCAGCATGACGCTCGAGGACGCCGGAATCGACAGGACCGGGGAGATTTCCTTGCGGCGCTATGCTGGTGGCCCGTTCGATTGGTGGCAACCGAGAGGCGTGGGGTTCGCCCCACGCCTCGTTTTATGAGTCGTGGAAGGAGGAATGATGGGCATGGACACCGAGCTCCCGGTACTGGCACGGGTCCGCGACCTGGTCGTTCCGATCGCCACCGACCTCGGGCTCGACGTCTACGACATCGAGCAGCGGGGCGGCACACTGCGCATAACCCTGGACATGCCGCCGGGCGCTGACGCCGGCGTGACGCTCGACGTTCTCGCCCTCGCCAGCAGGTTGATGTCCAAAGAGCTCGACCAGCACGACCCGATCCCGTCGCGCTACACCCTGGAAGTCACCAGTCCGGGGGTCGAGCGAACGTTGCGTACTCCGGCCCACTTCCAGCGCGAGGTCGGCAAGGTCGTCGCCATCCGCCTCGCCAACGTCGAGGCGGATCAGCGCCGCGTGCGAGGGCGTGATCGCCGGCGCCGACGACGACGGCGTGACGATCCAGACCGAGGACGGCGATCGACGGATCGCCTATGCCGACATCGACCGCGCCAGGACCGTGTTCGAGTGGGGTGGCCAGCCCAAGCCGGGCAAGAAGCAACGAATTCCTGAGGAGGGGCAGTGAGCAACCTCGACATGTCCGAAGCGATCCGGCTGCTCGCCCAGGAAAAGGGGCTGTCCGAGGATTCCCTGCTCCACGTCCTCGTCGACGCTTTGGCCTCGGCCTACAAGCGCCGTCCGGGCGCCGCCGACGAGGTCGTTGTCGAGGTCGACCCACAGACGATGGAGTTCACGTTCATCGCCTACGACCTCGACGAGGATGGCAACTGGGTCAACGAGCGCGATGACACCCCGAAGCGTGACGAGCTCGGCCGCATCGCCGCCCAGACGTTCCGCCAGGTGATGAGCCAGCGCATCCGCGAGGTCGAGCGCGACCGCAAGTTCGAGGAGTACGCCAACCGCGAGGGCGACATCGTCACCGGCATCATCCAGCAGACCGACACCCGCTATACGCTGCTCGACCTCGGGCGCGTCGAGGCGTTGCTGCCCCAGGCCGAGCAGGTCCCGTTCGAGCGTCCCCAGCCCGGTGATCGCTGCAAGGCGTACATCGTCGAGGTTCGCAAGACGGTGAAGGGCCCGCAGATCGTCGTCAGCCGCACCCACCCGGGTCTGATCAAGCGCCTGTTCGAGTTGGAAGTCCCGGAGATCGCCGACGGCATCGTCGAGATCAAGGCTTGCGCCCGCGAACCCGGACACCGCACGAAGATCGCCGTGTGGTCGAACGATCACAACGTCGACCCGGTCGGCGCCTGCGTCGGCGCCCGTGGTGGACGGGTGCGGATGGTCGTCAACGAGCTGCGCGGTGAGAAGATCGACATTGTCCCGTTCTCCGAGGACTTCACCGACTTCGTCGCCAAGGCGCTGTCACCGGCCAAGGTGTCGCGAGTGGCGATCTCCGAGGACGGCACGCAAGCCGACGTCATCGTCCCCGATCACCAGCTCAGCCTGGCGATCGGGCGTGAGGGCCAGAATGCCCGACTGGCGGCACGGCTCACCGGGGTGCGTATCGACATCCGCTCGGAGACCCAGCTCGCCGAGGGCGTGCAGCCGCGCAGCGAGCTCGACGCGGGCGTCGAGTACGCCGAGGGTCAGTGGATCCAGAATGTCGCCAGCGGCGAGATGGAGTGGCACGCCGCCGACGGCACCGTGATGTCCGAGTCCGACTGGGCCGCCTCCCAGGGAGAGTCTCCGGAGGAGTCGCCCGAGCCGGATACGCCCTCCGAGGAAACCGCCAGCGACGAGGCGGACGCGGCGCCAGAGGCGCTACGGCCAAAGCGAAGCGGAGGCCGAGCCCTCCGGAGATGACGTCCAAAGCGAAGCGGAGGCCGAGCCCTCCGGAGATGACGTCCATAGCGAAGCGGAGACCGAGCCCGCCGGAGACACGGAGGAAACGGCTGAATAGCACTCGTCTACCCGAACGCACCTGCATCGGGTGCCGTACCCGGCGGCCGCAGGCCGCCCTCGTTCGCGTCGCCATCGGGTCTGGTGGACGGTTGGTGGCGAGCCGGACCGCCCCCGGGCGGGGTGCCTGGCTGTGCGATCCGCCAGCCCAGTGTTTGCAAATGGCTCGCCAGCGGCGAGGCTTTGACAAGGCATTTCGGCAGTCGGTCACCGCGCCGGCGCTAGACGAGCTGGACCGGGTGCTGAGAGAGATGGCGACAGGTAAGGGCTGAGACGTATGGCGAAGAACATGAGAGTGCACGAGTTGGCCAAGGAGCTCGGGATGACCAATGCCGAGACGATGGACCTCGCCGGCGCGCTCGGCGTGCCGGTGAAGAGCCACTCGTCGTCGCTCAATGAGGCGTATGCGGACATGATCCGGCGCCGCGCCGTTCGTGACGGACTGACTCGTGACGAGCAGCCCGAAGAGCCCAAGCCGGTCAAGAAGACGACCAGGAAGGCGGCCGCCCAACCGACCAGCAAGTCGGTCATCGCCGCCGAGCCCACCGACACCGCCGCTGCGGCGGCGGTCGCCGGTGAGCAAGCACAACCGGCGCCGGTGGTGCCTGGGCCTGCCGCCGCCGAGCCGGTCGAACCGCCCGAGGCGGCGCAACCACCCGCGGCGGCGGAACCACCCGCGCCTGTGGAACCACCCGCGCCTGTGGAACCGGCCGCGCCGGCGCAACCGACTGACGACAAGGAGCGAGTCGTCGCCGAGGTTTCCGAACCGGTCGAGATCGAGGCCCCCGTCGTCGCTGAGCGGCCCATCGTGGAAACGCCTGTCGAAGTGCCGGCGAGCGTCGAGGCGCCGGCTGCCGAAGCCGCCCCGCCCCCGACAGTCGCCGTTCGGCCTATCGAGCCCACCCACGCCGAACGAGTCATCTCCTCCGGTCGCCCGTCCGCTGACGCACCCGCGCAACGACCGATCGAAACGCCAGCGGCCCGCTCCGCCAGTGTTGAGAGTCGTCCCGCGCCCGCCACTGTCGGCGCCCCGGCGAGCGTGGCAGCCAGTGCTCCGACGAGCGCCCCACCGAGGCCGGTACGCCCGCTGTCGCCCACCGGCAAGCCGATCCCACCGCCGCCGGGTCGCCCGATGTCGCCGTCCGGCCGACCGATTCCGCCACCGCCCGGCAGCGCCCGCCCAGCAGCTGGTGCTCGCGTCGGCGCACCCGGGCAGCGCAGTGGCCCGCCCGGAGGTCCACGCACCGGCGCCGGGCCCCGACCGACCGGCGGTCGTCCTGGTCCTGGCGCATTCGCTCCCGGTGGTGGTCGCCCCGGCGGCCGTCCCGGCGGTCCGGGCGGTCCCGGCGGTCCTGGTGGTCCTCCAGGTGGGCCGGGTTCGCGGCCGAGCGGCCAGCGCCGCCCACCGCGCCGCGGCCGTGGTCGTCGTCGTCGTCGCGACCGCGAGGAGCTGCAGCCGCAGTTCACCAACTACACGCGCAGCGATGCCCCGGTTCCGGAAG
The DNA here is from genome assembly GCA_963716665.1 of Ilumatobacteraceae bacterium. Lineage (GTDB taxonomy): Bacteria > Actinomycetota > Acidimicrobiia > Acidimicrobiales > Ilumatobacteraceae > Desertimonas. The sequence goes on from CAVQTY010000001.1 coordinate 76,513, forward strand.
GCACCGTCGTGATCGAGCGCGGCGTGTCGGCTCAGGAGTTCGGTCCCAAGCTCAACCGCACCGCCGCCGACGTCGTCCGCTTCCTGCTCAACAACGGGGAGATGGTGACGGCGACGATGACGCTGTCGGACGAGCAGATGGAGCTGTTCGCCCTCGAGATCGGCGCCGAGATCCTCCTCGTCGAGCCTGGCCAGCAGGAGGAGATCGAGCTGCAGGCGCTGTTCGACGACACCGACGACGAGGAGAACCAGCAGCCTCGGCCGCCCGTGATCACCGTGATGGGACACGTCGACCACGGCAAGACGACGTTGCTCGACAAGATCCGCTCGGCCAACGTCGTTGCCGGCGAGGCTGGTGGGATCACCCAGCACATCGGCGCCTACCAGGTCGTCCAGCACAGCCAGCCGCTGACGTTCATCGACACACCCGGTCACGCCGCCTTCACTCAGATGCGCGCTCGGGGAGCCGAGGCCACCGACATCGTGGTGCTCGTCGTCGCTGCCGACGACGGGGTGATGCCGCAAACGATCGAGGCGATCGATCACGCCCGGGCGGCAGAAGTGCCGATCATCGTGGCGATGAACAAGATCGACAAGGACAACGCCGATCCGCAGCGCGTGCTCAACCAGCTCGCCGAGCAGGGCCTCGTGCCCGAGTCGTGGGGCGGCGACACGATCGTCGTCGAGCTGTCAGCAACCCAGGAGCTGGGCATCGACGACCTGCTCGACCAGCTGCTGGTCGTCGCCGAGCTGGAGGAGCTGACCGCCAACCCGGAGGGCCGGGCGAAGGGTGTCGTGCTCGAGTCGAACCTCGACGTCGGGCGCGGCCCGGTCGCCACGGTGCTCGTCGACAAGGGCGAGTTGCGCGTCGGCGATCCGATCGTTGCTGGTCACGCCTGGGGTCGAGTGCGCGCCATGCTCGACGACAAGGGTGATCCGATCAAGTCCGCCGGACCGTCGACCCCGGTGCAGGTTCTCGGCCTCTCCGCCGTCCCTGCCGCTGGTGACGAGTTCCGGTCGGCACCCGACGAGAAGGTCGCTCGCACGGTGGCCGAAGCCAGAGAGCATCGGCTGCGCCTCAAGGCCCAGCGCGGCGACGCCCGGGTCAAGACCGGGACGAAGCTGGAGGACATCTTCAGCCAGATCCAGTCGGGCGAGACGGCGACGCTCAACCTCATCCTCAAGGCCGATGTCCAGGGATCGTTGGAAGCGGTCACCGAGAGCCTGCGCAAGCTCGACCGTCCGGAGGTCGAGTTGACGTTCGTGCACCGCGCCGTAGGGGCGATCACGGAGAACGACATCACCCTGGCGGCGACGACGAACGCCACGATCATCGGGTTCAACGTGCGTCCCGATCGCAAGGCACGCGATGCCGCCGAGGGCGCCGACGTCGAGATCCGAACCTACGAGGTCATCTACAAGCTGCTCGAGGAGATCGAGCAGGCGATGGTCGGCATGCTCGCACCGGAGTTCGAGGAGGTCGTCACCGGCGAGGCCGAGGTCCGGGAGATCTTCCGGGTGCCGCGGATCGGGGCGATCGCCGGTTGCCACGTGCGTTCGGGCGTCATCACGAGGGGCTCCAAGGTGCGCTTCCTACGCGATGGCACGATCATCTGGAAGGGCGAGATCTCCTCGCTGAAGCGGTTCAAGGATGACGTCCGCGAGGTTCGCGAGGGCTTCGAGTGCGGCATCGGCCTGTCCGACTTCCAGGACCTCAAGCAGGGCGACCTGATCGAAACCTTCGACGAACAAGAAATCGCGAGAACTTGATTTCTGATGGCGCGATCCGGACAAATCTGACCGGATCGCGCCATCAGAACGTTTGGGTGCGGCTTATGGGCCCAATTGCTCTACGTCGATCGATGGCGAACGGTTCGTGCCGACTCCGCGCCCGATAGACAGTGGGCATGAGCGAGCCGATCACTGCCACGATCTACGACGCCGAGTTCTTCCTCGACCCGATCTGCCCGTGGTGTTGGGTGACTTCTCGCTGGGTCACCAACGTGCAGAGTGAGCGTCAGCTCGACGTGCGGTGGCGGTTCATCTGCCTCAAGTTCGTCAACGAGAACAAGGACGACGAGTACTCGGTTCGCCACCGCCCGGGCCACGAGGCAGGCCTGCGCATGTTGCGAGTGCTCCACGAGGTGGCCGAGCGGGAGGGCAACGACGCTGTCAGCGGGTTGTACACCGCGCTCGGAACCGAATGGCACGTCCACGGTCGCCGCGACGACGCGATGGCCGACCTGCCGGCATTCATCGCCGAGTGTCTGGCCGCGGCTGGTCTCGACCAGGCGTTCGCCGCCCACGCCGACGACGAGTCACACGATGCGGCGGTGCGCGCCGACACGGACGAGGCCCTGGCGCGCACCGGGGGCAATGTCGGCACGCCGATTCTCACCATCGGAGCGGGCTCTGAAGCCCCGCGCAGCTTCTTTGGACCAGTGATGCCCAAGGCGCCCAAGGGCGACGACGCCGTTGCCCTGTGGAACGCCGTGGCAACGCTTGCCTACTGCGAGGTCGCCGAGCTGAAGCGGACGCAGCGCGGCGAGCTCGCCTTCGACTGACCGCGGCATCCCGACTCACCGTCTCACCGAGGAGGACCCGATGGCCACACGCCGACGCTTGCCTGCCGGCGGGCACAAGTATCCCCGCAGCGCTCGGCTCAGCGAGACGCTGCGCGAGATCCTCGCCGACGAGTTGGTGAGGATCGACGACGAACGGCTCGAATTGGTCACGATCACGAACATCGATGTCGACAACGAGCTCAACCGGGCAATCGTCTACTTCGACTCGTTGGCGGGTGAGTCGGGGGACGACGCCATCGTCGAGGCGCTCGAACGGCATCGTCGCCGGATGCAGACGTCGATCAACCGGCAGATCCGGGCGAAGAAGACCCCGGTACTCGACTTCCGGCCTGACGACGTGATCCGCGCCGCCGAACGGATCGACGAGATCCTCAGATCCGGACGCGAGCCGGGCGAGTAGGGGTGCGTCGCCGCAGGATTTTGGGGCGCGGGTGGCGACATGTGCCGACCCAGCAGGCACGAGATGGTCGTCTCGGTCGGCACTTCGAATTCTCTTCGCGTTTACCTGCCAGATCTGGCCGCTCAGCGACATCAGGGTTGAGGGCACCGGTCGCGACGGCCGCCCAGATTGGTCCGGCCAATGGCTAGGCGGCGGCCGCCGACCGTCCACGGCATCGCCGTCGTCGACAAGCCGGCCGGCGTGACGAGCCACGACGTCGTCAGTCAGCTGCGGCGCCGGTTCGACGAACGCCGCATCGGCCACGCCGGAACGCTCGATCCTGGCGCCACCGGAGTGCTCGTCGTCGGCGTCGGAATGGTGACCCGGCTGCTCCGCTTCGTCACCGAGGGGCGCAAGCGCTACACGGGGGAGATCGTCGTCGGCATCGAGACCGACACGCTCGACGCCGACGGTGTCGTCACCGCCACCCACGAACGATCTCGAGTTGATCTCGATGCGGCGCATTCGGCCATCGCCGAGCATCTGGTCGGCGACATCGAGCAGATCCCACCGATGGTCTCGGCGGTGCAAGTCGGCGGGCAGCGCCTGCACGATCTCGCTCGCCAAGGGGTTGAGATCGAACGGGCGCCACGGCCGGTTCGGGTTGACCGCTTCGAGATCGTCGGCGAGAACTCTGACGCCGATGGTCGCCAGGTGCTGCTGGTGGAGATCGACTGTGGCGCCGGTACGTACATACGCTCCCTCGCCGCCGACCTCGGTCACCTGCTCGGTACTGGCGCCCATCTGCGCAACCTCCGGCGCACTGCCGTCGAGCCCTTCACGATCGAGGAGGCGGCGCCCCCTGATGTGTGCGCCCTGCTCCCGCCGATCGACGCAGTGCGGGCGCTGGCGAAGGTCACCGTCGACGTCGACGGGGAGGCGGCGGTCGCCGTCGGCAAGCCGCTTCCGTCGCCGCCGGGGAAGGGACCGTGGGCGATGGTCACGGCCGGAAATGAACTCCTCGCCGTCTACGAGCCATTCGGCTACGGCACCGCCAAACCCGCCGTGGTGCTCAGCACCGCCCGATAGCGTCGGGCCGCGTGCAGGTGATCACCGAGCTCGACCCGGTGCCGTGGCCTGGCGAACGCACCGTCGTCACCATCGGCGCCTACGACGGCGTGCACCTCGGCCACCAAGCAGTCATCGGTCAGGTACGCACGTTCGCTGCCGAACTCGAGGCCCGCTCGGTGGTCCTCACGTTCGATCGCCACCCGGCAATGGTCGTTCGGCCGGAGTCGGCACCGAAGCTGCTCACCGATGCCGAACAGCGCCTCGAGCTGCTCGCCGGGACCGGTGTCGACGCCACGGTGGTGCTGCCGTTCGACGAGGAGCAGTCCCACGAAGCGCCGGAGTCGTTTGTCAACCGCGTCCTCGTGCGCGGACTCCGTGTGCGCGCCGTTGTCGTCGGTGAGGACTTCCACTTCGGCGCCCATCGCCGCGGCCATGTCGACCTCCTCGAAAAGCTCGGCCGCACGAACGACTTCTCGGTTCGCCCGATCGAGCTGATCGAGCGTCTCGACGGCGTGAGCGAGCCACTCAGCTCCACTGCTATCCGCCGCGCTCTTGCCGGCGGAGACGTCACCAGAGCGGCGAGCATGCTCGGGCGGTTGCACGAGGTGCGCGGCGAGGTGATGATGGGCGACCAGCGCGGCCGGCTACTCGGGTTCCCGACGGCCAACGTCAAGGTGCCCCGCTACGTGTGCACGCCCGCCGACGGGGTCTACGCCGGATGGTTCGAGCGGGCCGACGGTTCTGAGCATCCGTGTGCGATCAACCTCGGCCGCCGCCCGACGTTCTACGAGCACGCCGAAGCATCGCTGCTCGAGGCGCACCTTCTGGACTTCGACGACGACCTGTACGGCGAGCACGTCAAGGTGCGGTTTGCCCACTTCCTCCGCAGCGAGCGCAAGTTCGACGGCATCGAGGCGATCGTCGCTCAACTCAAACTCGACGTCGCCCACGCGCGCGACCTGCTCTCGTAGCTCTGTGTCAGCGTGCACGACCGCCGAGGTCGTGTTGGCTGACAGACGCCGTTCAGAGGGCGGCGTTCACGTAGAGAACGAAGGCGTCGGCCGCGGGGTTGTGGCCACGGTGCTCGTAGTGGGAGCCGTCGGGACGGATCGCCCCGTCGTCCACCCGCTCGTTGACCCACTCGCTGAACGGCAGCACGTCGACGTCGGCGCGCTCATCTGCCAGCGCCGTGATGATCGCGTTGAGACGGTCGACGCGGGAGGGGTCACGACTGTCGCGAAACGGCGGTGACAGCCCGTCGACCCCGATCGACGAGCTGAGGTATGGACACGTCATCCACAGGATGCGATCGACGCCGGCGGCGGTGAGCCGGTTGGCGGCGTCCTCGTAGCGCATCCGCACGTAGCTGTCGAACGCCGGGTGACCGATCACGTAGTGCTCGTCGCCGCGACCCGGGAGCGGTTGCGCGAGCAGCTCCCACTGGCACGAGATCATCACCGCGGCAGAGACGTCGTGGCCAGCGGCCTTGGTGGCGAATCGCTGTGCCGGCTCGTCACAGGCACCGGGCGGCTCAGCTGGCGGCGACGGCGACAGGGCGATCCCACAGCCGAGGCTGACCTCGGACGGCGCTCGTTCGAACTGCGGCGTGACGCTGGTGCCACCCAGCGCGAGCAGCAGCGAGAACCCGACGGAGTCTCCGAACAAGGCGATGCGCGGCGCGCCGGGTTCGCCGGCTGGTGCCGGTTCGGCGGCCGGCGCCGCCGCGGCTGCCGACGACAGGCTGCCGACCATCGCGGCCGACTGCGTCGCCCGGCCGCCGACGACCACGGCTACTCCGGCGATCGCCAACGTCGTCGCGACGCCGAGTGCGAATGGCCGCGCCGAGACGTGGTCCCGCCGCATCGGGCGTTCGACGAAGATGGCGCTGAGTTGGGCGACTGCGATCGCGACGACCACGATCGCCGCCGACCGCCACCACGCCCGACTTTCGGTCAGACGATCGGCGACGACGACGAGTGGCCAGTGGACGAGGTACAGCGTGTAGCTGAGGCCACCGAGCCAGCGCAACGTACGGATTCGCGCGATCGCCGCCACCTGCCCGCCCGGCATCAGCGCCCCGGCAACGACGAGCAGCGAACACATCGCTGTCAGTGGCAGCAGGCCGCGACGCAACAGCTCGGTTCCGGGGGTGGCAAACATCCACAGTGCGATGGTTGCGCCGAGCGCAGCGGTGGCGACGACGCGCAACCACCGCTCCTTTGCCAGCAGTACCGAACGCCGTTGCGGCGAAACGATGACGGCCGCGGCGGCGACTCCGACCATCAGCTCACCAGCCCGCGTGTCGCTGCCGTAATAGATTCGATCGACTCCTGCCTCGGTGACGATCGGGACCACGAACGATGCTGCCGCCGTTGCCACAGCGACGACGAACACCGTGCGCACGGGATGGCGAGCTCGACCGGCAACAACCACAGCGAAGAGCCCGACGACGAGGTAGAACTGCTCCTCGATCGCCAGACTCCAGAAGTGGAGCACGGCGGACGGCCCGCTGAACAGCGCCTCGTACGACGACCCCTGGGCGAGCAGGTGCCAGTTGGCGACGTTGAGTCCGCTGGCGACGATGTCGGCGCGGGCCGTCGCCTCGAGGTCGGCGGTCAGGAGCCGCCCGACGGCGACGACGGCGAGGGTGAGAAGCGCCGGCGGCAGCAACCGCCGGGCACGTCGACGCCAGAACCCGGGCAACGAGAAGCGTCCGGTCGTGACGACCTCGTTGAGGATCAACGTGCCGATCAAGACCCCCGACAGGGTGAAGAACAGCGACACGCCGAGATACCCACCGGACACGTTGCCGATGCCGAGATGGAAGGCGACGACGGCAGCAACGGCGAGGCCGCGGACGCCATCGAGCCCGGGCTGGTGGGTCAGGCCGGAAGCGCCAGTGAAGCGGGCGAACGTCGGCGACGCGTCCATCGAACGCCGAGAGTAGATCGGCGTTGCTCGGCCAGGTACCGGCGTCAGTCGATCCAGATGACGTGACCCGACGCGTCGTAGACGGACGCAGCGAGCTCGACGTCGGCGATGTCGGTGAGCTCGGGCAACTCCTCCGTGAACAAGTCGACCTCGTCGTAGGCGTCGACCTCGGCCTGCAGCAGCTCGAGGTCCGGGACACCGGGCGGCTCACCGTCGGCGTAGGACTCGTCGAGCAGACCGGCCTCGGTCTGCCAGCGGAACGTCTCACCCTCGATCGTGAGGAAGCTCGGATTACCGCCGGCCTCGGCCAGAGCGATCGCCGATTCGGCGGCGGCCTCCGGATCGGCGAGCGCGTCGGCGAGACCGCGCATCGTGGCGCGCACGAAGTCTTGCGCCGCTGCCGGATGGTCGGCGAGGAACTGGCGGCTCGAGTAGATCACCCCGAACGACCCGGGCACGTCGTAGTCGACCGGGTCGAACAAGTCGTAGTCGATCCCGGCGCGATCGAGCGCTCCCGGCTCGTTGCTCTTGTAGCCGGGAAAGCCGTCGATCTCGTCGAGCTCGATGTGGGCGACCGGATCGAACCCGTCGAGCAGGACCGTCTCGTAGTCCTCGCCTTCGATGAGGCCTGCGCCGGCGAGCATCGCCTCGATCGCTGGGGTTATGGCGTTCTTGACCCCGATCGTCGAGCCTTCCAGGTCGGGGAGCGCGGCGGCGGTTCCCGGCTTGAGGATCAAAGCGTCGATCGGGAAACGACCCTCGACCGAGACGGCGACGAGATCGGCATCGTTGGCCGCCGAGTACTGGACGACCTCGCTGAAGGAGCCGCCCGACGCGAACTGTGCCTCGTTGCCGGCGATCAGCGGGTAGTTGTCCGTCGAGAAGCTCGCCAGCACTTCGACATCGAGGCACAGCTCGTCGTAGAAGCCGCGTTCCTCGGCGACGAACACGTCGACCATCGACGCCGTAGCGGCATAGCCGAAGCCGGTGAGGAACGTGATCGTGCCGGCATCCTGGTTGGCCGCGCAACGCTCCTCGGTGAACCACCCACCGGCGACCGAGGAGTCCGGCGGCTCGGTGGTCGAACCGGCGCCGACCAGGGTGGGGAGCGCCGCTGCCGCGACGAGCATCGCGGCGGGTCGATGACGAAAGCTCATGAGGTCGATCACAGTATCCAGCGTCGCGGCGTTCGCGCCGCCGCGGCGTCGAGCGGGCTGCGCCGCTGCGAGACGTGCCAGCGCAGCAACACGCGCTCGATGAGAGCGACGAGACCGAGGCCGACGACGCCGAGCACCGCGGTGGCGAACACCGTCGCCCAGAGCGGGCGACCCTGGTTGAGGCCCGCCGCGCTACGCCCGATCGCACCGAGACCACCCTCGCCGGTCGACGTGAGGTTGCCGCCCTCGCCGTAGTACGCCGCGGCGAGGGTCAGCCCGATGACGTATCGGGAGGTGGCGAGGAGGAGAGGTAACGCTGAGGGAAGGCGCAGGCGCCACAGCACCTCGATGCGGTTGGCGTTGACCGATGCCAGTAGCTCTCGGGCGGCGGGGTCACTGGAGCGCAGACCGGTAACGGCGGCGAACGTGAAGGCCGGCACGGCGACGAGCGTGACGAGGAACAACACCGGAGGGTCGCCGCCGCCTAGCCAGGCGACGATGGAGGTGAAGTAGGCGACCCAGGGAGCGACGAGGATGAGCACGAGCACCGGTTGCGACGCTTGCTCGACGAAGCGCGACGAGGCCAGCACGGCGCCGACGATCAACGAAATGCACAGTGCCAGGGCGATGCCGATGAGTGCGTGGCGGGCGGTGACGAGGCCGGCGTCGAAGTACATGCGCGGGTTCTCGGCGAGCTCCTCAATGATCTTCGACGGTGCGAGGAGGGTGAACTCGGGCACGTCAGCGACGCGAACGAACACCTCCCACACGGCTCCGAACACCACGATGCCGACGACGCTGGCCGCGATCATCCGCCAGCCACGCATCGTCAGACCGCCGGCGTCCAGTGCAGGGCGGCCCCCTCATGGAGCAAGGCGCGCAACCGCTTCGTCGACAGGAAGAAGGCCGGGTCGTCCTCGAGATCGGGGCGGCGTGGGCGGGGCAGGTCGATCGCCTCGATCCCGACGACCCGGCCGGGGCGCTGCGACAGCACGACCACGCGGTCGGACAGGTAGACCGCCTCGGGAACTGAGTGCGTGACGAACACGACAGTTGTCGGCAGCGACTCGCACAGGCGGCCCAGCAAATGCCGCATCTCCTCGCGGGTGATCTCGTCGAGGGCGGCGAACGGCTCGTCCATCAGCAACAGCGGCGCGCCGAGCGCCATCGCCCGGACCAGGGCGACGCGCTGCTGCATCCCGCCCGACAGCTCGTGCGGGTAGACGTCGCTGAACTCGGCGAGTCCGACTTCGGCGAGCAGATCGCCCGGGGAGCGCGCCGCCTCACTAGTCGCGTCGCGGTTGACTTCGAGGAGCAGACTGGCGTTGCGTGCCACGGTACGCCAGGGGAGCAGCGCCGGTGACTGCGGCACGAACCCGACACGCTTGGCGTCGCGGGCGGCGTGGGGACTGCCCCCGTCGACCTCGACGATGCCCGAGCTCGGCTCCTCGAGCCCGCCGATCAGACGGAGCAACGTCGTCTTTCCACTTCCCGAGGCGCCGAGCACGGTGACGATTTCGCCGGGGGCGACGTCCAGGTCGATCAGCCGAAGGGCTTCCAGCCGACCGAAGAACTTGGTGACCCCGCGCACGCTGATCGACGCCGACACGAGGTCCGAGGGTACCGGTGGCAACGGAGGCGAGCCGCTAGGCGAGCCGATCCAGATTTGCGGCTGGTCTCCGGGTCAAGCGGACTGGCGGGTCTTACGTCGGCGCGACGTCCGCCGGCGCTTGCTGCCGCGCGCGTCATCGAGGCTGCGCTGCAGCGCCTCGCTGAGGTCGATGACGTCGGCGCCGCCGCGCTCGGCCGGAGCCTCGGCGACGACTTCCTTGCCGGCCTCCTTGGCCCCGATCCGATCGCGGAGTTCCTCGACGTAGGTGTCCTTGTATCGCTTCGGATCCCAGTCGCTGGCCAGCGAGTCGATGAGTTGCACCGCCATCCGCAGTTCGGCAGGGGCAGGTTTCGAGCGTCGAGACGGCAGGTCGTCGATGTCCTTGCGTGGCACCACCTCGTCAGCGAACCGCATTGTCGACATCGCCAGAACTCCATCCAGCGGGCGGATCGCCGTGAGGTACTGCTTGTTGCGCATCGCCACCGTGCCGATCGCCACCCGGTCGCGATCTTCCATCGCCGCCAACAGGAGCTGGTACGCACGCCCCGCCGCGTCACCGTCAGGGGCGAGCCAGTAGGTGCGTTCGTAGTAGATCGGGTCGACATCATCGAGGGCCACGAAGTCGCTGACCTCGATCGCCCGCGTCGACGTCGGGCGCAGCTCGTCGAGCTCCTTCTTGTCGAACGTGACGTAGCGCCCGTCGCTGATCTCGAAGCCCATCTCGATCTGGTCGGCGTCGACCTCACGTCCCGACTTCGCGGTGACCTTCTTGTAGCGGATGCGCGATCCGCTCTTCTTGTCGAGTTGGTGAAAGTGAACGTCGTGATCGCGTACTGCGGTAAAAGCCTTCACCGGCACGTTGACGAGCCCGAAGCTGATCGTGCCGGACCACACCGGACGAGCCATACCGATTCGCTACCCGGTTTCGCCGGGTGTCAACCCACCCGGACCTGGCTCAGCGCCGGAGGCCGAGCTTGGCGACGATTTCGCGGTAGCGAGCAACGTCGATCGAGCGCACGTAGTCGAGCATGCGGCGACGCCGGCCGACCAGCATCAGCAGCCCGCGGCGGCTGTGGTGGTCCTTGGGGTGCGCCTGGAGGTGCTGGGTCAGATGGCTGATCCGCGACGACAGCAGGGCGATTTGCACCTCCGGCGAGCCCGTGTCGGACTCGTGTGTGCGATACGTGTCGATGGTCTCTTGCTTGGTGGCCATGTCAGGGTCTTTCGGGTTGTTCGGTGACCGCGCCCGGCGCCAAACGGCGCCGCAGCATCACGCCGACGCCCTCCGGTTCTTGACCGGCGCCTCGACGGACCCCGCAAGGCTACCGGGCGAGTTCACGGGTGCGAGCGACGAGGCGCCAGCCGAGGAGTGGCCAGCAGCGGCCTGCGTGGCCGGGGAACGCAAAAGGTGAGGAAGTGCGCCGCCGCGCTCTCCTAGGATCGGTCAGCCGATCGTTCAGGAAGCCGGGGAGCGGGAATGATGGAGCCCGACGACGGACCAGGTATGCCCTCTCGTCGGCAACAGTCGTTCGTCGGTCGTGCCGCCCCACTCGGCGTTCTTCAACGGTGCCTCGGTACCGCGCTGTCCGGGCGACCTCACGTGGTGCTCGTCGAGGGGGATCCAGGCATCGGGAAGTCGCGACTCGTCGCCGAGTTGCTCACGTCTGCCCGGGGTCGCGGAGCATACGTGCTCGCAGGGCATTGCCGTGAGGACTCGACGATCCCCTATCTCCCGATCGCCACGGCGCTGGCGCCGCTCGGCGAGGAGTTGGGCGAGGGGGCGTTGCTCCTCGATCCAGCCGCAGCGTGCGTCGGCGACGTGGTCGATGCGCTCGACGATCGCCCCGCCACACCAATCGTCGCTGCGTGTCGCGCCGCCGTGGGTGCCGCCACCAGGCGTCCCGTCGTGATCGTTGTCGAGGACTTGCACTGGGCCGATCCGCCTACCGCCGACCTTTTCGAGCAGCTCGTAACCACCGCCCTGATCGCCGGGACGACGGCGTCGACGCCCATCCTCGTCGTCGCCACGTTGCGGCCGCCTTCAGGTGCCACCGCACGGATCGTCGAGCGACTACGCCGCGAGAGTGACGTGTCGTGGGTGCGAGTCGTCGGCATGGACGAGCTCGAGCTCAACGACCTGTTGACGTCGCTTGGCCCCGCCCGCCCGTCGCGATCGCTGCTGTCCGCCATCGCCGAGGCGACCGACGGCAACCCGCTGCTCGCCAAGACGCTGTACGGCCGCCTCGCCGAGACCGGCGGCCTGGGGCTGCGCGACGGCGAAGTGATGAGCCTCGTCGACGATTTGTCGCCGATGGCCGGAGGCCTCGACGCCGAGTTGCGCCGGCGGCTCGACGCCGTGGGCGAGGACTGCCGGAGCCTGCTCACGGTCGCTGCGTTCATCGGCGACGGTGGTCTGCTCGCCGATCTCGAGGCGGTCATCCCGACGGACATTGACGCCCCCCTCGCTGAGGCCGAGGCGGCTGGTCTGCTCGATGACGATGGTGTGCGCTACCGGTTCGATCACCCGGTGCTGCGTCGCCTGCTGTACACCGACCCGGGCGGTCGGAGCCGGCAGCGGCTGCATCTCGAGATCGCCGATCACCTCGAACTCGCCGACGCCGGGTCATGGAGTCGGGCGACGGAGATCGCCGATCACCTCCGCAAGGCCGGGCCGCAGGTCGATCGGGCACGGCTGGCCCGCGTCTGCCGTGCCGCCGGGAGCCAGGCATACTCGCTCGGCGCTTGGGGCGCCGCGGCTCGCTATCTCGACGTGGTCATCGAAGCAGACCCTCCTGACGGACTTCGCGAACGGGCAGAGCTGGCGCTCCGGGCCGGGGTCGGCCACTTCCGCGACCACGACCTGGCCGGAACCGAGCAGCGCCTCCTCGAGGCGATCGCCGACGCAAGGATGGCGGGACATCTCGACGTGTGGGCGTCAGCCGCCCTGCTCCTGACGCGGGCCCGGGTGACGATCGGTCCCGGTTCTGTCGGCGCTGGCGTGGATACGACGATCCTCGAGGAGCTGTTGCAGGCGATCGACAGCGACGACCGTCGCGCCGGCGAGGCGGTGGGCTTACTCGCCGAGGTCCACTTCCACGCCTTCGACTTCGCGGGCGGATGGTCGCTTCTCGACGACGCGCGGCGGCGCGCCGAACACAACGAGGACGACGACCTGGCGACGAACGTGGAGTTTGCCGCCGGCCTGCAACAGCTCGGCAGATTGGAGGTCGGATCCGCCCAGAAATCGTTCTGGGCATCGGTCGACCACGCGTCCCGGCTCGCCGATCCGTGGAAGCGGGCGTGGGGGCTCGGCCGGCTTCCACTGGTCGAGATGATGCGCGGTGAGCTCATCGCCGCCGAGACGATCGCCGGCGAAGCGGGGCGGCTGGCCACGTCGACACATGACTGGGCGGAGCATGCCCTGGCAACCGCCTGCAGGATGCAGGTCGCAGCCGCCCGTGCCGAGTACGCCGCCGCCGAGACGGCGGGAGCGGTCGCCCTGCAGATGTATCGACGCAGCGACTACTCGTTCGTGCCGATCCTCGTCTACCTGGCGTTCGCCGCATCGCGATCGGCGCGCGGAGACGTGGCCGGCGCTGACGAAGCGCTCGACGAGTGGGCGGAGCTTGGCGGTCGGAGCCTCGCCCCCTACCGCCTGCTCGTGCTCGCCTCGACCGGCGATCCGGCCGACCTCGCCGATTCCCGCATCTTCCGCCCGGTGGGCGACCGCCCGGTCAACCTGTTCACGTTGCCGACGTTGTGCGCACAGGTGGAGGTGGGGATGACGCTCGGCGACACGATGCTGCTCGACGACGCTCGCGGCCCGCTCACGTCGGCACACCGCATCGGTATTCGGTGGAGTGCCGGCTGGCCGATGCAGCTGTCCCGACTTCTCGCCGGGACGAGCCGCGTCCTCGGTCGCTCTGACGACGCGGCGCGGTGGTGCGACGTGGCGGCCGCCGAGGCGACTGCGAGCGGGGCAGCGGGCGAACTCGCCCGCGTCAGCTTGGAGCGGGCGCGGCTCGCCGATGCCCGCGGCGACAACGCCACGGCAACCGCCGAAGCGAACAGCGCGGCCGCCGAGTTCGACCGACTTGGGATGCTGCCCTTGGCCATCGCCGCCCAACGCATCGGAGGACCCGGATCGGACGCTGATCGCGTACTGCGGACGATCATGTTCACCGACCTTGTCGGGTCGACGGCGATGAATCTGCGCACCGGGGACAGCGCGTACCTCGAGCTGCTCGGACGGCACAATCGGATCCTGCGCCGCCGCCTCCGCCAGTTCGACGGGGTAGAGCTCAAGCACACCGGCGATGGCATCGGCGCCTGGTTCACTTCGCCGTCGGCGGCGGCCGAGTGCGCCCTCGTTGCCCGCGACGATCTGGCCGAGCACAACGTCAGCCATCCGGGGACACCGCTGCTCGTGCGCTTCGGCCTCGCGTCGGGGACGCCGATTCCCCACGAGGGAGATCTCTACGGGATCTCGATGTCCCTCGCGGCGCGGATGTGCCAGAGCGCCGCGCCCAACCAGGTGCTGGTATCGGCCGAGGTTGCCGAGTCGGCCGGCGGTGGACAGTTGACGTTCCGCCCGCTCGGCCCGATCGCGATGAAGGGATTCCCGGAGCCTCTCCCTGCCTTCGCCGCCGAGCGGGCTGCCTAAATCGCTTCGTCGCGCAACGATTCTGTGGTTCGATGTCGCCGCCCTAAGCGGTGGAGCGGACAGGGGGGAGACAGTCATGGCCGGTATGCCGTATCACCTCGAGAAGGGGCCGCTGTTCGCGACCATCGAAGCGCTCTACAACGATCCAAACCGGCTGCCTGGCTTCCTCGAGAAACTCTGGAACAGGGCTCTGCCCCTGGGTGATTTGGGGTTGATCACGTCCCCGATGTACGACGACAAGGCCAATCCTCAGAACGCCAACGCCGATGGAAAGAAGCGGAAGGCGTCGATGCTGCGGAGTTGGTTCGGCGACGACGCCAATGGCAACCCCCAGCGACCTTTCAGCACGAACATCAACGCGTGGAACCCGACCACTGGGTACTGGTTCCAGTACTACGGCAACGTTCGAGAGATTGTCGAGAAGACGCTGATACGAGCCGCTGAAGTGGCGTTGGGCGTCGACCGTCATGACCCGGTGCCAAACCAGCACGTGGTCCCCATAGCCACTCGCACCTGGCCGGTTGAGTTCTTCTGGAAGTGCGGGCAGCCACGGTTCGAGGGTTGGGTGACATGGCGCGACCATGGACAAGCCGGCAGCGGCCAGGTCACCGTGATCTTCGCGACCCCGGCGACGCCGGACCTCGTCCTGCGCCGGCCGGCCAAAGGAGCGAAGGACGAACTGCCTGTCTCTGGTTCCGACTGGGACAAGTGGCAAGGCACGTGGGTGTGCAGTCATGCGGACCATCAGCGGTGGCTGATGGTCACCAGCCTGCCAACCCCCTCGGGGTCCTGGATCGTGCCGGTTTCCACCGTGATGTTCACCGAGGGCAGGGAAGAGGTCGACGTCTGGGCCCCGACATTCGGCAACGGCGGTGCCGCTGACGCGCGCAAGCCATTCGAGCCAGTTGTGTGAGGAGGTCGGGATGACACTGCCGTGGCCAGCGCACGAAGAGGGGCCGTTCTTCGAGGTCGAGAAGGACCTGCTCCCGCTCCTCGGCGCCTACCCCCTCGCCGAAGACGAAGAAGGTGATCCCGAGGTGGCCCACCGCCTGCGGCTGCGACTTCGTGACGACCAATTCGTCGAGGGCGAGGAGGTGGCGATGTCCAACAACCTTGCGGCAGCCGTACCGTGGGAGTACGTGGCGCGTGCGCCGATCCAGCTTCGGGGTCTCGTCGTCGCGGAGCCGCAGATCACGATCCGCGGAGTGACCGTGGTTTCCGGGCCGGAAGGTTCGCGGGTGTTCAGCCGCTACGTCGACTGGGCGGGGGTCTGGGCGCAGCAGGGCGTCTCGTCCGGCCGCGGCGAAGTCGGGAAGCCGACATTCATCACGCCGGACGGCGAGGTGATCGACGACGAGTGACGAACCGATGGGTGTGCAGGGGACCGTTCCGTCCCGTAAACACCCATCGGTTGCGCTGGGCGATAGCCTGAAGCGCTAAACCGAGCGGACCAAACCGTGTCGGTTGTCAGTCGCCGTTCCCCCGGAACGTGAGCGCCGCCCGTGCGGTGCGCCTGCCAGGGGATAGCCGACTGGGAACCGGCCGTCCGCTCCTCACTCCCGGCCAAGGTGGCCGGGCATCGAAAGGAGCCCTCGTGGCTGATCCCATCCGCGTCAGCGGTCCCGTGTCCGGGACCGACAAGACGCTCTCGTTCGAGACCGGCAAGCTGGCGCAGCAGAGCCAAGGCGCGGTCGTCGCCGCGATCGGCAGCACCACCGTGCTGACGACGGCGAACGCCGCCCGCGACGTGCGTCCCGGCATCGACTTCTTCCCCCTCACCGTCGACGTCGAGGAGCGGGCCTACGCGGCCGGCAAGATTCCCGGCTCGTTCTTCCGTCGCGAGGGCCGACCCACCGAGGACGCCATCCTCACCTGCCGGCTCACCGACCGTCCGCTGCGCCCGTCGTTCGCCGAAGGCTTCCGCAACGAGACGCAGATCGTCACCACGGTCATCGGAGCCGACCAGGACAACCCGCACGACGTGCTGTCGATCAACGCCGCCTCGGCGGCGCTGATGATCAGTGGCATCCCGTTCGAGGGCCCGATCGGCGCCGTCCGCGTCGCCTACACCACGTCCGGCGAGTGGACGCCCCACCCCACGTTCGAGGAGTCCGACGGCTCAGTGTTCGAGCTCGTCGTCGCCGGGCGTGAGCTCGAGGACGGCGACGTCGCGATCATGATGGTCGAGGCCGGCGGCACCGTGAAGAGCTTCAGCTACTACGCCGAAGGGGCCAAGAAGGTCGACGAGGCGGTCCTCGCCTCTGGGCTGGACGCCTCGAAGACGTGGATCAAGGAGTCGATCCAACTGCAGCGCCAGCTCGTCGCCTCGGTGATCTCCACGCACGGCCCGATCGAGCCGCTGCCGTTCACCCCGGTCACCGACTTCGGCGCCGACGTGCTGGCTGCTGTCGAGCGGATTGCCACCGACGACCTCGCCAAGGCGGTGACGATCTCGCTCAAGCAGGATCGCAACGCCGCCATCGACGCCGCCGGCGATGCTGCCATCGTCGAGCTGTGCGGCACGTCTGATACGCCGGGTGAGTTCGCCGGCCGCGAGCGGGAGATCAAGGACGCCGTCCTCAAGATGACGAAGAAGCTCGTCCGCAAGCGCATCGTCGAAGAGGGCGTGCGCATCGACGGCCGTGGCGTCGCCGATCTGCGCCCGGTCTCGGCTGAAGTCGGCGTGCTGCCGACGGCGCACGGGTCCGGCCTGTTCCAGCGCGGCGAGACGCAGGTCATGAACGTCTGCACGCTGGCGATGCCGCGCATGAACCAGCTCCTCGACACGCTGACGCCGGAGACGCAGAAGCGCTATCTCCACCACTACAACATGCCGCCGTGGGCGAACGGTGAAGTTGGCCGGGTCGGCTCGCCGAAGCGCCGCGAGATCGGCCACGGTGCCCTCGCCGCCCGCGCCGTGCTGCCGGTCGTGCCCAGTCAGGAGGAGTTCGCCTACACGTTGCGGCTCGTCTCCGAGGTGCTGGCCTCGAACGGGTCGACGTCGATGGCGTCTGTGTGCGCATCGAGCCTGTCGTTGATGGACGCCGGCGTGCCGATCAAGGCGCCGGTCGCCGGCATCGCCATGGGTCTCGTCTACGAAGGCGGCACCTACACGACGCTGACCGACATCCTCGGTGCCGAGGACGCCTTCGGCGACATGGACTTCAAGGTCGCCGGCACGGCCGACGCGATCACTGCCCTGCAGCTCGACACGAAGATCGACGGGATCCCCGCCGACGTCCTGACCGCCGCTCTCGAGCAGGCCAAGGTTGCCCGCCTGGAGATCCTCGATGTGATGAACGCGGCGATCTCCTCGCCACGGACCGAGGTCGCGGCGACGGCGCCGAAGATCACGTCAATCACGATCCCGCTCGACAAGGTCGGCGAGGTCATCGGGCCGAAGGGCAAGGTGATCAACACGATCCAGAGCGAGACCGGCGCCGACATCAGTGTCGACGATGACGGCGTGCAGGGCATCGTGACGATCGGTGCCGTCGAGTCGTGGCGGATGGAGGAGGCCAAGGCTGCAATCCTCGCCATCGTCGACCCGCCCAAGGCCGAGCTCGGCAAGGTCTACAACGGCCGCGTCGTCAACATCACCAAGTTCGGTGCGTTTGTCAACATCCTCCCCGGTCGGGACGGTCTCGTGCACATCTCCAAGCTGGGCGGCGGCAAGCGCATCGCCCAGGTCGAAGATGTCCTCCAGCTCGGCCAGGAGATCGAGGTCCGCGTCGATGAGATCGACGACAAGGGCAAGGTCAGCCTGACACCGACGTCCGACGCCGCCCCTGCGGGCGACGGCCAGGTCCCGGCAGCCGTCGGCGCTCTCACCAGCGAGGCGGCGGCGACGCCGAGCCCTTCGGGCGCCGACGTCGTCAGCGTGTCGTTCGAGGAGTCGTTCGATTCGGAGCTGCGCGACGAGCTCGGTGATCTCGGCCCGAGCGGCGAACGCGGCGGCGACGCCGGCCGCAACGACCGCGGAGACCGCGGGCGTCGCCGCCATCGATAGCACGTGACCTCGGAGAACATCACCAGGCTCGACAACGGTCTCACCGTTGCCACTGACCGGGTCCACGGGGCGCGGTCGGTGGCGATCGGTGTGTGGGTCGGTGTCGGGTCTCGTGACGAGCCGCCGGCGCAGTCCGGTGTCAGCCACTTCCTCGAGCACCTGCTATTCAAGGGCACGCCAACACGCACGGCGACTGATATCTCGCGCAGCGTCGATCGTGTCGGCGGCGACATCAACGCTTTCACGGCCAAGGAATACACGTCCTTCTACTGCCGCATGCCGGCCCGCCACGGCGGTGCCGGGATCGAGCTGCTGGGCGACGTACTCGCCCGATCGACGCTCGATCACGACGACGTCGAGAGCGAGCGCCAGGTCATTCTCGAAGAGCTGGCGATGGACGATGACTCACCCGACGATGTCGCCCTGCGCACGCTGACGCGCCAACTGTTCCCCGATCACGGCCTGGGCAGGGACACGGCGGGGGATCGCGACACCGTTCGATCGATCACCGCTGACGACATCCGCCGCTTCCATCTCGAGCACTACACGACCGGGTCGACGGTCGTCGCCGTCGCCGGGGAGGTCGACCACGACGAGATCCGTGATGCGGTCGCCGTTGCGTTCCGTGACCTTCCGACCGGCGACGGCCGGGTGCCGCGGCAGGGCCCGGCTGGTGTCGCCGACAGCTTCGCCATCGATGACGACTCGGAACAGGTCCACCTCGCCATCGGTGGCCGCGCCGTCCGTCGGGACGACCCCGACCGTGAGGTTCTCGATGTCGTCAACCATGTGTTCGGCGGCGGGCTGTCGAGCCGGCTGTTCGATGAGATCCGCGAACGGCGTGGCCTCGCCTACAGCGTGTACTCGGCGACGTCATCGTTCGCCGATGCCGGGGCCTGGTCCGTCTACGCCGGAGCGATGCCCGAGCACGCCGGCGAGGTCGAACGGCTGATCCATGGCGAGATCGAGCGACTCGTGAGTGGTGGCATCAGCGCCGAGGAGCTCGACGTTGCCGTCGGCTACCTGACGGGCGCCTACCAGCTCGGCCTCGAGGACACGGCGGCACGGATGAGCCGCCTCGGCGGCATGCTCACCACGCTCGGGAAGGTGCACAGCGTCGAGGAACAGCTGGCCCGCTGGGAGCAGGTCAGCTTGGAGGACGCCAAGCGGGTGATCGCCGACGTGTTCGGGTCGGCGCCCCCGGTCACCGTCACCGTCGGTCCATCGTTCTGATGGCGCGAGTGGCCGTCGTCGGCACCGGTGTGATCGGCGCCGGGATGGCGGTCAACCTGCTGCGCAATGGCCATGAAGTGGCCGTCTGGAACCGGACCGCGGGTCGCACCACCGAGCTCGTCGCCGCCGGGGCGACGGCGGCGCCCACGCCTGCGGCGGCCGCGGCGAACGCAGACGTGGTCTTCGAAGCGACTGCCGACGACTCCTCGTCCCGATCGGTGTGGCTCGGGGACGAAGGGATCATCGCCGGGTCTCCGGCGGCGTCGACCCTCGTCACGTCTGCCACGGTGTCGCCGGACTGGGTCGGTGAGTTGGCTGACGCCTGCCGCGCGGCGGGTAGGACGTTCCTCGACATCCCCGTCACCGGCGGCCGCGCTGGGGCCGAGGGAGGCGCGCTGATCCTCCTCGCCAGTGGCGAGCATTCGGCGTTGGACTCGATCGCCGATGTCCTTGCGGCGGTCTCGTCGCGACTGTTCCACTTCGGCCCGGTGGGCAACGGCACCCGCTTCAAGCTCGTCCTCAACGCCCTGCAGGCGATTCACATCGTTGGCTTCGGAGAGGCGATGGCGATGGCTCGTGCCGCCGGGCTCGACCCCGACGCGGTTGGTCCGGCGCTCGTCGAGCGGCTTGGCGGTCCGGTCACACAGATGGCCTGGGCGTCGGACCAGCAGCTCCCCGAGCGAGCGAACTTCGCGTTGACGCTGGCACTCAAGGACTTGCGCTACGCGGCAGCGATGGCCGCCGATGTCCAGGCACCGATGCTCGCTGTCGCCGTGACGCGGGTCGCTGCCGCCGCGGAAGCCGGGTTGGGCGATCGCGATTGGACCGTCGTCAACGCCACGACTGCGGTGCCGCGCGACTGACTAGGTTCTCGATCCATGTCGATCGAGCCGGATACCAAGGATTGGACCTGGGTCCTCGACCGCCCTTGCCCGGAGTGCGGGTTCGACGGCGCGACCGTGTCCGTCGAGAGCGTTGCCGACTTGATCCGTGACAACGCGGCACAGTGGCCGGCGGTGTTGGACCGACCCGACGTGCGCCAGCGCCTGCGTCCCGATCGCTGGTCGCCGCTGGAGTACGCCTGTCACGTGCGCGACGTGTTCATTCTGTTCGATCGTCGACTCCACCTGATGCTCGATGAGGACGATCCGTTGTTCGCCAATTGGGACCAGGACGAGACCGCGGTGGCCGATCGTTACGGCGAGCAGGATCCCGCGACGGTCGCAGGTGAGTTGGTCGCCGCGGCCGAAACGCTGAGCAGCTCGTACGAGCGCGTCACCGACGAGCAACACGATCGTCCGGGCCGGCGAAGCGATGGGGCGCGCTTCACGGTCGCGACGTTCGCCCGGTACCTGGCTCACGACCCCGTGCACCACCTCTGGGACGTGAGTCAGGTGGGCTGATGAAGACCCGGGTCGGTGTGTGCGGCGCCGGTGGGCGGATGGGATCGACCGCGTGCCGGGCGATCACGGCCGACGACTTCCTCGAGCTCGTCGCTGCCGTCGATCCCAGTGCTGCAGCGGAGATTGTCGGCGGTGTCACCGTCGCTGCCGACGTGGCCGAGTTCGCCGCCGCCGACTGCGAGGTGGTCGTCGACTTCACGACGGCGGCGGCTGCGCGCACCAACGTGCCCCAGCTGCTCAGCGAGGGCATCCATGTGGTCGTCGGGACGACCGGTTTGACCGATGACGATCTCGCCGCCTTCGCCGCGGCGACGGCGGCGCCGGAAAGCGGTCATGCCATCGTCGCCTCCAACTTCTCGATCTCGGCGGTTCTGATGATGCGCATCAGCGAGCTCGTCGCCCCGTTCTTCGACACCGTCGAGATCATCGAATTGCATCACGACGCCAAAGTCGACGCGCCGTCGGGCACGGCGATCGCCACGGCCCAGCGCATCGCCGCGGCGTCGGACGAGTGGACCGCCGACCCGACGACCAAGGAGACGCTCGCCGCGGCGAGGGGCGCCACCGGCGCCGCGGGAATCCACATCCACGCCGTGCGGATGCGCGGCATGGTCGCCCACCAAGAGGTCATCTTCGGTGCCCGCGGCCAAACGCTCACGCTGCGCCAGGACAGCTATGACCGCGAGAGCTTCATGCCCGGTGTCCTGCTCGCCTGCCAGCGCGTCGTCGAGCTACCCGGCCTGACCGTCGGCCTCGACGCCATTTTGGGTATCTAACTGTCCGGGCGGCTGGGCGGCCTCAGGGGTGAGCGCGACCGCCAAATGTCCGTTCCCGGAAGGACCATTTGACCGCACGGCTGGGTGTCGATGCTCCGACGATGGGAGCAACCAATCAGCACGGGCCTCTCAGCCCGAAAGCGAGCAGCCATGAAGTCCACCCACAAGAAACTCGGCCTCGGAGCCACCACCGCCGTCGCCATCTCGATGCTGCTCGTGCCCGCCCTGCAGTCGAACGCCGGCAGCCTCCCCGACCCCGAGACGGTGCCGTGCGACGCGTTCGGTTCCGGTGCCGACTGTCTCGCCAGCCAAGCCCGACGCAAGGCTCCACCGCGTTGCGGAGTCACGGTGACGTCCGCAGCGGACGATGACGCCGACCACATCCTGGTCCCGACGGACCTGATCGCCCACGCCAACCTGCTCTGAAGGTGCTACGCGGCGCCGGCCGCCTCGAGGGCCGCGTCGTAGTTGGGCTCCTGGGCGATGTCCGGGACGAGCTCGGTGTAGGCGACGTTGCCGTCACCGCCGACGACCACGACCGAGCGGGCGAGCAGTCCGGCGAGCGGCCCGTCGGCGATCGTCACCCCGAAGTCGGCGCCGAACGAGCTGCGGAACGTCGACGCCGTCTTGACGTTCTCGATGCCTTCCGCCCCGCAGAACCGGCCCGCTGCGAACGGAAGGTCCGCAGAAACGCAGAGCACGGCGACTCCATCGTCGGCGACGCGTTCGTTGAACGTGCGGACGCTCGTCGCGCACACCTGGGTGTCGATCGACGGGAAGATGTTGAGCACGACCGGCCGGCCGGCGTATGCGTCCTTGGACACATCGCCGAGGTCGGACCCGGTCAGGTTGAACGCCGGGGCTGGCTCGCCGACGGCAGGGAGCTCGCCGACGGTGTGGATCGGATTGCCGCGAAAGGTGATCTCAGCCATAGCCGCCCAGTCTGGCAGGGCGGGTCACCCTTGCGACGAGCCTCGGCGATAGTTGCGCACGTTGATCAGCACGACCACGACGATCGAGGCGATCAGGAACCACCACTGGAAGCGCTGTACGACACGGAGGAAGTCCTCCAGCGGCTCCTCGAACGCTTTGGCCAGCCACCAGATCAGCGCCAGCCGGCCGGCGATCCCGATCGCCAGCAAGACGGCGAGCTTGAGCGGGTGGGTGCGCCGGATACCGGTCAACACCGCCACGATGTTGCTCCCGACGAAGAACGGGATCACTGCCACCTCGGCCTTGTCGAGTGCTTGGTGGTAGGCGTCGAGGGCTTCGGGGGTGAGCCCGAGATAGCGGGTGAACAATCTCAGGAGGTCGTCGCGGTAGGCCCGCCCGGCGAGGTGGCAGACGGCGAACGCGACCGCGATGCGCAGGGTGCCGATCACGACGAACGGGATCACGCCGATCCCGCCCGGGACCGAAAGCGCCAGGTAGCGCTGGCGCGAGCTCAACGCCAGCAAGGCGGCGGGATTGGTGTCGACCCACCGCGCCCACACGGCGTTGGCGACGTTCGTGCAGATGACCAGGGCGACGAACGCGACGATCGTCAGCGGAGCCCACCACGGCCGGACGTGAACGACCGGTAACGCCTGGTCGGTGGCATCTGCCCCGGTCGTCTCCATGGCCGACGAACGCTACCGGCCCGCGAACTTCTCGTGTCTTTGGCATCGTTGGCGCCACCAACGTCGCCAACCATGCCAAATAGCTCAAGCCCGCTGTCTGCGCTCACGCTTTGCGGCCCGATCGCGTACCGTTCGCACATGCTCGGCCAGATGCAAGACATTCCGCTCTCGCTGATCCACCTGTTCGACCGGGCGGAGCAGTATTTCGCCCACAAGGGCGTCGTCACGGCGGGTCCCGGCGGCAAACAACGCACGACGTACGGCGAGTGGGCGACGCGCACCCGCCGCCTCGGCGGCGTTCTCGATGCCCTCGGGATCGACGCCGATGCCCGCGTGGGGACGTTCGCATGGAACACCGCCAGGCACCTCGAGCTGTACTTCGCCGCTCCGTGCACCGGGCGGGTGCTGCACACACTGAACCTGCGGCTGTTTCCCGAGCAGCTCACCTACATCGTCAATCACGCCGACGACGAGGTGATCTTCGTCGACCGCTCCCTGCTCGGCCTGCTCGGCCCGCTGCTGCCGACGTTCGATGGGGTCAAGCACCTCGTCGTCATGGACGACGGCGCCGGACCCGACCCGTCGACCGTCGACCTCGGCGGCCACGAGGCGCTCGACTACGAGACGCTGCTCAGCGAGTCGGCGCCGGTCGAGTTCACCCGAGTCGACGAGAACACTGCGGCGAGCATGTGCTACACGAGCGGCACCACCGGCAACCCGAAAGGCGTCGTGTACAGCCATCGCAGCACGTTCCTGCACACGATGGGTGTGCTCCTGGCCGACTCCCTGGGCGCCCGCGAGTCCGACCGCATCCTCCCCGTCGTGCCGATGTTCCACGCCAATGCCTGGGGGCTGGCTCACGCCGCTGTCGCCTGTGGGGCCGACCTCGTCATGCCCGGCGCCGACCTGTCCGGCAAGGGCCTCGCCGACCTCATCGTCGACGAACGAGTGACGATCGCCGCCGGTGTGCCGACGATCTGGATGCAGGTCCTCCCCGAGCTACAAGGCCGTGACTCGTCGAGCCTGCGGGCGATTCCGTGCGGCGGGTCGGCCGTCTCCAAGGCACTGTCCGAGTCCTACCGCGAGACCATCGGCCTGCCGATCCTGCAGGCGTGGGGAATGACGGAGACGAGCCCGGTCGCCACCGTCGGCCGTCTCGACGCCGACCAGGAGGCACTGTCCGACACCGACCAGGCGGTGTTGCGCACGACCGTGGGCAGGGCCGCGCTCGGCGTCGACTGCCGCATCGTCGAGCCGGACACGACCACCGCGATACCCCGGGACGGCAGGACGAGCGGTGAGCTGCAGTGCCGCGGGCCGTGGATCGCCGCCTCGTACTACAACGACGAGCGGGCGATGGACAGCTTCACGGACGATGGCTGGCTGCGCACGGGAGATGTGGCGACGATGGACGAGCGGGGTCGGATCAGGCTCGTCGACCGCACTAAGGACCTGATCAAGTCCGGCGGCGAGTGGATCTCCTCGGTCGAGATCGAGAACGAGTTGATGGGCCATCCGGACATCCGCGAAGCCGCCGTGATCGGTGTCGTCGACGATCGTTGGGGTGAGCGCCCGCTGGCGTGTGTCGTCAAGGTCGAGGGCAGCGAGCTCGACGAGGCGGCCGTGCTCGAGTTCATCGCCCCCCGCCTCGCCAAGTGGCAGATCCCCGATCGAGTTGTGTTCATCGATGAGGTGCCGAAGACGAGCGTCGGCAAGTTCTCCAAGAAGACACTCCGTGACCGTTTCCAGTCGATGCCCGGCTGACAGGCAGTACCGTCTCAGCCATGCCTACACGCACAGCCCGCACCGCTTGGACCGGCACGCTCGAGCAAGGCTCTGGACAGGTCGAGATGACGAGTTCCGGCGTCGGCACGTTCGAGGTGTCGTTCCCCAAGCGCGCCGCCGACGACGCCGGCGGAACGACGAGTCCGGAGGAGCTGATCGCCGCCGCCCACTCGGCGTGCTTTGCGATGGCCCTCTCCGGCATCGTCGGCCGCGCCGGCGGCACCCCGAAGTCTCTCGACGTCGGCGCCGACGTGTCGCTCGGCCCGGACCCCGCCGGGGGCTTCCGTCTCACCGGCATCACGCTCAACGTGTCCGGCGACGTCGACGGACTCGACGCCGCCGGCTTCCAGCAAGCGGCCGAAGAGGCAAAGGCCGGTTGCCCGGTCAGCAAGGCGCTGTCCGGCGTCGAGATCACCCTCAACGTGACCTGAACTCGGAAGCCTCGCGGGGGCGGATCGCGGGGATAGCGTTGCGGCGGCCTCCATGACAGTGACCGATCCCGCCGCCGACCTCCGACCGCTGAACACGGTGATGCCTGCGAGGCAGTACCTCGCGGCGATGTGGTCGCGCCGTGACTTCGCCGTCGCCCTGCCGTTGGAGGAGGTGCGCTCAACGCACCAGGACACGCTCCTCGGCAACCTCTGGCATCTCGCCAACCCGATGCTCTCGGTCGCCGTGTACTACCTCGTGTTCGGGGTGATGCTCGACGTCAGCAGGGGCATCGACAACTACATCTTGTTCTTGATGGTCGGCGTGTTCACGTTCAACCTGACATCGCGTTCGGTGCTCGGCGGGGCGACCGCGATCTCCAACAACCAGGGGCTGATGCGTTCGATCCGCTTCCCGCGGGCACTGCTGCCGTTCTCGGTCGTGCTGTCGAAGCTGTTCACGTTCGGCTTCGAGCTGGCCGTCCTCGCCGTCGTCGCCGTGGCGACGGGTGAGGGGATCGCCCTGCGCTGGTTGTTGCTGCCCGCCATCGTCCTGTTGCACTCGGGGCTCAACCTCGGTGGTGCGTTCATCGCCGCTCGTCTCAACGACAGCTTCCGCGACGTCCAGCAGCTCATCCCCTTCTTCTTCCGCCTGCTGATGTACCTGTCGGGCGTGATGTTCCCGCTGGAGACGTTCCTCACCAGCGATCGGGCCGGCTCCCTGCTGCCCACGCTGATCCGGCTCAACCCGCTGATCGGGATCATCGACATGTACCGCTACGTCTTCCTCGGGCTGCCGGTGTACGACGGCGACCTGATCAAGGGCGTCGCCGGAGCCGTCGGCGTGCTCATCTTCGGATTCTGGTACTTCCGCTCCGCCGAGTCGCGGTACGGGCGCGCATGATGGCGCAGACGACAGCGGAGACGTCCGTCGAGACAAGCGTCCCGAAGCTGACGATCCGCGTCAGCGACCTCGTCCTCGACTACGAGGTGTTCGAGGACAGGCGGGCCGCGTTGCGCCAGCGCATCGTCACCAAGCAGGGGACAGGGCGGAGCTACGTGCACGCCCTCAAGGGCGTCTCCTTCGACGCCGCCGAGGGCGAGACGATCGGAGTCGTCGGTCCCAACGGTTCGGGCAAGTCGACGTTGCTGGCAGCGATCGCCGGCCTGCTTCCGCCCACAAGTGGCGAGATCCTTGTCGCCGAGGAGCCCAAGCTGCTCGGCGTCGGGGCGACGTTGATCGCCGCGGCGACCGGCTACCGCAACATCCGCCTCGGCTGCCTGGCGCTCGGCATGTCGAACGGCGAGGTCAACGACAAGATCGACGAGATCGTCGAGTTCACCGACATCGGCGAGGCGATCGCTCGCCCGCTGCGCACGTACTCCTCGGGCATGCGCGCTCGCTTGCACTTTGCCATCGCGACGTCGGTGCAGCCGCGAATCCTGCTCATCGACGAAGCGCTATCGGTCGGCGACAAGGCGTTCCGTACCAAGTCAGCGGCGCGCATCGAAGAGATCGTGTCCCACGCCGGAACGCTGATGCTCGTCAGCCACTCGATGGAGGAGATCGCCCGTCTCTGCACTCGGGCGCTGTGGATCGAGGACGGCAGAGTCGTCGCCGATGGCCCGGTCGACGAGGTCCTCCCCGCCTACTCGCAATCGTGAGCCCGAGGACTTGCGCGGATAGGTGCGTGGCGGGTCCAGTCCTCAGACGGTCTGCTGGGACAGTGCGTCCTCGATCGCCGCAGCCGTGTCCGGTCCGAATCCGACGAGACCGCGCGAGACGGCGACGACGCCGTAGAGACGGGGCGCCGTCGTCGCCGCCGACCCCGACACGATCATCGATCGCACCCACACGAGGCCGTCTTCGAGCAGCAGCGGCGTCATCGGTCCGAAACTGACGACCGAACCGTTGGCGTTGAGCAGGGTGAGCTTCTGGGCGATGCGCGGATCGGCGTCGATTGCGCTCTGGGCGACGAGAGGTGTCGACACGTCGCGGCCAGGTGCGGGAGTGACGGAGATGAGGTCGATCCGGCCGGCACCGTCATTGTCGGCGAGGGCGAGGGCGGCCAACCGATCGCGAGCCGAGCTCGTGGCGGCGCCGGCACCCGGGCTGAACGGCACCGCCGACACCAGGTGACCGGCGAGCCCGGCATCGCCCGCCGGCTGGAACATCGACACCTGCGTCGACGTTCCCGGCGACGCCGTCGCCACCCCGGTCGGGGCGGCGGCGGACGGAGACCATCGCTGTGTCCCACTGAACAGCGTCTCGGCGTCGTCGACGTGATAGCGCCCCAGCAACGCCATCTGCACACTGAGCAGCTCCGGGGCGTAGAGCAGGTGGTCGCGCAGCTCGCGAGGCATCGCCTCGATCGGCTCGACGAGGCCTGGGAAGATCGCCTCCCAGGCATCGAGGATGGGGTCGTCGGCACCGCCGACCTCTGTGCGGTAGAGGTGGACTGTCCCGTCGTAGGCGTCGACGGTCGCCTTCAGCGAGGCATGGGCGTAGTTCACCGAGCCTCCGCCGAACGTCACGAACTGCGAGTACGGGAAGGTCGCCGACGTGGTGTACCCGTCGACCACCCACACCACGTGATCGCCCGTGATCACCGGATAGGGATCAGCGCCGAACGTCGCCCACGGGGCGAGTGCCGACAAGCGTTCCCGAACATCACGTCGGTACAGGAGTTGCGAGTTCGCCGTCAGCTCGGTCGAGAGCAGCGGCTCGACGTCGCCGGTCGCCAGAGCGAGGACGCCTCGCTCGATCGTCGACGACATCTCGATGCCGGTGTCCGCCGAGAACTGCTCACCGCCCTGCTCGGAGCGGTCGGTCCCGACGATCGCGTACCAACCTGCCAACCCGTCGCCGAAGTACAGCTCGGGGTGGTCGGGGACGAGGTCGTCGGCGAGGGCAGCGACATCCGGGCGGCCGTCGGCGTCGGTGCCGTCGGCGGGCACGGCGACGACTCCATCGCCATGGGTGTAGACGAGGTGCTCCTGCACCCAGCCGCGCTCGGGCAGGTCGCTCCAGCTCGCCGAGCGCGCCGCGACCATCACCGGACGCACCTCGTGGTCGATCCTGTAGCGGTCGAGGTCGACGTCGCCGATCCGCGTCGCCGTCCGGCCTTGCAAGACCTGCAGTGCCGGCGCCAGCTGGGAGATGTCCCACAGCGGAGCGCGAGCGACCGCGTCGGCGGACGTCGGATCGAGGGCGTCGATGCCGTCGCTGACCTGGCGGCCAGTCTCGACGACTGAGTCGAGGAGAAAAGCGTGCCGCGTGGCGGTGAGGTTGTGGTCGAGGTAGGGCAGCTGGCGGTCGGCCTCGGCAGGGGCGACGACGAATCGGTCGACGGCGTTGGGGATCGCAACGAACCCGGCGAGGTGGGCGATGGCGGTCACGCTCACCACTGCGACGGCGACGCGCCACTGCCTCCGCCTACTAGCCAGCACGAGCACGAAGCCGCAGGCAATGGCGAGCAGGGCCAGCACCCAGGTTGCCCTGACGACGACGTTGAGCTCGGTGAAGCCGGCACCGACGAATGACCCGGAAGCGTTGACGGCCTGCAGCGGCCGGCGTACGAGGACGTCGTCGAGTGCCTGGGTGGCGGCGAGGAGGGAGGCGAGCACCCCGAGGTGGGCCAACGCGCTGGGTCGCGACCGGCGCCGGTCAGGATGGCTCCACGGCCAGCGCAACTCTCCGGCGACGATAGAAGCGAACATCGTCAGGAAGAAGGCGACGACGAGAAGCTGGCGGAGCCACCCGCTGACCAGGTCGAGGAACGGCAGGCGGAAGAGGTAGTCGCCGAGGTCGCCGCCGAGTTCGGGGACGTCCTTGCCGACCGAGCCACCGTGCGTGAACAACAGCCACTCCTGCCAGTGATCCGCCGCAGCGACGCCGACACGCCATGACAACACGGCGACCGAAGCGATGAGCAGCCAGCGGTGGGCCGGGCCCATCCGCCGGCGGTAGCGGCGGACGAGACCGCCGACCTCTTCGTCGGGGGCCGCGCCACGGCGTAGCACGAGCCACACCGATCCAGCGACCAGGAGCAGGGTGACCCCCACTGCCAGCACAACCAGTTGGATCTTGGCGACGACGATGTTGTTCCAGACCGGGGCATCCGTGACCGACTGCAGCCACCAACGGTCGAGGATCCCGGCAGCGAACAAACGCAAGGCACGCCAGAGGACAAAGATGGCGGCGGCGACGGCGACGAGGGCCACTTGGCGGCGGCTCCGCCGTTCGAGCCAGCCGACGAGCGCGTAGCGATCGACGGAGGGGGATGCAGGCACGACTTTGCAACGCTATCGACACGTCGCTGAACTCACGCTGCAGGTGAAGGGCGGCCTGCGTGGCCGGGGAACGCAATCACGGCATGAGAGAACGTTGGGATCCGGTGCGAGCGACGAGGCGCCAGCCGAGGAGCGGTCAGCAACGGCCTGCGTGGCCGGGGAACGCAATTCAGAGGCGGCCGGACTCGACGACGCGGGTGAGGAACGTCTGCGTGCGTGCCTCGCGCGGTGCACCGAAGAGTTGTTCGGGCGGGCCGGACTCGACGATGCGGCCGGCGTCGAGGAAGCACACGGCGTCGGAGATCTCGCGGGCGAAGCCCATTTCATGGGTGGCGATCACCATCGTCATCCCGTTGGCGCGCAGGTCGCGTACGACGTCGAGGACCTCGCCGACGAGCTCGGGGTCGAGCGACGACGTGATCTCGTCGAGCAGCATGACCTCGGGGTCCATCGCCAATGACCGGGCGATGGCCACGCGCTGTTGCTGGCCGCCCGACAACTGATCGGGATAGGCGTTGGCCTTCGGGCCGAGGCCGAGGCGGTCGAGCAGCTGCATCGCTCGCTCGGCTGCCGCGGCGCCTGTGGCGATCCCCAACTTGCGCGGCGCGAGCGTGACGTTCTCGATCACTCGGAGGTGAGGAAACAGATTGAAGCTCTGGAATACCATGCCGATGCGGCGGCGGATCGGATTGGGATCGAGACCGGGCGCACTGATGTCGACCCCGTTGAGCGTGATATAGCCGTCGTCGATCGGTTCGAGGAGGTTGATGCAGCGCAGCAGCGTGCTCTTGCCGGAGCCGGAGGCGCCGATCAGCGTGACCGCCGAGCCACTCGGCACATCGAGGTCGATCCCGTCGAGGACGCGGAGCTCGCCGAACTCCTTGACCACGCCGCGCAGCGCGACCTCACTCATGCGATCGTCGTGCCCGACATCTGCCGGCGCTCGCGCGCCAGGAGGTAGTCGGTGAGGCGCGTCAGAGGGATCGACACGCACAGGAACAGCACGGCGGCAACGACGTACGGCGTGAAGTTGAAGATGCGGTCCTTGATGATCGTCGCCCGGCGCAGCGCCTCGATGGGTCCGAGCACCGAGATCAGGGCGACGTCCTTCTGCAAGCTGACGAAGTCGTTCATCAGCGGTGGGATCACCCGACGCACGGCCTGGGGCAGCACGACCGAGCGCATCGTCTGGCCGGCGGACAGCCCGAGCGAGCGGGCGGCGGCGCGTTGCGACTCGTGGACGCTCTCGATCCCGGCGCGGAACACCTCGGCGACGTACGCCGAGTAGGTGAGGATCAACGCCACTGACCCCCAGATGATTGGCCGTCCATACCACTCCCGCGTCTGCAACAGCCCGGGGATGCCGAATCCGAGCATGGTGATCCAGAGGATCACCGGCACGCCGCGAACCACGTCTGTGTACAGGGTCGCGGCGAGCCGGAACGGGTACAGCGCCGGTGTCCGGATGTTGCGGGCCATCGCCACTGCGAGCGCAACAGCGACGATGCACGGCGCGCAGATCAGGAAGATGCGGATGTCCAGCCAGAAGGCACGCAGGATCGGACGGAAGCTCTCGCGGAACACCGTCCCGTCGAAGAACGCTTCACGAACCTTCTGCCATCCCGAGGTCTTCGGCAGCAGCCAGACGACGAGGCCGACGAGGACCACCGTCGACGCGGCCGCGATGGCGATGCTCCTCCGTCGTTGCCGACGTTCGAATTCCTGTCGGCGAGACCGCGTGGAGGGCGTGATGATGGCGCCGTCGACCGGCGCCAGCTCATTCATTCGAGGTCGAAGACGGGCACCTCGGTGGCCTCTTCCATCCACGTTGTCGTGATCTCTTCGAGCTCGCCGGATTCGCGGAGCCGGAGCAGCGCATAGTCGACGCACTCGACCAACGGGTTGTCCTGCTCGAACAGCAGGCCCCAATCCTCGCCCGGGGCGGCATCGACGGCGGGGAACTGCCCGACCACGACACCACCGTCGATCTCGACGGCGGCGAGGAACAGGGCGGTCGGAAGATCCACGACGAGGCCGTCGACCTGCTGGGAGGACAGCGCTTGGACGGCGTCGGCGTTGGTGTTGAACACCTGGACGTCCTCGTCGGGCTGGATGACGTCCTCGACGAGAGCAAGGCTCGTCGTCCCGGCGGCGACGCCGAGGCGCAGTGCTTGGAGGTCAGGCAGCGTGGTCGCCCCGGAGGCCGGCGAGTCGTCGGTAGCGACGATCGCCTGGGTGCTCGTGTAGTACGGCACGCTGAACGACACGACCTCGAGCCGCTCCTCGGAGATCGAGAACTGCTGGAGGTTGAAGTCGAAGTCCTTCGGACCTGGCTGGATCGCCGCGTCGAACGGGGTGCGCACCCACTCGACATCCTCGTCGGCGAAGCCGAGTTGCCCTGCGACGGCGTAGGCGACCGCTGACTCGAAGCCCTCGCCGGTCGTCGGGTCGTCGTCGATCACGTACGGCGGGAAGGCCGGCTCCCCGGTGGCGATCGTCAGCGTGCCTTCGTCGATGGTCAGCCCTTCAGCGCAGGCAGCGGGGTCGGGGATCGTGCCGACCGGGACAGTGGACTCCGTCCCCGCCGTGGTCTCCGTTTCCACCGAGGTTCCGGCCGGTTCGGTCGGTGGGACAGTGGTGGCGCCGGCGATGGCCGGCACCGCCGTAAAGGCGGAGGCGATGGCGCCGGCGATGGCGATCGTGCGAAGTCGCATGGTGTACTCCTGGACTCGGGTTGTCGAGGCGAAATCTAGGCGCGGCGCCGTCACCATAAGGAGTTGACGGTGAGACAGATCAGTCTTACTGTCTCAACATGGTCGCGACGCTCGAAGGGCGTGTCCTCGACGCCACCAAGGCCTGTTGCGAGCGCTTCGGGTTCGCCAAGCTCTCCGTCGACGACGTGGCGGCCGAGGCCGGCGTGTCGAGAGCGACGATCTACCGCCTCTATCCGGGCGGCAAGGACGTTCTCCTCGAGGCCCTGCGCGTGCGCGAGCTGGAGGAGTTCTTCGCCGACCTGCGCGCCGGCGTGGCCGGCGTCGAGTCGCTCGAGGAGCTTCTCGTGCGCACCGTCGTCACGGCCACACGTGCCTTGCGCGACGACCATCACCTCGCCGTGATGCTCGCCGCCGAACCGGGCGAGGCGCTTACGCAGCTCACCACCGCCGGCGTGCCGCGCATCATCGACTACGCCACGTCCTTTCTGGTTCCGTTCGCCGAGCCGTATCTGTCGCGCGAGCAATCCGTCGCCCTCGTCGACGTGCTCAGTCGGCTGACGATCTCCTACTTCCTCGCCCCCAGCGACCTCGTCGATCTCGGCGACCCAGACTCCGCCGGCCTCTTCCTCGCCCCCCTCATCAATGTGCTCACCAAGGAGCGATGACATGAACATCACCCATCGCGACAACGACGAGATCCTCGGTCGTGCCGAGCTCAACGACATCGAGGCGATCGTGTCGATCGTCAACACCGACGTCGACGAGATCGAGCACGCCGTCAAAGACAACGCCGAGGCGATGTTCACCTGGGACTACACGCTGGCCCGTCCGCAACTGCGCAAGCTCTACGAGAAGGGCAAGACCGGCCAGTGGAATGCCGCCACCGATCTGCCGTGGGACACTGACGTCGACTTCGAGAAGGTGGTGCGCGAGGACGAGAGCGCGATCTCCGCCGGGCTCAGCCCCGACCACTACGACGGCACCGTCGTCGAGAAGTGGAGCGACGACGAGTGGATCGCCTTCGCCATGGATCAGCGGCGTTGGACGCTGTCGCAGTTCCTCCACGGCGAACAGGGTGCGCTGCTGTGCACGGCGAAGATCACCGAGTCGGTGCCGTGGTACGACGCCAAGCTGTACGCCGCCACGCAGGTCGTCGATGAGGCCCGCCACGTCGAGGTGTTCGGCCGCTACCTGCAGGAGAAGGTCGGCGGCGAGTTCCAGGTCAACGCCCACCTGCGCCTGCTCCTCGACGACATCATCAACGACAGCCGGTGGGACATGACCTACCTGGGCATGCAGGTGATGGTCGAGGGTCTGGCCCTCGCCGCTTTCGGGTTCATGCATCAACTCACGAGTGAGCCGCTGCTCAAGCAACTGCTGCGCTACGTGATGAGCGACGAGGCCCGCCATGTCGCATTCGGCGTGCTTTCGCTGCGCGAGGTGTACTCCGGGATGACGGACGCCGAGATCCGCGACCGCCAAGAGTTCGCCTACGAGGCAGCGGTCCGTATGCGCGACCGCTTCCTCTCCCAGGAGGTGTGGGAGCGCCACGGCGTGAACCCCCGCGATGTCGTGCCCCTGGTCCTCAACGACCCGACCCGCCAGCTGTTCCAGACGATGCTGTTCTCCAAGATCGTGCCGAACTGCAAGAAGCTCGGCCTGCTCGACCGCAACGAAGAGTGGCTGCGACGCCGTTTCGAGGAGATGGACGTCATCCAGTTCGAGAATCTCGAGGACACCGGCGAAGAGTATGTGACGTTGCAGATCTGATCGCCGAGACGTCAGGGGTCCTGACACCGCCTTTGGTGTGAGGTGGTGTGCTCGAACTAGGTTGCGAACATGACGCAGGGGGCCGGGCGCCATGACAGTTCTCCCGACCCGTGGGATCCCGTTCAGTACCGGCGTTTCGCCGAACAGCGGGCGGAGCCGTTCTGGGACCTCGTCTCGCTGATCCAGCCGCCGCCCGGCGGGTTGGGTCGCTGTGTGGACCTCGGTTGTGGGTCCGGCGAGCTGACCGCCGAGGTCACCGACCGCCTCGGCATCGAGGAGATGGTCGGCATCGACTCGTCCGATGCGATGCTCAACGCCGCCCGCGAGGCGATCGGCTGCGGCGATGACCGGCTCCGTTTCGCGCGTGGCGACCTCGGCAAGTGGACGAGCCGGGGCGACCACGACCTCGTCATCGCCAACGCCAGCCTGCAATGGGTTCCCGACCATCCGGGGGTGCTCGCCCGATGGTGGGCGGCGCTGGCACCCGGCGGGCAACTCGCCGTGCAGGTCCCGGCCAACGCCGACCACGCAGCGCATCGCATCGCCAACCAGGTCGCCGCCACCGAGCCGTTCCTCTCGGCGTTCAACTGCCTGCCGCCGCCGGACCCGGTCGCCCAGAACGTGCTCGCACCGGAGGAGTACGCCGTTGTGCTCGACGAGCTCGGCGCCACCGAGCAACACGTCCGACTCCAGGTGTACGCACATCGCCTCGAGTCCACGGCGAGTGTGGTGGAGTGGACCCGGGGAACGTCCCTGACCCGCTTCACCAAGCTCCTCGAGCCCGACCTCGCCGGCCAGTTCATCGACGCCTTCCGCGCCCGCGTGCTCGACGACCTCGGTGACGTCTCGCCGTACTTCTTCCCCTTCAAGCGCATCCTGATGTGGGCGAGCAAGGGTTAGGAGTTCGACTCCCGCTACGCTCACGCAACTGCCCGGCGGAAGGGGGAGCGGAATGAGCACGTGCGACTCCTGTGCTACTCCGGCCGCGCCCGGGCAGCGGTTCTGCGGCGAGTGCGGAGAGGCACTGACCGATCACTGTGCCTCCTGTGGGGCGGCGCTGGCCG
Organism: Ilumatobacteraceae bacterium; assembly: GCA_963716665.1. Classification (GTDB taxonomy): domain Bacteria; phylum Actinomycetota; class Acidimicrobiia; order Acidimicrobiales; family Ilumatobacteraceae; genus Desertimonas. Next base: position 112,004 of record CAVQTY010000001.1, read on the forward strand.
CCGGCGTGAAGTTCTGCACCAGTTGCGGTCGCCCGCGGTCCACCACCCAGCCGACCGATGAGACAGCTGCCACGTCGGCACGCTCCGAGAGCCCGGCCGAACTGCGCCTCGTATCGGTGTTGTTCTGTGACCTCGTCGGGTACACGGCACGTTCGGAGCAGCTCGACGCCGATGTCGTGCGTGAGCTGCTCTCGGGCTACTTCGACGTCGCTCGGGCGATCCTTGGACGCCACGGTGGCACCATCGACAAGTTCATCGGCGACGCGACATTGGCGGTGTGGGGCGTCCCGGCGGCGTTGGAGAACGACGCCGAGCGGGCCGTGCGGGCCGGGTTGGAGCTGGTCGATGCGGTCGAGGCCTACGGCGACCGACTGGGCATCGACGGCTTGCAGGTGCGCGTCGGGGTCGTGACGGGCCGGGCTGCGGCCACCGATCAGCTCGACGAGGGCATCGTCGTGGGCGATCGGGTGAACACCGCAGCACGGATCCAGTCGATCGCCGCCCCCGGAACGGTGCTCGTCGACTCGACGACGCGCGACGCCACGAACGCCGCGATCGCCTACAGCGACGGCGGGCTGCACGCCCTCAAGGGCAAGGCCGAGCCCGTGCAGGTGTGGCGGGCCGAGCGGGCGATCGCCGGTGCCCTCGGCATCCACCGACCGGACGGTCTGGAAGCCGAGCTCGTCGGACGCGACGGCGAGTTGCGGTTGCTCAAGGAGTTGTTCCACACGACCATTGATCGCCGGACGGCACGGCTCGTCTCGGTCGTCGGGCCGGCAGGTGTCGGCAAGTCGCGACTGGCCTGGGAGTTCGACAAGTATGTCGACGGTCTGGCGACGGATGTTCTGTGGCACAGCGGTCGCTGCTTGTCGTACGGCGATGGCGTGGCGTACTGGGCATTGGCGCAGATGGTTCGCCAGCGTCTCGGCATCGCCGAGGCGGATTCGGGCGCTGTGGTTCGCCGGCGGTTGGGCGAGGGGCTGGAGCGGTGGGTCGCGTCGGTTGCGGATCGTGAGTTCATCGAGCCACGCCTGGCTCAGTTGCTCGGAGCCTCCGAGGCCACCTTCAGCCGCGACGAACTGTTCGGCGGGTGGCGGTTGTTCTTCGAACGGCTAGCCGACGGGGCACCGGTCGTGTTGCTGGTCGACGATCTCCATTGGGCCGACTCGGGTCTGCTCGACTTCATCGACAGCCTGCTCGACTGGTCTTCATCTCACCCGATCCTCTTGTTGACCTTGGCCCGTCCGGAACTCGCTGACTGGCGGCCGGGGTGGGGGCAGCGACGCAATGCGACGAGCATCGGGCTCGATCCCCTCGAGGCCCGTTCGATGGCCGTGCTCCTCGATCACCTCGTGGAGATGCCGCCGGCGATGGCCGACCGCGTCGTCTCACAGGCTGAAGGAATCCCGCTGTACGCCGTCGAGATCGTGCGGTCGATGCTCGACCGCGGTGCCATCGACGAAGGCGACGGACGCCGGCGGGCGACCGCGCCGTTCGATGATGACCAGGTGCCGGCGACGTTGACCGCCCTGCTGGTGGCCAGGCTGGACGGGCTTCCACCCGACGAGCGCACGCTGGTTCGTGACCTCGCCGTGTTGGGGACGAGCTTTCCGCGTGCCGCCGTCGACGCCGTCGCCCAGCCGACGGGAACGCCGATAGACGTGCTGCTCGCCGCGCTGATTCGCAAAGAGGTCCTCACCGTGCTGTCCGACCCGCTCTCACCGGAGCGGGGGCACCTGCAATTCGCCCAGGGCCTGATGCGCACCGTCGTCTACGACAACCTCACCCGGCGGGAGCGCAAGGCCCGCCACATTGCCGTTGCCGCCCACCTCCAACGCGCCTTTGCAGACGACGGTGCCGAGGTCGCTGACGTCGTTGCCGAACACTTCCGCCGTGCAGTCGACGCCGAACCCGACGCCGCCGATGCCGACGAGCTGCGCGCGTCGGCGGCGGCGGCATACGTCCGGGCCGGCGACCGGGCCGCCGGGCTTGGTGCCGCCGCGGCGGCTACCGATGCCTACCTCGCGGCACTCGGCTTCGTCGACGGTATTGGGACACGCGCCGAACTGCTGCACAAGGCCGGCGTCGTCGCCGGGCGGGCAGCTCGCTTCGCTGAAGCGATACCGATGCTCGAGGAGGCGATCGCCGCGCACGACGCACTCGGCCGGGCCAGCGACAGCCGCGAGGCGATCGCCGCCCGCGACCGCGTTCTCCGCGACGCCGGCCGCAGCCTGGAGGCAGACGACCTGATCAACGCCGCACTCGCCGCACTGCCCGACGATGCCTCGGACCGCGGCGCCGCGGTAGTCATCCTCAGGGTCGCTCACAACCAGGTCGTCAATGGCCACATGGACAACACCACAGCGGGGTTGATCTCGCGGGCGCTCGACCTCGCCGAGGGCCTCGGAGACCGGCGCATGCTCGCCCAGGCGTTGGGTACAGACGGAGTTCGCCACCTCAACCTCGACAACAGCGTCACCGCCCGGGTACTGCTATCTGCCTCAGTTGATCTGGCCCGTTCGGTCGATGACCTCGATCTGCTCTCCGTGGCCCTTGGGAACTTCGGACAGGTCCTGATCGGTGACGACGAGCCGGCGGACGAAGTGCTGGACGAGGTGATGGCGATCGGCCGCCGGCTAGGGCGTAGTGCGATGATCGGCCTCGCCGCCGGTAATCGAGTGCGGGCATTGCTGAAGAGTGGCGAGTGGGATCGAGCAGCCGAGGTCGCACAAGCTGCCCACGATCTCGTCGGTGACACCGACGCGACGAGTGCCACGGAACCACTGCGCTGGCTCGCCGCGCTCGCCGCCTGGCGGGGGGACGTCGACCGGGCGCGAGAGCTCCGCGCAGGAGTGAAGGTCGAAGTTGGTGACCCTCAAGACGTCGCGATCGACGAGTGCAACGAAGTCGTCCTCCGGCACGCGGCCGGCGAGTTCGACGGGTTGGCGGCGAGATGTGTCGAGTTGATCGAGCGAGATACCGGCGCCATGGGCTGGCGCTTCGACACGCCGCCGCTGTTGTGGCCGATCGGCATCGACGCGGCGCTGGCGACCGGCGACTTCAACGTGGCGGAGCGGCTGATCGAGATGCTCGATGGGTTGCAGCCTGGTCATCGGCCGCCGTACTTGTCGGCCGAGCTCGTCCGCGCTCGCGCCCGCCTCGCCATCGCCCGGGGCGACACCGACCTCGACGTCGAAGCCGATCTGCGCCACGCCATCGAACGATTCGCCGCTCTTGGCCAGCCTGTACCCGAGGCGGCCGCCCGTTTCGACGTGCGGGACTGGCTGCATGCCAATGGTCGAGACGCCGAGGCCGAGCAGGTGGCTGAGCCCGCTGTGGCCACGGCCCGCGCCCTCGGCGCCGTCGCCCTACTCACGCGCCTCGACGCTTCGGCGGTCCTCGCCTAAGGCTAGGCGGCCGCCAGCGTGTGCCGGGCAGTGCGCAAGCCGAGGTGGACGCGTGACTTGATAGTGCCGACAGGCACCCCGAGGTCACGGGCGACGTCGGCGTAGGGCCGCTCGTACAGGTGCACCGCGACGATCGCGTCGCGCTGACCCGCCGGCAGGAGCCGCAGCGCTTCGCGGATCCTGGAACGTGCGGCGAGTCGGTCGAGCGCCGGCTCGCTGTCGGCGTCGGTTGTGGCCATCTCAGCCAGGTCACCGCGCGCCTGGCGCGCCCGAACGCCGGCGGCGTCGGCACTCGCGTTGCGGCAGATCGCGAACAGCCACATGCGGATCGTCCCGGTGCCGCTGTGGAACCGGTCGAGGGATCGCCACGCCCGCAGGAACGTCTCCTGCACGGCTTCCTCGGCGAGCATGTCGTCACCGCCCAACCGTCGCCTGGCGAACGCCAGTAGGTCGGCGCGGTGCACGACGTAAGCATCGATCAACTCGGCGACTCGCTCGCCGTGGTCGGATGCGTCCTTCAACGTGTCACGCGCGCCCACGTCCCCACCAGGGTCGGCGGCTTGAACACGGCACCGTGATCGGTTTGGTCGGCCGCCAGCCGTTGCTCCAGGGTTTCGATGTCGACATCCGCTGGACTGGCGATGCCCGTGTGCTCGATCACCGGCAGCAAGGTGCGCACGATCGACGCCGCCATTCGAGGGCCCACCGGATTGCCGGGGTCTAGATATCCCTGGATGCCGACTGTCGTCGGCTGGGGAAGGCCACCGGCGCCGAACGCAGTGGCGAGACGCGGCCCCAATACCGGGTCGAGACCCGAACGGCGGAATGCTTCGGCGATCCATCTGACCACCCTGTCGCTCAGCGGCGTTGGCGGCAGCATCCCGGCAGCCGTCATGTCGTATTCCATCGCCACGAACACACCGCCGGGACGCATCATCGACGCATACCGATGGATCAACGCCGGTTGATCCTCGATGTACAGGAGAATGAGGCGGCCGACCACGGCGTCGAACTCGCCCTCGATCGTTGCCGTCGTCAGGTCGCCCTCGACGAACTCGACGTTGCCGAGCCTGGCCCGATCCGTGCGCTCCCGGGCAACGTCGAGGGCCGACGGGGACCGATCGATTCCGAGCACGCTGCCCGTCGGACCAACACGGTTGGCCACGGCGAGGGCGACGTCGCCAACCCCGCTACCAAGATCGAGGACCCGCATGCCCGGAGCGATCCCGGCGAGGGTGAGGATCATGCCCGTTGCCGGCGCGAGGACCCGTCCCTGCTCCTCGAGCCGCTGCAGCTCGGCGGCATCGTGGCCGAGTAGATAGTTGGTCACCGGAGCGACAGTGCACGAATTGCTGCGGTGATGCTTGGAGCGATCGTGGAGATTCGCTGAAGATCTCGCACTCGGAAAATGCGACGCGTCCTCAGCAGCAACGCGCCATCATCGGTCGAACCGCTGATCCTGATGAATACCGTGTACCGCTTCGAAGACTGCGAGCTCGACCTCGCCCAGTACGAGCTGCGCCGCGGCGGTGCGGTCGTCCACGTCGAGCCGCAGGTGCTCGACGTCCTCGCCCATCTGGTCGCCAACCATGGTCGCCTCGTACCGAAGACGGAACTGCTCGACGGGGTCTGGAGCGACCGCTTCGTCAGCGAGTCAGCGCTCACGAGCCGGCTCAAACAGGCGCGCCGGGCAGTCGGCGACGACGGACAGAACCAGCGAGTGATCGCCACCGTGCACGGCCGCGGCTACCGCTTCGTGGCGCCAGTGGTCGAGGTCGGCGATGCTGGAGAATCGTCAGGTGCGATGCCGTCGAGCATCGCCGACGACCAGGAGATCCGCTACGGCATATCCGACGATGGCGTCTGCGTCGCCTACGCAATCGCCGGCAGCGGCCCGCCACTCGTCAAGGCGGCGAACTGGCTCACCCACCTGGAGTTGGAGTGGAACAGTCCGATCTGGTCGCACTGGCTACACGACCTCGCCAGTGGCCACCAGTTGATCCGCTACGACGAGCGCGGTTGCGGACTCTCCGACTGGGACGTCGCCGACTTCAGCTTCGACGCCTGGGTCGACGACCTCGAGCTCGTCGTCGACGCCGTTGGCGTCGAGCGATTCCCCCTGCTCGGCATCTCCCAGGGGGCGGCGGTGGCGATCGCCTACGCCGTGCGTCACCCCGAGCGCGTCGAGCGGTTGATCCTCTGCGGTGCCTACAGCCGCGGCCGGCTCGTGCGCGCCGAGACGGCCGAGGCGCTGGAGGAGGCCGCTCTCGACCTCGAGGTCGCCCGAGTCGGATGGCGGCGCGACGACGACACGTTCCGCCAGGTCTTTGCCAGCCAGTTCCTCCCCGACGCGAGCCGCGAGCTGTGGGAGGCGTTCAACAATCTGCAGCGGGCAACGACGTCGATCGACAATGTGGTCAGATTCCTCGACGTATTCGCCCGCATCGACGTGTCCCACCTCGCCCCCAAAGTCCGGTGTCCGACGTTGATCGCCCACTCCCGCGGCGATGTCCGCGTGCCGGAGTCGCAGGCACGCGAGTTGGCGGCGCTGATCCCGGGCAGTCGGCTGGTCCTGCTCAACAGCCGCAACCACATCCTCACCAGGAGCGAACCGGCCTGGCAGGTGTTCCTCGACGAGGTGGCGCGGTTCGTCAGCTGAGCGGTGAGTGAGCTGTCGTCGTCGGGGCGAGCATGGCCGGGTTGGCGATCACAGAGGCGCTGAGCAGGCACTTCCGCCGTGTCACGATCATCGAGCGAGACGCCCTCCCCTGAGCAGCCACAGAACCGCACCGGTGTCCCCCAGGGGCACCATCTCCATGCCCTGCTTACCGGCGGCGCCGACGCCTTGGAGCAACTGTTGCCCGGCTTCGCTGACGGACTGGTCGAGGCCGGGGCAGTCCCCGTGCGCTTGCCGACGGACATGCTGTGGCTCAACCCGAGGGGCTGGGTACGCCCCTTCGATCGGGGCTATCCGATGCTGTCCGCCAGTCGCAGCCTGATCGAGTGGCGCACCCGCACGTTGGTGCGGCGGAATGTCGGAATCACGATTCTCGACCGCCGAAACGTGATCGAGTTGCAATTGTCGGACGATCGCCGACGAGTCACCGGTGTCACGATCTCCGCCGGCGACGAGCCGACGTCGGTCGAGCAACTCGACGCCGACCTCGTCGTCGACGCCGCGGGTCGCCGGTCGAGGCTGCCGGACTGGCTCGAGCGGCTCGGGTTCCAGCGCCCGGCAGAAACCCGCATCGATGCGCACCTGTCGTACGCGACGAGGATCTACCGCCGCCCACCCAGAGACGCCGTGTGGAAGGCGATCTACCTGCACCAGCCGCCGGATTCGGCACGGATGGGGATCATGTTCCCGATCGAGGGTCACCGCTGGATTGTGACGCTGCAGGGCGCCGGAGGAGATCGCCCGCCGACGTCCGACGACGGGTACGCCGAGTTCGCCGCCTCGCTACGCAGCCCGGCGATCTTCGAGGCCATCTCCGGGGCCGAACCGCTGACCGACGCCGTCGTTTGGGCGAACACGGCGAACGTGCGACGCCACTACGACGATGTGGCGCTGCCAGACCGACTGCTCGTCGGCGCCCGGACCGCGGTGGCGCTCCAGCGGCCGACCCTCGACGGCTTCACCGGGCGGATGCAGAAGGCCGTGGCCAAGGTCGGCGACGGGGCGTGGATGATCGCGACTGGCGACGATCTCCGCTTCCCGGACACGACCGGGCTGAAGCCATCGCGGCTGACCCGACTCCAGCACCGCTACCTCGACCGTGCGCTCGCTACGGCCACGGTCGACGAGACCGTGATGGACGCCGTGCTGCAGGCCTTCATGCTGCTCGCCCCACCAACCGTGCTGTTCCGGCCGAGCATCGTTGCCCGCTCGTTGCGGCTCGGCGGCGAGCCGAACACCGAGCCGCCGACGACGGTGACGTCCGGAGGGCTGACCACGGCGGTCGCTTAGCCGGGGATGGGCGGGCCCTCCCCCCGGCCCCCTCCCACCGCGGCCGCGCGGTGGGCACGGTTTTGGTCGGGCCGGCGGAGCCGGCCCTGGCGCCCAAAGTCGTAAGGCGCACCTATGAGCGCGGGAACGCTCATCGCCGTCGAGTTGACGCGATCGGTGTGAGTCGTCGAGCGGACACGATTCTTGTCGCGTTTCAGCACCGAAACGGTGCTGAAACGCGACAGGTTCGATTGCTGCGATGCGACTGAGCGGTGGCGGCCGCAATGCCGGCTCTCTACCTGGTTCCCAGGCAAACAACCGTGACGCAGCGAGCGGGCGCCCCCACGGATACGTGAGAAGAGCCAGGTCTCTGCACGCTGGGCTCACCGATTCTGAAGGCCTCCCTCTGGTACTTTTCCAGGGTGGCCCGCTTCGGCAGAGTGGTGACGGCGATGATCACGCCGTTCGACGACGACCTCGCGCTCGACGTCGACGGGGCCGTCGAGCTGGCCAAATGGATGCAGGCGCAAGGCAACGAAGGTCTCGTCGTCTGTGGCACGACGGGGGAGTCGCCGACGCTGAGCGACGACGAGAAGTTGCAGCTCTGGGAGGCCGTCGCCGGCGCCGTGACGATCCCGGTGATCGCCGGCTCAACCGGCAATGACACCGCCCACGACGTGCACCTCACCGTCGAAGCCTCCAAACGCGACGTCGCCGGGATCCTCGCCCTGTGCCCGTACTACAGCCGACCGTCGCAGGCCGGCATCGAGGCCCACCTGCGGGCGGTCGCCGCCTCGACGGACCTGCCGGTCGTGATCTACGACATCCCGATCCGCACCGGCCGCAAGATCGCCACCGACGTACTCGTCAGGCTCGCCAACGAGGTACCCAACATCCTCGGCGTCAAGGATGCCGCCGGCAATCCCGGCGAGACGTCACGGCTCGCCGCTGCGGCGCCCGAGTCCTTCGAGGTGTACAGCGGCGACGACATCAACACCCTGCCCCTTGTCGCCGTCGGCGCCGTCGGAGTGGTGAGCGTCGCCGGCCACTGGGTCGCCCCCGATCTCGTCGACTTCTTCGACGCCTGGGAAAGCGGCGACACCGCCAGGGCGCGCAGCGTGAACTCCCGACTGCTGGAGAGCTACGTGTTCGAGACCGGTGACGAGGCGCCGAACCCGCTGCCGTCGAAGGCGATGCTCCGCCACCTCGGTCAGCCGGCCGGTCACTGCCGACCGCCGCTCGGGCCGGACCCGGCCTGGTTGGATCAGCGCGCCGCCGAGGTGTACGGCAGGCTGGTCGCGGCCCGTGACTGATCCGGCCGCAGGCGCCGGAGACCGTTCCGCGTCACGCGACGCTGTCCGCATCGTCTTCCTCGGCGGTCTCGGCGAGATCGGCCGTAACTGCATGGCGGTCGAGCTCGGCGGTGGCCGCTCGGGTGACGGGCCGGAGCGGCAGATCATGCTCATCGACTGCGGGCTGATGTTCCCCGACCCGGACATGCACGGCATTGATCTCGTGCTGCCGGACTTCACGTACCTGCGGGAGAACGCCGAGCGCATCGTCGCCGTGGTTGCCACGCACGGCCACGAGGACCACGTCGGCGCCTTGCAGTACCTGCTGCGCGAGATCAGCGTTCCGATCTACGGCTCGGCCGTGACACTCGGCCTGGCCCGCAACCGCATCGAGGAGGCCGGCCTCCTCGGCAACACGGAGTTGCGCGTCGTCGCCGACGGTGAGCGGGTCCAGATCGGCCTGTTCGACGTCGAGTTCATCCCTGTGACGCACAGCGTCCCGCACTCCCACGCGATCGCCGTGCACACGCCGCAGGGGGTCGTGCTGCACAGCGGCGACTTCAAGCTCGATCTCACGCCGGTCGATGGACGGCGGACCAACCTCGCCCGCATCGGCGAGCTCGCCCGCACCGTCGGCATCCGCGTCCTGCTCGCCGACTCGACGAACGCCGAGGAGCCGGGACACGCGCCCAGCGAGTCGACCGTCGGAGGCGTGTTGCGCACGCTGTTCGCCGAGTGCCGAGGGCGGCGGGTGATCACGGCGAGCTTCGCCAGTCACCTCCATCGCATCCAGCAGATCGCCGACGCGGCCATCGAGAGCGGGCGCAAGGTCGCCACCCTGGGGATGAGCATCCGCAAGAACGTCCAGCTCGGCGTCGACCTGGGGATCGTGTCGATCCCGGCGAGCAGGCTGATCGACATCGAGGACATCGACCGATACCCGCCGGGGGAGATCTGTGTGATCTCGACTGGCTCGCAGGGTGAGCCGATGTCGGCACTCGCCCTCCTCGCCCGCGGCGAGAACAAGTTCGTCAAGCTCACCGAGAACGACACGGTGATCCTGTCGAGCCACGCGATCCCCGGCAACGAGTCGAACGTCAACCGGGTGATGGACGGGTTGTTGCGGGCCGGCGCCCAGGTCGTCCACTCCGGCACGCGTGACGTACACGCGACCGGCCATGCCCAGGCGGACGAGTTGAAGACCTACCTGTCGATCGCCCAGCCACAGTGGTACGTGCCGATCCACGGCGAGTTCCGCCACCTGATGGCCAACGCCGCGATCGGCGAGACGATGAGCATGCCCCGCGACCGCGTGCTTGTGTGCGAGGACGGAGATGTGCTGGTCATCAGCGACGACGGAGTCGAGATCGCCGGTCGCGTGCCCGCCGGCTATCTCTATGTCGACGGAATCGTCGGTGACGTCGGCCTCGGCGTGCTGCGCGACCGTGCGGTGCTGGCGTCGGAGGGTGTGGTTGTCGTCGTCGTCACGGTCGACACGCAGTCCGGCAAGGTACTCACCGGCCCGGAGATCATCACTCGGGGCTGGGTGTACGCGCCGGAGGCCGAAGACCTGCTCGACGAGGCATGCGACACGATCGCGACGACCGTCGAGGACTCCCTGGCCAAGGGCGTGCGCGACGTCGAGACCCTCGAGCGCGACGTCCGCCGCGCCGCCGGCCGCTTCGTCTCCGAACGCACCCGCCGCCGCCCCATGATCGTCCCCGTCGTGATGGAGGCCTGACGGCCTTCGCCGTCGCAAGCGGAGCTTGCTCGGCGGGCTCCGAGCAGGCGGCCTGCGGCCGCACGAAGCATCTCTACTGGTCGACCGGCGGAGCCGGCTCGACCAGCGAACCGGGGGGCTCCGGCCCAAGGGCCTCTGCCCCCCAAGCCCCCCGCCCGACCCTCCGGCCTGGGATCACCGTGGGTTGCTACCTTGGATCGTGCATGGCTACGTGGGGACCGTCGAGGAAGCGCGAGCAGAAGGCTCTGCCCGCGGCGCGCTCGTCGAGCCCCTCGAAGACCTCGAACGCTGGCTCCACCAAGTCGTCTGGCGGCCGCAACGTCACCCGGGCGCGCTACAGCGCCGACGAACAGGCCCGCCGGCAGGCCACCAGACGAGAACAGGCCACCGGTGAGCTGCGCCGGGCGATCGCCGGCCGCGAGCACGAGTTCATCGGGCTGATGCTTGTCGTCGCGGCGATCATCCTCGCCGCCGGGATCTACTTCGACTTCGCCGGCATCCTCGGCGACGGCATCGAGTGGCTTGGCGGCGCCCTCGCCGGCGTCGGCCGGTACGTCCTCCCGCTGATCCTGCTCGCCGTGGGTGTGTCGTTCATCCGCAGCAATCGGTCCTCCAGCCCGTACCGATTGGTCATCGGCTGGGCGCTCGTCGGCCTCACCGCGCTTGGAGTCATCCACGTCGCCAGCGGCCCGGAGGGCTTCTCGGTCAACGGCGTCACCGATTCGGGCGGCGTGATCGGCTGGATCGTCGGTGAGCCGCTGCGCACGCTGATGGCCGAGTTCGGATCGATCGTCCTCCTCGTCGCCCTCGGCATCGGCGGGTTGCTGCTGATCACCCAGGCTTCGCTGCGAACAATCGCGGCGCGCACGGGACGTGGGGCTGCATCGATCGCCCGGCCGGTCGGGCGGGCAGCGCGCCACGCCCTCGGCAACCTGTCGTCGTTGAGCAGCGACAGCGATGCCGACCACGACGACGCCGCCGAAACCGGCGCCACGGCCGAATTCGATGGCGCCGTAGCGACGACGGCGCTGGCGCTGCCGCCGGCCCCGTACGACGCGGCCGACGACTTCGGTGCCGATGACAGCGCCGACGGATCGCGGCGCCGCCGGAAGGCAGCGGCGACCGAACCGTTCGACGGTGCGGAGAATGGCGACGTCGGACGAGGCACCTGGGTGCTGCCGTCGGTCGCCCTGCTTCATCGCGGGGCGACGAAGAGCATCGACCAAGGTGAGGCGGCCGGGCGCGGCAGGATCCTCGAACAATCGCTGGAGCAGCACGGCGTCGATACGACGCTGGCCGGGATGACGGTCGGACCCACTGTCACCCGCTACGAGTTGGAGCTCGGACCGGGGGTCAAGGTCGCCCGAGTGACGTCGCTGCAACGTGACATCGCCTACGCGATGGCCGCCACCGACGTTCGCATCCTCGCCCCGATACCCGGCAAGTCGGCGATCGGGGTCGAGGTGCCCAACCACACTCGCCAGCTCGTGTCCCTGGGCGACCTGCTGCTCGCCCCGGAAGCGGCGACGGCGACCGGGCCACTCGACGTCGCCATCGGCAAGGACATCGCCGGGGACGCGGTCTTCCTCGACCTCGCCACGACGCCCCACGTGCTGATCGCCGGGGCGACGGGGGCAGGCAAGTCGAGCTGCATCAACAGCATCCTCGCCTCACTCCTGATGCGGCGTACCCCGGATCAGGTTCGCCTCATCCTCGTCGACCCCAAGCAGGTCGAGATGGGCCAGTACAACCGCCTGCCGCATCTGTTGACGCAGCCGGTGACGAACCCGAAGAAGGCAGCCAACGCCCTCGGCTGGGCGGTCAAGGAGATGGAGCGCCGCTACGACCTGCTCTCGGCCAAGGGGTACCGCGACATCTCCGGCTACAACGCAGCCTTCGACCAGGGTCAGCTCGAGCCCGATCCGGCGAGCGAGGAGGAGCCGCAGCGGTTGCCGTACATCGTCGTCGTCGTCGACGAGCTCAACGACCTGATGATGGTCGCCGCCCGCGACGTCGAGGAGGCGATCACCCGCCTCGCGCAAAAGGCCCGTGCCGTCGGCATCCACCTCATCGTCGCCACGCAACGGCCGAGCGTGAACGTGATCACCGGGGTGATCAAGGCGAACATCCCGGCGCGCATCGCCTTCGCCGTGTCCAGCCTCACCGACTCCAGGGTGATCCTCGACCAACCCGGTGCCGAGAAGCTGGTCGGCAAGGGGGACATGCTGATGCTGCCAGGCAACTCGTCGGTGCTCAGCCGGGTGCAGGGTGCCTTCGTCAGCGAGGAGGAGGTCCGGGCGATCGTCCGCCACTGGCGCGAGCAGGCACCTGACGTCGTCTACGTGAGCGGTGTCGAGGGTGCCGACGAGCCCGATCTCGTGACCGCGTCGACGAACGCGATCAGCGGCAACGGCGAGGACGACGACGAAGTGATGATGCGACAGGCGATGGAGCTCGTCGTGCGCAGTCAGCTCGGTTCGACGTCGATGCTGCAGCGCAAGCTCAAGGTCGGCTTTGCCCGCGCCGGAAGGATCATGGACCTGCTCGAACAGCGTGGCGTCGTCGGGCCGAGCGAGGGATCGAAGGCCCGCGCCGTCTTGATGACCGTCGAGGAGTTCGAGACGCTCAGTCAGTGACGGCAAGGATGGTGCGGTGAGCGACACCGCCCTCACCGAGATCGCCACCGGGTTGACGTTCCCCGAGGGACCGGTGGCGATGCCGGACGGATCGGTCGTCGTCACCGAGATGCTCGGCGAGCGAGTAACACGTGTCCATCCCGACGGAACCACCGAGCTCGTGTGCGAGGTCAGGGGTGGGCCGAACGGCCTCGCTGTCGGGCCCGACGGAGCGCTGTACCTGTGCAACAACGGCGGATGCTTCACGCCGGCCGAGGTCGGCCCTCTGCTCGTGCCTGGCCCGTTCGACCTCGACCGATACACAGGCGGTTTGATCCAGCGGATCGACCACGACGGCGCCGTCCACAACCTCTACACGAACTGTGCGGGTCGTCCGTTGCGGGCGCCGAACGACCTCGTGATGGACGGCCACGGCGGCTTCTACTTCACCGACTTCGGCATTCACGACGTCGGCGCACGCACCGCCGACCTCAGCGCCTTGTACTACGCCCGCTGCGACGGATCCGACATCCACGAGGTGGCGTACCCGTTGCAGTCACCGAACGGGGTCGGACTGAGCCCGGACGGAACGGTGCTCTATTACGCCGAGACGTACACGGGTCGCGTCTACCGCCGGCGGATCGCCGAGCCGGGCGTCCTCGAGCAGCTCCAATCGAGATACGACCCGTGGGCGCTGCTGTGCGGCCTGCCCGGGCTGCAGTTGCTCGACTCGCTCGCGGTCGACGCCGACGGCTGGGTGTCGGTTGGCACGCTCATCCGTGGCGGGATCACGGCGATCTCGCCCGACGGCGCCAATGTTGACTTCATCGCGACGGATGACCCGATGACCACGAACCTCTGCTTCGGTGGCCCGGACATGCGTACCGCCTACATCACCCTGTCGGCGACCGGCCGGCTCGTGTCGATGGACTGGCCGAGGCGGGGACTGCGTTTGGCGCACCAGTAGGTCGTCCGGCTCGAGCGTGCTTGTCCACGAGCAACTATGCGTGCATCACGAACAAGCACTGAGCCCGTCATGCCCGTCAGTAGCCTGATTCATCGTGCCTGGGAGCTTCTACGTCGAGACGCTTGGTTGCCCCAAGAACCAAGTCGATTCCGACAAGCTCGTCGGCACGTTGCTCGCCGACGGGCTGCGCCCTGCTGCCGCCGCCGAGTCGGCCGACCTCGTCGTCATCAACACGTGTGCCTTCATCGAGGCGGCGCGGCAGGAGTCGATCGACACCGTGCTCGCCCTCGACGAGCGGCGACGTGACGGAAGCCGGCTCGTGGTCACCGGGTGCATGGCCGAGCGCTACGGCGACGAACTCGCAGCCGCCCTTCCTGAGGTCGATCAGGTAGCCGGGTTCGGAATCGGGCTCCACCCGTCGCCACGCAAGCTGATCCCGGTCAGCGCCACGCCCGTCCCGGAGTTCGACCTGCTCAACCTCCCCAGGCCGAAGTCGCCAGTGCCGTGGGCATACATCAAGATCGCCGAGGGATGCGATCGCAAGTGCGGTTTCTGCGCGATCCCGTCGTTCCGTGGCAAGCAGCGCAGCCGTGACGTCGCCCAGATCCTCGACGAAGTCGAGCATCTCGACGCAAAGGAGATCGTCCTCGTCGCTCAGGACCTTGCCTCGTACGGCAAGGACCGCCCGAGCGAGCTCGGTGCCGGGGCGATCGTCCCACTCGTGCGCGCCGTCGGCGCGCGAGTGCCGAGGGTGCGCCTGCTCTACCTGTATCCGAGCGACCTCAGCGACGAGCTGATCGACGTCGTCTGCGCGTCTTCAGTGCCCTACTTCGACCTCTCCCTCCAGCACGTCAGCAAGTCGCTGCTGCGGCGGATGCGGCGGTGGGGCGACGGCGGCCGATTTTTGCGCAGGATCGCCGACATCCGCGGCCGCCGTCCCGACGCGGCGTTCAGAAGCAACTTCATCGTCGGCTACCCGGGCGAAACCGAAGCCGATCACGACCATCTCCTCCGCTTCGTGGAGGCGGCCCAACTCGACTGGTGCGGGTTCTTCGCCTACAGCCGCGAGGACGGCACCTATGCCGCCGGGCTCGACGGCCAAGTGGACGCCCACCTCGTCGCCGCGCGTCTCAGCGAGCTGACCGAGTTGCAGGACGCGATCACGGCGGCTCGCCGCGATGCCCTGATCGGCGACACCATCGAAGTCCTCGTCGACCGCCCGGGCATCGGTCGGAGCCACCGAGAGGCACCGGAGATCGACGGTGTCGTGCTCGTCGACGAGTCGCTCACCGCCGGCTCGTTCGCCGAGGTGGAGATCGCCGACGCCCTCGGAAGCGACCTCATCGCCGTAGGGGCCGACCTGTCGGCGATCAGCAAGACGCTGGACGAGCTGTGAAAGACGTCGGAACCGCGCTGGCAACGTGGGCGAACGCGATCACCGCCGGTCGCCTCCTGCTCTCGCCGCTGATGTTCTGGTTGATTCCGGAGGACGACGGCGGGTCGTGGGTTGCGTTCACTTTCTGGTTCCTGCTGTCGGTCAGCGACTTCGTCGACGGCTACATCGCCCGGCGTCGAGGCCCGACGCGCTCGGGCGCGTTCCTCGACCCCTTGGCGGACAAGGTGCTGATCCTCGGGGCGATGTTCACGCTCGTCGGACGCGACGTCTTCTGGATCGTCCCGGTCGCGATCATCGCGGCGCGGGAGCTGATCATCAGCGTGTACCGGAGCGTGATCGGCACGAAGGGGATCTCGATGCCGGCCAGCCGGACCGCCAAGTACAAGACGCTGGCCCAGCAACTCGCCGTCGGATTCGCCCTGCTGCCCCTGACGGCACTCGACGCCACGTGGCTGTGGAACACCTGCCTGTGGGCGGCTGTCGTCCTCGCCGTGTACAGCGGCGCCCAGTACTTCTGGCGGATGCACGCGGCGAAGGAACGTGCCGTGCTGCCGTCGGATGTGTCGGTGGTGTGATGAGGTGCGATGCGATGTGACGTCGTCGCCGTCGGCACGGAGTTGCTGCTCGGCCAGATCGTCGACACCAACTCGGCATTGATCGGCGAGCGCCTGGCCGCCCACGGCATCGCCTCGCGGTTGCAGGTGAAGGTCGGGGACAACGTCGAGCGGATCGAGAAGGTATTCCGGCAGATGCTCGGCGAGGCCGACGCACTGATCGTGTGCGGCGGGCTCGGGCCGACTCACGACGACGTCACGAGGGAGGCCATCGCCTCGGTGATGGGTGTCGAGCTCGAGCTCGACGAGGACGTGGCCGACGTCATCCGTGACCTGTTCTCGCAGCTGCGCCGGACGATGTCGGACAACAACCTGCGCCAAGCGATGGTGCCCGTCGGAGCGACGGTCATCCCGCAGCGGCGCGGCACCGCCCCCGGGCTGATCTGCCCATTCCGCCTCGATGGCATCGAGCGGGTGATCTACGCCGTTCCCGGCGTGCCCGACGAGATGGAGGAGATGCTCGAGCGCGCCGTGCTGCCCGATCTGCTGGCTCGTGCCGGAGAACCGACCGTGATCGCGTCGCGAGTGCTCAAGGTGTGGGGCGAGTCGGAGAGTGGACTCAACGCCCGACTCGACGACGTCATCGCTCGCCTCGACGAGGACGGCGACGTCACGCTGGCATTTCTCGCCCGGGGCTGGAACGGCTTGGAGATCCGCCTCACGACGTCGGCAGAGTCGGCCGCGGCCGCGCAGGACAAGCTGCGGCCGTGGGAGACCGAGATCCGCGCCCTCCTCGGCAAGGTCGTATTCGGCACCGACGGGGAGTCGATGGAGTCCGTCGTGATCGATGCCCTACGACGGCAGGGATCGACGCTGGGGATCGCCGAGTCGCTGACGGCCGGGCTCGTGGCGGCCCGGTTGGGGAGCGTGCCCGGAGTGAGCGATGTGCTGCGCGGCTCGCTCGTCACGTACGCCAGCGAGGTCAAGTTCGATCTTCTCGGCGTCGCGCCAGGTCCGGTGATCAGTGAGCAGGCGGCGTTGGAGATGGCCGAAGGTGCCTGCCGGGTGCTCGGCGCCGACGTCGGGCTGGCGCTCACCGGGGTGGCCGGACCCGACCCGCAGGACGATGTCGCCGTGGGGACCGTGTGCCTCGCCGTCGTCGGCCACGGCCGCGACCGGGCCACGACGCTCCACCATCGCCAGACCGCCAGCCGCGAGCAGATCCGTCAGCTCAGCGTCATCAACGCCCTCGACCTGCTCCGCCGCTTCCTCCACTGACGTATATCCATCGGAGTGTTTCGTGTCATCGGAGTGCCTGGTGCACACGTGCCTGTCACGAAACACTCCGATCAGTTGCCGGCGACCGGCTCCAGTGCGGGGAGGGTGCCGAGATCGCCGACACTGTCGAGGGCGTCCTCGCTGACAACGTCGTTTGGGCGCGGGCCGTGGACGACCAGGAAGAGCAGTGCAACCCCGGCGAGAGCGACGCCGACGGCGCCACCGAGCTCGCGCACGGTGTCGTTGAGCGCAGACGCCACGCCCTGCTTGTCGGCGGGTAGCGACACCGTGATGGTCGTCGTCGACGGGCTCATGCACAGTCCGACTCCGAATGGGGCTTCTCCCGTAATCGAACCAGCTCAACCGCGCGTTGACGGAACTCGCGTGGACGAGCAGCCGACACCAGGACTCCCTTCGAGACAGGCGTCCGCCCGCCTCAAACGAGGTATCCGTCATCCGGGGGAACTCCATAGCCGACGTGGCTCGGTGAGCGCCACACCCGATGCTATTTCGCTTACAGTTCGTCGCATGAACGTTGTGGCGGTGCTCGCCCTGGCGGCGTCGACGACGATCCCCGGAGAACCGAGCGACGCCTTGATTGAGGACTACGTCGACAGTTTCGCCCAGGCCGATCCAGGGGTCGGACAGGCGCTCGCTGAGCCGGACTCACCCGCGTGGTGGATGGCGACGTACCAGAGTGTCTCGACCGCTGCGGTCCGCGACGCCGGCGTTGAGCAAGCCGCACAGACCATGACTGTCGCCAGCGGCTCGGTGGAGATCTGCTACGAGGAAGTGACGCTTCCGTGCAACGACCTCGACCAGTTCACGGCGAACTCCAATGGGCTTATCGTCAGTTTCTACGAGGAGGGCAACGACATCGCACCACGGCTCGGAGTGTCCAGTGAGCCGGTCGGCGTTGGCGACTCAGCATCTGCAAGGGTGTTTGTCTCGTATCGAACGGTGAACCCGGATTCACTGGACGTCGTGATAAGCGTGACAGCGACGAGCACGACCGCCTTTGGCTCCCCCGCCTCGTATGTGAATTCTGATGGCCGCCAGGTCGAAATGAGCGCAAGGGTTGGACCTGGCAGTGGCCAAGTGTTCGGCGGAGCCTCGGCTCTGTTCTTGCTCACTTTCCCGTCGTCAAACCCGGGAGGTCGCTTGTTCTGGCGAGGCCAGGCGGGAGATACCGCCGCTGACTTTGAGCTTCCTGTACCACCGTTCTCGCAGCCAGCTGAAGCAACCACACAAACCACGGTTGCTGATGGTTTCCGACGCGCTCTGCGGCCTTTCGAGAGAGTCTGAAGCTCAAGCGAATCGCCGGGATGCGTCCGCGCCCGTCGGCGGCAACGAGCGTCCAGCGAGGCGACGACGAGCGGGCTCTACCTCATCCTCCACTGGCGTCAGTGGATTGCCGGTGTGCGCGGCGGGTGCGACACCGACGACGCCAACGCCCACGCGGCGGCACGGATGGCATCGGTAGCCCTGGTAGCGCCCCCGGCACGATTCGAACGTGCGACCGGCGGATTAGAAGTCCGCTGCTCTATCCAGGCTGAGCTACGGGGGCCGTTGACAAGCCTAAGGTTTGCGGGACCTCTGCTCACGCCTCCAGTTCGCTTGCGCCGAGGTAGCTGGAACGCAACACATGGGCGTCGGCGAGCAGTTCGGCGGCGGTGCCGGCCATCACGAGGTCGCCGTGGTTGAGCACGTAGCCGCGGTCGGCGACCTGCAGGGCCATGTGCACGTGCTGCTCGACGAGCAACACGCCGGCCCCGGTGTCGTCGACCACCCGGCGCAGGATCGGCAGCAACCGCTGGACGATGATCGGCGCCAGGCCGAGGCTCATCTCGTCGATCATCAGCAGCCGTGGCCGTGTCGCCAGCGCCCGCGCCATCGCCAGCATCTGCTGCTCACCACCGGAGAGGAGCCCGGCGCGGCGCCCGAGGATCGGCGCCAGCGCCGGAAAGTACTCGAGCGCCCGGGCCAGATCGGCCGCTCCGTGCGCCGCCCCGAGGCGCAGGTTCTCGCCGACGGTGAGTTGAAAGAACAGCGAGCGATCCTCGAGTATGTGGGCGAGTCCACCGCGGGCGAGGCCGTGGGCGGAGTGGCCGCGGATCGACGATCCGAACAGCTCGACGTCGCCGGCAAGGATCGGGTTGATCGCGGACACGCACAGCAACGTCGACGTCTTGCCTGCGCCGTTGGCGCCAAGCAGGGCGACGATCTCGCCGGCATCGACGTGCAGATCGAGGTCACGGACGACCGGCGCGCCGCCGTAGCCCGTCGACAGGCCGTTGACGGTGAGCAGTCGCCCGTCCGTCATCCGAAACCCCCGTCGACACCGGGAGAGCCGAGGTACGACTCGACGACCCGCTGATTGCTGGTGATCTCGCCGGCCGTTCCCTCGGCGATCTTCACGCCGAAGTCGATCACGTAGATGTAGTCGCAGACGTCGAGCACGAGGCCCATGTCGTGGTCGACCAGCATCACGGTGATGCCCGTGTCGCGAACGGCTCGCAGGCGGCTGGCGAACTCCCTGCTCTCCCCGGTGTCGAGGCCTGCAGCCGGCTCGTCCATGAGCACCATTCGAGGTCGCGCCGCCACGGCCCGGGCGGCGCCGACGAGCTTGCGTTGCCCGGCGCTGAGCTCGTTCGGCATCCGTCCACCGAGCCCGGCGATGCCGAGCACGTCGAGGGCGTGGGCGACGTCATCACGGCGCCGAGCGGGGTGGACGAGATCGGCGAGAAACCCTCCGACGCTCTGGCGCTCGGCGGCGACGCGAAGGTTGTCCTCGACGGTGAGGTCGTCGAACAGCTCCAGCGACTGCCAGGTTCGGCCGAGTCCCGCCCTCGCTCGATGATGAGGGGCCAGCGACTCGATGTCGCGACCGTCGAATCGAACCCGCCCCCCGATCGGGACGAACCCGGTCAGCCCGTCGAGAAATGTCGTCTTGCCTGCCCCGTTCGGACCGATCAGCCCGACGATCTGCCCCTCGGCAACCTCGAGGTCGACGCCGTCGACGGCGCGCAGCCCGCCGAACGTCACGGTCAGTGCATGGGTTTCCAGCAGCGACGTCATTTCGTGGCCCTGCGCAGCTGCCCGGCGGTGCCCTCAGGCGCGAAGATCGCGGCGGCGATCAACCCGACGCCGCCGAGAAGGAACGTGAAGTCACTGGAGATCCCCACGACCTCGACGAGGAACGTCCAGAGCAGTCCCCCGGAGACGATGATGCCGCCGATGATCGCCCCGGCGACGGTGGAGATGCCGCCGAGGTAGGCGTAGGCGAAGAACACGAGCGACTGCAGGTAGTCGAAGCGGTCGGGTGAGGCGCCGCCCGACCGGTAGGCAATGACAGCGCCGGCGATGCCGGCAACCGAGGCCGAGAGAGCAAATCCGAGGATCTTCGTGCCGGCGACGCTCACCCCGGCCGCCGCCGCGGCGCGGCTCGTTGGAACGCACGGCGAGCATCTGCCGGCCAGTGGCCGAACGGCGGAGGTTGGCCACCGCGTAGCAGAGCACGACGGCGAAGATCAGGCAGAACATCGCCGTCATCGGGTTGGGCAGCTTGCCGTCACCGATGTGCAATCCGAGCAGCTCGTACGTCGTGCCGCGGTTCTGGTCGACCCAGTCCGGCGGGTCGACAGCGGCGCCGAGCAGGGGGTCGTTGACCGACGGGTGGCGGAATACGGCGGTGTCGGCGGCGACGGCACAGGCGAACGTGATGATCGCCAGGCTCACGCCGCGCACCCTGAGGGCGGGCACGGCGACAATCATCCCGGCGACGAGGGCGACAACGGTGCCGGCGAGGATTGGCCACGGGAAGGGCCAGCCGTGCTCGACCGACAGTGTCGACACGGTGAACGCCGAGAAGCCGGCGAACGTCATCTGGGCCAGCGAGATCTGACCGACGAACCCCGTGAGGACGACGATGGACAGGCACACGACGATCCCGATCAGCGAATTGGCGAGAGCGCCGCGGAAGGCCGGGCTGAACCAGAACAGTCCGGCGATGGCGGCGAGGAAGGCGAGCGCCGGCCCGCCGTAGCGCAGCGCCCATGTGGGTGGTGTCGGTGCGAGCGGAAGACGCCCGACGCGCACAGCCCCGCGTTCTGGCAGCGGGTTGCCGCGCAGGAACAGCACGGCGACGATGACGACAAGGGGGATCAACAGACTCACGCCCGGGAACGGCTGGGAGGCGGCATGGGGGAACCACGTCCGTGTCGCCCCGAGGTAGTCGACGAGCGGCTTCTGCATGCCGAGGAGGAAGGCGGCGGCGATGGTCCAACCGAACGATGAGAAGCCGCCGACGAGGGCGGCGGTGAGGGCGGGCACGACCAGGGCCGGAAGGATCCGCGGCTCGATGTTCGAGTTGATCGATGCGACGAAGATTCCGAGCAGGCCGGTGATCGTCGTCGCCAGCACCCAGTTGATCGCCGCCAGCCGATCCGGCGAGAAGCCGAGCACGACGGCGCCACGCTCGTTCTCGGCGGCCGCCCTGGTGGCCAATCCGAAGCGGGTGCGCTGGAACACGAGCCAGAGCACGACGGTGAAGGCGACGACGAGCAGCGCCACGAAGAGCTGCTCCTCGGTCAGCGACACGATGCCGAGGTCGACCTGATCCTTGCCGACCAGGGGCAGTGGCTTGACCGCCCGCGGCGTCAACGCGAATCGCCGGATGACGATCGCCTGGAGCACGAGCAGTAGGCCGACGGAGGCGACGACCTTGGCGAGCACGGGAGCGTCGCGAAGCGGCCGGAAGATCAGCCAGTGGATCAGCAGCCCGAGGACGACGCTGAATGCCAACGACAGCGCCAGCGCCGGCCAAAACGGCATCGGCCCGCCGAGCGAGATCGTGCTCGGCACATCCGGGAGGTCGAGGGTGTCGTTCGTTTGGAACCAGTGGCCGACGCCTTCGATGAGCGCCAACGGATTGGGCAGCGGCGGCACGAACAGATCGCCCTCGGCGCGCAGTCCGGCGTAGAGATAGGCGATGTACATGGCGATCGTGCCGTTGGCGAAGTTGACGACGCCTGAGCCGAGATACGTGAGAACGACGCCGAGGGCGATGGCGGCGATCAACGCCCCTTGGGCGACCCCGTCGCCGGAGACGAAACGCTCGCGCAGGTCGTCGGTGGCGAGAATCGTGACGAGCGTGAAGGCGGCAAGGGCGACGACCACCGCCTTGGCGGCGGTCGTCGCCGACAAGCGGCCGAGCGTCAACTTGCTGGCGGGGTGACGTCGATCGGGTCGCCGTTCAGCCCGTTGCGGATGCTGACCCACTCGCCGTCGATGTACTGCTGGATGCCCATCTGGTGACCGCAGGAGGCGACGAACGGCGCCAACCCACACTCGATCGGACCAACCTGCAGCATCATCGGGCCGGTAAACGTGCGGATCTGCTCGTTGAGCGTCTCGTATCCGAGATTGTCGACGCCGACGTTGTTGAAGAACTTCACGGCTGTCAGAACGTTGGCGAACATCGGCCCGGCGAATCCGGTGTACTCGATCTCCGAGGCGCCGGTGATCGGCTCGCCGTACTCCTGGACCTTGGTGACGTAGGTCAGCATCCCCGACTCGTAGTCCGGGTTGAAGTAGCTGTAGCCGTAGTCGCCGAAGTACCAGCCGTCTGGGTAGTCCCCCTCGTCGCCGACGTCTGCGAGGTGCTGCGCCATCGGACTGCCGAAGCACAACCCGCTGGTGACGACGATCGGATCGATGCCGAGGGATCGCATGCTGTCGTACATGTTGATGCAGTTGGGGAGCGTCACGAGCGAGAGGAACACGTCGGCCGTGGCGGCGCCGGCAGCCTCCATCGCCGACGCCACATCCGGAGCGGTCGCCGTGTCGGGGACGAAGACAAGCGACGACTGCACCCCGGCGTCGTCCAGCGTCGGCTTGACGAGCACGTTGGCGGCGGCTTGCCCGGCAGCATTGTCGTTGGCGATGATCGCCACGGTCTCGGGTTGGAACTCCTCGAGGATGAACTTGGTCATCCCGGCGACGACGCCAACAGAACCCGCCGTGTACGACTGCCCGGCTGGCGTGACGAAGTCGTCGACAGTCAACCCGTTGCCGATGATCAACGGCTTGTTGCCGTTGATCGCGTCGTAGAACTCCTTGTTGCCGACGATGATCGTGCCGGACATGACGAGGTCGATCGAGTCGTCGTTGGCGAACTGGGCGCCGCACGCCGCCCCGTCGGCGACAGCCACTATCGGACACTCGACGACCTCGATCGGGCGTCCGCCGGCACCACCCAGTTCGGCGTTGACGAACTCCACCGCGGCGCGAACGCCGAGGGTCGACTCCGGCGCGAAGGGTTCACTGTTGGCGTAGCCGATGCGGATCGGCTCCCCCGCGGCGGCACCGCCGGGGCTCCCGGTGTAGTCGAGGGCCCACGCCGTGACGTCCTGCGCCGGTTCTGAGGTCGCCGCGGCAATCCCCGACGACACCAGCGCGGCGACGACGCCGAACGAGACCGCCCCAGACCCGATTCGCTGCCTACGACCCATCCGTCCCCCTCTCGGCATCGTGGCCCTCGGCCATGGCGGCGGACAGTAACACGGTGGATCCGGCGGACCGACGGCACCGTTCGCGCCACGCGCGAAACACTGAGGGCGTGAACGATCGGAAACCGTCGACTGCCTCGCGCTGGAAGACGATTGCTGGACAGGTGCGTCAGGAACTTCCTGGTGAGTGGTCGTTGCGCGGGTCTGGTCAGCAGTTGTGTGTCGTCCGCGAACCCGTTGAGTGGACCTTCGAGTGGTTCGGCTTCGAGGGCACCCGTGCCGGCGGAGTCATCCAACTGACGGCTGGCGTCCAACCGCTGATTGCTACCGGCACCTTCTTCCACCGTTCGTACGGGATGCGGATGGACGAGGTGAGGGGTGGCCCGAAGTCGCTCGACGTGCACGCCGACGATGCCGTCGACATCGCCGTCGGGTTTTTCTCCGGAGCAGGCCTGGAGGTCGTCGACCAGTGGTCGGCGGAACGCCTCGCCGAGTTGGCTGAGCGCTCACTGGAGAGACTCACCGGTCTGGGTGATCCGGCAACTTGTGAGCTTTCGAGCGCAGAGGTCAGGTCGCGCACAGGCGGGTACTGGCCGATGTGCCCCGGGTGGCGCGCCGTCCAAGCCGACGGGTCGTCGGGAGAGGCGGCGGAGACGGTGATCGCGTGGATGGAGCGATCGTCTGGTGGTGGCAGCACCGACCCCGATACGGCGGGCAGGCGAACCTACGCGATGACGTTCTACCGTGCAATCCGAGAAGCATGGGGGGCTGGCGGGCGCGGCGCAGCACTCGCCGTCCTTGATCTCCACCGCGCAGCAACGATGCGCGCCGCCGGCGTCGACCGGCGCCTCGATCGACCTTGAGTCGAACTGGTTCGGTCAGATTCGGGCGACCTCGCCGTATCCTGGAGACTCCCCGATTTCTCCTGGCGAGAGGTTCTGCGTGAAGTTCAAGAAGGGCGAAACCATCATCTATCCCCAGCACGGTGCGTGCATCGTGATGGGGACGAAGAAGATGGAAGCGTTTGGTGAGAAGCGTGAATATCTCATTCTTCAGACGGTCATCAACGAGATGACGCTGAAAGTGCCGGTGAACATGGCCGAAGAGGTGGGCGTGCGCTCGCCGGTGTCGGCCGACGAGCTCGAGGATCTCGTAGCCGTGCTGTCGAAGCCGGACCCGCGGGTGCCGTCGAACTGGAGCCGGCGGTTCAAGAATCACCAGGAGAAGCTCAAGAGCGGCGACGTCTACCAGGTCGCTGAGGTCGTGCGGAACCTCGCCGCCCGCAACCGTGACGCCTCGCTGTCGGCCGCCGAGCGGACGATGTACGAGCGGGCCAGGGTCAACCTGATCAGCGAGATCTCACCGGCCCTCAAGGTCTCCGCCGAGGAGGCCGAGGACTACCTCGACGCCGCCTTGGCCAAGGGCGTGCTCAAGCCCGCCAAGACCCCCGTCACGGCGGGTGCCGCCCGCAAGAAGTAGCGGCGACGGGCTTGAGGTCACCTATCTCACGTCGGTAGGGCGCTGGAAGTGGTGCCGCTTGCGAAGTGCCTTCAAGAGCGGAACAACCGTGTGGTCGGTGCGAGTGAACCCGTCAGGTGTCAATGGCCCGCGGTGGCCGCCAGAGTGTCCACGATGCGGTCGATCTGCTCATCCGTCGTGACGAGCGGAGGGCAGAACGTGCAGGTGTCGGTGCCGATGGCACGCGTGACGACGCCGGCGGCGAGCATCGCGTCGCGGACGGCCACCGCATCCTGATCGGGACGCAGACCGGCAGCCCACACCGCCCCTGTGCCGCGGACGTGATCGATCACACCGTCGGCGGCGAGGGACTCCAGGCCGGTGGCGAGTCGCTTGCCGAGCGATTCGGCGCGGGCGAGCAGTTCCTCGTTCGCGGAGCACATCGAGATTACGCAACGCCGCGACGCACGCCGTGGCATGGCCCGAGTAGGTGTAACCGTGGCGCAGGATGAAGCTGTCGTCGGACTCGAGCGGCTGGCGCACCCGCTGTCCGACGATCACGCCGCCGACCTGCTGATATCCCGAGGTCACGGCCTTCGCGAACGTGATCATGTCGGGCACGACGTCGAACGTCTCGGCGGCGAACCACGTTCCCAACCGGCCGAACCCGGTGATCACCTCGTCGAACACCAGCAACGCCCCGTGGCGGTCGCAGAGCGCCCGCACCTCGGCGAGGTAGCCGGGCGGCGGGGGGAACACGCCGCCGGCGCCCTGGATCGGTTCGACGAGCAAGGCCGCAACCTCGTTACCCCGCTCGGCCATCAACACCGACAGCGCTTCGCTGTCGTCGGCCGGCACCTGGACGACATCGGGCACGAGCGGTCCCCAGCCGAGACGGTTGGGCTCGATGCCCTGAGCGCTCGTGCCGCCGAAGTTCGTCCCGTGGTAGCCGCGTTGGCGGCTGACGATCAGCGTGCGCTGCGGCTCGCCGGCGAGGGAGTGGGCGAGGCGGGCGAGCTTGATCGCCGTGTCGACTGCCTCCGACCCGGACCCGCACAGGAAGACCCGCGACGACGGGATCGGGGACAGCCCTGTGAGGCGATCGGCAAGCTCGTTGGCGAGCGGGTTGGAGAACGGCTCGAAGCACGAGTACGCCTCGAGCGTGCGGATCTGCGTTGCCACGGCGTCGGCGATGTCATGACGGCCGTGGCCGACATTGCAGTACCACAGGCTGGCCATGGCGTCGATCAACTCGGCGCCATCGGCAGTCCAGAGCAAAGCGCCCTCGCCGCGAACGACGGAGATGAACGCCGGCCGGGCCGGTTTGGCGAACGGATGGAGAAAACTGTCGACCACGGTCTGAACGTAGCCGCGGCCATCGTCGGAGGTCGCCCGTCAGCGGTCACCGATCTGCAATCCTCGACGGGCGTGGAGCAGAGAGCGACGAACGTGACGGTGGTGACCTGGAACGTTCAGGGGTCGGCGGGCCTCGACGTTGCCGGCATTGCCGAGGTCGTCGCTCGGGCCGCCCCCGACGTGGTCGTCCTCCAGGAGATCGGGTGGTGGCAGTCGCGACGACTGTCCCGCCGTCTCCGGATGAACAGGAGGTGGGCGTTCAGGCACTTCCGGTGGCCAGGGCCGGAAGGG
>CAVQTY010000002.1:0-103744 GCA_963716665.1 Ilumatobacteraceae bacterium
ATGATGTGGTGCCCCCCCAGGGGCTCGAACCCTGAACCAACGGATTAAAAGTCCGCTGCTCTTCCATTGAGCTAGAGGGGCAGCACGGTGCGACGCCGAGCGTAACGGCGCCGGCGGACGGGATGCCGCAACTTCTTCGTCCCCCGCGGGCATGATCAACGCCGTGATCGGTGTCCGCTTGCTCGTCGGCCTGGCGATCGTGCCCGTGGTCGCCGCACCAGCGATGCAGCCGGGGCCTCCGTCGACCCCGCCGACGACGTCGTCGGTGCCGCTGCCAACCGTCCCGGCGGCGTCGTGGAGTCGCTTCGACGAGCTCGTCGCCGGGCGCCTGACCGGGCGGGGCGATCGGGCCGCTGCCGTCGCCGTGTCGGTCGACGGCCGGATCGTCCACGCCGCTGCCTTCGGGACGCGCACACCCGACGATCCGCTCGACGCCGTGACAACGACCGATCGTTTCCGCATCGCCAGCGTTTCCAAGGTCGTCACGGCAACCGTCGTCCTGCAACTCGTCGACGCCGGTTTCCTGCAACTCGACGAACCCGTCGGCCAACGCCTCGCCGTCGCCGTCGGCGTGCCGGCCGGGAATGGAGTCGCCGCCGTCACGGTGCGCCAGCTGCTGTCGCACACCTCGGGATTCCCCGACTATCGCGGTGAGTTCTTCGGCGATCGGTTCGGTTCCTGTGAAGCGGCGGCCGCATTCGGGTTGGCGCGCTCGCTGGCTCGGCCGCCGGGGACGACCCACGACTACAGCAACCTCAACTACTGCCTTCTCGGTTTGCTCGTCGCTGACGTCACCGGAAAGTCGTATGAAGACGCGACGAACCAATTGCTGTTGCAGCCCCTCGGGATCACCGGGATGCGACTCGTCGCCACGGTCGACCCGGACCCCGACGAGGTCGTCCACGTGTCCGGTGCCCAGCGCACCTACATGCAGTCGCTCGGCGGCGCCGGGGCGTGGGTGGCCACGCCGTCGGACATGGTCCGCATCCTCGACTCGCTCGACCCGGCCGCCCCTGGCTGGCATCCCTTCTCCGCCGAGCTCTCGATGCTGATGCGCCAGGCCCTCGACGTGAACTACCCCGAGCCGGACGAGCGGCGCTACGGGCTCGGCATTTTCGTCTGGCCGGACGGGTCGTGGGGACACACCGGCACTGTGGAGAACACGCACACGATGCTCGTGCGCCGTCCCGACGGCGTGACGTGGTGCATCCTCGTCAGTGGCGACATTCCCGAGTCGACCGAGGAGTTGCGCGAGGTCTTCGACGGCGCCTTCGGCGACTCCGGTGTCGCCCTCGCCCTCATCCACACCTGACCGGCGCGCCGCGCCGACCGATTCACGCCCCCCGATTGCGGTTGACGATCGTCGACAGGGTTGCGTTGAGGTCGGCGCGCTGGCGCTCGGTGAGGCAAGACAGCAGGTCACTCTCGAACTCGATCACCCGCCGGTTGCACACCGTGACGACCTGGCGTCCGCGGTCGGTGAGCTCGACGAGCTGGACTCGGCGGTTGCTCATCGCCTGGGTGCGGCGGATCAGCCGCCGTTCGGAGAGCACGGCCAGTGTCTGGCTCATCCCTTGCGGCGTCACGAACGAGCGGCGGGCCAGCTCGGCGTTGGACAGACCGGGGCGCGCCTCGAGAACACTCATCGCCGTGTAGCCCACGACGCTGACGCCTTGGTCGGCGATGAGCTCCTCGAGGGCGCGCCGAACGATCCGGTCGACCCGTCCGATGAGGTAGGTCGTCATCGGCACCTGGGGCACGGGGCGGCTCAGTCGACGACCTCGGACTGGCTGACGCGACCGTGATCCCCCGTCACCGGCGACGACGCTAGGGAACGGGTCGCCCCATGTCAAGATACTTGATATTGCCGTCCGGCTTGTCTCAGTCGAGGTTGGCGCCGATGGTCGCCAGTACATCGAGCGGAAAGGGTGAGGTGAGGTACAGGGTGCGACGTTCGACGCCGAGCTCAGCGAGCGCCGCCGGGTCGCCACCGAGAGGGTGGTCGACGTTGAGGGCGGAGAAGGCGCTGACCTCGAACCCGGGTCCCGAGTTGTCGCGGGCGAACGCGACACGTTCAGCGAGATCGTCACCCCGTAGCAGGTTGACGCCGTCGGCATGCTCGCAAGCCACAGCGATGGTGTCCCGGCCGGTCGCACCGACGATGATCGGCGGCAGCGCCGAGCCGTCGGTGACAGCCATTGCCGCCGCCACCTGAACCTGTGCGCCGCTGAATGCCTCATCACGGAACAGTGCCCGAACCGCGTCGATCGATTCGATGAGCAGCTCCCGTCGTTGCGCGCTCGCGGCAAGGGGACGGCCGATGGCGTGGTGCTCGCCGGCGAAGCGGCCACCCCGGGCCGAGCCCGAGCCGATGCCGAACGCGACGCGGCCGGGCGCGAGCGACTGCAGTGAGTTGACCGCGCACGCGAGCTGGGCGGGATGGCGGTTGACGATGTTGGCGACGAGCACGCCAACCTTGATCCGCTCGGTCGACGCGGCGATCGCCCCGAGCGTCACGAATGGGTCGCGCGACCAGGCGGCGCCGGCGATGAGCCCACTGAAGTGGTCGTACGTCCACACCGTGTCGAACGCCCCGGCATCGGCCACCTGGGCGGCGGCGATCAGGTCGCGCACGTCGGCGCCGTGGGGTGAAAGGACGAGATCGGTGAGCACAGTCGCGGAGAGTAGGCGGGCCTGATACTGGAGCTACGTCGGTGACTGCCGCGGTGCATCGGATCGGCGAGCGTGTCGGAGTCGATCCGGACACGGTCCGCGGCTGGTGCAGGCAGCAGGCCAACATCGACTGGGGTCGCCGGCCCGACGTGATCCACGCAGGAGACGGCAACGATCAAGCAGTTGCAGCGCGAGGTGCATGAGCCGAAGCGGGCGAATGAGATTCTTCTTGAGGCCCCGGGTTTCTTTCGGGAGGGAGCTCGACCCTCGACTGCCGTGGAAGTGATTTTCGTCGCAGCCAACCGGGAACGGTTCGGGTCGAGCCGATCCGCAGGACGCCCACCGCGCATGGCTGCAGGATCGCCCCGTCGACGTTCTACGCGGCGAGATCGCGGGCGCCGTCGCCACGTTGTCGATCAGGACCAACGCCGGTACACCTCGTGCTGGATCCCGAACTGGTCGAGCACCTTGCCGACACTGTGATCGAGCAGGTCATCGATGGTTCGCGGTCGGTGATAGAAGGCCGGAACGGGCGGCAGGACGGTGGCCCCGGCGAGCGTGACCGTCTCCATGTTCTTGATATGAACGAGGTTGAGCGGTGTCTCGCGAGTGACGAGCACGAGGCGCCGGCGTTCCTTGAGTGTGACATCGGCTGCACGGGTGAGAAGGTCTGTCGTGTTGCCGGTGGCGACTGCCGCGAGCGTGCGCATTGAACAGGGCATGACAACCATTCCCATGGTCTGGAAGGAGCCGGACGACACTGCGGCCGCCAGGTCCGTCGGGTCATACACCACATCCGCCTGGGCGGCGATCGTGTCGGGGTCGACCTCGAGCTCATGCTTGATGCTGACGCGAGCTCCTTCGGAGATCACGAGGTGGGTCTCGACCGCACCGATGTCTCGGAGGACGGTGAGGAGCCGGAGTCCGAGGTGAGGCCCGCTCGACCCTGAGATGCCGATGACGAGGCGTTGCCGAGGAGCGTGTGGTGCTGCAGCTTGGCGGTTCGGCGTTTCGGGCTGCGTCATGTCCACCACCTCGAACCCGAGGACCTCGTGGCGCTCACTATCGAGGCCGCGGCGATGGCCAGGGTCCCCCTGGCTGGCACCGGCCGGATCCCCGGCTCGACGTGATATCTGAGTTCAGAGCACATTGACGTTGGTGCCGAGTGGGACGTAGCGGCGGGGGGACATCTCGGCGATCATCCGGGCGCCCAACTCCGAGGCCTGCTCGAGCAGGTCGCCTTCGTCGATTGTCAGCAGCCTGCCCTCGTGGACGGTGAGCCGCCCGGCCACCATCACGGATTCCGCGTCGGTGCCGACGCCGTATCGAACGAGTGTCGATATGGGATCCGTCGAGGGGGACAGTCGGACGTTGTCGGCGTCGATCACCGTGATGTCAGCGGCCTTGCCGACCTCCAGCGACCCGATTTCGTCGTCCCAGAGGAGCAGCTTCGCTGCGTCGATGGTGCCCATCTCAAAGGCGTCGGTCGTGGTGAACCCGAACGGATCGAACAGCGGCATCGCGGCCTGGTTGTGCATGGTGAAGGCGATCCGCATCAGCTTCAGCACGTCGTTGATGATCGTGTCGCAGCCGAGGCCGACGATGATCCCCAGCTCGCGCATCAGGGGCACGCGGGTGACCGCGGACATGATGTCCGTGCACACGACGGGGGCATGCGCCAGCTTGGCCCCCGCCTCGGCCATCATCCGGATCTCGCGATCGGTCGTCAGCATGGCGTGAATCGCCACCAGCCGCTCCGTCAGCGCACCGATGGACGCCAGGTGCTCGAGCGGCCGATGGCCGAAGAGCGACACCGACAGCTCGATCTCCTCCCGGTCCCGGTTGATGTGCGTCATCACGCCGGTACCCCAGTCCTTCGCCAGCTCGTCCGTGGCCAGGTATCGCTCGTCCGAGCAGGAGGGCACCCCGAGGTTGTGCACCCAAGGGCGCAACCGGCCTTCACCCGACGCGAACCACTTGGCGAAGAACTCCTTCGTGTAGGCGAGGTCGTCGGCGAGCACCTTGGGATCGTCGCGGTACCACGACTGTTCGGTGATCTGCTCGTAGTTGCCGGCCAGCCGCGACTCGCGGTCCCACATGCCCCTGGCCAGCGCGCAGCGGATGCCAGTCTCCATCACCGTCTCGGCGATCGGCTCTTCATGGGCGACTGTGCACGTCGTCTCGGTCATGGTCGTCACGCCGGCCCGCATGAGTTGGGCGAAGGCGACCTTGGCGCTGATGCGCACGTCGTCGTCGGACTGGATGGCCTCGGCCGGGATGTAGATGCGGTAGATGTTCGGGAAGTCCTCGACTGTGCTCTCCCGGCACAGCGCCTGCGCGACATGGTTATGGCAGTCGATCAGACCGGGGATCACAAAGCGCCGGTCGCCGCCGATCCTCTCGGTGTCGGGGTACCGCTCCCGGAGCGCCGCGGCGCTGCCGATGTCAGAGATGCGATCGCCCGCAACGGCCACCGACCCGCCGGGGATGACGCGCCGAGCCGGGTCCATCGTGATGAGCGTGCCCTCCACCAACGTCGTCACTTCGACGGCGTCGGCACCTGACTGATCGTTCACTGCCGCTCCTTCGACATCCACCCTCTGGCCCACCGATCCCCAGCAAGGGCGCCGGTAATCTAACGCGCCGTGGTCACCCCCCTCGACGCCGGCGGCTCGTCGCGCGCCGAGGTGGTGGTCATCGGCGGCGGCCACAACGGGCTCGTCTGCGCCGCCTACCTCGCCCGCGCCGGGCTCGACGTGGTGGTCGTCGAACGCAACAGCCGGTGCGGCGGAGCGCTGTTCAGCACGAAGAAGGATGGCTTCACGCTCGAGCACGGAGCAGTCGACCACTCCACCATCATCGGCTCCACGATCCCCGAGGAGCTCGAGCTCGATCGTCACGGTCTCGACTACGTCTACCGGACGGCGGCAGCGTTGCACCTTTACGGGGACGGGGTTCAGATTGCCATCGCCGAGTCGGCGGAGGACACCGCGCGATCGATCGCCGAGGTCGACGCGGCGGACGGCGCGGCGTGGATGGAGCTGGCAGCGCTGTCCGGCAATCTCCTCGCCCTGACGGGCGAGCTGTGGCGGGACCCCCCGGTGCCGATGGAGGCCGCGCAGCGCCTCGGGCGCATGGCGCTCGGACGGGCAGGACGGCCGATCATCGAGCTGGCACGGAGCTCCGCCGTCGACGTCGCCGAACGGTGGTTCCGCAGCCCCCACATGCGAGCGCTGGCGGTGTTCCGGTCGCAGTTCTCCGGCCTACCCCCCTGGTATCCCGGGACCGGGGCGGTCTTCGCCCTCACCCCCGGCGGGCACGGGCGCCGCTTCGGCCGCCCGCGTGGCGGCTCGAGCGCGTTCATCGACGCGCTGCAGTCGGCAGTCGAGGGCTTCGGCGGGCGGGTCCGCTGCGACTTCCCGGTCAGCCGTGTGAGCCGCGGCGCCGGCGGGTGGCGGATCGAGTCCACCGAGTCCGACGCGGTCTTCGCCTCGCGGGCCGTCGTGTCAGCCGTCGCTCCTCAGGATGCGATCCTGCAGTTGATCGACGCGGACGCCGTTCCGGCGCGGGTGCGGCGTCGGTTCGAGCGGGTCGAGGTGATCAGTGGGAACCTCAGCCAGTTCACTCTGGCTGCCGCGCTGCGCGGCCCGCCCTCGGTCGACCACCTGCTTCCGGGGTTCGCGGGAAGTCAGCTCTGGATGCTCCCCGAGCCGGCGTGCGCGCTCGAGAACCCGGCCGCTGCGCTCGCCGGCACCCTCGCCGCTCGACCCGGCGTCCTCCTCACCTTCCCGTCGCTGCTCGATCCCTCCGCCGCCCCGGACGGGTCGGCCACGGCCTGGATCAATGGGTTCGTCGCCCATCGCCTGGTCACAGACGGCGGCTGGGACCGAGGCGCCGAGGTCGCCAGCGAGCGTGTCTGGGCCACCATCGACTCCTGCCTGCCGGGCGTGCGCGAGCTGGTCACCGACTCGGTGTTCACGTCGTCGCAGGACCTGACGGAGCGGACGGGAGCGGTGAACGCCGGTGCTCATGTGTCCACGATCATCGGGCAGCTGCTGGCCGGTCGGCCGGCGCGCGGATCGGCCGACCACCGGTCCGGCATCGACGGCGTCTACCTGACCGGCGCCGGGACGAATCCCGGTCCGAGCGTCAGCGGGCTCCCCGGACGCGCCTGCGCCGAGGCGATCCTCGCCGACCTCGCCTCCGTCGGCTCGGCGGTCGACCCGGCGACTGGCGCGCGCGGCTCGGGGCGAGCTTGCCCGGTGGCGGCGGCTCTCCGAGCTGGCGATGGCTGTCCGCCGCGAGGCGCCGCCCGCCGCTCAGCCTCGTGCGGACTGACCGATCCCGTGCAACGCCCGCCTCACCAGCTCGGTGAGCGCCCGCCGCCGGTAGTCGCCCGTCGCGTGAATGTCAGACGTCGGCTCCTCGACGTCGGCGACCGACGCCTCGCCCGCCTGTTCGGCCGACTGGGCCGTGAGCTCGACTCCGCGCACCTGGGCCTCGGCCTCCTTCAACCTCACGGGTGTCGCCGCCACACCGAACGCGGCGAGGCCGACGTCGTCGACCACCGCGCCACCGCTGGACGAAGCGCACGACGGCGGCGACGCCGACCACTGCGAAGTCGCCTCGCCGCGGCGCCAGCTTCCAGGCAGGCGGCACGGGAGCCTTCGACCGCGGGGAACCGCACTCCGGTCACGACCTCGTCGGGCTCGAGCGCGGTGGTGAACGGCCCGGCGAAGAAGGTCGACGCCGGAACGGTCCGCGACCCTCGGGAGCCCACGAGTTCGACGGTGGCGTCGAGCGCCAACGCAACGGCGGGGAGCTCGGCCGCCGGGTCGGCGTGGACGATGCTGCCGCCGATCGTGCCGCGGTTGCGGTTCTGGGGATGGCCGATCCACGGGAGCGCCTCGCTCAGCAGCGGACAGGCCGCCCGCACCTCCGGGGAGCGCTCGGCGTCCCGCTGACGAACCATCGCTCCGACGTGCAGTGCGCCGTCCGCCCGCGACATGGTCCGCAGGGCCTCGACCAGTTCCAGATCGACGAGGACGGACGGTTGGGCGAGCCGGAAGTTCATGGCCGGGATCAGGCTCTGCCCGCCCGCCAGCGGCTTGGCCTCGTCGCCGTGCTCTGCCAGCGCGGCGACGACTTCCTCCAACGAGCCGGGCCGGAGGTACCGGAACGCCGGCGGCTTCACGACGCGTCGTCCGACGCGTGGATCGCCTGGAGCACGGTCGTTGGCGTGATGGGGGTCTCGACGATGTCGACGTCGAACTCCACCAGCGCGTCGGCGACCGCGTTGGCGATGGCGGCCGCCGGCCCGATCGTGCCCGACTCTCCGACCCCCTTCACGCCGAGCGGCGTGGTGGCCGACGGCGTCTCGAGGTGCTCGATCGTGATCGGCGGGATCTCGAGGCTGCTCGGGACGGTGTAGTCCATGAACGAGGCACTCAGCGGTTGTCCGATGTCGTCGTACACGATGTGCTCGTAGAGGGCGCCGGCGACGCCCTGTGCCACCCCTCCGGTCGTCTGGCCCTCGACGATGAGCGGGTTGATCACGGTCCCGCAGTCGTGCACGACGACGTAGTCGAGCACTTCGACGGCTCCGGTGGAGATGTCGACCTTCACGACGGCGGCGTGGCTGGCGTTCGACCAGGCCGCGGCGACGTTCATCCGGCCGTGCTCGTCCGGGTCGGAATCGATGCCCGGCGGTTCGTAGGTCACCGTCGCCTCGAGACCGGGCTCGACCCCGTCCGGCAGTTCGTTGGTCCGCGCGTAGGCCGCGATGGCCACGTCGCGCCACGTGACCGACGGTCGCGGGGCTGCCGCGCACGTGCAGTCGGCCATCGGAGATGACCACGTCGTCCGAGCTCGCCTCCAGCAACCCGGCAGCGATCGCCTTGGCCTTGGTCGCCACGAGTTCGGCCGCCTTCAGAACCGAGCCGCTGGTCACGATGGCGCCCCGGGCGCCCCACGCGCCGAGGCCGTAGGGACAGAGGTCGGTGTCACCGGTGACGACGCTGACGTCCTCCAGCGCCAGGCCGAGCGCATCGGCGGCGATGGCGGCGGTCGTGCTCTGGATGCCCTGGCCGATGGCCTGGACGCCGATGCCGACGAGTGCGCTGCCGTCGGGCTCGATCCGCACCAGCGCCGAGTCGTACGAGCGCCAGTGCCCGGTAGTCCCGTAGTACGACGGCCCGGTCGGCTCCACGAACGAGGCGAAGCCGATGCCGACACGGACGCGCGGATCGGCGGCGTGGGCGTCCCGGGCCGCCTCCCACGCCTTGTCGCCGAGCTCGACGGCCCGGTCGAAGGCCTGGCGGTGGCTGCCGGCGCCGAGCCGGCCGCCCGATGGCGTGACGAACGCGTCATCCCCGGGTTGCGGCAGCATGGCCCGCCGAGAGTCCCGCGGGTCGACGCCCGCCAGTCGGGCCACCTTCTCGACGGTCCGCTCCATCGCGAAGGCGGCTTCGGGCGATCCGAAGCCTCGGTACGCGCCCGACGGCGTCTTGTTGGTGACGACGCAGGCCGCCGACACCTCGGTGACGGGGATGTCGTACGGACCCGTCAGGCAGCCCTGCGACACGAGGGTCGTCGAGGTGCCGGGAATGAAGACCTCACCCGAGCCGACATTGGTGGCGATGTTGCAGCGCACGGCGCGGATGCGGCCGGCGCGGTCGTACGCCGCCTCGAGGTCCATCTTCTGCTCCCGAGCGTGGATCGAGGTCATGAGGTGCTCAGCACGGTCCTCGATCCAGCGCACCGGCCGGCCGGAGCGCATGGCCAGCCAGGGCACGACGATGTCCTCGGGGTACTGGTGCAACTTGCACCCGAACCCTCCCCCGACGTTCGGGACAATCACGTGGATGCCCGCCTCGCGCAGCCCGAGCATCATGGCCAGGGTCGTGCGGAGGAGGTGCGGGCTCTGCGAGGACGCCCAGACCGTCAGCCGGCCGTTCTGGTAGTCGGCAACGATGCCTCGGGTCTCCATCGGGCTCGGCGACTGTCGTTGCATACGGAACGTCGTGCGGACGACGTCGTACCTGGCGAAGACCCGGTCGACCTCGGGGTTGGCGGCGGGGAGGTCCATGAGCTTGTTGTCGGGCCAGTCGTCGTAGAGCCGGGGGGCGTCGTCGGCCAGCGCTGCGTCCACCGACACGAGGACAGGCAGCTCGTCGTAGTCCACCACCACGCGTGCGGCCGCGTCCTCGGCGGCGTAACGATCCTGGGCCACCACGGCCACGAGCGGCATGCCCACGTACCGGACGCGGTCGCGGGCGAGCGGGAAGGCGTTGACGTCCCTCATCCACGGGACCAGGTGCGGATAACGCGTGACGCCCTGCAGGTCGGCCGCCGTCACTACGTCGAGCACACCCGGATCGGACCGGATGTCGTCGAGGTCGATCCCGGTGATCCGGGCATGGGCCGTCGAGCTGCGCACAAACGTCGCCTCGACCATCCCGGGGAGCGAGATGTCGGCGACGAACTGGGCGCGACCCGCGAGCAGCGGCTCATCTTCACGGCGGCCGAACTTGGAGCCGACATACATGCCGTCAGGGCCGGCCATCACGACGCCGGCTCGGTGCCAGCTGACCCGTCGCCCGTCCGCCCCCACGCATCGAGCACGGCGTGGACGATCTGTTGGTACCCCGTGCAGCGGCACAGGTTGCCGGACAGTAGCTCGCGTACGGCGTGCACGTCGGGCCACTCCGCCGGATCGGCAGACGCCAGCGTGACGAGGAAGCCGGGGGTGCAGAACCCGCACTGCAGAGCGTGGTGACGGTGGAACGCCTCCTGCATCTCGGTCAGCTGGCCGTCGTGCGCCAGCCCTTCCACCGTCCTGATCCGTTTCCCGTCCACTTGGACGGCCAGCATGATGCAGGCCCGCACCGCGACGTCGTCGACCTCGACCGTGCAGGCGCCGCACACGCCGTGCTCGCAGCCGACGTGCGTCCCCGTCAACCGCAGGTCGTCACGGAGGAGGTCGGAGAGCAGCTGGCGGACCGGCACCGTCCGCCGCACCGTCCGGCCGTTGACGACGAACTCGATCTCGAGCACATCCACCGGTTCGACGACGCGCCGCGGTTCAGCCATCGGTCGATGCCCTCGCCACCTCGAACAGCCAGCGGCGGTACTCGACGGAGAGGCGGTCGACCCCCCGGACGTGAAGCTCGGCAGTCATGTCGAACGGCAGCTCCTCAGGCGTCTGCGACTCCGAGATGACCCGATCCGCCTCAGCGATCTCCTGCTGGAACCTGATGAACCGCTCGTCGTCCTCCTCGAGGGCGAAGTTGCGAGCGTTGAACGTGAAGCTCCGGCATTGCTTCTGGCTGATCGGCGAGCAGGCCATGAACAATACAAACGTGTTCCCGCCGGGGAGCTGTTGATGGAGCCAGACCGTGAACGGCAGCGCCAGCCGGTAGTTCCTCCGCCCGGGCACGCTGGCGTTGGCGCTCTCGAGCTCCAGCGTCTGCGTCTTGTCGGTCGTGGCGGGCTCCTCGACGGTGATCGTGGTGCGCAGCTCCGCGCCGTCGCGCCACACCTCGTGCTCCGGGACCTCGGGGTCGTCGCGGCTGGCCAGCACGCCGTCGTGGACCCAGGCGAAGTGGGCGAAGTCGACGAAGTTCTCGGTACGCCGCGCCGCGCCGGTCCGCCAGTCGTAGGCGGGCACGACCGCCACGTGGTACGCCGAGTCGTCGAACTCCGGGAAGTCGGGGATCGGGAAGGCCGGCTCAGGATCGAGGCACACGTACACGAGTCCGTTGGCGACGATCGCCTTGTAGTCCTGGAGCCGCGCGTTGGGAGGGATCCTCGTGCCGAACCGGGCCGGGATGCTCGTGCAGACGCCGTCGGCTCCGTACGTCCAGCCGTGATACGGGCAGCGCAGCAGGACGTCGTCCTCGACCCAGCCCAACGACACCGCGGTGCCGCGGTGAGCGCACCGATCGGCGAAGGCCCTGATCTCGCCGGCCAGGCGGACGACCACGATCCGCTCGTCGAGGAGCGTGACCTGCTGCGGGCGGGCGCCGAGGTCGTCGGCGTAGAGGACGGGGTGCCAGTAGCGGCGCAGCGAGCGGTACAGGCGCCGCTCGCCGGCCACACTCCAGTCGTTCACGGTCACATCGTCTGTGTCCATGTCCTCATGTTCCTCGCTCGAGGAGGCTGGTCAGGATCCGAGCGGCGCGTTCACGGGCACCGGCCGAGATCCGGATGCGGGTGCCGCTGAACGCCGGCCCTCGGGTCGCGTCGAGCCCCATCCGCGACGTCGATCCGTCCGGCGTCGACGACGGATCGAGCGCGCTGCCCGGCAGCCGCTCGACCATCACGATGTCCTCGGCCGGCTGGAACCGGGTGGCGACGGCCCAGAGCACCTCGCTGTCGTCGGTGATGTCGACGTCGTCGTCCACGACGACCACGGCCTTCAGGTACGGGTCCCAGCCGAGCAGGCCGAGCATCGCCTGACGGGCCTCACCAGCTCGACGCTGGCGCACGCTGAGGTAGCAGTGGAAGTGCGTGCCCGAGCGCGGGTAGTGCACGTCGACGACGCAGGCGAATCGTTCCTTCAGGCGCTCGATCATCTCCGCCTCGCGAGGGACGCGGGCCAGGTTCAGGTGCTCGTCCGAGTTGCCGCCGACGACGTCGACCCAGAGCGCGTCGCGCCGGTGGAGCACGGCCTCGACGTCCAGCCGGTTGTGGGTCGAGCGGTCCGAGGAGTAGCCGGAGAACTCGCCGAAGGGCCCCTCCTCGGCATGGTGGCGAGGATCGATCACGCCTTCGAGGACGTACTCCGCGCTCGCCGGGACACGAAGCCCGTGGACCGGTGTCCGCACCACCTCGAGGCCCTTGCCGAGGAGCCCACCGGCGATCTCGCGCTCGTCGACGTCGAACGGCACCCGCGCCGACGCCGCCAGCATGAGGAGTGGATGGGCGCCGAGCACCATCGCCACCGGCAGCGTCGTGGAGGCACTCGCGGCATCCTCGAGCATGCGCCAGAGGTCGCCCCGGGAGTGCAGGCTGGTGCCCAGCATGTTTGGCGACAGCACGACGGCGCGGTGGTAGCTGAGGTTGCCCACGCCGGAACGCGGGTCCTCGGCAACGATGATCCCGTTGGTGATGTAAGGCCCCAGGTCCGACTCGAAGTGGGTGATGAGGGGCAGCGCCATCAGGTCGACGTCATCGCCGAGCGTGACCTGGTCCAGGACGGGGCCGGTCTCGACCTCGTGCATCGGCCGGGCCTGCCGCGCGCCCTGCTGGTAGGCCTCGTGCAGCGGGCGTGCGGCGGCTCCGAGCCAGTGCGCGATCCGCGGCCGCGAGGCGAACAGGTTCGTGACCAGTGGGCCGCGGCCGTCGACGTCGTTGCACCACACGACCGGTGCACAGCCGCGTGCCGCGAGCTCCCAGACGAGCGCGGTGACGTCCTGGTCGGCCGAGACCCGCTCCTCCACGACGAGCACGTCCTCGGGGTGCTGCCGGCGGTACTCCGCCAGGCAGTCATGGAGGTCCTGTGACCGATGGACCATGGAGGGAGACGCCATCGCGTTCACCGCGCGACCTGCGGGCTGCCGGAGTGCGGCGCGTTCGAACCGCTGACGGCGACGACGAGGCGGCGCACGGGTGCGGTCATCGTCTGCTCCAGCCAGTGCCGCTGGTGATCAGACGGAGACGGGACCGGCCGAGCCGGCCTGCAGACGCGCCTCGGCCTCCTCGGCCGTGGCCGGCGGTGGCGTGCCCTCCATCCCGACGAGCCTGGCCACGTTGTTGCCCATGTAGCCCTCCAGAACTTCCTCGCTGCAGTTCAGGCCCTGCGGTGGTGGGGTACACAGCACCTCGAGCTGACGCAGCCACATGCCGGGCTCGTTCGGGGGCGAGTCGGTGCCGAACACGAGCCGGTCGATCGGCATCTCCTTGGCGAACTCGACGATGCGCGACTGCAGCAGCCAGCCCGACTCACCGTAGACATTCGGGCTGTCGAGGATCATCCAGAGCGCCTCGAAGCAGTACACCCCGCCGGTCTGGACCCCGAAGTGGCCGATGATGAAGTTGACGTCCCGGAACTCGCGGATGATCGGATAGAACTGCGTCGGGATGCTGTACGGGCCGTCGCCGGTGTGAAGCAGCACGATCACGCCGAGCTCGTCGCACTTGCGTAACCCCGGCCGGAGCCAGTCGAGGGCGCGATCGGGCCGGTACGCGTGCATGTTGGCGTGCAGCTTCATCATCTTGTAGCCGTACTCCTTCACGTGGAACTCGAGTTCGGCCGCCGCATTCTCGGGCCCGAACCGCGGGTTGTAGGTGAAGTCCCCGATGAAGCGATCCGGGTACTTCTGGACCAACTCGGTGATGTACGCCATGTAGTCCCTGATGCCCTCGCGGCCCGAGCGGTCGCCGTCGCGCCACACGGTGTTGCCCGGTGGCGGCTGGATGAAGCCCATGTCGATGCGCCGTGGCTTGCCGTTGATGATGAAGGGTCCGTCCATCATCGCCAGGAGGCGCTCACCGGTGAACGGCTCGCCGGTGTGGCGCCACGCCTCGTCGACCTTGTTGGTCGGGTGGAGGTGGGTGTCGATGATCATGTCGTCGTCTCCTCAGGGATGAAGTCGGTGGGCCGAACGGGAACACGGGAAAGGTCGAGGCCGGTGGCATTGCGTAGCGCGTTCATGATCGCGGGTGTCGACGACAGGGTGGGCGGCTCGCCGACTCCGTTGAGGCCGTACGGCGACTGCGGGTGGGGGAACTCGAACACCTTCGTCGTGACGTGCGGCATGTCGAGGATGGTCGGGATGAGGTAGTCGGTGAACGAGGGGTTGCGAACCCGGCCGCCCTCCATGTGGACCTCCTCCATGAGCGCGAGACCGAGTCCTTGCGCACAGCCGCCCTCGATCTGTCCCTCGACCGCGATGGGGTTGATCGCCTTGCCCACGTCCTGGGCGGTCGCCAGCTCCACCACGCGGACGAGCCCGAGTTCGACGTCGACATCGACGACGGCGCGGTGTGCGGCGTACGCGAACGCGACGTGTGCGTCGCCTTGGCCCCGTTCGTCGTCGATCGCCTGGGTCGGGCGGTGGTGGTACTCATACTCCTCGTCGACCACCTCGTCGCCGAGCATGGCCGCCAACGAGACGCCGACAGACGCGTCGTCGGCGGCGTGGGCGCGGCCGTTCCGCAGGACGAGAGAGGTCGCTGGCCGGGCCAGCACCTCGGCCGCCCTCGCGAGAACGACACCGCGCACGGCCTCACACGCGCCGAGCACTGCCCCGCCGGTCATCCAGGTCTGGCGGGAGGCCGAGCTGGACCCGGAGTCGCCGATCGTAGTGTCCGCTTGGCGGACGACGACTTGCTCGACGCCGAGCTCCGTGCGGACGATCTGAGCCTGCACGGCGACGATGCCCTGCCCACACTCCGCCGCGGCGCTGTGGACGTCCGCCACGGGGACACCATTGAGGATCCGGAGCCGGACCCGGGCCGTCGAGTAGTCGTCGACCCCGCCCGAGTAGCCGATGGCCTTCATGCCGAGCGCATAGCCGACACCTCGCCGGAGGCCCTCGCCGTGTGTCACGTTGCCGAGCCCGCCGGGGAGCGTCCGCAGGTCGAGCGGGCCGCCATCAGGTTCGGAGGGCAGCGGAAGGTCGCGCAGGTGCTCGAGGAGCTCGCGAACGGGCGTCGGGCCATCGACGGCTTGGCCGGTCGGGAGCACCGCGCCGTTCACGAGCGCGTTGCGCAGGCGCAGTTCCAGCGGGTCGACATCGAGCTCGCCGGCCAACCGATCGATCGCGGACTCGATGGCGTAGCAAGCCTGAACGGCGCCAAAGCCGCGCATCGCGCCGCAGGGCGGGTTGTTGGTGAACACGGCGTACCCGTCGATGCGCACGTTGGCGACCTGGTACGCGCCGGCGGCGAAGTAGCACGCGTTGGCGACGACGACCTTCGACGTCGACGTGTACGCGCCACCGTCGAGGAGCAGCCGTACGTTGGCGAACACGAGATCACCGTGCCGCGTCGCGCCCAGCTCCACCCGGGCGCGCGCCGGGTGACGGCGGACGTGGCCGAAGAACGACTCCTCGCGGTTGTAGACCATCCGGACCGGGCGCTCAGTGCGCAGGGCGAGCATGCAGGCGTGGATGTGCATGGACAGGTCCTCGCGCCCGCCGAACGCCCCGCCGACACCACCGAGCGCGAGCCGGACCTTCTCGCGCGGCAGCCCGAGGCTGGCCGCGACCTGGATCTGGTCGAGGTGCAGCCACTGCGCCGCGACGTGGAGGTCGACGCCGCCGTCGAGGTCCGGGATGGCCAGGCCCGACTCCGGACCGAGGAAGGCTGGATCCTGGATGCCCACCTCGAAGTCGGCCTCGATCACGACGTCGGCTCGGTGGCGAGCGGCATCGGTGTCCCCGTGCCGGATCCGAACGTGGCGCACCAGGTTCCCGCCCGGGTGGACGAGGCCGTCGTTGCTGACGAGGGCGACCTCGGGATCGACGATCGGCGGCAACTCCTCGTACTCCACGACGATCTCGTCGAGCGCACGACGGGCTATCTCCGGGTGGTCAGCGGCGACGATCGCGACCGGTTCGCCCTGGTAACGCACCTCGTCGAAGGCGAGCACCGGCTGATCAGCCACCTTCATGCCGTAGGTCTTCACGCCTGGGACGTCGTCGTGGGTGAGCACGGCGGCGACTCCGGCCATGGCCAGCGCGTTGGTCGTGTCGAGGCGAATGATGCGAGCCCTCGGGTGCGGGCTGCGCAGCGTGGCGCCCCACAGGGCCCCGCGCAGGTGCAGATCGGACGAGTAGGCGAAGTTGCCGGTGACCTTGAGCGTGCCGTCGGGCCGTTGCGCCGAGTCACCGACGCCGCCGAGCTGGCCGACGCCCGGTGGCGCCTCTTGGCGTTGAGTCTCGACGGTGCTCAATCCTGGCTCTCCTGTCGTATCTGTGGGTTCAAGTGCTGCGCGCGTCGAGCGCGTTGGCTCTGGAAGGCGGCTGTCGTGTCTTTGGCATGTTTGGCGCCACCAACGTCGCCAACGAGACCAAAGAGTTCAAGCCCGCGCGAGCCGACGCGCCCGACCGGCGAGACGATCGGACCCACGGATTCATCGACGGTGCTCAATCCTGCACCACGTCGTACAGCTGGTCGGGGGGCATCGAGCGCGTCGACTTGTCGACTCTGGCGATGAGGTTCGAGATGTGCCGCCGCGCAGCCTGCTCGGCTCCTTCGGCATCCCGGGCGGCGATCGCGTCGAAGATGGCGCGGTGCTCAGCCAGTGCGTCGCTGGTGTTGCGCTTGGCGCGCCACAACGTGAAGCGGGACAGGTGCGCACGGCCTTCTATCCGTCCCAGGATCGTGCAGAGGTCGTCGTTGTTCGCGATCTCCCGGATGATGCGGTGGAACCGGGTGTCGAGCTCGACGTTGGCGGCGTCGTCTCCGGAGTCGACCAGGCGTGCATGTTCGTCGAGCACCGCGCGCAAGGCGCGAAGGTCGTCGTCCGTGGCCCGCCACGTGGCCAGCCGGGCGGCCAGTCCTTCGAGCACGTCGCGCACTTCCAGCAACGCGCGGAAGCCGTCCGGCCTAATCTCGCTGACGACCGCCCCTCGGTGGGGCACGCTCACCGCGAGGCCGTCGTAGATCAGGCGCTGCACGGCCTCCCGCACGGGGCTGCGGCTGACGTTGAGGCGCTGCGCCAGCTCCGGCACGCTGAGCGGGGTGCCGGCAGGCAGCTGGCTGTCCAGGATGGCCCGGCTGAGCTGGCGGTAGGCGCGCTCGGCGAGGAGGTCGCCGGGCTCGAGCGCCTGGAGCTCGTCGACGTCAGTCATGGCCACCTCGCGATGACGTGAGCTCCGGTGCCTTGCAGGCTGCCAGCCCCTGTTCGAGCACGTCGCGTTCGAGGTTCACCCCGATGAACACCACTCGGCTGTCCCGGTGCCGGTCGCCCCAGGGCTCGATGGGATACATCTCGAACAGCTGGTGGACGCCCTGCAGCGCGACCTTGCGGGCCTCGCCGGCGACGGCCACGATCCCT
This sequence comes from Ilumatobacteraceae bacterium, assembly GCA_963716665.1. Classification (GTDB taxonomy): domain Bacteria; phylum Actinomycetota; class Acidimicrobiia; order Acidimicrobiales; family Ilumatobacteraceae; genus Desertimonas. The sequence goes on from CAVQTY010000002.1 coordinate 17,681, forward strand.
TTCCAGCGCAGTAGGTCTGGTCCGAAGTCCTCGGCGGTCCGACCGGCAAACGCCCGGAGCAACTCACCGTCAAGCTCTCCGGGCACCCGGACCGTCACGGACGTCACGGCCGGGTCGTGGGAATGGTGATAGGGCTCCTCGAGGAAGCCCGGCTCGGTGGCCGCTCGTTTCGAGAGCTCGAACGCCTCGATCCCGAGGATGGAGTCGAGGTTGACCTGCGCGTAGCTGGAGACGGCGATCTCCGCCCGCTCGTTGAGCCGCTCGATGCGATGCCGGATCCTCTCGACGTCGGCGCCGGCGACGAGATCGACCTTGTTGATGATGATGCGGTCGGCGCACACGATCTGGTCCACGGCCTGGTTGTCGATCCCGTCGTAGCGGCTGTCGTCGAGGTGCTGTTCGATGTGCTTCGCATCGACGAGTGTCACGATGGCATCGAGGGCGACCCGCTCGAGCACCGGATCGTCGAGAAAGAAGGCCTGGGCGATGGGCATCGGGTCGGCGAGGCCGCTGGCCTCGATCAGGATGTGGTCGACACGGTCGACGAGCTTGCGCACCACGTCGAGGAGGTCCATACGGACCGACGTGATGCAGCAGATGCAGCCATTGGTCATCTCGATGATCTCCTCGTCGGAGGTCACGACGAGGTCCGAGTCGACGTCGACCTCGCCGAACTCGTTCTCGATCACCGCGACGCGGCGGCCGTGCTGCTCCCTCAGGATGTAGTTGAGCAACGTGGTCTTGCCGGATCCGAGGAACCCGGTGAGGATCGTGACACCGACTTTCGTTCCACTCATGCTCCGCTCACTCCCGACGTCGCGGCCAGGCGCACCGCGTCGAGGATCTTCTCGTAGCCCGTGCACCGGCAGAGGTTGCCGGCCAGTGCCTCCCGGACGGTCGCCTCGTCCGGTGCTGGCTCGCGCCGCAGAAGTTCGTGCACGGCGACGATCAGCCCGGGCGTGCAGAACCCGCACTGCACCGCGCCGGCTTCGAGGAACGCCTGCTGCACGGGATGGAGGTCGTCCCCGTCGGCGAGCCCCTCGATGGTGACGATCGACGCGCCGTCCGCCTGGCCGGCGGCCACCAGGCAGGCGCATACGAGGACGTCGTCCAGCAGAACGGAACACGATCCGCACTCGCCCTGCTCGCAGGCGTTCTTCGACCCTCGCTGCTCGAGCCGCTCGCGCAGCACGTACAGCAGGCTCTCGCACCCCCAGACGTCGTCGACCTCGTGGTCGCGACCGTTGACGGTCATCCGGAGCCTCACCGGCGCGCCCCGTCGAGCGACTCCCAGACCCACCCGAGGCAACGCCGCGCCAGGACGGCGAGCGCATGGCGCCGGTAGCGCGCCGTGCCCCGCACGTCGTCGATCGGGCTGGCCGCGGCGGCCACCAGATCACCGAAGCGGCGGGCGACATCAGTGTCGAGTGGGCCTGGTTCGTCCCACCGGCCGTCGACCGCTTCGGCGATCAGCCCTTCGGCATGCTCAGCTCGAAGCGGCGTCGGTCCGGCGGACCCGATCCCGGTGCCGATCCGCCGGCCGCGGCGGTCGACACACAGCGCGAACGACGTCGTCGCGATGACCATCGCGTTGCGGGGGCCGATCTTCGAGAACTGTTGCGGCCCGTCCGCCACGGGGATGCGGACGGCACGGATCAGCTCGTCCGGTCCGAGCACGCTCCGCTTCGGGCCGACGAAGAAGTCGTCGATCGGCACCAGGCGCGGGCCGGTGACGCTCTCGAGCTCGACCAGCGCGCGGGTCGCGAGCAGTGGTGGGTGGGCGTCGCCGGCCGGCGACGCGGTGCCGAGGTTGCCGCCGACGGTGCCCCGATTCCGGATCTGTGGCGATCCGACGGTCCTCGAGGCCATCGCCAGGCAGGGGGTCAGGTCGGCCAGCTCGTCGATGATGCGGGTGTACGTCACGCCCGCGCCGAGGCGCACGAGCGGACGGTGGCCGTCGTCGCCTTCGACGAGCTCCCACCGCCCGAGCTCCGGGACGTGGGAGAGATCGAGCAGCGCGCCGGGCCGGCAACGGGCGAAGTTGATCTCGACCATCACGTCGGTGCCACCGTTGATCACCAATGCGTCGGGATGCGTCGCCTTCAGGTCGAGTGCTTCGGCCCAGCTCGTCGGGCGCAGCGTGGAGGTCTCCGGTAGGGCTGCTCCAACGGGATCGGTGCTCGCGCCCTCGACCGCTCCCTCCGCTGAGGCCACCGACCGACCTTACATGCAATATGCAGACGACCCGTGCACGAGCCGTTGCATGTAATGTGCGCCGTTCGTCCGGAGGGAGTGTTCACGATCGAGTCCAGCTGTGACCTGCTGCTTACCTGTGGCTCGGTCGTCACCGTCGACGACGAGCGGCGGGTCATCGAACCCGGCGCCGTGGCCATCGACGGCGACCGGATCGTCGCCGTGGGTCCGGTCGACGAGCTGGCCGGCTGGAGCGCCGCCCGCACGGTCGACTGCTCGGGCCGGGCGATCGTTCCGGGGTTCGTCGACTGCCACAGCCACCTGTTCCAGTCGCTCGCCCGCGGCTTGGGCGACGGGCTGGCGCTGTGGCCGTGGCTCAACGAGTTCATGTGGCCGTACGCGTTCTCGATCAACGCTCAAGAGGCCAGGGTCGCCGCCATGCTCGGCGCCGCGCAGGCAGCGCGCGCGGGAACAACCTGCATCATCGACAACCACTACGCACCGAACGACCTGGAGACCACGCTCTCGATCGCGTCGGCCATCGACGACGTGGGCTTGCGGGGCGCCGTCGCCAGAGGGATCGTCGGGCCGCCGACGGAAGTTGCCCGCCGGATGGATCTGGCGAGTGGGCTGTTCACGCGCTCGACCGAAGAGGAGTTGGACATCACGCGGGCATGTCTCGAGGCCAGGGGCGGCAGCGGTCGAGTGGTGGTGTGGCCGGCGCCGCTCAACGTCACCTATGTCGGGCAGGACCTGCTCCGGGACTCGGTCCAGCTGGCCCGCGAGTTCGGGGTCGGTTGGCATACCCACTGCTCGGAGGGCGACATCGATCCCGGGATCTACCTCGAGGCCTACGGCACCCGGCCGGTGCAGTGGCTCGCCGCGGAGGGTCTGCTGGGTGACGATGCCACGCTGGCCCACGGCATCTGGTTCGACGACGTCGAGATCGAGCTGATCGGGGCAACGAGGACCGGCATCTCGTACAACCCGGTCTCCAACGAGTACCTCGGCAACGGCGTCGTCCGCCTGCGTGATCTCCGCGAGGCTGGCGCCTCGGTTGGGCTCGGCACCGACGGGATCGCTGTCACCGGGCAGGATCTGTTCGAGTGCATGAAGCAGTCGGTGCTCCTCCAGCGGGTGCACACTGGGGACCCCGTCGCCTCGACCGTGGAGGAAGCGCTGGAGCTGGCCACCCGGGAGGGTGCCCGGTACGCGGGCATCGATGCCGGAGTGCTGGCGACCGGCAAGCTAGCCGACGTCGTGGTGGTGAACCTGTCCAACGTCCACACGCGCCCCGTGCACCGCACCGTCGCCGCCCTCGTCTATTCGGCGCGCGCTTCTGACGTGGAGATGACGATCGTCGGGGGGCGTGTCGTCTACGAGGGTGGGCACTGCCGCTTCGTTGACGAGCAGGCGATCATCGAGGAAGCCGACGCCAGAGCCGCAGAGCTGGTCGCCCGGGCCGGGATGACGGCGCTGACGAGCCCATGGCACCGGAGCGCGTTCGGCGTCGACGTGGAGCGGCTGACGTGATGACGAGGATCGAGACCATCGAGGTCGTGCCGACGACGTTGCCCGATCTCTTCGGTGAGCCGATGCACCTCTGCCTCGTGCGCGTGGAGGCCGAGGGCGTGGTGGGCTGGGGCGAGATCTGCGACAGCTACTGCTGCACCTTCCCGGAGGTGTACCCACCACTCATCGATCACGTGTACGCGCCGCTCCTGCTCGGGTGTGAGCTCGGGTCCGTCGACTCCCTCACCCGCAAGCTCCGGATGTGGGCACGACGGCGGATCGGTGACGCCGGCCTCGCCATCCAGGCGTTGAGCGGGCTGGAGCTGGCGTTGTGGGACCTCTACGGAAAGCTGGCCGGGCAGTCCGTCTCGCAGCTCATCGGCCAGACCCGGGATCGGATCCCGGTCTATGCGTCGGGCAAGTTCCTCGACGAACCGATCGACATGCACGTCAGGATCCTGGCGCCCGCGTTGGATCGAGGTGTGGACTTCGCGAAGGTTCGGACCTCGCTCGACCCGGACGCCGATCTGGCCGTCCTGCACCAGCTGCGCGCCGAGCTGCCGCCGTCGTTGTCGTTGATGGTCGACGGAAACGAGAACTACTCGGTCACCACCGCACTCCGCCTCGCCGCGGGGTTGGCCGACGAGGGGGTGATGTTCTTCGAGGAGCCCGTGCCTCAGCTCTTCCGGCGCGCTGTCGCCAGCGTGGTGAGCCGTTCACCGCTGCCGATCGCCTATGGCGAGCACCTCTTCGGAGCTGCGGACTTCGGAGACGCGCTGGCCGACGGCTGGCCCCACATCGTGCAGCCCGATCCCTCCATCGCCGGCGGCCTGTCGGAGTGTCTCGAGGTGGCGGCGATCGCCGAGGGCTACGGCGTGCCGGTGATGCCGCATGCGGCCGCTGGTCCGCTGGCGATGGCCGCCGGCCTTCATCTCGCCGCTGTCCGCCAGAACGTGCAGCTCCTCGAGCACGCGTTCACCCTGGAGCCGCTCTGGGAGGTGCTCGTCGGGCCCCAGCTGTCCTGCTCCGGCATCGTTGACGGCACGTTGGCCGTCCCCTCCGGCCCGGGCCTCGGCGTCGAGCTCGACGAGCAAGCGCTGCGGGCCCACCCTTACGAGCCCAAGTCCTACGACATGTCGATGCCACGACGGTCAATCGGCGTGATCTAGCGGCACGACCGGCGCCCCCAGTCTGGGCGCATACCTGCCAGCCCACCATCTGGGCCGGATTCCTGCCTGCGTCTAGATTCCCGCCCAGTTCGACCGACGACGGCGGCGACGCTCGGATAACCCTCGGTTATCGGGGCGTCTGGCGGACAACCACGAGAAAGATGCGGACGGGCTCCTCGCCCTCGACCCTCCACCGATGGGGGATCGCCCCCGGGTGAACGACACAGTCACCTGGCCCGAGCTCGACGAGTGGCCGGTCGGCGAACTCCAGGCGGAGCCGTCCTTCGAGGAGATGCAGGACCACGTCACCGGGGTGTTCGAACCAGACATCGAGGTCCTCGGCGCCGCTGGTGACGTACTCGTACACCTCGAGGTGCCGGGTGTCGTCGCTGAGGAGGACGCGTCCGAACGCCGAGTTCGGCCGATCGCTCGAGGGGACCAGCCGGCCCTGTCCCGCCCGGATGACGCTCACCTCATCGTCCCGGTGGACGGGGAGGAGGGCGGCCGGCTCCGTATCCAGCACCTCGGCGAGCCGGTACAGGGTCGAGATGGACGGCGTGGACAAGCCTCGTTCGACGGCGCTGATGAACGGTTGGGTCACACCGCTCTGCTCGGCCAGCTCACGCATCGAGAGCCGAGCCTGGGTGCGGGCGCTGTGGATTGCCTGACCGACGCCGGATCGGATGCGGTCGACGTCGGTCTCGCTGTCCTCCGCCGTCATTGCTCGTCCCCCGCCACCAGCACCGACGCCACGCTGTCCACCACGGCGTGGAACTCCTCGCTCCTCGTCAGCTCGGGCGTGCGTGGGCGAGGGAGGTCCACCGCGATCGTGGCCAGGATCGTGGATGGTCTCGGCGACATGACGACGATCTCGTCGGCCAGCAGCACCGCTTCGTCGATCGAGTGGGTGACCAGGAGCGTGGTCGTGACCTTGGCCATCCAGATCCGCTGGAGCTCCATGTTCATGCGCCGGCGGGTCATCGCGTCGAGCGCCCCGAACGGCTCGTCGAGCAACAGCACCGTCGGCTCGATGACGAGGGCCCGGGCGATCGCCACCCGCTGCCGCATGCCGCCGGAGAGCTGCCGCGGCCGAGCCGTCTCGAAGCCGTTCAGGCCCACCAATCGGATCAGGTCGGCGACGGCCGACTTCGGCACCTTGGCGCCTGTGATCTGGAGGGCGAGCCGGATGTTGTCCCGGACGTTGCGCCACGGGAGCAACGCCGGATCCTGGAAGGCGACGCCAATCTGATGGTCGTCACGCGACGCCGACGGCTCGCGGCCATGGATGCGGACCGTGCCCGACGTCGGTTCCTCCAGACCGGCGAGCATCCGGAGGACCGTCGACTTACCGCATCCGGAAGGGCCGAGCAGCGCGGTCAGCGTGCCCATCGCTGCGGTGTGATCCACCCGTTCGATGGCGACGAGGGGCTTGCGCTGGAGCACGAACTCCTTACGGACGGCGTTGAGCTCGAACCCGGCGGTCTCGGTCACGAGTCGGTCGAGGGGGAGGCTCGACGAAGAAGTCATCAACCGAGTTCGTGCGCCTCCTGCAGGATCGAGACATCGAGGATCTCGTCGACCGACGGCAGGTCGGTCGCACCCGCGGCCTCGAGGCCGGGGAGAATCTCGTTCTCCATCTTCTCGGGGTCGACTGACAACAGCCCGTTCGCCTCGGTGAAGTCGCTGTCCATGAGGGCGATGTACTCGGGGTTCGCCGCGGCGGCGTACTCCTCGTTGATCTCCGCCTCGGACCCGTACCGCTCAACCAGGATCGGGATCACGGCCATCGGGTCGGCGCGGTTGTCCTCGACGCCGGCGAGCAGGCCGGCGAGGTAGCGCACGAGCAGGTCGCGGTTTGCGTCGATCCATTCCCTCGACGCGAAGAGGATGTCGCCATAGGACGGCAGGCCGAAGTCGGAGTAGGACGCCGCCTCGACCTCGTGACCCGCCAAGCGGAGTTGGATCGGCTGGTTCGTGACGTAGGAGATGATGACGTCCATCTCGCCGTCGACGAGCGGCTGCGGGTCGAAACTCATCGGGATGTACTCGTAGTCGAGGGGCAGACCGTTGATCGCGAGCAGGGCATCGAACTGCACCTGATCGCCCTGAGGGCCGCCGACGCGCAGGCCGACCAGGTCCTCGGCACTATTGATCGTCGTGCCCGTCATCCAGGTCAACCCCAGGGGGTTCCGCTGGTACATCGCGCCGAAGATGACGAAGTCGGATCCCTGGCTGTTCGCCTGCGTGATGTCGAGCTCGCTCGCTGAGATGCCGACGTTGCCGTCGCCAGCGGCGAGGACCTGCACGACCGCCGGCGTGTTCGGACCGCCGTGGCCAAGCTCGGAGGTGACGTTGCGTTCGGCGAAGTGCCCGTTGGCGTCACCCAGGTACCAGGCTGCCCATTCGACATCGGGCACCCAGTTGAATTGCGTGCCGACGACGCCCGCCTCGCCGCCGCCACTGGTGCCAACCGTGGAGCTGGTGTCGGAGTCGGTGTCGCCGCCGATTCGCCAGAGCAGCGGCAGGCTGGACGCGATCGTCAGCCCGCCCATCACCCGAGTCGATCCGGCCAGGAACACCCGACGGTCGTAACGCTGTTTCATCTAGACCTCCTGGGTCTTGCCGATTGGTTTCATGTTCATGTCCACCGGTGGTGGACGGCTTGCTCGAACTTCCCGGCGAATGCAAATACCAACAGTGAGGTGCCGACGACGACAAGGGCGGCACCGAAGGCCCTCGGCAGGTTCAGTTGGTTGTAGGCGAAGGAGAACTCCACGCCGAGTCCCTTCCGACCGATGAGCGTCTCGCCGACCACCGCGGCGATGACGGCGGTACCCGCAGCGATGCGGAAGCCGCTGGCGATGTGGGGAACAGCCGACGGGAGGACGACGCTGCGGAACCGCGAGTTGGAGCTGCCACCGAGGGAGTCGACGACGTCCAAGGCGGCTGGGTTCGCCGCCTGGAGGCCCGAGCGCGTGTACACGAAGACTGGATAGAAGACCAACACCGCGGCCAACAAGCGCACGGTGGTCGGTTGGTAGCCGATGACACGGGCGAACAGCGGGAAGAGGGCGACGAGTGGGGTCGCCGCCATGAGGACTACGACGGGGATGGTGATGCCCGCGAGCAGCTTCACGCGCGACGCCACGAGGGCCGCGATCAGCCCAACGGCGGTGCCGATGACGAGCGCGATCGCGGCCGTCTGGAGCGTCGAGATGGTGGCCGAGACGTACTCACCGGGCGACGACGAGACGTCCTCCCAGACGGCGGAGGGTCGCGGGACGACGATGCCGGCGACGTCGGCCAGCTCGATCCACGCCCACCAGGCGGTGACCAGCACGACGGCCAGGCAGGCGAACGCGAGGAACTCGATCGTGATCACGGCGACCCGGTTGCTCCTCCGTCGAGGACGTTCGGCGCTCTCCGCGATCGTCGAGCCGAAGCGGTGGGTCAGGAGAATTCGCGTGCCCGCCAGCAGCGCGAAGGCCAGCAGCCCAATCGTGGCGCTGAGCAACGAGGCCGCCCACAACTGCTGGGGCCGGGCTGACTGCATGGCGGTGATCAGAATCACGCCGAGGCCACGAGGGGCGCCGTACCACTCTCCGAAGATGGCACCCGCCAGCGCCGCGGGCGCGGCCAGCTTGAGCCCGTCGGCGATGGAGGGCCACGCTGCGGGCAGTTGCACCGACCACAGGCGCTGGAAGCGGCTCGCACCCAGAACCGAGGCCACGTCGTGGGTGGCGGCCGGCGCCGCGCTCAGGCCGACCGTCGTCGAGATGAAGATGAAGAAGAACACGGCGAGTGCGGCGACCGCAGTGGGACCGCGGCTCTTGCCGAGGATGATGATGAGACACGGAGCCACCGCGACCCACGGCGCGGCGTTGGCGATCGCAGCCAGCCTCGTGATGCTGCGGCGCAGGAACGGCACTCCGGCAGCGACGATCGCGGCGATGAACGCCAGCGAGCCGCCGATGACGAGACCGCGGAAGGCGGACCAGGTGGTGGCCGCCACGGCCCTCCGGTACACCCCGCTCGATTCTCCGAAGATCGGTTCCACGGCCTCGGCCGGGGTGACGACCATGCCACTGGCCCAGCCGGCCCGCCCGCCGTAGATCCAGAGGGCCAGCAGGATCAGGGCGCCGACGAGCGGCAGCAAGCGGTCAACGAAGGAGGATCTCCGCTTCCCCGGCGAGCGGGCCACCGTCTCCCGACGCGGCGTCGCCGCCTCCCCCTCTACGGTCTGCACGGTGCCTGCCCTCCGGCCGCGAACATCTTGTGGAACTACTTGCGCCGCATCCCCTTTCCATAAACACTACTTATCTCGACGGTCGAGCGAAAGGGTGTGACGGACCGGTTCATGCAAGAGGTCGTCCTGGGGCGAACGGGCCTCCGCGTGAGCCGGCTGGGGTTCGGCACCGCCCCGCTGGCCTCGGTCTTCTGGGGCAACGACGAGACGACCGCGGTCGCCACCGCGCGGCAGGCGCTCGACGCGGGGGTGACCTTCTTCGACACAGCGCCGTTCTACGGGCTGGGTGAATCCGAAGGCCGCCTCGGCGCGGCCCTGCGGGGCGGGCGGTACGGAGTCGTGATCGCCACCAAGGTCGGCCGCCTGCTCGAGGACGGCCCGGCTGGCGAGGTCGCGGCGCGGTTCGACTTCGGCTACGACGCAGTGCGGAGGTCGCTCGAGAGCAGCCTCGGCCGGCTGGGGGTAGATCGCGTCGACATCGTCCACATCCACGATCCCGACGAGCACATCGACGATGCGCTGGCCGGAGCGCACCGCGCCCTGGTCGACCTGCGCGAGCAAGGGGTGATCGCGGCGGTGTCGGTCGGCACGACCGCCGTGGCGACGGCGACGACGTTCCTCGAGCGGAGCGACCTCGACTGCGTGCTCGTCGCCGGCCGGTACACCCTGCTCGACCAGACCGCCGCGCCCGTGCTCGAGCAGTGCGCAGAGCGCGGCATCGCCTACCTAGCGGCCGGGGTGTTCAACAGCGGGGTCCTGGCCCGTCCGTCCGAGGACGCCTGGTACGACTACGCACCCGCTGCCCGCCGGACGCTCGAGCGGACTCGCCAGATCGAGCGCATCTGCCGGCGCCACGACGTGACCTTGAGAACCGCGGCGCTGAGCTTCGTCCTCGCCCACCCGAACGTGACCGTCGCGATCGTCGGGATGGCCACGCCCGACGAGGTGGACGAAAACCTCGGGGCCGCCAGTGCCGGTGTGCCCGACGACCTGTGGGCCGAGCTGGACGAGTCGGGCTTGCTCGCGACCACCACCACCGAGGAAGGTTCAGAATGAAGATCGACTCCGTTCGGGCCGTGCTGACCGGCCACCGGATCCTCAATCCCGAGATGCAGCGAAGCTGGGCCCTCGTGAGGATCGAGACCGACAGCGGTACGGTCGGCTGGGGCGAAGCCTCGACGAACTGGGGTCATTCGTACCCGACGGTCTTCCGGGCAGTGGTGGAGGACGTCTGCTCCCGTCACCTGGAAGGGCGCGACCCGCTCGCCATCCGCGACCGCGTCGGCGACCTCAAGGTCGCCCTCGACGGCTATCTCGGATGGGAGGGCCTGTCGTCACAGACCATCGGCGCGATCGAGATCGCACTGTGGGACATCCTCGGGAAGACGCTCGGGGCGCCCATCCATCAGCTCCTCGGCGGCCGGGCATACCCGATCCCGCTCTACGGCACCGGCACCACGATGTTCGAACAGTCGCACGACTGGCACGCGCACTACTTCGACGAGTGCGTCAGCCTCGGCTTCAAGGGCGTCAAGGTTCGCCTCGGCCGCGCCGTGGACGAGGACGTCGAGCTGGTGAAGCTGGTGCGGGAGTCACGTCGGGCCCGACCTGTTGATCGGCGTGGACTCGTACTGGTTCCATGACGTCGACAGCGCGATCGAGCTCGTCACGGGGATCGCTCCGTACCGCATCCACTTCTTCGAGGAGCCGATCCCCCAGTACCAGATCGACGGGCTCGCCCGTCTGCAGCACACATCGCCGATCCGGGTGGCGGTCGGCGAGCGCGTCTACTCCGCTCGAGCGTTCAGCGAACTGGCTCGCCGAGATGCGGCGCGCGTCTTCGAACCGGACGCCACATTGAACGGCGGCCTCATGTCGTGCATGGAGATCGCGGACATCGCTGCGCGCTCCTCGATCGAGGTCATCCCGCACATCGGCGGCCCGACCGCAGTGGGTCTGGCCGCCAACTTGCAGTGGGCCACCGCCGCTCGGGTCCGGCTGTTCGAGTTCGACATCGAGAGCGATCAACCGATGATCACCAGCATCGGCGAGAACCCGGGACTCGCGCTCACCGACATACGCGACGGAACCCTTACCGTGCCGTCAGGGCCAGGCCTCGGGGTGGACCTCGACGAGAGTGAACTGGCGAAGCACCCGTACGTCGGGGGAGAGACCTACGCCGAGATCTTCCCGGAGCACGAGTCCGGCCGTACAGCGCACGCGGGCACCCGGGACGAGCCGGGATGAGGACGACGACTGCAGCTGCACTCTTCGCCGAGTCCACCGACTGGGAGATAGTTGAGCTCGCGGTCGACTCGCCGCGGGCTGGCGAAGTGCACGTCCGCTTCGACTACGTCGGCCTGTGTCGCTCAGACGACCATCTGCGGTTCGGGTCCGCGGGGCGGTTCCCGATCGTCGGAGGTCACGAGGGGGCCGGCGTGGTCGAGGACGTCGGTCCCGGGGTCACCGACATCCAGCCAGGTGACCACGTCGTCGGCTCCATCGTGCCGACGTGTGGCCGGTGCCGGTGGTGCGTCACCGGCTCGTCCTACCTCTGCGATCTCGGCGCCAACGCTCTGACCGGCATGGCGCCGGACGGATCCTTCCCCTTCCATCGGGGCGACCAGGACATCGGGGGGTTCTGCCGGCTCGGCGCGTTCGCCGCGCTGTGCCACGGTGTCCCGCGCGTCGCTCGTGCGGATCCCCACAGACGTGCCCCTCGACCTGGCGTGCCTGCTGGGATGCTGCGTGCCGACCGGCTGGGGCTCGGCCGTCAACGCCGCCCGTGTCGCGCCCGGAGACGTCGTCGTCATCATCGGCGTGGGCGGCGTCGGGTCCTTTGCCGTGCAAGGAGCGCTCGCAGCCGGAGCGTCGGTGCTGGCGTGCATCGATCCGGAACCGCTCAAGCTCGCGTTCGCGGCCAAGCTCGGCGCCCACCTTTGTTACCGGTCATTCGCCGAAGCAGAAGCGGGCTTGGCCGAGGCGACATCCGGGGTGATGGCGGACAAGGTCATCGTCGCGGTCGGGAACATGACCGCCGAAACCACCGCACAGGGCTTCACCCTGACCCGCAAGGGCGGAACCCTCGTGCTCACGGGCATGTCGCACGAGCCGATGGCTGACACCGTCAAGCTGCCAGGCACGATCATGAGCGCCTGGGCCAAGACGGTCGTCGGTGTGCTCTATGGGCTGTGCAGCCCGCAGCACGACATCCCGATGCTGGCCGAACTCTGGCGTCGAGGCCAGCTCAATCTGGCTGACGCGGTCACGAGCCGGTACACCCTCGAGGACATCAACCACGGCTACCAGGACCTCGACGATGGCAAGAACATTCGTGGCATCATCGAGCACCGAGGTGGACCGTGACGTCCGACCGAGATGCCGACAGAGGACAAGCTGAATTCCAGCCATCGGTGAGGGCTCGACCGAGGCGCCGGCAAGCGCGCTGGCTCTGGAAGGGGGTGGTTTCCAGCCGCCGCGACGGGACTGATGTCGCTGAGCGGCCAGATCTGGCCGCTTTGCGCGGGAAGAGTCCGAAGTGCCGACTGAAACGACCGTTTCGTGCCTGCTGCGTCGGCAGTTCTCGCCGCTCGCCCCGTCGACACCCGGAGCTGTGAGCGCAAACAGCACAAACCTGCTGCGACAGCTCACAGTTCACGGTGATGTCGTGACTGCCCGACACGACGTCAGTCGCCGCCGCTTCTGGAGCCAAACCACGTGACGCAGCACGCGGCCACAGCCACACAAACCCGAGGAGAACCCAAAATCTGTTCGGTTCGTGGCGGCAGAACCCGAGAGATCGGGGTGGACGCGGGTCGGGAGTGATCGAGCGCGTACCGTTGGCGACGTGGGCGAGCAGATCGACAAGGCGATCGAGCGGGCGTTGCAGCCCGACGAGCGGGCGCTCGCCAAGATCCGCGGGCAGAACAAGCTGACGGCGCGTGAGCGCGTCGACCTCCTCCTCGACCCGCAGTCGTTCGTCGAGGACGGGTTGCTCGCCAACAACCAGGCCGCCGAGAACGGGGGTGCGCTGCCCGCCGACGGCGTGGTCACCGGGCGGGGGACGATCGACGGGATGCCGGTCGTCGTCGTCGCCAACGATCCAATGGTCAAGGCCGGCTCTTGGGGCGCCCGAACGGTCGAGAAGATGGTCAGGGCATCGGAGACTGCAATTCACGAGCAGGTGCCGATCTTCTGGCTCGTCGACTCGGCCGGCGCCCGCCTCACCGATCAGGTCCAGCTGTTCCCGGGCCGCCGCGGCGCCGGGCGGATCTTCTACAACCAGGTGCGCCTGTCCGGCCAGGTTCCGCAGATCTGCTGCCTGTTCGGCCCGTCGGCGGCCGGCGGCGCGTACATCCCCTCGTTCTGTGACGTCGTGTTCATGGTCGACGGCAACGCCTCGATGTACCTCGGCTCGCCGCGCATGGCGGAGATGGTCGTCGGGGAGATCACCACGCTCGAGGAGATGGGAGGCGCCCGCATGCACGTGACACAGTCCGGCTGCGCCGACAACCTCGCCCACGACGACACCGATGCCATCGACCAGGCCCGCGCCTATTTCACGTACTTCCCTCGTTCGTGGCGCCACGATCCACCGGTGTACGAGAGCGAGCCGCCGGCCGTCGAGCTCGCCGACGACATCGTGCCCGCCGACGAGCGGGTGCCGTTCGACATCCACGTGTTGATCGACGGCCTCGTCGATCGCGACAGTTTCTTCGAGATCAAGCCGCTGTACGCGAAGGAGGTCGTCGTCGGCCTCGGCCGCCTCGATGGCCATCCCGTCGGGATCGTCGCCAACAACTCGGCGCATCTCGCCGGCACCTTGTTCGTCGACTCCGCCGACAAAGCGGCCCGGTTCATCTGGCTGTGCGACGCGTTCAACCTGCCGCTGATCTTCCTCGCCGACGTCCCCGGCTTCATGATCGGCTCCGCCGTCGAGCGCCAGGGCATCATCCGCCACGGCGCCAAGATGGTCACAGCGGTGAGCGAGGCGACGGTGCCGAAGGTCTCGGTGATCGTCCGCAAGGCCTACGGTGCCGGGCTCTACGCGATGTCGGGCCCGGCGTTCTCACCGGATGCGACGATCGCCCTGCCGACCGCCCGCATCGCCGTGATGGGACCGGAAGCGGCGGTCAACGCCGTCTACGCCAACAAGATCGCGGCGATCGAGGATCCCGCCGAGCGCGCCGCCTTCGTCGACGAGCAGCGGGCGATCTACGAAGAGGACGTCGATCTGCTCCGCCTCGCGTCCGAGCTCGTGTTCGACGCCATCGTCCAGCCGCACGACCTGCGCGCCGACCTCATCCGGCGGATCGGTCTCGCCCGCCACAAGGACCGCCACTTCGCCACCCGCCGCCACGGCGTCCCTCCCGTATGACGTCGCCCTCGCAACCGATGGGTGTTCTGGGGACGGAACGGTCCCCTAAACACCCATCGGTCGTAACGCGGGTGAGGATCCGTGACGTCGTTGCCCGTGACGGCCTTCAAGGCGAGCACCCGGTGCGACCCGAACAGCGCGTGGAGTTGGTCGAGCGATTGATCCGCGCCGGTCTCAAGGACATCGAGGTCGCCTCGTTCGTCAGCCCGAGAGCGGTCCCGGCGATGGCCGGCGCCGCCGAGGTGGTCGCGGCGGCGCGTGACGTCGCCAACGGCGTCACGCTGTGGGCGCTCGTCCCCAACGTCAGGGGCGCCGAGCTGGCGACTGCCGCCGGCGTCGACCACCTGACGATCACCGTGTCGGCGTCCCCGGCCTACAGCGAGAAGAACACCCACCAGACCATCGACGAGGCCTTCGGCGGTATCGCCGCAATCCGCGCCGCGGCACCCGACGCCGTCCTCGACGTCGTGATCTCATGCTGTTTCGGCTCCCCGTTCGAGGGCGAGGAGATCACCCCCGACGACGTCGCCGAGCTCACGATCCAGGCCCGGGACGCTGGCGTCGAGCAGGTGACGCTGGCTGACACGACCGGGATGGCCACGCCGCGCCGCATTCACCAGGTCGTTGGCGCCGTGGGCAACGATGTCGGCCTGCACCTTCACGACACGCGTGGGACGGCGCTGTTGAACGCCTGGACGGCGATCGATCTCGGCGTCGACCGCTTCGACACCGCCCTCGGCGGTCTCGGCGGCTCGCCCTTCGCACCGACGGCGGGCGGCAACCTCGCCACCGAGGACCTCGTCATGGTCCTCGCCGATGCCGGTGTCGACACCGGAATTGACTTCGAGGCGCTACTCGACACGACTCCGCTATTGGCCGAGCTCGTCGGCCACGACCTGCCCAGCCGAGTATCCGCGGCAGGATCAATTTGATGCGCGGGGAGATCTTGTGGACGCCGCCCGACGATGCTTGGGACGCCACAGCGATGGGGCGCTTCGCAACCGCCAACGGCCTCGACGACTTCGACGAGCTGATCCGCTGGTCGATCGACGACCTCGACACCTTCTGGAGGGCCTCGACGGAGTTCACGGGCGTGCGCTGGACCACACCGCCAACGAGAGTTCGTGACGGCGACACGATGCCCGGCGTGCGCTGGTTCCCCGGTGCCACGCTCAACTACGCCGAGCAGGCCCTCGCCACGGGACGCGCCAACCCCGAAGCCGTCGCCGTCGTCGCCGTCAGCCAGACCCGTGACACCATCGAGCTGACCTGGGATCACCTCACCCTCGGTGTACGCCGCTGCGCGGCGGCGCTGCGCGAGCTCGGGGTCGGGCCGGGGGATCGAGTCGTCGCCTACGCCCCGAACATTCCCGAGACTCTCGTCGCCTTCCTCGCCACAGCTTCGCTCGGGGCCATCTGGTCGAGTTGTGCCCCGGAGTTCGGCGTGCGTTCGGTCATCGACCGGTTCGGTCAGATCGAGCCGGTCGTGCTCGTCGCCGTCGATGGCTATCGCTACGGCACCAAGGACGTCGACCGGCGCGATCACGTCGCCGAGATCACCGATGCCCTGCCGACGTTGCGGCACGTCGTCCACGTCCCCTATCTCGACCGCCGCCACATCCCGCCGCCGGCGACATCGACCACGCCCGTCCAACACTCCTGGGACGAGCTGCTCCTCGGCACGCCGCCGTCGGAGCGGCTGTCGTTCACCGCGGTCGGCAGCGAGCATCCGCTGTACGTGCTGTTCAGCTCCGGGACGACCGGGCTGCCCAAGGCGATCGTCCACGGCCATGGCGGGGTCGTCGCCGAGCACCTCAAGGTCCTCACGTTCCACCAGGACCTCACCGGGGCCGACCGCTTCTTCTGGTTCACGACCACCGGCTGGATGATGTGGAACTACCTCGTGTCCGGCCTCCTCACCGGCACCACGATCGTGCTGTTCGACGGTGACCCGGCGTCACCCGGGTTGCGAACGCTGTGGAGGGTCGCCGCCGACACGGGCGCGACCGTGTTCGGAGCGTCCGCACCGTTCCTGATGGCATGTCGCAAGACGCGTGTCAAGCCGCCGCCGAACGAGCTGCGCTGGGTCGGGTCCACCGGCGCCCCGCTACCGGCGGACGGGTTCCGCTGGGTCCGTGACGTCGTCGGAGTTCCGGTCAACTCGATCAGCGGCGGCACCGATGTCTGCACGGCGTTCGTCGGTGCCTCGCCGTTGCAGCCGGTGCGCGCCGGCGAGATCGGCGGGCGCCTGCTCGGCTGTGCCGTCGAGGCGTTCACGCCCGACGGCGAGGTCTGCCCGCCCGGTGTCACCGGCGAGCTGGTCATCACCAAGCCGATGCCATCGATGCCGGTCGGGTTCTGGGGCGACCCGGACGGCAGCAGGTATCGCGCCGCGTACTTCGAAGACTTCCCGGGTGTGTGGCGTCACGGCGACTGGGTGACGTTCAACGACGACGACTCGTGCGTCATCAGCGGGCGCTCCGACGCCACCCTCAACCGCGGCGGCGTACGGCTCGGAACCAGCGACTTCTATGCCGTCGTCGAGAACTTCGACGAGATCGCCGACAGCCTCGTCGTGCACCTCGAGGATCCGGCGGACACGGGAGGACTCGGCGAGCTGATCCTGTTCGTCAAGCTGGCGGACGGCATCGAGCTCGACGACGACCTGCGCACGCGCCTTCGCAAGGCACTGGCGAGCGAGCTGTCACCACGTCACACGCCTGACGTCATCGAGGCGGTGCCAGCCGTGCCGCGCACGCTGTCGGGCAAGAAGCTCGAGCTGCCGGCCAAGCGCATCCTCACCGGCGCGGCGGTCGACGACGTAGCTTCGGCTGGTGCGCTCGCCGACCCGACCGCGCTCGACTACTTCGTCAGGAGGAGAGACCACGATGGATGAGCGGGTTCGTTGGGGCGTGCTCGGCTGCGCGTCGATCGCCGTCAACAAGGTGATCCCGGCGATGCAGCGCTCGCAGCACTGCGAGGTCGTGGCCATCGGCTCGCGCGATGCCGATCGGGCCGCCGACACTGCGTCGAAGCTCGGCATCGCCCGCAGCCACGGCTCGTACGAAGCCGTGCTCGCCGACGCGACGGTCGAAGCGGTCTACATCCCGCTGCCCAACCACCTGCATGCGGAGTGGACGCGGCGGGCCGCGGCGGCCGGCAAGCACGTGCTGTGCGAGAAGCCGCTCGGCCTCGACGTCGCCGAGGTCGAGGACATGATCGAGGCCTGCCGCCTCTCCGGGGTGTTGCTGATGGAGGCGTTCATGTACCGCCTCCATCCGATGTGGCAGCGCACCTACGAGCTCGTCGCCGAAGGGGCGATCGGCGAGCTGCAGGCGATCCAGTCCCGGTTCACGTACAACAATCTCGATCCCGACAACATCCGCAACATCGCCGCCTACGGCGGTGGCGCGGTGATGGACATCGGCTGCTACCCGATCAACGTCGCTCGCTGGTTCTTCGGCGGAGAGCCGGGTGATCTGTCCGCTGCCGTCCGGCGCGATCCGACGTTCGGCACCGACGTGCTGACCTCGGCGTTGCTCGACTTCGGTGGCCGCCAGGCGACGTTCACCTGCTCGACCCAGCTCGAGCCGGACCAGCGAGTCCACCTCCTTGGGACGGCGGGACGCCTCGAAGTGGAGATCCCCTTCAACATCCCACCGGACCTGCCGACCCGTGTCATCCTCGCCGCCGGTGGAGATCCGCCCGTGGCGCCGGAGCTGACGGTCTTCGAGTTTCCTCCGTGCGACCAGTACGCCGCCCAGGGTGACGCGTTCTCCCGCGCCGTGCGCGAGGGCATCGCGGCACCGACGCCACCTGAGGACGCGATCGGCAACATGACCGTGATCGAACGGATCCTGGCCAGGTCGACCTGACTCACCGATGCCTGCCCCAGGCCGGCGTTCAGGCGACGCGGGCGCGACCTCGCGGTCGCGTGGCGGCGCGGGCCGCGGCGACGTCAGCGGCGACCGACACCGAGATGTCGATCACGCGCCGCGCCAGCGGCGAGAGCGTGCGTCCCGCCTGCCACATCACGCACACTTCGCGAGGCCGGATCGTCGGGACCAGATCGTGGGTGCACAGCACGTCGTCGTCGGGATGGATGTCGACGGCCAGCATCGGCATCACCGCCGCGCCCATCCCGGCGCGGACCATCGACGTGACAGCGCCGTTGTCCGCCGTGCGGAACACGATGACGGGCTCGACGCCGGCGGCGGCGAAGGAATCCTCGACGCGACCCATGTCGCAGAGCAGCCGCGGGAACGAAACCATCTGCACGCCGTCCAGCTGCTCGCAACGCACGGGTCCGTCAGGGAAGTCACCACGGCGCGAAACGAGGACGTACGGATCGTCGAGCAGCTTGACCGACTCGATCGGTCCGTCGAGCGGGCCGACCCAGAACGTCAGGTCGAGCTCGCCGGCGAGCAGCCGCTCGACGGCGGTGTCCTCCTCGAAGACGCGGAGGTCGACCGCTGGGTGCTCGTCGCGGAGCTGCTTGACGATCTGCGGCAACATCACGTTGGACACGCTCTGAAAGGTGCCGATGTCGATGCGACCCTCGCCGGCCTTGAACCGCTCGATCGCCTCGGCGGTGGCCTGCGCCCGATCGAGCAGGTCGCGGGCGTGACTCAGCATGAGCTTGCCGAGCGGCGTGATGCGTACCGGCTTCGGTCCGCCAGGGCGATCGAACACGACCCCGCCGATCGCTCGCTCGAGGGCGGCGATCTGCTGGCTGACCGCCGACTGGGTGTAGCCGAGCCGCTCCGCCGCCCGCCCAAAGGTGCCCTCGGTAGCGACGGCGTCGAGGGCCTGGAGGTGGCGCAGCTCGAGGCTGGAGAAGGCGTTGAGGAGGCGTGGTTCGGGAGCGACGGCCATCGGCACGAGCGTAGCAAGATGATTAGACAGAACGATCGACTCGATCGAGAACTATCGCTTTTCCTGATCGTTGCGTTTCCGTACCCTGACCGTATGAGCACCGCCGCCTTCGACCTGGAACAGCTCGGCGTGGACCTCGATCGCAGTGGTTTCGCCGGGCGCGAGCCCGTCATCCGCCAGGTCGTCCACTTGGCCAGGACCTACGGCGTCGGTGGCGCCGCCGCCGGGGTGCTCGCCGACACGACAGCCCCCGACGTCGCCAGGATGCGCGCCTTCGGCGCCGTCGCTTCCGCCCTCCTGCCGATCACCGGCGACCGCCTCGCGACGCCGCTCGCCGCCGCCTAAGCGGTTCTGGGTCAGTCGAGTTCGTACTGGACGCTCGCTCGCTCCTCGATGTGCGGGGCGATCGACTCGTTGATCAGCGCTTGATGGTGCACATCGTCGCGGTACGTGACGTAGTCGTCCATGCTGGCGAAGTCGGCGACGACGACGAAGTCCCAGTTGGCGTCGTTGACGCCGAGGTCGGTGCCGAAGCGGTAGGCGCGGATCTGCGGGATGAGGTCCGGCATCGTCCGCAGCCCCGCCTTGATCGCGGCGAGGTCGTCTCCGCTCGTGCCATCCTTCCAGCGGAACATCACGACGTGCCGGACCATCGGGCTCCTCCGGCGGCGGCCATGCGCTCGTCGGCGATGTGTGTGGCCGCTTCGGTCGGCGTGACCGCCTTGGCCGCCGCCAGCTCGAGGATCTCGATCGTCGTGTCGTAGATCTGCGCCGTCTTCGCCTTCGCTCGATCGAAGTCGAACCCATCCAGCTCATCGGCCACCTGAATCACACCCCCCGAGTTGACCACGAAGTCGGGACAGTAGAGGATGCCGCGCTCGAGCAGCCGATCGTCGAGGCCGTCGTGGGCGAGCTGGTTGTTCGCCGCGCCACAGATCACCGCCGCCCTAATGGCGTCGACGTTCTCGTCGGTGACCGCCCCACCGAGCGCGCAGGGAGCGAGGATGTCGACGTCGGCGACCATCACGTCGCGGTCACTCTCGGCCAGTTCGACCTCGGGATGGTTGCGGCGCGCCCAGTCGAGGGCGTCGCCGCTGACATCGGTGGCGACGACCGTCGCCCCATCGGCGGTGGCGAGGTCGATGAGGTGGCGGCCGACCTTGCCGATCCCTATGACGCCGAGGCGCCGACTCTCGAGCCCGTTGACGGACCAGCGGAACGCGGCCGCGGCGCGCATCGCCCGATATACCCCGAACGCGGTGAGCACGCTGGAGTCGCCAGCACCGCCGGCGCCTTCACTGCGACCGGTGACGTACTCGCACGTCTCGGCGACGACGTCCATATCGGCGACGTACGTGCCGACGTCACAGGCCGTGATGTAGCGGCCGCCAAGCGACTGGACGAACCGTCCGTAGGCCCGGAGCAGGTCCGGCGTCTTGTCCGTCGCCGGGTCGCCGATGATCACCGCCTTGCCGCCGCCGTGCGGCAAGCCGGCGACGGCGTTCTTGTAGGCCATCGCCCTGGACAGGTCGAGTACGTCGTCGAGGGCGGCCCGCTCGCTGGGGAACGGGTAGAAGCGGGTACCCCCGAGCGACGGCCCGAGCGCCGTCGAGTACACGGCGATGATGCAGCGCAAACCGGTGGTGCGGTCCTGGCAGAACACGACCTGCTCGTGCTCGCCGCCCCCGTCGAAGATCATCGCCGAGAATCCTACGGAGGCAATGGCGAACCAAATCCGCCCGCGTGGCGTCAAACCTTCACGCACACACTGCGTCTGTCACGCTCTCTGGAGGATTCACATGTCCCGCAACCCCCGCACGCTCACTCGACTCGCCCTCGGGGTGGCTGCCGCAGCGACGGCCGCCGCAGCGGCCCTACCCGCTGTCGCGTCGGCGGGCAGCGACGGTGATGGCCCCACCATCGTCGTCGAGGACGCCGGTGACCAGTCCAACGCCATCACCTTGCCGGCACCGCCCGAGGTCGGCCAGTCGGTCCAGACGACCATGGCGATCGACATGGACCTCGCCTTCGACGACGGTGGAACCTCCACCGAAGTCGCCGTCGGGCTGGCGATGGACCTCACGATGGAGGTCACGGCGGTGTCCGCAGACGGCGGCTACGTGACCCTGCTGACGCTCGACGCCGTCGAGATCACCGACATGCCCGACGGTGCCGATTCCTCCGCGGTGCCCTGCGTTGGAGTCGAGGGCCTGCAACTCGAGCAGACACTCGACCGCGCCGGCAACACCCTCTCTCTGGAACCCGTCGGGACCGGGCTCGGCGGCGCCGATATGGCGTGTGTCCAGCAGTTCACGTCGACACAGTCGCAATCGGCGGTGGTGTTCCCCGCCGAGCCGATCGGGCCGGGAGCGTCGTGGTCGGCAGACGTCGTCGTCGAGAATCAGGGCATCGAGCTCCCCGTCAGCTACCACTACACCCTGTCCGACGTGAGCAACGGCCGATACACGATCGAGGCGACGCTCGACTCGGACATCGACATCACCCAGGGCGGTGTCGACGTCACCGGCACGATGGCCGGATCCGGTACGACGACCGGTGCGGTCGCCAACCCGCTGGACGTTTCCTCGACATTCAGGGTGACGACCGACATGGTGTCGAGTATTGACGGAACGGACATGGCGATGTCGATGGACATGAACATCGAACTGGCGACGAAGTCGTGAGCCTGTCCGGGCTGCAGGTTGCAACTCTGTTGCAACCTGCCACCCGTCGACCCGCGACGTCGGGTCCACCGGCATCCTGGCTAAGGTCGGATCGCCGGGGAGGTGACAGATTTGGTTCGAGAGGCAGACCGGCGCGTTGCTGCGGCGGCAGTCGCCACCGTCATGTCGATCGTTGGTGTCGTCAACGGATCGAGCGCGCCGGCGCACGCCGCCGGAACGTCGTCACCCGTTGCCGACTCCGAGGCCGCGGCTGCGGTGGTCGACTTGCCGGCGCCGGCAGTCGTCGGTCAGCAGGTCGAGGTCGGGACACAGGTGTCGCACACGACCGCTGCCGGCAGGTTCGAGATCAGCGTTTCGATGTCGACGGCGGTCACGGCCGTCAACGCCGACGGCTCGTATACGACCCGCTCGACGATCGGCTCGGTGGAGGTTCCCGTCGGTGCCGAGGTCGCCGGAGACGGAGTGACCGCCCTCGGCACCCGCTCGTTCGAGCAGTCGTTCACGGCAACGGGGGCGGCGATTCCCGACGCCTCAACCCTGATCGACGCCGCGTCGATGACTCCCGAGCAACAAGAAAGCGGTCGTGCCCTCGTCGACGCCGTGTCGATGATCAGCGTCGGCTTTCCCGCTGAGCCCGTCGCCGTCGGCGCGTCGTGGACATCGCCGGGAAACGTTGGCAGCCACGGCACCGTCATCCCCGTCACCTACCAGTGCCGGCTCACCTCCCTCGACGCCTCGACCTACACGATGGAGGTCAGCTACGCGAAGTCGTTCAGCCAGCCGAGCGACAGCGGCACGATCGAGGCGACGATGGCCGGGTGGGGGACGGTCAGTGGCTCGGTCTCCAACCCATTGGTGATCGCGGCCACACTCAACCAGGCGATCGAGGGGATCCAGGGCTACGAGCCGTTCCACCACGACACCTCGATCACCGTCAACGCCACGGGGTAGCGTCGTGTCCACGAACTCGCCAGCAGTGCTCATCGAGCGACAGGGTGACATCGTCACCATCACGCTCGATCGCCCGGAGAAACGAAACGCCCTCGCCGTCGACGTGATGGCGGCGTTGACCTCGGCGTTGCGGCAGACCGGCGAGACCGACGCCCTGGGAATCGTCATCGCCGCCAGAGGCCCGGTCTTTTCGGCGGGGCACAACTTTGGCGACATGGCCGGTGCCACGTTCGAGGAAGCGCAGCAGGTGTTCGACGTCTGCACAGACATGATGACGACGATTCAGTCGGTGCCCCAGCCGGTGTGTGCCCGCGTGCACGCGTTGGCGACCGCTGCCGGCTGCCAGCTCGTCGCCAGCTGTGACCTCGCCATCGCAGCCGAGTCGGCCAGCTTCGCGATTCCGGGCGGCAAGGGTGGGTTGTTCTGCCACACACCGCTCGTCGCCGTGGCCCGCACGATCGGGCGTAAGCGGGCACTGGAGATGGCGTTCACCGGCGACCCGATCGACGCCGCCACGGCGGCTGACTGGGGTCTCGTCAACCGTGTCGTGCCGGACGCCGACCTCGATACCGCTGTCGCCGACCTGTTACGGCGAGCCACACGCGGCTCGGCGCACTCGAAGGCGTTGGGCAAGCGCACCTTCTACCGCCAGATCGATCTCAGTCAGCCGGCCGCTTACGAGTACGCCGGCCAGACGATGGCCGCCGCGGCCACGACGGCAGACGCGCAAGAAGGCATCGCCGCGTTCCTCGAGAAGCGCCCGCCGAAGTTCGCCCGGTGAATCCGCAACCGATGGGTGTGTAGGGGACTGTTCGGTCCCCAGAACACCCATCGGTCGTAAGGGGTGGGCTACGCGGCGTGGACTCGGATGCGCTCGACGGCGCGGTGGCGGCGGTTGCGCATCGTGCGCGGCGTGACGTTGCGCTCGGCGGCCGGCCGGCCGGAGAGGAAGTCGCCGACGGCGGCGAGGTCGCAGTCGGCCAGCCCGCCCTGGCGTGCGTCGCGCAGCACGCCGGTGAGCTCTTCGAACGACGAGCCGGGCTGCGGCAGCCGCGGCAGATCGAGCGTGGCCGTCGGCACGTAGTCCTCGGGCGATCGCTCGTTCCGGCGTCGCGGCGTCGTGAACGCCCGATGGCGGGCGTCGTTCAGGAGACGGGCGGCGATGTTGGTGGGGCGGCGGTCGGCGCGGTAGCTGACGATCGCCAGCCACGCCTCACCGGCGAGTAGGTCGAACGCGTCGACACCCCGGTCGCGCTGCTGTTCCTGGCGGACGATGGCGAGGAGCCCAGGGAGCAACCGCTGCAGCACGATGCGCGCCGCGAGCGGTTCGTGAACGGCGATGACGACGAGCCGGCGAATGACTTCGTCCGCCTCCGCCGAGTGCGGCCTCTTGAATCCGGCGAGCCGGAGCAGTTCGTCGAGCGATCGAAACGGCCGCGGGGTCACGTGCCATGAACGGGCCCGAGCGAGCACGGCATGGCGGCAGTTGAGCTGGTCCCACTCGCGTTGGAGGCGGGTGGAGAGTTGTCGGTCGGTCCGATTGGCGGTGGTGGTGGCGGTCATGTCCCGAAGGTGACGGGTGACGTTCACCGCCGGTCTCACCGCCCGCCTCACTGGCGCCGGCGACTTCTGCGGCGGCATCGAGCGCCGGTTCACAGCACCTGGTCAGCGACGCATTCTGGCGTTCTCCTGACGTATCCGTGGGTCTGGCCGTCAACCTCGGCCAGGCGCGTCGGCTCTGGAAGGCGTCGGCTCTCGTGACTTTGGCATCGTTGGCGCCACCAACGTCGCCAACCATGCCAAAGAGTTCAAGCCCGCGCAATCGTTCCGTCTTCTTGGTCGATTTGGCGCCACTAGCGACGCCAATGGAACCAAAGAGTTTCGACGGCGACCGAACTTCCGCGATCGGACACTGCTTCCAGAGCATGCGAGCGTGACGAAGCGAGCGGGTGAATCCCACGGATACGTGAGGAGACCCCCATTTTGGTGTTCTGCAGAATCGCTTTCCGTTTGCCCGCGATCCCGGCGCCCAGGTGGGGTGTGAGCGAACTGGATCTCCACACGACCCCGGCGATCGAACCGGACCCACCGCCGCCGCTGATGGTCAGCGGGCCGGACGGCGGTCGGTACACGATCGAACCGGCGAGTCACACCCACACCGTCGGCGAGCTGGCCGACGTCCTCGGCCTGCCGCGGCGAGCGGTGGTGCTCGTCGATGGCACGCCCGTCGATCGGCGGGCACGGCTCGATC
Source organism: Ilumatobacteraceae bacterium (assembly GCA_963716665.1). Classification (GTDB taxonomy): domain Bacteria; phylum Actinomycetota; class Acidimicrobiia; order Acidimicrobiales; family Ilumatobacteraceae; genus Desertimonas. The sequence goes on from CAVQTY010000002.1 coordinate 42,939, forward strand.
GTGCCGGCATCGTCAACGGCAGCCGACTGTCGTTCCGCTCGACGCGCGTCCACTGCCGGGCCGAGCGCGACCACCAGGCGAGCAGCGAGGGCCAGGACGCCGCCCAACTGCGGGTCACCGTCGACGCAGGCCCTGCCGCCGGCCAAGTCTTCGATCTTCCCGTCGGGCGCCACCTGATCGGACGATCGGCGGCGTGCTCGGTCCGCCTCGACGATCCGCTCGTCGAGTTACACCACGCCGTGCTCGACATCTCTCCGGGTGGACAGACAGAGGGGACAGCGTTCACCCAGCTCGCCGGCAGGGTTCCCTGCTCGTCGACCGCTTCTGTTGTGACGATCGGCGGGACACGTCTGCGTGTAGCCGACCCGCCGCCGGGCACGGCGCCGGCGGCACCGGCGGCGCTTGCAGCGCGGCGGGCGGACCCCTGGAGGATGACGCTGCACCGGCCGCCGCGGCCGCCGCTGGACTGGGCTCCGGAACCGATCGAGGCGCTCGCCGGCGAGCAGACGCATCGGCGACGGTCAACCGGCGGGCTGCTCGCCGGAGTCATGTCGATGCTCGGCGGCGTCGCCCTGGCCGTCGTCATGGGTCATCCGATGTACCTCGTCTTCAGCGCCGTCGGGTTCGCCGCCGCCATCGTGTCAGCGCTCGGATCGCGCGTCGGTGATCGCCGTCGCCGGCGCCGGCACGCCGCCGAATCGGAACTGGACCGGCAACGGTTTGCCACCGTTGTCGCCGCCCAGCATGCGGCCGCGACGTCTCATCAACGGGCGACGGCGCCGACGATCGCGTCAGCGCTGCAGACCGTTCGTGACCTCTCCACGGAGTTGTGGGCGCGGCGGGCCGAGCATCCCGACGGCTTCACCGTCTCACTCGGTTGGGGGACGATGGCATGGTCGGCAGTCGTCGACCGCTCTGCCGGCGAGTTGTCGACCGATGCCGAGGAGATCGTCGAACGTCACCGGTCGCTTGACGACGTCCCGGTCACGACCGGTCTCGGGCCGGGCGGATCCGTCGCCCTCGTCGGCCAACACAGCTTGTCCGTCGCCCGCTCGTTGCTCGTCCAGCTCGCCGCCTTGACCGGCCCGGCTGACTGGCGGCTCGTCGTTGTCGCCGACGACCCGGCGCAGTGGGACTGGGCGGCGTGGCTCCCACACGCGTCGTCAGGACACGGGTCCGACCTCGGTCCGCTGATCGCCGCGGCGGAGGATGGCGGGCGCCTGGCAGACGTCCTCGCCGGCCTCGATGTCAGCGACGGACGCCATGTCGTCGTTGTCACTGACCGACCCGAACTGTTGTCGAACCGCACCGGTGCGCTGCGTCGCTACCTCGCCGCGGCGCCGTCCGTCGCCGTGATTGCCGTCGTGCAACCCGGCGGCGTGGTGCCGCCACTGTGCCGCAGCGAACTTCGGATCGGCAGTCTGTGCGTCGCCAGGTGGTTCCCGGATCTGGCGGCGGTGACGGTGTCCAGCCGGGTGCACGTCGCCGGAGTGTCCGCGGAGATCGCCGGCGATGCCGCTCGACGGATGGCGCACGTCCATGACCCGGAGAATCCCGCCGAGGCCGATGGTGCGTGTCCGACGTCGGTGGCGCTGTCGCGGGTCCTGGCCCGCCGCGGCCTCACGGCTCTCGACGACTCCATCGCCGTTGCCGCGGCCTGGCGGGTCGGCTGCCCCGGCGACAGCGAGCGGCGCAACACCAAGCACCCCCGCGCCGTGCTGGGCATGACCGCCGACGGGGTGGTCGAGATCGATCTCGTGCGTGACGGCCCGCACGCCCTCATCGCCGGCACGACGGGATCGGGCAAGAGCGAGCTCCTGCGCACGCTGGTGGCCTCCCTGGCCGCCGGCGCCAGCCCCGACGACCTCACGTTCGTGCTCATCGACTACAAGGGCGGCTCGACGTTCGACGCCTGTGCCGACCTTCCGCATACCGTCGGCGTCGTCACCGACCTCGACGATCGGCTCGCCGAGCGGGCGCTGGTCAGCCTCGAGGCGGAGATCCGCCGGAGGGAGCTGTTGCTCCGCAGCGTCGGCGCTGACGAGCTCGACGCCTACCGCGCCGCGGCGGACGCTGACGTCGACCCGTTGCCTCGTCTCGTCGTCGTCATCGACGAGTTCGCCGCGATGGCGGCCGACCTGCCCGGATTCCTGCCGGCACTCGTCGGCATCGCCCAGCGCGGCCGCAGCCTCGGCATCCATCTCATCCTGGCCACGCAACGGCCGGCAGGTGTCGTGAGTGACGAGATCCGGGCGAACACGAACCTGCGCATCGCCCTGCGCCTGCAGGACCGCGCCGACGCCATCGACATCGTCGGGGTCGCCGATCCCGCCTCGTTCCCCCGGGGCATCCCCGGGCGGGCGATTCTGCGGCTCGGAGCCGGTGAGACGGTGGTGTTCCAGACGGCGCACAGCTCCGGCGTCCACCGGAACCAAGGCGGCGCCCTGTGTGTGATGCACGGACTTGCGGACGACCGACCGGCGGGTGGTGGTCGCCGCGGGCCCGGCGCACCGGAGCAGGCGGTGGTGACCGAGCTGGCCACACTCACCCGCTCGATCCGCGCCGCGGCGTCGCTGTCCGACGTGCGACCGCCGTTCCGTCCCTGGCTCGAACCGCTCCCGAAGGTGCTACCGGCGGGCGCCGTGGATGGCGATGCCGTCGGCCTGGTCGACGTACCGAACGACCAACGTCAGGTCCCGCTGCGCTGGGATCGCAGCGCCGGCAATCTCGTCCTGATCGGTTCGCTCGGCTCGGGCACGACGACCGCAGTGCGCACGCTGATCGCCGTCGCCGGACCGGTCCCGCATTGCTACGTGATCGATGCCCGGGGCGACGGACTGCTCGACGCCGTGGCCGAGCTACCCACCTGCGGGGCGGTCGTCGGCCTTCACGACGCCGAGCGGAGGGTACGTCTCGTGCGCTTCCTCGCCGACGAGCTTGCCCGTCGCCAGGCGCAGCCGGCCGCACCCCGCCAACCGATCATCCTCGCCATCGACGGGCTCGGCGCCCTGCTGGCCTGCCTCGCCGGTCCCACCGACCTCGACGATCACGCCCGGCTGCTCAGGGTGCTCACCGACGGCGCCGCCGCCGGCATCCACACCGTGGCGACGATCGAGCGTCCAGGGGGTGTCGCCCACGCCGCCCTGGCGGCATTCACCCAGCGATGGCTGTTCCATGTCGACGATCCGATCGAGTGCGTCACGCTCGGCGTTCGCGCCGCCGCCGTGCCGGCGCCGATTGCGGGGCGGATTCTGCTCACTGACCGTCGCTGCGATGCCCAACTCGCGGTCCTGCCGCTGCCCTCACCGCAAGCGTCGACAGCAACTCCACAGCCGGCGTCCCCGGTGACGATCGGAGTCCTCGGCGACGACATCGACGGACGGACGCTGCCCGCATCGGACCATCGCGAGGGGACGACTGGGATAGCCATCGGCGTCGAGTTCGCCACCCTCGCGCCGGTCCGCCTGGAGGTGCCGGACGGCGAACACGCCCTCGTCGTCGGGCCGGCCCGCAGTGGTCGCAGCACGGCGCTGATCCGCCTCGTCGCCGGCTGGCGGGAGGCCCAAGGCGACGGTGTCGTCGTTCTGCACTGCCCTCGATCGACATCACCCGTGCTCACGTGGGCACGAGCGTCGATCGGCGCTGACGCCGTGTTCGCGGAGGGAGAGGATGCGATCCTCGCCTTGGTGGGTGGTGGCGCCGGGCGAGTGCTCGTCGTCGTCGACGACGCCGAGCGTGTCGCCGACGCGAGCGGCCGGCTCGCCACTCTCGCCAACGAACGTCACCCCAACGTGACGATCGTCGCCGCCGGCCGGCCCGACTCGTTGCGGGCGATGTACGGACACTGGACCGCGGTGATCCGGCGCAGCCGCATCGGGCTCGTCATGTCGACGGGTGCTGACACCGATGGCGACCTTTTCGGTGAGCCGCTGCCTCGACGCCTACCGATCGCGGCCCGGCCGGGCTTGGCCTGGATGATCGACGCCGGCGGTCGGCGTCTGGTCCAGGTCGGCCGTCACGCCGCGGTCGCCGCGTCCGTTCTCGACGAACTGCGACCGAGCGCCTCCCGCCAGGACACCCGTTTGCCGGCCTTGAGGATCGAGCGGGAGTAGATCGCTGCGGCGAGGCGGGCGATCGCATAGGCGCTCGCCGCCGTGATCGCCATGCTCAGCAGCATCGCCCAGACCGGCGCCTCGCCGGTGGCGTAGAGCACCGGCATGCACTGCACCGCCGTCGGCGGGAAGAAGGCGAGCACCCACAGCAGCGTGGAGGGCCCGCCGGCCGCCGAGAAGGCGATGATGTAGCCGGCGATGAGCGGGAGCATGATCGGCAGCACGGCGCCCTGGGCGTCCTCTGCTCGGCTGCAGAGGGAACCGGCGGCGGCGAACGCCGAGCAGTACAACGAATAGCCGAGCAGGAACCACACGGCGCCGACGAGAACGTCGACGGCGCGGAACCCGTCCGGGACGTCGATGCCGACGATCGCTGCGGTGACGATCGCCGTCGCGACGAGCGCCGCCGCGTGCATCAGGGCGAGGCCGCCGATGCCGATGATCTTGCCGAACATCAGTTGTCGGGCGGTGAGCGTCGACAGCAGCACTTCGACGACCCGAGACGCCTTCTCCCGGGTGACGCCGCTGACAACCCAACCCCCGTATGTCTGCAGCAGCAGGAACAGGGCGATGTTGATGATGACCGCCGTGCCGACCCGGCTGTCGTCACCAGAGTCGTCGCCGGCGTCGAGGCTCTCGACCTCCGGAGGCTCGCTGGACAGGGCCGCGGCGATCTCCTGCGACGACATCCCGGCTTCGGTCAGTCCCTGGGTGAGGGCGATGTCGGAACGCAGAACGTTGACGACGGTGGCGACGTCCGAGGTGTCGTCGGCGTCGATCGGTTCCTCGACGACGATCACCGTCGCTCCCTCGAGCAGGGCGACGTCCGCGTCTCCGTTGTCGACAGCGTCGCGGGCGGCGGCGTCGTCGGCAACGGTGGAAACGTCGATCGTCGTGCCGATCGCCTCGCCGATCGCCTCGTACCGATCGACGGCAGCGGGGTCCGGTGTTCCGACGACCGCCAAGTCGATCGTCGACTCGTTCGAGCCGCCGGCGAGGTTGGCGATCGTGATGATCGCGGCGACGGCGACGAGGCTGACAGCGAGGAGGATCCAGAAGCCCTTGGAGCGGAACCCTTCGGAGATCTCGCGCCGGGCGACGAGGACGACCGGGCGGTCGGCGATGCTCACGGGGTCCTCGCGGCGAGCGCCGGCTCGGTTTCCTCGTCGGGTTGGGCGAGGGCGGTCGTGTCCTCGTCGGCCGGGCGGCCGACGAGGTCGAGGAAGACCTCGGCCAAGGTTCGCCGCTCGAACCCGAAGCGGCTGACGGCGCCGGCACGCCGGGCCGCGTCGAGGGCCGGCTGGGCACGCTCGACGGCACCGCCGTCGCTGCCGGCGACGCTCAGCCGTACTGCGCCGCTCGTGTTGCCGAGCACCGTGAACCGCTGGGCATCGAGCGATGCCGTCCACGTTCCGTCCGGGTCGGCGGGCACGTCGATGAGCAGCACGGGTTCGTGGCCGGCGGCGAGCTCGTCGAGGGAACCCTGGACGACGGCGCGGCCGCTGTCGACGATGACGGCGTCCTCGCACAGGTGCTCGACGAGGTCGAGTTGGTGCGACGAGAACAGCACGGTGGCGCCACGTCGCGCCTCGGAGACGAGGATCTTGGAGAGGGCGTCGACGGCGATCGGGTCGAGCCCGGAGAAGGGCTCGTCGAGGACCAGCACGTCGGGCTCGTGGACGAGGGCACTGATCAGCTGGACGCGTTGTTGGTTGCCGAGCGACAGGTCTTCGAGGTTGCTGCGCCCCCGGTCGCCGAGGTCGAGGCGCTCGAGCCAGGCGTCGGCCCGGCGGCCGGCCTCGGCCTTGTCGAGGCCGCGCAGCCGGCCGAGGTAGCGCAGCTGGTCGCCGACTCGCATCGTCGGATACAGCCCGCGCTCCTCAGGGAGGTACCCGAAGCGACTCCGGGCGGCGGCACCGACGGCATGGCCATCCCAGCGGACGGCGCCGCTGTCGAGGGCGGTGAGCCCGAAGATTGCCCGCATCGCCGTCGTCTTGCCGGCGCCGTTGGGTCCGAGGAACCCGGTGACCGCCCCTGGCCGCACCGTGAACGACATGCCGTCGAGGGCCCGGACCGGTCCGTACGTCCGTACGAGTGCGTCGATCTCCAGCACGCGCTCCGACCCTATCGACGCGTCTCCGTTCACCCTTGAGGCGCGTTGCCGGTCCTTTGTCACGACATACGACCGCTCACGCCGGAACGTGGCAGGGATGGCTCTGGAAGCGGGCGGCCGTCGTGTCTTTGGCATGGTTGGCGCCACCAACGTCGCCAACGAGACCAAAGAGTTCGCGACCCAAGACGTGGGACGTCCGGTGCGGGTCGTGCGATCATCGGGTGATGGAATCGCGGACGGTGGTCGTCGGGGCGGGGCAGCTCGGGCCTGTCGAGCCCGAGCACACTCGCGCCGACGTCGTCGAGCGGCTGATCGCCCTTCTTCGTGCCGGTGCCGAGCGGGGCTGCCAGCTCGTCGTTTTCCCTGAGCTCGCCCTGACGACGTTCTTCCCCCGGTGGTACGTCGCCGACCTCTCCGAGTGCGACCACTACTACGAGGAGTCGACGCCGAGCCCGGCGACGCGCCCGCTGTTCGACGAGGCCGCCCGCCTCGGTATCGGGTTCTGCCTCGGCTACGCCGAGCTCACCGAGCCCGACGCCGATGGCATCCGCCATCGCTACAACAGCCAGGTCCTCGTCGAGCGCGACGGAACGATCGTCGCCACCTACCGCAAAGTCCACCTGCCCGGCCACGAGAAGGACGAGCCCGACCGGCCGTTCCAGCACGCTGAGCGGCACTACTTCGAGCCTGGGCCCGACGAGTTCGGCGTATGGGACGCGTTCGGCGGCCGGGTCGGCATGATGATCTGCAACGACCGCCGCTGGCCCGAGTCGTACCGGGTGATGGGGCTGCAAGGTGTGGAGCTGATCCTCTGCGGCTACAACACGCCGATTCACTACGTCCCCGACCCGAGCCAGGACATCCTCCAGGGTTTCCACAACGCGCTCGTGATGCAGTCGGGCGCCTACCAGAACGGCACGTGGGTCGTCGGTGCCGCCAAGGGTGGCGTCGAGGCCGGGGTCGACTCGCTCGCCCAGAGCATGATCGTCGCCCCGTCCGGCCAGATCGTCGCCCAGGCGCTGACCGTCGGTGACGAGCTGATCACCGCCGCCTGCGATCTCGACTGGTGCAAGCGCTACACCCACACCCTCTTCGACTTCGACCGCTACCGCCGCCCCGAGATGTACACCCGCATCACGTCACAGCGCGGCGTGGATCCGACCGAAGGCGAGCAACCGATGGGTGTTTAGGTGACCGTTCCGTCCCCTGAACACCCATCGGTCGGCGCACTATCTGCTGCGAACCACCTCTGTCTTTGACAGAATGTAAAGCGTGACGACGATCGAGGGCACACGGGTCGAGTTCACGCTCAACGGCGCCCCGGTGTCCGTGCGCCGCGATCACCCGCACCTGCTCGCCGCCCTGCGCGAGGAGCTCGACGTGACGTCGGCGAAGGACGGCTGCTCGCCGTCGGGGCAGTGCGGCTGCTGCACCGTGCTCGTCGACGGCAAGGCGATCGTCAGCTGCACACAGTCGCTCGACAAGGTCGCCGGACGCGACGTCACGACGCTGGAAGGGCTCGACGACGCCGAGCGCGATCGCTACGCCAGCGCCTTCGCCGCCTGCGGCGGTTTGCAGTGTGGCTTCTGCATCCCCGGCATCGTCATGCGGGCGAAGTCGCAGGTCGACAAGAAGGGCGCCGACCTCGACCGCCACGCCATGGCGCCGCACCTCGGCGCCCACCTGTGCCGCTGCACCGGATACGTCAAGATCCTCGACGCCATCGAGTCGGTGGCCAAGGGCAAGACGTTCGACGTCGCTCTCGGCGCCGGCGTCGGCGAGGCCGGAGCGAAATACGAAGCGGAACAGCTGACCCTCGGCGACCGCGGTTACATCGACGACCTGCGCGTGCCCGGCATGCTCCACGCCGCCCTTCACTTCACCGCCCACGCCCGCGCCGACATCGTCGCCGTCGACACCACACGCGCCGCCGGTGCCGAAGGTGTCGTCGCCGTCTACACCGCCGCCGACGTCCCGGGTGAGCTACGCGTCGGGATCATCCACAAGGACTGGCCGGTGCTGATCCCCGTTGGTGGCCGCACTTCGTACGCCGGCGATGTCCTCGCCGTCGTCGTCGCCGCGAGCCGCCAGCAGGCGCGGGCAGCGGCGGAGCTGGTCGACGTCGAGTACGACGTGCTGTCGCCCGTCACCGACCCGCTGGCGGCGATCGCCCCCGATGCCCCGATCGCTGTGTGGGGCACCGACGACAACGTGCTGTCGGTCAGCGCCTACGCCCGCGGCGACGTCGACGCCGCGTTGGGAGCCAGCGTCCACACCGTGCACGAGGTATTCCAGACGCAACGCATCGAGCACGCCTTCTTGGAGCCGGAGTCGACATTGGCCGTGCCCGACCCCAACGCTGGCACCCTGCACGTCTACTCCGGCGGGCAGGGTGTGTGGGACGACCGCGACGACATCTGCAGGGTTCTCGACGTCGCCACCGATCGGGTCGTCGTCGAGCTCGTCTCCAACGGCGGCGCGTTCGGCGGCAAGGAGGACATGAGCAACCAGGCGCAGACGGCGCTCGCCGCCTGGCTGCTCGATCGTCCGGTGAAGTGCACCCTGTCGCGTGAGGAGAGCTTCCGCCTGCACGCCAAGCGCCATCCGATCCGTCTCGAGTACTGGGCCGGCTGCGACGCCGACGGCCTGCTGACCGCCGTGCGCGTGCGCGCCGTCGGCGACTCGGGTGCCTACGCGTCGGTGGGGATGAAGGTGCTCGAGCGGGCCGCCGGCCACGCCACTGGGCCGTACCACGTGCCGGCCGTCGACGTCGAGGCGATCGCCGCCCGCACGAACAACCTCGTCTGCGGCGCGTTCCGCGGCTTCGGCGCCAACCAGGCGCAGTTCGCCATGGACGGTGTGATGGACCGCCTCGCCACCGCAGTGGGTATCGACGGCTGGGAAATGCGCAAGCGCAACGTGATCCGTCCCGGCGCGCTGTGGGGGCCCGGGCAGGTGATGGACGATGGCGCCGCCGGCGCCGAGGCCTGCCTCGACGCGATCAAGTCCGCCTACGAGGCGGCGCGCGCCGCCGGAAAGGCCGTCGGCCTCGGCCTCGGATTGAAGAACTCCGGCCTCGGCAACGGCTTCCGCGAGGTGTCCGGTGCAGTCGTGCGCTTCCGCTCCGAGCTCGACGAGGCGGGCCGGGACATCGAGGTTCGCCACGGCTGGACCGAGATGGGTCAGGGCGTGCACACTGTCGCCCTCCAGATCGCTGCCCAGGAGCTCGCCATCGATCCGCATCGCATCGAGGTGATCGTCGACACGACGCGTCAGCTCGGATTCGGGCAGACCACCGGTTCGCGCGGGACGTTGATGGCCGCCGGCGCCGTGCAGCAGGCCTGCGCTGCTGCACGTGCCGGCGGCTGCCAGCGCGACGTCGACTACCACGGCGAGCACGTCGTCGACTGGACCGCAAAGCTCGGCGATCCCGAGCATCCCAATCCGACGATCCATTCCGCCTTCGGCTACGCCGCCCAGCTCGTCGTCATCGACCGGGACACGTCCAAGGTCGAGCGTGTCGTCGCCGTCCACGACGTCGGCCGAGCCGTCAACCCGCAACTGTGTGCCGGGCAGATCGAGGGAAGCGTGCACATGGGACTCGGCTACGCCCTGAGCGAGGACTTCCCGACCGATCCCGACTCGGGATTCCCGACGTTCACGACGCTGCGCCAGCTCGGGATCCTCCGCGCCAAGGACGTCCCCGAGATCGACGTCCAACTCGTCGAGGTGCCCCAGCCGCGCTCGCCGTTCGGCATCAAGGGTGTCGGCGAGATCGGTCTCGTGCCGACGGCTCCGGCCGCCGCCGCCGCCCTCCACGACCTCGACGGCGTCTGGCGAGCGAGCCTGCCGATGCGGGTCTCAGGCAGCGACGAAGCCGCCGAGCACCTCGCTGGTCCGTCGTAGCGACACGTCCAGTTGCTGGCGCACGCCGGCGGGGAGGGCGGGGTCGGCGAGCGACCGTTGCACGACATGGACGGTCCAGCCGCCCGATCGATCGACCCAGGTCGGGTGGATGATTGGCGCGCCGACGACGACCGCGCCATCGGCGCCCTTGGTGATGGCGACGACGGCGATGGCGCCGTCCTGCGACGCGGCTGGCCACCGCGGCGTGGTGGGCAAGTTGGAGATCATGTTGCCGAGGCCGAAGATCACCCATACTCCGTTGATCTGCTCGATCGGCTGGAGCACGTGGGCGTGGTGGCCGACGATGAGGTCGACGACACCTGACGCCGTGACCTGCTCGGCGACCGCCCGCTGCTCCGGGGTGACGTCGCGTCGGCCCTCGACGCCCCAATGCATGCTGACGATCACAACCTCGGCACCGAGCTGGCGGGCATGGGTCGCGTCGGCAGTGATCCGCGCCGGGTCGATCAACGCCGAGCGCCATTCCTCACCGGCCGGGAGGCGCAGGCCGTTGAAGCCGAACGTGTAGGAGAGGTGGGTGACGGCGAAGCCGTCGGCGACGAACACTCGCGGGGCGATTTCGGCAGGCGCGCGTGCCATCCCGGACTGGCCGAGGCCGTTCGTTTCGAGCACGCCGACGGTTTGCTCGATGCCGGCGGCACCGCGGTCGGCGGTGTGATTGCTCGCCGTCGAGCAGCGGTCGAACCCGGCGCCGGCGATCGCTGTGACAACCTCGGGTGGCACCCCGTAGAGCGGGTGCGTCGTGAATCGGCCGTCGGGTGCGATTGGGGTCTCGAGGTGACACACGCCGACGTCGGCCGTGGCGACGACGGGATACAGCCGGGCGAGCATCGGGGTGAAGTCCCTGCCGGCTGCCCCGGCGTGGGCGCCGGCGAAGTTGCGTTCGGCTTCGTGCCACAGGGGGCTGTGCCACAAGGCGTCGCCGGTGAAGGCCAGCGTCAGCTTGCCGTCACCAGTCACTGGTGCAACCGCTGTTGACGTGGAGGCGGCGATCGCTGTCGTGGCGGCGGTGGTCGGCGGTGCAGCGAGTGACGTCGACGCAGCGAGTCGCATTGGTGTCGTCGTCGCCGTGGCCACCGTCGCCGGCGCGGCCACGGGTGGGCTCGCGTCGGTCGCCGCCGCGCACCCGGCGAGGCACAGGGCGGCGATCGTCAGCGGGGGGTACCGCGAGCGCACGGCGGGAAAGTCTGTTCGCCACCTGCGCCTCGGTGGTGGATGGTCAGCCGGTCATCGCTCGACGCCGCGTCGAGCGGCTCCGCCAACCTAAGAGGACTCTCATGCGATCCACATGACTCGCTCACTGCCAGACCCGATCGTTGTCGTCACACCGACCTCTCCGGCCGAATGCCGTGGGAGCACAAGGAGATCGACAATGCGACCGACCCGTCTCGCAAAATGGCCGTTCCGAGCTGGAGCGGTTGGGGCCGTCGGCCTCGTCGCGGTGGTGACCACCGGGACGATTCTCGCCGACGATGACGACGGTGGTACCCCACGACCGATCGAGCTGAGCACGACATCAACGACGACCGCCGTTGCTCCGACAACGACGGTGGCTCCGACAACGACGGCGGCTCCGACAACCGTGGTGCCGACGACGTTGCCACCGACAACGTTGCCGCCGACGACCGTGGCGACCACGAGTCCACCGGTGGCACCGGCTCCCGCCCGGGTGTCCTCCGCGAGCAGCTCGAACAGCTCGAACAACTCGTCGTCGAACAGCTCGAACAACAGCTCGAGCAACTCGTCGTCGAACAGTTCGTCGAACAGCTCGAGCAACTCGTCGTCGAACAGCTCGAGCAACTCGTCGTCGAACAGCTCGAGCAACTCGTCGTCGAACAGCTCGAGCAATTCGTCAGATGACGACGACTGAGGGAAGCGGCAGTGAGGCTTCGAACCCGCCGGCCAGCGACGATCGAGTTCTTGTGCCGGGCCGAGGACCGAGGTGTCATCGCCGAACCGGTGCCGGCAAGGTCGGCCCTGCCGGACTGGTTTCGCAGCCTCAAGGGCGTCGATCGCGACCAACTGTCAGCGACGAACGACGGCGTGACGGTCAAGCGTTGCCTGCCGTTCCTGGACGCGATGTCGACCGGCTGGATCATGCCGCTTGCCGCCACGGTGCGTCTGCACGTCACCGACGATGGCAAGCACGTCGAGGCCGGATGGGAGTTCGATCGGGTCATGGTGAGCAACCACTCGGCATTCCAGGTTGCTGGCAACCCCTACGAGCCCCGACCGCCGATGAAGTTCCACAACTACTGGACGATCAGGACCCCGCCGGGCTGGAGTTGCCTCTTCATCCCCCCGCTCAACCGCCCGAACCCGGTGTTCGAGGTGTTGAGCGGCATCGTCGACACCGACGCCTTCGCCACGCCGGTGAATTTCCCCTTCGTCGCCATCGCCGAGGACGGCGTGCACGAACTTCGCAAAGGAACGCCGCTTGTGCAGGTCATCCCGTTTCGACGCGCTGACGCGGCGATTTCGTCAGCGATCGGATCTGCGTCGATCCGTCCCGAGAATGACGCCGAGAAGTCGACGCGCGAACGCCTCCATCGGGCGATCGCCGCTTGCGGCAGCTGGTATCGCAATCATGCCCGGGCGGAGCGCTGACACAGTTCGGCCCGTAACCTAAGAACGTTCTCACCAAACTCTCATCGTCCAAAGCGTCGACTACGTCAGGCTGGTCCGATGAGGAGCTCGCGAACGACGCTGGCAGCCTTGGCCGTGGCCGGGGCTGGCGCTGTTGCCTATGGCGTTGTGGTCGCCATTGATCCGTCGCGGGAACGTCCCCTCGAACCGATCGAGTTGGGTGGCTCGACGCCGTCCCAGACGTCGACGTCGTCGGTACCGCCGAGCACCGGAGTCGTGCCTCCGCCCACCGTCGCGCCATCGACGACCGCGACCTCCACGACAACGACTGCGCCAGTGACGCCACTGCCGTCGACCGTCGCGCCGACGACGACCATGCCCCCGGCTGCCGTGATCGCACCCGCTCCATTGGTCACGAACGTGTCACCCGCCCCACATCCGCCCGACGATGATGACGACATCAGCGCCGACGACGACGGCGCCGGCGAACGAGGCGAGGACGACGGAGACGACGATGGGTGACCGCCGGATCCATGTCGGCTTCCGGGTCCGTGTGTTGGGCTCGTTCGTGGCGCTGACGGCCGGAGCGACGTTCGCCGGTCTGATCGTGCAACGGGCCGTGCTCCTCGATCGGCTCGACAGCGAGGTCGACGATGCCCTGGAACAGGAGCGCGGCGAACTGGAGTCGCTCGCCGGGCCGTCGGGGATCAACCCGACGACGGGTGAACCCTTCGGCGCCGACGTGCGGGCCATCTTCGAGACGTTCCTGGCCCGCAACGTCCCCCTCGAGGGTGAGGTCTTCGTGGCCTTCGCCGACGGCGCGTACTACCGGTCGACCCCTAGTCCCGTGCCGTTGCACGAGGACCCGACGTTCGTGAATCAGGTGGCGACGGTTACGTCACCAAGGTGGGGTCGACTCCCGACCGACGAGGGACCGGCTCGATACCTCGCCGTGCCGTTGCAAGTGGAGGGCGAGACGCGTGGCGTCTTCGTCGTCGCCAACTTCCTACGCGGTGAACGCGAGGAGGTCGAGTCAGGAATCCGTGTCGCCGCCGCTGTGGCTGCGGGGATCCTCGTCGTGGCGACGGCGGTGTCGTGGTTCGTCGCCGGTCGGCTCCTCCGGCCGGTCAGGCAGCTCACCGCCGCCGCCGAGGCGATCACCGATACAGATCTCGAACGGCGCATCCCCGTGGTCGGCAGCGACGAGATAGCCCGGCTGGCCCGCCAGTTCAATGCCATGGTCGATCGGTTGGCGGCTGCTTTCGCGGCCCAGCGGGCGTTCGTCGACGATGCCGGGCACGAGCTGCGGACGCCGATCACGATCGTTCGTGGCCACCTCGAGTTGATGAGCGTCGATCCGGTCGAACGCCAAGAGACGGTTGCCTTGGTCACGGAGGAGCTCGACCGGATGAGCCGGATCGTCGAGGACCTGCTGCTCTTGGCCAAGGCGGAGCAGCCCGACTTCATCCAGGTCGCGCCGGTCGAGATCGCCGAGTTCACGACCGACGTCGTGATCAGGGCTAAGGCGTTCGGCGAACGTGAGTGGCGGCTCGACGCCTGCGCCACCGGTGAAGTGGTTGCCGACCGTCAACGGTTGTCCCAGGCGATGCTCAACCTCGCTCGCAATGCCCACGAGCACACACCGCCGGACGCTGAAGTCGCGATCGGGAGCGCATGGAGCAACGACGGCATTCGATTCTGGGTGCGCGACAACGGCCCTGGAGTCGATGCCGCTGACCGTGACCGCATCTTCGAGCGGTTTGCCCGGGGGACCGGCGGTCGACGTCGCTCCGACGGTGCCGGGCTCGGACTCGCCATCGTGCGATCGGTTGTTGAGGCCCACGGCGGCCGCGTTCTCCTCGAAAGCCGGCCAGGCGAAGGGGCCACGTTCACGATCGTGCTTCCGGGCCGGCCCCCCGGTGGCGCCTGGCCCGCACCATCGCCGTCACACGCGGCACCCCTCAGACAGGAGATCACCACATGACGCGGATACTGGTTGCCGAGGACGAGCCTCGCATCGCCGCCTTCATCGAGAAGGGACTGAGGGCGAACGGCTTCACGACCTTGATCGCTGACACCGGCCCGGACGCCGCGGCGATCGCCCGCGACGCCGACTTCGACCTGATGATCCTCGATCTCGGGTTGCCCCAATTGGACGGCCAACGAGTCCTCCGCGAGGTCCGCCGTCGGGGTGAACGCCTGCCGATCATCATCCTCACCGCCCGCACTGCGGTATCCGACACAGTCATGGGGCTTGAATCTGGTGCTGACGACTACGTCACCAAGCCATTCCGCTTCGAGGAGTTGTTGGCGCGCATCCGGGTCCGACTGCGCGACGGTGGTGATGCCGAGCCGACCACCTTGCGCAGCGGCGATGTCGTCCTCGACCTGCGGGCGCGGCGCGCCACCGTGGGGCACAGCTGCGTCGAGTTGACGGCTCGGGAGTTCACCCTCGCCGAGACCCTGCTTCGGCATCCAGGCCAGGTGCTCAGCCGAGAGCAGCTGCTCAGCCACGTCTGGGGCTACGACTTCGACCCCGGCTCGAACATCGTCGACGTGTACGTCGGTTACCTCCGCAAGAAGCTCGGCGACGACGTCATCCAAACGGTTCGGGGGATGGGCTATCGCCTCAAGACCTGACGTACCGGTCAAACCGGGGCTCGGAGACGACACCACCGAAACATCTGGCACCTCGCGGGGCGGGTGCCTACGCTGCCCACCCGATCTTGGCGGAAGGGCGAGGAGGACGAGTGCCGGGTGAGAATGGTCCGGGCTTCACACCTTCCGAGGTGACCGGCATACCAACGCACCCGCAGGGGCTGCTGGGCAGCATGCGCGTCCGCATCGTTCTTGCCGTCGTCGTCCTGTTGGCGTTCTCCGCAGCCGTGTCGATCTACCTACTCCGCAGCGTGTTGCTCGACCGCCTCGACGAGGAGATCACGGTTGCTCTCGATCGCGAAGCAGAGGAGTTCGAGATCCTCGCCGGCGGCATCGATCCGAGGACGGCGGAGCCGTTCGGCGACGACTTTCGTGCCGTGTTCAATCTCTATTTCGATCGGGAGGTCCCGGACGAAGGTGAGACCCTCCTCGCAATCGTCGACGGCACCTTGTACCGGACCGAGAACTCGGCGACGGCCGTGCCGGCCGACCGGCTCGAGGACGCGATCGCTCACTGGTTGTCACTGCGGTCCCGTGAGGAAGGCGCCTTGGACACCGAAGCCGGCTCCGTCCAATACGTCGCCCTCCCGCTCACCGCCGGCGACCACCAGGCCGTGTTCGTCGCCGCCAACTTTCCCGCTGCGGAGCGCGACGAGATCAACGACGCGGTACGCACTCAAGCCATCGTTCAGTTCGGGATGATCGTCATTGCGTCGCTGCTCGGACTGGCGCTTGCTGGTCGGGTGCTACGACCGCTCAGCCGGCTCGCCGACACCGCCCAGACGATCTCGGCGACCGACCTGACGAGGCGGATTCCGGTTCGTGGCGACGACGAGGCGTCGCGCATCGCCAACGCCTTCAACGAGATGCTCGAGCGCATCGAGCGGGCGAACACGACCCAGCGGCGATTCCTCGACGATGCCAGCCACGAGTTGCGCTCGCCGATGACGGTGATCCGGGGTCACGTCCAACTGCTCGAACTCGAGACCGACCCGGACGAACGTGCCGCCATGGTGAAGGTCGTCACCGACGAGATCGACCGCATGAACCGCATCGTCGAGGACCTCCTGCTGCTCGCCCGCAGCGAGCGGCCAGGCTTCCTGTCGCTGGAGCCGGTCGACATCGCCGAGCTCACCGAGGATGTCCATCGCCGAGCGTCGGTGCTGTGTGCGCGGACGTGGCAGCTCGACCAGCGAGCCTCTGTCGTGATTCCCGCCGATCGCCAGCGCCTCACCCAAGCGTTGGTTCAGTACGCCCAGAACGTGTGTGAGCACACCCCGGCGGGCGTGACGGTACGCATCGGTTCCGCCGTGCGGGATGGCTCAGTTGTCGTGTGGGTCGAGGACGACGGGCCCGGGGTACCACGCGAGCAAGCACCGCACGTCTTCGACAGGTTCGTCAAGGGTCCACATCGGCCGGAAGGAAGCGGCCTCGGTCTGTCGATCGTGGCGGCAATCGCCGAGGCCCACGGGGGGCTTGCTCGGCTGGCCACCCGCGACGGCCGTGGCGCGCGTTTCGAGATCGTGCTGCCGATGACACCGGTCGCTGCGCCGGAAGCCGTTGGTGTCAGCACCGGCGCGCAATCACGTTGACCCCTGTCGATCGGCCACGCAGGCGTCAATCGCCGCCCACAGCTGCGACCAGTCGAAGGGTTTGGTGACGTACTCCGCGACACCGAGGTCGATCGCCGTCTGCCGGTCGTGAGGATCGCTACGCGCCGTGATCACGATCACCGGAACCGTCCGTTGAACATCGTGGAGCAACCGCAGTACCTCGAGACCATCCATGTCGGGAAGTCCGAGATCGAGAAGTTGCACGTCGATGCCCCCCGCCTTGATCCGTGCCACCGCCTCCGTGCCTGATCTGACGGTCTCGACTTCCAGCTGCCGCGCCCGAAGTCCCTTTTCCAGCATCGCCGCAATCTTCGGGTCGTCCTCGACCACCAGCACTCTTGCCGTCACATCTACCTCCGGTCTTCGCTGGATCGTCGGCGCACCCGAACGCGCCGACCGCCGACTTGGGTCGTCACGGCGCAATCTGGGCGATCGGTCGGGCGCTCCGATCGATGCGCAGACGGTACCCTGTTCCCCGCACCGTCTCGATCGTCTGTTCACCGAGCTTCTTGCGCAGGAGGCGGATGTAGACGTCGACGATGTTCGAATCCGGGTCGCCCTCGTGGCCCCAGCCGTGAACCAGCAGCTGGGCCCTGCTCAGCACCTGACCGGGATGGCGGAACAGGGCCACCGTGACGGCGTACTCGCGAGCAGTGAGCTCGATGCTCCTCTCGCCCACGTTGACGTGGCGGGTCAGAAGGTCTAACGACAGGTCGCCAACCTTGAGGGTGGTGGTCTTCTCGCTGTGACTCGCCGTGTCGACCCGAACACGTGCCCGGACGCGGGCCACCAGTTCCTCGATGTCGAACGGCTTGACGACGTAGTCATCGGCGCCGGCGTCGAGACCTTCGACGACAAGGTCGTCACGCGCCGTGAGGATGATCACAGGGGTCCGCTGACCGCGTCCGCGGATCGTGCAGAGGACCTCTAATCCGGGCATCCCGGGGAGCCCGAGATCGAGGATCACCAGGTCGAAGTCCTCGTCGCGAGCAACCGCGACAGCCGTCGCACCATCGTTGGCGACGGCTGTCGCGTAGGCATGGGCTCGCAGCCCCTTCTCGATGAACGATGCAATCGCCGGCTCGTCCTCGACGATCAGGACGCGGGTCATCGCGTCGGTCCCTGTTGCGGGATCACGAGGGTGAACATGGCGCCCTCGCCTGGTCGATTGTCGAGCTCGATCCGTCCGCCGTGGGCCGCGGCGAGCGCTTGGGCGACCGCCAATCCGAGGCCGGCACCACGCGATCGGCCGCGAGCGTCGGCTCCGCGGCGGAATCGCTCGAAGACACGACCCTCGTCCCCCGGTGCGACACCACATCCGTTGTCGCGCACCCACAGCCAGGCCTCGCCATCGCGAACCGCCGAACCGATTCCAAGCTCCGATCCCGGTTCCGTGTTCTCGACGGCATTGGTCGCCAGCTTGAGCATCGCCGTCATCAGCCGGCCGGGGTCAGCAACGATCTCGGCAATCGCAACGTCGTCCAACGTCCACTGGCGCGGGCCGAGGTCCTCGGCTCTGTCCCTGAACTCGTGGGTGAGCTCGTCGAGGGCGACGCGTTCGACGTTCAGGAAGTCCGGCTGCTCGACGCGAGCCAGCAACACGAGGTCGTCGATGAGACGACCCATTCGGTCGACCTCGTCCATCACCAGGCGGAGCGTCTCGGCTCGCTCGGTCGGGTCGTCCTCGAGCAGTTGCAAGTGCCCGCGCACGATCGTCAGCGGGGTGCGCAGCGCGTGTGCGGCGTCGTTGCTGAACGCATCGATCGGGGGCACCACCGTTGTCACGGCCACCATCGTCGTGCTCGGAACCCGGTTCGTGCAGGTTTTTTTCGCTTGCCGTCGCCGCCTGGGGTGATCGCGGATGAACCGATCTTCATCGTTTCCTCACGGTGATCTCATCCGCGCGCCCTACGTTCGCCGCGTCCGTCCCCCCGATTCGCAGGCTTCAACGGTGCGGCCGAGTGACTGGTGGGCTCACGGCTACGAGGAGGGGGCGGTAGATGGCGGGTCGGCATTCACTCCGGGTAACTCAACGCTGGTCCGCAGCGCTTGTCGCATCGTCGGTGGTGCTGGGCTCGGGTGCCGCCGCGGTGGCGCTCGCGCCCGATCAGATGGCTGCGGCCACGACGTTCATCGTCGACAGCGTGGTCGACGCGGTCGATGTCAATCGCGGCGACGGTGTCTGTTCAACGAGCGCGGGGTCGTGCACACTGCGGGCGGCAATCCAGGAAGCCAACGCCCTCAGCGGTGCGGATGTCGTCGAGCTACCGGCCGGCAGCTACGCGCTCGCTGGTGTCTCCGAGGACGGAAACGACTCCGGCGACCTGGACATCACCTCGCCGATGTCGATCGTCGGTGCTGGCGCCGCCTTGACGATCGTCGACGGCAACGGGAGCGATCGGGTGCTCGAGGTCCTCGCCGCCGCAGGAGACGTCAGCATCTCCGGGGTCACGATCACGGGTGGACTGACCGCTGAGGATGGTGGCGGCGTGTACAACGCGTCCTCCGGAACGGTCGTCCTCGATGGCGTGAGCATCACCGCCAACGTCGCCCGCAATGGAGGTGGCGTTTTCAGCGCCGGCGCCGTGAGCGGATCCGGGTCGCCGAGCCAGGTCGTGATCACCGCTTCAACGATCGATGGGAACTCAGCGATCGCCGGCGGTGGCGGGGGTATCTGGAGTGACCACGAAGGTGAGCTGGCCCTGACCGACGTCGACGTTGTCGACAACTTCGCCGACGACCACGGTGGCGGCATCACTGCGGTGTCGAAGGCAAACTTGACGATGACCGGTGGCAGCGTGAGCGGCAACACCGCGCACAGCGAAGGCGGCGGCGCGTCAACGTCCACAGAGGGCACCGTTCGCCTCTCCGGGGTCACCTTCGCTGGCAACGAAGCCGGAGTGCCGATCGCCGGTGAGCTCGGAGGCGGCGGGGGAGGCGCCCTGTCGTCGGGCGGTAGCGGCGTTGTCGAGGTCACCGATTCGACGTTCATCGACAACGTCGCGCCCGGAGAGGGCGGCGCCGTCTACCTCGACAACAGTGGCTCCGTGGCGATCACCGACACATTCGTGGGCAACAACCTCTCTGGCGCCGGCGGAGGTGGCATCGAGAACGCGGCGACGCAAGTGACACTCACCCGCGTGCTTGTTGCCGGCAACCACGCGACGTTCGACGGCGGCGGCATCGAGAGCCAGGGCAGCGGGGTGTTGACGATCGTCGAATCGACGGTCCGTGGCAACACGGCCGAGAACGGCGGCGGGTTCGCCAACGCCGCCGACGGCACCACGCACATCGAGCGGTCGCTGTTCTCGGACAACCGGGCAATCGTCGGGGTCAACGAGAACTCCGGTCTCGGCGGCGGCATCTACAGCCTCGGCGACGCCAATGCCAGCTACGAGAACGTCACCATGACGGGCAACCTCGCCGAGACGAGAGGGGGCGGGTTCTACGTCGACGCCAACGCCGATGTGCGGGTGACCAGCTCGACGATCGTCGGCAATGGCGCGCCGATCGCCAGCGGCGTGGGCGGGGCGCTCGGTTCGGTCAACTTCCCGATCGTGCCGAGCGCGTCGGTGATCTTCCGTAACACGATCGTGGCCGGCAACACGCCCGAGCCGAACTGCAACTTCGCCATCGGATCCGAGGGCGGCAACGTGCAGGGCGACGATTCGTGCTTCGCCGGCCCCAACGATCGGACGGTCGCCGACCCCGGCCTCGAACCACTTGCCGACAATGGCGGGCCGACGATGACGATGGCGGTCCGGTCCGACAGCGTTGCGTTCGGCGGCGGCGCTGACCCGTGTCCTTCGACCGACCAGCGCGGGATCACCCGCCGTCAGGGCGCTCCGTGCGACAGCGGTGCCTTTGAGGTCGGGGGCGACGTGCCGGTACCGTCGACGACGATCCCAGCGTCGACGACGGTGCCGGCGCCGTCGCCGGTGCAATGTGGTGGGCCGGCGACGCTCGTTGCCGAGGCCGATGCGTGGATCGACCAGGGCAGTCCGACGGACAACAAGGGCGACGACTCGACTCTGAAGGTGATGTCCAAGGCAGCGTCGAATCTGCGCGGGCTGGTCCGCTTCACCATGCCGCCCACGGTTCCCGTCGGGTGCGTGGTGCAGACGGCGACGTTGCAGCTGTTCGCCGCCTCGTCGGCCGGTGGGCGCAGGCTGCAAGCGCAGCAGGTCGATGGGGCGTGGTCGGAGGGCACCGTCACGTGGGCCAACCAGCCGCCAACGATCGGCGCGGCGGCGGCGACGACGACGTCGTCGGGCGCCGGCTACCGGCAGTGGGACGTGACGGCTCAGGTCCAGGTGATCTTCGCGAGTGGTGCCAACCATGGGTTCCTGATCCGTGACGCCACCGAGAGCCAGGACGCCGAGCAGCAATTCCACAGTCGAGAGAAGGGCGAGTTGACACCCCAGCTGATCGTCACGTACGTGGCCGCCCCGGTGCCGACGACGACGACTGAGGTGCCGACGACGACGACTGAGGTGCCGACGACGACGACTGAGGTGCCGACGACGACGACCGAGGTGCCGACGACGACGACTGAGGTGCCGACGACGACGACTGAGGTGCCGACGACGACGACTGAGGTGCCGACGACGACGACCGAGGTGCCGACGACGACGACTGAGGCTCCGACGACGACGACTGAGGCGCCGACGACGACGACTGAGGTGCCGACGACGACGACTGAGGTGCCGACGACGACGACCGAGGTGCCGACGACGACGACGGAGGTCCGACGACGACGACCGAGGTCCGACGACGACGACCGAGGTGCCGACGACGACGACCGAGGTTCCGACGACGACGACCGAGGTGCCGACGACGACGACTGAGGCTCCGACGACGACGACCGAGGCTCCGACGACGACGACCGAGGTGCCGACGACGACGACGCTGCCACCGGACGGCACCGCACCGGACACGGCCTTCGCTGTCGTGCCGACGTCGCCTGGAAGCACGAGCGCGACGTTCGCGTTCTCCGCGGACGAGGCAGGTGCGACGTTCGAGTGTTCGCTCGACGCGGCCGGCTTCGAGCCTTGCGCGTCTCCGGCCCAACTCTCGTCGCTGGCCACCGGACCGCACACGTTCGACGTGCGCGCCGTCGATGCGGCGGGCAACGTTGATCCGACGCCAGCAGTTCACAGCTGGACAGTGGCGCCTCCGCCGCCGCCGGTGGAGTGTGGTGTCGCCGCGACGTATGTTGCCGATGCGGACGCCTGGATCAATCAGGGCAGTCCGGCGGACAACAAGGGCAGCGACTCGACGCTCAAGGTGATGTCGAAGTCAGCGTCGAACCTGCGGGCATTGGTGCACTTCGCGATGCCGACCAACGTCCCCGACGGATGTGCGGTGCAGTCGGCGACGTTGCGGTTGTTCTCCGGATCGTCGGCGAGTGGACGCACGTTATATGCCGCGCAGGTCGTCGCTCCGTGGGCTGAGGGGTCGGTGACGTGGAGCAACCAGCCGGCGACGAGCGGTCCGGTGGCGTCGACGACGTCGGGTTCCGGGTATCGCCAGTGGGACGTCACGGCCCAGGTGCAGGCGGTGCTGGCGAGTGGCGCCAACCACGGGTTCATGATCCGCGATGCCGTCGAGGGTCAGGATGCCGAGCAGCAGTTCCACAGCCGGGAGAAGGGCGAGAGCGCCCCCCAGTTGGTCGTCACCTACGTCCGTGCACCCGCACCGACGACGACCACGAATACGGTGCCACCGACAACGTTCCCGCCGCCGACCGCGACGGCGCCACCGTCACCGACAACCACGGTGGTCGAAACGACGACGACGCTGGCGACGACCACCACGACCGCACCGCCAGCCACGACAGCGACGACGGTGCCGCCGGCAAGCACCACCACGGTGCCGCCCACGACGACGACGACGGCGCCGCCGTCGACGGCCTCGACGACGACGTCGACGCCGGCTAGCTGATCTCCGGAGCCGGACGCCAACCGCCGTGGTGCCGGCTCCGGAGAACATCGCCAGCGTTTCGCTTCTGCTCAGTCCCTCCGACCGCTCCCCGGCGTCAAACGACCCGCGCGAACACGCGCGTGATGAACGAACCTTCATCGATTCCTCACGTCCTCTTCATCCGCCACTCATATATCAGTGCACAAGGGGAAAGGCGGGTTCCATGGCGGGTCACTCAGAACGCAGGACGCCGAGCGCGCGGGTAGTTGCCATCACCATGTCGATGGTGGTCGGCTTCTTCGCTGCGGCCGTTACTTCGTTGCCGCAGGTCGCGACAGCAGCGACGACGCTCGAGGTCAACAGCCCGGCCGACGCTGTCGACGCCATCCCGGGTAACGGCGCGTGCGCGACCGCGTCAGGGTCGTGCACGTTGCGGGCGGCAATCCAGGAGGCCAATGCCCTCGCTGGCCCCGACGTCATCGAGCTCCCCGCGGGCACGTACGCTCTCACGGCCTCCGGCGCCGCCGAGGACTTCGGCAACACCGGCGACCTCGACATCACGGCGCCCGTGTCGATCACCGGTGCCGGCGCGTCGGCGACGACGATCGACGGCAACGGCAGCGACCGAGTTGTGCACCTGCTCGAGACCGCCGGCAACGTGACGATCACCGGCGTCACGATTCGCGGCGGTTTCACCGAGGACGATGGCGGAGGCGTCTACAGCCTCTCGGGTGGCACGTTGCGCCTCGACGCGGTCGCCGTCACCGACAACGTCACGACCGGTGGGGGCGGGGGTGTCCACGCCGCCACTGGAACACTTCGGGTGACGGGGTCGACCATCGAGGGCAACGAGGCTGGCAGCGGCGGTGGCATCCTCAACGGCGGTGCGGTCAGCCTGACGGGTGTACCGAGCCGAGCGTTCATCACGTCGTCGACGATCGCCGGCAACGCCGCGATCGAAGGCGGCGGTGGTGGTATCTGGAGTGACCATGAGGGTGCCCTCACGCTCACCGATGTCGACATCACCGACAACTTCGCCAACGACAACGGTGGCGGCCTCGGCGTCGCGTCGAAGTCCGTGCTGACGGTCAGCGGCGGCACGATTAGCGGCAACACGGCCCACGGTGAGGGAGGCGGCGCGTCCACGGGGACCGAGGGCGCCGTGCGCTTCACGGGCGTCACGTTCACCGGCAACGAAGCCGGTGTCGCCAACTCTCTCGGCGAAGCCGGTGAGGGTGGCGGCGGCGCCTTGTCCTCAGGCGGTGACGGGGTCGTCGAGATCGTCGACTCGACATTCGCCGACAACTCGGCGCCCGGCGAAGGCGGGGCGATCTTCCTCGACAACAACGGCTCCGTTGCGATCACCGACACCGTGGTGCGCGACAACCGCTCCGGCGCCGGAGGCGGCGGCATCGAGAACGCCGCAACGCGGGTGACGTTCACACGCTTGCTCGTTACCGGCAACGTCGCGACCAACGACGGTGGCGGCATCGAGAGCCAGGGCAGCGGCGCGTTGACGATCGTCGAGTCGACGATCAGCCACAACACCAGCGAGAACGGCGGCGGGTTCTCGAACAACTCCGACGGCAGCACGTTCATCGGGCGCTCGCTGTTCTGGGACAACCGCGCCCTCATCGGGATCAACGACGACAGCGGCCTTGGCGGCGGCGTCTACGTGCTCGGCGACGCCGAGTCGACGTACGAGAACATCACGATCAGCGGCAACCTCGCCCAAGCCCGAGGCGGCGGGTTCTACGTCGACGCCGATGCCGGCGTGCGCGTCGTCAACACGACGATCGTCGGCAACAGCTCACCGATCGCCAGTGGCGCCGGCGGCGAGATCGGCTCGGTCAACTTCCCGATCGAACCGAGCAGCGGGGTGATCTTCCGCAACACGATCGTGGCCGGCAACCTGATCGGCCCGAACTGCAGCTTCGCGATCGGGTCCGAGGGCGGCAACCAGCAGGGCGACCCCTCGTGCTACTTCATCGGCCCGAAGGACCGGACGGTCGGCGATCCCGGCCTCGACGCCGTCGCCGACAACGGCGGGGCGACGATGACGATGGCCATCCGGCCGGACAGCCTCGCCCTCGACGGCGGCGTCGGTCCCTGTCCGCTCACCGACCAACGAGGGACCGCCCGGCCGCAGAACACGCTGTGCGACAGCGGCGCGTTCGAGTCCACGGGCCCGTTCCCCCCACCGGACGACGAGGAACCCGACACGGAGTACCTCAGCGGCCCGGTCCAGGACACCGAGAACACCTCGGCCTTCACGTTCACGGGCACCGACAACGTTACGTCACCCGAAGACCTGGTCTTCGAGTGCCGTCTGATCGAGACCGAGACTGGCGAGCCGCCGGAGCCGCCCGACCCGACCGCGCCGCCCGATCCGGTGCTGGCCTGGCTCGGTTGCCAGAGCCCGTGGCAGACCGCGCTCGTCGAGGACGGACTCTTCCGATTCGAGGTGCGAGCGATCGACCGCGCCGGCCTCACCGATCCGGAGCCCGACGTTCACATCTTCGGTGGCACACCCGACGTGACCCCGCCGGAGACTGCCTTCCTCGAGACCCCACCCAATCCAAGTCTCACGGACGCCGCCACGTTCACGGTGAGCGCGACCGACAACCAGACGCCGGCGCAGTTCATGGAGTACGAGTGCCGGATCGACACGCTCGATCCCGAAGCGTGGTTGGAGTGCACCAATCCGCTGGTTTTCACCAACCTCGCCGTCGGCAGCCACACCGTGCAGGCGCGCGCCACGGACGGGGCCGACAACATCGACCCGACACCGGCGACCTACACGTGGACAGTCGCGCCCCCGGCCGACTGTGACCTGGCCAACGCCACGTTGGGTGCCGACGCCGACGTGTTCGTCGACCAGGTGAGTCCGTTGGAGAACTTCGCCATCACTCCCGAGTTGGCGGTCCGCTCCGCTGACCTGGCCGGCAACGCCCGCACGCTGATCCATTTCCCGATCTCAGACGACGCGCCGGCATGCGCGCTGACGTCGGCGACGTTGCGTCTGTACGCGGACGGCGGCGAGCCGGGTCGTACGTTGCAGGCGATCCCGCTCGATGGCGCGTTTGCCGAGAACACGTCGACGTGGAACGACCAGCCCGCCACGACGGGCGTCGCGGCGACCACGACGTCGGGGGCCGGCTACCGCGACTGGGACGTGACCGCTCAGGTGGCGGCGATTCTGTCGGGTGATCTCGCCAACAACGGCTGGCAGATCCGTGACGCCGTGGAGGACGACGTCGAGGGAGCCGAGCAGTGGTTCGCCAGCAGCGAGTCTCCGCAGGATCCGCCGGAGAACACGCTGCCGCAACTGATCCTGCGCTTCGACGGGACCGGCGCGCCCCCACCACCGGCACCCCCGTCCGGCACCCCGGCGACGCTCGCGTGCGGTGACGTCGTCACCGAGAGCGTCGTGCTCCAGAACGATCTCACCGGGTGCCTCGGAGAAGGTCTCGTTGTCGGTGCCGCAAACATCGAGATCGATCTCAACGGACACACGATCTCCGGGGGAATCCTGCTCGAGCCGGGCGAAGAGGAAGGCTTGTTTGCCGGGATCCGCAACAGCGGGCACGAGAACGTCGTGATCAAGGGCGGAACGATCACCAACTTCGGGTTCGGCGTCCGCCTGCTCGGCGGGGCCCGCTTCAACGTCGTCGAGGACATCGTGTTCAACGGCAATGCCATCGCCGGTGTCGAGTTGCTCGACGCCGACGACGGTCGTAACGGCAACGTCGTGCGTACCAGCACGTTCCGGCTCAACGGCGACGGCGTCGCCCTGGTCAGCGGCGCCGAGGGCAGCTCGGTCATCGGCAACACGTTCCTCGGCAACGTCGGGCGGGCGGTCTACCTGTTCGACGCCAGCGGCAACACGATCGCCGACAACTTCGTCAGCGGCCTGACCAACGACCCGGCGCTGGACAGCGACGGCGGCATCTTCCTGGAGGGCTCGACCGACAACGAGATCGTCGACAACCAGATCTTCGACGCGGGAGACGCAGGACTTCTGCTCAGCAGCGGATCTCATCGCAACCTCATCGACGGCAACGTCGTCGCCCGCACGAGCGACTCCGGCATCGGCGTCGGCGACTCGGACAGCAACGACATCGTCAACAACACCGTGCATCTGAGCGGCGGCGCAGCGATCTCGCTGAGCAATGCCCACGACGGGTCGATCGTCGGCAACGACGCGCGCTTCAACCCCGGTGGACTCGAGATCGGCGGCGGCTCGAGCGGCCACCTCGTCGAGGACAACGACGTCACCGGCAGCCAGTCTTCTGGTATCACGGTCGAGGGCGGGCTGGGCAACGAGATCCGCAACAACGTCGCCAACTCCACGGCGGCGACCGGCATCGCCGTCGAGGCCGAGGCCCTCGACCCGCTCGGCGCACCGGTCCCCGGCAACGTGATCGAGGGCAACACGGCGAACGGCAACCTCGGCGACGGCATCTCCGTGTCGGCTGGCGGCCACGTTGTCACGGCCAACGCCGCGCACAACAACGCCTCGTTCGGGATCACCGCCGGCGAGTTCGTCGTCGACGGCGGCGGCAACACGGCGAGCGGCAACGGCGAGCCGGCGCAATGCGTCGGCGTGGTGTGCGAGCCCGGCACGCCACCACCGCCGGACGAGCCCGACCTGACCGCGCCGGACACCGAGATCCTCACGTTCCCCGCCGACAACTCGAGCATGTTCGAGGCGCAGACGTTCACGTTCACCGGCAGCGACAACGTCGCCCCGGACACGGCGTTGCGTTTCGAATGCCGGCTCGACGCGCCACCCGATCCGCCAGTCGAGCCCCCCGAACCGCCCGAGCCCGGCGAACCGCCGGAACCGCCCCAGCCGCCGGACTCGGAGACGTGGAACGAGTGCGGCAGCCCGGTCACCTACTCACTCGTCCCTTCGGGTGAACACACGTTCGAAGTTCGTTCGATCGACCCGTTCGACAACGTCGACCTCACGCCGGCGACGTACACGTGGACGACGATTCCCGCCGCCCCGGGCATCGACTCGACCCCGCCGGACACGACGATCGTCGACGGTCCCGACGACTCGTCGAGCGACACCACGGCGACGTTCACGTTCCGGGGCAGCGACAACGCTACCCCCGGGCCGAGCCTGACCTATCAGTGCTCGCTCGACGGCGCCGCCCTCGCGGCGTGCACATCACCAGCGACCTACCCTGGTCTCGGACTGGGCGAGCACACGTTCGAGGTGCGCGCCGTCGACGTCCAAGGCAACATCGACCCGATTGCGGCCACCCACTCGTGGACGATTGTCGCCCCCGACCCGGACGTGACCGGTCCGGACACGACGATCGACTCCGGGCCCGACCTGACCACCGTGAGCACCGACGCCTCCTTCGCCTTCTCGTCGAGCGAGGACGAGGTCACCTTCGAGTGCTCGCTTGACGGCGCCGACTTCGAGCCCTGTACGTCTTCCGCCGACTACACAGGGCTTGAAGTCGGCGCGCACACCTTCGCGGTGCGCGCCCTCGACGCCGCCCTCAACACCGACCCGACACCGGCGACGTTCGAGTGGACAGTGTCTTCTCCGCCTGTCGAAGCGGCTGTGAGCTGCGGCCAAGTGATCACCCAGAGCACGCTGGTGTCCAACGACCTGCTCGACTGTCTCGGCGACGGGCTGGTGATCGGCGCCAACGGGATCACGCTCGACCTCGGCGGTCACACCATCGACGGCACCGGCCTCGGCTTCGGCATCCTCAACAACGGCTTCGACTCGGTCACGATCACGAACGGCGTCGTGCAGGAGTTCGACGCCGGTGTCCAGTTGGGCAACGGGACCGCCCTCGGCATCGTCGACAACATGACCATCCAGCTCCAGGAGCTGGGCGGCATCCAGTTGACCAACGCCGATGACGGCACGAACGGCAACATCATCCGCAACAACACCGTCGTCACCAGCGGTGGGGGAGTGTGGCTGCTGACCGGCACTCAACACGCCGTCATCCGTGGCAACACGCTCGCCGGCAACGCCGGCGTCGGGGTCCACCTCTTCCAGGCGAGCTCCAACCGCATCGAGGGCAACGAGATCTCCGGGTCCTCCGACGCGTCCGTGCTGCTCGAGGGATCGAGCAACAACACCGTGCTCGACAACACGGTCAGCGGTTCGGGCGACGGAAGTGTGATGCTCCACGTCGGCTCGAATGGCAACCGCGTCGAGGACAACGAGCTCCTCGACGGTGAGGCCGGGATCGACGTGCTGCAGTCGTCCGGCAACGAGCTGATCGCCAACGTCATCCACGGCATGAGTGACTCCGGGATCATCCTCGCAGAGGCCCATGACAACGTCGTCGACGGCAACGACGTCCGCTTCAACGGGGCCGGCATCGAGATGGACGGCGCCACCGGCAACCGCGTCGAGGCCAACAACGCCAGCGAAGGCGGCATTGGAATCGCCGTCGGTGACGGGTCGGTGCGCAACGAGTTCATCCTCAACGTCGCCAACTTCAACGAGGCCGGCGGAATCTCCATCGAGACGTTCGCGGCACCCGGCTCGGGCAACCTGCTCGACCGCAACTCGGCGAATTCGAACACCGGCGACGGCATCTACGTGGGCGACGTCGGGCACATGATCAGGGGTAACGCGGCCGACAACAACTCGGAGTGGGGGATCTATGCCGCCGACCCGATCGTCGCCGGCCAGAACATCGACGGCGGGGGCAACACGGCGTCAGGCAACACCGGCGGCGAGGTCGACCCGATCACCCTGCTGCCGCTGCAGTGCAAGAACATCGTCTGCGACGGCGGTGAGCCCGCCGCCTCCGACGTGCTTGCGCCGACCACGAACATCTCCTCGGCGCCGGTCAGCCCGACGCCGCAGACGACGGCGACGTTCCGGTTCACAGGAATGGACAACGCCAGCACGGTGACGTTCGAGTGCCGCCTCGACAGCACCGTGGAAGCCGACTTCGAGCCGTGCACGACCCCGCGCGCCTATACCGGCCTCGCGGTCGGCGAGCACACCTTCGAGGTGCGCGCCACCGACTTCTCCGGCAACACCGACGCGACCCCGGCGACCCATTCGTGGACGATCAACGCCCCGGCACCAGGCGTGCCACCGGACACCACCATCGACAGCGGCCCCGACGTCACGACGACGGCCACCACAGCGTCGTTCACGTTCTCCTCGGACGAACCTGCAGTCACGTTCCAGTGCTCGCTCGACGGCGCCACCTTCACGCCGTGCACATCGCCGCACGCCGTCTCCGGACTCGCCGTCGGCGGCCACCTCTTCGAGGTGCGCGCCGTGGACGCTGAGTTGCTCGTCGACGAGTCGCCCGCCCTGTACGAGTGGACGGTTTCGGCCCCGCCGACCCCCGCCGCCGTCAGCTGCGGCCAGCTGATCACGGTGAGCACACGCGTCACCAACGACCTGCTCGACTGCCTCGGCAACGGCCTGGTCATCGGCGCCAACGGCATCACCGTCGATCTCGACGGGCACACCATCGACGGCACCGGCCTCGGCGTCGGCGTTCTCAACAACGGCTTCGACAACGTCACGATCACCAACGGCCTGGTCCAGGACTT
This sequence comes from Ilumatobacteraceae bacterium, assembly GCA_963716665.1. Classification (GTDB taxonomy): domain Bacteria; phylum Actinomycetota; class Acidimicrobiia; order Acidimicrobiales; family Ilumatobacteraceae; genus Desertimonas. Next base: position 73,433 of record CAVQTY010000002.1, read on the forward strand.
CGACTTCGGTGTCCAGCTTGGCGACGGCACGACGGGCAACTACGTCACCGAGTTGACGTTGCAGCTCAACCAGGAAGCCGCGGTCCAACTGATCGACGCCGACGACAACACGATCCGCGACAACACCCTCGTCGGCAACCAACATGGCATCTGGCTGTTCGACGGAACCCAGTTCGCCACCGTGACCGGCAACTCGATCACGGCCAGCTCCGCCGACGGCATCCGCGTCGAAGGTTCCAACGGCAACCGGATCGAGGACAACACGGTCGGCGAGTCCAGCGGCGCGGGCGTCGCCCTCGTCGCCGCCAGCAACAACACCGTGATCGGCAACACGCTGGCGAACAACAGCGGGCCCGGGATCGCCGTCGGCGAGACGCTGCTGCCGGCCAACGACAACCTGATCACCGACAACCAGATCAGCGGCAACAGTGGCGCCGGGATCAGCGTCGTCGAGTCCAGCGGCAACGAGCTGACCGGCAACGTCGCCACCCTCGGCGGTTCCAGCGGCATCGAGCTGGACCTCGCCACGGAGACGTTGATCCGCGGCAACGACGTCAGCGGCAACTCCGGTGGCATCGAACTGTCCGACTCCAGTGACAACGTCGTCGAGGGCAACAACGCCAGCGGCTCCAACGGCTCGGGGATCTCCGTCGAGGGCATCTCTCTGCGCAACGTGGTCACCCTCAACAACGCGACCGGCAACGCCGGTGAGGGCATCTCCGTCAACGACGCCACCGACGCCACCAACGGCAACCTGATCGACCGCAACATCGCCAACAGCAACAGTGGCGACGGGATCATCGTCAACGGCAGCGGCCACACGGTGACCGCCAACTCCGTCAACTTCAACGACGGGTGGGGCATCCTCGCCGTGTCCGACACCATCGACGGCGGCGGCAACGAGGCCAGTGGCAACGCCGAGCCCGCCCAGTGCGCCGGCGTGGTGTGCACGATCAGCGCCGCCCCAGGGGCACCGGACACCGAGATCGTCGACCAGCCGACCGATCCGAGCAACAGCCAGAACGCCCTATTCACGTTCATCGGCACCGACGACACCACCTCTCTGTTCGACCTCTCCTTCGAGTGCCGGCTGGACACGACCGACCCGCTCGGGTGGGTCGAATGCGACAACCCGCAGGAGTACTTCGGCCTCGATCCCGGCGAGCACACCTTCGAGGTGCGTGCCGTCGACATCGGCGGGCTGGTCGACCCGACACCGGACACGTATTCACCTGGACCTACGCGGCGTTGCCGGTGGACATCGCCCCCGACACGTTCATCGATCTCGCCCCACCGCTCGTCGTCGCCGCTGCTCGAGGGCATCTTCACGTTCTCGTCCAACGAGCCCGACGTGACGTTCGAGTGCTCGCTCGACGGCGAACCGTTCAGCGACTGCGTGTTCGCCTACGAGTTCGAGTTCGACGAGACCCAGGTCGGCGAGCACACTTTCCAGGTCCGCGCGACCGACTTCGAGGACAACACCGACCTGACCCCCGCCTCCTATACGTGGACGGTCAGCGGTGTGCTCGCCGTCGTCACCGACGGGCCCGCCTTCATCCCGCCCGAAGAGCCGGGTGAACCGGCCGAGGGCGGCGAGACGACCGACACCACGGCGACGTTCGTGTTCGAGGCCAACGTCGTCGACGCCACGTTCCTCTGCTCCATCGACCTCGGCCCATTCGAGCCGTGCACGTCGCCAGTCACGTACAACGATCTCGCTGTCGGTGAACGCCTCTTCCGGGTGCTGGCTATCGACCCGGAGACCGAGGCCACGCAGCTCGAGGCCACCGAGTATCCCTGGACGATCCTCCCCGGCGAGGACACGACACCGCCGAACACCATCCTCACCCTGGCGCCGGCCAGCGGGACCAGCGACATGACGTTCCAGTTCACCGGGACCGACGACCAGACCCAACCGCTGGCCCTGACGTTCGAGTGCCGTCTCGACAGCACGCTCGAGGCCGACTGGTTCCAGTGCCTGAGCCCGTTCAACCTGCTCGAGGAGTTCCCCGAGTTCGCCCCCGGCGAGCACACCTTCGAGGTGCGCGCCAACGACAACGCCGAGCCGCTCGACCCCAACGCGCCCGCCGAGGGCAACGTCGATCCCTCGCCGGTCGTCCACACCTGGACCTCCGTCGCCGACACGACAGCGCCTAGTACCGAACTGCTGACGACACCGGCGACGCCAACTATCGAGCCCGACGTCGAGTTCACGTTCGCCGGCACTGACAACGCCACGCCCGAGCTGCTCCTGGCGTTCGAGTGCGCCGTCGACGGTGGGCCGTTCGAGCCGTGCGACTCGCCTGAGACCGTGCAAGGCCTCGAGCCCGGAGAGCACACCTTCGAGGTGCGCACCGTCGACCTGGCGCTGAACCCCGATCCGACACCGGCATCGTTCACGTGGACGCTGATCGGCCCGCCGACGACGACCATCGACACGTTCCCGGCCGACCCGAGCAACACCCAGGACGCCACGTTCACGTTCACCGCCGACCAGGCCGACGTGACGTTCGCCTGCACGTTCGACGGTGGCGACTTCCTGCCGTGCACGTCTCCCGCGTCGTACACGGGATTCACGAACGGCGAGCACACCTTCGAGGTCCAGGCCACCAACGAGTTCGGTCTCGTGGAAGACCCGCCGGCCGTGTACACGTGGACCGTCGACGCGCCTCCGGATACGACGCCACCGACGACGACGCTCACGGTCACGCCCGCGGCCGTGATCCTCGTCGGCGAGACGGTGTTCGAGTTCGTCTCCAACGAGGTGGGCGCCACGTTCGAGTGCTCGCTCGACGGCGCCGCCTTCGGGACGTGCGATTCGCCGTACGAACCGACCGGTCTGCTCGACGGCGACTACACCTTCGCCGTGCGCGCCGTCGACGCAGCACTCAACGTCGACCCGACACCAGAGTCGTTCACATGGACCGTCGACCTGCCACCAGTCGCTGAGATCCTGTCCGGACCGGCCGAGGTCGTCGAGAGCACCGAGGCGACGTTCGAGTTCACCGTCAACGAAGACGTCGCCGAGTTCCAGTGCTTCCTCGACGGACTCCTCGAGCCGTGCACATCGCCCGTCACCCACACCGGGCTGCCGGTCGGCCAGCACGTCTTCGCCGTCCGCGGTGTCGACGACACGCCGAGCTTGGCCGCGCCATTCGAAGACCACCAGTGGGAGATCGTCGCCCCGGCGCCACCAAACACGAGCTTCACGTTCGGACCGCCCTCGATCACCTTGGACACCGCGGCCTCCTTCGAGTTCGCCGGAACCGACAACGCCACCGCCGAGGACGTACTCACCTTCCAGTGCTCACTCGACGGCGCGGCCTTCGCGACGTGCTCGTCGCCGTTCGAGGCGACCAACCTCGACTTCGGCCAGCACACGTTGAGGGTGCGCGCCGTCGACGAGGCTGGCGCCTTCGACCCCACACCGGCCATCTACACCTGGTCGGTGCAGGAACCGGACACGACGCCGCCGATCACGACGATCCTTTCTGGCCCGGCCGCCTCGACGACCAGCACGACCGCCACGTTCACGTTCTCCGTCAACGAACCGGGCGCGACGTTCGAGTGCTCGCTCGACGGCGCGGTCTTCGGGGACTGTGAATCGCCGTTCGAGCTCAACGGTCTGCCGGTCGGTCCGCACACCTTGGCGGTGCGCGCAACCGATTTGTCGGGCAACCTCGAGACCACCCCGGTAGAGCGTGGGTGGTCCGTGGTGGCCGACACGACCGCGCCCGACACGCAGATCACCGCCGGACCTGCCGGTCTCAACACGTCGATCGACGTCGCCTTCGAGTTCACCGGATCCGACGACACCACGCTGGGTGCGGAGCTCGACTTCGAGTGCTCGTTCGATGGCTCCGACTTCGCGTCGTGCGCCTCGCCCGCCGTGATCCAGGGCCTGGCGCTCGGCGAGCACACCTTCGCCGTCCGGGCCATCGACGGGGCGCTGAACATCGACGCCAGCCCGGCCGAGCGCTCCTGGACGACGGTCGACGTCACCGCACCGGAGACGTCGATCCTCACCGGGCCGGTCTCGCCTACCGAGGAGTCGACGGCAACGTTCACGTTCTCGTCCAACGAGGCCGGGGTGACCTTCGAGTGCTCGCTCGACGGTGCCAGCTTCACAACGTGCACGTCGGCCGCGGTGGTCACCGGGTTGGCGCCAGGCGACCACACCTACCGGGTACGGGCGCGGGACGCGTCAGGAAACGCCGACGCAACGCCCGAGCTGTACGAGTGGACCGTCGTCTCGCCGAACGAGCCCGACACCACGATCGCCTCCGGCCCAGCAAGCCCCACGACGCTCACCGACGCCGTGTTCACGTTCACATCGGACGAGCCAGGAGTGGAGTTCGAGTGCGCGCTGAACGGCGCCGACTTCGTCGGCTGCGAGTCCCCGCACGAGATCACCGGCCTGACCGTCGGCGAGTACGAGCTGCAGGTCCGCGCGATCGACCCGGCCGGCAAGGTCGACGCCACGCCGGCCATCCACGAGTGGACCGTCGTCGCCCCAACCCCGCCGGAGACGACCATCGGGTCCGCACCTCCCGCGACGACGACCAGCACCACTGCGACGTTCACGTTCTCGTCTGATCAACCGGGTGCCGAGTTCGAGTGCTCACTTGACAGCGCGGCGTTCGCGAGCTGCGAGCCGCCGGTCGAGCTGACCGGTCTGTCGGTGGCTGCCCACACCTTCCAGGTGGTCGCCATCGACCCGACCGGCTTGGCCGACCCCAGCCCGGCCACGCACAGCTGGACGGTGCAGGCGCCTCCGCCGCCACCGCCGGTGTGCAGCACCACTACGCAGACATATGGCGCCGACGCCGACGCCTGGATCGACCAGAACAGCCCGTCGAACAACAACGGCAGCGATTCGATCCTCAAGGTGCTGTCCAAGTCTGGTTCGGACAACATGCGGGCCGTCGTGCGCTTCGCCCTGCCTACTGGGATCCCGGAGGGCTGCGTGGTGCAGTCGGCGACACTGCGGTTGTTCGCAGCCTCCTCGACCGGCGGCCGCACGCTGCAGGCGCTTCGGGTGACCGGGTCGTGGACTGAAGGCGGAGCGACCTGGAGCAACCAGCCGGCCACCTCGGGTGCGGCCGCGACGACGGCGTCGGGCTCTGGCTATCGCCAGTGGAACGTCACCGCTCAGGTGCAGGCGATGTTCACCGCCGGCGTCAACAACGGGTTCCTGATCCGTGACGCCAACGAGAACCAAAACCACGAGCAGCAGTTCAACAGCCGGCAGAACGGCACCAACACGCCGCAGCTGGTGGTCACCTACACCCAGGCACCGACACCCACGACCACGACCGTGGCACCGACGACCACGGCGGCACCGACGACCACGACCGTGGCACCGACGACCACCGCGGCGACGACGACCACCGCACCGACGACAACCACCACGGTCCCGCCGTTGACGCAGTGCAGCGCGACGACGCAGACCTATGGCGCCGACGCCGACGCCTGGATCGACCAGAACAGCCCGTCGAACAACAACGGCAGCGATTCGATCCTCAAGGTGCTGTCCAAGTCCGGGTCAGACAACATGCGGGCCGTCGTGCGTTTCGCCACGCCTGCCAGCATCCCAGAGGGCTGTGTCGTGCAGTCGGCGACGCTGCGCCTCTTCGCCGCCTCGGCGGTCGGAGGACGCACGCTGCAGGCCTCGCAGGTCACTGCGACGTGGACCGAAGGCGGGGTCACCTGGGCCAACCAGCCGGCCACCACTGGTCCGGCCGCGACGACGTCGTCGGGCTCGGGTTACCGGGACTGGAACGTCACCGCTCAGGTGCAGGCGATGTTCACTGCCGGCGTCAACAACGGGTTCCTGATCCGTGACGCCAACGAGAACCAGAACAACGAGCAGCAGTTCAACAGCCGGCAGAACGGCACCAACACGCCGCAGCTGGTGGTCACGTACGTCCAGGCGCCGGCGCCGACCACCACCACAACGACCACCACGACGACGACGGTGCCGCCGACCACGACGACGGTGCCGCCGACCAGACGACGACGGTGCCGCCGACCACGACGACGGTGCCGCCGACCACGACCACGGTGTCGCCGGCCACGACGACGACGCTGGCACCGGCGACGACGACGACCGTGGCGCCGACCACGACGACGACACTGCCGGCGGCGACGACAACGGCACCGCTCTAGGCCGAGCAGAGCAAGACCGCCGAGGACCACGTGGTTGCCGACGCGAGACATCGCCTGACCTCGACGCTGCTCGCGGCGGGGGTCGCCGTGATGATCGTGGCGGCGACTACGTCGGTGGCGTCTGGGAGTCCGCCCGTCGACGTCGGGACGACGTCGACGACCACGACCACGACGACCACGACGACCACGTCGACCACCACCACCACCACGACGACCACGACCACGACCACGCCCGGAACGGAGCCGCAGGCGAGCTCGAGCTCATTGGCGACGACCTCGTCGCCGGTCACGGCCGAGTCGGCGGGGTCGACCTCGACCACGCTCGGCCAGGCCCCCACAGCGCCGCCGCCGACGACCACGTCGGCGACGTCCCCCGACTCGACCACGACGACGACCACGTCGACCACGACGACGACCACCCTGGCGACGCCCACGACGACGACGGCGCCGCCGATCGACCCGATATGGCTCGCCGGATCACCGGAGTCATCGGGGCTGGGACCCGACGGCTCGGTGCCGTCGATCTCGTTCCCGGCGCTCGGTCCAGTGAGCTTCGGCGACGGGTGGGGCGAACCGAGAGGAGAACACGGTGAGCGCCGCCACGCCGGCACCGACCTCCTTGGGGTTGCCGGACAACCGTTGCGGGCGGCCTTTGACGGTGTGGTCACCCGACATCAGCTCGACAACCGTGGCATCGCTGGTGTGGTGATCTCCATCACAAGGGCCGATGGCTTGCGCGCCAACTACTTCCATCTCAACGATGACAGTCCGGGTACCAGTGACGGTCGGGCCTCGGCGGGGTGGCGTATCCCGGTCGCCGTAGGGTCGGCGACCAGCGTGCAGGCTGGCCAGATCGTCGGGTTCATGGGCGACAGTGGCAACGCCGTCGGGGTGCCCCACCTGCACTTCGAACTTCGTCGGCCGGACGGTGTGCCGATCAACCCGTTTCCGGCGCTCGTCGCAGCGCAGCGACGCGAGCACTGCCGCGTGGTCTTCGGGTCGTGGATCAACGTCGGTTTGGTCACCGATGCACCGGCTCCTCCAGTGGCCAACGTGCGCGGGTGGGGTGACGCTCGATGGCTGATCACCGAGCGAGGCGACGTCCTCGCCGCTAGCCCAGCGGCTTCGACGACGGGAGGAATCAGCAACTGCTGACGACGGTGTGCCGCCCCACGCGGACCTCAACGCCGGTGCCGCCGCACAGTTCGACGGTTGCGAGAATCAGTAACCCGCTATCACGGGGAGGGCCGATGGCGGAACTCGGCCCTCGGTGATGCCCTCGATGTCGAGAGCGCGGCCGCTCACTACCGACCCGGTTCGTTCCGGTAAGAGCACTCTCACGGCCAACCCACACCCTGTTCATTCGCAGCTCTCATTGTCGTCTCACCAAACGGCCCATCGCGGTGTGCCCGGAGTGAACGAGGAGACGACCCGATGCGAGGAGCCCGCCGACCCACGTGGAACGCCAAGGGCGCGCTGTCGTGACGACCGATGTCCAGTGCACCGCCCACGTCGTCCATGCTCTGGCGCCGCCGGGACACGGGCCCAAGAACTGTGCGGTGCGCTTCCGGTGGTGGATGCCGAGCCTCGGCCTCTTGGCGATGTCCGCTGCGGTGCTGTCGTACTCGGCGACATCGGACGTTGGCACCCGGTGGTTCGAAGTCCGCACCGCTGGCTGGTGGGCGATCACGGCAGCGCTGCACCTGCCGTTCCTCGCAACCTTGTGGTTCCTCGCCGGCGGCCTTGGCGAGCGAATCGGATTCTATTGGCGGGGCCGTGCGCCGGAGTCTGGGGGCGTGCTCCCCGCGGTCTACCCGACGGTGTGCGTCCAGCTGCCCATGTTCAACGAGCACGCGGTGGCCGAGCGCGTCATCGAGGCAGCGAGCCAGCTGGACTGGCCCGCTGATCGCCTCACCGTGCAGGTTCTCGACGACTCCACCGACGGCGACACCCGCGCCCTCGTCGAGGCCGTGTGCGCCAGGGTCCAGGCGTCGACCGGCGTGACGTGCTATGTGCGGCACCGCGTCAACCGTCAGGGCTACAAGGCCGGTGCCCTCGAGGCGGGACGTAAGCACACTGACGCAGAGTTCCTCGTGATCTTCGACGCCGACTTCGTGCCGCCCCGCGACTACTTGCGGCGCGCCATGCCGCACTTCTACCTCGCCGACGGCGAGCCCGACGCCGGCCTGGCGCTCGTGCAGGCCCAGTGGGGTCACCTCAACCAGGACCAATCAGCGCTGACACGGGCGCAGTCGCTGTGGGTCGATGACCACCACACGTTGCAGATGTCCTGGCGCTCCGCCAGGTGGCGCTTCGTCAACTTCACCGGCACTGCCGGCATCTGGCGAGCCTCCACCGTCGAAGCTGCCGGTGGCTGGCGGGCAGCGAGCCTCGTCGAGGACTGCGAGCTGAGCTTCCGGCACCTCTTCGCCGGCTATCGGACAAAGTTCGTCAAGGAGATCGTCGTGCCTGCCGAACTCCCTGCGACCTACACCGCGTACAAGGCGCAGCAGCGCCGCTGGACACAGGGCTGGGTGCAGCTGCAACGGCTGCACCTCGCCACGCTCCTGCGCCGGTTCCACTGCCCATGGGCCCGCCGAGTTCATCTCCTGTACCACATGTGCATCTCCTGGCAATGGCCGGCGTGGACACTGTGGGTCGTCATCCTGCCGTTCATGATCTACACCGACCATTGGTTCGGCGTCCTCGACCCCGCCCTCGGCATCACGCTCTATGTGCTTCCCACTGCCCTGTGGGCAGTCGTGGCGGCGACCGTCGCTTCACTCGAGACCAAGTCGACCTATTCCGGCAGGATCACTCCGTCCGTCTTGCGCCGCCGCGTTGGCCGAATCGTCCCGTACCTCGTCATCAACACGGGCATGCTCCCGCATCAGTTCAGCTCGTTCGCCGAGGGCCTCTTCGGTCCTCTGCACAGTGAATTCGAACGCACGCCCAAGGCGGCAGCGGTCACCACCGCGTCGATCGTCAATGCCCGAGCTCAGCACCCAACGACTCGGCGATCCGACAAGCCCGACACCGTCAAGGTGCACTGGCCCTACCTCATCACGGAGGCCTGCTTCGTCGCCTACCAACTCGCCTGGGCGGCGCTCTTCGTCGTCAACGGTCTGGTGCTGTGCGCCATAGGTGCCGCCTACGTCGGCGGCGCTGTCGTGTACCTCGCCCTCTTCTATGGCGACCACCACGGCAAGATGTGCTTCGCCATCGACGTGAGCCGATTGCGCACGTTCTGCGCTCGCCTCCGGGCTCCCGCCCGGTGGGGCCCGACGGCACGGGCGCCAGCCCGGATGATGCCTGATACGACGGAATCGGTGGCGAGCGCAATGGCGGGTGCCTACTGTGCCGCCCAAGTCTCGGGAGGGGGCTGCTCCGATGCACCTGGGCGTCAGAATGGATGAACGTCGTCGTTCGCAGACACGCGGCACGAATCGAAACCAGGGTGAACCCAGCCTCGTGACGGAGCATCCGCCGGACCGCACGGCGGGCTGCCGCCGGTTCCCCACTCGCAGGGACTGCTCGGCAGCATGCGCGTCCGCATTGTCCTCGCGGTGGTTCTGTTGCTCGCTCTCTCCGCCGCCGTGTCCGATATTCTTGCTGCGTAATGTCCTCGTCGATCGGCTCGACGAGGAGATCACCGTCGCCCTCGGTCGGGAGGCGGAAGAATTCGAGATCCTCGCCGACGGGATCGCGTACGGGCGAGCCCCTTCGGCGACGACTTCGCCGCAGTCCTCGACCTCTACTTCGATCGCGAGGTCCCCGATGAGGGCGAGACACTGCTGGCCTTCGTCGACGAACGGCTCCACGACACGGAACACGCGCAGACAGCGGTGCCGGCCAACCGGTTGGACGATGCCATCGCAAACTGGTTGCCGTTGCGCACGCGCGAAGCGCATGCTGGACACCGAAGCCGGCACGGCCCGCTTCGTCGCCGTGCCGTTCACAGCCGGGGATCTCGAGGCGAACGTCGCGCCAACCTCCGATCTGGCGACGGAGCCGATTGCCGCGGTACAGGGGTGGAGCGGCGCGCGATGGCTGATCAACGCACGAGGTGAGATCATTGCCGCGAGCCCGCAGGCGCTGGCGGTCGGATCAGTCGGGGGGTGCTGAACGCGAACTTGTGCCGGCGGCACGAGCCGAAGTCGCCGCGTGACGTCAGCTTGAGAGCGGTGATCGCACGCGAACGCGGTGCGGGCCGACGGCGGAATTCGGCCCTCACCGGACTGTTGAACGACGGCGACCCTCACCGCCTCCGATGCATATCGTCGCCAGACAACCTGAGGCTTGGGTGAGCGTGTCATGAGAAATCCTTCACGCATGCGCACCGCACTCCTGAGGGCCGCGCCGCCGTTGTCTCCGTTGACGTGAGCGCCGCCTAGCCTGCGTCGATGGGCTCGGTGACTGGCGGCCTGGTCTGCTCGCACCATCACCTGTACTCGGCGCTCGCCCGTGGCATGCCGCCTCCACCAAAGACACCGACGGACTTCAGCGAGATCCTCGAGCAGATCTGGTGGCGGCTCGACACCGCCCTCGACCTCGACATGCTGCGGGCGTCTGCGCGCCTCGGTGCCCTCGAAGCGCTGCTGTGCGGAACGACCGGGATCGTCGACCACCACGAGAGCCCCAACGCCATCGAGGGCAGCCTCGACGTCATCGCCGAAGCCTGCGCCGAAGTCGGCGTGCGAGTGGCGTGCGCCTACGGCGTGACGAACCGCCACGGCGACGATGGGGCACTGAGCGGGCTTGCCGAAAACGAGCGATTCCTGCGTGCCGGTGGCCGCGGCATGGTCGGCGTACACGCCGCCTTCACGTGCACCGACGACACGCTGGCGGCGGCGGCCGGCTTGGCCGCCGATCTCGGCGTCGGTGTGCACATTCACGTCGCCGAGGGAACCGCCGATACAGACGCCGGAGCACGGTTGGAAGCGCTTGCCGCCGAAGACTGGCTGCTCGTCCACTGCGTGCACCTCGATCGGTCGCTGCCGGGCACGATCGCCCACAACCCGCGCAGCAATATGAACAACGCCGTCGGCTATGCCCGCCCCGCGCACCGTGACAACGACGTCGTGCTCGGCACCGACGGCATCGGCGCCGACATGCTCGAGGAGTTCCGCCTCGCCTACGTCGCCCACCGTGCCGACGACGTGCTCGCCGTCCCGGACACGGCGTGGAGTTGGGTGACGAATGGTTACCGCTTCCTCCCGGAGTGTGCCGGCGACACGGTGACGTGGACGTACGACCACGTCGATTCACCGTGGCATGTCGCCTTCACGCCCGGCACCCGCGTCACAGACGTCGTCAGCGCCGACGGCGAGGTGCTCGTCGCCAACGGTGTCCCGACCCGCGTCGAAATCGCCGAGGTCCGCGCCCGCGCCGCCGAGCAAGCCGCCCGACTCTTCGCCCGCCTCTAGCGACCGTCCGCGTCACGACCGATGGGTGTTTAGGGGACCGTTCCGTCCCCTGAACACCCATCGGTTGGTCGGGGGTGCGATGCTGGCGGGATGGCGAGTAACCAGTACCCGGTCGCCCTCTACCTGCAAGACGCCCATCCGATCGGCGAGGGGATCGAGTACGTCCGGCAGGCCGAGGCGGCCGGGTTCAGCGCCGTGTGGCAGGCGGACAGCCGGCTCGTGCGCGACGCTGTGGTGCCGATGGCGGCGTTCGCCGCCGCCACCGAACGGATCAAGGTCGGATCGGGCGTCATCGATATCTGGACGCGCAACGCCGCCCGCCTCGCCAGCACGTTCTCGACGCTCGACGACCTCGCTCCCGGGCGGATCCTCTGCGGGCTCGGCGCCTGGTGGGATCCGCTGGCCAGCAAGGTCGGCATCGAGCGGGCCCGTCCGCTCACCGTGATGCGCGAGGTAATCGCTGCCCTGCGCGGCTTACTCGGCAACCAGCAGGTGTCGATCCAGGGAACCCGCGTCCGTCTCGACGGCGTCGAGCTCGACTACGTGTACCAGGAGCGCCGGCCCAAGGACGTGCCGATCTACATCGGCGCCACTGGGATGCAGATGATGGAACTGGCCGGTGAGATCGCCGACGGTGTGGTTCTCAACTACCTCGTCGATCCGGCCTACAACGTCCAGGCGATGGAGGCGCTGACGCGTGGCGCGGCCAAGGCGGGTCGCAGCGTCGATGACGTCGACCGCCCGCAGCTCGTCGTGTGCAGCGTCGACGCCGATCGCCACGCCGCCCTCGACGCCGCCCGGCTGATGGTCACCCAGTACCTCGGTCAGCAACCGCACATCATGAAGGCGTCAGGCGTGCCGCAGGAGTTGCTCGACGAGATCGCTACGGTTCTCACATGGCCGGCCACGCACGAGCAGGTCGCGGCGGCGAGCCGGCTCGTGCCCGACGATGTCGTGCAACGCTGCACGGCCTCCGGATCGCCGGACGAGGTCGTCGCCAAGGTCGACGAGTACGTCGCCAACGGCTGCACCTGCCCGATCCTGTACCCCCTCGGTCCCGACGTCGGATTGATGATCGAGACATTCGCCCGCCCCCCCGCCTAACCGCCAGCCGGGGAACGCAATGACGGCGATGATCGAGATTGATCGCGTCACCAAACGCTTCGGCGGGGTGCTCGCCGTCGACGACCTGTCGTTGACGGTCGAGGAGGGCGAGGTCGTCGTTCTCCTCGGCAGCTCCGGCTGCGGCAAGACGACGACGCTGCGGATGATCAACCGCCTCGTCGAACCGACCTCCGGCACGATCCGCATCGGCGGCCGCGACGTGTCGACGATGCCCCGTCACGAACTCCGCCGTGGCGTCGGCTACGTGATCCAGCAGAGCGGGCTGTTCCCGCACCGCACGGTCATCGACAACGTGACGACGGTGCCCCGCCTGCTCGGCTGGGACAAGCGGCGGCGCAACGCCAGGGCCAGCGAACTGCTCGAGGTCGTCGGCCTCGACGGGCAGCTGGCGAAGAAGTATCCGGCGCAGCTCTCCGGCGGCCAGCAACAGCGTGTCGGCGTCGCCCGCGCCCTCGCCGCCGACCCACCGGTGTTGCTGATGGACGAGCCGTTCGGCGCCGTCGATCCGATCGTGCGGGCTCAACTGCAACGTGAATTCCGTCGCCTTCAGCAGGAGATGGGCAAGACCGTGGTTTTCGTGACCCACGACGTCGATGAGGCAATCGTCCTCGGTTCGCGAATCGCCGTGATGCAGACGCCGGGGCACATCGCCCAACTGGCGACGCCGGCCGAGCTCCTCGCCACTCCGTCCACGCAGTTCATCCGCGACTTCGTCGGTCGCCGCGACGTCGTCTACGACGATGCCGGCAAGCCGACCGGCTACCGCGTCGACACTCCGTTCAGCGCATGATGTTGTCCGGGTTGTTCGCCGACGTGCCGATCTGGAGCGGCCCACAACTCGCCGGCAACTGGGACGTGATCTGGTACTACACGGTGCAGCACCTGCGCTACACCGTCATCGCGGTTTCGATCGGTACCGCCGTGGCCCTTCCGCTGTCGTACCTCGCCCTGCGCCGGCCGGGCATCTACCCCGCGCTGCTCGTGGCGACGAACGTGATCTACGCGATTCCCTCGATCGCCCTGTTCGTCGTCCTCGGGCCGTGGCTCGGGTTCACCAACGACAAGCCGATCGTCGTGGCGATGACGCTGTACACGCTCGTCATCCTCGTCCGCAACATCGTCGAGTCCGTGCGCTCCGTGCCAGACGCCGTCGTCCGCGCTGCTGACGGCATGGGCTACCGGAGTCTCCATCGGTTCGCCACGGTCGACCTGCCGCTCGCTCTGCCCGGCATCGTCGCCGGATTGCGCCTGGCGACGGTCAGCACCGTGTCGTTGATCAGCGTGGGCGCGTTGATCGGGCGCGGCGGGCTCGGACGGCTGTTCTCCGACGGGCGGGCGCGCGGCATCGTCGTCGAGTTGTGGGCGGGACTGATCTCCGTCGTCGTCCTCGCCCTCGTGCTCGATGCGGTGCTCGTCCTCGCCGGACGATTGGCGACGCCGTGGCTGCGGGTCGGGCAGCGGGCATGAGGACGATTCTCGACGGACTCGGCTGGTTGACGACCGCTGACAACTGGTGGGGCCGCAACGGCATCGCCGTCGCACTCGGCGAGCACCTGTGGTATTCGTTCCTGGCCCTCGTCGGCGCCGCGGCGATCGGGCTGCCAGTCGGGCTGGCGATCGGGCACAGCGGCCGCGGCCGATTCCTCGCCGCCAACCTCACCGGTCTGTGGCGGGCGATCCCGACCGTCGGTGTCGTCGGCCTGCTGTTCACGTGGCGGCCGCTCAGCCTGTGGCCGGTGCTCGTCGCTCTGACGATCCTCGCCGTGCCGCCGATCGTCCTCAACACGGCCGCGGGAATCGACAGCATCCCTGCCGACGTCCGCGACGCCGCCAACGGGATGGGACTGACCGGCATGCAGGCGTTGTGGCAGGTCGAGATCCCCAATGCCCTGCCGCTGATCATCGCCGGTCACCGTTCGGCGGCCAACCAGGTGATCGCCACGGCGACGATCGCCGGCTTCGTCGGCCTCGGCACGCTCGGCGTGTTCATCTTCTCGGGCACGGGTACGCGCCGGTACGACGTGGTCGCCGGGGCGTCGATCGCTGTGATCGCTCTCGTGTTGATCGTCGAGGCACTGTTCGCACTGCTGCAACGCCTTGTCGTCTCACCTGGCGTTCGCGCCCCGAGTGCCGGCGGGTCGCTGGCCATGTAGTGGCACCTGACACTGGCATCAGGTAGTGCCGGTCTGACTATGGTTTGCAGAACTTCACTCCGAAGAGAGGTCCGCCCATGCGCAGTCGATCCCTTGCCGCCCTCGCGGCCGTATCCGTACTGGTCTTCGCCGCCTGCGGTGACGACGACGAGGACGCCGGCGGCGATACCACCGGCGTGGTCGCCGCACCAGCCCCGGCGGCAACGGAGCCGGCGGCGGCGGGAGCAGAAACAACGGCTGCCGGCGCCGAGACGACCGCGGCGGTGGAGACGACTGCGGCTGCACTCGCCGCGGCCACCACTGAAGCCGGCGCCGAGACGACCGCAGCCGGCGTCGAAACGAGCGCGCCTGCCGCCGCCGGAGCGGAGACTTCGGCGCCGGTAGCGACCGCTGAGGTCGCCGCCGCGGCGACGACGGAAGCGGCCGCCGAAACGACGGAAGGCGCCGCCGAGACGACCGAAGTTGCCGCGGACACCACCGAAGCCGCGGCCGAGACGACCGAAGCCGCGGCGGAGACGACCGCCGCCCCGGACGCCACGATCGAGGCCGCAGCCGTGGCGACTACCGAGGCTGCTGCGGAGACGACCGAAGCCGCGGCGGAGACGACCGCCGCCCCGGACGCCACGATCGAGGCCGCAGCCGTGGCGACTACCGAGGCTGCTGTGGAGACGACCGAGGCTGCTGCTGACACCACCGAAGTTGCTGCCGTGGACACAACCGAGGCTGCGGCCGACACTACGGCGGCGCCTGAATCGTCGGCACCCGGGTCGGCACCAGCCACATCAGCACCCGGCAGCAGCGTGCCAGCCGGCGAGCCCGGTGCCATCACGGTCGGGTCGGCCGATTTCCCGGAGAGCCAGCTGCTCGCCCAGATCTACGGCCAGGCCCTCGAGGCCGCCGGCTTCGACGTCAGCTACGAGGCGGCGATCGGTTCCCGCGAGGCCTACTTCGGTGCCCTCGAGCAGGGTGAGGTCTCGCTCGTCCCCGAGTACACCGGGTCGTTGCTGTCGTTCCTGACGGCGCCCGACGTGCCTGAGACGGAAACCGTCGAGGATCAGGTTGCCGCCCTCGGCGAGGCACTGCCCGACGGTGTCGAGGTGCTGACGCCGTCGACCGCCGAGGACAAGGACACGATGGTCTGCACCCAGGAAGCTGTCGACGAGCACGGGCTGACCGACCTGTCGAGCCTCTTCGAGGTGAGCGGGGAGATCACGTTGGGTGCCCCACCGGAGTTCGAGGAGCGCTCGCCGTACGGGATCGCCGGGTTCCGCGACGAGTTCGACGCCGAGTTCGGTGAGTTCGTCCCGCTGTCGTTCACCGATGTGCAGGCCGGCCTCGAAGGCGGCGAGCTCGACTGTGGCAACCTCCTGTCGACGGGACCCTGGGTCGGCACGGAAGGCCTCGTGATCATCGAGGACGATCTCAACATCATCCCCCATGAGGCGGTGCTTCCGCTTGGTGCGCAGCGAGGTCGTCACGCCCGAGTTGACCGCTGCCCTCGACGAAGTCAATGCGGCGCTCGACACGGAGACGCTCTCCGCACTCGATGCCCAAGTCGAAGTCGATCAACTCGGTGCCGACGTCGTCGCCGCCGACTTCCTGGCGTCACTCGGAAACTGACAGCCAGCTTCTGTGTCAGCGAACACGACCGCCGGCGTCGTGTTCGCTGACACAGAGAGCAACACACGGCGATGATCGAGATCCGCGAGATCACCAAGCGCTTCGGCAACACCGTGGCCGTCGACAACCTCAGCTTCGACGTCCACCCCGGACGTGTCACGGGATTCCTCGGGCCGAACGGCTCGGGCAAGAGCACGACGATGCGCTGCATGCTCGGGCTCGACCGCTTCGAGCGCGGCACGACTCGCTTCGACGGCAAGCAGTATCGCGATCTCGACCGCCCGATGTACCAGGTCGGGGCACTCCTCGACGCCGGTTACGTGCATCCGGCCCGGTCGGGGCGCAACCACTTGCGCTGGATGGCCGCCAGCAACGGCATTGCCGTGTCGAGAGTCGACACAGCGCTCGAGCTCGTGGGGATGACCTCCGTCGCCAAACGCAAGGTGCGCAGCTACTCGCTAGGTATGCGCCAACGCCTCGGACTCGCCGGCGTGCTGCTCGGTGACCCACACACGCTGATCCTCGACGAGCCGGCCAACGGGCTCGATCCCGAGGGCGTGCGGTGGATCCGCGACGTCCTCGTCGCCCTCGCCCGCGAAGGCAGGACGATCCTCGTCAGCAGCCACCTCCTTGCCGAGATCGCCCTCATGGCCGACGACCTCGTCGTCATCGGCCGGGGTCAGCTGATCGAGCAAGGACCGGTCACCCAGTTCATCGACCGTTACGCCCAGCGGTGGGTGCGCGTGCGCACCCCAAATCCGCGGCCGTTCGCCGACATTCTCCAACGCGCAGGTGGGCGCTACCGGCCGTGCGGATCCGACGGCATCGACGTCCAGGGACTTGCCATCGAACAGATCGGTGAGCTCGCCGCCCAGACGCAAACGGTGCTCCACGAGCTGTCGCCGCAGAGCGAATCGCTCGAGGAGGCGTTCCTCCAGGCGACGGCGGGCGCCCAGGAGTACCAATCGGGCGGGTCACTGCCGGCACCGCCACCGCCGGCACCTGGGAGCGGGCGATGATCGACGCCATCCGCAGCGAGTGGATCAAGTTGTCGACGATCACCGTCAACAAGATTCTCGTCATCATCGCCGTCGCCTTTCCGGTCGTCATCACAGCGCTCGTCGCCGGGCTCAGCGACGAGTTCTTCACTTCCGCCGACGTGGCCGACTTGATCGGCGGTTTGGGCTGGCTGAGCGCCCTGCTGCTGGGAGTGCTCGCCACGATCGGCATGTCCGGGGAGTTCAACTACAACACGATCCGCCCGACGTTCGCAGCCCAGCCGGCGCGCATCAAGCCACTGTTCGCCAAGCTCACCGTCCACCTGTTCCTCACGGCGATCCTCATCGCCCTCGTGATCGCCGCCGCCTGGCTCCTGGCGACGAACCTCCTCGACGGGTCGTTCTCGTTGTCCGAAGCGGGGGAGTTCGGCGTCGATGCGCCGCGCGCCGGTCTTGTCGGGTTCGCCCTGCTGGCGATCGGCGTGACGATCGCCGGGTTCGGTCTCGGCAACCTGATCCGCAACACGCCTGCCGCGGTGGCCGCCCTGCTGCTGTGGCCGCTCGTGCTCGAGAACATCCTCGCCCGCTTGCTGTTCGCCGCCCTCGACCTCGAGTGGGGGAAGTACCTGCCGTTCACCCAGGGACTGACGCTCGCCATCGCTGACCGCGGCGACGACGACGCCGAGCTGATGTCGCGGGTCGGTGCCGGGCTGTACTTCTTCGCGTGGGTGATCGCCATCGCCTTGCTCGGCCTCATCCGTACGGAGCGCAGCGACGCCTGAGGTACGCGGTCGCTCGACCGACTACCCTCGCACGCTGCATGGCCAACGACACCGCTGCCTTCCGTGACATCCTGGCGAGCACCGAGTTCTTCGCCGACGCCACACCCGAAGTCCTCGATTCACTCGCCACCCACGGCGAGGAACGTCAGCTCGTGCGCGGCGACGTGTTGTTCAACGAGGGCGACCCGCCCGACGCCCTCTACGTGGTGACCTCGGGCCGGCTGGCGATCGCCCTCAGCAACCCGATCGACCGCCGGGAGAGTGTGATCGCCCTGATGGAGGAGGGTGACCTGTTCGGCGAGCTCGGGCTGCTCGATGATCGACCGCGCTCGGCGATGGCCCGGGCGCTGGAGGCGTCGCGAGTGCTCACCGTCCCGTACGCGCCGGTGGTCAAGATGTTCAACGAGCACCCGACGATGCTGTGGAACGTCACCCGCCTTCTGGCGCAGCGCCTGCGGGTGATGGACGAGGCACTCGCCGATTCCGTGTTCCTCGATGTCACCGGCCGCACGGCGAAGCGCATCCTCGAGCTCGCCGACGGCGTCGACCATTTCACGCTGCCCGTCACCCAGGAGGAGCTCGCCGGCATGGTCGGAGCTTCGAGGGAGCGGGTCAACAAGGCGATCGCCAGCTTCATCCGCCTCGGCTGGCTGGAGCAGCACGACCGCCAGTACACGATCACCCAGCGCGACCGCCTCGAGCTGCGGGCTCGGTGAGCGAGCCGAGCGGCGGTGTTGAACCACGGCGCGACGTGGACGATCGTCGTCGCCGGGGGATCGGGGGCGCGCTTCGGCTCGGTCAAACAGTTCGAGCTCGTAGGAGCCGAGCGCGTCATCGACAAGGCGTGTGACGTCGCAAGGCGGAGCAGCGACGGCGTGGTCGTCGTTCTCCCGTCAGCCGCCGACGTCGAACAGTGGCACAGCGAGCACACTGACGTGGCGGTCGTCGGTGGTGAGACGCGAAGCGAATCGGTGCGCGCCGGATTGCGCGCCGTCCCCGCAGTCGCGGAGATCGTGTGCGTGCACGATGCCGCCCGTCCGCTGGCGAGCGCCGAACTGTTCGCCCGCGTGGTCGCCGCCGTGCGAGCCGGTGCCGACGGGGCGGTCCCGGCTGTCGCCGTGACGGACACGGTCAAGGTCGTCGATCACGACGGGGTCGTCGTCAGCACACCTGACCGGTCGTCGTTGGTTGCCGTGCAGACACCACAGGCGTTCCGTGCGACCCCCCTTCGCGCCGCCCTCGCCACCGGTGCCGATGACACCGACGACGCCGCTGCGGTCGAGCGGAACGGCGGCCGCGTCGTGATCGTGGCTGGCGAGTCCTGGAACCGCAAGATCACCGAACGGGACGACCTCGACTGGGTACGCGACTGGCTGGCCACCGAGGTCGGCTCGTGAGCAGCGGCTTCGAGGTACGAGTCGGTCACGGGTTCGACGTTCACCGTGCCGGCACTGACCCAGGCCGACCGTTCGTTCTCGGCGGGTGTGTGTTCCCGGGATTGCCGGGGCTCGTCGGGCACAGTGATGGCGACGCGATCGCCCACGCCGTCGCCGACGGGTTGCTCGGTGCCGCCGGACTCGGCGACCTCGGCGAGCTGTTCCCGGACACGGACCCGGCCCTCGAGGGCGTCGACTCGATCGACCTGCTACGCCGGGTTTCAGCGCTGGTCACCGGCGAAGGGTGGTCGATCGGCAACGCCGACTGCTCGGTCGTGTGCGAGTCGCCGCGGCTGGCGCCCCTACGTGCCGAGATGCAGCAGCGTCTCAGCGAAGCAATCGGCGCACCGGTGTCGGTGAAGGGCCGTCGGGCCGAGAATCTCGGGGCGATCGGCCGCGGCGAGGGCGTCGTGTGCTTCGCCGCTGTCGTGGTCGTGCGGGACGCGTCGTGAGCGCCGCACCGCGGTCGGGTGGAGGCAAGAAGCGCCAGGCGTCGGGCGGCAAACCATCGCGTGGCCAAGGACGCCAGGGGGCGGTGCCTGGTCGAGGGCGACCTGGCGACCAGCGTGGTCGCGGCACGCGGTCGTCGCAACCGCCACCGCGGTCGCGCGCCCAGGGAACGGCACGGCCACCGGCGGCCAAGGTCGTGCCGACTCGCTCGGCTCGCTCGCGCATCGGTGTCACCCGGTCGCAGGCGGCCGGTCGCACCGGGAGAGTCGGCGAGGATTCGCCCAAGCGCGACGGCAAGGGGCTCGGTGGCCAGCAGGTCGAGGGCCGTCAAGCGGTGCGCGAGTTGCTCATCGCCGGCCGCCGGCGAGTCAGCGAGCTGTGGCTGTCGGCCGACCTGGCGGGGGACGACAGCGTCGCCGACCTCGTCGAGTTGGCGCGGGTCGGACGGGTCCCAGTGGCTCACGTGGCCAAGGCCAAGCTCGAGGCGCGGGCCAAGAGCGAGGCCCCGCAGGGCGTCATCGCCTTCGCCGCCGAGCTCCCCGAAGCCGATCTCGACGAGCTACTGCGCGGCCGGCGCGGCCGGCGACCGTTCCTCGTCGCCGTCGACGGGGTGACCGATCCGGGCAACCTCGGGGCGATCCTGCGCAGTTGCGAGGGAGCCGGCGTCGACGGCGTGCTGATCCCGCGGCACCGCGCCGTCCACGTCACACCAACCGTCGCCAAAGCCGCCGCCGGTGCGGTCGAGTACGTGCCGATCGCTCTCGTCGGTGGGCTCCCGGCGATGCTGACGCGCCTGCGCGGTGCTGAGATCTGGGTTGTCGGCCTCGACGATGCCGCCGACCGTTCGCTGTTCGACCTCGGTGACCTTGCTGCCGAGGGGATCTGCCTCGTCCTCGGCGCCGAGGGTGCCGGACTTTCCCGGCTGGTGCGGGAGCGGTGCGACGCCGTGGTCAGCATCCCGATGCGCGGCCGGATCGGCTCTCTCAACGTGTCGGCAGCCGCCGCCCTGGCGACCTACGAGGTCGCTCGCCACCGCCGCTAGGACAAGTTCTGACGCCGGTTTCATCGCCGATATGCGACAGATTCGGCATGAGAATCGATGATTGAGCGTTGCACTCGATATGGAAGTTGCCGATGCCCTCGAATTCGCCCGGCGTAACCGCCACGGAGTGCTCGTCACGCGGCGCCGTGACGGGAAGCCGCAGCTCTCCAACGTGATGTATCACATCGACGACCAGGGTGTATTCCGTATCTCGATCACCGCCACCCGGGCGAAGTACCACAACCTGCGCCGCGATCCGTGGGCAGCGCTGCACGTGACGCAGCAGGACTTCTACGCCTACACCGTGTTGGAAGGCGACGTCGCGCTGAGCGAGCCGGCCGCCAACGTCGACGACGCGACAGTCGACGAGTTGGTCTGGTACTACGAGCAACTGATCGGCCAGCACGAGGATTGGGACACGTACCGCAAGGCGATGGTCGAGGAGCGGCGCGTCATCGCCCGCTTTCACGCCGGCCGGGCATACGGGATGATGCAGCTTTCCCGGGGCTGATGCGGCACGGGCGAGCCGCTGATAAAGTCGACTGAATCAGTCGGCTTTTCCGTTTCCCGAACCCGGTCAACGAGGTTGCGGCGCGGGTCGTCGCCGGCGGCGTCGTCGTGATGACGCTGCTGATCCTGATCCCGCGGTGGACGTGGGTGCTCGTTCCGTTGGCGTACGGCTTCATTGCCCGAGTCGCAGCCGGACCGACGTTCAGTCCGCTCGGCCGCCTGGCGACCCGCGTCATCGTCCCCGCCCTGGCGATCTCGCCACGCCCCGTCGACGGCCCGCCGAAGCGATTCGCCCAGGGGATCGGAGCCACCGTCTCGGTGTCGGCAATGGTCGCTCACTTCGCCTTCGGCGCCACGACGCTCGCCCTCGTGCTCGTGGCCCTCATCACTGTCGCCGCGACGTTGGAGTCGGTCTTCGGTCTGTGCATCGGCTGCAGGATCTTTGCCCTGCTGAGCCGCGCCGGCGTCATTCCCGAGGGCGTCTGCGCAGCCTGCACCGACCTCTCGATGCGACGCGCCCATCCGGCCACCTGACCCGTGCCGGGCGGTCCCAATCCGCTGCCGCGGTCGTCCCGAACAGACCACCGTGCGTCTGATCGCTGCTTGACACGTCAAACGCACGAGCACGAGCAAGGAGGTGAGAACAATGACGGTATGGCTTGTGGAAGCTGGTGTCTGGGTGGCCAAGAAGGTCACCGAAGTGGTGGTCTACCTGGCCTCGTGAGCGCGGCGGTTAAATCGTCGCTGCGGCGAAATCGCACTTCGTCCGGCTGCTTCTGCGCCCGCGCAGATCCGCACGGATCAGGGTGGTGCTCGTTGAGTTGCTCCGGTGTTGTCTCACCGCCGAGCAGTAGGCAGCCGTTTCGAGCTGTCTACCTGGGGCGATAACCTCGACGGCAAGCGCCGGGTTAGCTCAGTTGGCAGAGCACTTGACTTGTAATCATGAGGTCGTGGGTTCGATTCCCACACCCGGCTCTACGAAATAGCCAGCTAGATCGCCATCGAGCGTTGTTCACAATCGCACAAGGCGATCTCGTGTCCACGGAGTGTCCACGAACGAGCGTCAAGCGCACTATCGTCGCCGTCCATGAAGGGCGCCGTCCGTAGGCCCCGCACCGCCGGAGGCACGTGGAGCTACCGCATCGACCTCGGCCTCGATATCGAAGGGCGCCGGCAGCAGAAGCAGGTCGGTGGGTTCCGGACGAAGAAGGACGCGCAGGCCGCCCTCAACGAGGCGCTCGCCGGGTTGCAGCGCGGCACCTACGTTGCGCCGTCGCGCCAGACCGTCGCGACGTTCCTCGAGCTGTGGATCGACGGAGCACGTTCGGAGCTGGCGATCACAGCGTGGACCAACTACGGCGACATCATCCGTCGCTACATCGTCCCGTTCCTCGGGACCAAGCGGCTCGTCGACCTCTCACCGCTGGACGTCAAGGCGTGGCACGCGGCCCTGCTCGATCACGGACGCATCGACGGCGGTGCTCTGGCCGTCGCCTCGGTGCAGCTCGCTCACCGGATCCTGCATCGCGCTCTCGCCGACGCCGTGCGCTGGAACCTCATCCCGGCCAACCCGGCCTCCGGCGCGCGGGTGCCACGAGGCGAGCGCAAGGAGATGAACGTCTGGACCGCCGACGAGGCGGCCACGTTCCTCACCGCCGTGGCCAACGACCGCCTCACGGCACTGTGGGTCCTCGCCCTGCACACCGGATTGCGGCGCGGCGAGCTCGCCGGCCTGCGCTGGAAGGACGTCGATCTCGATGCCGGAACGCTCACCGTCGCTCAGCAACGCACCAACGCCAACCACGAAGTCGTCGTGTCGGTGCCGAAGTCGAAGAGCCAGCGACAACTCGTGCTCGCTCCGCCCACCGTCGCCGCGCTCGCTCTTCACCGCAGACGCCAGCGCGCCGAGCGGCTCGCCCTCGGGCCAGCGTGGACCGACACCGGCTACGTGTTCGTCGACGAGGCCGGCCAGCCGTATCACCCGCAGCGCTACCTTCCGATGTTTCACACCGCGTGCGAGCGTGCCGGCGTCCCGAGCATCCGCTTGCACGACGTTCGCCACACGATGGCAACGCTCGCGCTGCAGGCAGGCGTCCACCCGAAGGTCGTCCAGGAGCAGCTCGGCCACTCGGCGATCAACGTGACGATGGACGTCTACTCCCACGTGCCGCAGGCCGTGCGGCGCGAGAGCGCGAGCAAGATCGCCAGTCTGTTCGGCAGCGGATGAGGTTGATGTGAGGCCGATCGTTCTGCGGGACGAGTCACCGCCAGACGACGCCACCATCGTCGTGCGCGGCGGACTCCTCGCAGCCGACTCGGTGCAGATGAGCCTCGAGCGTTGCCGCCGCCAATACGGGTTCCTCGGGCTGTCGGTGTACGGCGCCGTGGACATGACGGTGGCTCAGCTGGTCGCGAACGTGCCGCAGATCGGTCCGGTCCGCTATCGACAGCTGCGGTTGTCAACGTTCGGCACGGTGCGCGAAGCCGGGTTCCCGCTCTGGCCAACGCAGGTGTTTCCGCACTACTCGATCGTCCTCCCCGACAGCGATGCCTCGACGCTGGCCAGACTCGACTCTTGCTTCGGTTCGCCCCAACCGAGTCCGGCGTTGTCCGCGGGGTGACGGAGAGCGACAATGACATTAATGAAGAGCGACGACGGAACGCTGACCTGGGATCTCTGGATCGACTTCCAGGCGCAAGACGAGGACGGGCTCACTCCAGCCCTCGTCGATCACGCACGCCCCGGAGTCGACGTAGAGGCCGGCAGATATCTCCTTGTCGGTAGCGATGACTCCGAGCTCGCCGTTGCCCGCATTGTGTCGGTGGATCCGGACGGGGTCGTTCAGACTCGCGTGCTACCGGGTCCAGCGGCCGAACACCTCCACCTCGTCGGCACGTCGAGCGCCGCCTGAGACTGCCGACAGCTGTCGATTGGCGACGCTGATCCCGAAGGCCGAGATCCCGGTCGAGTTCGACACGATCGTCGACCGCCGGCCTGTCGTGCACGAGCTCGCCTCGATGGTGACGAAGACCTGCGAGTGGGTGATCGCGTGGCCCTCGTCAACGACGGCGTGTCGATCGTCGCCGTCGTGACCGCCATCGACGACAGTGGCTCGTACTCCGACTGCTTGACCTCGCCGGTCGCTGCTCGACATTCGGCATCGTCACCTCCTGACCTCAACGAGGTCCGCCTGCTCGACGCCATGAGAGCCCGATAGCTCTGCCGTGCTGGCATCCGGAGCCACCAGTGGCACGAGCCGGCGTCCGAGCTGGCCCAACACGGCGGGGGAGACCACGGACAAGGTATCCCGCCACTCCTAAGCGCCCGATCGTCACCCGGGCGGACCGCGGCGAGCCGATCGGTCGAACCGGTACCGTCGATCGCCCATGGCGAAGTCGATCTGGAACGGGACGATCAACTTCGGGCACAGCCGCGCAGGACAGCAGTGAGGAACGACGGCTCTCCGTTGAGGAGGCCGATTTCGTCGAGGAACCGACCGCGCCGGTGCGTCCGCACGATCCGCCCTCGCCCGTCGCGTCGTTGACGAGCGCAACGAGACCGTCCAGCATGACGAGGAACGGATAGTCCATGTCGCCAGCCCGGTACAGGATATCGCCGCGCTTCCGTTGGCCGATGCTCTACCCATTGCGCGGGCGTGGATCTGCTCTTCGGGCAGGCGCGGGTACACACCGATCGCGTCGGACGTCTCGACGTCGACGGCCACGTGATCAACGCGGCGCGACCGCCGTCACGCGCCCTGAGCGGACGGCGTCGACCAGCGCAGCATGGTCGCGTTCGGTCTGGTACGAGTACGCGTCGGCGAACACCGCCACGGCCTCGTCGAACGTCCGTCGCCGGCCGAGGTAGCCGCCGATCGCGGCGGCGTCGCCAGACCGGGCGTGCGCCCGTGCGAGCACACGACCGCACAATCGTGCGTAGGTCGCGAATCCCGACTCAGTCATGACGTCGAGGTTCACGGAGCCCTTCATGTCTCGGAACTGGCGGACGTAGTAGTGATGGCCCCCATCGGTGGTCCAGCCGAGGAAGATGTCGCTCGCGGCCTGCATGAGCCGTTGCCCCACCACGACGCGCTGGCCCTGGTGCGTGAACTCGGAGGGCCCTGCGTGCGGTGCGGTCACGGCCTCCTTCGCTTCCTTCAGTTGCAGGAACAGCGGCGTTCGGCCGTCGTGGTCCATGAGCAAAACGAGGTAGCAACGGGTCCCGACGCTGCCGACGCCGACCACCTTGCGCGCGGCGTCCACGATCGTCCAACGCTCGAGTAGCGGGCGCCGGTCCGGAGGGAGGGACTCCATGTACCGCGCGAGCATCTTCTCCGCGTCACGATCCTCGATCGCGTCGTGGACGATGAGCGGGGGCTTGTCGACGATGCGACGCCGGCCTTCTACGATCGCAGTGAACTTGGGGAGCGCGCCGAGGCTCGTCCGATGGCGAACCTTGGCCACACACAAGGCGTCCTTGAGGTCCATGGCCCGCTCCTCACGCGCGATGGCCAGGACTCGTTGCACGTCGACGCGGTCGTACCAGACGTCGAGTGGCGACATCGGTCCGAGTTCGTTCATGCGCTCCCGGTACGCGCGCACGGTGCCCTCGACCGCCGCCGTGCGCGCGCCTTCCTCGATGTTGAGGTTGCGAGCCGCCACGGCGACGCTCGCCGCGAGGCGTTTGACGTCCCATTCCCACGGAGCCGGGAGCGTCTCGTCGAAGTCGTTGACGTCGAAGACGAGGTTCCGCTCGGGTGTTGCGAACACGCCGAAGTTGGCGAGGTGTGCGTCACCACACGCCTGCACGCGGTAGCCAGTCACCGGGGTGCTTGCAAGGTCGTCGGCCATGAGCTGCGCCGCACCGCGAAGGAACGCGAAGGGAGAGACCAGCATCCGCTCGTAGCGCACGGGCACGAGGTCCGGGACGCGGGTCGAATTCGACGCGTCGAGACGCGCCACTGGATCGGGCCGTCGGGGATCGGGCTCCCACCGTGCGTGCCCTGACCGCGGCACCTCCTTTCGGAGCGACCGGCCCTCGACCCAGCGTTGTTCGTAAGACTTCGCTCCGGCAGGCGGCATCATCTTCAAGTATGACGACCACACCATGTGCGCGCACCACGCGCCCGCGTAGACAGAGCGTGAGGAACCACGCCAATTGGGGTCAACACGCGCCCTCTCGCCGCGACGGGCTCATAAGTCAGGTGACGCGTGAAGGAGAGCACGGGCGGTCGACGTACGTCGGGGGGTGATCGTCTGCGGGCTTCGTGGAGTCGTCGACCCCTTGATCAGCCTGCTGAGTCCAGCCCGAGACCGCGCGAGAGGCGGTCGCCGACCCGACCGGTCGATGTCGAGCGGCACCATCTCGTTCGGGCAGAGGGAACTTTTCCGCACCGGACTCACTGACCGCTGGGCGGCGGCGGAGCTGCCTCACGCGGGCCGCTCGCCCCGCTCCGTTCATGCCCGCCAGGCTGCTGCGTCCCGCTCGTCCTTCGTAACCGCTGGCTTGGGCTCGCCGAGCCGACTGCGTGAAAGGCATCGGGTAGCTGCCGGTGCCGACGGCCGGTGGACGTGGCTCGTCGGCGTAGGGCTCGTCAGGTCGAGCGCGTAGTGGCCGTCGGGCGGCTGGACCTGCGGCACTACGGTGCTGCTCGCGGGCGGTTCGTTGAAGGAGGAACGCATGTCGGAGGCAGGGATGACCTCGAGCTGCTTGCCTCCCGCCCGTTCTGGAGCGTCGACGTGAGGGCCGAGTGCGGCGTTGATTTCGGCGGGTTCGGTGCCATCGACGACGTCGACGCACTTGTCGCCCGCCCGCAGGCCGGCGCACCACGTACGGTGCGATCGCCTCCGTCGCGGTCATGCCATGCGACCCGTGGAGCGTCCGGCGCAGGGCGACGGCGCACCGGACGCGCTGCGTTCTATCCGGTCATTGCCTTTACCCCCACCGGTCTGCGCGACCCGGGTGCTTGACGCTGTCGTGGTCGGCGGCGCCCCGACGGCACGGCGTAATACCCCGGCGTCGAGACTTCCGCCTCGTCGGGGGCATTTGCGATATTCGCACCTGCTAGCGATACGCGTGGTCGGGTCCTCACCGACCCGACCGAAGCAGTCAAGCGCCGTCAGCAGGTTGATCGCCTCCGGTCGCAGTGACCTACTTCGTTGATCAGGTCGGCGCCGACGGCGGGTCAGCCGCATGCTCGTCGACCGATGGTGACGACCCATGCCGAGAGGTTGCGATGTTGTGCTGCGGTGGCGGGCCGAGCGCTCGACATTCTTCGGCGGTGGGGCTGGACTATCGGCGCCCTCAGGTCGGCGCCGACTGCAGGCTTCACTTCGCGCCGCCCGGATTCTTGCCGCATCCCGCCGTCGCGTAGAGCTTCGATTACGCGTCCAAGGGATTGTCATCCGCACCCGGCACGACGACGATACGGTCATGACTGACGTGCTGCTCGCCGGGCATCCGTTCGAGGAGACGCCTGATCTGTACGGCGCGTTTCCTGATCTCGGTGAGGGCCAGATCGCCATGTTGTTCGAGCGCGGCGAGTGTCGGATGACCAGAGTCGGCGAGGTGCTGTACCGGGAGGGCGACATGCACTACGACTTCGTCGTCATCCTGGAAGGGAAGGTCGCCGTGTCCGAGGGCTCCGAGCGCCCCGGGCAGCACGTGGTGGGTGTGCACGGGCCGCGTCGGTTCCTCGGCGAGATCAGCCTGCTCACTGGCCAGGCGGCGTTCGTCACCGCGGTCGTCGTCGAGCCCGGTGAGGTGTTGGTCGTGCCCGTGGAGCGGCTGCGGGAGCTCGTGCTCGAGGACACCGCGCTGGGTGACGTGATCCTGCGCGCCTACCTGCTGCGACGCTCGATCCTCATCGAGGTCGGGGCCGGGTTCCGCATCCTCGGCTCCTGCTATTCGCCGGACACCCGCCGGTTGCGCGAGTTCGCGGCGCGCAACCGGCTGCCCCACCGGTTCGTCGACCTCGACCAGGATGGGGCGGCCGAGGCGCTGCTGCGCGAGCTCGGCGTCCAGCCGGAGGAGACGCCGGTCGTGATCTGGCGCAGGGAATGGGTCTTGCGCAATCCGAGCAACGCCGAACTGGCCCGGATGATCGGCCTGCCGGCGCCGGAGCCGAGGGCTGACGTGTACGACCTGCTGATCGCCGGGGCCGGCCCGGCCGGACTGGCGGCCGCCGTGTACGGCGCCTCCGAGGGTCTCGCGACGGTCGTCCTCGACAGCATCGCGACGGGGGGCCAGGCCAGTCTCGCGACGAGAATCGAGAACTACCTCGGGTTCCCCGCCGGGCTGTCCGGGGCCGAGCTCGCCGAGCGGGCCGTGCTCCAAGCCGAGAAGTTCGGGGCCGACTTGTGCGTCCCCGCCGAGGCCGTCGCCCTCAGCCATGAGGACGGCTTCCACACCGTGCGCCTGAGCGACGGGTCGACGATGACGGCGCGGGCCGTGGTCATCGCCACCGGGGTCCGCTACCGGCGCCTCCCCGTGCCGGACCTCGAGCGGTTCGAGGCGACGAGCGTCTACTACGCGGCGACTCTGGTGGAGGCCCACCTCTGCGTCGGCGAGCCCGTTGTCGTGGTCGGTGGCGGCAATTCGGCCGGCCAGGCTGCGGTGTTCCTCTCCGCCAAAGCGTCGAAGGTGCGGCTGGTGGTACGGGAGTCCGACCTCGGCGCGAGCATGTCCCGATACCTGGTCGACCGGCTGCAGCGGATGCCTGGAGTCGAGATCCTCCTGGACAGTGAGGTGCGGCGGCTCGAAGGCGACCGATTCCTCCGGCGGGTCGAGGTGGAGAACACCCGGACCGGCGAGCGGGAATGGGTCGACGCCCGGGCGGTGTTCGTGTTCATCGGCGCCGAGCCGCACACCCGCTGGCTCGGCGACGAGGTCGCCGTCGACGAGCGCGGCTTCGTCCTCGCCGGGGCCGACGCGGTGGCGCCCGTGCCCCACCGCGACGGTTCACTACGCCGTCCACTCCTGTTCGAGACGACCGCGGCGGGCGTGTTCGCCGTCGGTGACGTACGTGGAGGTTCGGTGAAACGGGTGGCGTCCGCCGTCGGTGAGGGCTCGATGGTCGTGCGCCTCGTGCACGAGTACCTCGACGAGGTGGTCGGACCGGACGACGTCCGGTCCGTGCCGGTCACCCGGCCGTCGAGGAGCTTGGCGAGCGCGTCCTCGTGAGGGCCTCGTCGAGCCACGAGCGAAGGACGTGCTCCGGGGCGGCTCCGGTCTGGCGGGCGACCACCTCCCCGTGGTCCACGACGAGCAGCGTGGGAATGCCCTGCACGCCGTGACGGCCGGCGATCTGGGGCGACTCGTCGACGTTCACCTTGACGAGCTTGATCCTGCCGGCACGAGATCGGGCAAGCTCCTCGAGCGCCGGGCTGATCACGCGGCACGGACCGCACCACGGTGCCCACAGGTCGACGAGCACGGGAACGACGGCCTCGTCGACGACGGCGAGATAGGAGCCGTCGTCGGCCGCAGCGATCCACGGCAGGGACGTGTGGCACTGCCCGCAGCGAGGCACCCCGGGGGCGGCCGCCGGCACGCGGTTCTTGCGCCCGCAGTTCGGGCACACCACGATCGCCGGCGGCTGCG
>CAVQTY010000003.1:0-683421 GCA_963716665.1 Ilumatobacteraceae bacterium
TCCGCATTCGATGACGCTTCAGTGGTGGACCTGCACGGTCAGGTCGATGCCGACAGGGACTCACGTTCGCTTGCCGCTCAGAGAAAGAGAGTCGCCGACCGTCCTGGCACGTGATAGCTTGATCCGACTGACGCCGGCGGCGTCGGTAGGCGGAACACTTGAAGCCACCAGAGCGTCTGGTCGCCGAGAGTGCTCATTCAAACGGCGGAACAATGAGGACATCAAAGGAGCTGCGTCTCGCAACGCGCTCGTCGACCAGGCTGTCTGCACCACAGGCGGCACCCACAGCGCTTGCTCGTGTGAGAACGCTTTCCCAAAGCGGAACACCAAGGCGCTCCAGCCAGTTCTCCCAACCCAGACAACCGCTCCAGGTCGCATTCGCGCGCCGGTGATGCCATCGCCATCTTCGTCGGCTTCGCTGTACCGCTGCTCATCGTCGCCGCCTACGGTCCGCAGAGCGTTCGGCAGGCGATCGTCGAAGCCGCGGTGCTGGTCGCCGTCGGCCTGTGGTCGATGCGGCTCCACGGTCTGTGGACTGCGCAGGTCATCACTGTGCGGTCGATCGAGATAAGCCGGCTGTTCCGTGCGGTGGCGACGCTGTCGGCGATCACCTTGGTGATCGATCGGAAAGCACCGACCAATCTGCGGGTCATCAACCTCGTCTTCGCAGGAAGTGTCGTGCTCGTCGTGCTGGTGTTGTGGCGCTCGGTCCATCGCGCCTACCTCAACGCCGAGCGGCGGCGCGGTCGATACACGATGCGAGTGGCGGTCGTCGGCACGGGCCGACACGCCAATGACCTCAGCCGACTGTTCCTCGTCCACCCCGAGCTGGGAATGCGGGTGACGACAGTGATTGGAGAACAACACGAAGCGGCGGCCTCCGGGATGGCTCAGCTTTGGAAGGGGACCTACGACCACGCCAGTGAGGTGTTGGCGTCAGCTGACGTTGACGTCGTCGTACTCTGCTCGACGGAACTGGACAGGGGATTGCTCAACCACTTGTCTGCGCAGGCCCGGACACATGGCCGCACACTGTTCATCGATCCGGGCCTATCCGGCATCGATTTCAAGCGAGTACACACCACTGCGATCGGCTACCAGCCGCTCCTCGAGATGTCTTCTGCCTCGTTGAGCGGATTGGAGGCAGCGATCAAGCGGGCCTTCGACGTCGTCGTGTCGAGTGCGATCGCGTTCGTCACGGCGCCTGTCCTGGCTGTCATCGCCCTGCTGATCAAGCTCGAGGATCATGGTCCGGTGTTCTACCGACAGCAGCGAGTCGGGCGCGATGGCCGTGTCTTCGAGATGGTCAAGTTCCGCTCCATGGTGGTGGATGCCGATACCCGTCTGGCGGCACTCGAGGCCGACAACGAACGCAAAGGTCCGCTGTTCAAGATGGAACAGGATCCGCGGATCACCCGCATCGGACGGTTCCTGCGGGCGACGAGCCTCGATGAGCTGCCCCAGTTGTTCAACGTGCTGTCGGGAACGATGAGCCTCGTCGGACCGAGGCCGGCACTGCCCAGTGAGGTTGCCGAGTTCCCCGAAGAGCTGAATGCCAGGCATCAGGTGCGTCCGGGCATCACCGGGTTGTGGCAGGTCGAGGCGAGGGACAATCCCTCGTTCGAGGCGTACATCCGGCTCGATCTCTTCTACGTCCAGAACTGGACGTTGGCGACCGATCTGCTCATCCTTCTCGGCACCCTCGACCACATCGTGCTCCGGCCGCTCATCAAGCTGATGTACCGGCGGGAGGACGAGCGTCGCCGCCAGGCGGACCTTCAAGTCGCCAGCGGTGCCACCGCCGTTCAGGCCGGCTGACTCCCGCCGCCAACTGGCCTGTATCGGAAGCTGCCGGCAACCCTCTGGTTGCCGGCAGCACACCGATGGAAGGACTCGGATCGGCTAGCCGCTCACCGGCGTGTGTACCGGCGGGAACACGAGTCGTATAGCCGGCCGTCGCCTCGGTCTCGCCGACAGACGAGTCGCCAGCGCACGTCGCCGAACCGGTCCCCCAGTCGTGAGTCAGTCGGCGACGATTTCCAGCGGGCGCGCCATCGGCTGCACCCAGGTGACCACCGTCTCCGGATGCTGGAGGACACCGGCGAAGTCGCACTTCGATCTCGACCGTCTCACCCGAAGCGATGTCGACGAACAACGAGTACACGTTCCAGCCTTGTTCGACGCCGGCGTCGACGCCGACGCGTTCGCCGTTGACGGTCATCGAGTCGAGACCGAGGGCGCTGTAGACGGACAGGTAGAGGCGACTGGTGCCCGGCGGGAGCCCGAAGCGGCCGCCGCCGATGATGTATCGGGGGAGTCCCTGCGCCGGCGCGGTGTTGGTCGAGCTCGATGCGCAGCGTTCCGTTCGTCACGCCGTCGAACGTCGGTCGACTTGTACTCGGCGCGACGTTCGAGGTAGCTGTCGATCTTGTTGCCGACGCCGTTGGCCACCGTGAACGCCCAGCCGTCGCCGCCACTCAGCTCCGGGATCGCCCCGTCGATTTCGAGGTGCTTGGAGCAGGTCCTGTTCGCCCTGCGTGGGCGCTCCAGAAGAGCAGCCGCCGTTCCTCGACGAGTGGCCCGAAGTCGGTGGCGAGCTGGATCGGATCGGGGAGGTCGCCGGACAGCGTCGCCTCGAACGTCGCCGCGGCAGCCTCGGCGAGGGCGTCGTGGCGCACCGTCGTTGACGTCGGCACCGACGAGGTATTGGTCGTGCAGCAGGTATGACGACGGCGTTGCCGTCGGACAGCTGCTGGTCGACCGCCGGCAGGTCGACGGGGCCGTGTAGCGGAGCAGTCCGGCGATGACGAACGGGTCGACGACGATCACGCCGTCGACACGCTCGACCCGTAGTCTGCTCGTAGAGACTCGCGGCGATCTCTCCGACCCAGGGGAAGTGAGGGGTCATCGCCAGGTTGCGGAAGGCGGCGTCCCCGACCGTGTCCGCCGTCGTAGCCGAACCGACCGTACTGATCGAGGAAGCCGGCAGGCCCGGTGATCCGAGCGCCGGCGGCCGGCCGCCGCTCGGTCGAGGTCCGCCGTTTGGCCGGAGTTGGTCAGCGTCAGCAGACCGTCGTCAGCAGTCAGCTCGGCGTAGCTGCCGATGAACCGCCCAGACCCTGCGACTCCGCAGGGGTCGTGAACAGGAGCAGGTAGCGACGCGGTCCGTCTGCTCCGAGCATGTCCGGCGCCATCCCGATCGCGGTCAGCGCGTTGTCGAGGGACGGCAGATGCTCGTCGATGCTCTCGTCGAAGTCGTCGAGCACGGTCGTGGCCTTCGGGATCAACCACGGCGACTGGCCTCATCGGTCGCCGCTTGGAGTTCGACCAAGGCAGCTCGCACGTCCTCCAACGGCGTTTCGATCGACGCCGAGGCATCGAGGTCGACGCGGCCGTCGACGACGCGCAGGCCGTCGATGTCGATCTGTTCGAGCGCATCGGCCACCGTCGCCGCCCCCGTGGCGCCGGTGGCACTCATGTCGACGACCGCGTCACGGTGCTGGGCGAGTACGGGCACGAACGCAGCGGGTCGAACCCACGGTCGATCGAGCTGTGTGTTCGCGTACTGGAGGTCGCTCAGCTGACTGCCGGAACCACTCGGCGGCCTCGTCGAACCGGTCGTGTTCGAGCGCGGACACACCGAGCTCGGCGCTTCGCACGCCATCGGAGAGCGACTGGCGGGCCGACGCGACCGCATAGCCGGTGCCGGCGGCGTCGACGAACGACGAAGAGGAGGACCGACGTCAACCCGATCCACGCCGCTCGACGTACGCGCTTCGGGAAGCGACGGATGCCGGTCACGAAGATGACGGCGGCGCACAGCAGTGCGACGATCGCCGTGAAACCGAAGAACCGCTCGTGACCGGCGCGGATCAGCACGTTGAACGTGATCGCTGCCGACACCGCCAGGAGTTCGGGACGATCGAGCCGCCAGGCGTGCACGACGAGCGGGATCAGCCCCGGCGACGATGACAAGAACGATCAGTGACGGATTGAGCGTCGCCGCTGCGGTCGCGGCGAGGGCGAGGGCCCACCACGGTGCCCTGGACCCGACAATCGTGATCAGCGCGACACCGAGCCCGGCGAGCAGCGCGTCGGTGAGCGGGTGCCCGGTCGGCGCCGCATCGGCGGTGGTCGCGATGAATCCCGCGATGGCGCCGACGACCAGTGATCGCCAGACGACTGGCCGCGTCCGTCACTGGCGATCCGGCGTCCCAGTGGCTCGTCGGCCGTCTTCCGACCGGGTCCGAACGCGCCGGAGTCTGCACCACGTTCACCACGCTCGGTACCCACCTGCACTGAGGTGGCCGGGCGCTCCCGCCACGATCGACTCGCATGTTCCTCGCCATTTCCGCCGAAACCAGCAATCCATGCTAGCTGGGCGCGTTCGGCGCTGGCCGTCCAATGTCCGCAATGGGTTGCCGCGAGCGGACGAGGAACTGCCATACTCGCTGCGATGCGTTCGACCGGTCTCGCCCCACTGACCACGCTCGTACTCATCTGTTAGCGCGCACGGAATCCCGTGTGCGCGTCTCGACCTCCCAGCCGGGAGGTCGATTGCTTTTCGGCCCGACCCACCCTCGATCATCAACAATGGAAGCGACGCCATGAAACTCACCGGAGCACAGGCACTGATCAAGTCACTGGAGATGGAGTCGGTCGAGGTCGTCTTCGGGCTGCCCGGCGGGTGCATCCTGCCGGCCTACGACCCGCTGCTGGAGTCGCCGATCCGCCACATCCTCGTGCGCCACGAGCAGGGCGCCGGGCACATGGCCGAGGGCTACGCCCACGTCACCGGTCGTCCCGGCGTGGCGCTCGTGACGTCGGGCCCGGCGGCGACGAACCTCGTCACCCCGTTGATGGACGCCTACATGGACTCGATCCCGATGGTGGCGATCACCGGGCAGGTGCCGACGAAGGCGATCGGCAGCGACGCCTTCCAGGAGTGCGACACCGTCGGCATCACCCGCTCGGCGACGAAGCACAACGAGCTGGTGATGACGCCCGAGGAGCTGCCGTTGGCGATCCGCCAGGCGTTCCACATCGCCACCACCGGGCGGCCCGGACCGGTGCTCGTCGACGTGCCCAAGGACGTGCTGCAGTTGCCGATGGAGTGGGACTGGCCGTCCGACGCCGACGTCGCCGCGTCGCTGCCCGGCTACCGCCCGACGGTCAAGGGTCACGCCCGGATGATCCGCGAGGCGGCCCGGCTGATCCTCGAATCGACCCGCCCGGTGCTGTACGTCGGCGGCGGCATCCTCAAGGCGCGCGCCGCGGCCGAGCTGCGCGAGCTCGCCGAGCTGACCGACATCCACGTCGTCACGACGCTGATGGCCCGTGGCGCGTTCCCCGACGACCACCCGCTGGCGCTCGGCATGCCCGGGATGCACGGCAACGCCACCGCCGTGACGGCGATGCAGCGCAGCGACCTGCTGATCGCCCTCGGCGCCCGCTTCGACGACCGCGTCACCGGCCGGCTCGACGGCTTCGCCCCCGAGGCCAAGGTCATCCACGTCGACGTCGATCCGGCCGAGCAGGGCAAGGTGCGCCGGCCCGACGTGCCGATCGTCGGCGACTGCCGCGCCGTCATCGCCGAGCTGATCACGGCGATCCGCGAGCTGCGCGACTCCGGCACGGCCCGCCGCCGACACCTCGGCGTGGAAGAGCCAGCTGTCCGGCTGGCGTGAGCAGTTCCCGCTGACCTACGAGCAGAGCGAGCCGGGCGCCGCCCTGAAGCCGCAGTTCTGCCTCGAGAAGCTGCGTGACCATGCGCCCGAGGGCACGATCCTGGCGTCAGGCGTCGGCCAGCACCAGATGTGGGCGTCGCAGTACTGGCGCTTCACCGAGCCGTACACGTGGGTCAACTCCGGAGGCCTCGGCACGATGGGCTTCTCGATCCCGGCGGCGATCGGCGCCAAGGTCGGCCGCCCGGACCGCACGGTGTGGGCCGTCGACGGTGACGGCTGCTTCCAGATGACCGCCCAGGAGCTGGTGACGGCCTCCGTCGAGCGGATCCCGATCAAGGTCGCCCTGCTCAACAACAGCTACCTCGGCATGGTCCGCCAGTGGCAGGAGATGTTCTACGACGAGCGCTACTCCGAGGTGTATCTGTCGCCGGACACGCCGGACTACGTGCGCTGGGCCGAGGCGATGGGCTGCGTCGGCATCCGCGTCGAGGACGTCGCCGAGGTCGAGCCGGCGATCGAGAAGGCCAACGCGATCAACGACCGTCCGGTCGTCGTCGAGTTCCGCGTCGCCTCCGAGGAGAAGGTGTTCCCGATGGTCCCGGCCGGCGCGAGCAACGACGACCTCGTCCTGCCGCCGAGCCAACAGGCG
The DNA here is from genome assembly GCA_963716665.1 of Ilumatobacteraceae bacterium. Taxonomy (GTDB): domain Bacteria; phylum Actinomycetota; class Acidimicrobiia; order Acidimicrobiales; family Ilumatobacteraceae; genus Desertimonas. The sequence continues at coordinate 6,337 of CAVQTY010000003.1, forward strand.
ATGCCGGAGCCTGCGATGAGCACGACTCGATCCAGCACCACATCCTGTCCGTGCTCGTCCAGAACCGGCCCGGCGTGCTCGCCCGCGTCGCCGGGCTGTTCGCCCGGCGCGGCTTCAACATCTTCTCGCTCGCCGTCGCCCCGTCCGAGCACGAGGGAATGAGCCGGATCACGATCGTCGTCGACGTCGAGTCGGCGCCGCTCGAGCAGGTGACCAAGCAGCTGTTCAAGCTCATCGAGGTCGTCAAGATCTCCGAGCTCGACCCCCGCCAGTCGGTCGAGCGGGAGCTGCTCCTCGTGACGGTTCGTGTCGATCCCGACGAGCGCAGCCAGGTGCTCGAGCTGGCGACGATCTTCGACGCCAAGGTCCTCGCCGTCGCCTTCGAGGCGCTGACCCTGAGCCTCGAGGGCTCGCCCGACAAGCTCGACGACTTCGAGCAGCTGCTCGCCAGCTACGGCATCGTCGAGCTGCAACGAACCGGGCGGGTGGCACTGCCCAAGCTCGCCCATCCGCAAACCGACAAGCAAGGCCGCGTCCGCGCGATCAAAGGAAAGGTTGGCTAGGCGCCAATGACCGCAAACATCTACTACTCCGACGATGCCGATCCGGCACTGATCCGCGGCAAGACCGTGGCGATCATCGGCTACGGCAGCCAGGGCCACGGCCATGCCCTCAACCTCAAGGACTCCGGCGTCAAGGTCCTCATCGGGCTGCGCGAGGGCTCGGCGTCGCGGGCCAAGGCGGAGGCCCAGGGACTCGAGGTGGTCTCGATCGACGAGGCCGCCGAGCGTGCCGACGTGGTGATGATCCTCGCCCCCGACACCGAGCAGAAGGCGATCTTCGACGAGCACGTCGCTCCGCACATGACGCCGGGCAAGGCGTTGGCCTTCGCCCACGGGTTCAACGTCCGCTTCGGACGGATCGCCCCGCCGGAGGGTGTCGACGTGATCATGGTGGCGCCGAAGGGGCCCGGTCACCTCGTCCGCCGCACCTACACCGAAGGCGGCGGAGTCCCGGCGCTGATCGCCGTCGAGCAGGACGCCACCGGCCAGGCCAAGGCGCTCGCCCTGTCGTACGCCGACGCCATCGGCGCGACGCTCGCCGGCGTCATCGAGACGACGTTCCCGGAGGAGACCGAGACCGACCTGTTCGGCGAGCAGGTCGTGCTGTGCGGTGGGCTGACCGCCCTCGTGCAGGCCGGTTTCGAGACGCTCGTCGACGCCGGGTACGCCCCGGAGATGGCGTACTTCGAGTGCCTCCACGAGGTCAAGCTGATCGTCGACCTGATGTACGAGGAGGGCATCGCCGGGATGCGCTACTCGATCTCGACGACCGCCGAGTACGGCGACCTGACGCGTGGGCCGCGGATCGTCACCGACGAGACGAAGGCGGAGATGCGCAGGATCCTCGACGAGATCCAGTCCGGCCAGTTCGCCGACGAGTGGATCGCCGAGAGCGAAGCCGGCGGGCCGAACTTCAACCGGCTGCGCGAGCCGGGCAAGCAGCATCCGGTCGAGGACGTCGGCGCCCGCCTGCGGTCGATGATGCCGTGGACTCGGGGACGCCCCGGAGATGGCGTATTGTCGAGTGCCTCCACGAGGTCAAGCTCATCGTCGACTTGATGTACGAGGAAGGCATCGCCGGGATGCGCTACTCGATCTCGACGACCGCCGAGTATGGCGACCTGACACGTGGGCCGCGCATCGTCACCGACGAGACGAAGGCACGAGATGCGCACGATCCTCGACGAGATCCAGTCCGGCCAGTTCGCCGACGAGTGGGTCGCAGAGAGTGAAGCAGGCGGACCGAACTTCAGACCGGCTTCGCGAGCGGGGCAAGCAGCACCCGATCGAGGAGGTCGGCGGCCGCCTGCGGGCAATGATGCCGTGGATCTCCGCCGGGCGGACCAGCGTCGCCGACGCGTCCGGCGGCTGACCGTCGCACGACACCGCCGCTGACAGCGCGAAATCGAGGGACTTCTCGGGTCGGTGCGGGTTCGATCGAGGTGTCCGGCGATGCATCGCTGGCGTCTGGAAGGGCGCGGTTGTCGAGCGTCGCGCACGGCACCTGCCGGAGAGCCTCCACAGCCATGTCGACCTCGCACTCTGGCGAGCCCGACGGCGATTCGTCAGGCCGCAAACCGGTCACCGACAGATCCGCTTGTGCGGCACCACGATGTCTCCCGGCATATCGGCTGTCGCGCGCGCATCATCGCGGCTCGATACGGGACGAGCAGCTGTCCGGATCATGGCTTCTCCAGAATCGCCGAGCACCCGGCGCGACGTCCGCAGTACGCGCCGCTCTTCAGATGCCATGCAACCGTTGACGCAGCGCGCACCGACCCAGCACAATACCCGAGTGAGAACCTCGAATTGGCTACATATCGACCGAATTCGCGCATCAAGGCCGCACGTGGGGGATCGCCCATCGTCGGCGTCGCCCGCATCGGGGTCGGCCCCGCGCAGGAAATCCTCGAAGTGGGCGGCGATGTCGGTGTCGTCGATCGCCTGGTTGATGCGTGAGTCGTAGTGCTCCTCGAGCAACTCGACGTAGCCGCGGAGGCGCTCGTTGCCGGCAACCCAGGCGTTGTGAGCGTCCTCCCACAGACGGATCGACTCACCAAGGTCGATCGGTAGGGCGACGCCGATGACGTGGGCAGTGTGGGCGACGAGGGCGGCGACCGAGCGGGGGTGCTCGCCCTCGGGAAGGTAGCCGGGCACTCCGACGCGCAGCGACACCGACGGGACGCCATGGGTCTCCAATGCGCCGTGGAGAACGCCGATCACTCCGGTCGGTCCCTGATAGGAGGGTCCGGCGAGGCCGAACGTCGCCGCCAGGCCGCGATCGGTGGTGCTGCCGACGACCGCGGGCGGCCGCGTGTGTGGCGTGGTGTCGGCGACGGCACCGAGCGTGACCACCATGCCGATGTCGAGGCGGTCGACCGCCTGCAGGACACAGTCGACGTACTTCGGCCAGGCGACGTGCGGCTCGATGCCGTCGAAGACGACGAGGTCACGACTCGACGACGGTGTGCGGACCACCCGGAACACGTTGGCCGGCCAGACGATGGTGCGCTCGCCGTCGACGTGTTCGACCGTCGGTCTGGCGACTGTGAAGTCGTAGAAGCGGTCTGGGTCGATCTCACCGACGACGACGCTGTTCGACCCGTCGGCGATGAGGTGCAACGCCGCTGTGGCGACGGCGGCAGCGTCGAACCATCCACCGAGAGCGACCAGCAGCACCGGGTCATCGAGCGACGGAAGCTCGTCGACGGCGAGAGTCGAGCGCGTCGGTCATCGGTCAGCCATCTATCCGTTGCGAGCGACGAGGCGCCAGCCGAGGAGCGGCCACAAGCGGCCTTCGTGGCCGGGGAACGCAAATCATGGAGTGAGGGCATCTCCAAAGTTCTCGACGAGATGGTCGATGCACGTCGTCAGAGCGACGACATCGGCCGTTTCGATCGCCGGGAACATGCCGATGCGGATCTGGTTGCGCCCGAGCTTGCGATAGCCATCGGTGTCGACGATCCCGTTGGCACGCAGCGCGGCGTTGAGCTTGACGACGTCGATCCGCTCATCGAGGTCGATCGTGCCGACGACAGCGGACCGCTTCGCCGGGTCGCTGACGAACGGCGTGGCCCACTCCGTCGCCTCGGCCCAGCCGTAGAGGTGCTCGGCCGAAGCCTGGGAACGTTTGGCGCAAGCCCCCAGCCCGCCGAGCTCGATCATCCAGGACAGCTGGCTGGCGAACAGGACGAGTGTCGTCACCGCCGGCGTGTTGTAGGTCTGGTCGAGGCGGCTGTTGTCTCGGGCGATGGCAAGATCGAGCGAGGCCGGCCGCCAGCGGCCCGAAGCGGCGATGCGATCGATCCGGGCGATGGCGGCAGGGGAGCAGGCCGCGATCCACAGTCCACCGTCGGCGGCGAAGCATTTTTGCGGGGCGAAGTAGTAGACGTCGACGTCGCCGGGGTCCCACAGCAGACCGCCCGCCGCCGAGGTGGCGTCGACGAGGACGAGCTGATCGTCAATCGTGCCCACCGGCCGGCGCAGCTCCATCGCCACGCCCGTCGACGTCTCGTTGTGGGTCAGTGCGTAGACGTCGACGTCGGCGTCGGCAACCGGATCGGGATGGTCGCCGGGCGCGCTGGTGATCACCGCCGGGTCGGCGAGATGGGGCGCCGCCGCGCATGCATCGGCGAACTTGTTGGAGAACTCGCCGAACACGAGATGCTGGCTGCGCCGCTCGACCAGCCCGAACGTGGCGACGTCCCAGAACACTGTCGAGCCGCCGCTGCCGAGCACGATCTCCCACCCGTCCGGCAGGGCGAACAGCTCGACGAGGCCGCTGCGGATCTCGCCGACGAGATCCTTCACCGGAGCCTGACGGTGCGACGTGCCGATGATCGACGGCGCCGCCGCGACGACCGCATCGATCTGCTCGGGCCGGACCTTCGACGGTCCGCAGCCGAAACGGCCGTCGGCTGGCAGCAGATCGGTGGGGATCACCAATGCGGTGGGGTCGGGCGAATTCACTGTGAAAGCATGGCAGCGTGAACCGCGTTTCAGCCCGCCTGTCGGCAATCGCCGAGTCGGCCACTCTCGCCGTCGACGCCAAGGCCAAGGCGTTGCAGGCTGCCGGCGAGGACGTCATCGGCTTCGGCGCGGGGGAGCCGGACTTCCCAACGCCTCCACACATCGTCGCCGCTGCGCAAGCGGCCTGCGTCGATCCCCGCAACCATCGTTACACACCCGCCGCCGGACTTCCCGAGCTGCGTGAGGCGATCGCTGCCAAGACGAAGCGCGACGGCGGCTACGAGTGCCTGGCCTCGCAGGTGCTCGTCACCAACGGAGGCAAGCACGCCGTGTTCACGGCCTTCGCCGCGCTGTGCGATCCCGGCGACGAGGTGATCGTTCCATCGCCGTACTGGACGACGTATCCGGAGTCGATCGCCCTCGCCGGAGGCGTGCCGAAGATCGTCGACACCACTGAGGAGACCGGCTTCCAGGTGACCATCGACCAGCTCGAGGCGGCCGTCACCGAACGCACCAAGGCGCTCCTGTTCGTCAGTCCGGACAACCCGTCAGGCGCGGTGTGCCCGCCTGAGCAGGTCGCCGCCATCGGCCAGTGGGCCGTGGAGCGCGGCGTCTGGGTGATCACCGACGAGATCTACGAGCACCTCACGTACGGACCGCATCGTTTTGTGTCGATGCCGACGGTCGTACCCGATCTCGCCGACCAGTGCATCGTCGTCAACGGTGTCGCCAAGACGTATGCGATGACAGGATGGCGGGTCGGCTGGCTGATCGCCCCGCCCGACGTTGCCAAGGCGGCGATCAACTTCCAGAGCCACGCCACGTCGAATGTCGGCAACGTCAGCCAGCGCGCCGCTCTCGCCGCGGTGAGCGGTGACCTCGAGGCCGTCGCCGAGATGCGCGCGGCGTTCGAACGGCGAGCCATCTTGATGCAGACGTTGCTCAACGAGATTCCGGGGATCACGTGCATCGAGCCGCAGGGCGCCTTCTACTGCTTCCCGAACGTCGGCGGCTTGCTCGGCCGGCCGCTCGCCGGACGCACGTGCGTCACGACGCTGGAGCTCGCCGAGCACGTCCTCGCCGAGGCCAAGGTCGCCGTCGTGCCCGGCGAGGCGTTCGGCGCCCCGGGGTACCTGCGGCTGTCCTTCGCCGTCGGCGACGACGCGATCACCGAAGGCATCAAACGCCTCGCTGCGCTCGTCTCGTCCTGAAACCGGAGGTTTCAGGACGAGCTCGAAGCAGCCGGCCTGCGGCCGGCACCCAACTTTCAGGCTGGTCGACCGGCAGAGCCGGATCGACCAGCGGCGGGGGCTCCGGCAGGAGCCTCTGCCCCGCACCCCCGCCGTCGTGTCCGGGCTCGCCGAACCATTCGGTCATCGTTGGAACCTCGGTGATGCCGGCGCAGGCCATCGCGATCAGCGGGACTGCGGCCATCGCCCCGCTGCCCTCGCCGAGGCGCATGTCGAGGTCTAATAGCGGCCGCTTGCCGAGGCGGGCGAGCAGCCGGCGATGCCCGGGCTCGGCCGAGCAGTGGCCGACCGTGCAGTGGTCGAGGATCGTCGGGGCGAGCAACACCACGGGTAGCACCGACGCCGTGACTACGTAGCCGTCGAGGACGACGGGCAGCGAGCGGTGACGGGCGGCGACCACCGCGGCGGCGATGGCGACGAGCTCGGCGCCGCCGACCTCGCGGAGCACTTCGAGCGGATCGGTGACGCCGGCGATGCGGCGCACTGCCTGTTGCACGGCGGCGCGTTTGACCGACAGCGTGGCGTCGTCGATGCCGGTGCCGCGGCCGACCCACGCGGCTGTCTCGCCGCCGGCGAGGGCCGCCGCCACTGCCGCCGAGGCGGTGGTGTTGCCGATACCCATCTCGCCGACCACGAGGAGGTCGCCGTCGAGCGCGTCAACGGTGGCCCAGGCGACGTCGACGATGTCGGCGAATCGCTCCGTCGACATCGCCGCTTCGACGCGGATGTCGCCGGTCGGCTTGCCGACCCCGACGTCGATCGCCGACACGGTGGCCCCGGCGTGGCGGGCGAAGCTGCGGATCGTCGAGCGACCCTCGGCGAAGGCGGCGAACATCGCCGCCGTGACCTTCGGCTCGAGGGCGCTGACCTTCGCCGCCGCGGCAACGCCATGATCGGCGGCGAACACGACGCCGACAGGACGTTCCACCGTCGGGAGCGGCTGCCGATGCCAGCCGGCGATCCACGCCGCCAGGTCGTCGAGCCACTGGAGTGCTCCGGGCGGGCGGAGGATGTCGGCGGCGCGGGCGTGCACGGCGGCGATCGCCACCTCGTCCGGCTCCGGTAGGCCACCGAGCCGTTCCCGCAAGCTCATGGGAGCAGTGTGTCAGTACTCGATGCCGCGGATGGCGTTGACACCTTGGTCGTAGGCGTGCTTGACCTTGCGCATCTCGGTCACCGTGTCGGCGACGTCGACCAGTTCCGGCGGCGCATCGCGGCCGGTGATGACGAGGTTGACGTGGTCCGGCCGGTCACGGATGGCGGCGACGACATCCGCCGTTTCGATCCAGCCCCACGTACACAGGTAGGTGATCTCGTCGAGTACGACGAGACGGTGCTCGCCGGCGGCGATCAGCGACGCCGCGCTGGCCCAGCCCTCGCGGGCGAGCGCCTTGTCGTGGTCGAGGTCGGCGGAGTCCCACGTGAACCCGTCACCGACGTTGAACCACTCGACGCCGAGTTGGCGACCGATCTTCTCCTCGCCGACGTTCCATTTGCCGCTCTTGACGAACTGCACGACGGCGACCCGCCAGTCCCGGGCCACGGCACGGATCATCACGCCGAACGCCGCCGAGCTCTTGCCCTTGCCGTCGCCGGTGTTGACGATCACGACGGACGGCGCCCGGTGCAGGTCATCCGGCCGCGGATCCTCTGTCGGCGCTGAAGTCATATGGCTATCATAGGGCTATGGCACGGACGCAGACGATGGTGCAACTCAGCGACGACCTGGTCAAACGGTTGGACGAGGAGGCGCAAGAGCGGGGCGTGTCTCGGTCGGCGCTGATTCGATCGGTCCTCACCGACTTCCTCAAGACAGAGTCGTTGCAGGCAAAGATCGAGCGCTATGTCGAGGGCTACCGACGGATGCCGCAGCCAACGATCGATGAGTGGGGCAATCTCGAAGAGGACGCCGAGCGAGATCTGGCACGCATGTTTCGAGAGATCGACGACGAAGAAGAGGCGGCTGGTCACTCGTGGTAGCGCGCGGCGAGATCTGGTGGCACGAGCCGCCGGACCAGAAGCCTCGGCCGCATCTGGTCATGACTCGTGACGAGGCAATTCCGGTGCTCAATTGGCTCGTCGCTGTGCCGACGACGAGCACCGTGAGGCACATCCCTTCACAGGTCCAGCTCGACGGATCCGACGGGATGCCAGGCGAGTGCGCGCTCACCTTCGACAACATTCGCGTGGTTCGCAAGGCATACCTCACGCGCCGGATCACGACCTTGCCAGCTCACCGCTGGCAGGAGGTTTGCGAAGCCCTCAACGTTGCCCTCGCCTGCTGAACCCCACCTACGACGGCGGGAACCAGACGTCGCCGTCGGGGAGGATGCGATCGGCCTCGGGCGGTCCCCAGCTGCCGACCGGATACGGGTACACCGGGCCGCAGTTCTCCGCCTTCAGCGCCGGATCGACGATGCGCCACATCTGCTCGACGGCGTCCTCGCGGGCGAACCGTCGCGGTGAGCCGACGATTGCGTCACCGAGCAGCCGTTCGTACGCCTCCCGGCGGTCGCCGAGGGCGGCGGCGAAGTCGACCGACACGTTCATCGACTGGCTGTCGAGGTGTGGTCCCGGCGTCTTCGCCTGGAGTTGGAACGTCACGCCGTCGCTCGTGCCGAGACGCAGGCGGATGAGGTTGCGCTCCGGAGTCGGCCCGCCGGCCTCGTCGAACAGCAGCCGAGGGGGTGACTGCAGCTCGACGACCGCCTCCGTCGCCGACTGTGCCAAACCTTTGCCGACGCGGGCGTACCAGGGCACACCGGCCCAGCGCCAGGAGTCGATCTCCAATCTCGCCGCAACGAACGTCTCCACCTGCGAATCGGGGGCGACACCGTCCTCGGCGCGGTAGCCGTCGTACTGGCCGCGCACCATCGTCGAACAGTCGAGAGCCTCGGTGGCGGCGAACACCTTCACCTTCTCGTCCTGCAAATAGCTCGCCTCATGGCCGACCGGCGGCTCCATGGCCAGCAACGACACGACCTGCAGCAGGTGGTTCTGGAACACGTCGCGGATCGCCCCGACCGAGTCGTAGAACGAGCCGCGGCCCTCGACACCGATCGTCTCCGACATCGTGATCTGCACACTGCGCACGTAGCGGCGGTTCCACATCGGTTCGAACAGCGTGTTGGAGAAGCGGAACACGAGGAGGTCCTCGACGGACTCCTTGCCGAGATAGTGGTCGATGCGGAAGATGTGCGGTTCGGGGAAGACTTCGTGAAGCACGACGTTGAGCTGGTGGGCGGAGCGCAGGTCGCGCCCGAACGGCTTCTCGACGACGATGCGGCCACGTTCGTTGAGACCGACGGACGCCAGCGCTTCGGCGACCGTCGGGAACATCGACGGAGGGATCGCCATGTAGTAGACGGCCGTGCACGAGCGGTGCTTGTCGAGCACGTCGGTGAGCGCCGCCCAGGTCGTCGGGTCGGAGTAGTCGCCCTGGACGAGATCGAGGCGCTTCTGCAGACGCTTGACCACCGTCTTCTTGGCGTTCGGCACGGCTGCCTCGATCGCCGACGTCGCTTCCTTGCGGAAGATGTCGTCGGTCCAGTCGCTGCGGGCCACGCCGACGATCGGCAGGTCGAGTTCGCGGCGGTCCTCCATGTGGTACAGCGCCGGGAACAGCTTGCGTTTGGCGAGGTCGCCGGTGGCGCCGAACAACACGAGGGCGTCGGCATGGGGCAGGCGACCGGTGTGCGTCAAGGTCATCGCGTCGACTCCTGTCGTTCGACGTGGCCGCCGAAGCCGGCGCGCATCGCCGAGAGCACCTTGTCGGCGACGTCGGAACGGCCACGGGAGCTGAACCGTTGGAACAGCGAGGCCGCCAGCACCGGTACGGGGACACCTTCGTCGATCGCCGCGTTGACGGTCCACCGTCCCTCGCCGGAGTCCGAGACGTTTCCGGCGAAACCCTCCAGCTTGGGGTCGACGACGAGCGCTTCGGCGGTGAGGTCGAGCAGCCAGCTGGCGACCACGCTGCCGCGGCGCCACACCTCGGTGATCGAGGCGAGGTCGAAGTCGTACTGGTAGTACTGCGGATGGGGGAGCGGCGCCGTCTCGGCATCCTCGACATGGTCCTCGGCGCCGATGTCCGCCTTGGCGAGCACGTTGAGCCCCTCGGCATACGCGGCCATCAATCCGTACTCGATGCCGTTGTGGACCATCTTCACGAAGTGGCCGGCACCGTTGTGACCGCAGTGCAACCACCCGTGCTCGACGCTCGACGGGGTGTCGTCACGGGAGGCGCGGGTGGGCGTCCGCTCGGCGGCCTCGACACCCGGTGCGAGAGCATCGAAGATCGGGGTCAGTCGCTCGACGGCGGCGGATGACCCGCCGACCATCAGGCAGTAGCCGCGCTCGAGGCCGTGGACCCCGCCGCTGACGCCGACGTCCACGTACTCGATGCCGCGATCACGAGCGAGCGGCGTGGCGCGGTCGACGTCGTCGCGGTACCACGAGTTGCCACCGTCGATGATCGTGTCGCCGCGCTCGAGCAGCGGTGCCAACTTGTCGACGGTCTCACCGACGAACGCGGCAGGGACCATCATCCACACGTGGCGAGGGGCGGTGAGCGCGCCGACAAGCTCCTCCAGCGAGGAGCTGCCGGCCATCCCGTCGGCGGTCATCGTCGCCACGGCTTCCGGCCACACGTCGTAGCCGATGCACTCGTGGCCGGCGCGCATCAGCCGGAGGACCATGTTGGCCCCCATCCGACCGAGGCCGATCATCCCCAATTGCATGGTGAACAGGTTGCCACGTCCTCGCTCCGCCGGCGACGTGACAAGATCCAACCATGCCCGAACCGATCAACTACGTCGAACTCCCAGGTGGCGACCTCTTCGCCACGAAGACCTTCTACGAAGCGGCGTTTGGCTGGAGCTTCACCGACTACGGGCCGGACTACACGGCGATCGGCGATGCCGGCCTCGATGGCGGTTTCACATCCGCGGCCACGTCGGCGACATCGATTCCATTCGTGGTTCTCAAGGCCGACGACCTCGAAGGCACCCTCGCCCGGGTGGAGGCCAACGGTGGCGAGATCACGGTGCCGATCTTCGAGTTCCCCGGCGGTCGCCGGTTCCACTTCCGCGACCCTGCCGGCAACGAGCTCGGCGTCTGGGCCGAGTGATGGACGACGCCGCTCGGCGGCGCGCGATCGGGCAGGTGCACGATGCCCACCGTGCCTTGGTCGACCACCTCGATGCGATGACCGATGGGCCCGGCGCCGACCCAGCGCGGCCGAGCCTGCTCCCGGATTGGACGCGCGGCCACGTGCTCACGCACATCGCCCGCAACGCCGACAGCTTCGTCCGCGTCCTCGAGGCGGCGCGGCGGGGCGAGGTCGTCACCCAGTACGAAGGCGGGTTCGACAGCCGCAACGCCGACATCGAGGCCGGCGCCGGCCGAGACTGGGCCGCCCTCGTGGCCGACGTTCGGTCGTCGGCCGGCACACTCGAGGACGTGTTCAGCTACCAGGATCGGTGGGACCTGGCGATGACGAACTCATCGGGGGAGTCGGTGCCCCACACCGACCTCCCGTTCCGCCGCCTCCGCGAGGTCGTCGTCCACCACGCCGACCTCGGTGACCCTGCGTTCACCGCCGACGATTGGCCCGATGAGTACGTCCGCGAGGATCTGCGCCGGATGGAGATGCTGTACAGCGCCCGACAGCCGATGGGCGCCACCGGTCTGCCCGATGCGGCCAACCAGGCCGCGCCGCGGCAACGCCTCTGCTGGCTGCTCGGCCGCAGCGACATCGCGGATCTGCCGGCCGCCGGGATCTTCTAGTGAGGTGAACTCTTTGGTTCCCTTGGCGCCGCTAGCGGCGCCAAATCGACCAAGAAGACGGAACGATTGCGCGGGCTTGAACTCTTTGGTCGCGTTGGCGACGTTGGTGGCGCCGACTATGCCAAAGACACGACGGCTGCCGCGTGCACGATGGATTTGTCGTCTGCAGCGCCGCAGGATCGCGACAGCGTCGCCGCCGTCGACACCTCCTGCTTCCGGAGCCGACACGCCTGACCGGCGCGGCGAGCGAACCCACGGATAGGTCAGAAGAGCCCCAATTTGGTCTCCTGGTTCGACCTAGACGCAGGTAGACGAGGCGAGCACTAGTCGGAGGCGAACAGTTCGGCGGCGCCTCGCCGTTCGTAGTCGTCGGCGTCCCCGCTCAAGCCGAGGGCGTTCGCCCGCAGCGTGTCGATCGCCGCCTGCAGATCACCGCAGTAGCCGGCCAGCAGCTGGTCGAATTCCCTCCCCACCGGACAATCCCACGTCAGCACGCCTGAATAGTGGTGGAGGTCGAACAGGGCGGCCCCGTCGAGGCGACGGGCGAGCTGTCGGCAGGATTCGGCACGTCCCCTGAGCAGGTCGGCCTGGGCGTAGTACCAGTCGGCGGTGGGCATTCGTTGCTCCTGTCGTCGTGCGTTTGGACGGTCGTCACCCGACCTGGGCGTCACCACGGCGACGGAACGGAAGTGAACTCTGCCACATCATCCCTGGGTATCAGTGGTGCTTGCCCCGGACTCTCGATCTCGGGCGGGCGGACGCGCACCGCGGAGAGGTGGGGATGGGATTCGGATCGATCGACGTGGCGATGTTGGCAGTGGTCGCCGCCACGGTCCTCAGCATCTCGTGCACGTGGCCGCAAGTCGCTCGCATCCGGCGCACCGGCGACATCGCCGGGGTCTCGGTCACCGCGGCCGCGCTGACGGTGTCGTCCGAGATCGGTTGGACCGTCTATCTCGGTGGCGAGGGGCTCTGGTGGGCGGTTCCGGAGGGGGCCTTCAACATCGCGGCCAACGCCCTTCTCGTCGTGGCTGTCCGACGCGCCGGGGGGTCGGCGCGCACTGCTCTCCTCGTCTCCGTCGGGTGGATCGCCACGTTGCTGACCGCCCGCTCGTTGGGTGGGCCGGGGACGATCGCCGCCCTGCTCGGTCTGGCGTACCTCGTTCAGCTCACGCCCGCGGTCGTCACGGCGTGGCGCACCTGGAGTCCGAGCGGGATCGCCACGTCGACGTGGACGATGCGCCTCGTCGAGTCGGTGTTGTGGGGCACCTACGGCTACATACGCAGCGATCCGCCGTTGATCGCGTTTGGCATCCTCGGTGTCGCCGAGAGCACAGCGATCCTCGTTCGCAAGGTGACGACCCGCCACCGGCCGGCCATGGTGCACACGGCCGCGGCACCGCAGCTCGTCGTCCGATCACAGCTCCTGGACGATGCGATGGTGGGGTAGATCGGTGTCGGTCGTACGGAATCCCTCGCCGACCACGGCGAAGCCATTCGCTACGTAGAACTCGAGTGCCGAGTCGCGGGCGTTGGCCCACACCAACGCGGCCCCCCGGCGGCGGGCGTCGTCGAGTCCGGCGGCGATCATCGCCGCACCCAGCCCACGACCGCGGTGCCCGGCGCTGACCGCCATGCCGCGTAGCTGCACAGCGGCAGCGTCGGGGCGGTCGGGGAACTGCTTCGGCGTCCAGGTCGAGGCGGCGATCACGCTGCCGGACTCGTCGCGGACGGCGAGATGGATGGTTCCGGGGTCGCGGTCGTGCGGGAAGTCGACGTTGTCGCTCGGCGTGTCCCGGCGCAGCACGTCGAAACGCAAGTCGTAGATCTCCTCGACCTCTACCGTTTCGACCTTCACGGTGTGCTACTTACCAGCTCACCGATCGTGACGACGCGGTCGGCGATCGACTCGGCCTCGTCACGATCGTGGGTCACGAGCAGCGAGGTCGTCCGCTCGGCGCGCAGGATCCCGGCGAGGTCGCCGGCCAGTCGGTCGTGCAGGTCGCGGTCGAGGCCGGTCAGCGGCTCGTCGAGGAGCAGCACGCGCGGCGACGGCGCCAGCGAACGGGCCAGCGCCACGCGCTTCGCTTCGCCGCCGCTGAGCTGTCTGACGTTGCGCCGGTCGAACCCGGCGAGCCCGACGACATCGAGCAGTCCGGTGACACGGTGCTGTCGGGCCGGCGGGGCGTCGCCACGCATGCGCAGCCCGAACCCGACATTGCCGGCGACATCGAGGTGCTCGAACAGCTGCTCGTCCTGGAACACCATCCCCACCCCGCGGCGATGGGTCGGCACGTCGGTGACGTCGACACCGTCGATGCGCACCATGCCGCGATCCGGGATCACCAAGCCGGCGATCACGCGCAGCAGCGTGGACTTACCGCTGCCTGACGGACCGAGCAGGCCGACGATTTCCCCGCTCGTGACTCGCAAACCGGCCCCGTCGAGCACGGTCTGCCCGTCGAGTGCGACGTGAACCTCGGTCACGACGAGCTCACTCACTACGTGTCTGCCCACTGACGTCGATGAGGACGACAACGGTGACTGTCGCCGTGGCGAGGATCACGGCGAGGGCATAGCCCTGGCCCTGCAGCAGCGTGCCGGTCCGGCCGAGCAGTCGCTCGATGGCGATCGGCATCGTCTCCTGCCCGCTCCGTGACAGGAAGCTCGTCGCCCCGAACTCGCCGAGCGAGATCGCCGCGGCGATCCCTGCGCCGACGAGGAGTGGCCGGCGCAGGTGGGGGAGGATGACCGCGCGCCAGGCCCGGAGCGGTGACGCGCCGAGTGTCGCCGCCGCTTCGAGGCGCCGCACCTCGACACCGCGCAGCACCGGGAGCACGGTGCGGACGACGAACGGGATCGCCACGAGGGCCTGTCCGATCGGGACGATCCACCACGTGCCACGCCAGTCGAACGGATCCTCGTCGAACGTGATGAGGATCCCGAAGCCGATCGTCACCGCCGATGTGGCGATCGGCAACAAGAGTGCGGTGTCGAGCAGCCGGCCACCGGCGGTCGCCGCGGCGATCGCCAGCGCCGCCAGCGCACCGACGACCACGGCCACCACCACGGCGACGACCATCACCCGCAACGAGTTGGCCAAGGCGTCGATCGGGTCGATGCCGATGCGGATTCCCGGCCGGACCTCTGCCGAGCCGAGGCTGCGCCAGGCTCGCAGGGAATAGCCGTTGCCCGATCGCAGCGACCGTTCGACGAGGGCCACCATCGGCACGGCGATGACGGCGGCGGTGGCGATCGCCGTGACCGCGACGAAGCGGCGTTGACCGCCCGGCCGAGGCGGCCGGCGCTGCCGGCCGACGATGAGCCCCAGCGGCCGGCTGCGCCGCCGTTGCAGTCTCGCCGAGCCGGCGACGAGGAGGACGATCACGGCGAGTTGCACGACGGTGAGCACGGCCGCCGAGCCGAGGTCGCCGAAGCGAGTCGCCCGGCGCCAGATCTCCACCTCCACGGTCGAGGTGCGAAGGGTGCCGAGGACGCGGACGACGCCGAACGACGTGAACGTGAACACGAACACGATGGCCGCGGCCGCGCCGATCGCCGGGAGGATCGCGGGCAGCGTGATCTCCCTGAACACCCGGCTCGGCGCGGCACCGAGCGTGGCCGCAGCCGCTTCGCGGTCGCGGGGCAGACTCGAGAGCACGGCTCCCACGGTGCGCACGACGACCGCGAGGTTGAACAACACGTGGGCGGCGACGATGGCCACGACGCCGCGCTCGATCGACGCCGGCAGAACGGCGAGCACGGCGGCGCCGATGACCACCGTCGGCAGCACGAACACGGCGACGAGTGCGCTGTCGAGGATGCGCCGGCCGGGGAAGTCGAAGCGGGCGATGACGTAGGCGGGCGCCAGCCCGGCCACGACGGTGAGCGCCGTCGAGACGAGTGCCTGCCACAACGTGAACCGGACGACATCCCACGTCACGGAGTCGCCGAGCGTTTCGGCGATCGCCGAACGGCTGAGCCCGCGGCCGAGCACGTTGGCCAGCGGCCAGGCGTAGAACCCTGCGACGACCACGGCCGGCACTGCGGCGAGCGCCGGCACGAACCACCGCGGAAGGTGGTTCACCGCTCCGGCACCTGCGACCGATGGGTGTTTAGGGGACGATTCGGTCCCCCTGGCACCCATCGGTTGCTGTGTCACCTCAGTACCGTGGCGGTCCAGGTTTCGATCCAGTCGTCGCGGTTGGCGTCGATCGTCGCCGGGTCGAGCGAGTAGGGGTCCTCGGCGACGGCGGAGAAGTCGGTGAACTCGGCGGGCAGGTCGACGTTCGTGTGCGCCGGATAGACGAACAGGTTGAGGGCCACCTCCGACTGGAAGTCGGCGCTGATGAGGAAGTCGACGAGGCGGCCGGCCTCGTCCGGGGCGTCGGTGCCGCGTAGCACACCGGCGAACTCGACCTGGCGGAAGCACGTGTCGACGACGACGGCGGTAGGTGCCTCCTCCACCGGCGGATCGGCGAAGAGCACCTCGGCGGGTGGGCTGCTGCCGTAGCTCACAACGAGCGGCTTGGGTCCGTCACCGGCACCGCTGAACCGCTCGTAGTACGCCTCGGTCCAGCCGTCGACGACCTCGACGCCGTTGGCGACGAGGTTCTGCCAGTACTCGACCCACCCCTCGTCGCCGAACTCGGCAAAGGTCGCCATCAGGAAGGCCAGCCCGGGCGACGAGGCGGCCGGGTTCTGCACGACGAGCAGGTCGGCGTAGCGCGGGTCGGTGAGGTCGGCGAGTGTGCTGGGCGGCTCGAGGTCGTGGTCTGCGAACCAGGCGATGTCGTAGTTGACGCAGACGTCGCCGAAGTCGACCGGGGTCGCCTCATGCTCGGGGACGAGGCTGCGCAGCTCGTCGGCGATGTCGTCGACGCCAGCCGCCTCGTACGGCTCGAACACTCCCTCGTCGACGACACGCGAGAGATACGTGTTGTCGACGCCCCACATCACGTCGCCCTCCGGATTGCCGGCGGTGAGTACCGCCTTGGCGACCATGGTTCCCGCATCGCCGGCGACCAGCAGTTCGACGTCGATGCCGGTCTCGTCGCTGAAGCCGTCGAGGGCGTCGTTGAGCGAGGTGTCCTCAGTGGGGAAGGAGTCGTACACGACGAGCGTGACGTCGGCGGGTTCGTCCGCCCCCGGATGGGCGGCGACGCCGAGTGGGGCGATCGCGACGGCGAGCAGTGCTGATCTCATGGTTGGGCTCCCGGGATGATCACGGTCAGGACACCTTCGGCGACCTCGACGCAGCACGGTGGCTCGACGACTTCGTTGGACACGCCGAGCCCGACCATCGGCCCGACGTCGGCGCCGGCGAGGGGCCAGCGCGAGCCGCTGACGGTCACACCGCGGCAGCCGCCGTGGAGGGCGAGCAGCGAGAATGTCGTGCCTCCCGGACGGGTCACCTCGGCGATGCGACCGGGACGGACGATGATCACGTGGTCGGAGCCCCACCAACCCTCGACGGCCGCAACGTCCGCGAGAGCTTCGCCGCCGAGAGCGCCGAGGGCGGCGATGCCGTGGTCGAGTCGATCCCCGCGACCGGCGAGGAGCACGATCCGGTCCGGCTTCATCGCCGCCGCGCACGAGAGCGCCAGCTCGGTGTCCGTGGCCGCCTTGTCGACGGGGTGACGCTCGACGGTGATGTTCGCGTTCGCCCAGTCGAGACCGGCGGGCGAGATCGAGTCGAGGTCGCCGACCAGCACGTCGGGTCGGATGCCTGCGGCCAAGGCATGGTCGAGACCACCGTCGGCAGCAACGCACCGTTTGGCACCGGCCGCGGCGCGCGCGGCGACATCGTCGAGCGGCGCACCTCCCGTGATCACGAGGACGGTGTTGTCTGTGGCCATCTTCCTCCGCCGGCATTACCCGGATCAGGTTCTCGGGTCGGCGGCGGCAGCCACCCTCTCAGCCCACCGTTCCCGTGAGCTCCCCGCAGGTTCGATGCCTACGTTACCGGCCAAGCAATCACCCTGACGACGTGTCGGCGGTGGATCGGCGGATGTCGGGCTCGATGTAGACGAGCTTGGCGATCGGCACGTCCGCCCGCACTGCCTGCTCGGCGGTGTTGATGGCCTCGGCGAGTTCGGCCATCGTGATCGTCGGGTCGAACTCGACCTTGGCGGCGACGATCAGCTCGTCGGGGCCGATGTGTTGTGTCTTCATGTGGATCACACCGCGCACGTGCGGGGTGGCGACAAGCGCCGCAGAGATTTCGTCGACGTCCTCGGGCGAGGCAGATTCGCCGATGAGCAGGCCCTTCATCTCGATCGCCAGGGTGATGGCGATGACGACGAGGAGCGCGCCGATGGCGATCGAGCCGACCGCGTCCCAACGTGGCTCGTCGGTGAAATGGGCGAGGAGGACGCCGCCGAGGGCCATGAACAGACCGATCTCGGCGCCGACGTCCTCGAGCAGGACGACAGGCAGCTCGGGGGACTTCTCCGTGCGGATGTATCTCCACCAAGAGACGTTCGGGTTCTTGTGGGTCTTCGCCTCGCGATAGGCGGTGCGCAGGGAGAACGTCTCCAGGCAGATGGCGACCACGAGAATGCCGACCGCCACGCCGAGGTTCTCGACCTCGTGCGGATGGCGCAACTTGGAGATGCCCTCGTAGAGGGCGAACAGACCGCCGACCGAGAACAGCACGACGGCAACCACGAACGCCCAGAAGTAGCGCTCCCGGCCGTAGCCGAAGGGATGCTCGGCGTCGGGCTTGCGCTCCGCCCGCTTGCCGCCGAGCATCAGCAGGCCCTGGTTGCCGGTGTCGGCGAGGGAGTGGATCGACTCGGCGAGGAGGCCGGCCGAACTGGTGATGAGGAACCCGACGAACTTGGCGATGGCGATGCCGAGATTGGCGAAGAAGGCGGCGAGGATCGCCTTGCGGCTGCCCTCAGTCATGTCCGGCCCAGTCCGCTTCGAGCGTGGCGCGGTCCCAGTTGCCGGTCGTCGCTGCGGCCTCGTAGGTGCTCTGCAGGAATGCCAGCAGGGTGGCGTCGGGGTCGGCCGCCGTCCGCACGGCACGGTAGGGAAGGATGAACTCCATCAACGTGTTGTCGTAATAGGCATCGTCCGGAGCCACCGTCTGGGCCGAGAAGCCGTCGGGCTCGGGATAGGCGTATGAGTAGAACGATCCCTCCTCCGAACCGCCGGGCCAGTACCCGCAACTGCTGACTTCGTGACTGTACGCGTCGTGCATCACCCAGTCGGCGCAGTTGGGCACGCCACCCGGGTGGCGGGGCGCGGTGCGGCCGGAGAACCGGGTCGCGGCCATGTCGAACCCGCCCCAGAAGAAGTGCACCGGGCTCGCCTTACCGATGAACCGTCCGCGGAAGATGTCGAGCACGCGGTCGATCTCGACGAGCGCTCTCCAGAACCGCTCGGTCGCCTCTTGGTCGTAGGACGCGTGTCCTGTGTCATCGGCGAAAGGAGTGGCGTCGGGGATCTCCACCGGCCGTCCGAGGATGTCGACGTCGACGCCGAGCTCAGCGAGCACTGCCAGCGTCTCGGCAGCAAAGTCGGCGACCGAGCGCGGTTCGAGGCGCACGACGCGATGCTCGCCGTCCGTCGTGCGCATCGCCAGAACGTGGTCGAGGAAGTCGAACTCGATCTCCAGGCTGCGATCGGTGGCGTGCATCAATGACGTGGTGAGGCCGCGGGCGGAGACGTAGAAGGGGATCTGCCACCAGTGGTTGACCCATGGTTCCAGCGCGAGGCGGACCTTGCCCACGACCTGGGTCCAGCGGTGGACGGTCTCACGGGTGTCCGCCCAGCCGGCGAGCGTCAACTCCGGCCACTGACGCGCTGACGTGTCGATGGTCACCGGCCCAGGATGCCAGCAACAGACGACTCCTGCGTCGGTAGCGTGATGTCATGACGCAGCGCAGCCCGCTCGCCGGACTCGCCACCGATACTCCGCCGCCCAGCGAACCGATCGTCGAGATCACCGAGGCCGCCCTCACCAAGCTCGTCGAGCTGCGTGCCGAGGAACCCGACGCCGACAAGCTCGGCCTGCGCCTCGAGGTCGCGTCGCGGCCGGGCGAGGACTTCCGGTACGAGCTCGGCTTCGAGGAGTTCCTCACCGCCGCCTTCACCGACGAGGTCCGCACCCACGGCACGTTGAAGGTGATGATCCCCGGCAAGGACGTCGACTCGCTCACCGGCGCAACGCTCGACTTCACCGACTCACAGGGTCTCGTGATCCGCAACCCAAATCGCCCCGCCGCCCCCGACATCGAGGGCCTGGTCAGCGACGACGAGTTGTCGGCGCAGGTGCGTGAGCTCGTCGCCGACGAGGTCAACCCTGCGCTCGCCGTGCACGGCGGGTTTGTCACCTATGTCGGGCACAACGGCGAGGGCACGGCGTACATGACGATGGGTGGCGGCTGCCACGGCTGCTCGATGAGCCGGATGACGATGCTCGACGGTGTGCAAACGATGCTCGCCGAGTCCGTCCCGGAGATCACCGCCGTCAAGGACCTCACCGACCACGCAACGGGCGAGAACCCGTATTACAGCTAGCTCGCGAGGCGTCGCGAACTCTTTGGTTCCTTTAGCGCCGCTAGTGGCGCCAAATCGACCAAGAAGTCGGAACGATTGCGCGGATCCGTGAGGAGACCCCAAGTCTGGTCACTTTCCGACTACACAAGCGTCGAGTTGGACGGCGAGGCTCAGCTTTCGAGGTACGTCACCACGTCAGTGGCGGTGCGCTCGGCGTCGGCTATGCACGCCGGTACGCCGATGCCGCGGTAACTCGCCCCGGTGAGGAACAGACCCGGCGGGGTCACCCGGTCAACGGCGTCGAGCCAGCGCAGGTGCCCGGGCCGGTACTGCGGGAATGATCGTGGCCACCGGCTGACCCGAATCTCCGTGGGTTGTAGCTCAATGCCGACGTGGTTGCTGACCTCGTCGACAGCGGCGGCAGCGAGCGTTTCGTCGTCGAGATCGTCGACTGGTCGTCCGTCGCGACCGAGCGACACGCGCACGATCTCGCCGGCTCCCGCCCAGTGCGACCATTTCTGGGAGCCGAACGAGGCGGCGGTGACGAGCCGCTGGTCCGGCTTCGGAACGAGGTAGCCGCTCGTCCTGGCAACCGACGACGGAAGCTTCGGCACGGCCAACGAGACGATCGTGACGCCGGCCCGATCGGCGCCTACGAGTTGATCGGCAAGTGCTGGCGCGGCCGCGACGACGAGCTGGGCCGTGACATCGGCCGGTGTCGCCAGCACCACGACGTCGGCGGGATCGTCGTCGACCCGCCAGGTCGTTCCGTCGCGGCCAACCGACGCCACGGACGACGAGCGTGTGACGATCACACCGGCGCGCTCAGCGGCGGTGGCGACCGCCGAAGCGAGTGTCTCCATACCGTGTTGCGGCGTCCGGAACAGCGGTCCGCTCGTGCTCGGACCGTTGCGTCGAAGGCGCCGCGCGGCGAGCAGGAGGCTGCGGTGGCCATCGGCGAGGGTGGCGAGCTGGGGGACCATCGCCAGGCTGAACCGGTCGGTGTCTGTGGCATAGATGCTGCCGACCAAGGCGTCGACGAGGCGTTCGTGGACCTCGTCGCCGAAGCGGGCGCGGACAAGCCGTCCGATCGAATCGCCGGGGTCCTCGCCGTCTGGCAGCAGCGGCTCGATGGCGGCCCGTGCCTTGCCGCGCGGGCTGAGCAGCCGGCTCGTCGCCAACGCCGCTGGATTCCCTGGGATGCCGAGGAGCAGCCCGTCGGGGATGCGGTGCAACCCGTTGTGCCAGACGAAGGCGGCCGACGTCGCCGGTGACGTCAGCTCGCCGGCGAGGCCGACGCGGTTGGCGAGGGCGGTCCCGTGGGGGACACGGGCGAGGAACGCGTCGGCGCCCTCGTCGATGGCCGCCCGTCCGGCGAACGGCGACGTCTTGAGGGCGCCGCCGAGCCGGTCACCGGCCTCGCGCAACTCGACAGTCGCGTCGTCGCGGCCGAGCGTGGCGCCGAGCCGTTCGGCGACGGTCAGACCGGCGATCCCGCCGCCGACGACCACTACGTGTCGCGTCATGACCCGGCGGCGGCGACGATGCGGCGGGCGAGCGCGCACATCACACCGCTGTCGTCGTTGACCACCGGGGTCCGGCGGAGCGCCAGTCCGGCGGCTGCGCTACGCGTGGCGGCCTCGATGTCGAGGTCGTAGAGCACCTCGAGGTGGTCGGCGACGAAACCGCATGGGCAGACCAGGACACCGTCGACCTGCTCGTCGGCGCCGAGCGCGTCGAGGACGCCGAGGAGGTCGGGCTCGAGCCATGGTTCGCTGATCCGGCCGGCCGACTGCCAGGCGATCATCCAGCGATCGTCGGCGAGTCCTGCCCGGGCGGCGACGAGACGGGCGGTTGCAGTCACCTCGGACACGTAGCGGTCGTCGCCGGCGAGGACCCGGCGGGGGAGCGAATGGGCGGTGAACACGACCTTCGTGCGTGCCGGCATCTCCGGGTGGGCGAGACACGCCTGGACGCAACCGGCGAGCACGTCGACGTAGACCGGTTCCGTCGCCCAGCTCTCGATCCCGGTGAACGTCAATCCGCGGGCGGCGGCGGCCTTCGCCGCCCGTTCGAGGTAGACGGCCACGGACATCGCCGAATAGTGGGGCGCGAGGACGAGACCGACGATTTCGGCGACGCCGGCGCCGGCCAGCTCGTCGACGGCCTGCTCGATGCTCGGCTCGGAGTGGCGGAATCCGAGGCGGACGGTGAAGCGGCCGGGCGACTCATTCTCGAGTTGGTGGGCGAGCATCGTGCGCTGCGCCTCGGTGCGCTCGACGAGCGGGCTGAGCCCGCCGATCGCGTCGTAGCGCCGGGTGAGGTCGGCGAGTTGCTCGGCACTCGGCGGCCGGCCGCGCCGGATGTCGGTGTAGTAGGCAGCGATGTCCTCCTGCCGGCGCGGCGAGCCATACGCCATCAAAACCACGCCCTTCATTGCGTTCCCCGGCCACGCAGGCCGTTCAATCCGTTCCCCGGCCACGTAGGCCGTTGTTGGCCGCTCCTCGGCTGGCGCCTCGTCGCTCGCACGATCTGCCGCCTGGCGCTCGTTCGCTCGTATCTGGTGTGGGTCATCTCGACATCGTTGCTTCGTGGACGTAGTCGACGACGGCGGCGAGCACGGCCGGATCGCTGGCCGGGTGCACACCGTGACCGAGGTTGAAGATGTGTCCCGGTCGGTTGCCGTTGTCGGCAAGGACCGCCGCGGCGCCGGCGAGGGCGACGTCGGTGCCGGCGAGCACCAGTGCCGGGTCGAGATTGCCCTGCACGGCGATGTCGTCGCCGAGCCGCTTGCGCGCCGCATCTATCGACGTCCGCCAGTCGAGGCCGATCACCTGAGCGCCCGCCGCGGCCATCAGCTCGAGCAGGTGGTCGCACCCGATGCCGAAATGGATGCCGGGGACGTCCGGGTGGCGTTCGGCCAGCTCGGCGAAGACACGTCGGGAGTGGGGAAGGACGAAGCGTTCGTAGGAGGCGGCGGACAACGTCCCGGCCCAACTGTCGAACAATTGGAATGCTCGGGCTCCGGCATTGAGTTGGACGTCGACGAACTCCACCGCCATCGCCGCGAGCGTGTCCATCAACTCGTGCCACGTGGACGGGTCGCTGTGCTGCAGCGCCTTGGTGTGCTCGTAGGTGCGGCTCGGCCGACCTTCGACGAGATAGCTGGCGACGGTGAACGGGGCCCCGGCGAAAGCCAGCACGGGCGTCGCAGGGCCGAGCTCGGCGGTCACCCGAGTGACCGCTTCGGTGACGTAGCCGATGTCGTCCGGTACCAGCGGGCGTAGCCGCCGCAGATCCTCGGCCCGGCGGAGTGGTTCGGTGGCGACCGGGCCGGTGCCCGGGGCGACGTCGATGCCGAACCCGACGGCGTGGACCGGAACGACGATGTCGCAGAAGAGAACCGCGGCATCGACCCCGTATCGACGAACGGGCTGCAGCGTGATCTCCGCCGCCACGTTGGGTTGCTTGATGGCGTCGAGGATCGACCCGTCGCCACGTAACGCCCGGTACTCAGGGAGACTTCGCCCCGCCTGACGCATGAACCACACCGGGGTGTGGGCCGCTTGGTGCCCGCGCGCGGCGGCGAGGAAGGCGGGCTCGGACACGCGTTTGACGCTACCTACACGTCGGCGGGTGCGAGCGACGAGGCGCCAGCCGAGGAGCGGCCATCAGCGGCCTGCGTGGCCGGGGAACGCCGAGACACGTTCGTAACCGCTGCCAGATAGCATGTCCAGACCCCAATTTCGCCTCTCGACGTCGAGGGGAAGGTTTGACCCAACAGCACCCAGAACTGGACGCCGAACAGGGCTACGTCGATTTCGCCTACGACTGCCTGGAAGCGACGAAGTCGTCGGCGTGGCGCCTGCGAGAACTCCACGAGCCCGACCTCGGCGGCACGATGCAGGCCCGTTTCGAACGCAACGCCTTCGACGAGGCCCTCGTCAAGCGCCTCAACGAGCTCGATCTCGGCGACGCCGCGCTGGTGTTCGGGCGGATCGACCGCCGCGCCGAGCATCCGAGCGGCTCGGAGAGCTTCCACATCGGCCGCCTCGCCGTCGCCGACCAGAACTCCGAACCCGTCGTCGTCGACTGGCGAGCGCCGGTCGCCGAGCCGTTCTACCGGGCGACCGGTCGAGAGCCGATGGGCCTGCTGCGCCGGCGCCACTTCGCCGTCGAAGGGCGAGCGATCCTCGGCATCGAGGACGAGCTGTTCGGCGAAGGACATCTCGGCATCGGTCACGACGAGGGGCTCAACGGCGACGAGGCCCCTGGCGCCGGGCTGAGTGGCTATTCGACGCTGCTCGCCGCTCTCGAACGGGGACGCACAGGGACGCTCGGCGACATCGTCGCCACGATCCAGGCCGAGCAGGACGAGATCATCCGCTCGCCGCAGGCCGGTGTGCTGGTGGTCCAGGGCGGGCCGGGGACCGGCAAGACCGTCGTCGCCCTCCATCGCGCCGCCTACCTGCTGTACACCCACCGATTCCCGTTGGAGGACCAGGGTGTGCTCGTCATCGGGCCGAATCGGGTGTTCCTGCGCTACATCGAGCGGGTGCTGCCGTCGCTCGGTGAGGCGGGTGTCGCACAGGTCGTGCTCGCCGACCTCGTGCCCGACGTCCGGTTCGCCGCGGCCATCGATGCTGCGGCCGAGCCGGCGGTGACCCGCCGGATCAAGGGTGACGCCAGGATGTCGACGCTCATCGACCGGGCCGTCGGCGATCGTGAGCGTGCGTTGAGGGAGGACCTCGTCGTGCCGTTCCGCGCCGGCTATCTGCGCCTCACGGTCGAGGAATCGTCCCGCATCGTCAAGGCCGCCGCTCGCCGGCACCGACGCCACAACACCGGACGGCGATTCGTGGAGGGTGAGTTCTTCGCCGCCCTCGCCGCCTCGTCGCGTAGCGGCGACGTGTCAGGTGGCGAGCTGCGCCAAGAGCTACGTGGAGTTCCTGAGATCCGCGCCGCACTCGAGCGGATGTGGCCGGTGCTCACGCCGGCGCAACTGCTCCACGACCTGTTCGGGTCGCGCGCACTGCTGCGGCTGGCCGCCCGCAACCTCTTCGACGAGACCGAGATCGCCGCCCTCTACCGGCCACGATCGGCGAGTGCCGCCGACGTCGTCTGGACGGCATCCGACATCGCCCTCCTCGACGACGCCCGCGAGATCCTCGGTCCGGTGCCGACGAAGGGCGGGCGCATCGACGAGGCCGACGAGATCCGGACCTACGGCCACATCGTCGTCGACGAGGTCCAGGACCTGTCTCCGATGCAGCTGAAGATGGTCGCCCGCCGGTCGCTCAACGGCTCGTTGACAGTCGTCGGCGACCTTGCCCAGGCAACCGGACCGTGGGCACCCTCGAGCTGGGACGACGTCACCGATCATCTACCGGATCGCCGGCCGAGCCGGGTGACCGGTCTGTCCGTCGGATACCGGATCCCCGCCCAGATCATGCAGCTGGCCGACGAGGTGATGCACGCCGCAACCCCTGGCTTGCGCTCGCCGCGGTCGGTGCGCGAGGGGGATGCACTGCCCGATGTCGTGTCGGTCACGTCTCCAGCCGACATCGGCGATGCGGTGGCGACCGCCACCAAGGCGTTGACGTCCGAGCGCGACGGCATGAGTGTCGTCGTTGTCGTCCCCGACGAGATGGCCAACGGCATCTCCGCCGCCCTCGATGCAGCCGGTGTTGCCCATGGCCGGGCAGCGGCAACGGGTCTCGACGCCCAGGTCACGGTCGTGCCGATCAGCCTCGCCAAGGGCCTCGAAGTCGACGCCGTCGTCGTCGTCGAACCGGCCCGCATCGTGGCCTCCGAGTTGCAGGGACTGCGGGCGCTCTACGTCGCCCTCACCCGGCCCACACAGCGTCTGACGATCGTCCACGCCGAGCCATTGCCGGAGCCACTCGCCGCCGGCGTCGCCGGCCTCGACGACGCCGAACGCATCTCCGCCTGACCGTTCAGAGCGCGGCGACGAGCTGGGTGAGGTTGTTGTAGGCCTTGTCGGCGTCGGCCGGTCGGCGGCGGTCGACACCGGTGTGCAGCAGGTCGATCGCCTGGTCGAACTCGAGGACAGTGTCGGGGCCGGCTTGCTCGACGCCGGGTCGGGCCGCCTCCCAGATCACGTCGATGCGGCCGATGATCTCATGCTGGCCCTCGTTGGTGACGATCGCTTCGCTCAGCGTGCCGGCTTCGGCGAGGAGCTGATCGAGCAGCTCGGCGGTCGAACCGGACGCGACGAAACCCGTGGTTTCGATTGGGTTCGCCGTCGCCGGAGTCCGGATCTCCGGGTCAACCTCGGTGGCGCAGGCACCGAACAGGGTAGAGGCGAGCAGCGTTGAGGCGACGAGTGCCGTGGCGCGGAGGCCAGGGCTCACACACTGACCAGGATGCGGGCGCTGGCGAAGGCACCGACGCCAACGTGGTGGCCGCCGATCTCCACAGTCAGGGTGCCGTCCGGGGACACGGCGGTGACCGTGCCGTTCGTACCCGGGACGAGCTCGGACTCCTCGAGGTACTCGAGCAGTCCCGGAGTGAACTCGAGCTCTTCGGGGATCCGGCTGATCGTGAACGAGTGGCCGACATCGATCGTCGACAACGGGGCGGCAAGCGGCTCGACGTAGTCGGATCCGGGGATCGGATTGCCGTGCGGGCAGGTCGTTGGCCTGCCGAGCAGGCGGTCCATCGCCACCTCGACGGACGAGCTCATCACGTGCTCCCACCTGCCGGCCTCGTGGTGGGCCTCGGCCCACGAGAGGTTGAGCACATCGGTGAGGAACCGCTCGGCCAGTCGATGGCGGCGAACGACGCTCTCAGCCAGCGCCCGCCCGCGATCGGTGAGGCGGATTCCACCTTCGGTGGAGATCAGCCCTTCGTGCTCGAGGCGGCGCATCATCTCGCTGACAGCGGGGCGACTGACCTGCAGCCGGTCGGCGATCCGTGCCTGGATGACGTCCATGTCGTCCTCGGCGAGCTCGAAGATCGCCTCGCAGTACTCCTCGAAGGCGGGATGATGCTCTCCGGGGATCGGCATGGGTCGGAGTGTACTCGTGGGCCCCTCGACGACGCCGGGACGACCATTGCGTTCCCCGGCCACGCCGTGTTCTGCCTGCGCAGTGGATGGCCGCTCCTCGGCTGGCGCCTCGTCGCTCGCGAGAGTGGACGTGTTCCGACGAACCGAGAGCGCGCCTCACTCCTGCTGCCGCCACACTGACGGGATGCAGTCGGCCGCCCCACTCCGAGCGCGCTCGGTGACGGTCACCCGCGGACCGAACGTGGTCCTCGACTCGATCAACCTCACCGTCGCCGGCGGGGAGACGATCGGGCTCGTTGGGCCGAACGGGGTCGGCAAGTCGACGTTGCTCGGTGTGCTGGCTGGTCGTGTCCAGCCCGACCGCGGCTCCGTCGAGCTGACACCGCCGACCGCCACGGTCGGGTTCCTCCCCCAAGAGCCGCGACGTGACCGCGTCGAGCTGGTCTCGGCGTACCTCGACCGGCGCACCGGGGCGACGGCGGCGACGGCTGAGCTCGACGCCGCGACCACCGCTCTCGCCGACCGCGAAGTGGGCGCCGAGACTCGCTACGACCACGCCTTACAACGCTGGCTGGCCCTCGGTGTCGCCGATCTGCCGGCACGAGTCGGGGAGGTCTGGGCCGACCTCGGGCTCGCCAGTCACCTGCTCGACCAGCCCACGGCGTCGCTTTCGGGTGGCGAGGCTGCGCGCGTCGGACTTGCCGCCCTGTTGCTGTCGCGGTTCGACGTGTACCTCCTCGACGAGCCGACCAACGACCTCGACCTCGACGGTTCGGCGCGTCTCGAACGCTGGATCGGGGAACTCGAGCCGGCTGTCATGCTGGTCAGCCACGACCGCACGTTTCTCGCCCGAACGGTGACGGCGGTGGTCGAGATCGACGAGTTCACCCATCGGGCCGTCCGGTTTGCCGGTGGTTGGCAGGCCTACCTCGACGAGAAGGCGGCGGTCGAGCGTCATGCCTGGGAGCGCTTCGAGGAGTACGACGCCAAGCGCTCGGCGCTCGCCGGACGCGCCCAGCGTGAGCGCGAGTGGGCGAATCAGGGTCGGGCCCGCGTCCGCAAGTCGGACGAGCGGGACAAGTTCATCCGCCACCACCACATCAACCAGACCGAACAGCTCGCCGGAAGGGCCGCCCGTACCGAGCGAGCGATGGAACGCTTGGCCGTCGTCGACAAGCCGCGGGCCCCGTGGCAGCTGCATCTCGACATCGCCACGGCCGGACGCAGCGGCGACATCGTCGCCCGCCTCACGGACGTGACGGTCCGGGCCGGCGCCTTCCAGCTCGGCCCGATCGACCTGCTCATCAGTGCTGGCGAGCGAGTCGCCATTATCGGTGCAAACGGCTCGGGCAAGACGACGTTGCTGAACGCGATCCTCGGTCGAGTCTCGCCCGAGCAGGGGACCGTGCGGGGCGGTCGGAGCGTTGTCGTCGGCGAGATCCTGCAGACCCGCGACGAGCTGCTGGCCGGCACCCGGGCCACTCCGCTGCTGCGCGTGTTCCAGGATCTCACCGGGCTCGATGCCGGCGAAGCGCGCACGCTGCTCGCCAAGTTCGGACTCGTCGCCGACCACGTCCTGCGGTCCCCGGCGACGCTGTCCCCCGGAGAGAGGACACGCGCGTCGCTCGCCGTGCTGATGGCCCGCGAGGTCAACCTGTTGGTCCTCGACGAGCCGACGAACCACCTCGATCTCCCCGCCATCGAACAGTTGGAGGTCGCTCTCGAGGCCTTCGCCGGCACCGTCCTGCTGGTCACCCACGACCGGGCCCTGCTCGACAACGTCCGGCTCACCCGCCGCATCGAGCTCGCCGGCGGCCGGGTCATCGACAATCGCCCGATCGCACCGTGACACCCTGTCGTTACCCTCACAACCATCGCTGATCATCCGGTCCTGGCGGCGTTCTCGCCGGCGGTGCGGGCTTGGTTCGCCGCGTCGTTCCCGGCGCCGACCACGGCCCAGGAGCTGGGGTGGCCACACATCGCCGGCGGCGAGCACACCCTCATCTGCGCCCCCACAGGCAGCGGCAAGACGCTCGCCGCCTTCTTGTGGTCGATCGACCGGCTCGTCACGACGCCACCACCCGAGGATCGCAAGGCGCGCACCCGCGTGCTCTACATCTCGCCACTGCGTGCCCTCGCCTTCGACGTCGAGAAGAACCTGCGCGCCCCGTTGGCGGGGATCGGCCTCGCCGCCGAGCGGCTCGACCTGGCTGAGTCGTTGCACCTGCCCGACGTCGGGATGCGCACCGGCGACACGCCGGCGAAGGAGCGCCAGGCGATGCTGCGCCGCCCGCCGGATCTGCTGATCACGACGCCCGAGAGCCTCTACCTGATGTTGACGTCCAACGCCGCCGACACGCTGGCCAACGTCGAGACCGTGATCGTCGACGAGATCCACGCCCTCGCCGCGACCAAGCGCGGGGCCCACCTCGCCGTCTCCCTGGAGCGACTGGAAGAAGTGACCGTGCGGCCGCCACAACGCATCGGGCTGTCGGCGACGCAGCGGCCACTCGCCGAGATCGCCCGCTTCCTCGGCGGCTGGGCGGCGCCGGGAACACCCCGCGACGTCGCCATCGTCGACGCCGGGATCTCCAAGTCGCTGGAGATCGACGTCGTCATCCCCGTCGAGGACATGTCCGACCTCGGAGCCAGCTCGGCGCCTGCCCCCGACACCGCCCTGTACGGCGCCCCGGCCGGTGTGACGATGGCATCCCGGCGGTCGAGCATCTGGCCGTCGATCTACCCGCGCATTCTCGAGCAGATCCTCGCCCACCGGTCGACGATCGTGTTCTGCAACGCACGTCGCCAGGCCGAACGCCTCGCCGCCAAGCTCAACGAGCTGTACGACGAGAAGTTCCGGTCCGCCAACGGTGACGACGCCGGGTCGCCGGCCGAGCTCGTCAAGGCCCACCACGGCTCGCTCGCCCGCGAGCAGCGCGTCGTCGTCGAGGACGAGCTCAAGCGCGGCGACCTGCGGGCCATCGTCGCCACGAGCAGCCTCGAGCTGGGGATCGACATGGGCGCCGTCGACCTCGTCGTCCAAGTCGAGTCACCCGGCGCCGTCGCCCGCGGCCTGCAGCGGATCGGGCGGGCCGGCCACCAGGTCGGCGAGCCGAGCCGCGGCACGATCTACCCGAAGCACCGCGGCGACCTGCTCGAGGCGGCGGTCGTCGCCAAGCGGATGATCGACGGTGAGATCGAGCACACCCGCTTCCTGCGTAACCCGCTCGACGTCCTCGCCCAGCAGGTCGTCGCCCACGTCGCGGCGCGGGGCGAGGCCGCCGTCGCCGACGTGGCTGCGATGGTGCGACGTGCGGCGACGTTCGCCGAGCTCTCCGACGAGCTTCTGCGCAACACGCTGGAGATGCTCGCCGGTCGCTACCCGTCCGAGGAGTTCGCCGAGCTGCGCCCGCGACTTGTGTGGGACCGCGGCAACGACACGTTGCGGGCCCGCGACGGGTCGAAGCGGCTGGCCGTGACGTCGGGCGGGACGATTCCCGACCGCGGCCTGTTCGGCGTCTTCCTTCCCGATGGCAAGCGCGTTGGTGAGCTGGACGAGGAGATGGTGTACGAGAGCAGGCCGGGCGAGACGTTCGTGCTCGGAGCGTCGACCTGGCGCATCGAGGACATCACGTTCGAGCGGGTGACGGTCACGCCGGCGCCGGGCGAGCCCGGCAAGATGCCGTTCTGGCACGGCGACCGCCCCGGTCGTCCACTCGAGCTCGGTCGTGCCGTCGGCGCGTTCGTCCGCGAGCTGCGCGAGGCGGCGCCCACTGCGGCCGTCGCCAAGCTGCGCGGCGACCACGCCCTCGACGAGCTGGCGGCGAGCAACCTGCTGCAATACCTCGAGGAGCAGGCCGAGGCCACCGGCGTCGTCCCCGACGACCGCACCGTCGTCGTCGAGCGCTTCCGCGACGAGATCGGCGACTGGCGGATCTGCATCCTCAGCCCGTTCGGCACTCCCGTCCACGCCCCGTGGGCGATGGCCATCGAACGGCGCCTCACCGACCACTACGACGTCCCGGTGGAGTCGATGTGGGGCGACGACGGCATCGTGCTGCGACTTCCCGAAGCGGCCGACGAGCTACCCATCGAGGTCATCGCCATCGAGCCCGACGACGTCGAGGACATCGTCGTGTCAGCATTGCCGCAGACGGCGTTGTTCTCGTCGCGCTTCCGCGAGTGCGCCGGCCGGTCCCTGCTCCTGCCGCGACGCCGGCCCGATCAGCGCACGCCGCTGTGGCAGCAACGCCAGCGGGCCGCCGACCTACTCGCTGTCGCCGCCAAATACCCGACGTTCCCCGTGCTGCTCGAGGCCTCGCGGGAGTGCCTGCAGGACGTCTTCGACGTGCCAGCGTTGAAGGAAGTCCTCGGTCAACTGCGCTCCCGCGCCGTGCGCGTCGTGTCGGTCGAGACCTCCAAGCCGTCGCCGATGGCGCAGAGCCTGCTGTTCAACTGGATCGCCGCCTACATGTACGAGGGCGACGCCCCCCTCGCCGAGCGGCGGGCGGCCGCCCTCGCCCTCGACCGTGACCTGCTCGCCGACCTGCTCGGCGCCGAGGAACTGCGCGAGCTGCTCGATCCGGGCGTGCTCGCCGACGTCGAGCTCGATGTGCAGCACCTGTCCGACGGACGCCGGGCCCGCACCGCCGACGAGTTGCACGACGTGTTGCGCCGCGTCGGCGACCTCACGAGGACGGAGGTCGAGCTGCGCTGCGAGCCTTCCGACGACGAGACGGCCGGCGACCTGCTGGCGGGGCTTCTCGCCGAACGCCGGGCGATCGAGGTGTCGGTCGCCGACGAGCAGCGGGTCGTCGCCGCCGAGGACGCCGCCCGCTACCGCGACGCTCTCGGGTGCGCCCTGCCGCTCGGTCTGCCCCAGGCGTTCACCGACCCCGTACCTCGCCCGCTCGAAGAGCTCGTCGCCCGTTACGCGCGGACGCACGGGCCGTTCGTCGAGCGTGATGTCGCCACGCGGTTCGGCCTGCCGGAGTCGCGGGTCGCCGGTGCGCTGGCCGCACTCGAGCTCGACGGGCGGGTCGTGCGCGGCGAGTTCCGCCCCGACGGCGTGCGCCGCGAGTGGTGCGACGTCGAGATCCTCCGCCAGCTGCGGCGGCGTTCGCTCGCCGCACTGCGCCGCGAGGTCGAGCCCGTCGAGACGGCGATGCTTGCCCAGTTCCTCCCCGCCTGGCAGGGCGTCAGCGCCACCCGGCGCGGGATGGAGGCACTGGTCGAGACCGTTGGTGTGCTCGCCGGCGCACCCCTGGTCGCTTCGACGCTGGAGCGTGACGTACTCACTGCCCGGGTGACCGGCTATCGGCCGTCGATGCTCGACGAGCTGTGCACGGGGGGTGACGTCGTTTGGCTGGGCGCCGGCGCGATCGGGTCCAGTGACGGGCGGGTGCGCCTGTGCTTCGCCGATCAGGTCGCCCTGTTGGCGCCGAGTTGGGAGCGCGTCGACCCGCCGACTGGAGCGCTGCACGAAACGGTCCGTGAGGTGCTCGCCGCCGACGGGGCAAGCTTCTGGTCGCAGCTGCGGACGGGGACGATCGGCCCGACTGACGCCGAGTTGCTCGCCGCCCTGTGGGACCTCGTGTGGGCCGGGGAGGTGACGAACGACTCGCTCGCCGCGTTGCGCTCGATGACGACCGGTGCCGGCGCTGCCCGGCGCCCCGGTGGCAGCGCCGCGGGGCGGGCTCGCGGGGGCCGTGGGCGTCCATCGCGGCTCGGCCGAATCGGCCCGGCGGCCGGAGCCGGACGGTGGAGCCTCGTCGCCCCGCTGCTCGAACCGCGCCCCACCGACACGGCGTCGGCCCACGCCACGGCGATGCAACTCGTCGAACGCCACGGTGTCGTCACACGCGAAGCGGTGCTCGCCGAAGGCGTGGTCGGCGGGTTCGCGTCCGTCTACGGCGTGCTCAAGGTGCTCGAGGACCGCGGCCAGGTTCGCCGCGGCTACTTCGTCAGTGGGCTCGGCGCCGCCCAGTTCGCCCTCCCGGGCGCCGTCGATCGGCTGCGATCGATGCGCCGCCCCGACGATCTCGGCGGTGACGACGAGGCTCCGGGGCCGGTGGTCCTCTCGGCCAGCGATCCGGCCCAGCCCTACGGCGGCACGCTGCCGTGGCCGGAGTCGCCGGGGCGCCCGGCGCGCATCGGCGCCGCCCTCGTCGTGATGCGCGGCGGCGTGCCGCTCGTGTGGCACGACCGCAGATCCCACCACCTCGTGACGTTCGCCGCGGCAGGGGAGGAGAGCGCCTGGGCGAGCGCGCTCGCAGCCCTGGTCGACGACCGGCGGACCCGCAGCGTCGAGATCCGCAAGATCAACGGTGTCAGCATCAGCGAGTCGCCCGACGGTGGGTGGGTGAGCGAGGCAGCCAAGTCCGTTGGGTTCACCGACGGCTACCGAGGTCTCATTCTGCGAAGTGCTGACCGGTGAGGAGGTCACGAGTGACTCGACGACTGACCGCCACGCGCGCCGACAAGTGCCGACACAGCGGTACCAAAACGGCCTGTATCGTCGGCACTTCGGACTCTTCACGCGCAAAACGGCCAGATCCGGCCGCCTCGTTCGACCGCGACGAGATGTCGAGTCTCAGCTCGTGGCGACAGGTTGGTGGATGCCGCGCAGCCCGGCCCAGGCGAAGGCGCTGAGCTGACCGGCAACCTCATCGGGGTCGAACTCGCCGCCACGCTCGACCAGGCGGCGGCTGGCGCCCTCGGACAGACCGACGATGGCGTGAGCGAGCGTGAGCTGGTGCTCAGGGTCGATCCCGGCGTCGATCAGCGGGGCGATCGCCGTCGCCGCCTCGGCGGTGACCTTGCGCACGGCGGCCGAGAATTCTTGGTCCTGCCGTGAGGCTCCGCCGTACAGCAGCACGAAGGCGTCACGGTTCTCGGCGACCCAGCGGAAGTAGGCGGCGAAGCCGAGCTCGGTCTGCTGCCTCCCGCTCGTGACGTCGTTTGTCGCCGCGGTGATGGCAGCGATCATCCGCTCGCCGACGTCGTCGAGGAGGGCTTGGTACAGCTCACGCTTCGACTCGAAATGCTGGTAGAGCACCGGCTTGGTGACCCCGGCGGCGTCGGCGATGTCGTTCATCGACGTCTCGTGGTAGCCGTTGCGGGCGAACGTCGTGAGGGCGACGTCGAGCAGTTGCTGACGGCGGGCACTGGCTGACAGGCGGGAGGACATGACTACCGAAGGGTAACAACGAACCGGCGGCGCTCAGAGCCCTCGTTCGAGGTCATCGCGTTCGGCGGCCTTGACCGCATAGCTGACGATGATCGCCGGCGCCAGCAACACGCAGCCGGCGATCAGCGCGGCGGTGATCACCGTCGCCAGCGTCGCGTCGAAGCCGGTGGCGAGGGCGACGAAGAAGATGACGACGGCCGCGCCAATCAGCAGGTAGCCGGTTCGGCTGGCCAGGCGAGCGAGGCGTTCCGCGGTCGCCCGCCTGCGCCGGACCGGATCGTCACCGACGCGCTCTGTGCCCATCGCGTCGCAGCGTACGAACCACCGTCGCCATCGACGCTGTTGGCGCTCGTCACAGGGCACGTAATTGCCCCGGCGGAGTCCATCGTGTCCAACTAGGTTTCGTCGACCGGGCCGGCGGAAGCCCGACTGAAAGGCGGAATTCAGGATGAGGCGGATCATTCTCGCGGCATTCGTCGCGGTCGCGGCGCTCTTCGTGGTAGCCCCGACGGCGTCGGCTCACCACACAACGGTGACGTGTGTGTCGCCAGGTACTTGGAGGGTTGTCAACTCCGAGAACGACACGGCGATGTCGTTCACGTCGCCCCAAGGACCAGCCGGTTCAATTGGACCAAACGACGACGGCGGCGGACCGAACGGCGAGACGACGGTCAGCTTCTCGGGCGACTCGCTGACGGTCAACGGCACGTGGACGAACGGGCAGACCGCCTCCAACAGCGGAACCGGCGACTGCACGGAGCAAACCACGACGACGGAGGAGACGACGACCACGTCGACGACCACGACGACGCTGCCGTGCGAGTTCA
This sequence comes from Ilumatobacteraceae bacterium, assembly GCA_963716665.1. GTDB lineage: Bacteria > Actinomycetota > Acidimicrobiia > Acidimicrobiales > Ilumatobacteraceae > Desertimonas. The sequence continues at coordinate 41,460 of CAVQTY010000003.1, forward strand.
ACCCAGAACTTCCACCCGACGACCCCGGTTGCCAGGAAACGACGACAACGACGCCCGAGACGACGACAACGTCGACGACGTCAACCACGTCGACCACGACAACGACCACGACCACGGCGCCGCCGATCACCACGCCGTCGGTGTTGTCGATCACCGCGATCAGCCCGATCTGCCTGCGCGACGCCCCATACATCGACGTCACGTTCGGGAATCAGCCGGTTTTCAACGGTCGCCCGGCGACCGTGACGTTCGTCGCCGTCAACGGACAGGTCGTCGGGACGAACGTGGCGACCTACCAGGCCGGTACCACGGTTCGCTTCGTCTATCCGGGTGCGCAGGTCGATGCCGCCGGCAACCCCCTGGACTGGCCGGGCTGGGTGTTCGACGGCGACGAATGGGTGGTCGATCCGACCGACGCCTTCCTCCGTGAGGGGATGACGGTCTTCGTCGAGGTCAACCCGACGGCGAGCGACACCGTGTCCTACCCACCGGCGACCCCGCTCTGCACGGCCGATCCGCCCCAGACCTCGAGCGTCGGTGGCCAATTGCCGGCGACGCGCTGATGGCTAGAGCGCGGCCGGCAGGAGCCGGTTGACGTTCTGGTAGAAGAAGTAGAGGGCGACGACGAACGGAACGACAGCGGCGCCGAGGCCGATCCAGCTGTTGCGGAAGCGCTTGGCGATGAAGTAGCCGGCGACGGCGACGACGGCGGCGGCGGCGCCCCACAACAACACGTGCGGCCAGGCGGCGGAGTCGGTGAACCAGTGGTTGCTGAAGGCGTCCTCGGCGGCCTCGCCGTCGCCACCGTCACTGCCGCCGATCGTGCCGCCGCCTGGCAGCACCGAGTACAGCTCGTCGGCCGGCAGGGTCTGCGGTGGCGACGTCGTCGTCGAAGTTGTCGACGTCGTTGACGGCGGTGTCGTCGACGCCGGCGCGCCGGACGCGACGACATCGGTGGCAGCGACCGTGGTTGTTGTCGTCGTCGCCGCCGTCGTCGTGGTGGTCGCGACGGCCGTGGTGGTCGTGTCCGCAGCATTCTCTCCAGGGAGCTCGCCGGTGGCCGTGGCGACGGCGTCGCGCCCGTAGTTGAACACCGCCGGACGGGGCGGATCGGACTGGGCGAGGTCGAGTTCGGCGTGGACGATGATCCGCTGCGACGCGGTGCCGACCGGATGGCACGACGTCAATGTCAGCGAAGCGACCGTCGGATCGATCGTGGCGATCACCTGCCAGTTGTCGGCGTCGACGATCTCGGTGGTGGTCGTGCGATAGACGAACCGGCCGTACGGCGTCTCGACGATGATCTCGTCGCCTGGCTCCAGCTCGTCGATCTCCAGGAACGGCCCACCGTACGTGGTGCGGTGCCCGGCGATGGCGGCGTTGCCGAGTTGCCCCGGCATTGGTGTCTGCGGGTAGTGCCCCGGTCCCTTCTTCAGCTCCTCGCGCCCGACGCCGGCAACGACGAAGTCGTCGCGCCCGATGCGCGGGATCTCCAACCTGGCGATCGAGTCGCCGTCGGCGATCCCCAGGGCCGCGACGTCGAACGGCGCCGTCGTAGTGGTCGGCGGCAGCGTGGTCGTTGTGGTCGTCGACGTCGTCGAGGACGAGGTGCTCGTCGGTCCCGACGTCGAAGTCGTGGTGGCGGCAGGAGCCGTCGTGGTCGACGCCGTCGATGCCGTCGTCGATGCGGTCGAGGACTGCCCGGTGGTCGCCATCAACTCCTCGAACTGCTCCTCGGCGCGATCTTGGGCGCGGGCGAACTCGATGCCAGTGCCCCACAACTGATAGGCGACGAACCCGAACATCAGCATGCCGGTGACGATCAACGTCTTTCCGACCAGGCGCACGAACCAGCGCAGATCACGCGCAACGGGGGGCCGATCCCATCGCGAAGTGCGGCCCATGGAGGGCACAGGGTACGGCCGGTAGCGTCCGCCAGTAATGGACGCCGTCGTCGAGCTCCGCGACGCGGTCGCCGTGCTCGGACGGTTCCCAGCCCTCGCCGGCGCCACGTTGCACGTCGAGCGTGGCCACATCGTGTGGGTGCGCGGTCCGAATGGCGCAGGTAAGACGACGCTGCTGCGGCTCTGTGCCGGCCTCGTTCCGCTGACGCGTGGCTCGGGCGAGGTGCTCGGGTTCGACCTGCTCACCGAACGCGAGCAACTGCGACCGCACGCAGGCCTGCTGGGTCACAGCAACGGCCTGTACCTCGATCTCACGGTGTCCGAGAACGTCGCTTTTTGGGGTCAGCTCGTCGGAGCCTCGACGTCGGAGACCGCAGCCGCGGTCGAGCGCCTCGGTCTCGCCGGACGGCTCGCCGACCTTCGCGTCCGCCAGCTTTCGGCGGGACAGCAACGTCGCACCGCCCTGGCCTGTCTCGTTGCCCGCCGCGCCGAGTTGTGGCTGCTCGACGAACCCCACGCCGGGCTCGATGCGGCCGGGCGGGCCGACATCGACGCAATCGTGCGCCATGCCGCCGACTCCGGTGCCACGGTGATCGTCGCCAGCCATGAGTCGGACCGCGCCGCCCCGCTGGCCACCCGGGTTATTGACGTCGTGGGCGGTGTGCTCTTCGAGGCGCCGCGCAGCGGAGCGGCCGCCGGGTGACCTGGCGCCGTACCGCGTGGCTCGTCGCCCGCCGTGACCTACTCGTCGAATGGCGCAGCCGAGTCGCATTCAACGAGGTGCTTCCGTTCGCCGGGATCGTGCTCGTCATGTTCGGGTTCGCGATCGACGACACGTCGTTGATGGAACGCATCGCTCCCGGGCTGGTCGTGCTGGCGTCGACGTTCGCGCTGCTCACCCTCGTTCAGCGGGCGTACGCCGTGGAGACCGAGGATGGCGCCCTCGATGCCCTGCGCACCGCCGGGGTTCCTGCGTCGGCGCTGTTCTGGGGCAAGACGGTCGCCCTCGCCGTGCAGCTCGCGGTGCTCGCCGCCGTGCTGCTCGGGCTGGCCGTGCTCCTGTTCGGAAGCGAGATCCGTCCGTCGGCGGTCCCGATGCTGATCGCCATCTGGCTGACTGCGGCGTTGGGCTTGGCAGCCGTTGGTACGCTCTACGGCGGCCTCGCCGCTGGTGTACGAGGGCGGGAGACGCTGCTCCCGCTGCTGCTGTTGCCGGTGGTGGCGCCGGTTCTAATCGGAGCAACGCGAGCAGTCGAAGCGGCGCTCGGCGTCGAGCGAGAGGTGTCGGATGGCTGGCCCTGGGTCGGACTGGTCGCCGTGTTCACTTCAGTGTTCTGCGCCGGGGGCACCGTCGCCTTCGGCTACTTGATCGACGAGTGATACAAGGAGTTCGATGAGCGAGCAGCTGGCCACCCCGACGTCGCGGACAACGGCGACGCCGGCGACCAGGGTGCTCGGGGGCATCACTCTTGCCGGCCTCGGCACGCTCACCGTGCTCGCCCTCGTCGTCTCGCCCGCCGACACCAACCAGGGTGAGTCGGTGCGCATGCTGTACCTCCACGCTCCGACGGCGTGGGTCGCCTATCTGGCGTTCGCCGTCACGGCCGTCGCGTCGGCGTTGTACCTGTTCCCGAAACGCCACTCGCTGGGATGGGATCGTCTCGCCGGGGCCAGCGCCGAGATCGGTGTGCTTTTCATGGCCATCACCCTGTTCGCCGGGGCGTTGTGGGGACGGCTGACGTGGGGGGTGTTCTGGCGTTGGGATGCGCGGCTGACGACGACGGCGTTCCTGTTCGTGACGTACATCGGCTACCTGGCCGTGCGCCGACTCGGCGGTAGCCCCGATCAACGCGCCCGGCGAAGTGGCGTCCTCGCGTTGCTCGCCGTGCTGGAGATCCCGCTCGTCCACTTCAGTGTGGTGTTGTGGCGTGGGCTCCATCAGGAGGCCACCGTGCTGCGACCAGACGGCGATGTCGAGCTCGACAACCTGATGCTGTTCACGCTGTGGTTCGGCGTAGTCGTGTTCACGGTGCTCTACGTCTGGCTCGTCATCCACCGTCAGCGCGGCCTGACGTCCGAGGATTTGCTCGCCGACGTGGGCCTCGACGTTTCGATCTCCGAGCGGCGCCAGGAAGCGGCCGCCTACGAGGCCACGGTGAGCGCGTGATGGACGACGCCGGCTTCATCCTCACCACCTACGTCGTCACGTTCGCCAGCATCGCTGCCTACGCGCTCTACGTCGTGCGCCGCGGCCGGCGCACGTCACAGCAGCTTCCGGACGACGTCAAGCCATGGGTGGAGTGACGGGCGAAACGCTCGACCTGTCGCCTCGGCCGGTCCAGGCTCAGCGCCGCAAGCCCCGACGCAAGTGGCTGCCGCTGCTCGTGCTCGCCGCCGTCTTCGTGGCTGGCGCCGTGATCGTGACGAAGTTCCTCGGCTCGGCGATCGACTACTACTGCAACGCCGACGAGATCGGTGTGCGCGACGGGTGCGAGGAAGGCCGGCGGCTACGTGTCCAGGGCACTGTGGCGGCCGATTCGGTCGAGACCGACGGTGGCATCACCGCCTTCACGATTGTCTTCGGTGATGCCGCGATCCCCGTTCGTTATGACGGCGAACCGGGCGGAATCTTCGCCGAGTGCGAGCCGGTCGTGGTTCACGGGCGCCTCGTCGACGGGGTGTTCGAGGGCGACCAGATCGAAGTCAAACACTCCAACGAGTACGAGGCGGAGAACCCCGAGCGCGTGGACGCCACCCGCGCCGACTGCCCCGCCGTCGCGACGTGAACACCGTCATCGCGATCAGCGCTAACGCGGCGTTCGGCAAGGCGGGGATCGTGCTCGCCCTCGCCGCCGCCACCGGCGGGGCGATCGTCACGATCGTCGGCGTACGTGCCGGGGATCGTCGCCTGCTGCGCCAGGGGCCGGTCTACGCCGGCCTGTGCTTTGCCGGGGCGGCGCTGGCGGTGCTGATGATGCAGCGGGCGTTGATCACCCGCGACTTCTCGCTCGCCTACATCCAGCAGGTCGGCTCGGCGACGACGCCGCGGCTGTACAACGTGGCGGCGATGTGGTCGGCGCTGGAGGGGTCGATTCTCCTCTGGCTCGTCATCCTCGGTGGGTTCACCGCCGCCGTCGGATGGAAGTTCCGCCGGCGCACCGCCGACCCCCTCGTCGCCTGGGCGCTCGTCGTGATGTTCGTCGTGATGGCGTTCTTCGCCCTTGTCAGCTTCGGTCCCGCCGACCCCTTCGGCGCCGGTGTCCCGGGACGAGCGTTCGGACCGGGGCCGAACCCGCTGCTGCAGAACCACGTCCTCGTGCTGTTCCACCCTCCGATCCTCTATCTCGGCTACGTCGGGATGACCGTCCCGTTCGCCTTCGCGATCGCCGCCCTGATCACCGGTCGGGTGGGGGAGGGATGGCTGCTCGAGACCCGGCGGTGGGCGTTGTTCGCCTGGGCGTTCCTGACCATCGGCATCCTCCTCGGAGGCTGGTGGAGCTACGCCGTGCTCGGTTGGAGCGGCGTGTGGGCATGGGACCCTGTCGAGAACGCCAGCCTGCTGCCGTGGTTGACAGCGACGGCGTACATCCACTCCGTGCTCGTCCAGGAACGCCGCGGGATGCTGCGCGTGTGGAACCTGTCGCTGCTCGTCGCGACGTTCGCGTTGACGATCCTCGGCACGTTCCTGACCCGCTCCGGGGTGCTCTCCAGCGTCCACGCCTTCGGTGATGGTCCCGTCGGGGCCTACCTGCTGGGGTTCTTCGGGATCGTCGTCGTGACGTCGCTTGCCCTGATCGGCTGGCGCGGTGATCGCCTGCGCTCGCCCGGCACGATCGACTCGCCGCTGTCACGGGAGGCGGCGTTCCTCGCCAACAACCTGCTGTTCGCGGTGTTCGCCTTCGTCGTCCTCCTCGGCACGCTGTTCCCGCTCCTCGTCGAGGTGCTCCAGGATCGCCAGGTCAACGTCGGCGCGCCGTACTTCGACCGCCTGACGATGCCGCTCGGCCTCGTACTGCTGTTCCTGATGGCGGTCGCCCCCGTGCTGCCGTGGCGCAAGGCGAGCGGCGAGTTGCTCGCCCAGCGCCTGTTCTGGCCGGCGGTGTGCGGCGTCGTCGCCCTCGGCGTGGCGGTCGCCGTCGGGGCGAGCGGATGGGCGCCGCTCGTGGCGTTCGGACTCGGTGGTTGGGCGGCCGGGTCGGCGCTGCGCCAGATTGTCCTGGCGACCCGCCGCCAGGGGTGGCGGGGGTTCCTCGGCCGGGCCAACGGGGGGATGATCGTGCACCTCGGTGTGATCGTCATCGCCGTCGCCCTGGCCGCCTCGAACAGCTACACCCGCTCGGCGACGCTGACGCTGGAGGAGGGTGTGCCGGTGCGGTGGGGCGGGCGCACGTTCGAGTTGACGGGCGTGCGCGAGGAGAGCGACGAGCGCACGCGGGTGCTCATGGCCGACGTCGTCGTCGACGGCGACACGACGCTCGAACCCGCGATCACCACCTACTTGCAGATCGGCATGCCGGTGGGAACTCCGAGCGTCGACTCGGGCATCGTCAACGACCTCTACGTGACACTCGAACCGGGTGCGTCCGACGGCGACACGAGGGCGACCATCCGCGCCTTCGTCAAGCCGCTGATCCTGTGGATGTGGCTGGGAGGGGCGATCATGGCAGCCGGCACCCTGCTCGCCGCCTTCCCCGGAACCCGCAGGCGGCGACCAACCGATCCGGTTTCGGCGATCGTCCCGACATCTGGGGAAGAATCGTCGCAGGAGCTGGAACGGATTACCCCCAGATCGCCGAGTGACACAGATCTTCCCCAGATCGAGGAAACGGCCGATGTCTGAGCCGCGACCGGAATCCCCTCGCCGGCGGCTGGCGCCGTTCGTGGCGATGGCCGTCGCCCTCGTGTGCGCCGCCCTGTTCGTCGTCCTCGCCGGGGCCGACACCGGCCAATCGGAGACCGCCGACACCCCGCTACTCAACCGGCCGGCGCCTGACGCCGTCGGCGAGGAGGGCGACGGGACGACGTTCGACCTCGCCCGGCGCAAGGGCAGCTGGGTCGTGCTCAACTTCTTCGATCCCGAGTGCGTGCCATGCGTCGAGGAGCACCCCGAGCTCGTCGAGTTCGACGCAAGCGAGAGCCAGGTCGGGGCCGACGGCGCAGAGCTCGTCACCGTCGTGTTCCGCGACGACCGTGACGGGGTGGCCGAGTTCTTCGCCGACGAGGGCGGGGACTGGCCGGTCGTCTACGACGACGACGGCGCGATCGCCACGGCGTTCGGCGTCACCCTCGTCCCGGAGACCTGGCTGATCGATCCCAACGGGGTGGTCCGTTGGCGGACGATCAGCCCGGTGACGGCCGGCCAACTCGACGCGGTCGTCGACCAGCTCAGCGGGCGGACGGCGTGAAGGACCGCATCGCCTTCAACCAGACGTTGAAGCGGTGGCCGGGTTGGCTGCTTCTGGCAGTGGTCGCGGCCACGCTGTTGGCCGTTGGCGTGAGCCGCGGCAACGGTGTCAGCGACCCGAGCGAGCGGGCCGACGCAATCGCCGAGCAAGTGGCCTGTCCGGTGTGCGACGGGGAGAGCGTCTTCGAGTCGCGCAACCGGGCGTCGATCAACCTGCGCAACCAGATCACCGCCCTCGTCAACGAGGGCCGTCTCGACGACGACGAGATCCTCGCCGAGATCCAGTCGGCGTTCCCGAACGACATCCTGCTCGTCCCGCCCTCCGACGGCGTCAACGTCCTCGTCTGGGCGTTGCCCGTTGCCGCCGTGATCGGAGCCGCCGTGGGCGTCGTGGTCGCCTTCCGCCGCTGGCGCCAGCAAGGCGTCGTTGGCGAACCGAGCGAGGACGATCGGGAGATCGTCGCCGCCGCCCTCGCCTCCGGGGACAACGATGAGCCCTGATCGCCCGGGGTCCACGGCGGTCGACCCGGACCGCCTGGCAACGCTCGAAGAGGAGCGCACTTTCCTGCTCCGGTCCCTGCGCGATCTCGAAGCCGAGCACGCCGTGGGGGATGTCGACGAGCACGACTACACGACGCTGCGTGACGGCTACACCAAGCGCGCCGCCGACGTGATGCGCGAGATCGACGACGGGCGCGCCCGCCTACCGTTACCCCATCCGACCAATTGGTGGCGGCGACTCGGGATCGGCGCCGCAATCACGGCCGTGGCGATCGGCGCCGGCGTGCTCGTCGCCCGATCCTCGGGTGATCGGTTGACGGGCGAGGAGATCACCGGCGCCGCCCCGGGCGACGGCGTCGCCTCGATGCTCGCCGAAGCGAGGGTGGTCGGGGCGACCGACCCACTCGCCGCCCTAGAGCTGTACGACGAGGTCCTCGCCCTGCGCCCCGATCACGCCGAAGCGCTCGCCTACAGCGGCTGGCTGCTGATCTTCGTCGGCCAGCAGTCGAGCGACGAGGCCATCGTCGCCGACGTCGTCGACGAGGCCCGGGCGCGGCTCACCAAGGCCGTCGAGGCCGACCCGTCCTACGCCGATCCGCACTGCTACCTCGGGATCATCGCCGCCGAGATCGACAACGACGCCGAGCGCGCTCGTTCCGAGGCCGACACGTGCCTCGAGCTCGATCCACCCGCCGACCTGCGCGCCCAGACCGAGGCCTACCTCGCCGACCTCGACTAACGCTCTTTCATCGGAGTGTTTCGTGCGGAAAACCCTGCACAAAACACTCGGTCAGCACGAAACACTCGGATTAGAGGGCTGGGGGTGGTTCGACGGCGGCGCGCGTGAACCGGCGATCGTCGTCGTCAGTGCCTTCGACCACCCATAGCGTGGCTTTGCGCCAATCGCGTGCGGTGGTCACCTCCATCCCACGTCGAACGAGTGCCTCGATGAGTTCCGGAATCACGTCGCCGTGGCTGCAGAGCACGGCCCGATCAGGGACCTCACTGACAACTGCGAGGACGGCCTTGAGTGCTGAATCCTCGGCGAGTCGTTCGTCGACTTCGACCTTGAGTCCGAGGCGGTCGGCGAGAGGCTCGACGGACTGGATGCAGCGCAGCGACGGCGAGGAGATCAACGCCGACACGTTCTCTGGTTCGAGTCGGTCGGCGATGGCCACGGCTTGAGCTCGGCCGTTCTTCGATGCCGGCCGCTCGTCGTCGGGGCCCTTCCAGCGGGAGCGAACACCGGCCTTGACGTGGCGGACCACGAACAACCTCATCGAGACGCGGCTTCACCGGTGAGCTGTGTGTGGCGACGGGTGATCTCCCGGACCACGAGGGCCCAGGCGATGGCTGCGAGGATGCTCACGATCCCGGAAGCGATGATCACGCCCTGCTGGTCGTCGAAGTACTCGGCGAGATCCTCGCGGTCGGGGCTGAAGTTGCTGAACTGAGACGTACCCAGGATCAGCAGTGTGATCGGGGCGAGGACGAACAGGACGAACCAGATCCAGACGAGCGGCGAATCACCCTGCTGCTTCCAGTCAGGAGATCCGGGCGGCACGTCGGGGGTCGAGGCCTTCCACGACTCACGAATCATCAGCAGCGGGATGATGAACAGCAGTGGCGGAAGGAACCACCCGGCGATGGCCCACGCCGGCGCCCACGTCAACTGCCGACCGAGTCCGCGGTGATTGGCGGCCACGCGATACAGCCAGATGATCGTCAGCACGGCGATGGCGATCTGCGCCGCCCCGGTGAGCGAGCTGCCGAGCCGGTACGGCGCCAGGCTGTCATCGAACGCATCCTCGTCGCCGTCGGCGAGGAATTCGACCGCCGCGTCAGCGGCCGAACTCGTGGTCGCCGTGGTGATTGCCTGCCCGACGGCGAACACGGCGAGGATGATGACCAGGGCCTTGGCGAGGCCGCCGACCCGCTTCAGTCCCGTGCCCCAGTTCGTCGGTGCGTAGCCGACGTACCCCTCCGGGGGCGCAAGCGGGGGAGGCGGCGGAAGATCAGGGTTTGTCACGCGACGCGACGCTACTGGGTTGCGGGCTATCGGGCCGTCACGTCACGCGCAGCGCGTCGCTGAACACCTTCTTCGGCCGCAGATCGACGGCGATGCGCTCGGCGAGTGCGTGGAAGGCGGCGCCGGCCTCGCTCTGCGGGTCGACGGCGGCTATCGGACGGCCATCGTCACCGCCCTGGCGCAGCTCGGGCACGAGCGGGAGCCGGGCGAGCAGCGGCACGTCGAGCTCGGCGGCGAGGTCGGCGCCGCCACCGCTGCCGAACAGCTCGTAACGCTTGCCGTCGTCGCCGGTGAACCACGACATGTTCTCGATGACACCTCGCACGGTGAGGTTGACCTTGGCGGCCATCGCCGCCGACAAGCGGGCGACCTTCTGGGCCGCCGGCTGGGGAGTGGTCACGACGTAAACCTCACCGCGGGGGAGGTACTGACTGAGCGAGATGGCGATGTCACCGGTGCCGGGCGGCATGTCGACGAGGAGGAACTCGGGGTCGTCCCAGAACACGTCGGCGAGGAACTGCTCGAGCGCCTTGTGCAGCATCGGGCCCCGCCAGATCACCGCTTGGCCTTCCGGCACGAAGTAGCCGATCGAGATGCAGCGCACACCCCAGGCTTCGGACGGCACGAGCATCTGGTCGATGGCCACCGGCTCGTTGTGGGCTCCGAGCATCCGCGGGATCGAGAACCCGTAGATGTCGGCGTCGACGACGCCGACGGAGTGTCCCCTGGCTGCAAGGGCGACGGCAAGGTTGGTCGTTACCGACGACTTGCCCACACCGCCCTTACCGGATGAGATCAGCAGCGGGCGGGTTCGCGAACCGGGTTGGTTGAAGGGCACGGGCCGGCCGGCTGCGTGGCCCTGGGGCTGGCCGTGGGCGTGGCCGTCGCCGTTGCCCTGGAGCCTGACACGCAGGTCCTCGCGCTCCTCGTCGGTCATCACCGTGAATTCGAGTTCGACTCCGGACACACCCTCGAGAGGTTGCAGGGCTCGATCGACCCTGGCCTGGATCTCGTTGCGCAGCGGGCAGCCGGGCACGGTCAGAGCGACGAGCACGGACACGATCCCATCGGCGCCCATCTCGGCACGGCGGACCATACCGAGATCGACGATCGAGCGGTGCAGTTCCGGGTCCTCGACGGGCCGCAAGGCCTCGACGAGCTGGTCCGAGGTCACTGGCATTGCAGGCTGACTCCTTCTCGTCCGCACAGTCTTGTCCGGGCACGGTGGTCCGCACGGTGGCTGAGGGATTTGCACTATCCAGATAGGTACAATACCGGGCATGCCGCGAGCCGCTTCGGGGGGCGATCACGCCGGCGACACCTTCACCGCCGCCGTGTCGGCGATCACGGACGCCTTCGGCGATCCCACACGCCGGCGCATCTACCTGTTCGTTCGCGACGGCGGCGACGGCGACCTGGGAGAGGGGGGAGACGGCGTCACCGCGGCGAGGGTCGCCGCCGAGGTCGGTGTCCACCCCAACGTCGCCCGCCACCACCTCGACAAGCTGGCCGCCGGCGGGTACGTCGAGGTTGCGGTGCGGGCGGTGGCGGCACAGCGCAAGGCCGGCCGCCCGTCGAAGCGATATGTCGCCGTCCCAACCGACGGCGCTCACGAGTCGCTGGTCCCCGTACACACCGAGGACCTTGTCCTCGCCCTGCTCGGTCAGGCGCTGGCCCGGCTTCCGCAGGAAGACGCCGAGGCGATGGCCGAGGAGGTCGGCGCCACCTACGGGCAGACGCTTGCCGCCGGGCTCACCGGTGCAGCCCTCGCCGCCGGGCAACGCTCGTTGCGCTCGGCGATGCAGGCCGTCGCCGCAGCTCTCACCGCCCATGGCTTCGCCGCTCGTACGAGCGAGCCGGCACTGGTCGGCGGCCGGCGCGCCGTCGACGGCCTGCGCATCATCAACGACCATTGCCCGTTCGGCAACGTCGCCATCGAGCACCCCGTGCTCTGCGCCGTCGACCGCGGCATGGTGCGGGGAATGCTCGGGGTGCTGTACCCGTCGGCGGGCACGCTCGATGTCGTCACGGCAGCATCGAAGGCCCACGGTGACACCCTCTGCGCGACAGCCGTCTGACTGTTTCGCCCTCACTCCGCTTCGCTCCGTTCGGTCGAGCTCGTTGCACCGGCCTTCGGCCGGACTGAAGCATCTCTGCTGGTCGACCGGCAAGCCGGATCGACCAGCAGCTGGGGGCTCCGGCGGGAGCCTCCGCCCCCCAGACCCCCGCCGAAGAGTGGCCGGCGGCCGTACCATGCGGGTCGTGGACGTTCGCATCGGAGTGACCCAGGCCCCGCGAGAGATCAACGTCGAGGTCGACGACGCGGAGAAGGCCGCAATCGAGAAGTCCGTCGAAGCGGCCCTCGGTGGCGCCGCTGAAATCCTCTGGCTCACCGACAAGCGCGGCCGTCGTATCGCCGTCCCCGCCGAGAAGATCGCCTACGTCGAGATCGGCACCGCTGACAGCGACCGCCGCATCGGCTTTGGCGGCTAGACCCGCCGCGGACGCTCGATCGCGGTGGCCGACGCGTGACGCTGCTCGATAGAGAACTGATCTTCGTCACGGGAAAAGGGGGCGTCGGTAAGACGTCCGTCGCCGCCGCCCTCGGTTACCTCGCCGCCGGCGCCGGTAAGCGCACGCTCGTTTGCGAGATGGACGCCAAAGGTGCCCTTGCCGCCGCGTTCGACGTCACCGGTTTGCAGTTCACGCCGCGTGCTGTCGGCGATGGTCTCGAGGCGATGGCGATGAACACCGAGGACGCGCTGCGCGAGTACCTCAGGGTTGCCGTGCGCGTTCCCCTCGTCGGGCGGATCGGTCCGCTGGCCCGCACGTTCGACTTCGTCGCCGATGCCGCGCCGGGTGTCAAGGAGATCCTCGGCGTCGGCAAGTTGGCGTACGAGGTGCGCGAGCGCCACTACGACCTCGTCGTCGTCGACGCCGTGGCGACCGGACACATCGTGGCCCAGGTCGCCGCGCCCCAGGTGATCGGCGACCTGATCCAGGTCGGGATGGTCCGCGAGCAGACCCGCTGGATGCTCGACATCCTCGAGGACCCGGCCCGAACCGGAGTCGTCGTCGTCACGACGCCCGAGGAGATGCCCGTCGCCGAGACGATCGAATTGCTCGATCGATTCGCTTCCGAGACGCAGGTCGACGTGGCGGCGATCGTCGCCAACCGTGTGCTCCCCGCCCTGTTCGACCGCGAGGAGTCGGCGGTCGTCGCCAGCCTCGGCGAGGTCGACCAGCTTCTTGTCGATGCCGCCGGACCTGGCGTACGCGACGTGGTACGCGCTGCCCAACTCACCGAGGCGCGACGCGTCGTCGGCAGCCGCCACCTGGAGCGTCTCCGCAGTGCCGTGCCGTCCGGCACGCCGATCCTCTACGTGCCCGAGTTGTTCACCCGGGCGACCGGCCGCCGCGTCGTTGCTCTCGTCGCCGCGTCGCTGGGCGACGAGCTGGATGTGGCGTGATGGCGACGGTGTCCAAGACCACGCCAAAGTTGGCGGCGTTACCGACCGGCCTCGAAGCGCTGCTGGCGAGCAAGGAGATGGTTCTCGTGTGTGGGTCGGGCGGCGTCGGCAAGACCACGCTGGCCGCCGCCCTCGGCTTGGCGGCGGCCGTCGAACAGGGCGGCAAGGTGCTCGTGCTGACGATTGATCCGGCCCGCCGGCTGGCCGACTCGCTAGGTGTCGGCAGGATCGGCAACGTCGCGACGCGGGTGCCCGATGCGGCCCTGCGGTCCGTCGGCGCCGACCCCCGCGGGGAGCTGTGGGCGGCGATGCTGGACACCAAGGCGGGATGGGACGAGTTGATCCGTCGTCACGCGCCCGACCAGAGGGTCCGCGACTCCGTGCTGACCAACCCGCTCTACCAGAACATCACCAGCCGCTTCGTGCACAGCCACGACTACCTCGCCATGGAGCAGCTCCACGCGGTCCACGCATCAGGTGCCTACGACCTCGTCATCGTCGACACGCCTCCGTCACGCAGTGCCCTCGACGTCCTCGACGCCCCGTCGCGAATGGTCGACTTCTTCGGCAGCAGGCTGCTGCGCTGGCTGACGGTGCCCTACCGCTCGCGGCTGTTCAACCTGGCGTCGAAGCCGTTCAATCAGATCGCCGACCGGGTGCTCGGGTCGCGCTTCCTCCAGGACATCGCCGAGTTCTTCATCCTCTTCCAGGCGATGGAGGGCGGCTTCGTGCGACGGGCGAGCGAAGTCGAGGCGCTGCTCGGCGACCCGCGCACGACGTTCGTCGTCGTCACCACGCTGGAAGCGGCGCCGGCGCACGAGGCCGGCTTCTTGGTCCGGGAGCTGGCCGGGCGCCAACTCCCGGTTGGCGCGCTGATCGCCAACCGCGTGATGCCGGCTGCGCTCACGTCGCGGGCCACGGCGACGAGCGCCCGGCGACTCGCCACTGCCGCCACGGGGAGTGATCTGGCGGCGGAGGTCGCCGTTGCCCTGAAACGGTCTTCGCGCGGTCGGGGAACCGCCGACGCGGAGGTCGTCGCCAGCGTGCTGACCAGAGTCGCCGAGAGCTTCCACGACGTTGCTCTCGTCGCAACGAGGGAGGCGGAGCGCCGCACCGAGTTGGCCGCCCTGGCCCCCCAGGTCGTCGACGTCGAGGCTCTGCCCGGCGACGTCCACGACATCGCCGGACTGTTGGCGATCGTCGCCGGCATGCGGGAAACGGCAGACTGAAGGCGATGGCTTCGCTCGCGGGACTCGTCAGGGAGAACACGTCGTTCGATCGCGAACAGGTCAGCCACCTCAATCGGCTGACATCGGAGTGGGGACTGCTTGCCGACCTCAGCTTCTCCGACCTGCTGCTCTACGCCCCCACCAAGGACGATCGGTGGTTGATCATCGGCCAGATCCGGCCGGCGACGGCACAGACCGCCTACCGCACCGACTGGGTCGGCACGTTCGCCAACGCCACCGAACAGGCCGTGCTCAACCGCGTACTCACCTCGAGGGAGATCACCGAGGGCGACGTGACCGTCGAGGAGCAGGACGATCCGGCGCGCATGCTCGCCATTCCGGTTCGCCATGGTGACCAGACGATCGCCGTGATGACCCGCGAGTGGGTCGAGCAGTCCGGCCGTGTCCCCGGTGAGCTGGAGCGTGAGTACCTGTCGCTGTTCGATCGGTTCGCCGCGATGATCGCCGACGGGTCGTTTCCGTACGCCAGGGCCGCAGCGGTCGACTCCACAGCGGCGCCGCGCGTCGGCGACGGCGTGCTGATCGTCGACGCCGAGTCGCGAGTCCAATATCTCTCACCGAATGCCAACTCGGCGATGCACCGCGTTGGTATCCATGCCAACGCCGTCGGGATGAGCCTTGCTGAGCTCGGCTTCTACGACGACGTCGTGCGTCGCGCGTTCGAGACGCGGATGCCCGTCGTCGAGGAGTTCGAGCAGGCTGCCGAGATCGTCCTGCTGTGCAAGTGCATGCCGATCCTGTCGGCCGACGAGGTTGCCGGCGGGGTGCTCCTCCTCCGTGACGTCACCGACCTCCGCCAGCGTGATCGGTTGTTGATGAGCAAGGACGCAACGATTCGCGAGATCCACCATCGCGTCAAGAACAACCTGCAGACGATCTCGTCGCTGCTGCGCCTGCAGGCGCGCCGGCTGTCCAACCCGGAAGCGATCGCCGCGGTCGGAGAGTCAGTGCGGCGGATCCGCACGATCGCCCTCGTTCACGAGTCGTTGTCACGCGAGCCTGGTGATGACGTGACGTTCATCGAGATCGTCCGTCCTCTGCTGCGTCTTGCCGAGGAGAGCCTGCAGTCGCCCGATCGTCCCGTCGAGTTCGCGCTCGTCGGGGAGGGCGGGAGGATTCCCGCCCGTGTCGCGACGCCGCTGTCGGTGGTGCTCACCGAGCTGTTGCAGAACGCCGTCGACCATGGCTTTCCCGAGGGCAGCGGGGGTGGTCGTGTCGTCGTTGCCCTCAACAACGACGGCGAGGAGTTGAGCATCGACGTGGTCGACGACGGTCACGGCCTCGAGCCGACGTTTCGCATCGAGTCGGCGACCGGGCTTGGCTTGTCGATCGTACGCACGCTCGTCACCACCGAGCTCAACGGAACGATCGCCATGCGCCCGGCGAAGCCGGTCGACCTCGAGACCGTCGGCCTCGAGCCCCACGGCGGCGATCGCCAAGGCACCGTCGTCCAATTGACGGTGCCGCTGAAGCAATAGCTCGCTAGCTCGAGACGGAAAGGTTCCCTTTCCGTCTCGTGAGCCGTGCGCGTTGTCGGCGGATGGCGCGGCGTTCCTCTTCGGAGAGGCCGCCCCAGATGCCGGAGTCCTGGTTGGTGTCGAGGGCGAACTCGAGGCACTCGGATCGCACCAGACACTCACCGCAGACCTGCCTGGCCTTCTCCAGCTGGAGCAGCGCGAAGCCGGTCGTCCCGATCGGAAAGAACAGCTCGGGATCCGTGTCGCGGCAGAGCGCGTGATCTCTCCAGGTGTGGTCGGCTGCTCCCAGGGCAAGACTTGAAGCAAGTACGGACACGGAGCCTCCTCGGTTGGCCCTCGTACGGTTATGGCGCGTCGTTGTGACGGGCACCACCGCCGCCGCAGGCGATGCCGCCGGCCGAACATACGGCATGAAGCTTGCTCTGACAAGGGTGTCACGAGAACGTAACGTCACGCCGTGGTGCTCGTGATCGCCCACCGGGGAGCTCCTCGGCTCGCCCGCGAGAACACCGTGGAGGCGTTCACCGCCGCCATCGCCACAGGAGCCGGCGCCATCGAGCTCGACGTCAGGCGCACCGCCGACGGATCCCTCGTCGTCCACCACGACGCCCTGCTCGACGACGGGCGGCCGATCGTGTCGTGCCAACGCATCGACCTTCCAGCGCACATCCCGGCGCTGACGGACGCCCTCGACGCCTGCCGCGGTGTGATCGTCGACGTGGAGATCAAGAACCTCCCCGGCGAGCCTGACTTCGACCCGGACGAACGCGTCGCCGGCGCGGTCGTCGAGCTCCTCGGTGAGCGGCCGGAACCAGTCGAGACCTGGCTGATCTCGTCGTTCCGCCGAGAGACCATCGACCGGTGCCGCACGGTGAATCCAGGCGTGGCAACCGGTTGGCTGACGCTCGGCACCGTGACCGACGACGACATCGCTTGGGTGGTCGGGGCGGGCCACGCCGCCATCCACCCGTGGGACCCGCCGGTCGATCGTCAGCTCATCGAGCGCTGTCACGCCGCCGGCCTGGACGTGAACACGTGGACCACCAACGACGTCGCCCGGGCAGTCGAGCTGGCGTCGTGGGGGATCGACGGCATCTGCACCGACATCCCGGACGTTCTCGTCGCCGCTGTCGGCGGCTGATCACTCCGCACTCGGTCTCGTTGGGAAGACGAGGCGCACGGCCTCGCGCACGTGCTGGAAACTGAGGGTCTCGGCCTCACCGAGATAGTCGCCGTCGACCTGGTACGGGAACGGCTCGGAGCCCTCGATCACGAGCTCGTCGAGGTCGATCTGCTCGGCGAGGTAGGCGGTCTCCTCGACGCCGCCGCCGCGGAGGGCGCCGGCGAGCGAGCGCAGGATCGCCGATGCCTTCATCGTCCGGAACGTCACGGCGACGAGACCGCGGTCCAACGTCGCGGCCGGCGAGAGGTCGAGCGGCCGGTTTCCGAGGTACGTGTACGGGTTGGTGTTGAGCACGATCGAGAAGTAGCCGTCATCGATCACCCGCTCGGCGCTACGCACGCGGAAGTGCGGCGTGGCGCGGTCGTAGCCGCGCAGCCACGTCGTCAGCGCAGCGGTGATGAACAGGGGATGGCCGAACCAGCGCTTCAGCGACGCCCGACGCTCCACGGCGGCGACGACCGCAGCATCGAACCCGACCCCGGTGTGGAAGCAGAAGAAGCGTCCGTTGACGCGGCCCAGCCCGATCGGCCGGAGGTCGGCACGGTCGATGCCGCCGGCGAGGAGTTCGACGGCGGCGACCGGATCGTTGGGCAGCCCGATCGTGCGGGCGAAGACGTTGGTTGATCCGCCGGGGAGCACCCCGAGCGCGGCGTCGGTGCCGGCGATCCCCGTCGCCACTTCATTGAGCGTGCCGTCCCCGCCGAACCCGACGACCACGTCGACGTTGCGCCGGGCTGCGTCGAAGGCGAACCGTGTGGCGTGCCCGCGGCGGTTCGTCTCGACGAGTTCGACCTGGTGATCCCGCGCCAAACGTCGCTGAACGACGACCGTGTTGCGCGCCGTGACGGACGTCGCGAACGAGTTGACGATGAGCAGGATGCGCAAGCGCCGCCAGGTTAGAGGTCGCCCAGTTGGCGGCGTGTTGTGGCGTGGCTACTCGTCGGTAACAATGGCCCGCCATGAACATCGTCGTCTGCGCCAAGCAGATCCCCGATCCGGCCGCGCCGGGCGAGCTCGACCCGACGGACAACACGTTGAAACGTGACGGCAAGCTGATCCTCGACGAGTCGGACATGTACGGGGTCGAGATGGCGCTGCAGCTCGTCGACGCCGCCGGCGATGGCGAGGTCAGTCTGGTGTCGATGGCCCCGAACGGTGAAGTCGCCGGCTTGCGCACGGCGCTGGCCATGGGCGCCGCCAAGGCCGTGCTCATCTCCGATCCCGAGTTGGCCGGCTCCGACGCCCTGACGACGGCGAAGGTGCTCGCCGCCGCGACCCGCCGTCTCGGTGCGGCCGATCTGATCATCGCCGGCACGGAGTCCAGCGACGGGTACACCGGCACGGTTCCCGAGCAGGTTGCCGCCGTGCTCGGCTTGCCGTCGGTGACGTTCGCCAAGTCGGTGGCCGTTGCCGACGGTGTGCTCACGGTCAATCGCCAGACCGAGGCCGGCTACGACGAGGTGACGTGCCCGTTGCCGGCCGTCGTCAGCGTTACGGCCGGCGTGGTCGAGCCGCGTTACCCGAGCTTCAAGGGGATCATGGCGGCCAAGTCGAAGCCGGTCGAGACCGTCACAGCCGCTGATCTCGGTGTCGCCCCGGTTGGGTGGGCCGGCGCCGGCCAGCAGATCGTCGATGTCGCCGACGCGCCCGAACGACAGTCGGGCGAGATCATCGAGGACGACGGCGAGGCCCACACCAAGGTCGTCGAGTTCCTGGCCGGGC
Source organism: Ilumatobacteraceae bacterium (assembly GCA_963716665.1). Lineage (GTDB taxonomy): Bacteria > Actinomycetota > Acidimicrobiia > Acidimicrobiales > Ilumatobacteraceae > Desertimonas. The sequence goes on from CAVQTY010000003.1 coordinate 60,401, forward strand.
TCAAGGTCATCTGAGAGGCGGATCGAGAATGAGTGCTGACAACATCTGGGTGTTCGCCCACGGCGCCGAAGGTGCGCCGACCTCCACGACGCTGGAGCTGCTGACCAAGGCCTGCCAGCTCGGCTCGACGGTGACGGCATTCGTCGCCGGTGATGCCGCCGAGCTCGCCGCTGCGCTCGGCGACCACGGCGCGACGAAGGTCTATGCCACCGGCGACCTGCAGGGAGCGCTCCCTGGTGTTGCCGTCGCCGCGGCGATGAAGGCGGTGATCGACGGTGGCGACTCGCCGGACCTGATCCTGTTCCCCCAGGACTATGTCGGCCGTGACGTGGTCAGCAGGCTCAGCGTCCTGCTCGACCGTCCTGTCCTCACGAACAACGTCGAGGTCGCCGTCGACGGCGACGCGGTGAAGGCGACGACTCCGGTGTTCGGCGGCAGCAAACTCGTCACGACGACGTTCACTGCGCCCGGGCCGCACCTCGTCGCCGTGCGCCCGAAGAGCTTCGCTGCCGAGTCGGTTGGAGGCGCCGCGCCCGAGGTGGTCGCCGCGCCGGTACCCGACCTCGGCGCCGCCGGAGCGGCGAAGGTCGTCGCCACCCACGTCGAGGAGCACCACGGTCCCAAGCTCGACGAGGCCGATGTCGTCGTCTCGGGTGGGCGCGGCCTCGGCGAGGCATCGAAGTACGAGCTCATCGAGCAACTCGCCAAGGTGCTCAAGGGCGCTCCCGGAGCGTCGCGGGCGATCGTCGACGCCGGATGGGTGCCGTACAGCTACCAGGTGGGCCAGACGGGCAAGGTCGTCAAGCCGACCGTCTACATCGCCGCCGGGATCTCCGGCGCAACGCAACACATGGTCGGGATGAAGGGCGCCAAGAACATCATCGCGATCAACAAGGACAAGGAGGCGCCGATCTTCGGCATCGCCGACCTCGGCATCGTCGGGGACGTCCACAAGGTGCTCCCCAAGCTCATCGAGGCCCTCCGGAACCGCTGACTTCGTCTGTGGCCGTCGTGTCTTTGGCATGGTTGGCGCCACTAACGTCGCCAACGAGACCAAAGAGTTCAAGCCGCGGCTCACACAGATCGATTCAGGGTGTAGGTGGGGCCCAGTCGCTGGCGGGTTCGGGCGGGGGCAGCGGGCTCGCCGCTGGCGGCGGGAGCTGAATCGGTGGCGGTGACGTAGCGGGCGGCGACGTGCCGGCCGGCGTCGGGTCGGTCGTCGGCGGTCCGGCCGGCGGAACCGTCAACGGTCGCGGGGTAGCCGTCGCCGGCACGCGGCTGCGCAGTCGGCCATAGGCGAATCCGGCGATCGCCAACCCGGCGATGACGACGGCGGTGCCGATCGCCAGCGTTCGCCACGGCAGCGACGTCGGCCGGATCTTCTCGATGTCGACGGGTGCAGCGACGCGTCTCGAGGCGCGCGGCGGTGGACCCGCCTCGGTCGTGGTCGTCACCCCCACCGTGGTCGTCGTCGCCGTGGTCGTCGTCGCTGCCGCGGTCGTCGTCGACGCGGCGGTTGTCGTCGTCGGTGCCGCCAGGGCGTCGTCCAGCGAGGTCACAGACCCGGCAACGGCGGCAGCCACCGCCAGGGTGATCACCACAACCAGCACCGTCGACCGCGAGCGTCGTGCCGGGGGGCGCATCGCCGCAAGGGTAGGCGAGCGATCCGCGGAGGACGCGGCAGCGCTCAGGTCGCGCCGACACGGAGGTCGTCGCGGACAGCGGTGCTCGCCGCCACTGGGCGGCGCGCCACTGGGGCGAGGACCACGACGAGCAGGAGGAGCAACGACACGATGAACAGGCCGGCACCGAGACCGGCTGCACCGGCAATGAAGCCGATCATCGGCGGGCCGACGAGGAAGCCGCCATAGCCGATCGTCGCAACGGTGGCGATGCCCTGGGCCGGCCGGTCGGCGTTCTCCGCCCCGGCGCTCATCGCGGCCGGGAAAACGAGTGCGACTCCGAGACCCCATCCGACCATGGCGAGCAGCCCGGTGACCGTCGAGTCGATGGCGACCAGCGAAAGCACGGAGACCGACGCCAGGACGCCCGATGCCCGCAGGGCGTTGACGCGAGACACGCGGGTGAGCACCCACGTCCCACCCAGCCGGGCGACCGCCATCGCTCCAGCGAACGCGGCGTAGCCGATCGCCGCCACCGACTCCTTGGCATTCCGCTCGTCGGTGAAGTAGATCGCCGCCCAGTCGGCGGCAGCGCCCTCGCCGAGGGTGGTGCAGGCCGTGAGCAGGCCGAGCAGCACCAGTCTCGGGGTGATCGCCCGCCGCGTGCCGTGCTCGGCTGGGACGTGGTGGCGCGGTGCAGCGGCGAGGTCGGGGAGATGGCGGGCGGCGAGCGCCGCCGTCACCACAACCACTGTCGCGGCGAGTGCGAGGTGGACCCCGACTGCCAGTTCGAGGGCTGCCGCCAGAGCGCCGAGTCCGGCCCCGCACAGCCCGCCGACGCTGAAGGCCCCGTGGAAGCGGGGCATCAGCGGGCGGCCCGTGACGACCTCGACGTCATGGGCGGCAGCGTTCATCGAGACGTCCCACGTGCCGTATCCCAAGCCGACCGCGAGGAGCAACGCCCCGAGCATCACGATGTTGGCGGCTTGTGTGGCGACGACGAACATCACCGCACACGCCACCATCGCCATCGTCAGGACCCGACGAATGCCGAAGCGGTCGCACAACCGGCTCGTCAGTGGCATCGCCACCACCGCGCCAGCGGCAATGGCGAGCAGGGCGCCACCGAGCTCGGGTTCGCTGGCTCCGAGATGAGAACGGACCGCCGGTAGGCGAGTGACCCAGCTGGCCAAGATGAACCCGTTGGTGAAAAAGGCGGCGTGGATGGCGACGATGCGGGCCTGATACGTCCCTGATGTAGATCGATTCACCTCGGTCGCCACCGACCCCAGGCTAACGGTCGGACGGGACCGTTGGTAGATCGATTCACCTGCCGTTCGTCCGGCCGCTAGATTGCCGTCGTGCCGAGGCCCACGAAGCGCCCGACGTTGGCTGATCTCGCCGCCGCGGCCGGGGTGTCGCGGGCAACCGCGTCGAACGCCTTCAACCGCCCGAACCGGCTCTCCGCCGAGCTCCGGCGGCGAATCCTCGCCCTCGCCGAGGAAATCGGCTACAGCGGACCCGATCCGCGCGCCGCCGGCCTTCGCCGCGGTCGGGTGGGGGCGATCGGTGTCGTCCTCTCCGACCGCCTGAACTACGCCTTCAGCGACCCCGCCGCCCTGCAGATCCTCGACGGCATCGCCGAAGCGGTCGCCACTGTCGGCATCGACCTGCTGCTCCTCGCCGGCGACGGCGCCGGAGGCGGCCCAACTCCGGCCCGGGTGATGTCCGCAGCTGTCGACGGGTACGTCTCCTACTGCCTTGGCCGCGACGATCCGGCGCTGGAGGCGCTGCAGCGCCGCCGCCTGCCGACCGTCTTCGTCGATGAACGGCCGGCACGTTCGTTCGCGGCCGTCGATCTCGACGAGGAGGGCGGAACGCGAGCTGTCGTCGAGCATCTCCTCGACCTCGGGCACCGCGACTTCGGGATCGTCACGCTGAGTTGTGGGACGGATCAACGGTCCGGTGCGATCAGCGTCGACCAACGCCAAACGATCACCTTCCCGGTCGTGCGCCGCCGCCTCGATGCAGCGATCGACGCGATTGCCGCGGCCGGCGTCCGCCCGACGACGACCGTGGCCGTGTACGCGCCTGATCACAACGTCCCGGCCGAGGGCGATCGCGCCGCCACCTGGCTGCTTGGCCGATCACCTCGGCCGACCGCCCTGCTGTGCCAGAGCGATCAACTGGCGATCGGCGCCCTCACCGCGGCCAGCCGAATCGGCCTGGGCGTGCCCGATGACGTTTCCGTCGCCGGGTTCGACGACATTGACGCGGCAGCGGACACCACACCACCGCTGACCACTGTCCGTCAGCCGTTGCGCGAGCGTGGGCGGCTCGCCGGTGAGCTCGTCATCGAGTTGCTCGACGGCCGGCGGCCGCGTCAGATCCGCTTGCCGACCGAACTCGTCGTGCGTCGGTCGACGGGCCGCGCAAGCGCTACGCGGCGTCGACGGCGTTGATCGCCCAGCCGTGGCCCTCATCGACGTCGGCGACGGCCAGCCGCAGCCGCCAGCCATGCCCGGTCGAATCGGCTGGTTCCCACCACGACCACCGCAATGACCGCGCCCGGTCACCGAGCTGATCGAGTGGAGCGGGCCACTCCTCGGTGAGGTCGAGCAAGGCGGCGAGCACCCACAGCGCTCCGAACCGGCCCAGTGCCGCGCCCCGCCGGCGGCCGTGGGCACCTCCGCTCGCACCGGCCCAGGCCAGCCAGGCGATTGCTTCGGCAAGCGTTAGCGGGCGACTCGTCCAACTCGAAAGGCCGAGGGCAGCGACGGCGTCGTCGGCGTCCCCCTCGACGCAGGTGACGTCTGCATGCCCGTTGGAGGAGGCCGTCCACGTGTCGATGAGCTGGCGGACGGCGAGATCGACGCCGTCGTCCTCCAGCCGTTCAATCGCACCAGTCGCCGCGTGGTGCGACGATGGCGAGTTCGGCTCCGGCGGAGGCGGCGCGTCGACGCCGTCGTCGCTGTAGGTGGCGAGCGGGTAGTCCGGCTCCCAGGCAGCCAACTCGTAGGGGAGATCGAACACGTCCGGCAGGCGGGCGACGGCGCTCGGCTCCAGCGTTTCGCCGCGCAGCACGCGTTCGTGGGCGACGACCGCTGCTCCTGGCGTCGCCGGGAGCAACGGCCACAGCGTCGACCAGGTGTGGTGTTGGGCGATCACCTCGGTGAGTGGGCCGATCGTGAACAAGCCGGCATCCTCGGCGATCATCGGTGCCGCCCATTCCGGCGGGGCGACGAGGGTCAGGCGGTACTCGGCGAGCGTCGCCGCCGGCCACAACTGACGGCCGGTCGCAACCGCCGCTCGGCATCGGTCGCGAGCCGTCCGCAACCCGTCCCAGTCACCAGTTGCGGTGCGATTGTCGACGAGGCGAACCAGGCCGTCGAGGTCGGCGCGCTGGATCAGGGCGTCGAGCTCTTCGTCGCCGTTCACACGAGCGGCCAGGGGTAGCCGTGGCTGTGCTGTTCGGCCGGGAACGTCGCTCGCGCCAGGAGGCGTCGTGCTCGAGCTGCGATCGCCGCGATCTCGTCCTCGTCGAGCAGCGGCCCCAGTTCCGCCGGCGGATCGACGGCGCCCGCCGCAGCCCGCCGCAACTCGTCGGGAAGCATCTCGCCGGCGAACTCCCAGATCACCGTGCGCAGCTTGTTCTCAGCCGCGAAGCACAGTCCGTTGTCGATCGCCCACACATGGTCGCGACCGTCGCGGCCGGCGACCTCGAGCAGGCAGTGCCCGCTCTTGCGATCGGTGTTGTTGGCGATGGCGTCGAACACGGCGATGGCCCGCAGCTGGTCGTGGAGATCGGGACGTTCGCCGTACAACGAGAAGTAGTGCTCGGCGAAATCGGCGTTGACGAACCACTGCAGCGAGCCCTCGCCGAGCGGCGCATCGGGACGAACGACGGTGGGGGGCACGACGCCAAGACCGAGGGCCTCGCTGAGAACGTAGGCGGCGACCTCGCGGCGGTACAGGCCAGGGGCGAAGTCCCACAGCGGGCGCTCGCCGCGCCCCGGCTTGTAGATCGCCAACCCATCGGCACCGTTGAGCCGGACGAGGAAGGTGGCATTGCTGGCGTTGAGCATTCGTCCGAGCACCGTGACGCCGGCGCTGGCGAGACGTTCGGCGGCGTCGGGCGGAACGGGGCCGACAGCCAGCTCGATCCGCTCGCCGGCGGCCGAGCTCAGTTCAGGCGCGGGCACGCGTGCCCCTGCGGATCGATCGGATGACCGCACCACTGACATGGCGGGCGCCCGGCCGCGACGACCCGATCAGCGTGCTCGCAGAAGGCGTCCGCCTGGCCACGAGTGACGTAGAAGCGGATGTGCCCTCTGTCGACGGACTCGGTGGCGTCGGCGAGCACCTCGGTCGCGTCGTCGCCCGCTTCGTCCTCGTCGACGTCGGCTTCGATCAGCTCCTCGAGTTGCACGAGCAGGCGATCGTTGACGCGGTCGTAGCCGAGGCCGATCGGGCCGAGGACGAAGGCGTGATCGGGAGCGACGCCGAGATCGGACTGGCCGACGAGCGGGCGGTTCTCCGATGGTGGCAGGTCATTGAGCACGTTGCGCAGCCACGTCGAGATGGCCTTGACCTGGAGCTTCTCGCAGCGCACGGTGATTCGTTGGCGGCCGTGGCGGGCGCTGAGGTAGAAGACCCGGGAGCCCGGCTCGCCGACGGCGCCGGCCGTGAATTCGTCGACCTCGTCGAACTCGTAGAAGATCGCGCTCATGAAGGAGTGAGCTCCTTCAGGGAGCAGCCCGTCGAGTTCACGGACAGCACGATCGGGCCACTCGCTTGGAACGCCAGCACGCTGATCGACGCCGGGCTGATGACGATGCGCTGGAACAGGTCGAGGTGGGTGCCGATCGAGTGGGCGATCGCCGCCTTGATCGGGTCGGCGTGCGACACGCAGACGATCGTCCCGCCGGGATGAGCCGCCAGCAGCCGGTCGATTGTCGCGACGATTCGCGCCTGCATCTCTACAAAGCTCTCGCCACCGGGAAACCGAAACGACGACGGTGATCGCTGCACGGTGGACCACTCCGGCTTCTTCATCAGGGCGGAGAGCTGTTGGCCGGTCCAATCGCCGAAGTCGCACTCGATGAGACCGCGGTCGACCTTGGCGCGCCGACCGGTTGCGGCAGCGATCGGCGCCGCCGTCTGCCTGGCCCGTTCGAGGGACGACGTGTAGACGGCATCGACCGACGTCCCCTCGGCAATCCGCTCGGCCGTCCGTTCAGCCTGGGCACGACCGGCGTCGGACAGGTTGAGGCCCGCCGCTCGGCCGGGTAGCACCCTCCCGGTCGAACCCGTCTGGCCATGGCGGACGAGCAGCACCCGTGTCGGGGGCTCGGGCCTTGTCGCTGCTTTGTTCGCTCTCCTCGCCATCTGAATCCGCGAGCAACCTACTGGCGAAGTGACCCGGCGCGGTGCGAAGCGGCGACCGGTCGTTAGCCTGCCAGCCCTGTGAATCACCGCCGCCGTGTCGTGTCTGCCTGCCTCGCCGTGCTCGCCGCCGGCGCCCTCGGCGCCTGCTCGAGCACGCCGGGCTATCGGCGCGTCGTCAGCGATGTCGTCGAATCGCTGCAGCTCCCGGAGGAACAGGAGGTGTGCATGATGGAGCGCCTCGAGGGCTACACCGACGACCAGCTCGCCGAGATCGCCGACAACAACGAGACCTGGGATCCGTCAGGGCAGGGCGACACACCCGCCGACGCCACCGAGGGAATGCGGCTGTTCATCGACGACTTCCACGAGTGCACGACCGAGGGCGGCGCGGCGGCCAGCGAGACGACCGGTACATCCGAGCCGTCGGGGTCGACAGCACCGTCGGATACCAGCGCCGCCGACTCGACCGAAGCCACCGAGGCGACCAGCCCGACCGCGTCGACGACGCCGGCCGAGACCACCGAGGGCTGATCAGCTCGCCGCCGCGGCGGCGGTCTTCTTCTTCGGCGGCGGCACACCAATCAACGGGGCCGGGTCGGCTTCGGCCGGCCAGCGACGGCGCGACACGATCGACAGCGTGCGCAGCAGCCGCATCGCCACCTCGTCGTCCTGGGCCGGCTTGGCGAGGATCGTGCCGTCGGCGACCATCCGGTCGACGACCTCGCTGCCGAGGTCGGTTCGCACGATGGTCAGCGTCCAGTCGTTGTCCTTGCCGATTCCGCCGAGGGCGATGTCCGCGTGCTCGGCGGCGAAGTCCGGGCAGCGCTTGCACCCTTGGCGAGTCCAGGCGTGGCACTCCTTGAGATCGATCTCGTGGTACGAGCCGTCGCGCATCCAGATCTGGAACACCCCTTTGATGTTCATCTTCACCATCTCCGACTTGGGCAGCCCGTACTTCGCCTCGAACAGCTCGGTGAAGATGGCGTCGTCGAACGTCTTCGAGCACAGCAAGCCGATGTTGAAGACGAACGGCTTGGAGACCTTGCCCGCCTTGCGGTCCCACATCGTCGGCGGCGAGGACGTCTGGCAGCCCATGCCGACGAGAGCGAGCCGGCTCAGCCCCTCCTCCTTGGCCTGGCGCAGGGCGAGGGGGTTGGCGCAGTACGTGTAGCGGCTGCCGGCCGTGGCGATCACCTCGTCACGGTTGTGGACGAGGACCGGCTTGGCCTTCCAGGCATCGTCGTCCTCGGCGCCGGACACCATCGCCGCCTCGATGTAGTCGTGGTCGAGCAGCCAGATGAGCATCGCCGAGACGAAGCCGCCGTCCTGACCGTGGACGTGTTGGGCCTCGTCGGATGCCCGGGTCAGGAGCAGCTGTTGCCAGATACCGGACATCTCGTCGGGCTCCCGGACGCGGCCGAACAGGTGGATGTCGGCGTTCGGCTCCCAGGCGCGGAACCGTGGGCACGCCCGGGTGCATGTCGTGCAGCCCTTGACGCCATGGATGCAGTCGGCCGGGCCGAGCTCGTCCTCGAGGTGGAACGGGATGTACTTGCCCTCGGCGTGTTCGTAGCCGATGACATCGTGCGGGCAGGTGACGACACATCCGGCACATCCGGTGCACAGGCCCGTGGTGATGACTTCCTCGAAGAGCTCCTTCCACTGCGCCGTCCAACGCGCAGGGGCTGCTTCCGTGAGCGCCATGCCCGCAACCTAGCCAGCGCGTGCTCGCTCGCCGGACCCGACACCCGAGGCTCCACCGTGTGTTCGACCGTCCGACACGGAACGCCGAGTCGGTTCACCGCTTTGACCCGCAAGTTGGTTGGCACGCAGCCAATTTGCGCATCAAGCCTGCCGAGCCAGACGTCAGTGAGTCAGCAGGCCATGCTCCATGGCGAACAGGGTCGCCCCGGCGCGGGTGGTCACTCCGGTCTTGGCGTAGATGTGCTCGATGTGGCGCCCCACCGTCTTGGGGGAGATCCCCAGCGTGACGGCCACCTGCTTGTTCAACTGACCGCGGGCGATCAGGCGCAACACCTCGCCCTCGCGTTCGGTGAGTCCGGCCGGGAGATCGGTTACCGTCGAACGTCGTTCATCCCCGGCGGCCTCGAGCACGGCGTCGACCTCGGCCGCTCTGAAGTGGCCTGCGTCGACCTCATCGAGCAACTGCGAGGCGGCGTCGGATCGGCTGAGCGCCGGCCGGTGCGGCCGGTCCTCAGTCATCGCGTGATAGGCGTCGGCCGCCGCCAAGAGCCGAGCGCCGACGTCGAGCTGGTCACCCGACGCACGGCGGTGGTATCCCGAGCCGTCGACGCGTTCGTGGTGGCAGGCGGCCACCTCGCCGAACGGCGCGAGCAGCGCGCAGCGTTTCAGCACCCGCTCGCTGAGATAGGGGTGCAGCCGCACTCGCTCCCACTGCTCGACGCTGAGCGGACCCGGTCGATCCCAGATCCCGTTGGGCACCCCGACCCGGCCGACGTCATGCACGAGCGCCGCTCGACCCAGCGCGGCAGCATCAGCGTCAGCGAATCCGGCGGCCACCGCAGCCCGCGCGACAAGACCGGCGACTCCGGTCGAGTGGCGGCGCAACCATGGCGACTTCACGTCAGTGAAATCAGCGACCGCCGACAACGCCACGTCGAGCCCCTGCTCGGGGATCGTCAACACCGGTACTGGCTCTGCCTCCAGCACCGCCTCGCATGGATCGTCGCCGATCGCCGCCAGCCAGCGCTCACCACCGTCCACGAACACGTCGACCACTGCAGGGTCGTAGCCGTGACCGCGACGATGGGCCAGCACTTCAACGGTCGTCGGCCATCCGCCCTGCCGTGCCCACAACTCGGCGTCACGGGCGACCGAAACGATCCGCACCGCCTGCGGCACCGCCTCCCCGGCCAGCCCGACAGGATGGCCTTTGCCGTCCCAGCGCTCGTAGGCATGGGCCAGCGCCTGACAGACCGAATCGCTGAGACTGAGCCGAGCCGCCAGTCGGGCGCCGACCTCGCAATGCTGCGCCAAGCTGCGGTGCGTCGCGCCTGGATCGGTCAGCGCGCGAACAACCCGGCCGACCCGGCGATGAACCGGTAGCTCCTCGCCGAGGTGGCGTACGAAGAAGCGGGTGGCCTCGCCGGACCGCGCCATCAGGATCGGAGCCATCGTCGCGTTGAACGCCACGTCGTCGCCACCTGCCAACACCGCCGTTTCCGCGGCGTCCGACGTGCAGCCGAGGAACCGCAACAGCGCCACGTAGTACACGCACGACCGCGCCGCCGTGTCCAAGCCGAGCGCCTCCGAAGCGGCCAGCGACAGCCAGCAGGTGCGCAACCCGTGCTCCAACGGTTGACCGGTGCCCAGATCCGTCGCCAGCGACAACGCCACCGTCAACTCCGCCACGCGCCCCGACGAGCAGGAGTCGGCCACCCCTCAAGTGTTGCAGACACATTGTTGGCAGGTCCCGTGCCGCAGCAATCCACCGGACCGATTACGGAAATCGGCTCCTCTCACCTTCCGTGGGTTCACGCGCGGCGCGTGTCGAGCGCGTTGGCTCTGGAAAGCAGTGGTCACGCCGATCGGCAGTGCGGGTCTGCGTCGCTGAACTCTCTGGTTCCTTTGACGCCGCTAGCGGCGCCAAATCGACCAAGAAGACGGAACGATTGCCGCGGCTTGAACTCTTCGGTCTCGTTGGCGACGTTGGTGGCGCCAACCATGCCAAAGACGCGACGGCCGCCTGCTTCCGGAGCCAACGCGCCTTACCGGCGCGGCGAGTCGACCCACGGGTACGTGAGAAGAGCCGGAACATCGCGCGCCGCCGCCTCGATGCGCTCGATGGAGCCCGGTGGGTAGGGCACGCCAAGGCTGGGCTCGTAGAGGACGAGGTGGTGGATGCTGTCGGTGAGTGTTGCGCCGCCCATGGCGCAGTTCGCGCCGTAGGAATGGCCCCACAGGGCGACCGGCCCGCCAGTGCGGATGGCCACGGTGTCGACCACCGCGGCCACGTCTTCGAAGTCGCGCTCGATGGTGTACGCGCCAGCATCGCCGCTCGCACCAAACCCTCGGCGATCCATGGCGAACGTGGTGAACTCCTCGCCGAGGACGGCGACGAAGGAGTCGAAGGTGGTGTGGTCGGCGATTGAGCCGTGGACCATCACGAGCGCCGGCCCAGTGCCCTCCACCCAGACGGCGATCGGTACGCCGTCGGCCGAATGTACGTCGAACCGTGTCGTGGTCATGCACACTGCGCGTAGTGGCTGTCGCGATGCTGCCCGTGGAAAGCCTCGAGGCGAGCGATCCAGTCCTCCGGGTGGGTGGCGTGGGGGATGTGGCCGGCTCCGTCAAGGACTTCCACTCGCGCCGCGGGAACCAGCTTCGCGAGCTCGACGATCACGGCAGGGAACAGCTCGGGGCTCTCGGTGCCGTGCGTCAGCAGGAGAGGCACCGAGGTTCTGGCCAGCGCGGCGGTGTCGATCGACACGGCTGTCTGGTCGGCCAGCTCGTCGAGGTAGGTGGGGGCGTTGGCCTCCAGAACCGCCCGGAACGGCTTCGGGAGCTGATCCCACGTCCCCGGCCCCAGGGCCACGTGCTCGATGAAGTGTTCGGCAGCGTCGCGGTGGTGCCCCGAGCTGATGAGGTTCCGCACCACCGCGAGGTCGGCGTCGGCAGCCGCTAGCGCGTTGGCAAGAGCCGGATCGCGCGCCCCTCGAGGAGGTGCCACAGCGGCGGCTCGTGGACCGTGGCGGTGGCGACCAGGTCGGGGCGTTCAGTGAGGAGCGTCAAGGTGACGATCCCGCCGTAGGAGCTGCCCGCGACGTGCACGGGCGCGCCACACACCGTCTCGATCAGGCCCGCAAGGTCAGCGGCATCCTCGGCGCGACTGCCAGGCCCGTCGCCTGCCTGGCTGCGGGAGTGACCGCGCCGGTCCCACACCACGACCTGGTACCGCTCGGCCAGCCCGCCCACCGCCCGGTCCCAGCCGGTTCCGTCGGTCCACGACCCGTGGGTCAGGACGAGGCAGTCCCCTGTCCCTGTCGTCTGGTAGTAGAGCTCGACACCGTTCACCGTGGTGGTCGCCATCGCCCCTTCTCCTTCCGTCGTCCGTCCAGCGCTGCCATCATCCCGAAGACAGCAGGGCGGGCATATCGGGCGTTCACCCCATCACCGATGCCGTCGCCGCGGATCGATCGGTCGGCACTTCCCGGTCATCAGCCACAATGTCGGCGATGCAGCTGACCTATGACGCCGAGTCCGAGGCGTTCCGCGCCGAGATCCGTGAGTGGCTCGTCGACAACCTGCCGGCCGGATGGGTCGACGCGGTCGAGGGCGGCGAGTCTCCCGAGCTCTCGCCGGACGAACGCAGGGCGTTCAACGAGAGCTGGCCGGCGAAGCTGTATGCCGGCGGGTGGATCTGCGCGACGTGGCCCGTCGAGTACGGCGGCAAGGGCCTGTCGACACTGCAAGGCGTCGTGCTCGCCGAGGAGTTCGCCCGCGTCAGAGCCCCGCTGCGGGCCGACTTCTTCGGCGACACGCTCGTCGGTCCGACGATCCTGCAGTGGGGGACCGAGGGGCAGAAGAAGGAGTTCGTCCCGAAGATCCTCCGCGGTGAGGCGCGCTGGTGCCAGGGCTTCTCTGAGCCGAATTCCGGATCGGACCTCGCCAGCCTGTCGACGTCGGCTGCGCTGGACGGCGACGAATGGGTGATCAACGGGCAGAAGGTGTGGACGACGCAAGGTGACGACGCCGACTACTGCTTCCTGCTGACCCGCACCGATCCGGACGCGCCGAAGCACCGGGGCATCTCGTACCTGCTCGTGCCGATGCGCCAGCCCGGCGTCGAGGTGCGGCGGATTACTCAACCCGACGGGACCGCCGAGTTCTGCGAGGTCTTCTTCGACGACGCCCGGTGCCCCGCCGGCAACGTCGTTGGAGGTGTCAACGACGGCTGGAAGGTGGCCAACTCGACGCTCGCGTTCGAGCGCGGTCAGTCAGCCACGACGGGCTATCGCCGCTTCGCCGACGAGTTCACGTTGCTCGTCGAGGCGGCCCGCCAGCGCGCTCTCGCCGACGACCCCATCGTGCGTCAGCGTCTCGCTACCTATTACACGAGTATCCAGATCCTGCGCATCAACGGGCTGCGCACGCTCGGCGCCCAGCTCGCCGAGCGTGACGACCGTGGTGTCAAGGCACTGGGGGCGACGAACAAGATGTTCTGGTCGGAGATGCACCAGCAGGCGATGGAGCTGGCCGTCGACATCCATGGCGCTGAGGCGATGCTCATCGACGCCGGCCCGCAGTCAGGATCCTGGCCGGGCACGCTGCGAGCGTCGTCCCGCGATGGCTATCCCGTGTCGCCGATGATGTCGGCGTTCTTCTTCTCCCGTTCGGAGACGATCTGGGGTGGCACCAGTCAGATCCAGCGCAACATCGTCGCCGAGCGAGTCCTCGGCTTGCCGCGGGAACCGAAACCGGCAACCGATGGGTGTTGAGGGGACGATTCGGTCCCCCTGGCACCCATCGGTTCGTGGTTGCGGCCTGATTGAATCGCGACTCCGATGATCTCGACAGCCACCAGCCCGCCGGCCCTGCTGTGGACCCCTCGTCCCGACGCGAGGTCGACGAGCCGGATGGGGCGGTACATGGACTGGTTGAGTCGCTCGCGGGGACTGGAGTTCGCCGACTACGACGCCCTGCAGCGGTGGTCGGTCACCGAGCTCGAAGCGTTCTGGGAGTCGCTGTGGGCATACTTCGAGCTCCGCTCGTCGGCGGCGCCGACCGAAGTGTTGTCGTCGCGATCGATGCCCGGGGCGCAGTGGTTCACCGGGGCCCGGCTCAACTACGCCGAGCACATCGTCGGAGGGCGTTTTCCCGCTGACGAGGTGGCAGTGGTCGCCCGGTCGCAGACGCGATCCGACATCACGCTGACGTTCGGCGAGCTCACGACGCTCGTCGGACGAGCGCGTGCCGGGTTGCAGCGGCTCGGCGTCGGTCGCGGCGACCGGGTCGTCGGCTATCTCCCCAACATTCCTGAGACCCTCGTCGCCTTCCTCGCCTGCGCCAGCCTCGGGGCGACCTGGGCGACGTGCGCCCCGGAGTTCGGGGAACGAAGCGTCGTCGAGCGCTTCGCCCAGATCGAGCCGACCGTGCTGCTTGCCGTCGGCGGCTACAACTACGGCAGCACCTACGTCGACCGTCGGACGCACATCGCCAACATCGTCGCCGCCCTGCCGACGGTGCGCCACGTGGTCGACGTGTCGTACGGTCGCGACCCCGTCGACTCGGACTCGTTCGACGCGGCGTTGGTCGGGTGGGACGAGCTCACCGCCGCCGAGGCGCCACTCGAGTTCGAGCAGCTGCCGTTCGATCACCCGCTGTGCGTGCTGTTCTCCTCGGGCACGACCGGTCTGCCCAAGGCGATCATTCACGGCCACGGCGGGATCCTCATCGAGCACCTGAAGAACCACGTGCTGAGCTGGGACCTCGGCCCCGGTGACCGGTTGATGTGGTTCTCCACGACGGCGTGGATGATGTGGAACGCCCTCGTGTCGACACTGCTCACCGGGGCGTCGATCGTGATGCTCGACGGCAACCCGCTGCACCCCGACCCAGCTGAGCAGTGGCGCACGGCGGCCGACGTCGGGGCCACGATGCTGGGGGTGAGCCCCGCCTACCTCGCCGCCTGCCGCAAGGCGGGCGTCGAACCACCGACGATCCCCGGGCTGCACCTGCGTGAGATCTGCACCGCCGGTGCGCCACTGCCACCGGAGGCCGCCACCTGGATCTACGACATGCTCGGCGACGAAACGCTGCTGATCAACGGCAGCGGCGGCACCGACGTCTGCTCGGGGATGGTCCAGGGCAATCCGTTGCTGGCGGTCTGGGCAGGCGCCATCTCCGGCCGCTGTCTCGGAGTGGCGACGGCGGCGTTCGACGCCGACGGCAAACCGGTGGTCGGCGAGCTCGGTGAGTTGGTGATCACCGAACCGATGCCGTCGATGCCGGTCGGCTTCTGGAACGATCCTGGCGGCGATCGCTACCGGGAGACGTACTTCGAGCACTACCCCGGCGTCTGGCGCCAGGGCGACTGGGTTCAGTTCTTCGACAACGGCAGCTGTGTCGTCACCGGCCGTTCCGACGCCACGCTCAACCGCGGCGGCGTTCGCCTCGGGACTGGCGAGTTCTATCGCGTCGTCGAGGAGCTCGAAGAGGTGCAGAACAGCCTCGTTGTCCACCTCGAGGATCCCGACGGCGGGCCCGGCCAGCTGATCCTGTTCGTCGTCGCCGCCCCGGGCCGGGTGGTCGACGAGGTCATTCGGGCCGAGCTCGTCCGCCGGCTGCGCGCCGAGCTGTCACCCCGCCACGTCCCCGATGCAATCGTGGGTGTCGACGCCATCCCGGTCGGGCTCACCGGCAAGAAGCTGGAACTGCCGGTGAAGCGGATCCTCCAAGGCGTCGACCCAGCCGATGTGGCCAGCCGGGATGCGCTCGCCAACCCGGCAGCGCTGGACGCCTTCGTCGACTACGCCGCGGCGCACCGGACCTGATCGGCCGACGATGCCCGGACTCGACCTCTCGTCGCTGGTGGCCATCGACGTGCACGTCCATGTCGAACAGGACGGCCACGGCCACGTCTCCCTCGACCAGGAGCTGCTCGACGCGTCGGCGAAGTACTTCAAGTCGACCGCCGACCGCACACCCACCGTTGAGCGGCTCGCCGAGCGCTACCGGGCGCTGTCGATGGCCGCCGTCATCTTCACGGTGGACGCGACGACGGCACTCGGCCATCCCGCCCTGTCGAGCGTCGAGATCGCCGATGCCGCAGCCGAACATGCCGACGTGCTGATCCCGTTCGGCTCCGTCGATCCGCTGCAGACCGACGTGGCGGTCGAGCGTGTCCGCCGCCTCGTTGGCGAACATGGCGTACGCGGGTTCAAGTTCCATCCGACGCTTCAGGCGTTCACGCCCAACGACGAGCGGTTCTACCCCATCTACGCGGCGATCGAGGAAGCCGGCGTGCCGGTCGTGTTCCACACCGGGCAGACGGGCATCGGCGCCGGCCTGCCAGGCGGGCGTGGGCTCAAGCTGCGCTACTCGCAGCCGATGTTGATCGACGACGTCGCCGCCGACTTTCCGGACCTGACCGTGATCCTCGCCCACCCGTCGGTCCCGTGGCAGGACGAGGCCATCTCGATGGCGACGCACAAGGCCAACGTGTTCCTCGATCTGTCCGGTTGGTCGCCGAAATACTTCCCGCCTCAGCTCGTCCGCGCCGCCCGCTCGTACCTGGCGGACAAGGTGATGTTCGGCTCCGACTACCCGGTGATCGATCCGGAGCGATGGATGAGCGACTTCGCCGACCTCGACATCAGCGACGAGGTCCGCGCCAAGATCGTCAAGGAGAACGCCGTCCGCGTCCTCGGCCTGGATCGCGATGGCCCGGTTACTTACCCGGCCGGCTACTGACGAGCGTCCAGGTGCCGCAATCCACTGAGTCGAACCCGACGTCGGTCTCCTCGATGATGACCTGTCCGGGGTCGCTCATGTTCTCGATGGCGAGGAGCTCGTCGGAGCCGGCGCTGAACCCACCCAGCCGTCGCCAGTAGCAGTCCGGACCACCGTCGGCCTCGTAGGTGCCCGGCACGATGTCGAAGCCGACCACGTACGTGCCCGGTCCGAACGTTTCGACCGGCGCTGCCGGTGGGGAATACGGCGACCATGTCCCACAGCCGTTGGAGTTGAACGCCACGTCGGTGTCGAGGATGTCGGCGACGACGGGTCCGTGGACGATGGCGTTGGCGAGGATCGCGTCGGTGTCGTCGGTGGTCGCCTCGGCGAGCCGTTCCCAATAGCAGAAGTCGGAGCCGGCGGCGTGGTAACGGCCGGGCAGCACGTCGACGTTGACGACGTGAAGACCCTCACCGAAGGTGACCACGGCCGGCGCCGTGGTCGTCGTCGTCGCCGGGTCCGTGAAGACCGTCGTCGGGGCGACAGTGGTGGCGGTTTCCGGCACGAACACGGTCGTCGTCGGGATCGGCCCGGTCGGGCTGCTGCCGAGCGAACCAGCGAGCATCGTGAACTGCCACGCCTCCCCACGTGACAGGGGGATCGGCGCCGACACCGCGACGATCCCCGTCGCCGTGTGGGCGTAGCAGTACACCGAGTGCGAACTCACCGAGTCGACGCCGCAGGCAACCGTCCCGTAGAAGGCGTTTGCGCCCTGGCTGCGCAGCCACTTCTCCACCGCCGATTCGGCGAGCTCCTCGATCTCGTCGTCGGAGTCGTCGGGCGGTGCGGCGGCGACGTGGCCACCCACGATCACGACGCCGGCAACGAGGATGCCGGCGACAACTGCGGAGCGCTTGCGAGTCACGGGCTCAACGTAGTGGTCTGCCCGGCACCGCTGCGGTCTCCTCCGTGTCTTTGGCATGGTTGGCGCCACCAACCTCGTCACAGCGACCAAGGAGTTGGCGACGTAATCTCGCCGCGATGACGCCGCGCGCCGGGCCGTGGGACGAGCTGTTCGACGCCGACGGTGCGCCGCGTCCCGCCGCGCGCGAGCTCGCCGACGTTCTCGACGGCCTCGAGCTCGAGGAGCTGCGCAGCCGGCAGGCGGCCGCGACAGCAGACATCCAGACGATGGGCATCACGTTCACCGTGTATTCCGACGGCCGTGGCATAGACCGTACGTGGCCGTTCGACGTGATCCCCCGCATCATCGAGGCGTCCGAGTGGTCGCGGATCGCCCGCGGTTTGGAACAGCGACTCGTCGCCCTCAATCGGTTCATCGACGACATCTACAACGACCAGCGCGTCATCGCCGACGGCGTGTTCCCCCGCGAACTGCTCGACGGGTCGGTCAACTACCGTCCCGAGTGCAAGGGGGTTCGGCCGCGCTTCGGCGTGTGGGCGCACATCTCCGGGTCCGATCTCGTGCGCGACGCCGATGGCGTGATGTACGTGCTCGAGGACAACCTGCGCGTCCCGTCCGGCGTCAGCTATGTGCTCGAGAACCGGGCGATCTGCAAGCGGGCGTTTCCCGAGATGTTCGCCCGCCAGCGCATCACCCCGGTCGACTCGTACACCGAGGAGCTGTCCAAGTTGCTCGTTTCGCTGGCCCCGGAGACGTCGTCGGGAAGCGCGGCCAACCCGAGTGTCGTCGTGCTCACGCCGGGGATCTTCAACTCGGCGTACTTCGAACACTCCTTCCTCGCCCAGCGGATGGGCGCCACGCTCGTCGAGGGTGGCGACCTGGTCGTGTCCGACGACGATCGCGTGTTCATGCGAACGATCGACGGGCTCGAGCCCGTCGACGTGATCTATCGCCGTATCGACGACCTGTTCCTCGACCCGGAGACGTTCCGACCCGACTCGACGCTCGGCGCCGCCGGGCTGATGCGGGCATGGAAATCCGGGCGAGTCGCCATCGCCAACGCCCCCGGCGCCGGCGTCGCCGACGACAAGGTCGTCTACGCGTGGGTTCCCGACCTCGTGCGTTACTACCTGGGCGAGGAGCCGCTGATTCCCAACGTTCCGACGTATCGCTGCCTGTTCGCCGACGAGCGCACGTTCGTGCTCGACAATCTGCGCGAGCTCGTGCTCAAGCCGGCCAACGAGAGCGGCGGCTCCGGCATCGTGATCGGCAACCGGGCCACCGACGCCCAGCTCGAGGCGGCAGGCGCGGCCATTGCCGAGCACCCACGCAACTGGGTCGCCCAACCGATCATCCAGCTCTCGACGGCGCCGACCCTCTGCGACGAGGGCGTCGAACCGCGGCACGTGGATCTGCGCCCGTTCATCCTCACGGGGCGCACCAGCTACGTCACGGCCGGTGGGCTGACCCGCGTCGCGCTCGTCAAGGACTCGCTGATCGTCAACTCGTCGCAGGGCGGTGGCAGCAAGGACACCTGGATCGTCGAGGCGGATGTCGACGATCCGGATCAGCCGGCCGTGCTGGGAACGAGCTGACCGTGTTGCTGTCGCGAGTCGCAGGTGACATCTACTGGGCGGCGCGGTACCTCGAACGCGCCGAAGACACGGCCCGCGTCGTGCGCGCCCATGCCGAGACCGTCGCCGATCTGCCCGGCCATCCGGAGGCCCACTGGAAGCCGTTGATCACGGTGGTCGGTAGCGACGCCCAATTCGATGAGCGCTTCGGAGGCGACGGATCGGAGACGGCGGTCGTCGACTACCTCCTGTCCGACCAGCTCAATCGGGGGAGCGTGGTCCGCTGCGTGTCGGCTGCACGCGAGAACCTACGCAGTGCCCGCGAGACGATCCCGGTCGAGGGCTGGCAGGCCGTCAACGATCTCCATCACTACGTCGACGTCGAGTCCGATCGTGGCGCTGACCGGCGGGCACGTGATCGCTTCACCCGCCATGTGGTGAGCGACAGTCGGCGCATCGACGGGATCCTGGCAACGACGATGAGTCACGACGACGCGTATGCGATGTGGCGACTCGGTCGGGCGCTGGAGCGGGCTGACATGACGACACGTGTCCTCGGAGTTCGCGCCGCTGCCGTGTTGATCGGCGCCGGCGGAGCGCGGGCCGACAGCGAGCGCACCTATGACGACCTGCTCTGGATGGGCGTGCTCAGGTCGTTGTCAGGTCTACAGATGTACCGGCGTGCCGTACGGCGTCCGATTGAAGGGCCAGCCGTCGTGCGCTTCCTTCTCGAACACGACCGCTTCCCGCGCGCCGTGCGTGCCCTGTTGCGGGAGATTCGCCGGGCGCTCGGTGAGCTGCCCGATCCCAGCGTGCTGTTCGATGAGGTCGACGCCGTGGATGCGGTCGTCCGCGACTCGATCGCCGAGGAAATCGACGGTGCCGCCCTCGACGGGGCGATGGAGACTCTCCAGGGCGCCTTGGCCCAACTCGACCGGCGAATCCATGAGCGCTACCTCAGGACGAGCTTGGATTTGAAGCTCGAATGAGTGGCGTTCGATGACCGCTGCCGATCTGCTCGAGCGGCTCACCAGCGACCGGGCGGCGTTGACCCGCCGCCAAGCCGAGGCAGATCGAGTGCTCGCCGCGTCGAGCGCCGGCCATCTCGTCCACGAGATGAACGTGCATCGCCGGCCCTGGCGCGTCGACCCCGCCCCGTTGCTGCTCGACGGCGCCACGTTCGACCGGCTCTCTGCCGGTGTGGCCGAGCGCTGCGTGGCGATGGAACGAATCCTCGCCGACCTCTACGGGCCGCGGATGCTCGTCGCCGACGGCGTTGTTCCCGGCGAGGCGCTGAGCTCGACAACCCGCTACCGCATCGGCTCGGTCGGTCTGTCGCCGCCGCGGCGATGGTTGACGACCTACGCCGTCGACGTCATCCAACTCGGCGACGGCACGTGGCGGGTCGTGCGCGACCTGGCCGACGCCCCGACGGGAATCGGCTATGCCCTCCTCGATCGAGCGGCGATGCTGCCGGTCGAGGTGCCCGGACTCGAGGAGGGCATCGCCTCGCTGTCGGGTGTTGCCGCCTTGCTGCGCCACGCCCTCGCCGCCAACACGGCGGCAGCGAGCCCACGTCTCGTGGTGCTGTCCGGCGGTGTCGAACATGCCGGCTATGTGGAGGACTCACAGCTCGCCCGGATCCTCGGGTTCACACTCATCGAGCGCCCTGACGTCGTCGTTCGCCAGGGCCGGTTGTGGCTCCGAACCCTCGGCGGACTCGACCCGATCGACGTCGTCTATCGCCGCGTCGACGACGACGAGACCGATCCGATCGAGCTTGCTGCCCAAGGCGGATCAGGTGTTCCGGGGATCCTGTCGGCGGTCGCTGACGGGGGAGTCGTGCTGGCCAACGCCCACGGTTGTGGCGTGATCGAGGACGCCGGCCTGGCGCGATTTTGGCCCGCTGCGGCAGAGGCGTTGACCGGTTCGTCGTTGCAACTCCCACAGCTCGGCGAGGCGGCGCGGACGACCCAACCCAAGGTCTTTCCCTCGTTCCGCGCCGGGGAGCTTGTCGAAGCGGCGGTCGTCCTGCGCCTTCACGCCGTGGCCGGACCGGACGGCGTCATCGTCGTTCCGGGCGGGAACGGGCGGGTGCTCGAGCCGGGCGACGACCCGCTGCGTCCCTCGGCGCGCACCGTGAAGGACGTCTGGGTGCTCGATGCGGCGAGGTCGCTTCCGGCGGTCGTGACGCCGCTGCCGCAGGTCGATCTCGCCGGTTCGGTTCCGACCCGCGCTGCCGAGGCGCTGTTCTGGATGGGTCGCGCCGCAGAGCGAGCCGAGGCTATTGCTCGCACGTTGCGGGCGGTGGGAGGACGTCGCCGCCAGGACCCGCTGCTCGTGACTGTCGACAGCGGTAGGTGGTCAGTGCGGGCGTCCTCGACGTTGCGCGCCGTCGCCACGGTCGGTGGCGCGGACGAATCCCCTGACCGTCCCCGCGGCCTGGTGCTCGAGCTCGACGCCGCGATGGTGTCCGCCTCGCACCAGCTCGGCGCCAAACTGCGGTCGTTCGTTGCCGAAGCCGCATCGGTCGGCGAGTTCCTGCCGAGCGGAATCTCTCGGGTACTCACCGACGTCGCCGCCCTGACCGAGTCGTTCTCTGCCGGCCCGGCGACGGTTGACACGATCGACGACGTGCTGGCTTCCCTCGCCGCGTTCGCCGGGATGTGGAACGAGTCGACGGTCCGCGGGCCGGCGTGGCGTTTCGGTGACATCGGGCTGCGCGTCGAGCGAGGGCTGGTCGTGCTCGAGCTGGCGTCCGCGTTGGCCGTCGCGGACGGCGTCGATACGGCGAATGTGGCCAGTCTGGAGGTGCTGCTCGCCGCCAACGAGAGCCTTGTCGCCTATCGCCGGCAGCATCGCAGCGACGTCGCTCTGGCCCCGACGCTCGAGCTGTTGCTGCGTGACAGCGACAACCCCCGCGGCCTACTGAACTCGATGGAGCGGGTCGCCGAGCATGTCGCCGATGTCGGTTGGTATGAGGGGACGGCGTTGGTGAGGCGAGTCACCGGTCTCCTGACCGAGGTTTCGGTCGACGAGCTCGCGTGCGCGGATCATCTGGCGACGGTCTCGGCGGCGATCATGACGTTCGCCGACGAGGTCGTCGATCGATGGTTCGCCACGCCGGTCAAGCCGATGCTGATGCAGGCCGGTCGCGCCGCGGCTCAGCGATGACCAGCCAGCGCTTTCGCGTCTCCCATCGCACCACGTACGAGTACTCGCGGCCGATGAGCGACGGCTACTCGCTCGCCGTCGTCATGCCGCGGGCAACGTCCTGGCAGCGCGTCGATCGCGCCACCATCACGGTCGACCCGGAGCCTGACGAGCGCGCCGAACGGGGCGATGTGTTCGGCAACCGTGTGGTGCAGCTCGGAATCCACCATCAACACGACCGACTCAGCGTGCGAGCCGAGTCCGACGTGACGGTGTCGCCGATCCAACTCGACGATGTCGGTCAGTCCTGGGAAGCCGTGGCGGCGGCGGTGACCGACTTGCGCGGGCGGGAGGCGCTCGATGTTCGGCCGTTCGCCGGCGGGGTATCGCTCGTAAGCGACGATGCCGACCGCGCAGCGCTCCGAGCGCTCGCCGAACCGGCGTTGGCGCCGGGGCGCCCGATCGTCGAGGCCGCGGGGACACTGTGTCGCGACATCCATGAGCAGTTCGACTACGACCATGCGTTCACCGAGGTGTCGACCCCCCTCGCCACCGTGCTCGATGCCAAGCGAGGTGTTTGCCAGGACTTCGCTCACCTGGCGATCGCCGCCCTGCGCATGTTCGGTCTGCCGGCCCGCTACGTCAGCGGCTACATCGAGTCGACGGGGGGCGACGACGCGACCTCCAACGCCTCGCACGCGTGGTGTGCGGTCTGGGCCGGGCAGCTCGGTTGGGTCGACTTCGACCCGACGAACGGACACCTACCGATCGACAGCCACATCACCGTGGGGTGGGGACGCGACTACGGCGACGTCGCACCGGTGCGCGGTGTCGTTATCGGACCGCCCGCGTCACAGCAACTGACCGTCGCCGTCGACGTGACGCGCCTGTAGGTTCAACGGATCGCTCGCCTCATCACGCGCCCCTTCCTCGCCGTGACGGCGGCGACGTTCGCGTTCTTCATGTACGTCGGCGTGCTCGTGCCGCTCGTGCCCAAGTACATCGAGGACGAGCTGGGCAGCGGAGAGCTCGGCATCGGCCTGGCGATCGCCGCCTTCGCCGGTGTGGCGATCGCCGTGCGACCGTTGATCGGTCAGCTCGTCGTGCGCTTTGGGCGCCGGGCCGTGATGATCGGTGGCGCCGCGTTGGCGGCCGCTGCCGGGACGCTGTACGGGTTCGTCGACTCCCTGCCGCTGCTGCTCGTGTTGCGCGGCCTCACCGGCGCCGGGGAAGCCGCCTTGTTCGTGGCCGCGATGACGCTCATCGCCGACCTCAGCCCTTCCGATCGCCGCGCCGAGGCGGCCTCGTACTTCTCCGTCGCCGTGTACGGCGGCATCGGCATCGGCCCGATCGTCGGCGAGGCGATGCTGAGCAGCTCCGGATTCCGCAGCGCGTTCGCCCTGTCCGGCGTGTTCGCCATCGCCGCCGCCCTGGTCGCGACCACGGTGCCGCGGCGCGTCGCGTTCGTGTCGGCCGAGTCGCCCGCACCCGCTGCTCCGCGCCGGCGTCGGGACCGCTGGCTGCACCCCGACGCCGTCGGCCCTGGCATCGTCCTGGCCGCCGGAATGGCTGCGTTCGCCGTGTTCTCTGCGTTCCTCCCCGCCTACTCCCGCTCCCTCGGGTTGTCCGGGTCGGGCGGGCTGTTCGCCGTGTACAGCGCCGTGTGCCTCCTCCTGCGCCTCGGCGGCGCACGACTGCCGGAGCGGCTCGGACCGCGCCTGTCGGTCACGACGGCGTTCACGATGCTCGGGATCGGGTTGGCATTGCTCGCCGCCATCACCGAGCCGTGGGCGTTGTGGGTCGCGGCTGCCTGCGTCGGAGTCGGCATGGCGTTCATGTATCCCTCGCTGATGGCGTTCACCGTGAACCACACGTCGGAAGCAGAGCGGCCGCAGGCGATCGCCTCGTTCACGATGTTCTTCGAGGCCGGCACAGCCGTCGGCGGGCTCGCCCTCGGGGCGCTTGCCAACGTGTTCGGCAAGCGAGCGGGCTTCGCCGCAGCCGTCGGCCTGTGTGTTGTCGGTGTGTGGTTGTTGCGAACCATCGTCATACCAGCGACGGGCGAAGGCGACGAGCCGATGCCCGCCGTCGCCCCGCTCGCCGCAGCGAGCACCGACTTGCACTAGTGCTTCGAACCGTTCCATCGCTGTCCGATTTCCGCCAGTGAGATTGGCCGGCGGCGGGCATGATGTGGTCCATGGTGTTGGACCACGAGCAGTGCTACCGGGCGGTGAAGAGCCGCGACGCG
This sequence comes from Ilumatobacteraceae bacterium, assembly GCA_963716665.1. Taxonomy (GTDB): domain Bacteria; phylum Actinomycetota; class Acidimicrobiia; order Acidimicrobiales; family Ilumatobacteraceae; genus Desertimonas. Next base: position 84,746 of record CAVQTY010000003.1, read on the forward strand.
CGCTTCGACGGATACTTCGTCGGCGCCGTGCGGACGACGGGCATCTACTGCCGCCCGAGCTGCCCGGCCGTCACGCCGAAGCCCGCCAACATCGAGTTCTATCCGACCGCGGCAACGGCGCACGAGCACGGCTACCGGGCGTGCAAGCGGTGCCGCCCCGACGCCTCGCCGGGATCGCCGGAGTGGGACATCAGAGGTGACGTGGTCGCTCGGGCGATGCGATTGATCGGTGACGGTGTCGTCGATCGCGACGGCGTGTCCGGATTGGCCTCCCGGCTGCACTACAGCGACCGTCACCTCAACCGTCTCATCACCGACGAGCTGGGCGCCGGCCCGCTGGCGATCGCCAGGGCCCAGCGGGCGACTACCGCCCGCGTCCTCATCGAAACATCGACGATGCCGTTCACAGCGATCGCCTTCGCCGCCGGGTTCCGCAGCATTCGGCAGTTCAACGACACCGTGCAGGCCGTGTTCGCGGCGTCACCGTCGCAGCTGCGAATGGCCGCGGCTCGCCGCCGCGACCGGACAGGACCGGCGACAACCACGGGTGAGGTCATCGTCGATCTCGCCGTTCGCCAGCCGTTCGACATGCGTCAGGTGCTGTCGTTCCTCGCGTCCCGGGCAATCCCCGGCGTCGAGTCGTTCGACGGCGACGCGTTCGTCCGCACCCTGGCGCTCCCCAACGGACACGGCGTCGCTCGTGTCGACGGCACCCCGGTCGTCAAGGCGGGGCGCACCCATGTGCGTGTCGCATTCCGCCTCGCTGACTGGCGCGACCTGGCGCCGGCCGTGCGCCGGCTGCGCCGACTGTTCGACCTCGATGCCGATCCCGAAGCGATCGATGAAGCGCTCGCCGGCGACACGATCCTCGCCCCGTGCGTGACCCTACGGCCCGGTCTCCGCGTTCCCGGGAGCGTCGACCCGTTCGAAACGGCCGTGCGTGCCGTCATCGGCCAGCAGGTGTCCGTCCGCGGCGCCCGCACGGTCGCCGGGCGGATCGTCCAAGCGGTCGGCTCTCCGCTCTCGTTCGGCCACGAAACGCTCACCCATGTGTTCCCGACGCCAGGCCAAATCGCCGCCATCGACCCGCTGCTGCTGCCGATGCCGGCGCGCCGCCGGGCAACGATCGTCGAGCTGGCGGAACGAGCTGACCTCGGCAAGCTCACGCTCGACGCCGGTGCCGACCGGGCCGACGTGAGGAGAGGCCTGCTCGACGTGCCGGGCATCGGACCCTGGACCGCCGACTACGTCTTGATGCGTGGGCTCGGAGACCCCGACGTGTTCCTCCCCGACGACCTCGGTGTCAAACACGCTCTCGCTCTCGTCGGCGGGTCGGTCGAGGTCGCCGAACGCTGGCGACCCTGGCGCTCGTACGCCCTCCATCATCTTTGGGAAAGGACCCTCCTGTGAACCACCGCGCAACCATCGACAGCCCGATCGGCACGATCACACTCGTCGCCGAGGACGATGCCCTCGTCGAGGTCCATCTGCCCGACGAGAAAACGTCGTCGACGATCGCCGCCGAGGACACGACTCCCGCCGCGCATGCCGTCCTCGCCCAAGCGGCTGGCGAGCTCGGCGAGTACTTCGCCGGGGACCGCCTCGAGTTCGACGTGCCCCTCGCACCACACGGGACGGCGTTCCAGCTCGCCGCCTGGCAGGCGCTGCGCGCGATTCCCTACGGGGAGACGGTGAGTTATGGCGAGCAGGCCCGCCGCCTCGGTGATGCCCGCAAGGCGCGGGCCGTCGGTGCCGCCAACGGGCGCAACCCGTTGCCGATCGTCGTGCCCTGCCACCGCGTCGTCGGCGCCAACGGGCACCTCACCGGATTCGGCGGTGGCATCGAGTGCAAAGCCTGGTTGCTCGATCACGAGCGCGCCGTCCGCCAACGCCTCCCCTGATTCTCCATCCGAGTGTTTCCTGCTATCCGAGTGTTTCGTGCCGGGTTTTCAGCACGTAACACTCCGTCAGCACGAAACACTCCGATGAGGAGGCGGTTAGGTGCGGCCGCGGTCGCGGGCGGATTGCTCGCGGCGTAGGGCCGCGTCCTCCGACTTGCGGCGGCGGGCCTCGACACGTTTCGCCTTCAGCGCTTCGCGCTCGGGGCTGGTGTCGTCGTCGGTCGTGACGGCGGGAGCGATCGGGCGCGGCTCCTCGGGTGGCAGCTTGACGACGTCGTCGTGCTTGAGCAGGTCACGGATGACGATGGCGGCGGCCGCCTCGCCGGCCACGGTGGACGCCAGCATCAGCCGTGTGATCGCCAGTCCATGGCGCTCGACGACGCCGGGGAGTATTTCCGTCAGTTGTTCGCTCGTCGGGTTGTCGGCGTGGTCGCCGAGCTTCTCGATGCAGTCCGCCAACGCCGCGTCGGTGAGCACGAGGGAGATGCTCTCCATCGTCCCGTTGATGCGACCCTTCGTGGCGCCCTCGCGGATCGCCTCCGGCGTGGCCTCGCCGCCCACGACACGCTCCAGCGCTTCGCGGTGATCGTCGTCGAGTGACTCGACGGCCGCGGTGAGTTCCTCGTCGGTTGCCGCCCGGATTGCGCGGTCGAGGAGTCCCAGCGCCTGGAGCCGCGTCTTCATCTGATTCACGGTCGGGCAACGCTATCGCTGACCGACCGCGTCCGACGGAAGTCACACGCGTTATCATCCGCCTCATGGCAACGGTGGTCCTCGACGACGTCAACAAGGTCTACGACAATGGCTTTCAGGCCATTCACGATCTCAGCCTCGATATCTCCGAGAGCGAGTTCCTCGTACTCGTCGGTCCGTCGGGCTGTGGGAAGTCGACCGCGTTGCGGATGATCGCCGGCCTGGAGACGATCACGTCGGGAACGATGATGATCGGCGACCGGGTCGTCAATGACGTCCAGCCCAAGGACCGCGACATCGCCATGGTGTTCCAGAACTACGCCCTGTATCCGCACATGACCGTGTTCGACAACATCGGCTTCGCCCTCAAGCTGGCCAAGGTCCCCAAGAGCGAGATCAACGAACGGGTCCGCAAAGCCGCCGCAATCCTCGAGCTCGAGCCGTGGCTGGACCGCAAGCCGGGCCAGCTCTCCGGTGGTCAGCGCCAGCGCGTGGCGATGGGTCGGGCGATCGTCCGCCAGCCGAAGGCGTTCTTGATGGATGAGCCGTTGTCGAACCTGGATGCCAAGCTGCGTGTGCAGATGCGCGCCGAGATCGCCAGCCTGCAGCGCAACCTCGGGGTGACGACCGTGTACGTCACCCACGACCAGGTCGAGGCGATGACGATGGGTGATCGTGTCGCCGTGCTCAAGGACGGCTACCTGCAGCAGGTCGACACCCCGCAGAACCTCTACGACCACCCGACGAACGTGTTCGTCGCGGCGTTCATCGGGTCGCCGTCGATGAACCTCTACGAAGGCACCGTCACGGTCAACGATGGCGGCGGTGGCGGCACGGTCGGGGTCGGCAATCAGACCGTCGGCTTCGGTCCCGAGGTGCTGGCGCGGTTCCCGAACCTCGGCAACCACAGCGGCCAGCGTGTGATCCTCGGCATCCGTCCCGAGGACTTCGAGGATTCCGCCATCGCCACCGACGCTCCACCCGACCGCCGGCTGCGCGGCACCACCAAGCTCGTCGAGGCGCTCGGCTCGGAGCTGATGGTCCACTTCGTGCTCAACGACGTCAAGACGGTGAACTCCGGTGATCCCGATGCCCCCGAGCAGGAGCTCGGCGAAGGCATCTCCAATGCCGTCGCCCGGTTCAGCCCCCGCTCACGGGTGCAGACTTCCGACGACCAGATCGAGGTCGCCGTCACCACCGACAACCTCCACTTCTTCGACGCCGCCACACGCGAGCGCATCAGGTAGCGCTCTGCGTCAGCGAACACGACCAGCAAGGTCGTGCACGCTGACACAGACGGCTGGAATCAGCCCTTGACGCTGCCCGCCAGGATGCCGCGTACGAAGAAGCGCTGGAGCATGAAGAACACGGCGAGCGGGACCACCGCTTGGACGAACGCTCCAGCGGTGAGGATGTGCTCCTGCTGGCCGAACTCGCCGGCCTGGTTGGCGATCGAGACGGTCGACGGCCAGTTCTGGGCATTGACGCCGATCATCGTGACGGAGACGAGGTAGTCGTTCCACGTCCACAGGAACTGGAAGATGGCGAACGCGGCGAGGACCGGGATGGACAGCGGAATCACCAGCCGCCAGAAGATCTTGAAGTGGTCGGCCCCGTCGATCCGGGCTGCTTCGAACAGGTCGCGGGGAAGCGACGAGATGTAGTTGTGCAACAGGAAGATGGCGAACGGCAGGGCGAACGCTGTGTGGCTGAGCCACACCGCGTTGGTCGTCCCGTAGAGATCGAGATCGGGAACCACCGTGACCGTCTTGTCCAGCCAGGGGATCGTCAGATGGGCGCCGCTGTTGTACAGCTGCACGAGCGGCACGAGGGCGATCTGCAGTGGAATTGCGAGCAGCGACACGGTGGCGATGAACAACACCTCTCGACCCCGGAAGTCGATCCAGGCGAACGCATAGGCCGCGAAGGCGGCGATCCCGATGGGAATGATCGTGGCCGGGAGGGCGATGGCGAGAGAGTTGGTGAGCCCGTCGCGCATGCCGCCGGTCAGTCCCGGGTCGAGCACCTCGCGATAGTTGTCGAGGGTCAAGCCGTCCCAATCGCCGAGGAAGACATTCCACCACCCGCTGGTCGTCTGCTTGGCGCGGGTCCGGAACGAGTTGACCAACAGACCCATCGTCGGCGTCAACCACACCACCACGAGCAACCACAGGGCCCACGTCGGGATTGAACGCAGGAACCGGTACACCGGGCCGGCTCGGGATGGATCGGCGATCCCCGCGGCCATCGCTAGAGCCCTGCCCTTCGCATCCTGCGCAGGTTGTAGAACATCACCGGGAGAACGCCGATGAACAGCAGCGTTGCCAACGCGGCAGCGATCCCCGAATTGCGGTCGGTGACGGAATTGGCCATCTGGTTGGCGATGACCTGTGTGCCGTACAGGCCCCCCGTCATGACCTTCACGATGTCGAACACTTTGAGCACGAGGACGAGGATCGTCGTCGTGACGACGCCGATCGTCGGGGCGATCTGAGGGAGCGTGACCTTCCAGAAGACCTGTGAGTCGTTCGCCCCGTCGATCCGCGCCGCCTCGATCAGCTCCGTTGGCACGGCCTTGATCGCCGACGAGAAGATCACCATCGCGAAGCCGACCTGCAACCAGATCAGTACGACCATCAGCCACATGTTGTTGTACGGCTGCTCGCGGATGAAGTCGATGACCTGCGGTTCGACCTCACCGTCGTCGGTGATCACGAATCCGCCGATGCCCGGCACGAGCAGCAGGAACGTAAGCAGGCCGAAGAACAGAGCGAAGCCGATGGAGAATCCGGCGCGCGTGCCTTCTCCCGCGGTGATGCTCTGCCACGCCAGCACCAGCAACCCGGCGACGATGGCGAGCATCACGGCGGCGACGACCCATCGCCACGGCGAGTTGCTCAGCTCGCCGAGACCGACCCAGATCGCGTTGAGCAGCCCGGTCTGAGGCCGGCTCGGGTTCCTCGTCACGTACATGAACCGCCAGATGATCCCTGCGCCGATGAAGGAGATCGCCATCGGCAGGAAGATCAGTGACTTGGCGAGGTTCTCGGCTCGAGCCCGATCGGCGAGCACGGCGATCGTCAGGCCCAACGCCGTCGCCAGGGCGGTCACGACGAGCAGCCACCACAAGTTGTTCGGCAGCGTTCCTCGAACGGTGGCGAACACCGCGCAAGCCGCCAGGAAGAAGCCGACGAGCATCGGGATGACGTTGCTCGGCTCGGCGGCGAAGGACTGGCGGCGCAGTCGCCCGGCGACCAACGCGAGCACCACTCCGACACCGACAACCGCAACGCCCAGCCACCAGAGTTGGCTACCGATCAGCCGATCGAACCAGTTCTCGGCATCGACGAACTGGTCGGCGACCGCTGGCCGCCGCGAGTAGATGACGTCGCCGTAGTTCAGCCAGCCGACGTTCTCCTCGCCGTTGCGGTCCTTGAACGACAGGATGACCGTTCGCACCAGCGGCACGATCAGCCCGGCGGCGACGAGCAACAACGTCGGGGTGACGAAGATCCACGCCCGCGAGCGCACCTCGATCTCTCGCCGGGCCGTCGTGCTCGGAAGACCCGACAACCCGATCCGAGCACCGATGGCGGCGAGTGGGACGGCGGTGGCGATCAGTGCCTCGCCGACGGTTCCATCGCCGACGTCGGCACCGCCCCACGCCCCGATCAACCAGCCGACGGCAGCGCCGACGATGGCGCCACAAACGAGGGCATGCGGCGTCGTCCGCCTCCGCACCAGCGCTGTCCCGAGCCCGATCGCCGAACCGATGCCGGTACACACCAGAAGCTTCCCCCAGTCGAGCCCGGGGTACTGGCTGTCGTCCACGGCGACGGCGACGAGCACGCCGAACCCGCCGCAGCCGGCCAATCCGATCCACGGTCTCGCCGTCCGACCGCGGACGGCGCCGAGCATCGCGAGCACCGCGGCGCCTGCCGCTCCGCCGATCAGCGTCCACGCCCACGGGCGGGGATCGAGTTCGCGCAGCAACCGATTGCCGTCGAGGACAAGAAAGGTGAGCGCGCCGAGGACGAACCCGATCGTCGCGAGGAACGCGGTCCAGCGGTCGTAGACCATGTTGAACAGCAAGTTGAGGCCGACGATGATCCCCATCGTGATGACCACGGCGATCACTACTTTGGCGACCGTCGTGGCGATCTCCGAGAACCCGACGTAGTACACGAGGAGGCCGACGATCCCAGCGGTGAGCACCACGCGTGCGACGATGCCGGGCGTGAACAGCCCGACCCGTCGGCTGCCACGAAGTGGCGGCACCGGAACGGCGCCGGTCGCAGTCATGCGAATCTCCTCCTCCAGTCCTTTCTCCACGCTAGTCAGAACGCGAGTGGGCTCCGGCCACCGAGGTGACCGGAGCCCACTGGACTCGCGTTGTGTGGCGACCGCTTTAGCCGCCGGTCGTTGCCGGAGCCTCCTCGCTGGCACCGCCGGCCGGCCACGACGCCTCGATGTTGTCGGCCGCCGTCTGGGCGTCGATATCGCCGTTCACGAGGGCGACGCCTTCTGACCAGAACGTCCCCGCGCCGACCTCGCCGGGCATCAGGTCCGATGCATCGAAGGCCACCGGGTCACCAGTCGCCAGGATCTCGAGCATTGCCTGCTCCAACTCGTTCCACAGCGACTGGTCCGCGTTGAGGTTCGCCGTCAGGAATCCCGAGACGCCGACGTCGGCGTTGATCTCGGCCTGGGCGGTCTGGCGGGCGTTGGCGAACTCGGGAGAGCCGAGGTACTGCATGACTGCCCACACCTCCGGCGCGTCACGGAAGGCGGCAACGTTGATCCCGCCGACGAGTGTCGGCCGGCCCTCGTTGGCCGGGAAGTAGAACGTGTCGACCTGGCCTTCCTCCGTTCCGAACGATGCCCCCGCATTGGTGATGAAGGAACCGTAGAAGTTGGACTGCTTGTGCATCATGCAGTCGCCGGCGACCAGCGGTTCGCCGTTCTCGCCCATCGCCGTGGCGGCGATCGACCCGCCGACGGCGAACACCATACCCTCGGTGTTCCAGAGGTCGATGACCCGCTGCATCGTGTCGACGACCTCCGGCGAGTTGAATGGAATCTCGTGGCTTGCCCACTGGTTGTAGAACTCGATCCCCTGCTCGCGGAGGATGAACTCTTCCACCCAGTCGGTGAACGGCCAGCCCGTCGCCGCCCCGTCCTCGATACCGATGCACAGCGGCGTGTCACCGTTCTCGATCATCTGCTCGGTGAGGGCGAAGAAGTCGTCGAACGTCTCGGGGACCTCGTAGCCCGCCTCGGCGAAGCTCGCCGGCATGTACCAGACGAGCGGCTTGAGGTCGGCCTTGATCGGCACGCCGTACTGGGTTCCGTCGACGTTGCCGAACGACAACCAGCCTGCGGGCCAGTTCTCGCTGAGGTTGGCGACGACGTCGTCGGGAAGCGGCAGGACGTCGCCCGTCCGCGCGAACGAGGCGAGGAAACCCGGCTGCGGGAATGCCGCGATGTCGGGCGGCGTGCCGGCGCCCACCTGAGTACCGATGTCGTCCTCGAACGTGCCGGTGCCCACGTAGTTGATCGTGATCCCGTTGGCTTCGCCGAACTCGTTGAGGGCGGCAACCATCGCATCGCCCTCGGTGCTGCCCGAGGTCTCGACGCTGATGATCGACACCTCGGTGCCTTCGAGGTCGGCGCCTTCGATGCCGCTGTCGGCGCCACTGCCGGCACCGGCACCACCGCCGGCCTCGGTTCCGGTCGGCTCGGTTGCCGCCGGTTCGGTGCCTGCAGGTTCTGTACCCGCAGCGGCGGTGTCTTCGGGAGTCGTCGTGTCCGTGCCGGCGCTGGCGACGCTCGCGGCGCCCAACACTCCAACAATTGCCAGCGGTACGAACAGCGACCTGACCCGTGAGCGTGAACGCATTTGTTCCCCCTTGTCTCCGGCGACGGTGTGCCGCCGGTTCTCACAGTGGTTGTCGGCCGGAGAGATCCGGCCCCGCCACATTGCCCGACGTGGCGCGACGGGTCAAGCGGAACGGTCGGACCGTGTCAGACGCCACGCCACCTCGATCTTGCGGCGGGCGCCCGGCGACAGGGCAAACGGATAGAGGTCGCGCATGCCCATCGCCCGGGCGAGCTCGTTGGCGGCGAGCGTCGCCAGCACCGCGGCTGGACATCCACTGCTCCGGGTCGAACGGCTCACCGGGCGAGTCGACAAACCCCCAGGCCGATCCCGTCGACACGACGTCGTGGACGTGCATCACCTGCGCCCAGGACTCGGCGTAGTCTTCCCACGGGTGGGCCGCGGCGTAGAACGACACGTGATTGTCCCGCCAGCTTCCGTCGTCGTCCGCTGGAGTAGTGGTCGTCGAGGGACCGGGCATAGTCGACGGTCTCGTCGCCGAAGACGTCGCGGAACTCCTCGAGCCGGGCCGGGTCGCCGGCGACGTAGCGCTGCCAGACGTAGTGACCGAGCTCGTGCCGGATGTGCCCGAGCGGCGTTCGGTATTGCTCGCCGAGGTTTGCCCGAATCTGCTCGCGTTGGGCCGGATCGGCCTCGTCGAGGTCGAGCGTGATCAACCCGTCGAGGTGGCCGATCGTCGCCGGATCGCCCGCTCCGGTGGATCGGTAGGTGAACAGCAACGAGGGCTGGACGAGGCCATCCAGGGCGTTCACCGACCAGTCGATGCCGAGCACGCTGAGTTGCGCCAGAGACCGTCGCTGGGCGACGAGAAACGGCACGAGCAAGTGATTGCTGGCATGTGTCCCGGCCTCGACGATCACGCAGCTCGCACACAGCCCGCGCGCCTGCGGTCGCCAGTTGCACTGCCAGGAGTCGCGCATCAGGCAGGTTCCGACGACGTGGGCGTCGCTGATCGCCAGCGCGCCCCCCATGCCAACCTCGAACGCCAACTCCGTCCCACACACCACACACTGCAACGAGTCGAAGAACACTTCGTTGCCACACGTCGGGCATGCCAGTCGCTGCATATTCCCGGCAGTCTGGCCGCCGTCCGCGCGAGAATCCTCACATGACAGACCGGCGGGCTGTCAAAGGCGGTGTGCGCTTCGACGACGACGGGCCGGTCCGCGTGGTAACCATCGATCGCCCGGCGCGGCGCAACGCCGTCGACTCCGTGACCGCTGCGGCGCTTCTCGACGCATTCATCGTGTTCGACGACGACGACTCGCTGGCCGTCGCCGTGCTGACCGGTGCCGGTGGCTGCTTCTGTGCCGGGGCCGACCTCAAGGCGTTGGCGGACGGCGATCGCCGTCCGGTGTCCGACGACGGTCCCGGTCCGATGGGGCCGACGCGCCTGTCGTTGTCCAAGCCGGTGATCGCCGCCATCGAGGGACCTGCGGTCGCAGGTGGTCTGGAGCTGGCGCTGTGGTGCGACCTCCGTGTCGCCGCGGCGGATGCCGTGCTCGGCGTGTTCTGCCGCCGCTTCGGGGTGCCCTTGGTGGATCGTGGCACGATCAACCTTCCACGCCTGATCGGTCACAGCAGGGCGATCGACCTGATCCTCACCGGGCGGGGCATCGACGGCGCCGAAGCTGAGCGGATCGGCCTCGTCAGCCGAGTCACGGAACGAGGCGAGGCGCTGTCCACGGCGGTCGCTCTCGCTCACGAACTTGCCGCCCTGCCGCAACAGTGCATGCGCAACGACCGCCGATCGGCGATCGAGCAGTGGGACCTCGATCTCGGGGCGGCGACCAGCAACGAGGCACGCTACGGGCGGGCGACGATAGAAAGTGGGGAGACCCTGGCCGGCGCGGCACGGTTCGCCGCCGGCGCCGGTCGTCACGGCGCGAGCACCGGCGCTACCGCACGAGGAGGTAAGCAATGACGGCGTCAACGATGATCGAGGGCGACACACAGGTGTTGCGCCCGGCGCTGCGTGGGGCGATCCACCGCTCGTCGGTCCCCGTTGCCATCTGTCTCACGGTATTGCTCGCCGCCCGGGCGCCGTCCGGCGGCACCCGCGCTGCGGCGATCGTGTACGGGGTCTGCGTCATCGCCATGCTCACGGTCAGCGGCATCTACCACCTGCCCAGCCTGTCTTCCCGCGACCGCCGTTTCCTGCGCCGCCTCGATCATGCGACCATCCTCGTCGCAATCGCCGGGACCTACACCGGCGTGATCGTCCTCGGGATGTCCGGGACCACACAGGTCGTGCTGCTGGCACTCGTGTGGACGATCGCCGTGACGGGGATCGTGCTGCGGATGGTGTGGTTCGACGGCCCGACCGTTCTCGTGGCAGTGATCTACCTCGGCTTCGGATGGTTCCTCGTCTTCCACCCGGTCGCCTTCGTGCAGGCGCTCGACGGCGTCGAGTTCGCGTTGCTTGCCGCCGGCGGCTTGCTCTACACCGCCGGGGCGATCATCTTCGCCATCGGCCGGCCGAACCCGTGGCCGGCGACGTTCGGGTTCCACGAGGTGTGGCACACATGCGTGGTCGCGGCCGCCTTCTGCCACTGGTTGAGCATCTATCTCCTCGCCGCTTGACCCGGCCGACGGCGAGCTACTGCGGCTCGATGAACTCGAGGTCGAGGTCGACCTTGACGACGTCGCCGAGGAACGCACCGAGCGGGCCGAAGTCGAGACCGAAATCCTTTCGCCGCAACTCACCGGTCGCCTCGAAGCCGGCGTGCCGCGTGCCGTCGACGAAGTCGGCGATGCCACCGAACTCGATGGCGAACTGCATCGGGCGGGTGACATCGCCGATCGTCAGGTCGCCGTGGAGGCTCCAGTCCGAACCGGTGCCGGTGATCGCCGTCGACACGAACGTCATCGTCGGCCGCTGATCCACGTCCAGCAGGTCGGCGGAACGCACATGGGCATCCCGCTCGTCGTTGGCGGTGTCGATCGACGCGAGGGCGACCGTCGCGGAGATCGATGTGCCGTCGAGCGTCTCGCCGATGTCGAGTGTCGCATCGAGGTCACGGAAGAGCCCGCGAACTTTGGCGACGCCGAGGTGCCGGATGCTGAAGCCGACGCGGGAGTGGTTGGCGTCGAGTGGCCAGCGGCCGGCGACGAGCGGCAGGGGAGTGGTCAGCGTGTTGCTCATGGGTTCCACGATGGGGCCGCGGGGCGAGGCGGGGAAGGCCGCAGCGATGCTGGTCCTGTCAGGGCCACGCAAGCCTCCGGTCTAGCTGGCAGACTGGGCGCATGATGGAGGGTGACCTCGGTCGCTTCCTGCGCAGTCGTCGGGAGGCGGTGAGTCCGGCCACCGTCGGGCTTCCCGTGGGGATGCGCCGGCGAACGCCCGGACTGCGCCGTGCCGAGCTGGCGACGCTGGCCGGCATCAGCGTCGACTACCTCGTGCGCCTGGAGCAGGGGCGCGACCGTCGCCCTTCGGCTCAGGTGCTCGCCGCCATCGCCGATGCGCTGCGACTCGATGAGGAGGATCGTGGGCACTTGCGCATGCTCGCTGCGGTCAGCAGCGGCCCGGAGTTGTGTCCCAACGGACGCCCGTTGGCCCGACAGGTGCGACCCAGCGTTCTGGCGATGCTCGACGCCTTGGATCCGAGCGCAGCTTTTGTCGTCAACCGGCTGACCGACGTGCTGGCGTGGAACACGGCATTCGAACGCATCGCTGGACCGGTCGGCATGCTCGATGGCCACGAGCCCAATCTCGCCCGATTCACGTTCGCCGACCCACGCGCCGCATCGACGTTCGTTGAATGGGAAGGTGCCGCCGACGAGCAAGCAGCGGTGCTTCGCGCCGGCGCGTCGTGCGCCGATCCCGCACTTGATGGGCTCGTGGCCGAGCTCTCCGCGGCTGCCGGCGTTGCATTCGACAGACGATGGGCCGGCTACGCCGAAACGCCCAAGCGCTCCTCGGCAACCCACCTCGTTCACCCCGATGTCGGCGCCCTGCGGCTGATCACCGAGATGCTGCAACTCGCCGACAGCGACGAACAGCACCTCGTGGTGTGGATGGCCGCCGACGACGCGACGTCGGCAGCACTCGACCAGCTCAACGGGCGCTACCCGGGCGCCCTCCACGCTGTCGCCGAAGCGGCCAGCTGACACACCCGGTGTCGATAGCCTCTGCCTCTCCGCCCTCGTAGCTCAGGGGATAGAGCATCGGCCTCCGGAGCCGTGTGCGCAGGTTCGAATCCTGCCGAGGGCGCTCGCCGGGTTCTGATACCGCGGATCGGTCATGGGTGACCGGTTCGCGGTACCAGAGGTGGCGTGCACCGCAGGCTCGGGTGCCGGCCACGGAATGTGTAGACAACGAGTCTTCCTGTTGTTAACACTCGCGTGGTTCGGGGTACACCAGCGGCCGTCACTCGCCGCGCCGTCGGGGTGACCGACCTCAGGAGCGCCAGGTGTTCGCCGTGTGCGCCGGAGTCGCCCGCGAGGCCACTTGTCCTGTTGTATCAAACGTCGAGCTAGCGACTCTCTGTTTGAAACGTCCACCACGGAGTCGCGATGACGCAAACGATCACACAACGTCCAGACGATCTTGGCGCCGAGTCAATCGAGGAGGAGGCGCTGGTTCGTCGAGAAGTCTGCACAATCGATCCCCGACCGCGGCCCGCGCTCCGAGCCGAGTGGCACGACGGATATTGCACCTGGCACCTCGAGTGAGACCGCGACTCGGCATCGAGTTGCCGAGGGCGGTCGCCGGGTTCCGATACCCCCGCAGATCGGTCAGTGGCTGACCGACTCGCGGTAGCAGAATCGCAGACCCATCCCCTTCGGTCAGATACACCCATGTTCGAACGCGAGCACACGCTGCGTGATCCGAGACATCCGCAAGGCCGTGTGCGCCGAACTTGAGCCGGCGCCGCGAGACGCCGCGGCATCCCGCCTCACCCACCGAGGCGGGACGGACGAAGGGAGCTCCTCCAATGGTCAAGCGACGTCTCATGGTCGCCCTCGCCGCAAGTGGCGTGGCGGCTGCCATCCCGTTCCTCCCGGCGACGTCGTCGGCCGGTGGCACCGACGAAGCGTGTCTTGTCGAGCCCGTCGCGGGGCCTCCGGACCCGACCGCACCGCCGGACAGCGTGCCCGTGGACGATGACCCGGTCGACACGGCATCGCCCACCACCGAGGTCGTCGCCGACGGGACACCGACGACCGAGGCAGTCGTCGAGGTCGAAGCCCCACCGACCACCGAGCACGTGGAGGTCGTCGACGTGACGCCCACGACCGAGTTCGCCGACGCCGCGCCGACGACGGAAGTGGTCATTGTGACCGTCGACACGCTGCCGGAACTCACGACATCGGCCGGCGTGGGCGCCCTCGGTCTCCGTGTCCTCGGTCGCAACGTGATCGCCGATCCGGCACCGCCGCCGAGACAGAAGATCAATTTCGAGCTTCAGTTCGACGTCACCAGCGACGGAAAGGTGTCGCTCGTCCTGGCGACCGGGACGTTCATACCGTCCGATCCATGCGGGCTGTGGCCGGGGTCGAAGCTCACCGCCGATCTCGCGATCCCCGGGCGTTACACCGTCACGATTCCGAAGCTGAAGGGCCGCGACTGCCTGGCGAAGGACATCACCGTCAGCCATCGAGGCACGCCGCTCCGCCACGCTGACGACCGCCTCGTCGACAAGCGGCGCGATCCGTATTGGTCGATCACCTACAACGACAAGGATGAACCGCAGATCCACCTCTGGAACATCCCGGCGAAGGACCTCAACAACTCCTCCCTCCAGATCACGCTGAAGTGCACGGTGCTCGCGCCCCGGTAGCAGCGGTAGTTCAGGCTGGGCGGATGCGCGCGCTACGACGCTGCAGCGAGCTCGTCGCGGACGAGGGCGGCGCCGGCGACCATCGCCTGCATCTTCCCGAAGGCGACGTCGCGGGGCAGGTACTTCATGCCGCAATCGGGAGCGACGACGACCCGGTCTGCGGGCACGTGGGCGAGGGCCCGGCGGATGCGGTCGGCGACCACGTCCGGCGTCTCGACCGTCGTGTCGCCGAGATCGAGGACCCCGACAATGATCGTCTTTCCGGGCAACGACTCGAGGACAGTGGTGTCGAGGTTGGACTGTGCCGTTTCGATCGAGATCTGGTCGACCGCCGCGGCGGCGAGCTCGGGCAGGAACGAGTACCCCGACGGGCGATCGTGGATGATGGCGGCGTAGCCGAAGCAAATGTGCACGGCCGTCGTTCCGACCACCCCGTCGATCGCCCTGGCCAGCGCGTCGAGCCCGTGGCTGCGGGCTTTGTCGGGACGGGCCTGCATGTACGGCTCGTCGATCTGCACGATGTCGGCGCCGGCGGCGAAGAGGTCGACGATCTCCTCGTTCACCGCGGCGGCGTAGTCGAGGGCGAGCTCGGCCTCGCTCGCGTAGAAGTCGTTCTGCGCCTGCTGCGACATCGTGAACGGACCGGGCACGGTGACCTTGACCGTGCGATCCGTGTGCGCCCGCAGGAATTGCAGGTCGCCCACCTGGACCGGGTGTTTGCGGCGGATCGTGCCGACGACGCGGGGAACCGGGTTCGGGTGGCCGCTGCGGTCGAGGGCCGTTCCCGGGTTGTCGATGTCGACGCCGTCGAGGGCGGTGGCGAAGCGGTTCGAGTAGCTCTCCCGGCGCATCTCCCCGTCGGTGATGATGTCGAGTCCGGCCCGCTCCTGGTCGACGATGGCGAGGACGGTGGCGTCGTTCTGCGCCTCCTCCAACCACTCGGGAGCGACCCGCCACAGTTCGGTGGCCCGGACGCGCGGCGGGAAGCGATCGGCCAGCCGCGCCCGATCGATCAGCCAGTCCGGCTGGGCGTAGGACCCGACGAGCGAGGTCGGCAGGTGTGGCAACGTCGATGGGTGTCCGATGACCGGGCACGGTACCACTGGGCGTACAGAGCGCCCCTGACGAGGGCGGAGACCGGATCATCGGCGTCGTTCAGTGTCGACACACGCCACAATGGTCGCTCCATGGCCGACCTCTTCGCCCTGCTGACCGAGCGACTGGCGCCGGCGTTCGCGGCAGTCGCCGGCGAGGAGGGCATCGATCCCGTCGTGCGGCCGTCCGATCGCGCCGACGCCCAGGCCAACGGTGCGTTGGCCCTCGCCAAGCGGCTCGGGCGGTCACCTCGTGACGTCGCCGGTGAGGTCATCGTCGCGTCCGATCTCGCCGGTATCGCCATCGCCGAGGTCGCCGGCCCCGGCTTCATCAATCTGAGGGTCGAGAGCTCCCTGCTCGCCACGATGCTGGCGGCTGTCGCCGGGGATGCCCGATTGGGTATCGCCGCCGAACCGGGACGGCGCCACCTCGTCGACTACTCGGCGCCGAACGCCGCCAAGGAGCTGCACATCGGCAACGTGCGCAGCACGATCATCGGTGACGCGTTGGTGCGCATGCTGACGTTCCTCGGACACGAGGTGGTGCGCGAGAACCACATCGGCGACTGGGGACGGCCGTTCGGGATCCTCATCCAACAACTCGTCGATCTCGGACGCGAGAACGACGACACGTTGTCGTTGACGGAGACCGGTGAGCAGTACAAGGCGGCGACGGCGCGGTTCGCCGCGGATCCCGACTTCGCCGAGCGTGCCCGCGCCCGTGTCGTCTCGCTACAGCGACGCGAACCCGAGACGATGGCGGTGTGGAACCGCCTCGTCCGGCTCAGCGAGGCGCAGTGGCAGGACGAGTACGCCAAGCTCGGCGTGCTGCTGACCGTTGACGACGTGGTGGGAGAGAGCTTCTACCAAGAGCTGATGCCGAGGGTGATCGAACGTCTCGGCACAGCCGGGTTGCTCCAGCAATCGGACGGCGCACAGGTCGTCTTTCCACCCGGGTTCACCAATCGCGACGGCGACCCGCTTCCGCTGATCGTGCGCAGCAGCGCCGGCGCACTCACCTACGCGACGAGTGACCTGGCGTGCGTTGTCGACCGCGTCGAGCGAGTTGGTGCAGAGGTCCTCCTGTACGTGGTCGGCGCACCGCAGGCCCAACATCTCGCAATGGTGTTCGCCGTGAGCGCGATGGCCGGCTGGTTGCGGCCACCCGTTGAAGCCGTGCACGTCCCGTTCGGCAACGTCCTCGGCACGGACGGCAAGATGCTGCGCAGCCGCAGTGGGGACCCCGTCGGGCTCGGTGAGGTGCTCGACGAGGCGATCGAGCGCGGGGTCGCTGCCGTCGCGGCCAAGAACCCGGAGCTTCGCGAAGATGTGCGGCGGTCGATCGGCCACGCTGTCGGCGTCGGGGCGTTGAAGTACGCCGACCTGTCGAACGATCGTGTGCGTGACTACGTCTTCGACTGGGACCGGATGCTGTCGTTCGACGGCAACACGGCGCCGTACCTGCAGTACGCCCACACGCGGATCTGCTCGTTGCTGCGCCGCGCCGGCGTGACTCGCGACGAAGTCCGCGGCGCAGCGGTGATCGTGGAGGATCCGCAGGAGCGGTCGTTGGCACTGCGCCTGCTCGCCTACGAGGTGGCATTGCGCGAGGCGGTCGCCCGCTACAGCCCGCATCGGCTGTGCACGTATCTGTTCGAGTTGGCGACGGACTTCACGGCGTTCTACGAACACTGTCCGGTGCTCAAGGCGCCGAGCGACGAGCTGCGGTCGAGCCGTCTGGCACTCAGCGAGCTGACGGCCGGCACGCTCGCCCACGGGCTCGGCCTGCTCGGCATCGACGCCCCCGAACGGATGTGACCTGTCCGGGAGCGCCAATGCCGGTTCGCTAACGCCGGCGAGCTGGTCGAGCTTGTCGATGTTGGAGTTGGGCGTGGCGCAGACGGGACTCCCCCGCTGCCCGACGCAGACCTTCGAGCCGTCCGTGGACGTGCAGGAAGGCCAGTTCGCACGCAAGTGTCGGATGCATGATCGGTTCCTTCTGAGTCGTGGGGTAGGCGCCGAGGTGCGGCGCTATGGATGTCGTCGTCGCTGTCGTGAGCTGCGCAACACGGGACGACGTCGGTGTGCTTGGCCGGCGGACCGGCGAACGTCGTCGAGACGATCGTTCACGTAGCGGTCGGCCAGCAGTGGGTGGACGTGGTTCATGGTTCGTTTCCTTGATGGATGGGCTTGGTTGGGTTGGGAAGAGCTGCGCGAATGCGCAGGACGTTCGGCCTGGGCCGAGCTGTCGACGGTCAGGACGCCGCGACTAGCACCGCGCAATGGGCGCGAAGGTGGTGTTGCGCGTCAGGCGACGGTCGCGCTCGAGCCGGCCCGGAGGCCGCCTTCGAGGTTCCCGGCGATCCAGGCGAGCGGCATCGCAGGGAGATCGGTGAACGCAATCTTCAACATGTGATGCCCTCCTTTCGTCTGGTCGCTTCGGGCCACGAAGTGAATGATCTCGCATCGGCACCGTTTGATACAAACGAGTTTCGAGGTGCCGCGTCGTCGTTAGATTCGCTGATTCATGACCCCCATCGAGTTCCGGTTGCTGCCCGACTCGGCGGAGGTCGGATCCGACGGTGCGTTGAGCATCGGTGGCTGCTCGCTGCTCGAGCTGGCGTCGTCGTTCGGCACGCCACTGTTCGTCTACGACGTCGACCACATCCGCACGCGTTGTCGCCAAGCCGTCGCCGCCTTCGGCCCCGGCAGGGTCATCTACGCGACCAAGGCGTTCCTCTGCCGGGCTGTCGCCCGCCTCGTCCACGAGGAGGGTTTGCTGTTCGATGTCGCCAGCGGTGGTGAGCTCCACGTCGTGCTCGCTGCGGGAGTCCCCGCCGCGGCGTGTGTCATGCACGGCAACAACAAGAGCGTCGACGAGTTGCGGTTGGCGGTCACCGCCGGCGTTCGGCGCATCGTCGTCGACAGCTTCGACGAACTGGATCGCCTCGACGCGCTGCATCGGGAGAGTCGAGCGGTGCCGGATGTGTTGCTGCGCGTCACCCCGGGTGTGCACGCCCACACCCACACCTACATCGCCACGGGCCAGAACGATTCCAAGTTCGGCTTCAACCTCGCCAACGGGGACGCCGAGCGGGCTGCCCGACGAGCGCAAGCGTCACCGTCGGTCAGCCTCGTTGGTTTCCACAGCCACATCGGGTCGAACGTGTTCGTCGCCGACAGCTTTGCCAAGGCGGCGGCGGTGATGGCCGAGTTCGCCGCCGGGTTCGACCTCCCCGAGCTCGTTCTCGGTGGCGGGCTGGGCGTTGCGTATGTCGCCGAAGAGGCGGCACCGTCGACGAGCGAGTGGGCGGCGGCAGTGCTCGACGCGTGCGAGTCGGCGGGTGTCACCGCCGCCGTAAGTGTGGAGCCCGGCCGGGCACTCGTCGCCAGTGCCGCGGTGACGCTGTACACGGTCGGGACGATCAAGCGGATCCCGGGCGTGCGCACGTACATCGCCGTCGACGGCGGGATGAGCGACAACCCGCGCCCGGTCCTCTACGGGAGCGGGTACGAGGCGATGCTGCCGCGCAGCCCACTCGCCGAACGGCCGCGCCGCGCCCGGATCGTCGGCAAGCACTGCGAGTCCGGCGACATCCTCATCTTCGAAGCCCACGTTCCCACCGACATCACCGTCGGAGACGTGCTCGCCGTGCCCGTCACCGGTGCCTACGGGCACTCGATGGGTTCCAACTACAACAAGGTGCCGCGTCCGGCCATCGTGTTCGCCGAGCATGGTGACGCCCGACTCGTCGTGCGGCGGGAAACCTACGACGACCTGTTGCTCACCGACATGAGGTGAGTTCGCTCACGCCCACACCCCTCGATCGTGGAATACTCGGCGGCGATGAACCGAGCACTGCGCTGGATCACCGCGTCCGCGACCATGTCGATCACCGCCCTCGGCGCCGGGTCGGTGGTGGTGGCCGGCACGGGCAGCACGGAACCTCCGCCCGGCTCGGCGGAGTCAGCCGCCGGGTGTGCCGAGGTCGCGGCGCTGTTGGATTCGCGCACGACGCTGGCGACGGCGCTGATAAACGGCGACCCAGCGCTGATCGAAGCAACCCTCGCGGAGCTGTCGAGTGTCGCCTCGGCGGCAGCGAACGCGGCACCGGCGGAGATCGATGCCGAGATCGACACCCTGGCGGCGACTGTTGACGCCACCGTGACCGCACTGGAAGGGGTGGAGCTCAGCTGACACCGCAGCGGTGCTCGCGGCCCTCGAGCCGACCGAGAGCGAGGCCACCGGCGAGGCATTCCCCGTGGTGATCCAGTGGGCGATCGACAACTGCGGATACGTAGAGGTCGACCCGTTCGCCGACGCCGGCGAGCCGGCGGACTGCGAGACCCTCGATGCCGCCGCAGCCGCCGAGGCAGCCGGCATCGACGTCGACGTGACCGACCTCGACGGCAGCGCCGATGTGAGCCTCCCCGGATTCTGGACGAAGTCGTGCTCGTACGGCAACGGTGCGATGAGCATCTCGACGCTCTCGTTCACCTCCCTCGAGGACGCTCAGCAGTTCTACGCCGACAACCTCGATGTCGCCGGCGGTGTCGTGCTCGACGTCGCCGTCGGCGCGCTGCCGGAGTCGTCGCTGGTCATCCAGACGGGGACGGCGTCCGGCGTCGATTCGAGTGTGCCGAGCACCGAGGAACCAGCCGCCACCGCGCACGCCGTCGGTCCAGGTCGCCGTGTTCGAGGCGGCCGATCCCGTTCTCGGTGTCGTTCACCGGCGAGGACGTCGATCCCGCCGCCGTGGTCGCCGCGGCGGAGGCATTGTTCGCCGCGCCGACGTCGGGCAGCGAACCCCCACCGTCGGTCGCGACGACGACCGCCTAGATTTGCCGGATGCCGCGCTGGACGGACTCCCTCGCTCGTGCCGCGCGCCGTGCCGTGGCGACGTTGCGCTACCACGAACGGAACACGGGCGCTGTCGAGCGGCGGACCGAGCCAACCGCTCGCGTGGTCTCGGCCGACGTTCGGGTCGAGTACTCACCGCACCTCGACGGAGATCCGGATCCGGGCGAGGTGGTCTGGGCGTGGGTGCCGTTCGAGGACGACCCGACACTCGGCAAGGATCGCCCGCTCGTCATCATCGGTCGCCACGGTGACTTCCTGTCCGGCGTCGCCCTGACGTCGAAGGAGCGCAACGGTTGGGTCGACGTCGGCATCGGTGACTGGGACTCGAAGCACCGGCGCAGCTACGCCAAGGTCGATCGCCTCATCGACGTCAATGCCGACACCGTCCGCCGCGAGGGCTCGATCCTCAACCGTCGCCAGTTCGACCAGGTCGTCGACGCCGTCGTCCGCCTCCATACGGTCGTGCGATGACACGCTCATTACACCTCGGTGTGTTGGGATTCGGCAACGTCGGGTCGGCGTTCGTCGAGTTGGTGACGGCGCGGGCGAAGGAGGTCGAGGCGCGGACCGGCATCCACCTCGAGGTCGTGCGCGTTGCCGTGCGCAACCTGTCACGAAGCCGCGACGTCGAGATCGACCACGACCTGCTCACCAACGACGCGATGACGGTCGTCAACGATCCCGAGGTCGATCTCGTCGTCGAGGTGATCGGTGGCATCGAACCCGCCCGCGAGCTGATCACCGCCGCCCTCTCGGCGGGCAAGCCGGTGGTCACCGCCAACAAGGAGTTGCTCGCCAACGTCGGCGTCGAGCTGTTCGAGGTCGCCGAGCAGGCCGGAGTCGACCTCCTCTTCGAGGGGGCAGTGGCCGGCGGGATCCCGATCGTGCGGGCGCTGCGCGAGAGCCTGCGCGGTGAGCCGATCTCCCGAGTCATCGGCATCGTCAACGGCACGACGAACTTCATCCTCACGAGGATGACCGAGCAGCGGATGGCCTACGCGGCCGCCCTCACCGAAGCCCAGCGGCTCGGCTATGCCGAACGTGATCCGACCGCCGACGTCGAGGGGTTCGACGCCGGCGCCAAGGCGGCGATCATCGCGACCATCGCTTCGGGCACCAAGGTCGTCGCCGGCCAGGTGTATCACGAGGGGATCAGCAACCTGACGCTGGCCGACATCGACGTCGCCCGCCGTCTCGGTTATGTCATCAAGTTGCTTGCCGTCGTCGACATCGACCGCGACAGCGGCGAGATCGGGGTCCGTGTCCACCCGGCGATGGTGCCCGAGCACCACCCCCTGGCCAGCGTGCGGGACAGCTACAACGCGGTGTTCGTCGAGGGATCGTCCGTCGGCTCGTTGATGTTCTACGGGCGTGGAGCCGGTGGGCACCCGACGGCGAGCGCCGTCCTCGGCGATGTCATCGACGCCGCCGTCAATCTCGTCAAGGGAACGCACGGGTCGCTCGGGACGTTCGGCCGGTCACGTATCCGCCCGATCGACGAGTTGACGTCCGAATACCTTCTCGGCCTCCAGGTGGTCGACGAGCCGGGTGTCCTCCACGCCGTCACCGGTGTCCTCGCCGGACATGGGGTCAGCATCCGTGCCGCCGAGCAGGAGGGCCTTGGTCCCGAGGCGCGCCTGTTCTTCATCACTCACGACGCCAAGGAGTCGGCCGTGCAGGCGACGGTCCACGACCTGCGTGAGTTGCCGTCGGTGCGCAGCGTCGATGCCCTCCTGCGCGTCGTCGGCCCGGCCTGAGCGTGCGCTACGTCTCCACCCGCGGCCGGGCGCCGGAACTCGGCTTCACCGACGCACTGCTCTCCGGCCTTGCCGCTGACGGCGGTCTCTACGTTCCCGAGACGTGGCCGGTACTGCCCGGTGACGACGTGCTCGACGCCTGCGACTCTTACGCGGCGGTGGCCGCAGCCGTGCTCACGCCGTTCATGGGCGACGACATCGGCGCCGACGACGTCGACGCGATGTGCCGAGCCGCCTACGCGACCTTCCGTCACGAAGCGGTCGTGCCGCTCGTGCAGATCGGTCACGACGCCTGGATCGCCGAGCTGTTTCACGGTCCGACGTTGGCGTTCAAGGACATCGCCCTGCAGCTCGTCGGGCGGATGTTCGATCACGTGCTCGGCGAGCGCGGGGAGCGGGTGACCGTCGTCGGGGCGACGAGCGGTGACACCGGCCCGGCGGCGATCGAGGGGGTCCGCTCGTCGGATCGCGTCGACATCGTGATGCTGTACCCCCAGGGCGGCACGAGCGAGGTGCAACGCCGACAGATGACGACCGTCGAGGCGGAGAACGTCCGCGCCGTTGCGATTGACGGCACGTTCGACGACTGCCAGGACCTCGTCAAGGCGATGTTCAACGACACGTCGTTCCGCGCCCGGCTCAACCTGACGGCGGTCAACTCGATCAACTGGGCACGGGTGATGGCCCAGGCCGTGTACTACGTGACGATTGCCCGAACGATCCGTGGACCGATCACGGCGTGCGTGCCAACGGGCAACTTCGGCAACATCTTCGCCGGGTGGGTTGCCCAGACGATGGGCGCACCCGTCGCCGACTTCATCGTCGCGTCCAACGCCAACGACATCCTCACCCGGTTCGTCAACGACGGCGACATGTCGATCCGCCCGGTCGTGGCCACCACCAGCCCGTCGATGGACATCCAGGTGTCGTCCAACTTCGAACGCCTGCTTTTCGAGATGAACGACCGCGACGGTCTGCGCACGGCGGAGCAGCTCGCCCGCTTCCGGCAATCCGGGCGGCTCGAGCTCGCCGCCGAGGTCCGTCAGCGGTGGATCGGGGGGCGTTTCCGGGCGGCCCGCTTCGACGACGCCGAGGTCGCCGCCGAGATGCGCAGGGTCCACGACAGCACCGGTCTGCTCATCGACCCGCATACCGCCACGGCGACGGCAGCCGCCCGTGAGCTCGGCGGCGATCACCCCGTGGTGACGATGGCGACGGCCCACCCGGCCAAGTTTCCGGACGCCGTAGAGCTCGCAACGGGCCTCAGGCCGCAGCTGCCCGAGCACCTTGACGACTTGCTGAGCCGGCCGGAACGGACCGAGTTGCTGCCGAACGACCTGGCCGCCGTCGAGGAGTTCGTCAGCGTGGCGTTCGCCCGTAAGGAGGCGAGCCGATAGGCGAGCCAACCCAGAATTACGGCCGCCTTGTTTCGGCTGCGCAGCAGCCGAAACACCGGCCGTGAGGCAGCACCGTCGCTGCCCATCCGCGCAAGCCCCAAACGGGCTGGAAATGGGCTCTCCTGGCCGATCCGTGGGTCTGGCCGTCGCGCCGGTCAGGCGCGTCGGCTCTGGAAACAGGCGGTATCGGCAGCGGCGGCGGCAGATCTGGCCGTTTTGCGTGGGAAGAGTGCGATGTGCCGACGAAACGGGCCGTTTTGGTACCGCTGCGTCGGCACTTGTCGACGACCTCGACGACGACAGCGTCCAGAGCACACAACCACTACGCAGCGAGCGGGCGTACCCACGGATTTGTCAGACGAGCCTGGAAATGACACTGATGTAGCGATTGGCTTGCGATCGGCGTTGGCGGTCGGTATCGTGGCCTTCTGCTTGGGATCCCAGGCAGGACTCGTTCCATTCCCTCCGTCATCTCGCCTGGCCAAACCCGGTGACTCGACGGGGGGTGCCGCACGAGTGACGTTCTTTCTTCGACGTGGGGCGATGGCGTCGGGGCATCCCGCCTCCGCAACATCGGACAGCGAAGCCCGACGCCCTGCCAAACCACGGCGAAGACCCTGAAGTCTGGGCACCGCCCAGACCGTGAGATCTGGGCCAGCACCCCAGAAACCTGAAGCCTGGGCACCGCCCAGAACGTGAAGCCTGGGCACCGCCCAGAACGTGAAGCCTGGGCACCGCCCAGACCCCCCTGAAGTGAGGTAACCCTCGTGGCCGCAGAGGCACTCGAACAGTCCGTCCTCGAATCGAAGGACAAAGACCAGCTCTTGGCGATCGCCAAGGCACTCGGTCTAAAGGCGACGAGCCGGACGAAGAAGGCCGAGATCATCGACTCGATCCTGGAGATGACCGGCACATCCACATCCGTTGCAGCGACGCCCAACGGCGATCTGCCCACCGTTCCCGAACCGTCGATCGCCGACGGTCTCAACGGATCGGCCGTCGTCAACGGCAATAGCAGCGTCGTGCCGGCGTCCACGCCGATCGAGGCCCCGCAGCCAGTCGACGCCGATCTGACCGGTGCCGTCACCGGGGCGGAGACCAGCTCTGACGGCCCGGTGCTGGGCCCGGACGGCGAGCCGCTCGCCGAGTGGGAGCTTGGCCTGGCCAGCACGAACGCCGCGACCGACACCGATGTCGCCACCATCGCCGCCGACACGGGATCGTCGGCACCAGCCGACGGATCGACCGAGGTGTCGGCCGTCGCCGGTGCGGGGCCGGCTCCTGCCGGACAGCAGCCGGCCGCGCCGCCTGCCGACGGTGAGTCGCGCAACCGCCGGCGCCGGCGCCGGCGCAAAGGTGGCCGCGGTGCTGACGGACCGCAAGGCGACGACGCCGGCCTCGTCGAGGCCGACCTCGAGTCGCAGCCGGTCGCCAACGAACTCGTCGAGGTATCCGGGTACATCGACATGCGCGACGAGGGCTACGGGTTCCTCCGCGTCAAGGGCTACCTGCCGAGCCGTGAGGACTCCTACATCCCGGTCAAGCTGGCCCGTCAGTTCGGGCTGCGCAAGGGTGACCACGTCACGGGGACGAGCCGTCCGGCCGGACGCAACGAGAAGAACCCGGCGCTGCTCGACGTGCTCACGGTCAACGGAGCGGACCCCGAGCAGGCACGCCGCAGGCCACGGTTCGAGGACCTCACGGCGTTGTTCCCCGACGAGAACCTGCACCTCGAGGATCCCACCGATCCCACCAACATGACGGCACGGATCATCGACCTCGTGTGTCCGATCGGCAAGGGCCAGCGCGGCATGATCGTGTCGCCGTCGAAGGCCGGCAAGACGACGATCATGAAGACGATCGTTCAGTCGATCGAGCGCAACAACCCCGAGGTCAAGGTGATTGTGCTGCTCATCGACGAGCGGCCCGAAGAGGTCACCGACATGCGCCGCCACGTCGAGCGTGGCGAGGTGATCTCCTCGACGTTCGACCGGCCGAGCGACGAGCACACCCACGTCGCCGAGCTGGCGATCGAGAAGGCCAAGCGGCTCGTCGAGCAGGGTGAGGACGTCGTCGTCATCCTCGACGGGATCACCCGGCTGAGCCGTGCCTACAACCTCGCCGCTCCGGCTAGCGGCCGGATCCTGTCCGGCGGCATCGACGCCGGCGCCCTGTACCCGCCGAAGAAGTTCTTCGGTGCGGCCCGCAACGTCGAGGAGGGCGGATCGCTGACGATCCTCGCCACCGCCCTGGTCGAGACGAACAGCCGGATGGACGAGGCGATCTTCGAGGAGTTCAAGGGCACCGGCAACATGGAGCTGCGTCTCGACCGCCGCCTCGCCGAGCGGCGGATCTACCCGGCGATCGACGTCGACGCGTCGAGCACCCGTCACGAAGAGCTGCTGTTCGACCGCAAGCAGTTGCAGATGATCTGGAAGCTGCGCCGTGTGCTCAGCGGCCTCGCCGCCGACGGCAACGCCGCCCCCGGCCTCGAGCTGCTCATCGACCGTCTCAAGACGTTCCGCACCAACGCCGAGTTCCTCAACGAGATCGCCAAACAACCGACAATGTGAGGCCGCCGACCGATGGGTGTTTAGGGGACCGAATCGTCATGTAAACACCCATCGGTTGCCGATGCTGCGCGGGTGCCTGCCGGTACAATGACTTGCCCGGATTTCACTCGGAGACGTGCCAATGAAGACTGACGTTCACCCCACCTACGGCGAGACCACCGTGCGCTGCTCGTGCGGCAACACGTTCACGACGCGCTCCACCAAGCCGGGCGAGCTGCACGTCGAGCTGTGCAACGAGTGCCATCCGTTCTTCACCGGCAAGCAGAAGCTGGTCGACTCCGGCGGCCGCGTCGAGCGCTTCAACAAGCGCTACGGCGAGCGCAAGCGCACCGGCAAGTGACAGGTCGTCGCCGGTGGGCGACGACATGACGACTCCGATCCCAACGCCGACGCCCGATTCGGACCGGCGCGCCCGGCTGCTTGCCACCAAGCTGGCGGCAGTCGCAGGCCACTCCGGGTCGATCCAGCCAGGATCCTTTCCGCTCGGTGCGGCGCTGCTGAGCGGCGGGCGGGCGTGGGTGCTGCTCGACTCGACGATCGACGATGGGATCGGCCTCGGCCCGGCAATCGCCTGGGCGTTGCGCAACGGCGCCGAAGAGCTCGACCTCGTGGCCGATGTCCCGCTGTCGGTCGCCGCTCGTCGTGCCGGCGAGTTCACGATGCCGATCCGGGTCTGGGCGATCGATGGTCGCCAGCTCGTCGCCGTCGACGGCGCTTCGCCGGCGGTACCACCGACGCTCGATCCCCGGCACCTCGGCCTCGTCGACGACATCGAAGCTGCCGGGGCAACGGTCGTCGTGGAGCACGGCGTGGTCACGGGGGAGGTGCGCGGGCTCGAGGTGTGTCGCATCCTCGACAGCGCTGAAGGTCGCGTTCGGCTGGAAGTGGGAGTCGGTCCGCACGACCGTGAAGCGTTCGCCATCATCCACGGCGACGTGCCGGCCCGCACCGCACTCGCCGGTGTCGTGGACGCCGTGGCTGCCGCCCGTTCACTCGATTCACCTGGACACCCGCTCAATCGGCTGGCACCGGAACGGCTGTTGCGCTGGCGTCTCGAGCGGGAGCCGTGGCTCGTCGGGATGGCGTCGGTGCGCCCCGCCGAGCCACCTGTGCCGCGGCGCGGGCTCAAGCACCGCTACCCGTGCACGGCAGCGGGTCTACGACTCGACGGCTCCGAGGGCGTGGTCGTGTGCAGCGTGGGAGTCGACCTCGACCTCATCCCATACGCGGCCGACGCCCGCCTCGCGGCGGGCGTCGGCCGGGCGGGAGGACCTGGGTCGGTGGAGACCCTCGTCGTTGTGCCGGCACGGGATCTCCTACCGGTCACGCGCGAGCTGGCGGACCAGCTCGATCACTCCGTGTCGTTGGTCGGGCTGTCGGTCGGCTGATCGTCGGCCGCAGTGATCTCGGCCGCAACCGGAGCGCCGGCAACAATCTCGACCTTGCGCGGCTGGGCCTCTGGGGCGGCCGGGACGTTGACCGTGAGACGGCCGTTGGCGTAGTTCGCCGTCGTCGCCTCGACATCGAGGACGTGGGGCAGGCGGATCCGCTCGTTCCACGTCAAGTTGTCGGTCGCCACGTCGACGACCAGCGTGCGCCCGGCGACGGACACCGACAGTGCCTCCTCGGGCACGCCGGGAACGTCGACGGTGAGCACGTAGATGCCGTCGTTCCACGTCGCCGACACGGCGGGGGAGCTCGGGCGAGCGAAGCTGCCGGCGCCGAAGGCAAACCCGGCGAGCTGGGCAACGGTGCGATCGAAGCGACGATCGAAGGCGGACGTCCGCACGGAGCGGGCGGGAAGGGTGGTGAGCAGCACTCGGTTTCTCCTTGAGGGGGAAGACATGATTGATAATCACGATACAAGAACATTGAGTCATTCCAACTCAACATTGGCGGGAACGACGGCACGGTAGCCTCGAACGACCCTCATGACTGATCCAATCGCCAGCCGCCTTGCCGCAATGGAGCAGGAGCACGCCGACCTCGAGGCGCGCCTGGCCGACCCGGGTGTCACCGCCGATCCGGCCGAGCTGCGCACGGTGAGTCGGCGCTATCACGAGCTGACGCCGGTCGTCACCGCCGCCCGCCGGCAGCGCGCCCTGCTCGCCGACGCCGACACCGCCCGTGAGCTGCTCACCCAGGCGACCGGCGACGAGCGCGACCTGCTGGAGGCGGATCTCGCCGCCACCAACGAGGCCCTCGCCTACGTGGCTGACGAGCTCGCCGAGCTGATGGTCCCACCGGACGCCCACGCTGGACGCAACGTGATCGTCGAGGTCCGCGGCGCCGAAGGCGGCGAGGAAGCCAACTTGTTCGCCCGCGATCTCTACGAGATGTACATCGCCTACGCCGGCCGCCACGGCCTGCGGACCGAGACCCTCGCCGCCGACGCCAGTGATCGCGGTGGCTTCAACACCGTCACCTTCCTCGTCTCCGGCAAGCGCGCGTGGCCGGCCTTCAAGTACGAAGGCGGTGGCCACCGCGTCCAGCGGGTGCCGGTCACCGAGAGCCAGGGCCGGATCCACACGTCGTCGGCCACGGTGACGGTGCTCCCCGAGGCCGATGAGATCGACGTGCAGATCGACGACAAGGACCTCCAGATCGACGTCTTCCGGTCGAGTGGACCGGGCGGCCAGAGCGTCAACACCACGGACTCGGCGGTACGCATCACCCACCTGCCGACCGGCATCGTCGTGTCGATGCAGGACGAGCGCAGCCAGCTGCAGAACCGCAACCGGGCGATGACCGTGCTCCGATCACGCCTGCTCGAGCTCGCCGAGCGGGAACGTGACGCCGAACGTTCGGCATCACGGCGCGCCCAGGTCGGAGGCGGCGGGCGTGGCGAGAAGATCCGCACGTACAACTACAAGGAGAACCGCCTCACCGACCATCGGATTGGGTTCACCATCTACCGGCTCGCCGACGTGCTGGCCGGCGACCTCGATGACGTTGTTGCTGCCCTCGCCGCCGACGAACGCTCCCGCCAGCTCGCCGGCGATGACTAGCTGGCGGGACCTCCACCGCCAGACCCGTGAGCGCGTCGGCGATCCCGTCGCCCGGTGGCTCTGCGAGGAGGCGAGCGGCGACGTCGATGGCCACGAGAGCGTCCCCGGTGAAACGGCCTCGCCGCGTATGGTCGCTCACCTCGACCGCATGGCCGAGCGCTACCTCGCCGGTGAACCACTGGCGTATGTGCTCGGCCACTGGAGCTTCCGTCACCTCGACCTGGCCGTCGACCGCCGTGTCCTGATTCCGCGGCCGGAGACCGAGGTCGTCGCCGGTGTCGCCATCGAGCTGGCGAGCACGCTGCCGCGGCCGCTGACCGTGGCCGACCTCGGCACCGGTTCGGGCGCCATCGGCCTCGCCCTCGCCGACGAGCTGCCGCTCGACGGTGTCACGGTGTGGCTGACCGACGTCGATGAGGACGCGATCGACATAGCCCGTGCCAACCTCGCCGGTCTCGGCCGCCGCGGGCGCAACGTACGCATCGCTGCGGGGTCGTGGTTCAACGCCCTGCCTGCGGGAACGACGCTCGATCTCGTCGTCAGCAATCCGCCGTACATCGCCGACGACTCGCCCGACATCGAGCGAGCCGTCCGGGAATGGGAGCCAGCGGCGGCGCTGTTCGCCGGGCGGGACGGGCTCGACGCCATCCGGGCGATCGTCGACGACGCCCCGCGGTGGGTGCGCGCTGGAGGTTGGGTCGTTCTCGAGATCGGCGCCGACCAGGGTCGCGGTGTTGCCGGCCTGTTCGGCGCCGCGGGGTACCGCTCGGTCGAGGTCCGCCCCGACCTCGCCGGCCGTGACCGCGTCGCCATCGCCGAGGTCCCTTAACCTGCCGGGCCGGGTCGGACTAACGTCGCTGGCGATGGAGGACCGCCTCAAGGAGCTGTATCGCGGTGTGGCGGTGCATGCCACCGCCGATCGGGAGCACATGGCGGCCCTTGAACTGCTCGCTCTGGTGATGCTCGCCGATTCCCACCTAGGCGACGACGAGCTCGACGTGCTGCGCGAGCTCACCGAGGACTGGCGCGGCAAGGCGTTCTCGTTCGAGCAGTATCTCGGGCCGGCCGTGGCCAAGGCCCGCCAGGCGTTCCGCGATGACACCGTGACCGAGTTCCTCGACGACGTCGATTCGCGGATCACCTCACGCATCCTGCGCAAGGCGCTGTTCTCGGCGGCCCGGCAGATCACCGGCGCCGACGGCACGGTCAGCAACGGCGAGAACGATCTCCTCGCCGACATCGCCGTCCGCTTCGGCTGAAGCCCTCGAACGGAAAGGCGGAGCCTCTGCCCCCGCACCCCCCGCCCATCCGCTCATCTCCTCGACTGCTCCTACAACTCGAGGGACCGACGCAGGAAATCGAGCTGGTGCAGCAGGAGGTTCTCGGCAACCACCTCCTGGGGGGTCATGTGGGTCACACCCACCAACGGCAACACCTCGTGGGGCCGGCCGGCGGCGAGTAACTGCGACGACAGCTGCAATGTGTGGGCGGCGAACACGTTGTCGTCGGCGAGTCCGTGGATGAGTAGCAGTGGCCGGCTCAACCCACCGGCGAGGGGGAGCAGCGACGACCCCTCATAGGCGTCGGGCAGCAAGTTCGGGTCGCCGAGGTAGCGCTCCGTGTAGTGGGTGTCGTAGAGCCGCCACTCCGTCACTGGGGCACCGGCGATTGCGGCATGGATGCGGTCCGGACGCAACAGGACCCCGAGGGCGGCGAGGTAGCCGCCGAAGCTCCAGCCGCGCATCGCGACGCGGTCGAGATCGAGGCAGTCGAGCTCTGCGGCGGCTTGCTCTACGGCGTCGATCTGGTCCTCGAGGGCGAACGTCGCCAGGTCGCCGTGGATCGCCCGTTCCCATTCCGTGCCCCGGCCCGGGGTGCCGCGGCCGTCGACGACGACGACCGCGAATCCCTGGTCGGCGAACCATTGCGAAACGAGGTGGGGGACGTGCGAGCGCAGCGAGCGCAGGGCGTGCGGACCGCCGTAGGGATCGAGCAGCACTGGAAGCGGTGTGCCGTCGTGATCGTTGGGCAGGAGCACCGTCGTTGCCAATCGACGGGCGCCGAAGAAATGGATCGAGGCGTTCAGCGCCAGGTTCGGCGTGGCTGCGAGCGACGTCAGCCCCACGCCGTCGAGCGTGTCCCATGACGCCAGCGGTTCGTCGAGGGTGGCGGTGCGAACGACGACCGTGCCGCCTGCCGCGGCCGCCGTGTGCACTCCGGGTTCGTCGGTGAGGGCGGCGAGGCCGTCGGCGTCGTGACGCCACACGTGGGAGACGGTCGCATCGTCGATCGGGTTGGCGATGAACACGACCCCGCCGCGGTCGGCCGCCGTCACCGAGCGCACCTGGAGGTCGACCGGGGTCACCGGATCGCCGTCGACGAGCAGCCGGCGGGTTCCCTCGCGGTCGGCGCAGGTGATCAACTCGCCTCCAGTCCACAAGCGTGGCGTGCCGGGAACGAGCTCCACCCAGCGGTCGTCATCGTCGTCGAACCGCACGGTCGTCGCCCCCGACGCGACGTCCACGTCGAGGACCTCGACGAGCTGCTGCGACCGCGACTGAGTCGCGATGATCAGTCCCGCCGCCGACCACGACACCTCGGTCAGGTACGGGAAACCGACTCGGTCCCAGTCGACGTCCACGACGTCGCCATCGAGCCCGACGAGGTGCAGCGACACGTCGGCGTTGTCGGTCCCGGCAAACGGATAGGAAACCGAGCGCGGCGATGTGGCGGGCTGCGCGGGATCGGCGATCCACGCCGTGGCGATCGGTTCAGTGTCGACGCGGGTCGCCGCGATCGAGGAACCGCCGGGACTCCACCAGTAGCCGCGCTGGCGACGCATCTCCTCGGCGGCGATGAAGTCGGCGCTGCCCCAGCCGACCGTGTCCGGCTCGTCGTCGCCGCCGGCGAGGACACGTGTCGAGCCATCGAGCTCGGCGACACAGAGCGTCCGCCCGCTGACGTAGGCGATGCGCGCACCGTCAGGGTCGGGACGGGGGTCGAACACGGGCGTGTCCACGATCAGCTCGCTGGTCACGCCGGAGGCGACGTCGCTCACGAACAGCCGTCCGGCGAAGGCGAAGGCGGCAAGCGTTCCCTCGCGGTCGATGGCGTAGCTGGTGATACCGCCGGCGGCCTCCCTGGTGCGTTCACGGCGGGCGAGCTCGGCAGCGGGCAGGGCATCGACATGCTCGACGATCAGCTCGGCAGGGTCGGCGAGGAGGCGCTCGTCACCAGTTGTCGCGTCGACCACCCACAGGCAATTGACCGGATCCTGGCCGTCACGGCTGCGCAGGAACAGGATCCGCTCACCCGTTACTGCCACCTCGACGTTGCGTGGCTCGCCGAGCGTGAACCGCTGCGTGCGGGCGTGCAAACGCGGGAAGGTGAGTGGCGCCTCGGTCGCAGCCGTCGCCGCGGTGACGACCTCGGCCTCCTCGATCACGTCGTGACGAGCGTTCGTGGGTTCGATCGTGTCGTCGCCCGGCGCTTCCTCGACGACCTCGCCGTCGGCAATGTCGCCGGCGTGCTGATCGTCGTTGGGCAGGCTCATCGGCGCAGATGCTAAGAGGTGGCGCCGGCCGAAAAGGCTGCGATTGCCGCGAGGACCCGCTCGAATCCGGCGTCGGCGTCAACCGTCGTCAACACGTCGCAGTTGGCTGACGGGCGACTCCGCAGGAACCGTTCGTCGATCACGGTCATGCCCCGGGTCAGCTCCCCGACGGTCTCAACGGCGACGTGGCGGCGCCGCCGGTCGAACAGCGCCGGCTCGACGAGGGCAAGGACGGCGAGGACGTCATGCATCGGCGCCCCCGCAATGGCGTCGTGGCCGCTCTGGTACGACGTGCTGAAGAACGTGAGTAGTTGCGCCAGCGTCGTGGCCAGCCGCCCGCCGAGGGCGTCGACGCGGGCGATGCGTGGTGCCGTGGCGAGGAACTGGTGGGTGACATCGAGTCCGGCCATGACCAACGGACCGCCATAACCGAACACGATTGCCGCCGCCTCCGGGTCGGCCCAGATGTTGAACTCGCCGACGGCGGTCCGGTTGCCGAACGTGCCGCCGCCCATGACGGAGATGCCGGCGACCGAGTCGACGAGGTCCGGAGCGCGGCGCAGCGCGAGGGCGACATTCGTCAGCGGGCCGACGGCGACGATCCACGTCCCGGGACGGTTGCGGCAGGTGTCGATGATGAAGGTGGTGGCATCGTTGGAGTCGACGGGCCGGGCCGGCGCGGGGAGCGCCGCCCCGTCGAGACCGGTGGCGCCGTGGATATCGGCGCCGGCGAAGGGTTCGGCAAGTAGCGGCCGTGCCGCGCCGGAGTGGACCGGGACGTCGATGCCGAGGAGCTCGCGCATCACGAGGGCATTGTGGGTGGTGCGCTCGAGCGGGGCGTTGCCGGCGACCGTGGTGATGCCGGCGAGGTCGCACGTGTGGGCGGCGAGGACGATGGCGATGGCGTCGTCGTGGCCCGGATCGCAATCGATGATGATGCGCGGCCGAGTACCGGCTGCTGCCTCGTCAGACATGCAGCGTTCCTTTCTCGTCGATGTCGGCCGTGCGCCCCACCCACTCTCCGGTGGTCAGCGCCGTGGTCACGCCGGGTTCGGTCGACGTCGCCCACGCCCGCCTGCCATCGCCAAGCCGGCAGGCGGCAATGGCCAGCTCCGGGGTGCCGCCGCGGTCGTGCATCACCGTGTACGCCTCGATGTGCGCCGCTCCGGCCCCTACGTCGTCGCCCTCGGCGAGCTGGCGTGCCGGCAGTTCGTCGATCTCGTGCTGCGGACGATCGTGACGGAAACCGTCGGGCGGAGGTGTCGCTGCGTAGATCCCGAAGGAGTGCTTGGTGAGATAGCCGCCGTTGGCCCACACGAGGGCGCGGTCGGTGGGGCGGTCGCGCAGCTCGCCGACGATCGTGGCGATGGCGTGCATGGCGTAGTTGTTCCAAGGTCCTCCGGCGAAGCTCAGCCCGCCGGTGCACGTGAGCTGGACGGCGAGGTCGAGACCGAGCGACGCCGCACCGAGGCGGACGGCTGACGGGAAGCACGAGTACAGGTCGACGATGGCGACGTCGTCGATTCCCACACCGGCAAGGGCGAGCACCCGCAGTCCGCCGGCGCGGATCGCCGGCGTCTCGGCGAACGACCATCGATTGGAGACGTACGGGTGCTCATGACAGTCGGTGCCGGCATGCGGGAACACCCACCGATCACGAGCGATCCCCAGCGCCTCGGCCCGTTCGGCGGAGCACATCAGGATCGATGCGGCCATGTCGACGTCGTTGTTGGCGTTCATCACCTTGCGGTAGGGCAGCCCGACGATGCGGTTGTCCGGCGTGACCGTGGCGACCTGCTCCGGTGTCACGGCCACCGGTGACCAGGCGTAGGGGTTGGTGGCGGCCACGGCGCTGAAGCGAGCCCACAGTTCGGCGATCTCGACGACATGCTCGTCCGGCGACGTCCCGGCCGCCGCCCTGGCCGCCGATTCGAACAACGGGTACACCTGCACGGGGAGGTAGATGCCGCGGGCGGCCTCGGCCGGGTGCGTCATGTCGAGCTCGTCGCCGATCGTCAGCGCCGGTGCCGTCTCCGGCGCCTTCGCCCAATCGACGATTGTGCCAGTCCGCTTGACGCGCATGCGCGTGCGCCAGGCCTCACCGCCGGCGAGCACGACGAAGTCGACACGGCCGGCGGCGATGTCGACGGCCGTGCGGTTGACGAGCGCCTGGGGTGAGTTGCCCCCCGCCGTCGTCTGGGCGAGCTCTCTCGCCTCGACGCCGAGCCGGCGGGCGAGCACCCACGCGGGGTTGCCATAGCGCCACGACAGGAGGTTGACGACGCGGATCGAGTCGACCGAGCCGGGGAGCCTGGCGAGACCGGCGTCGGCCGCCGCCGCATCTACTGCCGCGGCCATCAACGCGACCGGCTCGACGCCGTCGTCGACATCCACGGCACGGTGGACGTGTTGCCCAACGCCGACGATCACCGGGCAGCGCGGGTCGACGGCCATCTCCGGCACGTTAGATACCCCTGGGCCACACCGTAGGATCCCCCACGATGGCCACGATCGCGATCGCGTCCGATCACGCCGGGTTCGACCTCAAGCAACACCTCGCCGGCAAGCTGCGCGGCGAGGGGCACACGCTGGTCGACCTCGGCACCGACTCCTCCGAGCCGGTGGACTATCCACCGTTCTGCGCGGCGGTCGGGCGGGCCGTACGCGACGGCACCGCCGAGGTCGGCATCGTCGTCGGTGGCAGCGGCCAGGGCGAACAGCTCGCCGCCAACAAGGTGCGCGGCGTGCGGGCGGCGCTGTGTAACGGGCTGTACACGGCGCGCCTGGCCCGCGCCCACAACGATGCCAACGTCCTGGCGATCGGGGCACGTGTCGTCGGCGTCGGCCTCGCCGAGGACATCGTCGACACGTTCCTGGCCACACCGTTCGACGGCGGCCGTCACGCCCGCCGCGTCGACATGATCACCGCCTTGGAGGACGAGTTCTAAACCATCGGAGTGTTTCCTGAGGGACAGGTCAGCAGGAAACACTCCGATGGGTCAGGTGGGGAAGGTCGCCGGCTCGACGTCGATGTCGGCCATCTTGGCGACGTAGGTTGCGTAGAGGCGTTGGGCCGAGCCGTGGTGGCCGGCGGCGCGCAATGCCGAGACGGCGCCGAGATAGGCGTGCTCGCTGTAGGGGTCGCGTTCGGTCATCCGGAGGTAGCGGCGCGCCGCCGACGTGCTGGGCGAGGGCGGCGCCGAGAGCGTCGGCTCGCGCCGGGTTCTCGTCCGGCGACATCGACGCCCACGCGTCGGCCGCCATGGAGAGTTCCGTGTTCGGGACGGCGAGGCCGTCGTCGAGCCCACTCAGGCCCTCGATCACCGAGCGCAGCAGGGCGGTCTCTGACTCGCCGGCCACCGCCGTGTGCCCTACGGCGCGGCGCCCGGCTGCCCACTGTCCGAGCAGCGTGGTCTTGCCGGTCCCCGGACCGGCGACGATGGTCGTCAAGCGGTAGTGGAGGACCGTGTCGTCGAGGCGGTGGAGCAAGCGCAGCCGGACCACAGGCGCGGAGCTGGTGGCAGGCCGGACGGCAGGGCCCGGGAAGCGACACAGGCGCGAGTATCACAGTTCCCCTGGCCCGGGTCTGGGTGATTGCGCGTCGTAGGATCGCCTCCGATGAGTTTCCCCAGTGACATCGACCCGGACCGCGAGATCGAAGCGCTCCTCGCCGCAGAGTTCGAGCGCCAGACGACGGGCCTGCAACTGATCGCCAGTGAGAACTTCACGTCGCCGGCGGTGATCCGGGCGATGGGGTCGGTGCTCACCAACAAGTACTCGGAGGGCTATCCGGGCAAGCGCTACTACGGCGGGAACCAGGTCATCGACGACGTCGAATCGGTCGCCATCGACCGGGCCAAGGCACTCTTCGGCGCCGAGCACGCCAACGTCCAACCCCACTCTGGGGCCAACGCAAACATGAGCGCCTACCAGGCGTTGCTGCACCCGGGCGACACCGTGCTCGGACTCAGCCTCGACCACGGCGGGCACCTCACCCATGGCTCGCCGGTCAACGCCAGCGGCCTGACCTACCGATTCGTCGCCTACAAGGTGGCGCCGGGCGACGAGCGCATCGACATGGACCAGGTGCGAGATCTGGCCCTCGAGCATCGCCCGAAGATGATCGTGGCGGGCACGACGAGCTATCCGCGCCGCCTCGAACCCGAAGCGTTCCGGAGCGTGGCCGATGAGGTCGGTGCGCTGTTGCTGTTCGACGCCGCCCACCTCGCCGGACTCATCGTGGGTGGCGCCCACCCGGACCCCGTGCCGTACTGTGATGTGGTCACGCTGACGACGCACAAGACGCTGCGCGGGCCGCGCGGTGGGACGATCCTGTGCCGCGAGGAGCACGCCAAGGCGATCGACAAGGCGGTGTTCCCCGGCTGGCAGGGTGGCCCGCTAGAGCACGTCATCGCGGCCAAGGCGATCGCCTTCCGCGAGGCAACGCATCCGTCGTTCGCGACGTACGCCGCACAGATCGTGACCAATGCCGCGGCACTGGCGAAGGCACTCGCCGGGGAGGGGTTCCGCTTGGTGTCGGGTGGCACGGACAACCACATGATGGTGGTCGACCTGCGCTCGTTCGACGAGGAGCTCACCGGCAAGGTCGCCCAGTCGACGCTCGACGAGGCCGGCATCACGCTGAACAAGAACACCGTGCCCGACGACCCGCGCAGCCCGTTCGTGACGAGTGGCCTGCGCATCGGGACGCCGTCGGTGACCACACAGGGGATGACTGCGACGGAGATGGCGACGATCGCCGCGCTGATCGCCCGCGCTCTGCGGGAGCGCAACAACGGCGAAGAGCTCTCGGCCGTGCGCAAGGAGGTCGCCGAGCTCTGCGCCCGCTTCCCGGCATACCCCAACGGCGATCCGCACCTTTCCTGCTGAGCGGAGCGCCGGCCCGAGGCTGTCACCCCACGTTCGACACACAACATTTCGCCGAGCCGGCCACCATTCCTGTAGCGATTGAGCACCAAAACGGTGCTGAACAGCTACAGGTTCGCCTGATGCCGGGCTGCTGGCAACGCGCTGACTCTCGAGGCCGGCAGTTGCCGAGCACCGCGAGATCGGCAACGAGCGCTCGCAGATCGGCGTCGACGTAAGTCGCAGCGCGGGAGAGCACGAAACACTCGGATGGAAGCTGCCACTCGTAGGATCGCAGTTCGTGCCGGGGACCGGTGACTACCTCATCATCGGTGCTGTCGCCGCCGTCGTCACCTTCGCCGTGACGCCCCTTGTGGGTGGGTTCGCCAAGTCGCGAGGCTGGGTCTACCACCCGAGCGAACGGACGGTACACACGAGGCCGATCCCGGCGATCGGCGGTCTGGCGATGTTCGCCGGGTTCATCGTCGCATTCGCCGTCGCCCGCCTGCTCGACCGCTTCGACTCGCTCTTCGCCCGCAACTCCGAACCGCGCGGCATCATCGCCGCCGCCTCGATCATCCTCGTCGCCGGCCTCTACGACGACATCAAGGGCGTGGTCCCGCCGGCCAAGGTGACGGCGATCGTCCTCGCCGGGCTCGCTCTGGTGCAGTACGGCGTGACGATGTACTACTTCCGCATCCCGTTCGTCGACGACATCTTGCTGTCAACGGACTGGACCCCTCTCGTCACCGTGCTCTGGCTGCTCGGAATGACGCAGGCGATCAATCTCATCGACGGGCTCGATGGGCTCGCCGCCGGGATTGTGGCGATCGCCGCCGGGTCGTTCTTCCTCTACGCCCAGAAGCTCAGCCACCTCGGTCTGCTCGCGTCGCCGAACTTCGGGCCGCTCGTGGCCATCATCGCCGTCGGCATGTGCGTCGGGTTCCTGCCGCACAACTTCAACCCGGCGCGGATCATGATGGGCGACAGCGGAGCGATGCTCCTCGGCCTGATGATGGCCGTGTCGACGAGCGTGGTCGGCGGCCGGTCCGACCCGAGCGGGCAGGGATTCGTCGGCCAGACGTACTTCTTCCTCGCTCCCTTGGTCATCCCGTTACTCATCCTCGGCGTGCCGATCCTCGACCTCGTCTTCGCCGTCGTTCGCCGGGCCAGTCGCCGTCAATCGCTCGACGTCGCCGACAAGGGCCACCTACACCACCGCCTGATGAATCTCGGTCACGGCCATCGGCGCAGCGTGTTGATCCTCTGGGCGTGGACGGCGCTGCTGTCGGGCTTCGTCCTCTATCCCGTGCTCACCGACGAGAACCCCTCGTATCTCCCGTTCGGGATGGCGGCGATCGCCATCGTCTTGTACACCGTGCTCCATCCGAGCGTTCGCCGCCGCCGCCGCGACAACGGACGAGTAGCGTCGTAAACGTTCTGACGCTTGCACTCACAGCGCTCATCCTGTAGCTTGTGCGTAGATTCACAAGCTCCCAGCACGCCATGTGAACCATCATCAACGCCGATGAAACTGTTGCCCCCTCCCAGTTACGCCCGCCGCACGATGCGCGCCGACGACAGTCTCGGGCGGGCCATGGAGGCCGCGTTCACATTGCTCGCCTTCTTCGGCATCGGCTTCGCCCTCGACCGCTGGCTCGGGACGACCCCGCTGCTGATGATCGTCTGCTCCGTGCTCGCCGCGATCGGGATGTTCTACGCCTGGAAGGCGCGCTACACGGCGCAGATGGAAGAGCTGGAAGCACAACGCAGACGGGACCGCGCAGCGTGAGCGACGCGTTCGTCACCCGGCTCGACGGCCCGGCGCCGGAGATCGACGTTTCCAAGGACCTCAGCCGGCGCGGCCTGCTCGCCGCCCCCGTCATCATCGCCGTGTGCTTGGTGATCTGGGGCGCCGACGGTGCCTGGTCATCGGCGTACGGGATCGCGATCGTGCTCGCCAATTTCCTCCTCTCGGCGGCGATCATCGCCACCACGGCGCGCATCTCGCTCGGCCTGATGATGGGCGGGGTGCTGTTCGGCTACCTGATCCGCCTCGGCCTCATCTTCGTCGCCATCTGGCTGGTCAAGGACGCCAGCTGGGTGTCGCTGCCGGCGCTCGGCGCGACAGTCATCGTCACGCATCTCGGTCTCCTCGCCTGGGAGCTCAGGTACGTGGCAATCTCCCTTGCCCACCCTGGTCTCAAGCCCACGAGTCTCAAGCCCTAAGGACGGAAGGCAGTCGTGTTCGCTCTCGAGTTCCCGCCGATCAACGCCATTCTGCGGTGGAAGGACTTCTTCCCGACCTTCAACAAGGTCGCCCTGATCGCCGTCGTGGCTGCCCTGATCGGTTGCCTGATCTTCTTCCTCGCCGGCAGCCGGGACGGCACCAAGGCGCCGAGGGGAATCCGCAACCTGGCCGAGATGATCGTCGAGTTCATCGAGTCGCAGGTCGTCCTGCCGACGATGGGCAGAGCCGGACTTCCCTGGACCCCGTTCCTCATCAGCCTGTTCATCTTCATCTACCTGTGCAACGCGCCGGGGGTCATCCCGATTCTGCAGATGCCGGCCACCGCCCGCATCGCCATCCCGCTGTGCCTGTCGCTGCTCGTGTGGGTGATCTTCATCTGCGTTGGCATCAAGCACCAGGGCCTCGGCTACTTCGGACACCTGCTCTGGCCGCCGGGCGTGCCGACGGCGCTCAAGCCGCTTGTCGGCATCATCGAGTTCGTTTCGGTGATCCTCGTCCGCCCGTTCTCGCTGACCGTCCGACTCATGGCCAACATGCTGGCTGGGCACATCCTGCTCGTGACGTTCGCCCTCCTCTCGGAAGCGCTGTTCCAGGCGGAGACGAACAAGGTCGCCTTTGCCATCATCGGCATCTTCCCGTTCGCGATGTTGATCTTCCTCACGCTCTTCGAGATCCTCGTCGCCTTCCTGCAGGCCTACATCTTCACGATCCTCACTGGCGTGTACATCGGCACGTCGATGGAGGGCCACGGCGACGAGCACGACGACCACGTGCCTGCCGAGGCGCGCATGCCCGAAGCCATCGCCGTCTGACGCAACTTTCGACCAACCACTTCTCCCAAACCAGACCACGACTAGGAGACCCCAAACCATGGAAGCAATGAGCCTCCTCATCCAGCAGGCCGGCGACGGCCTCGCCGCCGACGACCAGAAGAACATCCAGGCCGCCGTCGGCGCCGGCTTCGCCTATGGCCTCGGCGCCATCGGCCCGGGCATCGGTATCGGCTACCTCGTCGGTAAGTCCGTCGAGGCGATGGCTCGCCAGCCAGAAGCGGCCGGCATGGTCCGTACCACGATGTTCCTCGGCATCGCCTTCACCGAGGCGCTGGCGCTGATCGGCTTCGTGGTGTTCATCCTCCTCAAGTTCGCCTGAGCAGATGCACGCGACCGTCACGGTGGTGGGCGATCGGGTAGACGTGTCCTTTCTCGCGCCCGCTGGCGCCGAGGAGGAGGCCCACGAGGAGGTCCCGGAGGACGATCTCAACCCGATCTTCCCTGAGCTCAAGGAGATCGCCTGGGGCTTCGGCGCCTTCGTCGTCCTCGCCGTGCTGATGCGCTGGGTGCTGTTCCCACGCATACAGCGGGGAACAGAAGCCCGTGACGCGCTGATCCGCTCAGGACACGAGGACGCCGAACAGATCACCGCCGCCGCCCAGGGAGACGCCGATGCTTACGAGAGTCAACTGGCATCGGTACGGGCGGAAGCGGCGAGCCGCATCGACGCGGCCAGGGCCACGCTCGAACAGGAGCGTTCCGAGCGCCTCACCGCTGTGAACGCGGCGATCGCCGAGCGGCGAGCTGCCGCCGCCGCCGAGGTCGAGCGGGCGCGCGCCGCAGCTCAGGGGACCGTGGAGATGGCCGTTCGCGACGTCGCCGCGGCCGCCGGGCGGTTGGCGACCGGCAACGAACCGGACGACGACGATGTCGCCGAGTCGGTGAGCGCCGTGATGAGCGCTGCGGTGACGCGATGAACGGGCTGACGGCGACCGTGCTCGCAGGGCTCCAACGTTTCCCGGCCCAGGAGCACGGCATCGACGACCAGGGCTACACGACCGCCAATCCGCTGTGGCCGGAACAGGCCGAGATCATCTACGGCGGCCTCGCCTCGGTGATCGTCATTGCCCTGCTCATCTGGAAGGCCGGGCCGCTGGTCAAGAAGGCGATGGCGGCGCGTACCGACAAGATCCAGGGCGAGCTCGACGACTCC
This sequence comes from Ilumatobacteraceae bacterium, assembly GCA_963716665.1. Classification (GTDB taxonomy): domain Bacteria; phylum Actinomycetota; class Acidimicrobiia; order Acidimicrobiales; family Ilumatobacteraceae; genus Desertimonas. The sequence goes on from CAVQTY010000003.1 coordinate 126,368, forward strand.
GCGGCTGCCCGGCGCGACGCCGAGGCCGAGGCGGCGCGCATCCGTCAGTCGCTCGGCAACATCGAGGCGGAGCGGCAGCGGGTGCTCGCCGAGGCCGATGCCCAGGCCGAGGCGTTGCTCGCCGACGGCCGCGCCCGGCTGGAAGTCGAGGTCGCCGAGTTGGATGCCAAGGCCGACACCGACATTGCCGCCGGCGCGGGTCGTGCCGGCGACGAGCTGCGCGGCGAGATCGCCCGACTTGCCGGCGCCGCCGCCGACCTCGTCGTCGAGCGGTCGCTCGATGACGCGACGCAGCAGCAGCTGATCGAGGCGTTCATCGCCGAGGTAGGCGCCAGCACCCCTGCGACTTCGGGAGCATCGTCATGACCGACCGCATCGAGGGCTACGCCAAAGGCCTGTTCGAGATCGCCAACGCCGAGGGGACCCTCGACGAGGTCGAAGACGAGCTGTTCCGCTTCGCCCGCTCCTACGAGTCGAGCGAGGAGCTTCGCAACGCCCTCACCGACGACCTCGTGCCGGCTTCCCGCCGCCAGTCGATCGTCGAGGACCTTCTCGGTGGCAAGGCGTCGCCGACGACCGTCCAGCTCGTCTCGATGATCGTCGGCAGCGGCCGTGGACGCGACTTGCCGGCCATCGTCGATCGCCTCGTCCAACGGGCAGCCGAGACGAAGGACGCCGCCCTCGCCGAGGTTCGCACCGCCGTGCCGCTCACCGAAGATCAGCAGGACCGCCTGCGCGCCGCCCTCGCCAACGCGACCGGACGCAACGTAACGGTGAAGGTCGTCGTCGACCCGGCGGTCCTCGGCGGCATTGTCGCGACGATCGGCGACACCGTCATCGACGGCACCGTGCGTACTCATCTCGACCAGCTCAAGAGCCGCCTGTGACCCACCAGCCCGCTCGTCACAACTCTCGTTCACGCGGCCTGCGTGGCCGGGGAACGCAATAAAGGATTTCGACACCCATGGCAGAGCTCACACTTTCCGCCGCAGATATCGCCGCCGCACTCAAGCAGAACCTCGAGGGGTTCACGCCGTCGCTCGAAGCTCGTACGGTCGGCCGCGTTTCCCAGGTCGGCGACGGTATCGCCCGCGTCTCGGGACTTCCCGACGCGGCCGTCAACGAGCTGCTCGAGTTCGAGGACGGCACCGTCGGCCTCGCCCTCAACCTCGACGAGTCATCGATCGGCGCCGTTGTCCTCGGCGACGTCGACAACATCGAGGAAGGCCAGACGGTCAAGGCAACCGGGCGGATTCTCTCCGTTCCCGTCGGCGACGGCGTGCTCGGACGGGTGGTCAACGCCCTCGGCGAGCCGATCGACGGTCAGGGCGAGCTCACCGGCGTGCAACCACGGCGGATGGAGATCCAGGCGCCGGGGATCACCGGTCGCAAGCCCGTCCACGAGCCGCTGCAGACCGGCATCAAGTCGATCGACGCGATGACCCCGATCGGTCGCGGCCAGCGCGAGCTGATCATCGGCGACCGCAAGACCGGCAAGACGACGATCGCCATCGACACGATTCTCAACCAGCGTGGTCAAGGCGTGAAGTGCATCTACGTGGCGATCGGCCAGAAGGGCTCGACCGTCGCCCAGACCGTCGAGACGCTGCGCCAGCACGGAGCGATGGAGTACACCGTCGTCGTCAACGCCCCGGCAGCCGACCCGGCGCCGTTCAAGTACCTGGCACCGTACGCCGGTTGTGCGATGGGCCAACACTGGATGGAGAACGGCGAACACGCTCTCGTCGTCTACGACGACCTGTCGAAGCAGGCCGAGGCCTACCGCCAAGTGTCGTTGTTGCTGCGCCGCCCGCCCGGCCGTGAGGCGTACCCGGGCGACGTCTTCTACCTGCACAGCCGCCTGCTCGAACGAGCGGCCAAGCTGTCCGACGAGAACGGCGCCGGCTCGCTGACCGCCCTCCCCGTCATCGAGACGAAGGCTGGCGACATCTCGGCATATATTCCGACGAACGTGATCTCGATCACCGACGGCCAGATCTACGTGCAGGACAACCTGTTCAAGTCCGGTGTGCGTCCCGCGGTCGACGTCGGCAACTCGGTCTCTCGAGTCGGTGGCGCCGCCCAGATCAAGGCGATGCGCGCCGTGGCCGGCACGCTGAAGCTCGATCTCGCCCAGTTCCGCGAGCTGGAGGCATTCGCCACGTTCGGGTCCGAGCTCGACGCCGTGTCGAAAGCTCAGCTGGAACGCGGCTACCGCCTCGTCGAGCTGCTCAAGCAGCCACCGAACTCGCCGATGCCGGTCGAGGAGCAGGTCGTCGTCATCTTCGCCGGTACTCGGGGGTACCTCGACGATGTCGCCGTCACCGATGTCAAGCGCTTCGAGTCCGAGCTCGCCCAGTACGTCCGCTCGGGTCACGGGGCGCTGCTCGAGGAGATCCGGTCGACCGGCGTGCCAGAAGGTCTCGGCGACATCGTCGACGCGTTCAAGGCGCAGTTCCGAGCCGGCGACGGATCCGCCTACGCCGTCGACCCGACAAGCCTGGAACAGGGCGAGGTCGGCGAGGCAGCCTCCGCCAAGACCTTGGCCACAGAATGATGGAGCGCAGCGAGCGAAGCGAGCGTCCCGGAGTGCGAGCGGGTAGGCGACCGGAGCGCCAGCGGAGGGAGCCGGCGCGCCGGCCTGCGTGGCCGGGGAACGCAGAGTAATGGCAGGTGGGCAGGAACGGATATTGCGGGGACGCATCCGCAGTATTCAGGCGACGAAGAAGATCACGCGGGCGATGGAGTTGATCGCCGCGTCGCGGATCGTCAAGGCGCAACAGCGCGTCGCCGCCGCCGTCCCGTACTCCGAGAAGATCACCGAGGTAGTCCGTGACCTGGCTGCTGCCGGCGCCGGGACCGACGCACCGTTGCTCGCCGGTCGTGAGTCGATCTCGACGACGTGCTACGTCGCCCTAACTGCCGATCGGGGGTTGTGCGGCGGGTACAACGCCGGCGTACAGCGGGCCACCGAAGGTGAAGTGAAGGCCGACGTCGTGAACGGTCGGCAGTACGTGATCGTCCCGATCGGTCGCAAGGGCACCGGGTACTTCCACTTCCGCGGCTACCAGCTCGGGGAGTCGTTCACCGGGTTCTCCGATACGCCCAAATTGGAGGACGCCAAGCGCGTCGCCGCCTACGTCATCGAGCAGTTCACCAGTGGGGCGGTCGACAAGGTCGAACTCGTGTACACGCGGTTCATCTCCGCCGGGAACCAGGAAGTCGTGCTCCGGCCGCTCGTGCCGCTGTCGGTGGAGACGGTGGCCGGCGGCGACGGGCGTCCGGGCGCAGCACGGCAATCAGAGGAAGCTGGCTCGCCCGAAGCGCCCGGCGGTGACTACGAGTACGAGCCCGACCCCGGGACGATCCTCGACTCGCTGTTGCCGAGCTACGTCGAGGCCCGTGTGTACGCCGCGATGCTCAACGCCGCGGCGTCGGAGCACGCCTTCCGGCAGCGGGCGATGAAGTCCGCTACCGACAACGCCGAAGAGCTGATCAAGTCCTTGAGCCGCGTGATGAACCGGGCTCGTCAGGACTCGATCACCACCGAGATCATGGAAATCGTCAGCGGCTCCGAGGCGCTCGCCGGCGGTGGCCATGCGTCGGCCGTACGCGTCGCCCTCGACTTCGTCACCGAGGTCGAGTTGGAAACTGCCCCCTTCAGAGGAGAAGCACTGTGACTGTCACCGAGAACCAGCAGTCGACGGGCACCGATGGCCGCGTCGTCGGCATCGCCGGTCCCGTCATCGACGTCGAATTCCCCCGCAATGCACTTCCCGCGCTGAACTCGGCGCTCGAGTTCGAGATCGAGGTCGAAGGCAAGCCCATCTCGGTGCTCGCCGAAGTCGCCCAGCAGCTCGGCGAGGGCCGGATCCGGGCGATCTGCATGAAGCCGACCGATGGCCTCAGACGCGGCACCGTCGTTCGCGACACGGGGAGCGGGATCACCGTTCCCGTCGGACAGCAGGTGCTCGGTCACGTGTGGAACGTGTGGGGAGACCCACTCGACGTCGACGCCGAGCAGGCCGCCACTGAGTTCGCCGACATGGAGCGCTGGGAGATCCATCGCGAAGCCCCGGCGTTCGATGCGCTCGAGCCGTCGGCCCGCATGTTCGAGACCGGCATCAAGGTCATCGACCTGCTCACGCCCTATGTCGCTGGCGGCAAGATTGGCCTGTTCGGAGGTGCCGGCGTCGGCAAGACGGTGCTGATCACCGAGATGATCAACCGCGTCGCCAGCCAGCACGGCGGCGTGTCCGTGTTCGCCGGCGTTGGCGAGCGCACCCGCGAGGGCACGGACTTGCGGCTGGAGATGATGGAGTCTGGCGTGTTCGAGAAGGCCGCCCTCGTGTTCGGCCAGATGGACGAACCGCCGGGCGTGCGCCTGCGCGTCGCTCTCTCGGCGCTGACAATGGCGGAGTACTTCCGCGACGTGCAGAACCAGGACGTGCTGCTGTTCGTCGACAACATCTTCCGCTTCGTCCAGGCCGGCTCCGAGGTGTCCACGCTGCTCGGCCGGATGCCGTCCGCCGTTGGCTATCAGCCCACCCTCGCCGACGAGATGGGCCAGCTGCAGGAGCGGATCACGTCGACCCGGGGCCGCTCGATCACGTCGTTGCAGGCCGTCTACGTGCCCGCCGACGACTACACCGACCCGGCACCGTTCACGACGTTCACCCACCTCGACGCCACCACCGAGCTGAGTCGAGTCGTCGCCTCGCTGGGCATCTACCCAGCCGTCGATCCGCTTGCTTCGACTTCGACGATCCTGTCGCCGGAAGTCGTCGGCCAGCACCATTACGACGTGGCCCGGCGTGTCCAGGAGACGTTGCAACGCTACAAGGAGCTGCAGGACATCATCGCCATCCTCGGCCTCGACGAGCTCTCCGAGGAGGATCGTCTCACCGTCAACCGGGCGCGCAAGGTGCAGCGGTTCCTGTCTCAGCCGTTCTTCGTCGCCGAGGTGTTCACCGGGCTGAAGGGCGAATACGTGCCGGTGGCCGAGACCGTCGAATCGTTCGAGGCGATCGTCAACGGGGATCTCGACGAGGTGCCCGAGCAGGCGTTCCTGAACGTCGGCGGCATCGAGCAGGTCCACGCCAAGGCCAAGGCCCTGCAGGAGAGCGCTGCGTAGTGCGCGTCAGCCTGGTATCGCCGGAGGAAGTGCTCTTCGAGGGCGAGGCGACTCAGGTCGTCACCCGCACGACCGAGGGTGACGTCGCCTTCCTCGCCGACCATGCTCCGTTCCTCGGCACGCTCGTCGCCGCCGAGACACGCGTCTATCTCGCCGATGGCTCGGTCCAGCGGTTCGACCTCGACGGTGGATTTGTCGAGGTGTCCGGCAACAGCGTGACGATCCTCGCCACCTGACACCCACCCGCCGCCCCCTGCCGCCAACTCTGCTACCACAAATCGGTCACCCATGACCGAATCGCGGTAGGAGAAGCCGAATTCGAAACTTTTCGGTGAGCCGCGTCATCGCGGCTGGGCCGCTCACTTGTGTACGCCGTCAAGTCGCAGAACCAAGATCGGCGGGACAAGACGCGGCACCGGGGAAACCCGGTGCCGCGTTGCGTTTGGTGATCGCGTGACTGAACGAGCACGATTCGTGGTACTGACCCGAGCAGCATCCAGCAGATGATGCTGCTCGACGAAGGTAGGGTCACGTGCGCATGCGCTCGGTTTGGCGGGGACACCAGGGGGCCGCGCTCGAGGCGGACGACGAACTGATTGGGGACGAAAAGCTCATCGAGCGCGTGCGAAGCGGCGACAGCCACGCATTCGGCGAGCTCTACCGACGTCACCGCCCTGCCGCCGAGTCCACCGCCCGCTGGTTGCTGCACTCCCGCGCCGAAGCCGACGACGTCGTGGCCGACGCCTTTGCCGGCGTGTTGTCGGCGATCCGTAACGGCAACGGTCCGCGGGACAACTTCCGCAGCTACCTGCTGGCAGCCGTGCGCAACGGCTGTCGCGCCCGACGACGCCGGTTCGTGACCGCCGACGAGCCTCGGGCGGACGCCGGAAAGACGCCGATGTTCGAGGATCCCGAGCAATATGTCGAGGCGGACACTGTTGCCAGGGCGTTTGCCTCGCTCAACCCTCGCTGGCAGCAGACGCTGTGGCTGACCGAGGTCGAACAACGGTCACCTGCCGAGGTCGCTGCGGTCATGGATCTGGCACCGAATGCCACGGCGGCGCTCACCCTCCGGGCTCGTGAAGCCTTCGCCACGGCCTACCTCGCCGAGCACGTCAACGCATCGCCCGACGAGGCGTGCGAGCGGTATGGCCGACGCCTGGCCGCTTACGTCCGCGATCAGCTCACCGAGATCCAGTCTGAGGAGGTCGAGCGGCATCTTCTCGACTGTCCGCGCTGCCAGCAGGCGGTGGAAGAGTTGCGCGACGTCAACGCGAGCCTGCGCAAGCTCGTCCCCCCAGTCGGCTCGGCACTCGCCGCCCACTGGACTGTGGGCACGACCTTGGTCGGCACGGTGTCGAATCTGTTCAGCTCCGGTCTGCTGCTCAAGGGCGCCGCCGCAGTACTCGTCGCGACTCCGCTACTCGTCAACATCCTCGGCGGATTCGGTCGTGGCGGCACCCCCGAGGATGCCGAGGTCAGGACGGTGGTCGCCGCACCCGAGGAACCCGAGGTCGAGTCCCAGCCGGTTGTTGTCACTCGCCCCATTCGCCAGCTGGGGATTGCCCGCGGGTTGGCGAGTTCGGGTTTGGCTGGGACGACAACCACCCCGATCCCGCCGGCGGACGCATCCGAGTCTCCTGCGGGGTTGAGCGGCGCAGACGAACCGAAGACCGTCAACCGTCCGATCGCCGAGGTTCCGGCAGAGGTGGTTACGCCCATTGTCGAGTCCGTGCTCGACGAGGTCGTCGATCCGGTGGTCGACCACGTCGTGGAGCCGGTTGTCGATGACGTGATCGTCCCCGTCGTCAACGGTGTGGTTGCACCGGTTGTCGATGGCGTGGTTGTTCCGGTGGTCGAGGATGTCGTGGTTCCTGTTGTCGAGGGAGTCGTCGTCCCGGTTGTCGATCCGGTGGTCGAGGATGTCGTCGCGCCCGTCGTCAGTGGGGTCGTCGCACCTGTCGTCGACGAGGTGGTCGATGACGTCGTGGGACCGGTTGTCGGTCGCGTGGTTGTTCCGGTGGTCGAGGATGTCGTCGCGCCCGTCGTCAGTGGGGTCATCGCACCTGTCGTCGAGGAGGTGGTCGATGACGTCGTGGGACCGGTTGTCGGTGCCGTGGTTGTTCCGGTGGTTGAGGATGTCGTGGCCCCCGTCGTCGCGGGAGTCATCGACCCAGTGGTCGCGGATGTCCTGGTCTCTGTTGTCGATGAGGTCGTCGTCCCGGTTGTCGACCCGGTTGTCGACGAGGTAGTGGTGCCCGTTGTTGACGACGTGGTCGATCCGGTGGTCGTGGATGTCGTCGACCCGGTCGTCGACGACGTGGTCGATCCGGTCGTCAACGACGTGGTCGATCCGGTCGTCGAGGAGGTCGTCGCGCCCGTCGTCGATCCGATCGTCGATGAGGTGGCGCCCGTCGTCGATCCGGTCGTCGAGGAGGTGGCGCCCGTCGTCGATCCGGTTGTCGAGGAGGTGGCGCCGGTTGTCGATCCGGTTGTCGAGGTGGTGGCGCCGGTTGTCGATCCGATCGTCGACGAGGTCGCGCCGGTGGTCGAGGACGTGATCGGTGGCCTCACACCGACGACTCTGCCGTCGACAACGACTCCGTCGACAGCGCCTGGCGTGACAACCTCGGAGCCGGCACCGCTTCCGCTCGTTCCAGGACTGTCGCTCCCCGGCTGATCGACAGGGCACCGATCTGACGGCGCCCGAACGGACTCGACTAGTCTGTCGGTCGGGTGTGCCGGGAAGTCTGGTCGGCGACCGAGTTTCCGACCCCGGAGCACCGTGTGGCCACCCGACCGATTCCCAGCGCAGCGCCGACCTTCCTGCACAGTGACCGCCGCTTGGCGCGTGTCGCCCAGCCGTTGCGTCGATTCCTCTACATCGAGGCGTCCGGCGGCATCGCCCTCGTCGCGGCCGCAGCCGCGGCACTGATTTGGGCGAACACGTGGCCGGGGAGCTATGAGTCCGTGTGGACGACGACCGTGCGCGTCGAAGTGGGCGACTACGTGTTCGTCGACGACGTCCGTCACGTCGTCAACGACTTGTTGATGGGATTGTTCTTCTTCGTCGTCGGGATGGAGATCAAGCGCGAGCTGGTGAATGGCGAGCTGCGTGACCGCCGGGCTGTGGCCCTTCCGGCGATGGCCGCACTGGGCGGGATGGTCGTCCCGGCATTGATCTTCGTCGCCATCAACGCCACCGGCGACGGCCGTCATGGCTGGGGGATCCCGATGGCAACCGATGTCGCGTTCGCGCTCGGCGTGGTCGCCCTCTTGGGGAGTCGCGTGCCGGCCTCGATCAAGGTGCTGCTGCTGACGCTGGCGATCGTCGACGACATCGGGGCGATCGTCGTCATCGCCGTGTTCTACTCGTCGGACGTCGATCCGAAGTTCCTCGTCTACGCGGCTGGCATCGCGACGCTCGTCGCCGTGCTGGACAACCTCGACGTCACGTACCCGCTGATCCCGCTCGGCCTCGGGCTGGTGATGTGGTTGATGTTCTATGAATCCGGAGTGCACGCCACCCTTGCCGGCGTCGTGATGGGTCTGTTGACCCCTGCCGTGCCGCGCCAGACCGATCTCGAGGCCGACGATGTCGTCGACGTTTTGGCCAACCGCACAGACGTCCACGCCTCCGACGTCCGCCAGGCGGCGTGGGCGATCCGCGACTCCATCTCCGCTTGTGATCGGTTGATCGACGTACTGCATCCGTGGACCAGCTTTTTCATCGTTCCCCTGTTCGCGCTCGCCAATGCCGGTGTGGAGATCAGCGGCGATGCCCTGACGAGCCCATCGGCAGTGTTCGCCGGTGTCTTCTTCGGGCTCGTCGCCGGCAAGCTCGTCGGCATCACGGTGTTCTCGTGGCTCGCCGTGCGAACCGGACTCGGACGGCTGCCGCCGGGGACCAACTGGAGACACATCCTCGGTGTTGGCGCGGTTGCCGGGATCGGCTTCACGGTCTCCCTGTTCGTGACCGGCTTGGCGTTCGACGACGTGGCGCTGCAGGACGATGCCAAACTCGGGACGTTGACCGCGTCAGTCGTCGCCGCCATGGCCGGTTCGGCCGTCTTCACCCGCGTCAACCGCACCACCGAGATCAGCGCTGGACCCGACGAGATGATCGCATTGGACACCTAGCGGCGAACTCACGACTCCGGAACCGAGCCGACGATGATCGCCGCTCCGGCGACGTGACGGCGCGTGATCGTCTGGTGGGTCAGCAGGTGTGACGCCGGCCTCGGCACCGTTTAGTTCGAGTCGAGGACGGCGTTGACCTTGTCGATGCGATGCAACGCGTCGATCATCCGCACCGTTCCCGACCGTGAACGCATCACCAGGCTCTGTGTCATGACGCCACGCTCGTCGGTGCGAACGCCGTTGAGCAGCGGGCCATCGGTGATCCCCGTGGCGGCGAAGAAGCAATTGTCGCTGCGGACGAGGTCGTCCATCGTCAGCACCGTCTCGGTGTCGTAGCCAGCGGCCGTCAGCGACGCCCGCTCGTCGTCGCTCTGGCACCACAGTCGGCCCTGGATCTCGCCGCCCATCGCCTTCAGCGCCGCTGCCGTGACGACTCCCTCGGGCGTTCCGCCGATGCCGAGGAGCACGTCGACGCCGGCGCGCGGCCACGCCGTTGCGACCGCGCCGTAGACGTCGCCGTCGGTGATCATGCGGATGCGGGCGCCCGTGGCCCGCACCTCCTCGATGAGTTCGGCATGCCGCGGGCGATCGAGGATCACGACCATCAGGTCGCGCACCGACTCACCCTTCGATTTGGCGATCCACCGCAGGTTCTGGGTCGCCGAGGCGGTGATGTCGATTGCCCCGACGGCACTCGGCCCGACGGCGATCTTCTCCATGTAGAACGACGGGCCGGGATCGAACATCGATCCGCGCTCGCTCACGGCGATCACGGACAGTGCGTTCGTCCGACCTTCCGCCGTCAGCCGGGTCCCGTCGATCGGATCGACGGCGACGTCGACGAGCGGGGGAGTGCCGTCACCGACACGCTCACCGTTGAACAGCATCGGGGCGTCGTCCTTCTCGCCCTCGCCGATGACGACGATGCCGTCCATCGTCACGGTGGACAGCACGGCGCGCATCGCCGTCACCGCCGCGCCGTCGGCCCCGTCCTTGTCGCCTCGCCCGATCCACCTCGACGCCGCCAGGGCAGCCGCTTCGGTGACGCGAACGAGCTCCATTGCCAGGTTGCGGTCGGGACGGGTCGACGGCGTCGTCATGGCCAAAGCGTAGGCCGGTGCCGTTAGCGTCTCCGACGTGCTCGACGATTGGGACCCCAACGATCCGGATGCCGTCAAGGTCCACTACGACGTGTCGACGTGGAATCTCGAACAGCGTGCCGAGCTGTCGGCGCAGCTCGCTGACGACGACATCCCCCATGTGTGGGCTGGTGAAGAGCTGGTCGTTCCCGAGGAGCTCGAGCACCGCACCGACGCCCTCTTCGCACAACTCGAGGAGGAGCTCGGGCCGTTCCCGATCGCCCTCCACGAAGACGATCCAGCCGTCGAGTACGGGCTCGACGAGTGGCCCGACGACGACCGCGACACGCTCACCGCGGCGCTCGTCGAGTCCGGCGTCGCCCATCGCTGGGAAGGCTCGACGATCTTCGTCGCCGCCGAGGCGGAACCCGCCGTGGACGAGTTGCTCGACGGCATCGAGGCCGGCACGGTGGTTGCCGGGTCGGCTGCGGCGCCGCCGGAGGACGTCCTGCCTCGACTGTTTGCGTCCGCCGACCGACTGGCCAAGGATCCCGAGGACCGAGTTGGGCGGGAGGACGTCGCCCTGCTCGCCGCCGCGTGCGATCCCGATCATCCCCCCTACGGACTGGAGAAGCACGCGTGGCGCGGTGTCGTCGAGGCGTCCGGTCGACTCGCCGAGGCGACGGACGCCGCCGAGCCGTCCCCGTCCGATGTCATCGGCGCGGCGCAGCATCTGCGCTCGCTCGTCCGCCCGTACGTCTGACTCGATGCTCCTCGCCGAGCTCGAGGTCTGGCACACCCGCCCGCTGGCGCCGACACGGCGCCTCGCCCTCGGCCATCTGGTCCTGCCGGCAGATCCCGCCCCGGGGTTCGGCGGTCTGCTCCTCGGCGCCGTCGTGGCCGCCCACATCGACGAAATCGACGAGGACCTCGTGCCGGACATCCATCGACTGATCGGTCAAGTCGAGGCGGGAGAACGGATCGTCCAGCCGCGCTTGCGACACCGCTTCCAGACCGACCGGCACGGCCTCGGGCGGTCGCTGCACCAACTCGTCGGTGAGGGCGACGAGTTGAGCTTCCAGTTCGACTCCCGGGGCGCGCCGCTAGCGATGCTCCTCGGCGCCGTCTACACCGTAGAGCGGTTGGCCCCGGCCAGCCGCAGGGTGATCGCCCCGCTGCTGCACCAGGCGATGCGCTGGCGCGGGCCGATCGGGCCGGCGTTGATCACCCACCTCGCCGGCACGGCCGCGGTGCCGTTGTCGGCTCTCGCCGACCCCCGAGCCTGGGCGATGGATGTGCTCGGCTTCCCCGTCGGGTCGCCGACACCAACGCGTCGCCAGCTGACGGCCCAGTTCCGCCTGCGCATGCGCTCGGTGCACCCCGACCACGGTGGAAGCCGCGCCGACGCCGCCAAGGCGATGCATGACCTGGCGGCGGCGCGCCAGATCCTCACCGAAGCCGTGCCGAAATGACGTCACGTTCGGGCACGTTGCTGCTCTTCCCGGGTGCCGGCAGCGGCCGTGACCAATCGACTCTCGTGGCCGTCGATCGGGCAGTCACGGGGTTGACCGGTTGGTCGGCGGTACGCGCCGATTTCCCGTACCGCAAGGCGGGTCGCAAGGCGCCGGACAGGCCTGACGTGCTGATGGCGACGGTCCGCGAGGAACTGGCGGCGATCGGCAGTCGTCGCAACGTCGTCGTCGGAGGTCGCTCGATGGGCGGACGCATCTGTTCGATGATCGCCGCTGGTGCGGACGGGCTGGCGCCGCCGACGCGGTTGCGTGGGGTGGTGACGATCTCCTATCCGCTGCATCCGCCGGGCCGGCCCGATCGGTTGCGTGTCGAGCACCTGCCGGATGTCGCGGTGCCGTGGCTGTTCGTCCAGGGGACGAGGGACCCGTTCGGCTCGCCCGACGAGCTCCAACAGTGGACGGCGACGATCGCCGGCCCGGTGACTCATCACTGGCTCGACGGCGGCCACGACCTCAAGGGCAAGGACGCCGACGTCGCCCGCGCCGTGGCTGACTGGGTGCGAGCGCTCTAGCGCTGCTCGGCATTCTCATGCCAGTCCTGTCGCGCATCCGCGACGGAAGTGGCATGGGAATCGGGAGGGGGTGAGACCGTGGACGCGGAATGGCGACGGTGGCGGTAGAGCTCGATGGCCACCGGGGCCAGCGAGATCAGCACGATGGCGACGATCGCGTACTCGATGTTCTCGCGGAAGAACTCGATCTCGCCGAGGAAGTGGCCGAGCGTCGTGATCCCGACCGCCCAGAGCAACCCGCCGATCACGTTGTAGGTCAGGAACGTGCGGTAGCGCATGTCGGCGATGCCGGCGACGATCGGCGTGAACGTGCGCACGATCGGCACGAAGCGGGCGAGGACGATCGACTTCGGGCCGTGCTTCTCGAAGAAGACATGCGCCTTGGCGACGTTCTCCGCCTTGAAAAGTCGCGAGTTCGGGCGGTTGAACAGCGACGGGCCGACTCGTCTGCCGAACAGGTAGCCGACCTGGTCGCCGACGATGGCCGCCACGGCGAGACACACCAACACGATCGGCAGCGCCGGGATGTGCTCGGCGAACTCGTTGAAGGGTGCCTCCGTGTTGGCCGCCGACGAAGTCAGGAACCCGGTGAAGAACAACAGCGAGTCGCCAGGCAGGAAGAACCCGAAGAGCAGCCCCGACTCGGCGAAGATGATCGCCGTGACGACCGCCAAGGCGGCGCTGCCGGCCTTGTCGAACCACCATTCTGGCTTGAGGAAGTCCGGGCCGAGGGCCAGGATCGACGCCATGCCGCCGGTCGGTGACCGCATCAGCCGACGGTTGCTTCGAGCTTCGCGGCCGGCGCCGCCGGCGTCGAGGCCGCGGCGATCCCCTCGGTTCTGCGCGACGAATAGACGATCGCCCCGATCAGCACGACGGCCGCCACGCCAGCGACGGCGAAGCGGCCGCCACTGTCCTCGAGGTTGATGATCGCCGGGAGCATCAGCAGCGACACGAGGTTCATCACCTTGATCAGCGGGTTGAGCGCCGGACCGGCGGTGTCCTTGAACGGGTCGCCGACGGTGTCGCCGATGACGGCGGCCTTGTGCGCCTCCGAGCCCTTGCCGCCGTGGTGGCCGTCCTCGATGTACTTCTTGGCGTTGTCCCACGCCCCGCCGGAGTTGCTCAGGTAGTTGGCCATCAGCTGGCCGGTGAGGATGACGGCGGCGAGGAACCCGCCGAGCGCCTGCCAGCCGATCCCGAAGCCGACGATGACGGGTGTGAGCACGGCGAGGAGCGCCGGCGTGGTGAGCTCACGGAGCGACGCGGCGGTGCAGATGTCGATGACGGGGCCGTAGTCGGGCTGCTTCGTGCCAGCCATGATCTGCCCGTCGGCGAACTGGTCGCGGACCTCCCTGACCACCACACCGGCGGTGCGGCCGACGGCGCGGATGGCCAGCGCCGAGAACAGGAATGGGACCGAGCCGCCGATCAGCAAACCGATGAAGATCTTCGGATCGGCGACGTTGATCTGGAGGTCGAGGTGGTCGAAGATGCCCCGGCTCGTCGCCTGCAACTCCTCGATGACGCTGGTGTCGAGCAGCTCGTTGCCGGCGGTTTCGATGAAGCTGGCGAACAGGGCGACGGCGGCGATCACCGCCGAGCCGATGGCGAATCCCTTGGTCACCGCCTTCGTGGTGTTGCCCACGGCGTCGAGGCTGACCATGATCCGCTGCGGCTCGCCGTGGAACTCGCCGGACATCTCGGCGATCCCGGCGGCGTTGTCGCTGACCGGGCCGAACGTGTCCTCGGAGACGATGACACCGGTGGTGGCGAGCATGCCCATGCCGCACAGGGCGACGAGGTACAGAGAGAACTGCAGGTTGCCGCCGCCGAGGCCAAGCGAGACGCCGATAGCAATCGCGATGGCGAGGACGGCGTAGACCGAGCTCTCCATGCCGCTCGAGGTCCCGGAAAGAACGACGGTTGCCGGACCGGTTTCCGCCGACTCGGCGATCTCCTGCACAGGGCTGTGGTGGGTGCTCGTGTAGAACTCGGTCAGCCGGCTGACGAGCTGGGCGAGGACAAGGCCGATGGCGACGGCGCCGAAGCACTTCCACCCGGCGTTGTCGAAGTCGTTGCCGACATAGAGCAGGGCGACGAGCAGCGTGCCGACCAGCGTCAGCGATCCCGCCGTCAGGAAGCCGCGGTTGATCGGCTTGAGGGCGTTGGTCTCGCCCTGCTTGGCCTTGACGGCGAACACCCCGGCGATCGAGGCGACGACGCCGATGGCGCGGGCGGCGAGGGGGAACACGAGACCGAGGGCCGGGTTGGCGCCGATCGAGTTGAAGGCGGCGACGCCGAGGATGATCGAGGCGACGAGGGTGACCTCGTAGCTCTCGAACAGATCGGCGGCCATCCCGGCGCAGTCACCGACGTTGTCGCCGACGTTGTCGGCGATCGTCGCCGGGTTGCGCGGGTCGTCCTCGGGGATGCCCGCTTCGACCTTACCGACGAGGTCGGCGCCGACGTCGGCGGCCTTCGTGAAGATGCCGCCGCCGACGCGGAGGAACAGGGCGAGCAACGACCCGCCGAAGCCGAAGCCGACGAGGATCGCCGACGACGTGTTCTGGAAGAGGATGATGATCAGCGTGGCGCCGAGCAGGCCAAGCCCCACCGTGAACATGCCGGCGACGCCGCCAGTGCGGAAGGCGACGGTGAGAGCGTCGGCGAGGCTGCCGCTCCGGGCCGCGGCGGCGGTGCGGACGTTGCCGCGGGTGGCCAGCGTCATGCCGATGAAGCCGGTGAAGCCAGATGCCAGGCAGCCGAGGATGAATGCCGCAGTGCGGAAGGTGCCCGACTGGGCGAAGCTCAGCGCTTCGGTGCCGTCGGTCTTGGTGATCGCCGTCGACGTAACGAACACGATCGCCGCCAGCGGTACGAGGATCATCGCGATTGTGCGGAACTGACGCTTGAGGTAGGCCGAAGCGCCTTCCTGGATAAGGGCGGCGATCTCGCGCATCTTCGGCGTGCCCTCGTCGGCGGCCATCACCGACCTGGCGAGGTAGAAGCCGACGCCGATGGCGAGGAGCGCGGCGGCAACGGAAAGCAGCAAGACCGTCCACTCGCCGCCAGCCAGGGTGAACTCCTGCCAGCCGCCCTCGGCTCCGAACAATGATGACTCCACGTTGTCTCCTGCTTACGCGCGGCCACTCTGCCGCCCGTTCCGGTGGGGGACCCGGGGGCTCGATTCCTGGGCGCCGCCCAGACCCCGGCACCCGGGTACAGCGGCCGCAAGATTACCCCTTGCCCGACCCGCCTCCTACCTGTGGGTAACCGAACTCCTCATTCGAGTGTTTCGGGCTATCCGAGTGTTACGCGTCACCCTGCCCGCCACGCAGCACTCGGATGACGTCAAACACTCGGATCGGGATCAGGCTGGTGTCAGGTCGACGGGGATGCCGTTGAGGACGGCGGTGCCGGTAAGGACGTCGACGGCGAGGTCGTCGGTGAGCAGGTTGGAATTGACGCCGGCGTGGCGGGCAGCGATGTCGAGCTCGGCGCCGGGGAGGTCGTGGCCCCAACCGTGGGGCAGGCTGACGACGCCGGGGCGGATCCCGTCGGTCACCTCGACCGGCACGACGACGGCGCCGACCCGGCTCGTCACCTTGGCCAGGCTGCCGTCGGCGAGTCCCGCCGCCGCAGCGTCGTCGGGGTTGACGTGGAGTACGCAGCGCGGTTTGCCCTTGACGAGCACCTCGACGTTGTGCATCCACGAGTTGTTCGAGCGCAGGTCGCGGCGACCGACGAGGACCACACCGTCGCGCCGACGGGTCATTGCAGACTGCATCCGCGGCAGGTCGTCGAGAATCGGCTGGGGGGCGATCTCGATCATCCCGCTCGGTGTTCGCAGGCCGTCTGGCATCCGCGGCTGCAGCGGCCCGAGATCGATGCCGTGCGGGGCGGCGATCAGGGCATCCAAGGAGAGCCCGTCCGTCTTCGCTCCGAAGTGGTCGCCGTACGGGCCACTGCGCAGGTAGAAGTCGATGAGCCGTTCCGGACCGGTTCGCGGCGCGAGGGCGGCGAGCAGCTCGTCAGCATCGCGGCCATGCAGCGGTCCGTGTTCGTCGGCCACGGCGGCGCCGACCAGTGCGCCGATGACGAGGTCGTCGACGACGGCCGGATCGGCGGACGCCCCGACGCCCTGAGCGATGAGGGCGAGGCGGGCCAGCACCTCCCACTCATCCGGCTGTCCATCCGGGAGCGGCAGCACCGGCTCGGACCAGTTGGCGACGTTGCGAATGGCGAGCTGTAGGAGGGCGACGTCGTAGTGGGGCTTCTCCAGCGCCGAAGGCACCGGGAGGATCACATCGGCATGGCGCGACGTCTCGTTGCGGTAGATGTCCACCGAGACGACGAGATCGAGCGTCGCCAGGGCCGCGTCGAGGCGTCCTCCGTTGGGGAGCGACAGCACCGGGTTGCCGGCCACGCACACCAGCGCCCGGATCTGACCGGAACCGGGCGTTTCGATCTCCTCGGCGAGGCAGACGGCGGGCAGCTCGCCGAATGTGCCGGGGAGGTCGCGCACCCGCGACCGTGGATGGTTGGGCCGCATGCCTCGCCCGACGCGTGGCGCGCCGCTTGTGTTCGTCCCCGCGACCGCTGGCGTGGTGAACATCGCCCCGCCGGGGCGATCGAGGTTGCCGGTGCAGATGTTGAGCACATCGACGAGCCAGCTGGCGAGTGTCCCGAACTCGGCGGTCGTCGTGCCGATCCGCCCGTACACGGCGGCACGAGGAGCGGCAGCCAACTCGCGGGCGAGGCGGCGGATCGTCGCCGCGTCGACGCCGGTGATGCCGGCGACATCGTCGGGACCGAACGCCGCCACGGCCGGACCGAGGCGATCCAGGCCCTCGACGTAGGCGGCCACGTCGCCGAGGTCGACGAGAACTTCGTCGAGCAGGACGCGCACCATGGCGGCGAGCAGGAACGGGTCGCTCCCGGGTCGCACCGCGATCCACTCGTCGGCTTCGGCGGCGGTGCGGCTGCGTCGGGGGTCGACGACGACGAGTTTGCCGCCGCGAGCACGCAGCGCCTCGATGCGCCCCGGCCAGTCCGGGGCCGTCGCCAGACTGCCGTTCGATGCGTAGGGGTTGGCGCCGAGCATCAGCAGGAAGTCGGTGCGGTCGACGTCGGGCACGGGCACGATCAAGCCGCCGCCGAACATGTGGGCGGCGGCCAGCTCCTTGGGCCGCTGATCGACCGTGCTGGCCGTGTAGACGTTGCGCGAACCGATGGCCCTGACCAACGCCTTGATGTAGAGCATCGACGCGAGCGAGTGGGCGTTGGGGTTGCCGAGGTAGACGGCGACTGCGTCACGGCCGTGGGTCTCGATGATCGGCGCAAGCCGGCGGTCGACCTCGGCGAACGCTTCGTCCCACGTAGCGGCGGCGAGCTCGCCGTCGCGTCGAACGAGGGGCTGGCGGACTCGATCGGGATCCTCGTGGAGCTGCTTGAGTGTCGACCCCTTGGGGCAGATGAATCCATGGCTGAAGACGTCGTCCCGATCGCCGCGAATCCGGGTTACGTGTTCACCGTCCAGCGTGATCTCGAGACCGCACCCAGCCTCACAGAGCGGGCAGGTCCGGTAGGCCATTCGCGACGTCATGCCCCCATCATGGTTCTCGCCGGCGCTGTTGGTCGACGCCAGCGCGCCGCCGGTGACGGATTGCACACCGCGCAACTCTCCACGGTTTCATCGGTCGTTCGGCGGATCTGGTCGGTCGATCGGGTTGAGGTCCTCGAGCTCGCGGTGGGCGGTCTCGGGGTACCACAGCAGCACGATCGCGACGACGGCGAGCTGCGCAGTCGCCAGACCGGCGAGGACGGTGCTGTGGCTACGACCGCGGTCGAGCAACGCTCCCATCACGACCAGCCCGACGATGCCGCCGAGTAGGGCCGCGGCCGTGATGAGGGCTGACGCTTTGCTGCGGCTGCCTGTCGGGAACAGCTCGTTGCGATAGACGGCGAGGGCCGGGAAGGCGATCGCCCCGACGATCCCGCCGAACATCGCGCTCAACCACATCGGTGGACCGCCGACCGAGAAGGAGATGACGAGCAGCGTTGCGGCGACAGGGACACAGACGGCGATCACACGGCGCCGGCCGCGGACATCGGCGATGCGCCCGCCGACGATCAGCCCGATCCCAGCCGGCGTGGCGGTCGCCAGCGTGAACGCGGCGATCAGCGCCGCCGAGTAGCCGCGCTCGTCCTCGAGATAGCCGTTCTGGAAGAGGCTGGCCGGGGCGACGAACAGGTTGGCGAGCACGGCCACCGCGGCGAGCACGCCGAAGCGACGGCGGTCGATCGGCGGTGACACCACGTGCTTGCGCTCGAAGCGAGCCGTCTCGGGCAGCCGCCGAAAGATCGACACGGCAACGAACAGCCAGATCAGCGTCACGACGTAGACGAGACGCCACCCGCCCGGTCCGAGGTCGGCGAGCGGCAGCGAGGCCACGGCGATGCCGGCGCCAAGACCGCTCGCCATCGCCAGCACGCTGATGGCGTATGCCCGTGAGTTGCGGGGCATCTCCTCGGCGGCGACGACGGCGACGAGGAAGTCGAGGGCGAGACCGAGTGGCCGCCCGATCGTCTGCGTGGCGACGAGCCCAGGGAATGTCGGGGCAAGCGCCCCGGCGGCGGCGACGAGCGGGGCGGCGAAGCCGACGGCGACGATCACCGTTCGCCGGCCGATGCGGTCGGCAAGCACGGCGACGGGTAGGACGAACACGATCCCGGCGCGCACGACCGCTCCGGCGATGCCGATGCCGGAGTCGCCGACCCCGAAGTCGTCGGCAGCGAACTCGACGGTCTGCGTGAACAGCGTGTTGATGAACGCCGAGGCCATCGACGAGGCGGCGAGCAGTCCGAGCACGTTGAGCTGGCGCGCGGTGAGCCGGTCGGGCGGAGCCCACGCCGGTGTGCGGTGGGTGAGCGGGCGATCGCTCGCCGGGTCGTGCCCGCGCCGGGCAAGCGTCCAGCGGATCGGGAGGGCGAACAGCCACCCGAACCACGGCAAGGCGAACCGATATGACGTCTGTTCCTTGATGGCCACGCCGTCGCCGTCGTGGCTGACGGTGCGCTCGTAGTCGAGAAAAGGGCCTTCTTCCTGCACGAACCTGCCCTCGCCGTCGGCCCGTTCGCGCACGATGTCGTCGCGCGGCGCCAGCACGTGCTCGGCAGTTTGTCCCCCGGCGGGCCACCAGCGGGTGATGCGCGACCCGTGTTCGCGGCCCCTCACGGGCGGAGCATACTGGCGGGTCTGTGATGGCTCCCGGACACCCCAGCTCCCCCGATCAAATCACGATCCGCCACCTCGGTCCGCTGAAGGGGACGATCCGTGTGCCCGGAGCGAAGAACGCTGTGCTCAAGTTGATGGCGGCCAGCCTCCTCGCTGACGGCGAGTACGAGCTCACCAACGTTCCGGCGATCGACGACGTGGCGATCATGGGCGAGCTCCTCGCCGCCCTCGGCGTGAGGACGCACAGCGCGGAGCCGGGAACGCTGATCCTGCGCAACGACGGCGATCTCGTCCCCATCGCCCCCTACGAGCTCGTCGAGCGCATCCGGGCGTCGGTCAATGTGCTCGGCCCGCTGCTCACGCGCTGCGGCGAGGTGCGCCTGTCGATGCCAGGGGGTGACGACTTCGGCGCCCGCCCGATCGACATGCACGTCGCCGGCCTCGAATCGATGGGGGCGTCGTTCAAGTTCGCCCACGGCGAGCTGCACGCCACGGCAGATCGGCTGCACGGCGCTGACATCGCCTTCTCGTTCCCGAGTGTCGGGGCGACGGAGAACATCGTCACGGCAGCGGTCTTCGCCGAGGGGACGACGACCATCGACAACGCTGCCCGCGAACCCGAGGTTGTCGACATGTGCGACCTGCTCGTCGACATGGGTGCGGACATCTCGGGTATCGGGACGTCGCGCATCGTCGTCAACGGCGTCGAGCGGGGTTCCCTGACGGCGGCCGGCCACCGCACCGTCGCCGATCGGATCCAGGCGGCGACCTATTTGGCTGCCGTCGCCGTGGCTGGAGGCGAGCTCGACGTCGTCGAAGCGCGCCCCGAGCACATGGAGAACCTCCTCGCCCGGTTCGCCGAGATGGGTCTCGAGTTCACCATCGACACCGGGTCGCTGCGCGTGGTCGCCGACGACCGCCTGCGTTCGATCGACGTCCCGACGCTCCCGTACCCCGGCATCGCCACCGACTACAAGCCGCTGATCATCACCATGCTGAGCGTCGCCGACGGCGCCGGAATCGTGACCGAGAACCTCTATCCCGGCCGCTTCCGCTATGTGGAGGAGCTCATTCGCCTCGGCGCCAACATTCGAACGTCTGGACACCACGCCGTCGTGCGTGGTGTTCCGCGATTGTCCGGCGCCCCGGTGCGGGCGCACGACATCCGTGCCGGCGCGGCGATGGTCGTCGCCGGTCTTGCCGCCGATGGCGTGACGACCGTCAGCGGGGTGCACCACATCGACCGTGGGTACGACGACCTCGTGGGGCGGTTAGCGGCGGTCGGCGCCGGCATCGAGCGCGTCTGAATTTCGGGTCGCGTTAGCTGCCGCCCGATCGACACGTCGCTTGGCGATCCACAGCAGCCCGCCAACGATCACCATCGGGGCAACGACGAGGAGCAACTCGTCCCACCCTCCCTGATGGGCGAGCAGCATCACGCTGGTCAGGGTATGGAATCTTCCGTCGGATCGGCTGGTTGAATGAGGGCATCAGCACGACAACTTCCGCCGCCAACGTGACCGCGCCGCTGCGCATGCGCGAGCAGGTCGAAAAGACCGTCGAGGTGATCCGCCCGGCGCTGCGCGCCGACGGTGGCGACATCATCCTCCACGACGTCGATGAGGAGAACGGTGTGATCACCGTCGAGTTGATCGGCGCCTGTGTCGGCTGCCCGGCGTCGACGCAGACGCTCAAGGCGGGGATCGAGCGGATCATGCGTGACCGCATCGACGGCGTGACCGAGGTCGTCAACGTCGGCGAATGACGCCACGGCGAACGCCAACTCCGGCCGCCCTCTACAGCGCCGCTCGCGACGGTGACCGTACGGCCATCGCCCGGCTGTTGTCGCTGGTCGAGCGCGGCGGCCAGGAGGCACGCGAGATCGGGCAGCTGGCTGCGCCGGCTGCCGGCAACGCGTACACCGTCGGGATCACCGGAGCGCCGGGATCGGGCAAGAGCACGCTGACGAATGCCATCGTGGGACACGTCCGCTCGACCGGCGACCCCGTGGCCGTGCTCGCCATCGACCCGACATCGCCGTTCACCGGTGGGGCGATCCTCGGCGATCGGGTGCGAATGCAAGATCACGCCACCGATCCCGGCGTGTTCATTCGCTCGATGGCTACCCGCGGCCACCTCGGCGGCCTCGCCCTGGCCACTCCGGAGGCCGTGCGCCTGCTCGACGCCCTCGGCCAGCGCTTGATTGTGATCGAGACGGTCGGGGTCGGCCAGGTCGAGGTCGAGATCGCCGGCAAGGCGGACACCACGATCGTCGTCGTCAACCCCGGATGGGGGGACAGCGTGCAGGCGAACAAGGCCGGGCTGATGGAGGTCGCCGACGTCTTCGTCGTCAACAAGGCCGACCGTGATGGCGCCGAGGCGACCAGCCGGGACCTCGAGCAGATGCTCGACCTCGCCGGGCCGGCCGAGTGGCCAACCCATGACGCCCCGAGCAGTTGGCGCCCACCTATCGTCTCCACCATCGCCACTGACGGCACCGGAGTCGCCGAACTGTGGCAAGCAGTCGTCGCCCATCGCTGCCACGCCACGCAGTCCGGTCTGCTCGAACGCCGTCGTGCCGTCAGGATGCGCGACGAACTCGGCGAGATCGTCGCCCGCCGCTTGCGACAGCAAGCGCGCGAACTGTGCGGCGAGGAGCGCTGGCGCGAGCTCACCGCCGCCGTGCTCGATCGCCGTGTCGATCCGTGGGCTGCTG
The DNA here is from genome assembly GCA_963716665.1 of Ilumatobacteraceae bacterium. GTDB lineage: Bacteria > Actinomycetota > Acidimicrobiia > Acidimicrobiales > Ilumatobacteraceae > Desertimonas. The sequence continues at coordinate 148,721 of CAVQTY010000003.1, forward strand.
CAGAAGAGATGATCGGCCCTGCGCTCAGGCTGCGCTGACGCCTCAGCCGACGTCGGGTGGGGCGCGGCTGGGGTCGTCGCCGGTGGTGTCGTCAGTGCCGGTGGCGGCGAGGTCGGGCTGGTGGTGTTCGGGGTGGGGGCAGGGATGCGTTCCGCCGGCGGTGGCTTGTCGTCGTCGCGTGGCATTGTCGTTGGCCATCTTGTAGATGCGGTTGTGGTAGGCGCAGAGCAGTTGTCCGTTGCACAGACAGGTGATACCGCCGTGGCTGCGGGGGACGATGTGGTCGGCGTCGCAACGCACGGCGGGTTCGTCGCAGCCGGGGTGTTGGCAGCGTTCGTCGCGGATCTCGATGATGCGGCGGACCGCGGCGCTGAAGCGGCGGCGCCGCGAGGCGGAGATGTTGCGGTTGGGCGGGTCGTAGACGATCCGTTCGATGTCGGCGTCGGGCAGGTAGGGGAGCAGCAGCCCTGGTGCGATGAGGGTGCCAGCTGCGGTTTGGCAGAGGTGGTTGAACGGGTCGATGCCGATCGTCACCGTCAACAGGGGGCGGGGTCGCAATCCGTCGGCGGGAGCGGCGGCGGAACGCATCGCCATCTCGACGACGGCGTCGGCGCGTCGTTGCTGCGGGGTGCGTTCCACGCCGTCACGTAGGTCCTCCAGACGCAACTGTTCGCACAGCCGGTCGAGCTCGGTCTTGAAGATCTCTCCCCCGAGCGGGTCCAACAGGCCGTCGATGGCGACGGTGCCGCGCCACGTCACCGAGGCGGACAACCGCCGACTCTTGTGCACGGTGTCGGCGTCCCGGTCGGCGGCATCTAGGTCGGCGCATTGCTTCCAGTACTCGATGCCGCGGTAGGCGACCCCGTAGAACGGGGTGCGACACAAGTTGACCAACACCGATTCGCTCTCGGCGAAGGTGTTGTTGCGCCACTCCCGGTTGCACGAGGCGACGAGATCGACGTGACGGCTGTTGATCTCCCCGGCCCGGTAGGCGGCCTCGGTGTGGGGCATGGCGGCGAGGTCACGGGCACGGCGCACCAAACGGTCGCAGTCACCACGACGCCAGTGCGTCTCGCGAGCCAAACGGGCGGCGGACGCCTTGGAGCCGTCGTCGGCCCACACCTGACGACTGTCCCAGCGGGCGATCAACCGGCACCACTGCGCCTCCAGCCGCGTCGACAGCGTCCCGAGGCCGACCACCACAGCGTGCAGTTCGCTGTCATCGAGGGCCTCGACGTCGGCGTCGGCGAGAACGTCCAATGCTGCGGTCAGTGTGTCGAGCGGTCCCTCAACCATGCGCACACGCTATCGAACAACTGTTCTAGACGCAACCTTCAGGCAGGATTTATTTAGCCTGGATTCGTGACTGCTGGCCGCCAGGAGCTGCGCGGGCGGCCAACCAGCACAGGCGTCGCGGCCCGGTCTGATTGGTGCCCTGGCGGAGGCGGCGAGTGGTAGCTATCGCGGGTCGTTTTCGGACACACCTGGGCCGCTGGTCGCTAACGAGCGCCGGTAGCGCATCTCCGGAACGACGACCCCGAAGACCTCATCCTTGCGTCGTAGGTGGTCGTCGCGCCACTGCTCCGACTCGTAGAACCGGCGTGCCCGGTCGTTCTGGGGAACGACCCACAGCACTGCTTCCCGATAGCCGAGCGTGACCAGCTCCGCTGTCATGTCGCGAAGCAATGCTCGGCCCAGCCCACGGCCCCACACCTGCGGATCGAGGTTGATGGCGTACAACTCGCCGATGCCCGCAGCCCGACCGTCGGTTTCAGGCCCGGCTGCCGCGAACCCGACGACGATCCCGTCATCAACGATCACCTTGAGCCGCTGACCGGGCAGTAGCGCCAACACCTGGCGGCGCCAATAGGCGGCTCGGTCGTCAGCGTGGAGCTCGTCGAGGTACGCATCGGGCATCACGCCTCGATACGTGGCCTGCCAGGCACGAACCTGGATCGCCCCGATCGGGTCGGCGTCCCCGAGTTGCGCGTAGTGAATCGTGGCCGGCACCACGTACATCGTGCTTCGTCAGCAGCGGGCCCGCCAGGCTCCCGGCTGCCTCGACGTCGCCATCACCGTCGGCGTCCTCGATCCAGCTCGGCTGCGCTCATCGCACCCGGTCCCGGCGGTCGACAACTCGCGTAGGTTGAGAAGATGTCGGTCGCCCGGTCGTTGGTCCTCTTCGTCGTCGCTGCGATCGCCGAGATCGGCGGCGCGTGGCTGGTCTGGCAAGGCGTTCGCGAGAATCGTGGCCTCGTCTGGGTCGGCGCCGGGATCGCCGCGCTCGGTGCCTACGGGTTCGTCGCCACCCTTCAGGACGACAACCACTTCGGGAGGATCCTCGCCGCTTACGGCGGCATCTTCGTCGCCGGTTCGTTGGCTTGGGGTGTCGTCGCCGACGGATTCCGCCCCGACCGCTACGACCTCGTCGGCGCTGCTATTTGTCTCGTCGGCGTGGGCGTGATCATGTACTGGCCCCGCTGACGGAGACCCGGTCTACCCCTTGACCTTCAACCCGGGTCGAAGCTTTACGCTGTCCAGGTGAGCACCTACACCATCGGCGAGATCGCCGAGCACAGCGGGTTCAGCGCCTCGTCGCTCCGCTACTACGAAGGCATCGGGCTGGTCGAACCGGCGAGCCGCACTGACGCCGGCTACCGCCTCTACGACGACCACTCGATCAACCGCCTGGCCTTCATCGCCCGGGCCAAGCAGCTCGGCTGCTCGCTCGAGGAGATCATCGACCTGGCCGGCATCTGGGACGGCGAGCGGTGCGGGCCGGTGCAACGACGCTTCCACGACCTCGTCACCACCAAGATCCGCGAGACCGAGCATCAAATCGTAGAGCTCACGGCCTTGTTGGCCGACCTCAACGTGGCGGCCCAGCACCTCGACACCGAGCCGGTCGACGGGCCCTGCGATGCCGACTGTGCCTGCCTGACGATGGCCTCGATTCCCCAAGCCATCACTGTGCAGGCTGGTCGTCGGTGATGAGTCGCCGTGGGACGCTCGGGCTGGGCGCGGCGGCCTGCGTCGTCTGCTGTATCGGACCGATCCTGGGAGTGCTCGGCGCGATCGCCGCCCTCGGCCTGGCGGCGTCCATCCTCATCGGTGTTGGCGGGCTGATCATCGCCGCCGTCGTCACCGTTTCATTCGTGTTCATTCGCCACCAGCGGCACGTGTCATGCGCGGTGGCGTCAGAGCCGGTGCCCGTCGAGCTCGTCCGGACTCGATCGTGAGCTCCGCGGCCATCGGCCTCGTGAGCGTCCTCGTCGAGCGTGTCATGAACGGCAATGACCTCGACCGGCTCGAGCATCTGTGCAGCCCACAGTTGGCACCGAAGCTCCGTGTCGCGTTCACGCAGTTCCGAACCGCATTTCCAGACTGGCAACAAGAGCTGATCGAGACCGTCACCGACGGACGCACTGTGGTTGCCCGCATGCGCTGCACCGGCACCCATCACGGGACCTGGCAAGGTCTCGCACCGACCGGGCGCAGCATGCGCGTCGATGAGGTCTACTTCTTCCGGATTGGCGATGAGCGCCTCACCGGTGTCTGGGGTCTCGAAGACACCTGGACTCGGATGCGCCAGCTCGCTGGCGACGACGCCACCCTCGGCGAGCTCGGCTCATTGAGCTGATCACCGACCTTCACTGAAAGAACGACACGATGAACCCGATCCCGATCTACGACGCCACCGCACCGATCGCGTGCACGATCAACCCCGACGACATCCCCGAGCGGATCGAGCGCCTCGAACGGATGCGCCGCGAACCTGCGCGTCATCGAGCGCACGACCGACTCGATCGGCTTCACACCTACTTCATCAGCACGGAGCCGATCAGTGACCTCTCGGGACTTCTCTGACTCGCGCTGGGCCGCAGCCATGCGCGGCCGGACTGCGGCTCGACCTTCGGACCGCCGGGCAGGGATCCGACTTTGGCGGGGCAACCCGTCCGTGGGTGTCCTCGATCGTGGTGCTGGATCGCTCGGCTCGGTGCTTGTGGGTGCTTCGCCGACACGGCAGCCAGCTCGAAGTCGGTCAAACTGGCGCCCATGTACGAGCTGCTCACCCTCGAGCGGCGCGATGACGGCGTCGCCGTGGTCACGCTGCGTAACGGCAAGGTCAACGCCATCTCGGCGGCGTTGCTCGGCGAGGTGGAACGAGCGGTCGGGGAGCTGGCCGCCGACCTCCCGGGTGCCGTCGTCATCACCGGGGGAGAGCGGATCTTCGCCGCCGGTGCCGACATCAACGAGTTCGCCGGGCAGTCCGAGGCGCGGGCGATCACCGACCGGTTCCACGCCACCAACGACGCCATCGCCGCCCTCGACCGTTTCGTGATCGCCGCCGTGAGCGGCTACGCCCTCGGCGGCGGTTGCGAGTTGGCGTTGGCGTGTGATTACCGGATCGCCGGCGAGCGCGCCGTCTTCGGTCAGCCGGAGATCCTCCTCGGCATCGTGCCCGGCGGCGGGGGGACGCAGCGACTCGCCCGGCTCGTCGGCCCGAGCCGGGCCAAGGAGCTGTGCATCACGGGGCGGCAGGTCGATGCTGCAGAGGCGGTGCGCATCGGTCTCGCCGACGAGGTCGTCGACGGCGACCCCCACGATCGCGCATTCGCCCTCGCCGCCGACGTCGCCCGCGGCGCCGTCTTCGCTCAGGCGTTGTGCAAGCGGGTGATCGACGCCGGCCTGTCGCTCCGACTCGGCGAGGGGCTCGCTGCCGAGCGGGAGGCGTTCGTCGAGGTGTTCGGGACGGAGGACTCGCAGATCGGCGTCGCCAGCTTCCGCGAGCACGGACCCGGCAAGGCCAGCTTCACCGGTCGCTAGGAGGCAAGCCGGGGTCTCGGCCCATCGTGAAGAACTCCGAGTTGGGACGCATGTCGAAGGCATGGGCAAGGCGGTTGGACAACGCGAAGAAGCCGACGATGGCGACGATGTCCCAGATGTCTTCATCGCTGAAGCCGGCGGCACGCAACGGCTCGGCGTCCGCCGGGCCGATCTCCTCGGGCGCGCGCGCCAGCCGCGTCGCGTAGTCGAGCAGCACCCGGCGCCGTTCGTCGAGCGGCGCCTTGCGCCAGTCGATGGCGACGAGGTCGGCGATCTCGGGGTCCTTGTCGCGGATGCGCAGGATCGCCCCGTGGGCGACGACACAGTACGTGCACTGGTTTGCTGCCGAGGTGGCCACGACGATCAGCTCACGGTCGGCCTTCGAGAGCGCCGGCGACTCCTTGTCCATGAGAACGTCGTGGAAGTGGAAGAAGGCCCGGAACAGGTCCGGCCGGGCGGCGAGTGCGGTGAACACATTGGGCACGAACCCGGCCTTCTCGGCGACCGCGGCGATGCGTTCGTCGATGTCAGCGGTGTCGAAGTCCTCGCTCATGGAGTCGACGCTATGCCGCGAGCCGATCTGGGCGGCCAAACGCCCGAGCTTCCGGACCGTACGCCGCCCAGATGCCGGAACGGACCGGAGGCCGCCCAGATCGGAGCGAGTCGGTTGACGTCAGGTGGCCCAGGCGGCGAGGCCGAGCTCGTAGGGCGACGCCAACGCCGGGTGCACTGGGATCACGCGGGCGGTGACGCCGTACGACCCGGGCGCGGTGAGCAGGAGATCGCCTCGGAAGGTGCCGTCGCCGACTGCGGTCAGCGTCACGGTCGCCGGCTCGGGGCGGAACTCACCGTCGGGTCCGACGGTTCCGTGGAGCACGTCGACGCGCAGATCGGCGGGGTCGAGCCCGTCCATCGCCACGGTCACGGTCACCGAGCGACTGACTCCGGTGTCGGCGGCGCTGGTGTCGACGTCGAGCGACGTGATCGCCACCGACGGCCACCCTTCCGCGACCCGGCGACGCCACTTGGCGAGTTCGGCGGCCGGCGCGCCCTGATCGGCTGTCAAGGCGCGTGAGGAGGCGGCGGCCGGCTCGTACAGCGCCGTTGTGTAGTCGCCCACCATGCGTGCCGCGGTGACCCGCGGCCCGAGCGATGCCCACGCCTCCTGAACCATCTCGGTCCAGGCCTTCGGCAATCCGCCGGACGTGTGCTCGTAGAACGTGGGGATCACCTGCTCCTCGAGCACGGTGTAGAGGCTCGCGCACTCGCGCTGGTCGCGGCGCTCGGGGTCGGGATCGTCCTCGGCCGATTCGATCGCCCAGCCGATGCCCGGCGCATAGCACTCGTCCCACCAGCCGTCGAGGATCGAGCAGTTCAACGCCCCGTTCAGCGCCGCCTTCATCCCGCTGGTGCCGCATGCCTCCAACGGCCGACGCGGGGTGTTCAGCCAGACATCGCAGCCGTGGTACATCTCCCTGGCGATCGCCATGTCGTAGTCGGCGAGGAACACGAACCGGTGGCGCACGCCGGCCTTGCGGGCGAACTGCTCGATCTTCTGGATCAGCTCCTTGCCAGGGGTGTCGGCCGGATGGGCCTTGCCGGCGAACACGAACTGCACTGGGCGGTCGGCGTCGTTGAGCATCGCCAACAGTCGTTCCGGCTGCGACAGCAGCAGCGTCGCCCGCTTGTAGGTGGCGAAGCGCCTGGCGAACCCGATCGTCAACGTGTCCGGGTTGAGGACACCGCCGCCGAGCAGCCCGCGGACGAAGCGGACGAGCCCGCGCCGGCCGGCGACGAGGGTGTCCCAGACCTCGGCCGAGTCGAGATCGCGGGCGACCGCCCAGCGGTCCGGCCCGGCCGACGACCAGTCGTCGCCGATCGACCGCGTCAGCAGGGCGTCGACCCGGCCGGAGGTCCAGCTGCGGCCGTGGACGCCGTTGGTGATCGAGCCGATCGGCACCTCGCTGGGCGGCAGGTCGGGCCACAGCGAGTTGAACATCGTCCGGCTGACCGACCCGTGCAGCTCGGCGACGCCATTGCGGCGGGCGGCGAGGCGCAGCGCCATCACGGCCATGTTGAACTTGGGATCTTCGTCGCCGCCCTCGTCCGGGCTGACCCCGACGTTGAACAGCTCCTCGAAGGTCACCCCGCACTCGGCGGCGAAGCCGCTGAAGTACTTCTCCATCAGGGCCCGCTCGAAGCGGTCGATGCCGGCCGGCACCGGGGTGTGGGTCGTGAACACGCCGCCCGACCGCACCGTCTCGACGGCCGCGGCGAACGTCCAGCCGGCGGTGACGAGCTCGCGGATCCGCTCCAGGCTGAGGAAGCCGGCATGGCCCTCGTTGCTGTGGAACACCTGCGGGTCGATCCCGACGGCGCGCAGGGCGCGCACGCCGCCGATGCCGAGGACGATCTCCTGGCGCAGGCGGTGGTGCGAGTCGCCGCCGTAGAGACGGTCGGTGACGGCGACGCCGTCGGCCGAGTTGCCTTCGACGTCGGTGTCGAGCAGGTACAGGGCGATCTTGCCGACGTCGGCCCGCCAAACGCGGATGGCGACCTCATCGCCGGCGAGATCGACGCTCAGTCGAACCCCGGTGTCGGTGAGCCCGAGCGACTCGGGGTCCATGTTGAGGCGGTGCTCGAGCTGCCAGCCGTCGGCGTCGAGCTCCTGGTGGAAGTAGCCCTCGGTGTACAGCAACCCGATGCCGACGAGGGGCACGCCGAGGTCGGACGAGGCCTTGAGGTGGTCGCCGGACAGCACGCCGAGGCCACCGGAGTACTGCGGCAGGGCCTCGGTGAGGCCGAACTCGGGGGAGAAGTAGGCGACCGTGCCGAGCGGCGAGTCGGTCCTCGCGGCGAACCACGTCGGTCCGCTGATCGCCGCTTCGAGACGACCGTTGGCGGCGGCGAGGTCACGTACGACTGCCTGGTCCTCAGCGAGGGCGGCGAGGCGCTCCGACGACGTCGTCCGCACCATGTGTGCAGGGTGGGCGTCGTCGGCCGTCCAGCCCGGCCAGACCCGCTCGAACAGGCGCATCGCCTCGCGGTCCCAGGCCCAGTGCAGGTTGGTCGCCAGCCCGGGCAGAGCGGCGAGGGTGTCGGGGATCGTCGGGCGCACCTCGAATCGACGGACCGGTCGCATGGCCGCGCAGGCTAACGGCCCTCCCAACGGAGTGTTTCGTGCTATCGGAGTGTTTCGTGCCGGATTTCCCGCACGAAACACTCCGATGCGGGCCGTCAGGCGGGGGAGAGGGCGTCGTCGGTCTCGGCGGGGGTGGCACCGCCGTAGATGAGCGTGGTGGCCGCAGCGATCGCCGCCCAGGAGTAGCGGGCGCCGAGCAGCGCCGCTCCCCGGGCGCGCATGTCGTCGGCGAGCGCCGGATCGCCGAGGACGCGCTCGATGCAGGCGGCGAGCTCGTCGGCGTTGCCCGGCTCGAACAGCAAGCCGGCTCCCGTTCCGTCGATCAGCTCGGCGAGGCCGCCGGTGCGGGCGGCGATCAGCGGGGCGCCGCCGGCGAGCGTTTCCAGGGCGACGATCCCGAACGGCTCGTACAACGACGGGATGACCACGCAGCCGGCGCGGTGGATGAGGTCGCGCAGCTTGACGTCGGAGACAAAGCCGACGAGGCGCACGATGTCGCTGACGCCCTCGATGTCGACCTGCGACTGCAGCTCGGGCAGATAGCTGCCCCGTCCGGCGATGATGCACTCGACGTCAGCGATTCGCGACCGCAACGTGCTCATCGCCCGAGCGAGCACCTGGAACCCCTTCTCGTACTGCACCCGCCCCCACGTGAGCACGAGCGGCGGGCGGGACTCCGGCCACTCGCCGGCCGACCACCACGTGGGGTCGATCCCGTTGGGCACGCGGTGGATCCGCTCGACGGGCAGCTCGAACCCACTGAGCACCTCGCGGGACATGAACATCGACGGAGCGATGACCTGCGTCGACCCATGGGCGAGCCACGACTCGACGGCGTGGATCGTGCTCGGTTCACCCGGTGGGACACGCCCGCCGTGCTGACCCCGCAATGTGGTGTGGAACGTCGTCACGAGCGGCACGCCGTGCAGGGCAGCGATCGTCGTCGCCGCCCACGCGCATTGCCAGTTGTGGGCATGGACGACGTCTGGCCGCCAGTCGCCGAGCTCGATGGTCAGACGAACGAGGTGGTGGTTCGCCGACGCCGCGCTGGCGACGACGTCGTCGTCGGGGATCCACGGCAGCTCGGCCGCGGCGCGCGAACACGCGCACCGCAGTCGTCGTCGCGCCCGCCGACCCCGCCCTCCCGACCGTCAGCACGACGACGTCGTGGCCAGCCTGTCCGAGCGCCCTGCTCAGCCCGTCGACGTGCGCCGCCGCGCCCTCGGTGGCGGGCGGGTACTCCCATGTGAGCATCAGGACCCGCACCGGCCGCACGCTACCCGTGGTGGCGGTCTCGAGATTCTGGGGTCACGAACCGGACACTTTCGGGGACTCATCGGGTTCCTGTGGGTTCGATCGAGGTGCCGGCGAGCGCGTGGCGCTGGAAGGGGCGGTTGTCGAGCGTCGCGACGACACCTGGGAGAGGTGCCCACCTATCACCTCCACTCTGGGGCCGCGGCGATTCTGAGGCCGCAAACCGGTCACCGCTGACCGCTTTGCGGCACCAGAATCCCGGCATCGGCTGACGCGCCGATTCGAGGCCCCAGACGGGTCACAGCTGTCCGGATCGTGGCCTCAGAATCCGAGCACCCGGCGCGACGCCGCAGTACGCCCGCTCTTCAGAGCCATGCAACCGTGACGCAGCGCGCGACCGACCCACACAAACCCGAGGAGAACCCACTTTCGTCTCACTTGCGGCCGGAGAAATCGGTGTCGCCCCAATTCACGGCGCCGGCGGCGCTGCTACTGTCCCGGAAATCGCCGGTACTTATCCGGAGTCTCCACACCGAAGGGGGAAGCATGCGAAGCCGGTCGAAGGTTTGGTCCATCCTCGCCGCAGTCACACTGGTCGGGGCCGTCGGGTCCGTCGGCGCCGCCGGTGCCACCACCGAGCCGCCTGCCGGCACGGAGCCTGCAGGCACCGAGCCTGCTGGCACGGAGCCTGCTGGCACCGAGCCTGCTGGCACCGAGGCGGTGGCAGCTACCGAGCCTCCGGTGACCGCTCCCGAACGCGGCGACGCTGACCTGGTGATCTGGACCGACGACACTCGACAGCCCGTCGTCGAGGCGATCGCCCAACCCTTCGCCGACGAGAACGGCATCGTCATCGCCGTCCAGGAGCTCGAGTTCGGCCAGATCCGCGAGCAGCTGTCGTTGACGGACCGAGCGGCGAGGGACCCGACATCGTCATCGGCGCCCACGACTGGCTCGGCGAATTCGTCGCCAACGGCGTCGTCGAGCCGCTCGACCTCTCCGGCGTCGCCGACGGCTTCCAGGACGTCGCGATCGACGGCTTCACCTACGACGGGCAGACCTACGGCCTGCCCTACGCCGTGGAGAACATCGCCCTCGTGCGCAACACCGATCTCGTCCCCGAGGCGCCGGCCACGTTCGAGGAGATGATCCAGATCGCCACCGACTTCAAGGCCCAATACGCCGATGACCCGTCGTACCAGGGGCTCGCCTTCCAGATCGGGCCGGAGGGCGACGCCTACCACCTCCAGCCGATCCTGTCGGCGTTCGGTGGTTACATCTTCGGCCAGAACGAGGACGGCACGTACAACCCCGACGACCTCGGCATCGACTCCGAGGGCGGGCTGGCCACGGGCACGTTCCTGCAGGAGCAGGCGGCAGCCGGCCTGCTCAACGCCGACGTCACCTACGACGTGATGATCGAGTCGTTCGGGTCCGGCAACGCACCGTTCGCGATCACCGGTCCGTGGGCGCTGACCCAGGCCGACAACGGGTTCCAGGCCACCGGCGTGCCCTACGCCGTCAGCCCGATCCCGGCTCGCGAAGGCGGCGAGCCGCCGGCCGTGTTCGTCGGCGTGCAAGGGTTCATGATCTCGTCGTTCTCCGAGCAGAAAGACCTGGCGACGAGCTTCGTGCTCGACTACATGAGCCAGGAGGCGAGCCAGCTCGCGCTGTTCGAGGCCGGTGGTCGCCCGCCCGCGCTGACGTCGGCATACGAACAGGTGTCGTCCGACCCCGACATCGCCGGGTTCGGCGAGGCCGGAGCTGCTGGGATCCCGCTGCCGGCGATCCCCGAGATGAGTTCTGTGTGGCTGTCGCTCGGTCTCGCCGAGGTCAACACGCTGCGCGGCGGTGAGGGCCCCGCCGAGTTCACCGCCGCGGCCGAGCAGATCCGGTCGGAGATCGGCGGCTAGCGCATGGCCGAGGGACCTTCGGCGCCTGGGAGCACCCAGGCGCCGCCCCTCGAACCGTCACAGCTCACCCGCCCCGGCCGACGTAGCGGGTCGATCTCAGGCTGGATCGTCAAGATCCTGCTCCTCGGCGCTGCCGATGCCGTGGCCATCGCCGGGCTCGTGGCCGCCCTCGGGGAGGAGGCATGGGGCTACGCAGCGGTACTCATCGTCACGCTGATCGCGCTCAACGCGGTGTATCTGCCGCGGCGCTATGTGCCGATGAAATACCTGCTGCCTGGCGTGTTCTTCCTCTTCGTATTCGGGCTCTACCCGGTCGTGTACACGGGGTACGCGTCGTTCACCAACTACGGCACCGGTCACGTCCTCACCCGAACGCAGGCGATCGACCAGATCCAAAGTCAGTCCGTGGCGCCGGTCGAAGGGGCGACACGCTACGACATCACCGCGATGAAGGGTGCCGACGGTGTGTTCGCAGGGTTCGCCCTCTTCGACCCCGAAGGCGAGCAGCTGTTCCTCGGCACCGACACCGAGCTGACCGAGCTCGATCTCGCCGACGCCCAGCTCACCACCTTGGTCACCACCGGCCGCACGTTCGTCGAGTCGGCTGGCGACCTCACCGGTGTGCGGGCCGGAGACGTGCGGGCGCTGCCCGGCTATCCCGATCCGGAGACGTATCAGATGCCCGGCGAGTCCGAGGACGCGGCGATCACGATCACCGGCGGTCAGGCGGTCGAGAGCCGCACGACTCGCGTCTACGACGCCGAGGCAGACACGATCACCGATACCGAGACAGGCGTCGTCTATCACGAGGAGGAAGGCTCGTTCGTCGACGCCGACGGCAACTCGTTGTCGCCCGGCTTCACCGCCCGCGTCGGGTTCGACAACTACCGCACGGTGTTCACGTCCTCCGAGTTCCGCGGTCCGTTCTTCCGCGTGTTGGCATGGAACTTCGCCTTCGCCATCGCGTCGGTAGCCGTCACGTTCGCCCTCGGTCTACTACTCGCAATCGTGTTCAACGACGTTCGAATGAGAGGACGCAGGATCTACCGATCGGTACTGATCATCCCCTACGCACTGCCGGGGTTCATGACCGCACTCGTGTGGAAGGGGATGCTCAACCAGACGTTTGGCATCAACAAATGGCTCAATGCCGATATCCCGTGGCTGACGAACACGGCGATGGCGATGTTGTCGCTGATCCTCGTCAACCTTTGGCTCGGCTACCCCTACATGCTGCTCGTCAACACTGGCGCGTTGCAGAGCATCCCGTCCGAGCTCAAAGAGGCGGCACTCGTCGACGGCGCCAACGGGTGGAAGGCGTTTCGCAAGATCACGTTCCCATTGCTGCTCGTCAGCGTGAGCCCGCTGCTGGTTGCCAGCTTCGCCTTCAACTTCAACAACTTCACGTTGATCTGGTTGCTCACCAACGGTGGCCCACGCGACACGGGCGAGACGGCCGGGACAACCGACATCCTGCTGACCTGGACCTACCGCATCGCCCTTGACATCGACCCCAAGCGACAGGGGCTCGCATCCGCCCTCTCCGTGCTGATCTTCATGATCGTCGCCGTGATCTCGGCGTTCGGATTCAAGTACACCAAAGCCTACGAGGAGGTCAGGTGACCACCGACGACCGTACCTACGAAGAGGGCATTTACTCGGTCGGCAAGTATCCCGCGGCCGGAATGGCGTCGCTCTTCGAAAAAACCACGACGCACGTACCGCAGCGCCGGCGCTCGTTCGGTCGGTGGTTCCAAGAAACCGGGTGGCGACACGTCGTCGGCGTTCTGGCCCTGATCTTCGCCCTCTTCCCGGTGTGGTTCGTCGTCCTCGCCGCCTTTTCGCCGAGCGCCTCGTTGAGCAACCAGAAGCTCTGGCCGGAGACGTTCACGCTACGCCAGTACCACACGCTCGTCGACAACTACCCGTACTGGCAGTGGTTCTGGAACTCGTTGGCGATCAGCGTTGTCACCGCCGGGTCGACAGTGCTGCTCGCTGCCTCAGCCGCCTATGCGTTCTCTCGGCTGCGGTTCCGCGGCCGACGATCAGGCCTGTTCGCGCTGCTGTTGATCCAGATGTTTCCGGCCGCGCTGGCGTTTGTGGCGATCTACATCATGGTCCAGAGCATGACGTCGGCGTTCGATCAGCTCGGTTCCGGCTCGATGGCGACGATCGTTCTGTTCTACCTCGGCGGCGCTCTCGGAGCGAACGCTTGGCTGATCAAGGGGTTCTTCGACACCATTCCCCGTTCCCTCGACGAGAGCGCCAAGATCGACGGGGCCACTCATGCGCAGATCTTTTGGAAGATCATCCTTCCGCTCGCGGCCCCGGTGTTGGCGATCATCTTCTTGCTCTCGTTCATCTCCAGCCAGGCCGAGTTCCTCATCGCCTCCGTGATCCTGTTCGGCCAGGACATCTCCTCACCGTCGAAGACCGTCGCTACGGGACTGCAGGGGCTGCTGTCAGGCGACCGCTACGACCTGAGGTGGGGACCGTTTGCCATCGGCGCGCTCATCGCCTCGATCCCGGTCGTCCTGCTGTTCCAATTCCTCCAGCGATTCATCGTCGGCGGGATCATGGCCGGCGCCGTCAAGGGCTGAGCGCACGGTGTCAGAGGTCGCCAATCTGGGCGGCAAGCTCGGCTGAACCGGCCGCCACGACGAAACCACCTTCACTCGCCGGCCGGCCGGCGCCGCCGATGACGACGCCTCCGGCGGCTTCGATAATGGCAATCGGGGCGACGATGTCGTACGGCTGCAGCCTGGTGTCGACGACGACGTCGACGTGGCCCATCGCCAGCTGGGCGTAGGCGTAGCAGTCGCCGCCATAGCGGACGAGGCGAGACCGCTCGCTGATGGCGTCGAACAGCGCCTGCTCGTCGGGATCGGTGAACATCGTCGGCGTCGTGCAATAGACGATGGCGTCGCCGAGCTTGACGCCGTGGCGCGTGCGCAACTGGCGATGCGTGCCGCGCCGATCCATCCACGCGCCACGGCCGGCGATGCCGACGAAGGTCTCCTCGAGGTACGGCTGGTGGATCCAGCCGGCCACCGGGCGGCCGTCGTCGAGGAGGCCGATCAACGTGCCCCACAACGGCGATCCGGTGACGAACGCCTTGGTGCCGTCGATCGGGTCGATCAGCCAGCGAAAGCGGCCGGGTGGACCACTGCTTCCGGCCTCTTCACCGACCACCTCGTGATCCGGAAAGGCGGCCGTGATCCGAGCGCGGAGCGTCGCCTCGATGTTGCGGTCGGCGATCGTCACCGGGTCGTAGCCACCCGCGCCTCCCTTGTCCTGCGCCTGCAGCCCACTGCGGAACCAGCGCAAGGCGATCTCGCCGGCCTCCGGGAGCATCGTCGCGACCTCGGCGGCGAGGGCGTCGAGGTCGAGGTCGGTTGGTTCGGCCGTGTCGATGGCCGAAGAGTAACGGGGCGTCGGGTAGGGCCGCAGTGTCGCCTACCGTGCTCGACCAATGACGGAGTTCGCTCGAGAACCGCACCACGACGGGTCGGCTCGCTACCTCGACGACCCGGCGCCCGACCTCGGCGACCGAGTCAGCCTCCGCCTGCGCGTACCGACCGGACTCGCCGCCAATGCCGTGCACGTGCGGGCCGTCACCGACGGCGAGCCGAAATACACAAATGCGACGGTTGTGGGTGCCGAGCCCGGCGACGACGGCGCGACGTGGTGGGAGGGTGAGGTCCGCGCCGTAAACCCGCTGACGCCCTACCGGTTCCTCGTCGAGAGCGCGGACGGGACGCGCTGGGTCAACGGCGCCGGGACGTGGCGCCGCGACGTCGCCGATCGTGACGATTTCGTGCTGTCGACGTTCGCCCCACCGCCGGACTGGCTCGCCGACACGGTGTGCTACGAGATCTTCCCCGACCGCTTCGCCCGCGGCATCGACGAGCAGGACTGGGTGGATCCCGACGGGGATTGGGCGATCGAGTCCGACTGGGACACGCCGATCGCCACGGATTGGAAACGGGCCGTCCGCCAGCTCTACCGCGGCGACCTGGTAGGGGTGCGGCAGCGACTCGATCACCTCGAACAGCTCGGCGTCAACATGATCTACCTCACGCCGGTGTTCCCGGCGCGGTCGTGCCATCGTTACGACGCTTCGACGTTCGACGTCGTCGACCCGGTGCTCGGCGGCGATGCCGCCCTCGCGGCGCTCGTCGAAGCCGCCCACCGCCGTGGCATGCGGGTGATCGGCGACCTCACGACCAACCACTCCGGCAACCATCACCGCTGGTTCGAGGCGGCGCGGGCGGACGCCGCCGCTCCGGAGGCCGGCTACTACTTCTTCACCGAGCACCCCCACGACTACGTCGGATGGTTCGACGTGCCGACCTTGCCGAAGTTCGACCTGCGCTCGGGGCGACTGCGCGAGGCGCTCCTCGGGGCCGATGGCGTCGCCGCCCGATGGCTGCGCGGGACGGCAGTCGACGGCGCTGATGGATTCGACGGCTGGCGTATCGACGTCGGCAACATGACCGGCCGGCACGGTGGGATCGACGTCAACCACGACGTGTTCCGTGACCTGCGGACGACGATGGCGGCGGCCCGCCCGGGCTCGTGGCTCGTCGGCGAGCACCTCCACGATGCCACCAACGATCTCGCCGGCGACGGATGGCACGGCGTCATGGCGTGCTGGTGGTTCACCCGACCGGTGTGGAGCTGGCTGGCCCAGCCGTCGGCGCGGCTGCTCGGCGTTCCTGGCCCGCTCCCGACCGTCGGCGGTGATGACCTCGTCAGCACGATGCGAGCCCTGACGGCCGGCGTGCCCTGGCGTTCGGTGAACGCGAGCATGACGTTGCTCGACAGCCACGACACAGCTCGCTTCTCCACTGTCGCCCGTTCCCCGCAGCACCAGGGTGTCGGCGTCGGTCTGCTCCTCACGATGCCGGGGGTGCCGATGGTGTTCGCCGGCGACGAGGTCGGTGTCGGCGGCACTACGTCTGACGCCGGCCGCCAGCCGTTCCCGTGGGACGAGTCGATGTGGGACCACGGCCTGCTGGCGACCTACCGGGAGTTGATCGCCCTCCGTCGTGGTGTCGACGCGCTACGGCGTGGCGGCATGCGCTATGTCGGGGCTGGTGACGACGCCGTCGCCTTTGTGCGGGAGACCGCCGACGAGGCGGTGCTCGTCCATGCCTCCAGGGGCAGCCATACTCCGCTGCGCATCGGCCGCGGCGATCTCGGCATGACCGGAGCCGCCGAGCGCCTGTTCGGCGATGGCGTACTGACCATCGACGGTGACGCCGTCGTCCTGCCCGGCGCCGGGCCGGCGTTCAACGTGTGGCGCATCACCGCCTGAGCCCCCCAACCCCCATCGCTCGGCGCGGGCGGCGCCACTAGGTTCGACTGGCAGTGGCACCCGACGACGTCCTCGATGAGGCGCTGGCGCGTCTTGCGGCGTTCGGCCCTGAGTTCGGCGGCGGCCTGTCGAACCACGGCCCGATGGTCGTCGAGGCGCTCGTCCGGCTCGGCCGACCCCACGCCGTCCCCGGTTGGGTCGACCGCTACGTCTCCCGGCTGGAAGATGCCGTGGCGCCGACCGGCGGAGAACCCGAGCTCGGCGTGCTGGCGACGGTCGGGGACTGGGAGCGACAGTTCACCGCCGAGCTGGCCGCCGCACCGTGGGTCGAGGTCGTGAGGACATGGGTGCCGCGACTGGCGCCAGGGTTGATGGCGGCGGCGACGCATGGCTGGCTGCGCACAGCCCACGCTGTCCGCGCCGTGCGCGTTGTCGAGTCGCCCGAGCGGATCGCCGAGCTCGCCCGTGGACTGGCCTATTGGGCGGCCCGCTACCAGGACGTGCCCGGCCCGACGACCCCCTCGGGAACGTTGGCCGTCGACGTCGCGCTCGCCGCCTTGCCGGACCGACGTGCCGGCGGGGACGGCCTCATCTTCGAATCCGTGCGACGTCTCGACGGCGATTCCGAGTTCGTCGCCGCCGTGGACGCCGTCGACGCGTCGGCGCTCGGCGTCGACGCCCTGCTGAGCGCCGCCGGCGACACGGTTGTCGCAGGCGGCGCCGGCGACCCGATCGTCTACGTCCACACGCTCACACCAACCGCAGCGATCCGCCAGGTCGCCGACCTCGTGGATGCTGCGGTGGTCGACCTCGTCCTCGGCTGCGCCTGGCGGGCGATCGCCGCTTTGGTGTCGACGTATCGCCTGCCGACGGTCGGCGGGTTCGATGGGGGCGACGTCGACGCCGACGATGTCGTCGATCGGGCGGTCGCCAGTGGCGACGAGCACGCCATCAAGGTCGCCGAGGCAGTGTTCGGTCCGGACAGTTCCGCCGATCCGACGGTGCGGGCCGCCGGTGCCGCCCTCGTCGCCCGACTCAGTGGTTAGCAGCGCCATCGGCTCGGACAGCAGCGCCGCCGGAGACGATGTCGTCACGGCATCGCTCACGCTCGGCGCTGCCGTCGGCGTGTTCGGCTTGGTGTTCGGGGTCGGGGCCGTCGCCGCCGGCGCCTCGGTCATCCAGGCGTGCGTGATGTCGCTGCTCGTCTTCACGGGGGCGTCGCAGTTCAGCGCCGTGAGTGTCGTTGCCGCCGGCGGCGGGACCTCGGCCGCCCTCGGCGGGGCGATGGTGCTCGCCGCCCGCAATGCGGTCTACGGACTGGCGATGTCGCGGGTGATCACAGGCTCGCTCGCCAAGCGGGCCTTGGCCGCCCAGCTGACGATCGACGAGTCGACGGCGATGGCGAGCGTTCAGCGCGATCCCGCCGCCAAGCGTCGCGCCTTCTGGATCACCGGGGCGGCGGTGTACGTCTGCTGGAACACGGCGACGCTCGTCGGCGCGCTGGTCGGATCGGCGATCGAGCCGGATACCTACGGTCTGGACGTCGCGTTTCCGGCCGGGTTCGTCGCCATGGTCGCACCGCACCTTCGCCATCGCCTCGGACTCGTCGCGGCGATTCTCGGCGGAACGATCTGCCTCGTGCTCATCCCGTTCACGCCGGTCGGCGTGCCGATCCTGTGCTCGTCGGCTGCCGTGCTCATCGGGTTGCGGGCGCCCGACGCCGCTCACCCCGACGATCTCCCCGACGAGGGGGTGATTGTGTGACGTGGGGACTGGTGCTGGGGCTGGCAGCCGGTGCCTACGCCTTCAAGTTCCTCGGGCTGGTGCTGATCGGCTCCCGCCGGCTGCCACCCGCCCTCGACCGCTGTCTCGCCCTTGTCCCGGCGGCGATGCTCAGCGCCCTCGTCGTCCAGGGCACGGTGTCGACGGGTCAGGACCTCGTGATCGACGAGCGGCTCCCCGGCATCGCCGTCGCCATCTTGCTCGCCTGGCGCCGCGCCCCGTTCATCGTGGTGGTCGTCGCCGCCGCCGCAACCACCGCGGTACTCCGCCAGCTCTGACGACGTGATTCCTCGGCGAGGGGGAAACCGATCAGACGGCTGCCGCGCGGTGGGCGACGCGGAGGCTCGCCGCGGCGTCTTCAGGGGGCACGACGTTGATCATCACGCCGGTGCCACGTTCGAATCCGGCCTGGGTGACGAGGTTCGGCCAGAGGTGGACGTGCCAGTGGTACTCGCCGGCGTGCTCGTGCGGAGCGCTGTGGATGCCCAGGTTGAAGGCGACGTCACCGAGCGTCGAGTTGAGCTCGGCAACGACGTCGCGGATCGCCCGGCCCATCGCTTCGAGGCTGTCGTCGTCGGCGGCCTGCAGGTGCCCTTCGTGGCGGCGCGGCATGAGCAGCAGTTCGTACGGTGCTCCGCTCCAGAACGGCGCCACGCACACGACGTCGGCGTCGGCGAAGACGACACGTTCGCCGCTCAGCTCCTCGGCGTCGATCGTCGTGCAGATCACGCACCCGCCGGCGAAGCGAGCGAACGCCCGCTCCTCGTCGAGGACTTCCGTGGGGACGAACGGCAGCCCGAGGATCTGGGCGTGGGGATGGACGAGGGAAGCACCGGCCTCCCGGCCATGATTGACGATGACCTGCGTGTAGCGGATACCTGTCGATGCGGCATGGACATCAAGGCGTCGCTTGAGGGCGTGCATCAGCGCTGCCGCCTGGTCGTCGTTGAGCGCTGCCAACCCACCGTTGTGATCGGGCGAGTACACGAAGACCTCGTGCGTGCCGGTCGCCTCGGCGACCACGTGAACGGGACCGACGTGGTGAACGACGAACCCGTGACCTCCGCCGAAGGCGGGGTACAGGTTGGGGATCACGCGCATCTGCCACGATCCGCCGCCGTCGACGGCGTCGAGCTCGGGCAGCGTGGCGTCCTCGTTGCCGGGGCAGAACGGGCACGGACGATCTGGGTCAGCATCGATTGCCGGTTGGCGCGGCGCGAAGTCACGTGGCCGATGGGCGCGGTCGGAAACGATCGTGACCCAGCGGCCGTTGAGCGGGTTCAGTCGCATCTGTCTCACAGTTACAAGTCAGGATACGACTGCACCGGGACCGAAATGGTGCACCTAAATCTCGCAGTGTGAGCAACGTCGGTTCAGATCCGTCGAAACACGCTCACGTGAAACGGGGAGTCGTCGGTGAACGGAGCGCCCTCGACGTCGGCGTAGCGCTCGGCGAGCCGCAGGCTGGCGGCCTTCGCCCAGCCGTCGAGCTCGGCTGGAGTCGAGTAACGCAGGACGAAGGGGCGCAGCCGCACGGGCTCGCCGTCGGTCAGCTCGACGAACTGGCCGCGTACCGTCTGCGACGCCGGGTCAGTCACGTCGGCGACGAGCACGACTCGGTCGGCGGTCATCGAGCGCACCTCGATGTTCGACCCGCCGTGGGGTGGATCCCACGGCACGAAGGCCTCGACAACGAACGCGCCGCTGACAGAAAGAACCTGCGCCACGGCAGCGAAGCACTGTCGCTGGCGGTCCGCGTCGGCGACCATGAACAACGAGTTGAAGGCCACGAACACGAGGTCGAACGGGCCGGCGGGAAGGTCGTCGACCATGTCGCCGAGCACGCCGGTGACCCGCTGGTCGAGGTCGGCGGCCCGGAGCCGATCGAGCATCGCCGCGCTGACGTCGATTCCCGTGACGTCGTGTCCGCAGGCAGCGAGCGGGATCGCCAGCCGTCCCGTGCCGACGGCGAGCTCGAGAATCCGCGCCGGCCGTGCCGTGACCAACCCGTCGAGGAACGCCACCGTCGCCGGGACATCACTGACGTCGGCAAACAGCCCGTCGTACACGTCAGCGATGCGATCGCCGTAGGATGCCGGCTCGTAGCCCTCCATCCTGTCAGGTGGCGGTTCCGCCGCCGTCAATCTGCGCGGCGATTCCGCCGCCGTCAATCTGCGCGGCGATGCCGCCGCCGTGCACGCAACGATCGTCGAGGTGGTACAGCACGACGCTCTGACCCGGGGCGACGCGGCGCTGGGGGTCATGCCAGTCCACACGCAGTCCGAGGTCGGTCAACCGTGCCGTTGCCCGGTGCGGCGTTCCGTGAGCGCTCGTCTGGACGAGCACGTCACCCTCGTAGGGCCCGGCGATCCACGTCGGCGCCGCGACGTCCAGCCCGTCGTCGAGGAGCTCGCGCTCGTCGCCGACGACGACCGTCGCCGCTGACCGGTCGACGGCGAGGACGTAACGCTTGGGTCCGCCACCCGCCATCCCGAGGCCCTTGCGCTGGCCGACGGTCACCAGCTCGATTGCCGGGACCGTCCCGACGGCCGATCCACCGGAGTCGACGACGCGAGCTGGCGTGAACGGGATGCGCCGGCTGAGGAACCGCTGGCGCCCGCCCGTGGTGGTGATGAAGCAGACGTCCTGACTGTCCGGCTTCGTCGCCGTACGCAGCCCGAGGGCAGCGGCTCGGTAACGGACCTCCTTCTTCGTCAGCGATCCGATCGGGAACATCGTGCGGGCCAGGTCGCTCTGCTCGAGCATGTGCACGACGTAGCTCTGGTCCTTGGCCCGGTCGGCGCCGCGCTCGAGCGTGAGCTGGCCGCTGCGCCGGCCGATGCGGGCGTGATGGCCCGTCGCCACGGCGTCGAAGCCGAGTTGGGTCGCCCGCTCGGACAGGCGGGCGAACTTGACCGTACGGTTGCACTCGATACACGGATTCGGCGTGATCCCGGCGTGATGTGCCGCGACGTACGGCGAGACAACGTGGGCCTCGAAGTCGTCGCTGAAGTTGAACACGAGGTGTTCGATGCCGAGGGCGTCAGCGGCGCGGCGGGCGTCGTCGACATCCGACACGCTGCAGCAACCCGTGTCGCTCTCCCCGCCCCATAGGCGCATCGTCACGCCGACGACGTCGTGGCCGCGGGCAGCGAGGAGGGCGGCGGCGACGGACGAATCGACCCCGCCGCTCATCGCCATCATCACCTTCATGGCCGGTCTGCTCCTACGGCGACGGGCGGACGGCGGGCGCGCAGCGTGGAGATCGCCGCGGCGAGGATCTCGACGGCGCGCCCGGCGTCGGCATCCGTTGTCGTGCGGCCGAGCGTCATCCGCAACGCTCCCGCCGCCCAGTTCGCTCCCACACCCATGGCGGCGAGAACGTGCGACGGCTCCATCGCCCCGCTGGCACACGCCGAGGCCGCCGAGGCACACAGTCCCGCCTCGTCGAGGAGGTAGAGCAGCGACTCGCTCTCGACCCCGTCGACGCAGATGTGGGCGGCGCCGGCGACCTTGGCGCTGGTGGGCACGGTCTCGCGCACGCCGTCGACGGCGGCAACGACCCCGCCGACGAGCCGATCGCGAACGGCGCCGATCCGCTCGCCCTCGGCGTCACGCTCGACATCGGTTGCCGTGAAGGCGGCAGCCATCGCCACGATCCCTGGCACGTTGTGCGTCCCGCTGCGGCGGTCGCGTTCCTGGCCACCGCCGACCAGGAGGGCGTCGAGGGCGACGCCCTTGCGCACGATGAGAGCGCCGACTCCTTTCGGGCCTCCGAACTTGTGGGCGCTCAGCGACAGCAAGTCGACGTGGGGCCAGAGCTGGCGGAGGTCGAGCCAACACCCCGCCTGCACGGCGTCCGTGTGGAGCAGCGCCTTCGGCGCACCGGCACGAACGACCTCGGCGACTGCGGCGAGGTCGTTGATCGAGCCGACCTCGTTGTTGACCGCCATCACCGACACGATCGAGACGCCGTCGTCGAGCGCCGCGGCGAGCTGGTCGAGGTCGGCCCGGCCATAGCGGTCGACGCCGGTCACCCGCCCGCCGTGCCGCTCGACGACGTGGAGCACGCCGTGGTGCTCGGTCGCCGGGCACACCGGCACACCACCGTGGCGCCACACTGCGCCGGCGATCGCGGCGTTGTCGCTCTCCGTCCCGCCGCTCGTGAACACCACCTCACCGGGAAGACATCCGACGATCCCGGCGATCCGGTCACGCGCATCATCGACCGCCCGCCGGGCCTGGCGGGCGAACCGATGGGCGCCGCTCGGGTTGGCGTAGCCGTTGGCGAGGTAGGGCAGCATCGCCTCGATGGCGGCCTGACGCATCGGCGTAGTCGCCGCATGGTCGAGGTAGATGAGCTGCTCGGTCACCCGACCAGGCTACGGCGCGGTCAGGCGGTCGAGTAGCCCGCCGCGGCGGCCGCCTTGACGACGGACCCGGGACGTGTCGGCGACACCACCAGGGCAGCGACGTGGATCGTCATCCCGTCGCGATGGCCTGCCGTCGGTGCGAGTACGGCGGTGGTCAGTTCGGTGAGCTCGATCTCCAAGGCCAATCCGGGAGTCGGGCCGGTGAGGTCGGCAGCCTTCTGCGTGGCGTCGCCGACGTCGTCGAGGACGACAGCGGCGATCGTGCGCGTCGGCAGCATCAACGTCTCGATCAGGACGACCGGGTCGTGGACGACGATTCCGGCCGGCACGAGGACGAGCCAGCGGCGTGACAGCTGATGCCAACGGCGCGGCAGCACGGCGATGCCGATGAGGGCGACGACCGCACACGGGATCCCGAGGGCCCACGCCCGCCCGGCGAGAGCTGGAGGAGCGAGCACGATGGCCGTCGCCGTTGCAAGCCACGTGGCGACACAGGCGGCGAGGTAGCCGATCGGTGGCCGCAGCCCGAAGCGCAACTCGTCCCCGTAGGCGGATGCTTGGATGTAGCAGCGCCCGAACTCGGCGGTCGCGACGAGGGCGCTGGCGGCGAGGGCGGGCGCGAGTAGGGCGATCACCGTCCCTGGGTCGCCTCGTTCGATGAGGACGACGACGGCGACGATGATCGCCCCTGGGATGACCGTTCTGGCGACGGTGAGCGTGACAACGCTCGGCACGGCGAGAGCGACGGCGCCGATCGCCCATCCCCCCCAGGCCGCCGCCGTTCCGACGATCTGCACCGCACGCGAGTGCTCGCTCAACGCCTCGCCGACCGCCGACCCACCGGCGACGGCGACGACGAGCCAGGCCAGACGGGTGACCCACACGACGGCACGAGCGGCGGCGGACACGACGCGAATGTACGTGGCGCAGGGAGAACTGTGAGCTGTCGCAGCAGGTTTCTGGCTGTTCTCACGTATCCGTGGGTCTTGAGTCCCGCGCCGGTAGCTCTGGTTGCTCTTGAAGTGGGTGGTCGCCGGCCATCGCGACGGTGCCTCGTTCTACCTCCACGAACGAGACAGATTTGTCGCCTGCGACGCCCGAGATTCGCGGCACGCTTCTGCTGTTTGAGCTCACAGTTCGGCCGTCGAAACGCGGTCGGCGGCGAGTGCACGACCGAATTCACGGCGCGCGCCGACTGCAACCACCGTGGCCCGATCGGACAGACTGCGGGCAGTGGTGACGACGACGGTTCGCCCGGCCGGGACTGCCCCGAATCCGCAGCGGGTGCTCGCCCGCGGCGTCCCGCGCCTCGCCGACCTGCGCCCTGGCACGGCGACGGGAGTCGGCTCGCTGCCCCACCGCTCGGCCAGCGAGGCGGTTCGTTTCGCGATCACGGAATACGACGTCCCCGCTATTCCTTCGCTACCGCGCCGGTGCCCGGCCGAGGGCATGATCGCCCAGGCCGTCGTCGGGATCAACGGGGTGACCGCCGGGCAATACGGCAGCATCGCCGTCGATCCGGCGGCGGTCGACCCCTACGCCGCGGTGATCACCGACGTCTCCACGGACAGCTTCTCGGGGTTGCGGCGATTCCTCGACCACGCCGTGTCGATCGATCTCGACGGACCGGTCAAGTGGCAGTTCGTCGGACCGGTGACCCTTGGCGTGGCGCTCGCCCGGGCCGGGCTCGCCGACGACGTGGCATTCGCCGTGGCGGCCCGCGCCGTGCGGTCGCACGTGGCCGCCCTGTCCGTGGCCGTCGCCGCGGCGTTGCCCCGTTCACCGCAGATCGTCGTCATCGACGAGCCGTGGTTCGGGGAACTGTTCACGCCGGGTTTCCCGATCGCCCCCGATCCGGCCATCGACCTGCTGTCGGGGGCAATGGCGAGCGTGTCCGGCGTGGCGACTGTCGGGGTGCATTGTTGCGGCGACGCCGACGTCGCATCGCTGCTCGCCGCCGGGCCCGACGTGCTGTCGATTCCGGCCCGCCGGACCGTCACCAAGGCCGCCGGGTACCTTGCCCGCTTCCTCGAGAGCGGCGGGCGCATTGCCTGGGGCGTCGTCGCCACCGACGGCCCGATGTTCGTCTCGCCCGACCGCCAGTGGCGTGAGTTGGCGGAATTGTGGGCCGAGCTCGACCGTCGGGGTGTCGACGAAACGTTGCTTCGTGAGCGCAGCCTCGTCACCGCCCACTGTGGTCTCGGCCTGCACACTCCAGTCGTCGCCGAGCGGGTTTGCCGTGCCGTGCGCGAGATCGGACGGCGCATCGCCGTGTCGGGCTGCGAGGATCGGTCCTGATGAGCGACGACGTAGCGGCACCGATCGAGCAGCCTGAAGCACGATTGGTCGCACTCGCCGAACTGGTCCGTTATCACAACCGCCGTTACCACGAGCTCGACGATCCGGAGATCTCCGACGGCGACTTCGACGCCCTCGTCCGCGAGCTGCGCGCCCTCGCCGCGGAGTATCCGGATGTCGAGATCGACAACCCCCTGGCCGCTGATGTCGGTGGGACGGCGAGCACCCTGTTCGCTCCGGTGACGCACGCCGTCCCGATGATGAGCCTCGACAACGCGATGACTCGCGAGGAGCTCGAGGCCTGGGGCGCCCGCGTCGCCCGCGGCCTGCCGGACGAAACGGTGACGTACGTCTGCGAGCTGAAGATCGACGGGCTGGCGATGAGCATCCGCTACGAGCGCGGCCGCTACAAGCAGGCGGCAACGCGGGGCGACGGGCGCGTCGGTGAGGACGTCACGGCCAACGTGGCGACGATCGGCGCCGTGCCCCGATCGTTGAAGTCGCCCGGCGGCGGAACTCCGGCCGTGCTCGAGGTGCGCGGCGAGGTGTACATGCCGGTCGCCAGCTTTGAACGGCTCAACGAGGCCGCCGCTGCCGCTGGCACCCGGCCGTTCGTCAACCCGCGCAACTCGGCGGCGGGGAGCTTGCGCCAGAAGGACGCCTCGATCACCGCCCAGCGCGATCTGGCGTTCTGGTCGTACCAGCTCGGTGCCGTCGAGGGCGGTCCGGAGTTGACCAGCCACAGCGAGTCGCTCGGTTACCTCCGCTCGCTCGGTCTGCCGGTCAACCCCGAGACCAAGTCGTTCACGTCGCTCGACGACGTGCTCGGCCACTGCAAGCACTGGGAGGAGCATCGCCACGATCTCGACTACGAGATCGACGGTGTGGTCGTCAAGGTCGACGACGTCGAGCAGCGGTCACGGCTCGGGTTCACGTCGCGGGCGCCGCGCTGGGCGATCGCCTACAAGTTTCCCCCCGAGGAGCGAACCACGGTGCTCCGCGACATCCAGGTGTCGATCGGGCGCACCGGCCGGGCGACTCCGTTCGCCGTCCTCGACGCCGTGTTCGTCGGCGGATCAACAGTCGTCGCGGCGACGTTGCACAACGAGGACCAGGTGCGCGCCAAGGACGTGCGGGTCGGCGACACGGTGATCGTGCGCAAGGCCGGCGACGTCATCCCCGAGGTCGTCGGCCCGGTGCTCTCGCTGCGCCCGGCGGGAGCCGAGCCGTGGGTGTTCCCGGATCGGTGCCCGTCGTGCGGCAACCCGCTGGTGCGCCCCGAGGGTGAGGCCGACCGCCGTTGCATCGAGCCGTCGTGCCCCGCCCAACGACATGCCAGGATCGGCTACTGGGCGTCCCGTGGGGCGATGGACATCGAGGGGCTCGGGGATCGGACCGTCGGCCAGCTAATCGCCAGCGGCCTCGTCGAAGATCCCGCCGACATCTACGCCGTGACCGTGGACCAGCTCCTCGAGCTCGAGGGCTTCGCCAAGGTGAGCGCCGAGAAGCTCGTCGCCGCGATCGACGGGTCACGGGGGCGGCCGCTGCCACGCTTGCTCACTGCCCTCGGAATCAAACACCTCGGTCCCTCCGCCGCCGCGGTGCTGGCGTCGACGTTCGGCTCGCTCGATGCCGTCATGAACGCTCCGGTCGAGGACCTCGCTGCCGTCCCTGGTGTCGGCGGCGTGATTGCCACGGCGATCCGCACCTGGTTCGACCGCGAGGGCAACCGCGCCTTCATCGAGAAGCTGCGTGCCGCAGGGGTCGACTTCGGCAAGCTGCCCGAGCCAGCCGGTCCGGAACTCCCGCAAACGCTCGCCGGCAAGGCCGTCGTCGTGTCCGGCACGCTCGACGGGTTCAGCCGCGACGGCGCCACCGAGGCGATCGTCGCCCGCGGCGGCACGAGTCCGGGCAGCGTCAGTGCGAAGACGTTCGCCCTCGTGGTCGGTGACAACCCCGGAGCCTCGAAGGTCACCAAGGCCGAGCAGCACAGCGTCCCGATCATCGACGAGCCCGCCTTCGCGCATCTCCTCGACACCGGCGACCTCCCGTAGCACCCCGCCTGTCGCAACCGATGGGTGTTTAGGGGACCGTTCCGTCCCCAGAGCACCCATCGGTCGGTACGCGGGTGGGGTTACACGACGTTGAACGTCCAGGAGTAGGAGCGGGCGGCGCCTTCGCCGCTGTCGGCGGGCCAGTAGATCACGCGGACGTCGTGGACGCCTTCGTCGAAGCGCTCGATCTCGATGCCCGGACCGGGCGTGAACGTCAAGGTGTCGTTGCCCGGCTCGAACACGACTCCGGGCGGGATCTCGACCTGCTCGCCGGGCTCGACGTCGTCGTTGGTGAGGTCTTCGAGGCGCAACGTGGGGAAGTCGTAGCCGTCGATGCCGAGTCGACCTTCGTAGCCTTCTTCGAGGTCGACGATGACCTGCGACTGGGCCAGAACCTGCACGGCGTCGGGAACCGGAGTGATCTGCTCGATCGCCTCGGGCAGCTCGCTGACGTCGTCTCCGGTGACGCCGCGAAGGACCGCCCAACCGATCAAGACGAGCCCGACGGCGATCGCCAAGCTGGCCACGGCAAGCTTGACGTCGACGTGGAAGCGCCTGCGACGTCGGACGGGCGGCGGCTTCACCTCACCATGATGCCGGTAATCTGCTGCGTCGGGTGGGCGTCAGCTCGTCCGTTGACGATCCGTGAGTACATGAGCGACGACCGAACAGCTGACCAGCCGCCCCCCACGCCCCGGCGCAGGGGACTCGACGGTCGCACGATCGGGGGGCGCTACCGGGTGCTGCGCACCGTCGCCGCCGGTGCCAACACGCTGATCGCCGACGCCCACGACACCGAACTCGATCGCACGGTGACGATCAAGCTGGTCCGCCCCGAGCTCTCCGAGTCGGAGGGTTTCCGGCGCACGTTCCGCAAGCAGATGGACGAGATGGCGTCGATCTCGCATCCCAACCTCGCCGCCGTCTACGACTGGGGTGAGGAGCAGATCGGCAAGCGCGACACGGTCTACGTCGTCGTCGAATACCTGTCCGGCGGCAACCTGCGCGACCTCTTCGACCGCGGCCGTCACCTCACCCCGTCGCAAGCCCTGATGGTCGGGCTGGAGGCCTGCCGGGGACTCGACTTCGCCCACCGCAAGGGCCTCGTGCACACCGAGTTGACCCCCTCGAAGCTCGTCTTCGGCGACGACCGCCGGCTGCGCATCGTCGACTTCGGACTCGCCCGCATCCTCGGCGAATCCGACTGGACGGAGCCGTCGAGGGTCGCCACCCACGTCGCCCGCTACGCCTCACCGGAGCAGGCCGAGGGCAAGCCGCTCGACGGGCACACCGACGTCTACTCGCTGGCCCTGATCCTCGTCGAGGCCGTGACTGGACGGGTTCCGTTCGATGGTGACTCCACGGTCGCCACGCTGTCGGCGCGAGTCGGCAAGTTGATGCCGGTCTCCGCCGACCTCGGTCCGCTGGCGGCGGTACTCGAACGCGCCGGTCGCCCCGAAGCTGCCGAACGGTTCAGCGCGTCGCAATTCGGCCGGGCCCTCGTGCGCGCCGCCGACAAGCTGCCCCGGCCGACCCCGATCCCGATCCTCGCCCCGAGCATCTTCGAGGACCCGGCGGCGATGCGGGCGCCCAACGATCCGACCGGCGGCATCGCCCGGCCGCCGATCACGCCCGAACCGGCGCTCGTTCCGGCACCGCCGACCCCGGTGTCGCCCACCGACGGGACCGACGAGATCGGTGGCCCGCCGAAGGCGATCAGCAACCTCGCCGTCCCGGCAGCCGTATCGGCCGTCGCCGCGGCTTCCGGCACGCAGGCGCCGACGGCCGGGCAGCACGGCGATCTCGCCGCCCTCGTCGAGAGCACGCCAACGGCGCCACCAGAGGCCGAGTCGCCGGCGGTGGTCCCGGCGCGGCGTGGGGCCGGGTTGCAGCCACCGACCCCGGCTCCCAAGCCGGCCGCCGCCCCCGACACCAGGAAGAGCCGCCGAGCCCGCAAGAAGGAGGCCAAGGCCCGACTCAAGGAGGACAAGGCCAAGGGCAAGGACAAGGACAAGGGCGCGGACAAGGCTGTACCGCCGGCGGCGGCGACGGCGGCACCGGTTGCCGAACCGGTGGCACCGGCAGTTCCGCCCGCTGAGTCGCAACGGAAGCGGCGCCGTTGGCTTCCCTGGCTCGCCGGTTTGCTCCTGCTCGCCGCGCTCGCTGGACTCGGTTACCTCGCCTGGATGTTGTTCCGCACGCCGACCCATGAGGTTCCGGCCGTGGTCGGGCTCCCGCAGGACGAGGCGCTTGCGCTCGTCGACGACTTCGAGTGGGACATCACCGTCGACGAAGGTCGCTCCGACGAGTACCGCACGCCCGGCCAGATCATTCGGACATCTCCGCCGACGGGCGAGGACCTCGCCGAAGGATCGCCGCTGCTTCTCGTCGTGTCCGAAGGTCCCGAGTTCCGCACCGTTCCCGACCTCAGCGGGATGACGCTGGCCGACGCCCGCGCCGAGATCGAGCGTCTCGAGCTCGTCGCCGCCGAGCCGACCACCGAGTACGACGAGGACGTACCGGCCGGCACGGTCATCGCGTCGAGTGTGCAGGGAGTGCCGCTCGGCGGCGACGTACTGCCCGGAGCAGAGGTCGAACTGGTGGTCTCCGACGGACCACAGCCGCGCCGCGTGCCCCAGCTGCGCGGGCTCAGCACCGATGAGGCGACGCAGCTGCTCGGCGACCTCGGGCTCGTTCTCGCCGTCGGCGAGGACGTTTTCGACGACGAGATACCGGCGGGGGAGATCGCCACCCAGAACCCCGCCGTCGACACGACGCTCGACCGCGGGGGCACGATCACCGCCAACGTGTCGAAGGGGCCCGACCTCGTGACGTTCCCGGACCTCACCGGGATGACCCTGCCGCAGATCGGCCAGGCGCTCACCGACGCCGGGCTGCGCGTCGGCAACCTGCTCGGGTCGACACAGGGCACGTTCGTGGCGGCGTCGATCGACGGTGACGAGGTCGGCGCCGGCGACCAGGTCCGCCGCAACTCCGCCGTCAACATCATCATCCTGGTCTGACGCGAGCTCCGCGCTACGTTTCGGCGACTGATGACAGGGGAGTCAATGGGATCACTCGACGGTCGCGTGGCGATCATCACCGGAGCAGGACGCGGCCTGGGCCGGGCCCACGCGCTGCTGTTCGCCGCTGAAGGTGCCCGTGTAGTCGTCAACGATGTTGCCGATGACGGTGCCGACCCGGCCGAGGAGGTCGCCGCCGAGATTCGCGCCGCCGGGGGACAGGCGATCGGGCTGCATAGCGACGCCGCTGACTGGGAGGGAGCGCGCACGCTCGTCGAGACGGCGATCGAGGCCTACGGCGGTGTTGACATCCTCGTCAACAACGCCGGCATCCTGCGCGATCGCCTCATCGTCAACATGACCGAGGGCGAGTGGGACGAAGTGATTCGTGTCCATCTGCGCGGGCACTTCTGTCCGACCCACCACGTCGCCGCCTACTGGCGCGACGAGCACAAGGCGGGCAGGGCTGCGCCCCGCAACATGATCAACACGTCCTCGACGTCCGGGTTGCTCGCCAATCCGGGGCAGAGCAACTACGGCGCGGCGAAGTCAGGCATCGCGACGTTCACCCAGATCGTCGCCAAGGAGCTGTCCCGGTTCGACGTCAAGGTCAACTGCATCGCTCCCGTCGCCCGCACGCGTCTGACCCTGGCGACCCCGGGCCTCGGCGACATCATGGCCACCCGCGACGGCATGTTCGACGAGTGGGACCCCGGGAACGTGGCCCCGGTCGTCGCATACCTGGCGTCGACGGCGTGCCGGTTCAACGGTGAGACGTTCTTCGTGCGCGGAGGCACGGTGCAGCGGGTGCGCTCGTGGGAGCTCGCCGAGAGCGTGCGCTGCGAGGGCGCCTGGTCCGTCGACGCCCTCGCCGACGCGCTGGAAAAACTCTGACGTCTTCGGCGGGGGGTGCGGGGGGCGGAGGCTCCTGCCGGAGCCCCCCGCCTGCTGGTCGATCCGGCTTCGCCGGTCGACCAGCGGAGATGCTTCGTGCGGCCGAAGGCCGCCTGCTTCGAGCTCGACCGAACGGAGCGAGCGAGCGAAGCGAGCGAGGCGAGTGAGGTCGAAACCTCACTCCGTGATGGACCGGATCTCGGCGGACGCCGCCTGGGCGGCGGGGTCGGTGGCGGCCAGCGTGGGGAGGATGACGAGCTTCATCATGTCGCCCTGGACGACCAGCTTGCCGGCCATGAAGGCCTGCATCCCCGTGGCGGGGTCGCTGGCGAGAAACAACGACTTGGCGGTCTCGTAGTCGGTGGTGACGGTCACGTCGGGATCATCGAGCTGGCCCAGCTCCATCACCAGCTCACCCGACGTGGTGTCGACGTAGCTGTTGATCGGTCCGTCGGCGAAGGGCCCGTCGTTGACGACGAGGTTGATCCGCACTGCGGTCGGGATCGGCGCGGCATCGGGGGCGTGCCGTTCGCGAATCGTCCGCACTGCGTCGATCCACTCGTCGGAGAGAAAGCGATGAACCATCGGCGCGACGCTACCGACGACGTGGACTCACGGCTCCGGCTCGGGCAGGACGAGGTACTCGCCGACTCGTGTGAACCCGACGACGGTCGCGCCTTGGGTGAGCGGCGTGCCGAGCTCCTCGCGCAGCCGGAGTCGCCAGGTCGACGCCGCGCCAGGGTCGGTGCGGCGCAGCACGACGATGTCGTCCGGGGTTGGCACGGCGATCGTTCCCGGCGGGACGGGTCGGACCTCATCGGGAGCGGGTAGCGGACCACTCGTCGGCCACGCCACGAGCAGGCGATCGCTCGGGTCCCGTCCGTTGACCGAGTCGACCATCTGCCCGTAGAAGTCGACGAGGTAGGCGTCGACGGTGGCCCCGAGTACTCCGAGGTTGAACCATGCGTTGCGGCGCACCAGCGGATCGAACGTCCAGACGATCGTGTCGAGGCCTTGGCCGGCCGCCCAGTCCCGCTGGTGCAGCTTCATCTGCCGGCCGAGCCCGGTCTGACGGACGCCCGGGAGGATCCCGGTCACGTGGCTGTGCAGCACCAAGTCTCCGTCGTGGCGCCCGAGGAAACCGAGCGAGCCGCCGACCATTCGGCTGTCGCTGAAAGCTCCGGCCACATATCCACCGGCGTGCCCGAGCGCGCGCAGCAACTCGACGCCGATGAGCGGGGTCATCGTCCCCCACACCTGGTTGAGCAGCACGACGAGGCGACGCAGGTCCGCCGGCGACTCGACGACGCGGATCTCGATGTCGTCGCCGTCGTCGAGCTGTTCAGCCATCGGTCACCCCCGCAACCCGTTGATCGCCGACCATCATGACCCCTGCAGCGCTCGCCGATACAGCAGCCGCACCGCCAGCGCCCGTCGGAGCTCCGGCCCGATGTCCTCGGAGAACTCCTCGCGGTAGGTCGAGTCGGTGGACAGCACCACCGTGAAGTACATCCCGGCGAAGGCTCCGAGGAAGCCGGCAACTCGGAGCAACGGCTCACTGACGACGAGCGTGCGGCCGCCGACCGTCACCTCGGCCAGGACGTGGACGGGGCCGCCCGTCCATCCGGCGGCGATGTCGGCGCTGATCGCGAGGAATCCGAAGAGGACGAAGAACCCGAACATCGCGACGGCCGTGGCGGTGATCTGGATCGCCTGGGAGAACACGGCAACGAGCCCGATGTTGAGGCGTTGGCGCAGTGACGGCCGGTCGACGGCCGGCACGTCATCGGCGTCGCCGGCGACCCGATCGACGAAGTCGTCGGGCACGATCGCGGCGGTAGCGACGAGGTCGGTGACCTCGGTCCAGCTGGCGAACGTGTTCTGCGAGCGCATCAACGCCGGGAGTCGAGAGAGCAGAAACACGTTGCCGAGGATGAAGAACACGGCGAGGACGACGAGGTAGATCGGCCCGGTGAGCGTGCCGGCAACCTCCCAGACTTCGGCGTTGACGAACAGGAACGTCATGAACAGGAGCAACAGCGGCAACGCTCTGACGATCAGGTTGAGAAACGCCGGAAGCTGAGACGACGTGCTCCGGCCTGCCCAGGCGAGCAGCGGCACCACCCCGTAGCTCGTCAGCGCCCACACGGCGAGTAGTACGACGGCACCCTCGAACATGGTCTGGAGGGCATCACCCCACTGACCGAACACCGCGGATGGAACAGCCGGGACGAGGATCACCAGGGCGAGCTCGACGGGGCCGATCGTGTCGGGCCGCCGCAGCGGCGGGCGCCCGCGAACCATGTTGGCACCGATCCAGGTCAGCACGAGGACGGCGATCACGAACACCGCCGCGAGCAAGTTACCGAGCCAGGTCCACTCGGCAAGGTCGAGTGCGTTGAGGCCGAGGAGCAGGTAGGCGACGACCAGCAACGGGATCGCCCGTCCCCAGATCTCCCAGATCGACGGCCGGCGCTCGACGAAGTGAGGGAGGCCGCGGCCGACGAACCACCCCTCGATGGTGCGTAGCTGCGATTCGTCGGGGCGACCGTCTTCCACTGGGCGGCGAACGTAGTTCGTGATCCGGTTGTCGCAGCGAGCACGGCGCCGGTAGGCATGCACTCCATGGCCCGCATCCTCGTCACCGAAGAGATCGCCGAGAGCGGGCTGCAGCGCCTCGCTTCCGCCGGACATGTAGTCGACGTGCAGCTCGGGCTGTCGCGGGACGAGCTGCTGGCGACGGTCGCCGGCGCGGCAGCGTTGATCATCCGCTCGGCCACGATGGTCGACGAGGAGTTGCTCGCCGCCGCCGACGACTTGATGGTCGTCGGCCGGGCCGGGATCGGCCTCGACAACGTCGATCTCGATGCAGCGACGGCTCGCGGCGTGATGGTCGTCAACGCCCCGGAATCGAATGTCGTCTCGGCGGCCGAGCACACGATGGCGTTACTGCTCGCCCAGGCCCGCAACGTCCCGCAGGCTCACGCCGCGCTCGTCGAAGGCCGCTGGGAGCGCAGCAAATGGGAGGGTGTCGAACTCGCCGACAAGACGCTCGGCATCGTCGGCCTCGGACGCATCGGCAAGCTGGTCGCCGACCGGGCCCGAGCGTTCGGAATGCGCCTCGTCGCCTTCGACCCGTACGTGTCGGCCGATCGCGCCC
Source organism: Ilumatobacteraceae bacterium (assembly GCA_963716665.1). Classification (GTDB taxonomy): domain Bacteria; phylum Actinomycetota; class Acidimicrobiia; order Acidimicrobiales; family Ilumatobacteraceae; genus Desertimonas. Next base: position 182,761 of record CAVQTY010000003.1, read on the forward strand.
GCCTCGGCGGTGTCGAGTTGATGGCGCTCGAACAGGTCGTCGCGGAGTCCGATTTCCTCACGATCCATCTGCCGAAGACTTCAGAGACAGCCGGCCTGATCGGTCGGGACTTATTGCTCAAGGCCAAGCCGGGGCTGCGCGTGATCAACGTCGCCCGCGGTGGGATCGTCGACGAGGCCGCGCTCGCCGAAGCGCTCCGCGACGGGACCGTGGCCGGCGCAGCGCTCGACGTCTTCGCCGCCGAACCGACAACGGAGTCGCCGCTGTTCGGCATCGACTCGGTGGTCGTCACGCCGCACCTCGGGGCGAGCACGAGGGAGGCCCAGGACAAGGCGGGGGACACGATCGCCGACATGGTGCAGCTCGCCCTCGCCGGCGAGTTCGTGCCGTTCGCCGTCAACCTCGCCGTCACCGAAGCCCACGATTCGTTGCGCCCGTTCCTCCCGCTCGCCGAGCGGCTCGGTGGTCTCTTCGGATCGCTTGTCGGCGAACTTCCAACGACGATCGAGGTCGCGGTCGAGGGCGAGATCGGCATGCACGACACCCGGATCATCGGTTTGGCCGTGCTCAAGGGGCTGTTCGCCAGGGTGTCGAGTGATCCCGTGACGTATGTCAACGCCCCGCAGCGGGCGCGGGACAGCGGGCTCGAACTACGCGAGGTGTCCTCGACGACCTCGGAAGACTACGTCAATCTCGTGTCGGTGAGCGGTGGTGGTCACTCGATCTCCGGCACGCTGCACTGGCGGCGCAGCGAGCAACGCGTCGTGATGGTCGACGGCCACACGTTCTACGTGCCACCCGTGGATCACATGGTGATGATCACCAACGACGACCGCCCGGGCGTGATCGGCACGGTCGGCACACTGCTCGGCGGCGCCGGGATCAACATCGCCGACATGGACGTCGGGCGGTCCGATCGGGCTGGACTCGCCGTGATGCTCATCGCCCCGACCTCGGTCGTTGAGCCAGCCGTGCTCGATGCCTTGCGCGCCGCCCCCGGCATCGTCAGCGTCATCGCGCTGAATTCCTGACATCCCCCAATCTGGGCGGCCTCCGCGTCATTGGCACGAAAGGCGCCACCAACGTCGTCACAGGAACCAAAGAGTTCGGCGAGGGCCCCGACGGCGCGGAAGTCGGGCCCTTCCGTGGGCAGTAGGTTGGGGTGCGCGGGCGAATCCCGCCCGTTCCTGAGGAAGGGTGCCGTATGCACAAGGACTTGGTGATCGAGGTGGACAACGAGCCGGGCGCCTTGGCCCGGGTGGCCGCAGCCGTCAGTGACGCCGGGGTGAATCTCGCCGCGGCGACCTGCCTCGGCAACGGGGAACGTGCCCAGATGCACATCCTCGTGCACCACCCGGAGGCCACGAAGCACGCCCTGGCGCTCTCCAACCTCGCCGTCACCCGCGAGCACGACGTCGTCGTCGTCGACGTCGAGGACGAGCCCGGGGTCCTTGCCGATCTCGCCCGCCGGGTGGCGAGGGCCGGCGTCGACCTCGACTTCGTCTACGTGGCGACGAACAACCGCGTCGTGTTCAGCTCCAAGGACACCGCCGCCCTCGAGGCGGCGCTGGGAGTCACCGCCGGCGTCTAGCCACCTCAGGAGGTATCGCCGCCACCGTCTCCAACGCTCGCGCCCGCGCCGCTTCGGCGAAGTCGTCACCGGATGACGCGTAGAGGATGTCTCGCGAGGAGCTGAGCAGCAGCCCGGTGCCGGCCGTCGTCGCCCCGGCGATCACCGAGGCAGCAAGGTCACCACCCTGCTCGCCGACCCCGGGGACGAGGATCGGCAGGTCGCCGGCGATCTCTCTCACCGAGGCGAGCTGTTGCGGGTACGTCGCCCCGACGACCAGTCCGCACTCACCGAGTTGGGTCCAGCGGGTTGCGACCATCTCGGCGACTCGCTCGTACAGCGGACGGCCGGCGACGTCGAGGTCCTGCAGCTCGCCGGAGCCGGCGTTGCTCGTACGGCAGATGGCGAAGACGGCGCCGCGGGCGAGCAGCGGCTCGGCCGCGTCGGTACCGAGATATGGGTTGTAGGTGGCGGCATCGGCGCCGTAGCGCCCGAACACCTCGCGGGCGTAGAACTCAGCCGTCGACCCGATGTCGCCGCGCTTGGCGTCGAGGAGGATCGGGACGTGGGGATGACGGCTCTTGATGTGGGCGCATACGGCCTCGAGGGCGGCCTCGGCTCGCTGCGCCGAGAAGTGGGCGATCTGCGGCTTGAAGGCACAGACGAGGTCGGCGGTGGCGTCCACGATCGCGCAGCAGAACCGCTCCACGGCATCGGGGGCGCCGTCGAGCGGTTCCGGCAGACGTGACGGGTCAGGGTCGAGACCGACGCACAGCATCGACCCCGACGACGCCCAGGCGGCACCTAGTTTCTCGCCAAACGTCATGCCTTGGCGGGGCGGTAGCCGTCGGCGGTGGCGGACTCGGGGTCGGCGTAGCAGCGCACGGCGACAGTGCGGTCGTAGAAGCGTCCGCCGGGGACGTGATAGATCCCGGAGTGGTCGTTGGCCTTGACCGGATGGCTGGCCGGGCACGCTCCGTCGTCGAGCGGGTCGACCCAGGTGTTGGACGCACCGGTCGGCGAGGCAATGGCGTCGTCGACGAGCGGGGCGAGGCTCGGCCGCGGCGCAATGGCCGTGCCGACCAGCTCTCGATCCGGCTCAGGCGTAGCCGCGGCACGCATCGCCGACGGTGACTTCGGCCCGCCAACCGGTGCCGGACGACCGGATCCGCCCCCGCCGCCACCTCCACCTGGTCGACCCGGGCCCTTCTGCTGCCACCAGCGGTAGGCGCCCATCCCGATGCTGGCCATGAACGCCAGGCGGCGGGCCCGGCGGACCCACCGGCGTGTCGATCCGATCAACCCGCGACGGGCACGACGATCTTGCCTCCTCGACATGTCTGCCACCGTAGCGACCGCCGGGGCAGCCAGCGGTGAGGCCGTCCTGAGCAGCCCTCGCGCCCTCATGTCGCACCGGGAACCTTTTCGTGACCGATTCCGTCTGAACAACCGGTTCCACGTCTAGCCTCGGTCGCGATCGCGGGGGACCAGTGAACGCGATGACGGCGATGAATGACCTGCACCCAACGGCGGACCGTGCTGCTACCGACACTTTTACCGGCGCGTTCGTGTTCGGACGCGCCATTGCCATCGCCGGACTCGCCACAATCGTGCTCGCCTCGTTCGGGCCGTGGCTGCGCTCCGGGGAGCGCGCCCGCACCTCGTACGAACTGTTCGAAGTCGTCGACAGGCTCGGCCTGCTCGGCGACGGGGCGCTGCGCCTGCTGCCGCGGATCTGGGTGTGCGTACCCTGTCTCGCCGCCGTCGCCGTTGCGCTCTTCGCCTGCCGCAGCGCCAAGCTCGCTGCGGCCGTCACCGCCGTCGTCGGCGGCTTCTCCCTAGTCGTCGGCTGGGCCGTGCAGGACGCGCCGCTCACCGCCGAGTGGGCGAGCCGCATTGGTGTCGGCGGAGGTTTCGTCGCCCTTCTGGGCGCCACCGCGGTGATCACCACCGTACTGATCAACGAGAGGACAGATTGATGACCCAGACCAGTTCCCCGCAGACCCGGCGACGTGGCCGGGCCTCGATCGCCGCCGCGGCGTTGTTCGTCGTCGGGGGAGGGGCGCTCACCGCCGGGCAGCTCGACGCCCTGAGCGCCTCCTCGGGCGGGTCGAAGTCGCCGGAAGGCGCTGTCGAGGCGATGCTCGACTCGCTGAGCGCCAACGACGTCCTCGGGGTCCTCGACAACCTCGCCCCCGGCGAGCGCGAGGTCATGAAGGACGCCACCATCGACTACGTCGACGAGCTTTCCCGACTCGGCGTGCTCAGCGCCGACCTCGACCTGTCCGGAGTGCCTGGTTTCGAGTTCTCGCACGAAGGAATGACCTACGACGTCGAGCAGGCCAACGAGCGGGTGTGGCTGGTAGAGGTCACAGGCGGCCAGATCACGTTGGGTGCCAACGTTGCCGATCTGCCGCTCGGCGAGGTGCTGTTCGACAATCTCGACCTCGATGCGATCGGTCCGACGGACACGACCACGATTGATGTAGCCGAGCAAGCCGGTGACGAGCAGCTCCGGGTCGCCGTCGTCGAGGAAGACGGCGCGTTCTACGTCAGCTCCTTCTACACCGTCGCCGAGCTCGCCGCGTCGAGCGAGGGCTACACGCTGCCGGCAACGCCGGTTGCCGCGGTCGGCGCGGCGACGCCGGAGGAGGCCGCTCGAGGCATGATCGATGCTGCCATCACACTCGATGCGGAGCGCCTCATCGAGCTGACACCACCGGACGAGATGGCCGCCCTCCACGACTACGGTCCGATCCTCGTCGAGCTCGCCGACGAAGCGCTCGTCGAGTCGGACATCGAGAGCCAGCTCGATGGATGGACGATCTCGGTCGATGCCCTCGACTTCGAGCAGGTCGAGGTGACAGGTGGCGTCAAACTGCTGCCGATTCGCATCGCCGCGAGTGGGGCCGATGTCGAAGGACGTGAGTTCGAGGCATCGGTGAGCAAGGTCGACGAGACGTGTGTCGACTACTCCATCACGACGAGGGAGGTCGGCGATGACGACAGCACGGAAGAGGCTTCGGCCTCAGGTCGTCGCTGCGCCGCGGACATCTACGAGGCGTTCGAGGATGCCGATGTCCCGATCGAGGTGCAGCGAATTGCCGAGCGGATGGTCGGTCAGCTCGGCCAGGTCGGCGTGGCAACGGTGCAGGTCGACGGCCTGTGGTACGTCAGCCCCTCGCGGTCCGTCACTGACGTGCTGCTCGTCGCCCTGCAAGGTCTCGAGCAGGGCGACATCGAGACGCTCATCGACTTCGTCGAGACGTCGTTGGAGGATCTCAGCGGCGACTGGGCCGAGTACCCGAGCGAGGTCGTTATCGAGGACGTGTCGCCCCCGACGACCGACAGCTTCTGAGATCTCACGAAGTCCCGACAAATCGGGTTCTCCTCGGGTTCCTGTGGGTCGATCGAGGTGCCGGCGAGCCGCTGGCGCTGGAAGGGGCGGTTGTCGAGCGTCGCGACGGCACCTGGGAGAGGTGCCCACCTGTCACCTCCACTCTGGGGCCGCGGCGATTCTCAGGCCGCAAACCGGTCACCGCTGACCGCTTTGCGGCACCAGAATCCCGGCATCGGCTGACGCGCCGATTCGGGCCCAATACGGGACACAGCTGTCCGGATCGTGGCCTCAGAATCCGAGCACCCGGCGCGACGCCGCAGTACGCCCGCTCTTCAGAGCCATGCAACCGTGACGCAGCGCCGACCGACCCACACAAACCCGAGGAGAACCACAAATCGACCCCGTTTCGGCCTGCCTGGGCGGGACTTCCACCCGCGCCCGTCACAGCCTGCCGTTCGACCCGCCGCTGTCAGCGTCGTTGGCGTTCGAGGGCGCCGAGGACTGCTTTGAGGCCGGCGGTGGTGATGTCGGGGTCGATGCCGATGCCCCATCGCACGTCGTCGCTGTCGCCGACCGTCTCGACGTAGGCCGCCGCAGTCGCCTCGGCGCTGCGGCTGCCGGCGCCGACGGTGAGGGCATGCTCGGCGTAGTCGACGACATCGAGGGTCACGGCGAACTCCTTGCGCAGCCCGCGCACGAACGCCGAGATCGGCCCGCTCCCGCTGCCGACCACAGTGTGGTGCTCGCCGTCGACGACGACTTGGGCGGTGATCGTCGTCTTGCCCTCGGTGCCCTCGCCGCCGCGGCTGTGCAGCTCGTGGCCGACGAGGGTGTACCGCTGGTCCGGTGACAGATACTCGGCTTGGAAGGCATCCCACATCACCCCTGGCGTGATCTCCGTGCCTGAGTCCTCGGTGATGTGCTGGATCGTGCGCGAGAACTCGATCTGCATCCGGCGCGGCAGGTCGAAGCCGTGCTCGTGGTGCATCACGTAGGCCACGCCGCCCTTGCCCGACTGGCTATTGACGCGGATCACCGCTTCGTAGCTGCGCCCGACGTGCTTTGGATCGATCGGCAGATACGGCACACCCCAGCGGTCGTAGTCAGCAGCAAGCGCGTCGAAGCCCTTCTTGATGGCGTCCTGGTGGCTGCCCGAGAACGCCGTGTACACGAGGTCACCGACGTACGGATGGCGCGGGTGCACCGGCAGGCGGTTGCAGTACTCGGCGACTCGCCGCATGGCGTCGATATCGGTGATGTCGAGCTCGGGGTCGACGCCGTTGGCGAACAGGTTCATCGCCAGGTTGACGATGTCGACATTGCCGGTCCGCTCACCGTTGCCGAACAGTGTGCCTTCGACGCGGTCGGCGCCGGCCATCACCCCGAACTCGGCGGCGGCGACGGCGCAGCCGCGGTCGTTGTGCGGGTGCAGCGACAGCACGACGTCGCCACGCCGGCTGATCGTGCGCCCGAACCACTCGATCACGTCGCCGTAGACGTTGGGGGAGTAGCACTCGACCGTCGCCGGCAGGTTGAGGATGATCGGCCGGTCGTCGCCCGGCTCGATGACGTCCATCACCCGCTCACACACCTCGACGGCGAACTCCGGCTCGGTCAGCGTAAAGCTCTCCGGCGAGTACTCGTAGCGGATCGCCGTGCTCGGGTGTTGCTGCTCGAGCTTGCGGCACAGTTTGGCGGCGTTGACGGCGATGTCGGTGATGCCGGCCTGGTCGAGACCGAACACGACCTCACGCTGCAGTGGGTTCGTCGAGTTGTAGAAGTGGACGATCGCCCGCGGCGCCCCTTGGATGCTCTCGTAGGTGCGCTCGATGAGCTCCTGACGGCACTGCGTCAGCACCTGGATCGTCACGTCGTCGGGGATCCGGTCCTCGGTCACGAGGTGGCGGATGAAGTCGAAGTCGGGCTGGCTCGCCGCCGGGAAACCGACCTCGATCTCCTTGAACCCCATGGCGACGAGCGCCTCGAACATGTGCAGCTTGCGCACTGGGTCCATCGGATCGATCAGTGCCTGGTTGCCGTCGCGCAGGTCGACGGAGCACCACAGCGGTGCCTTGTCGATGACGCGGTTCGGCCACGTGCGGTCGGTGAGCACGATCGGCACGAACGGCGCGTACCTCTCGAATGGCATTGGTTTGGGTGTTACGGGTTGGGGTGGCATGGCAACAGACTCCGAAAAACGAAGAAACCCCCCGGCCGGGCGGCGGGGGGCGGGCGAGCGCGATGAGTTGTGGCGCTCGCCCTACGTAAGGAGGAGGACGGTCCGACAAGTCATCGGAGCCAACCCTAACATGGCACCGGGGCGAACGTTCAACGCCGATAGGCTGGTGAATCAAATAACGCTCATTGCGTTCCCCGGCCACCCAGGCCGCTCGTGGCCGATCGTCGGCCAGCGCGTTGCTCGCATCCAGACAGGTTGAAGTTGACACCCCCACCCCAGAGGCGAGGTGCCGCCCGGCGCCGACGCCAACCGCGCCGGCCATTCGTCCAGCGCACCGCTCCGCTCACCCGGATCGCCGCCCTCCCGCCCGTCGAGGCGCCGACCGGATTCGCCGACCTCGGCGTGCCCGAGCGCGTCGACACCGGTCTCGCCGCGGCGGGATTCGCCCAGCCGTTCAAGATCCAAGGGGCGGCCATCCCGGTCGCCCTCGCCGGCCGCGATGTGTGCGGCAGGGCGCGCACCGGCTCGGGCAAGACTCTGGCGTTCGGCGTGCCGATGCTGTGTCGCATCGTCGACCGTGCGGCGCCCAGTCGCCCGCTGGGGCTCGTGCTCGTCCCGACCCGCGAGCTCGCCGTGCAAGTGTCCGAGGTGCTCGAACCGGTAGCAAACCACGGCGGTCAACGGATCCTCGCCGTGTACGGCGGCTCCAGCCGTCAGCACCAGGTCGAACGACTCGGCGAGGGCGTGGAGATCGTCGTCGCCACACCGCTGCGTCTGATCGACCTGCTCAAGGCCGGTGACATCAGCCTCGCCGACGTCGACGTCGTCGTGCTCGACGAGGCCGACCGCATGGCCGACGACGGCTTCACGCCGCAGGTCGAGTGGGTGTTGCGCCATTGCACGGGTCGCACCCAGACGATGCTGTTCTCGGCGACGCTCGACGGCGACGTCGGCCACATCATCCGCCGCTACCTCACCGACCCGGTGGAAGTGGCGATCGACTTGGCAACCGACACGGTCGGCACGATGCACCACCTGTTTCTCGCCGTGCACCACATGGACAAGGACCGTGTTGTCGGGGCGATCGGCCAGTCGACTCCCAAGCTGCTCGTGTTCTGCCAGACGAAGCGCTCCTGCGACCGCGTTGCCCATTCGCTCGCCGATTTGGGGATCGCCGCCGAGGCGATCCACGGCGACCTCCCGCAGCCGGTTCGTGAACGGGTGCTGCACAAGTTCGCCGATGGCTCGTTGCCCGTCCTCGTCGCGACCGACGTCGCTGCCAGGGGAATCGACATCGACGACATCGGCGCGGTGATCCACTACGAGCCCGCCAAGGACTCCAAGGACTACCTCCACCGGTCCGGGCGCACGGCCCGCGCCGGGCGCGACGGTTGGGCGATCACGCTTCGTCGAGTACAACCAGCACACCCAGATGCGCATGCTCCAGCGCCGTCTCCAGTTGCCGCTCACGCCGGCGATCGAGGTGTTCAGCAACGACGAGCGACTGCGCCACCTCGACGACTTCCGCGACGGTGTCGTCGACAGCGAGATCGCGGTCGTAGCGGACTGAGGCGGCCGCCGCCTCGATTCACCAGTTGGGGAAGTTTCGCGTCAGACGCCGGCACGGATTCTCCCCAGAAGGCTGATTGGCACGGATCTTTGGTTCTCCTCGGGTTTGTGTGGGTCGGTCGCGCGCTGCGTCACGGTTGCATGGCTCTGAAGAGCGGTCGTACTGCGGCGTCGCGCCGGGTGCTCGGATTCTGAGGCCACGATCCCGACAGCTGTGTCCCGTATTGGGCCTCGAATCGGCGCGTCAGCCGATGCCGGGATTCTGGTGCCGCAAAGCGGTCAGCGGTGACCGGTTTGCGGCCTAAGAATCGCCGCGGCCCCAGAGTGGAGGTGACAGGTGGGCACCTCTCCCAGGTGCCGTCGCGACGCTCGACAACCGCCCCTTCCAGCGCCAGCGCGCTCGCCGGCACCTCGATCGAACCCAACAGGAACCCGAGGAGTCCCCGGATCTTCCCCGGATGTCTGGGGTCACGCCAGCCAGACGGGTCGTTTGCCCTCGAAGTCGGTGATCGCGGCCTCGTAGGTCATCGTGATGCCGATGTCGTCGAGGCCGTCGAGAAACCGGCGCTGGGTCGTCGCGTCGAAGTCGAACGGTACATCGAGGCCGATGCCCGGCACCTCGACGGTGAGTCGTTCGACGTCGACGACGACGGTCGTCGCCGGATCGGCTTCGATCGCGTCCCACAATCGCTCGACGACCGGTTCGGGTACGACGACCGGGACGAGACCGTTCTTCGTGCAGTTGTTGCGGAAGATGTCCGAGAAGCTGGGGGCGATCACGGCGTCGAATCCGTACTGCTGGAGCGCCCACACGGCGTGCTCGCGTGACGATCCGACCCCGAATGCCGGCCCGGCAACGAGGATGCTGGCTCCGCTGTACCGCTCGTCGTTGAGTACGAACTCGCGGTTGTCGCGCCACGTTGCGAACAAGCCCTTCTCGTAGCCGGTGCGTTCGATCCGCTTGAGCCACTCGGCGGGGATGATCTGATCGGTGTCGACGTCGGCGCGCCGCAGCGGTAGCGCCGTGCCGGTGATGACGCGTACGGGATTCACGACAGGTCCTCGGGTGCGGCGAAGTGACCGGCGACGGCGGTGGCGGCAGCCACGGCGGGGGACACGAGGTGGGTTCGTCCGCCGCGACCCTGGCGACCCTCGAAGTTGCGATTGCTCGTGCTCGCCGAGCGCTCGCCGGGGCTGAGCTTGTCGGGGTTCATCGCCAGGCACATCGAGCAGCCCGGCTGGCGCCAATCGGCACCGGCGGCGGTGAAGATGCGATCGAGTCCTTCGGCCTCGGCCTGGGCCTTGACGGCGTGGCTGCCCGGAACGACGAGCACCCGCTTGGCTGAGACGTGCCGTCCGTCGAGGACGGCCGCGGCGGCGCGCAGGTCTTCGATACGGCTGTTCGTGCACGAGCCGATGAACACGGTGTCGACCGAGATGTCACGGATCGCCTGCCCCGCCGCGATGCCCATGTAGTCGAGCGCCCGGACAACTCCCTCACGCGCCGTGGCGTCGGTGAAGTCGTCGGGCGACGGCACCGCCCCGTCGATCGTCGTGACCTGGCCAGGGTTGGTGCCCCAGGTGACGTGCGGCCGGAGCGCGGCGGCGTCGATGGTGACCTCCCGATCCCAGCTGGCGCCGTCGTCGGTGGTCAACGACCGCCACTCGTCGAGCGCTCGTTCCCACGCCAGGCCCTGGGGCGCATGGGGTCGCCCTTCGAGATATGCGAACGTCGTGTCGTCGGGGGCGATCATCCCGGCCTTGGCGCCGGCCTCGATGGACATGTTGCAGACCGTCATCCGGCCCTCCATCGACATGTCCCGAAACGTCTGGCCGCGGTACTCGATGACGTGACCGAGGCCGCCACTGGTACCGATCGTCCCGATGATCGCCAGCACGATGTCCTTCGGTGCGACGCCGTCGGGCAACCTCCCGTCGACGTTGACGGCCATCCAGCGCGGCCGCGCCTGCGGCAGCGTCTGGGTGGCCAGTACGTGCTCGACCTCACTGGTGCCGATGCCGAACGCGAGAGCCCCGAACGCGCCGTGCGTCGAGGTGTGGCTGTCGCCGCACACGATCGTCATCCCCGGCAGCGTGCGACCCTGTTCCGGCCCGATGATGTGGACGATGCCCTGCCCGGCGTCGCCCATCGGGTAGTGGGTGATGCCGAACTCGGCGGTGTTGCGGCGCAGCGCCTCGACCTGCCGGGCCGACACCTCGTCGGCGATCGGCCGATCGATGTCGCTCGTCGGCACGTTGTGGTCCTCGGTCGCGACGGTCAACTCAGGCCGCCGGACTCGTCGACCGGACAACCGCAAGCCCTCGAACGCCTGCGGACTGGTGACCTCGTGCACGAGGTGGAGGTCGATGTAGAGCAGGTCAGGCTCGTCGGCGGTCGCCGCGGCGCGCACGACGTGGCGGTCCCAGATCTTGGCGGGCAACGTGGCGGGATTCATCGGAAGTAGGGGGACTTGCCGGTCACTCAAATATTGGGATACTGTTCCTGAGAAATGGACAGCGTATCGAACGTCGGTGTACTTGACAAGGCGATCAGCGTGCTCCACGCGATTGAACGTCGCGGACCGCTGTCGCTCATCGATCTGCAGACGACGACGGAGCTTCCCCGGGCGACCTTGCACCGTCTCGCCGTGGCCCTGGAGCGCCACGGTCTGCTGCGTCGCGACCACGTCGGCCGTTTCTGCCTGGGGCTCGGGCTCGTCGCCCTCGGACACGTTGCCAGCGACTCGTTCCCGATTGCCGCCCTCTCGCGACCGCGTCTCGCCGAGCTCTGCGAGGAGACCGGCGAGAGCGTCCAGCTCTACGTGCGCGACGGCGAACGCCGGCGCTGCGCGGTGTCGTTTCCGTCCCCGCACGGCCTGCGTTGGATGGTTGGCGAGGGCGCCCTGCTTCCGCTCCATCGCGGCTCTGCCGGGCGGGTGCTCACCGGCGAAGTAGGCCGCGATGGCTGGGTGGAGACCGTGGAGGAGCGCGAACCTGGGGTGGCCTCGGTGAGCGCGCCGATCGCCGCGCCGTCGACTGGGGTACTCGCCGCCGTGAGTGTCGGCGGCCCGATCGAGCGACTGTCGCGCGAGCCGGGCAAGCGCTTCGGCGCCGACGTCGTCGAAGCCGCCGCAGACATCGCCGGGATGCTGTAAGGCGGACACGCTGTAGAGCGAGCGCCAATTGGTCACCGAGGTGCCACGTTGCGCGACCGCGGGGGAGACCAGGCTCTTGAAGGCGTGCGGGACAAGCGTGGCGCCGGTTCGCGAGTCGAGGTGAGCCGAAGCCGCGTCGTCGCCGAGGTCGTCGACAAGTGCCGACGCAGCGGTACCAAGACGGCCCGTAACGTCGGCACATTGCACTCTTCCCGCGCGAAACGGCCAGATCTGGCCGCCGAGCGACATCAGTGTCGCGACTGGCCTCGACGCCGCGTTCTGCCGCCACGATCGAGACAGATTTGTCGTCTTCGGCGCCGCAGAATCGCGGCGTCAGCGCCGAGCACCCGGAGGTCGTGCGACCGAAATCCCGTACATTGAGTCTGTGACCGACAGCGTCGTCGAAACCACGGCCGTCGACGTGCTGGCGAGCGACTGGCGCGAGCAGGTGCGAGCGCTCGCTGCCGAACGCGACGCCGTGATCCTCGCCCACAACTATCAGTTACCCGAGATCCAGGACGTCGCCGATCACGTCGGCGACTCGCTCGGCCTGTCCCGTGTGGCAGCCGCCTCCGACGCCTCGACGATCGTCTTCTGTGGTGTCCACTTCATGGCCGAGACCGCCAAGATCCTCGGCTACGACAAGACGGTGCTGATCCCTGACGAGCGCGCCGGATGCAGCCTCGCCGACACGATCACCGCCGACCAGTTGCGGGCCTGGAAGGCCGAACGTCCCGGTGCAGTCGTGGTCAGCTACGTCAACACGACGGCTGCGGTGAAGGCGGAGACGGACATCTGCTGCACCTCGTCGAACGCCGTCGAGGTCGTGCAATCGATCCCTGCTGACACCGAGGTCCTGTTCTGCCCGGACCAGTTCCTCGGTGCCCACGTGCAACGCCTCACCGGGCGCGAGAACATGCACATCTGGCTGGGGGAGTGCCACGTTCACGCCGGGATCAACGGCGCCGAGCTGAAGGCGCGGGTCGCCGAGGACCCTGAGGCCGAGTTGTTCATCCACCCGGAGTGCGGCTGCGCGACGAGTGCCTTGTATCTCGTCGGCGCCGGTGTGGTGCCCGAGACGCGCACGAGGATCCTGTCCACGAGCGGGATGGTCGAGGCGGCGCGCGACACGACGGCGGCGAAGGTTCTCGTGGCCACCGAGACGGGGATGCTCCACCAGCTCACGCAGGCGAACCCGAACGTCGCTTTCGAGCCGGTCAACCCGGCGGCGGTGTGCAAGTACATGAAGATGATCACTCCGGCGAAGCTGCTGCGGTCGCTCCGCGACGGCGTCGACGAGGTCGACGTACCAGCTGATATTGCTGACCGGGCTCGGGCGTCGGTGGAGCGGATGATCGCCATCGGCACCCCAAGCGCGACCGCCGAATAGGGGTAGTGAGTTGAACGCCTTGCCGACGCGGCTGGCCGCGCCGGGACCGTCCTGGGAGCGCGAGGTTGACGTCGTCATCGTCGGTTCGGGCGCCGCTGGGCTGGCCGCCGCCTTGGCGGTTCGTCCGGTACGCAGCGCCCTCATCGTGACCAAGGGAAAGCTCGCCGCCGGGTCGACGGCGTGGGCGCAGGGCGGGCTCGCCGCCGTGCTCGATCCCACCGACTCGCTGGAGAACCACGTTCGCGACACGCTCGCTGCCGGGGCCGGGTTGTGCGACGAGGCGGTCGTCCGCGAACTCGTCACCGAGGCGCCGACTGCGATCCGCTACCTCATGCGGCTCGGTGCGGCCTTCGATCCAGCCGGCCATGACGGCGACGGGCCGGCCCTCGGCAGGGAAGGCGGACACAGCCATCGTCGCATCGTCCACTCCGGGGGCGATCGCAGCGGCGCCGAGGTGCAGCGGACGCTCGACCAGTCGGCAGTCGCCGCCGGTGTTGAGGTGCTCGAGCGGGCGTTCGCCCTCGACGTCATCGTCAGCACGTCCGGAGACGGGAGACGCCAAGCCGTCGGTATCCGGGTCGCCATGCTCGGCGCCGACGGTCTGGTGGCGTCGGTCGGCGCGGTGCGAGCTCGCGCCGTGGTGCTGGCGACCGGGGGCTACGGGCAGGTGTTCGCGTCGACGTCCAACCCGCCGGCCGTGACCGGTGACGGCGTCGCCATCGCGATGCGTGCGGGACTCGACGTCAGCGACGTCGAGTTCGTGCAGTTCCACCCGACGGTGCTGTGGAGCGGCCCAGATGCCGCCGGCCAGCAGGCTCTCGTCAGCGAGGCGGTGCGTGGCGAGGGGGCAGTTCTCTATGACGGCGCCGGTCACCGGATCATGGTGGGCGTGCACCCCCAAGAGGACCTCGCCCCCCGCGACGTCGTCGCCGCGGCGATCAGTCGCACGATGGCGGAAGCTCCGGGCGGTGTCGGCGACCACGTCTACCTCGACGCGACGTCGATGGGCGAACGCTTCTACACGCGCTTCCCGTCGATCACCGAGGCGTGCCGCACGATCGGCGTCGACCCGGCACACGACCGCATCCCCGTCGCCCCGGCTGCCCACTACGCCTGCGGTGGCGTGCCGGCGCGACTCGACGGCACGACGGCGCTCTCGGGCCTCTATGCCGTTGGCGAGGTGTCGTGCACCGGCGTCCACGGCGCCAACCGCTTGGCGTCGAATAGCTTGACGGAGAGTGTCGTCGCCGGCACCCGCCTCGGCCGCGATCTCGCCTGGGAGCTGCCTGCGGAGGCGGTCGATGATGGCCACGACTCGGCGGCGACGGGTCTCATCGACCCCGCCCACAAGACGACGATCCGCACGACGATGTCGCGTCACGCCGGCGTCCTTCGCGATGCCGCCGGACTGGCCGAGGCGGCGACGACGCTGGCGGCGATCAGCGCCGGGCCGCCGCCGTCCGGGCCGCCGTCGCAGGCCGCATACGAGGCGACGAACATCGCGACGGTCGCCGCGGCGCTGCTCGCCGCTGCCGCGGCGCGCACCGAGAGCCGTGGCTGCCATCGTCGCCGCGACCACCCGGAACCACGGCCGGAGTGGGTGACCCACCTGCGTGTCGGGCTGGCGGCGAGTCTTGACGCAGGCCCAGTCGCCGTAGTCGGCGGACCGCGCCCGAGCGTTGTGGCACCGTAGGTCTTCGTGTTGTTTCATCCGCTGTCTGCGGCGACTCGCGAGCGTCTGATCGCCGGCGGCCTCGATCCCGATGGCGTCGCCGGGCTGGCACGGGACACGATCACTGAGGATCTGATGGGTGGTGTCGACGTCACCTCGGTGGCGACGGTGCCGGCCACGCAGCGCAGTGTGGCGACGTTCGGCACGCGCGATGACGGCGTCGTCGCCGGACTGCCGGTGGCCGCCGCCGTGATCGAAGCGGTCTGCGGACCCGCCGCGTCCGACTTCGACTATCTCGTCAACGACGGGCAACGGGTCGTCCCCGGCACCGACATCGCCCGCGTCACTGCGCCGACGCGTTTGCTACTCACCGCCGAGCGTTCGGCGCTCAACCTGCTCTGCCATCTCTCCGGGGTGGCGACGTTGACGCGGCGGTGGGCTGATGCCCTCGCTGGCACCGCGGCGATGGTGCGCGACACACGCAAGACGATGCCGGGTTTGCGGGCACTGGAGAAGTACGCCGTGCGGATGGGCGGAGGCGCCAATCACCGCATGGGCCTCTCCGACGCTGCCCTCGTCAAGGACAACCACGTGATGGCCGCCGGGGGCGTGACCGAAGCATTCGCCGCCGTGCGGTCGCTTGCGGCGACGTTGCCGGTGGAGATCGAGGTCGACTCGATCGAGGCGCTCGCCGAGGCTCTCGACGCCGGCGCCGACGTGGTGATGCTCGACAACTTCGCCATCGAGGAGATGCCGGCCGCCGTCGCCTTACGCAACGAGCGGGCACCCGGTGTCGTGCTCGAGGCGAGCGGCGGGCTCACCCTCGAGGTCGCCACCCGCGTCGGCGAGACCGGCGTCGACTACATCGCCGTCGGCGAGCTCACCCACTCCGCTCCGGCCCTCGACATCGGCTTGGATCTCGAGGACGTGTTGGAGTAAGGCGGCCGTCGTGTCTTTGGCATGGTTGGCGCCACCAACGTCGTCAACGAGATCAAAGAGTTGAAGCCGCTCACACTTCGGTTGTGGCGGTCTGCTCGGTAGTAGCGGTCGGTTCGGTGCTCTCGGTTGGTGCGGTGCTCTCGGTCGGTGCGGTGGACTCGGTTGGTGCGGTGCTCTCGGTCGGTGCGGTGGACTCGGTTGGAGCGGTGCTCTCAGTTGGTTCGGTCGATTCGGTTGGTTCGGTGCTCGCCGGCGGGGGCGTGGGGTCGATGACGGCGTAGAGGTCGACGACGAAGATCAGGTCGTGGTTGGCCCCGATGCCGAGCTCGACGTTGCCGGCCGAACCGAGAGCGAGGTCGGCAGGCACGCTGATGATCCGCCGGCCACCCTCCTTCATCCCCTCCAAACCTTCGAGCAGCCCGTCCATCAGCTGCCCGGTCTGCATCGGCAGCTCGACCCGATTCTCGGCGCCCCAGCTGTTGTCGATGACTACCCCGTTGTTGGCGCAGACGAGGTAGACGTCGGCGTAGCCGGTCAGGTCGGTCGTCAGCTCGGCACCGTCGCCCACGGTCACGTCGTCGATCACGACCTCCTCGAGGGGCTCCTCGCTGATCGGTAGCTCGAGATCGGTCGGTGCGCCGGAGTCGTCGGTCGCCGGAACGATGGCCACGACATCGACCAGGAAGCTGATCGCCGCGTCTTCGGGAACTGATTCGGACGGCACTCCGACGTCGCCGTAACCCTCACCCGCCGGCATGTCGATCTGGATCCGCGATCCAGTCGTCGCCCCGACGAGACCATCCTCCCAGCCGGGAACCACGTCGCCGGCGCCGATCGTCACCGGGTAGGGCGCGCCCTCGAAGTTGGTGGCGAACCGGGTGCCGTCGTCGCTGAGCACGGCCGTGTAGTTGACCCAGACGGTGTCGCCCTCGGCTGCCGGCTCACCGGTGCCGGGCTCCAGCTCGGTGACGGTCAGTTCGCTCGGGATCTCCTCGGGAACGTCGACCAGTGGAGGACCGGTGACGTCGTCAACCTCGACGACGAACGTCATCGCGGTGTCGGGAGGAACTGGCGGGCTGGCATTGCCGGCTTCGCCGAACGCTTGGTCGGCGGGGATGTCGAGTTGCACGACGTCGCCTGGGCGGACGCCGAGCAGGCCGTCGTAGAGCCCGGACAGTGTGGGCGCCTGGCCGATCGTCAGGGGGATCGGGTCGCCGGTGCCGAACGTGCTGGCGAATACCGACTGTTCCTCGTCGAGCACGACACCGATGAGGTGGGCGTCAACCGTGTCGAATCGCTGAGCGACGCGACCGTCGGCATCGCCTTCGGTGAGGACGGTGCGGACCAACTCCTCGGGCGCTTCCTCGGGCAGCTCGAACTCCGGCGGCGACACGACGTCGACGACCTCGAGCTGGTAGAAGAGCGCGGCGTCCGGGGGGATCCCGAGGTTCTGCTCGCCGGCGGCGC
Source organism: Ilumatobacteraceae bacterium (assembly GCA_963716665.1). GTDB lineage: Bacteria > Actinomycetota > Acidimicrobiia > Acidimicrobiales > Ilumatobacteraceae > Desertimonas. Next base: position 200,042 of record CAVQTY010000003.1, read on the forward strand.
CATAGCCGAGGTCGGGCGGGACGACCACTTGGAGCTGATCGCCAGGTTGAGCGCCGGTCAGCGCCTCCTCCAGTCCGGCGGCCCGGCCCTCGCCGATCACGATCGGACGCGGCACACCACTCGCCTCCGTGTTCTCGAACTGCGTCCCGCCGGCGACGAGGAAGCCGTCGCTCTCCACGTTCACCGTGTCGAACTTCTCCGCTTCGGGGCCGTCGCTCGGACCCTCCTCGACCACGGTGACGTCGAGCTCGGTCGGGGCCTCGTCGGGGAGGTCGGTGACGTTGACGATGTCCATCACGAACGTCAGCGGAGAGTTCGGCGGGATGTTTCCTTGCTCGGCCTCGCCGTAGCCCAGCTCGGCGGGCATGTCGAGCTGGATCCGATCACCAGGGTGGACGCCGACGATGCCTTCGTCCCAGCCAGGGATCCTCGTGCCGGCGCCGACCACGGTGGGGAACGGGCTGCCCGAGCCGTAGTTGGTGTCGAACTGCGTCCCATCTTCGCTGAGCACGCCGACGTAGTACACCTCGACGATGTCTCCAGGGCCGGCCTCGGGCCCGTCGGCAGGGCCCTCGTCGAGCACGGTGCGGACCAGTTCCGTGGGTATCTCTTCGGGGAGTTCGACGTCGGGGACCTCGCCGAACGGGTCGACGGTGGTCTCCGTGACCTCGCTCGAGTCGGTCGGTTCGCTGGAATCGGACGGTCGTCGCTGGAGTCGGTCGGTTCGCTGGAGTCGGTCGGTTCGCTGGAGTCGGTCGGTTCGCTGGAATCAGACGGTTCGCTGGAGTCGGTCGGCGTGCTCGACCCCGTCGGTGTGGTCGAGGCGCTCGGCGCCGTCGATGCCGCCGCATCGGTCGAATCCGGGACCGTCGCCGCGACCTCGAATCCGCCCGTGTCCGTCTCGTCGCACAGGTCGACCGGCTCCGTCGCCGGAACGAGGCTGATCTCCGGGATCGAGTCGGTGTCGTCGCCGCTGCAGGCAGCGAACACGACGACGGCGGCGAGAGCGAGAGGCAGAGTGCGGCGCAGGGACATTGGCGCAGCAAGCTATCTGCGGATCGATCCAACAGGCTGTCGGCCCGTGTCCAACCACGCTCGCTCGTCGACGCCCATGGGCGTCGACGCGGTGCCATCAGCGAACGGCCACAGCTCCTCGGCGACCCGACGGTAGTTGCCGGTCGCCCCGAGGTCACCGAGCAGGGCGTAGAGGCCGAGGTTGATCCGCTGGATGAACACGAACGCACGCGGCACGGTGGCGTAGTGGGCGATCGGACTCGTCCGGTCGAACGTGTGCCGCACGATCTGGCTGGCGTACTGCTTGGTCCATGTCATCGTGGCGTCCTCGGCGACCGGCGCGTAGAAGTCGGAGAAGTACTCGCCGACGTCGTCGGTGTCGACAGGCGCGCCGGGCCGCAGCAAGCCGGCTCGTTCGACGAGACCCCGGAAGGCGGCACGGTCGTGATCGACGGCAGCCGCCTTCACGAGTCCGGCGAACACGGCGATCTCGTCGCTGCTGAAATAGCGAACGAGGCCGAAGTCGAGGAACGTGATCCGCCCGCCGCCGTGGAACAGGTAGTTGCCCGGGTGGGGGTCACCGTTGAACGCCTGCATGCGATAGAGGCTGCGGAAGACGAAGCGGAACAACCCTTCGCCGATGAGGTCGCGCTCGTCCTGGTCCCAGTGCAGCACCTCGTCCCACGTCGCCCCGGCGGCGAGGTCGGTGGTCAGCACCCGCGCCGTGCAGAACGGATGGATCACCGCGGGCACCGAGAAGTACGGGTGCCCCCGGTAGAAGTCGACGAATCGCTGCTGGTTGTCCCGCTCCTGCCGGTAGTCGAGCTCCTCGGCGAGTCGCTGCTTGATCTCGGCAACGAGCTCGGTGGGATCGAGCGAGCTGAATGACTGGCGCAGGAACATGCCGATCAGGTCCGTGTTCTCCAGGTCGGAGGCGATCGCCGTGGCCACGCCGGGGTACTGCACCTTCACCGCGACGGCCCGCTCCCTGCCGGTCTCCGGATCGCGGATCACGGCGCGGTGGACCTGTCCGATCGAGGCGGCGGCGATCGGCACGGGGTCCCACTCCACGAAGACCTTGTCCGGTGGCGCGCCGAGCTCCTCGTCGATGACCTCGGCGGCGAGGTCGCCGCTCATTGGCGGGGCGTTGGACCGCAGCTCGGCGAGGGCCTGGCGAACCGGCTCGGGGAGGCCGTCGTCGAGGTAACTGGCCATCTGCCCGACCTTCATCAGCGCCCCCTTCATCTGGCCGAGGCGTTCGGCGACCTGCTCGGCCGTGCGCAGCTGTCGCTCGGCGTCGATCTCGACGCGTCGGGCCGCCGTGGCGAACAGCTTGCGGGCCGACGCGGAGGCGTAAACCGATCCGACGTCGAGACCGATGCGTGCCAGTTGCAGGTTGCGTGCCCGACGGGAGGTGTGTGATACGGGTCGGTCGGCGGATTGGCGACGGCGGCCGAGCAACGTCGCCGCCACGACCAGGGCTGCGACGACAGCCGTCAATCGGGCGCGGCGCTTCACGACGACCTGGCGAGGACGGACTCGATCGCCGCCACGAGCGTCGGCGGGAACTGCGGTACGGCGACGACAGCGTCGTGATCACCGTCGACCGGGAACGCTGCGACATCGGGGATCAACGCGGCGAGATGGCGTTGCCGTGTGACCGGCACCATCGAGTCGTGCAACGTGACGGCGACGGCGGCGGGAACGTCGAGACCGCGGATCCACGGATCGGAGCGGAAGCGTCCGAGGGCGGCGCCTGCCTCGAGGACTGCTCGCCAGTCCGTTCGGGCGGTCTGGTCCCGCGCCCACTGCGCCCAGTCGGCGTGGCGATCACGCCGGTAGCGGGCGGCCACCGAACGGCGCACGCCCGGCGGCGTCAATCTGGCCATCACGGCGAGACCGCCGAGGCCGAGGAAGTTCACTCGCTCGATCCTGGTGCCGGTGAAGTGTGTAGCCGTCGCGCAGAGCACGAGGCCTCGCACCCGACGGGGGTGGCGCCGCCACACGTGCTGGGCGATCGCGCCTCCCATGGAGTAACCGACGGGGACGAAGGTGTCGACTCCCACCGCGTCGGCCAGCGCCACCGCATCGTCTGCGCAGTCGGCGAGGCGGAACGGGCGACGGGTGCGGATGCCGTCGCCGTGGCCACGGTGATCGAAGGCGAGCACCCTGAATCGTTCGCCGAGCGCCTGGTAGCAGCGGTAGAAGTTGATGTCGGCGGTCACGCCGAGCCCGTGCAGCAGAACGACGGTGGGTGCCCCGGGCGGGCCGGGAAGCTCGCGGAGGAGGACTCGTCCTGCCGGCAACGTGATCGGCCGGGAAGCCGGCAGCATGTCCTGGCTTTACGCCGTTTCGGCCTTCAGCACCTGCACCCGCAACTCGCCGTTCGGCGCCTCGTAGGTGACCCACTCACCGGCGCGGGCGCCGACGAGCGCCTGACCGAGCGGCGACTCCGGGCTGATCACATCGAGGTCGCCGAGCCGTTCCTCGATGTGCCCGACGAGGTAGCGCTCCGCCGATGAGTCGTCGTCGCCCTCGTAGACGACCGTGACGATGCTGCCGGGACCGACGACACCCTCCACCGGAGGATCGACGATCTCGGCGTTCTCGAGCAGCGACTCGAGCTGACGGATGCGGCCCTCCATGTGCCCTTGCTCGTCCTTGGCGGCGTGGTAGTCGCCGTTCTCGGACAGGTCGCCCAGAGCCCGGGCGCGTTCGATCTTGCCGGCGACCTCGATCCGACCACGTGTCGTGAGGTCCTCGAGCTCGGCCTGCAGCCGGTCGTAGGCATGTTGGGACAACAGGTGCGTAGTCATGATCAGGGCGAGCCTATCGGCCGGCCGCGACGTGCCCAGCTACGAAATGGCCTGCAAGCGCACGACATGATCGAGGCCGGGGCAGGCGAACTGCAGGAAGCGAGCGCCTTCACGGTCGACGCCGGCGGCGTCGGCCTTGGTCAGCCGGCGAGGCGTCGTCACCGTCAGCGTCGCTGGCTGAGGTCGTTCGGCTGCGGGCCGCTTGGGTACGTCGATCCGCCACATCCCGGTACCCGTCCCGTCGACCAGCACGCTGCCGACGAACCCGAGCTGGTCCAGCCAGATCGAGCTCAACGCCGTCGCATCTTCAGTCATGAACCGCCGCCGATCCTTGTGGGACAGCAGCAGATTGTCGTAGTGGGGGAGGAAACGCACCGGTGCCGGAGTCGCCGGGTCGGGCAGTGGGCCGTCGGGCACGTCGAAGTACTCACGTCCGTCCTCGTCGCGATACGTCCGCAGCTCGCCGTCCAAGCGATCGAACACCTCGCGCAGACCGGTGTACCGCGACCAGGTCGCCGCGTCTTGGACGGACGCCGGTCCGAACGCCGTCAAGTAGCGCAGGATCACGTCGTCGACCGATGGTGCGGGGTCGAGGTCGCGGCCAAGCCAGGCGAGCGGTGTCGTCCCGACGACCTGCCCGGAGCGAGACCACAGCCCGCGCGGTGGGACCTGAATGAGGGGGAGCAGGTTGCGGCAGGCGAACGCCATTGCCGCGGCGTCGTGCTGGGGAAAGCGGGCGCCGAGCTCGGCGCGCAGCTGGGGCGTGCTGAGCGGGACCGCGAGCACGTCGGCAGCCTCGGCCATCACGGTCTCGAGATCGACGTCGCGCAGGCGCGGCCCGTATTCGGGATGGGCGTTGAGCTGTTGGGTCAGCACCCGCTGGGCGAGCGGACGTAGCACGAGACTGTCGTCGGCGGTCACGACGTGGACGGTTCCGCGCTGCACCGTAAGGCGGACGACGCGGCGGTCCAGGAGGAGCGACTCCAGCTCCGTGACATCGAAGTCGACGAGGCGCGACCACAGCCCGACGTACGGGTCCTTCGGTTCCTGAGCCTGGAGTCCGACGAGATGCTCGATCAAGTCGTAGGCCGGCATCGCGGCTCGTTCGAGCAGGTGCTGGCGGGCGAGCGTCGCCCGGTTCAGCTGGCGGAGCGTCAGGACACTGGGCATCGGGCCAGTGTGCCCGCCCCCCGAGGCCGTAGATTGCTCGGCGATGGCACCTGCTGGCGGTCCCCACCGCATCGCCGTGATCGGCGGTGACGGAATCGGTCCGGAGGTCACTGCCGAAGCGCTGCGCGTCCTGGAGGCCGCGGGAGCGAAGCTCGATACCGTCGAGTTCGACCTCGGCGGACAGCGCTACCTGCGTGACGGCGAGATCCTCTCTGATTCCACGCTCGAGGAGCTGCGCGGCTTCGATGCCATCCTGCTCGGCGCCGTCGGCACTCCCGAGGTGCCGCCCGGAGTCATCGAGCGCGGCCTGCTCCTCAAGCTGCGCTTCACCCTCGACCTCTACATCAACCAGCGGCCGTTCGTCGGCCCCAACCACGAGTTCGTGGTGATCCGCGAGAACACCGAGGGTCCCTATTCCGGTGAGGGCGGGGTACTGCGCAAGGGCACGCCCTACGAGGTCGCCACCCAGGGCAGTGTCAACACACGCGTCGGTGTCGAGCGATGCGTCCGCTACGCCTTCGAGTTGGCCCGATCACGTCCCCGCCGCCACCTCACGCTCGTCCACAAGACGAACGTCCTGTTGTTCTCCGGCGACCTATGGCAACGCACGTTCGACGAGGTCGCCGCCGAGTTCCCCGACGTCGCCACGGCCTACCACCATGTCGACGCGGCGACGATCTACTTCGTCCAGGACCCGCAGCGCTACGACGTCATCGTCACCGACAACCTGTTCGGCGACATCCTCACCGACCTCGGCGGCGCCGTGTCCGGCGGGGTGGGCCTCGCCAGCTCGGCCAACCTCAACCCGGCGCGCACCGGGCCGAGCCTGTTCGAGCCCGTCCACGGATCGGCACCCGATATCGCCGGCACCGGCACGGCGAGCCCGATCGCGGCGATCCTGTCGGCAGCCCTGATGCTCGACTTCCTCGGCGACTCGGACATCGCCGAGCGGATCAGGGCGGCGTGCGCTGAACCTGTTAGCGGAACCACCCGTGAAGTAGGTGCGGCGATCGCCGATCGAGCGCGAGACTGACCGACATGCCGACAATTGTGTTCCCCGGCCACGCAGGCCGCTCGTGGCCGCTCGCTCGCTGGCGCTCGTTCGCTCGCACTGGAAGGAACTGATCCATGCCGATCACTCCGACGCCAAAGATCTGGATGAACGGTGAGCTCGTCGACTGGGACAAGGCCCAGGTCCACGTGCTCACCCACACGCTGCACTACGGCACCGGCGTGTTCGAGGGCATCCGCGCGTACGAGACGTCGCAGGGGCCGGCCATCTTCCGGCTCACCGACCACATCGTCCGCCTCGTCAACTCGGCGAAGATCGTCGGTTTCGAACTGCCCTACACCGCCGACGAGTTGATCACCGCGTGCAAGCAGACCGTCCTGTCGACGGGCCTGCCGGCGTGTTATGTGCGGCCGATCGCGTACCTCGGCTACGGCGAGATGGGGCTCAACACGCTGCCCTGTCGAGTCGACGTCGCCATCGCCTGCTGGCCGTGGGGCGCCTACCTCGGCGACGACGCGGTCAGCAAGGGCGTGCGTATGAAGATCTCGTCGTGGACCCGCCACGACCACAACACGATGCCCCCGGCGTCGAAGACGACGGGCAACTACGTCAACTCCTCGCTGGCCAAGGTCGAGGCGCTCAAAGCCGGCTATGACGAGGCGATCATGCTGGCGCCGAACGGGCTCGTCGCCGAATGCAGCGGCGAGAACGTGTTCGTCGCCCGCAACGGCACCCTGCTCACTCCACCGTTGTCTGCAGGCGCCCTCGAAGGGATCACCCAGAGCTCGGTGATGACGATCGCTCGCGATCTCGGCTTCGACGCCCGCGTCGACAACATCGCCCGCAGCGACCTGTACATCGCCGAGGAGATGTTCGTGTGCGGCACGGCGGCGGAGGTGTCGTCGGTGAACTCGGTCGACGACCGTCCGATCCCGTGCCCCGGCCCGATGACCAGGGCGATCGCCGAGACCTATGCCCGCGCCGTGCGCGGCGAGGAGCCGGCGTACAAGGACTGGTGCGAGCTCGCCGAGTAGCTCGTTCTGGGCGGTCGGAATCCTCTGCCGGACGGCGCCGCCGATTGGGCTACACCGGGGGACGTGACGGCCACGAGAGTGACGCTCCGACCGTGGCGGCGAGCCGATCTCGCCGCGATGGCGGACGTCATCAACGCCAGGATCTCGGCGGAGGGCGACGGCGAGCACACCACCGAAGCCTCGATGGCGGAGCAGTACGACCACCTCCAGCGCTGCGATCCGATCACCGACATCGTCGTCGCCGAGGACGCCGGCGAACTGGTCGGCTACGCCCGGACGACCTGGAGTGACGTCCGTGACGGCTACCGGGAGTTCTGGGTGGTTCACGAGGCCCGCGACGACGTGCCCGTCGCGCATCGACTGCTGTTCGACTGGGCGGTCGCCAGAGCGACTGCGATCGCCGCCGACCACGACCATCAGCGCCGGCGGCTGCGGGCGTTCGCCGCGGTTGGCGGCCGCCGCCACGAGCTGTTGACAGCGGCCGGGTTCGAGCCGATCGGTTTCTCCGCCAACATGGTCCGCACTGACCTCGAAGAGGTCAGGGAGCTTCCACTGCCGCCCGGCCTCGTGGTCCGCCCGGTTGGCTCCGACGACCTGCGCGTCATCTGGGAAGCCGACGTCGAGGCGTTCCGGGATCACCCTGGGTTCGTGGAGCAGGACGAGGAGGACTGGGGCCGGTTTCTCGACGAGGCGGCCGTCGGCACCGACCTGTGGAAGGTGGCGTGGGACGGTGGTGCCGTCGTGGGGCAGGTTCGCACCCGAGTCCAAGAGGGCGAGGCCGAACGGATCGGGCGACGTCGGGCCTGGACCGAGGAGATCTCGACGCGCAAGGACTGGCGCGGCCGCGGCGTTGCCTCGGCCCTGATCACGGCGAGCTTGAGACAACTCGCCGACCTCGGCTTCGACGAAGCCGCCCTCTCGGCCGACGTCGAGAGCGACGCCGGGTCGTTCCGCCTGTACGAGTCACTCGGCTACCGAGAGGTCCTCCGCAGCGCCATGCTCGTCCGCCCGATTTGAGCTCCCCTGCGGCGACGTCTGATGGGGGCTCATCGGTTGGATCGTGCCCGCGAGGACGGTGGGAATGGGAATGCCGGCGTCGGCGAGCAGGCCGATCTGCTCGAGCCCGGCGTTGAACCACCAACTGATCTTTCGATTCGGTTCGACGTTGTGGCTCACGTAGCCGATTTTGTTCTCGGTGATGAACGTGGACGGGTCGTCGAGACCGTCGGCGAGCGTGGAGGCATCCCACGTGGCCGGATCCCGATGGGGTCGCGACTGGTCGTCGAACGTCCATGCGGCGCAGGAGAGCAGTTCGTGGTGCAGGGCGAGGAACGACTCGCTTTCCGACGCGAACGGGCCGATCGGGTTGGCGACAAGACCGCCGCTCCGCACGAGGGCGCGGATGCCGGCTGCCGAGATGGCCGACGCGTCGAAGCAGTGCAGGAAGTCGTCGAACTCGCCGTTCTCGATCCGCTGCCCGTCGGCGCTGAGTCCGGCTCCGTAGAGCGGCACGAGGAGGCGAGGATCCTCGGCGCCGGGCTCCGGTGACGGCACGGCCGGATCGAGGAAGGTGTCGCCTGCGTTGTCGTCGGTGTTCGTGAAGTACGCGGTTCCGATGTCGCGTAGGTAGCGGGTGAGTCGGATGAAGATGTCGTCGACCCGCTCGTCGCCAGTCTGGTCCTGGTAGGCGAGCAGCGGCCCGACGAGCATCGCCGGCATCCACCCCGAGCACCACGGCTCGTCGGCGTCGCCCTCGGCCGCCTGTTCAGCGGAATGGACGAGGCAGTTCTGGGGCGGGAACGGGGTGACGCCCGGGTTGAGGGCGGCGAGTTCGTCGGCGTCACCGGTGATGTGGCGGTGCGCTGTGGCGACAAGCTCGTCGACTGCCATCAGGTAGCCGGGATCGCCGGCGAGCATGTGGCCGAAGTACAGATTCTCGATGCTCACCGCGCAGTCGGTCCACAAGGCGTCGGCGGCGGGACCTGGCCCGAGGGCGAACTGCTGGTCTCGTCTCCGGTGGCGCGAAGTAGACGTACAGCCCGCGTACATGGCGAGTACTTGGGCGGTGAAGATGCCGCGGAGCCGCTCAGCTCGATGTGGTCGGCGTAGTACGCGCACGTTCGGTACCCCTCGTCCCGGAAGCGCGCATCGCCGGAGCTGGCGTGCAACATCAGAAACGTGAAACAGCGGTCATAGAGCCAGCCTTCGTAGCCCTCGGCGTCGACGTCGGTCGGATCGATCACGCTCTCGGCGTTCACCGGATACGTCTCGTGATACATCGCCGACAAGCCGAACGGAACGACGGCGTCCGTGACGAAGCCGAGTCCGGCGAGCTCGGCGGGCACGGCCGTCGCCGCGACCTGGTGGCCGAACAAACCGGTGGCGATCAGGTAGCCGTCGGGGAACGTCGCCGCCACGGACGGCTCGCGGGACTCGAACAGGACACGCGTCTCCACGTCGTCGACAACGAGCTCGGCGCCGCCGCCGTTGTCCTCGATCGTGTACCTCGCGGTTTCCACCGTCTCGTGGACGCGACGGCTGGTGTCGCTGTAGGGGATCGGCTCGCCCCCGACCACCGATCCACCGTCGTCCGCCCAAGTCACGTCGATGATCGTGCAGTCGGCGCCGAGGGTGTCGGCGGGTACCTGGACCTGAGCCGCGCGAACGCCCACCGTGTCTCCGAGACGGTCGAGATCGGGGACAAGCGCGGCGACGGTGGCGCCGACCGCCTCGCCGTCAATCGTGACTGCAAGTTCGGTCACGTCGTGCACGGCGCCCGCGGGAAACGGGACTCCGAATGCCGCGACGTCGCCCGCCTCTGGCGAGGGTTGTACGGCGACGCTGACGCCGCCGTCAGGGGATACCGCGGGAGCCTCACACGCGACGCCGTTGCCGGCCACGTCGATCGGGTCGCTCCGTGCTGTTAGCACGAGCGAGCCGGGGACGAGGACCGTGCCGGCGATTACCGACAACAGACGAATCGACGCGTGCATCGGTCCCCTTCCTCGGCGTCGCCCCGCCCTCCCGCAGTGGCTGACGGGCGCCGCAGTCTGGCACTGCAGCTCAGCCAGCCGACCAAGTTTTGTGGCGTGTTGTTTCTGCCAGACTCGGACCTGGTCGTATGCTCCGGCGTCGTGCACGGGCAAAGAATGCACTTGCGCCAATCTCCGCAGATGATGGCGGAACCCGAGGTGTGGGAGCTGCGATGGATCGCCGCGGTTCTGCCAGGAGTGGACAAGGCCAGTTGACGTTCGCATCACTCGAGCCCGCGTTCAGGGTTGTCGACCGCTGACCGGCTACCGGTCGGCAGGACGACGCGGGTGAGTTGATGCGCCGTACGGGCGACGAGCGGATGACCAAGGTGGAGCGTTACGTGCCCGGACTCGCGTCGCTCCACACCTATGAGCGGCGTTGGCTGCGCTCCGACGTCGTGGCGGGGATTGTCTTGGCGGCGATCCTGGTCCCACAGGGAATGGCCTATGCCGAGCTGGCCGGGCTGCCGCCCGTGAACGGTCTGTACACGACGATCGCCTGTCTCGTCGGCTACGCCCTGATGGGGCCGTCGAAGATCCTGGTGCTGGGACCCGACTCATCGCTCGGGCCGCTGATCTTCGCCGCCATCACCCCGCTCGTCGTGGCCGGCGACGACCCCGCCACTGCCGTCGCTCTGGCCGGCATGCTCGCCATTTTGGTCGGCCTCATCGAGATCGGGCTGGGTGTTGGCAGGCTGGGTTTCGTTGCCGACCTGCTCTCGAGCGAGGTCCAGGTTGGCTACATGAACGGCCTGGCGATCGTCATCATCGTCGGGCAGCTGCCGAAACTGAGCGGGTTCTCAACGGACGCTGACACCTTCGTCGACGAGGTGCGGGAGTTCGTGACGAACTTCGACCAGCGCGACACCACGGCCCTCGGCGTGGGCCTCGCGACGCTCGCCGTGCTGCTCGTGCTGCCGCACGTCACACGCAAGATCCCCGGCGTGCTCGTTGCGGTGGTTGGTGCAACCATCGTCACCGCCGTGTTCGACCTCGACATCGGCACGGTGGGCACCCTTCCCAAGGGTCTGCCAACGCCCGAGGTGCCGTGGACCGACATCGAGGACGTATTGCCGCTGCTCGCTGCCGCCGTCGGTATCACGCTCGTGTCCCTGACCGACACCATTGCGCTGTCGACCTCGTTCAACACCCGCCGTGGCGAGCGGGTGAAGCCGAACAAGGAGATGATCGGCATCGGCTCGGCCAACATCGCAGCCGGCTTCTTCCGGGGGTTCGCCATCTCGGCCAGCAGTTCGCGTACGGCCGTCGCCGAGCAGTCGGGGGCGAGGAGCCAGCTCGCCGGCGTCGTCGGCGCCGGCGTCGTGGTGCTGTTGCTCGTGTTCCTCAACGGACTACTCGCAAACCTGCCGAACTCGGCGTTGGCCGCCGTGGTCATCGCAGCGGCACTCTCCCTCGCCGACTTCTCCCTGCTCGCGCAACTGTGGAGGATCCGACGGTCCGCGGTTGTGCTTTCGCTCGTGGCGAGCGCCGGGGTCATCTTCCTCGGCGTCCTCGAAGGCATCGTGGTGGCCATCGTGCTGTCGATCCTGCTCTTCTTCCAGCAGAACTGGTGGCCGCACGGCGAAGTGCTCGGACGTGTGCCCGGCCGCGACGGCTGGCACAGCGACCCTGGCGACGGCCGCCTCGCGGAGCACCCCGAAGTGGTCGTGTTCCGCTGGGAGGCGCCACTGTTCTTCGCCAACTCCGGCCTGTTCGCCGACCAGGTGCGCGAGCTGGTGCACGAGCGCCGGCCGGCCTGGGTGGTGCTGCAGTGCGAGGCCATCACCGACATCGATGTCACCGCCGCCGGAATGCTCGAGCGCCTCGACAACGAGCTCAACGCCAAGGGCGTACACCTCGCCTTCGTCGAACTACGCACCCGGCTCCGTAGCCTCGTCCACGACTACGGACTCCTCAGGACCCTCGACCGCGACCACTTCTACGCCTCGATCGAGGAAGCTCTCGCCGACATCAACCTGATCGGCGCTGACGACGAGCCTGCACGATGAGCGTCCCGGGCATCTCCGTCCACGCTTGGAGCCGCTCAGATCGCGGAGTCATGCGCAAAGCAGCGATGCATCGTGCCGGCGAAGACGAAAAGAGCGCCCCGGGTAGCGCTACGGCCGAGGCCGCTGCGCCGCCCGGGGCGACTCCAACGGGATGGACCATCCACCACTGGTCGATCTCTCGGCGTTAGCCTCAACTCGACCTACATCGCCCGTCGTGCCCGAGGGCATGGCGGGCGATGCCGCGTTATCGGCCCGGTTGCGGGTTGCCCCGCTCCGTTCCCGTCACGAAGGAATCCGCCCCAACCGATCCGGACGAATCCGAATCGACTGCGCCGGCCCACTCGTGAAGACCTTGTACTCCGAGAACGCTCGTGGCCGAAGCCCGGTCGCAATCCCCCTCGTCCAAGACCCTCGCTGACGAGGTCGGCCTCCGGCGAACCGGGGGCTCCCCCCACCAGCTGTGTCATCGTCGGCAGGGTCCCCGGCGAACCGGTTACCGGTCGGCGATGACTGGGTGGTAGTCAATCCCTGCACCGACTCCGCTTTCGCCTCGTGAACCGAAGCCGTTCTCCGTCACGTGCCCGAGGGCACCTGACAGACTCAGCTGCGGTCCCGGTTGGTGATGCGCTTTCCGGTACGTCGGACATCTTGGTGGCCGCAAACACCCAGGTCAAGGGCTATCTGCGAATTCACAGGGTTGTCCACGAAACTTTCTCGTTACCCACAGAATTGGGCGATTCATCCACCGTTCATGCACAGCCATACCCACAGAAATGGAGGTAGTGCGGCGGCCCGCGGCGTCCCCACGTTGACACCGGACCGGTCGAACGGGTTGAATGAACCCCCTGTGATCCCGACGCCGGCCCTCACGACGATCATCATCATTTGTTAGTGCGTGCGGCCAACCCCGCATGCACGCCGAGCCGCCCACCGGGCGGCTCTTTCAGTTTTCGATACACAGTCCCACGACCAGCCCAGCGAAAGAACCACGATGACCACCACCGAGCACCCCACGATCGAGATCTTCGACACCACCCTTCGCGACGGCCTTCAAGTCGAGGGGGTGACGGCCACGGTCGAGGACAAGCTGCGCATCGCCGAGCAGCTCGACGTCCTCGGCGTGAATTTCATCGAGGGTGGTTGGCCCGGCGCCAACCCGAAGGACATCGAGTTCTTCGCCAGAGCAGCTGGCGAGTTGGATCTGACGACAGCGACGCTCGTCGCCTTCGGGTCGACACGGCGCCCGCGGGGCAAGGTCGACTCGGACGACACGTTGCGCAACCTGCTCGACGCCGCGACGCCGGCGGTGTGCATCGTCGCCAAGAGCTCGGCCTACCACGTCACGGAAGCTCTGCAGACGACGCTCGACGAGGGTGAGGCGATGATCGCCGACTCGGTGCGCTTCCTGGGTGACGCCGGCCGGCTCGTCCTCGTCGACATGGAGCACTTCTTCGACGGCTTCAAGGTCGATCCCGAGTTCTCACTGCGCGCCCTCGAGGCAGCTGTGGTGAGCGGTGCCAGTCACGTCGTGCTGTGCGACACCAACGGAGGCTCGTTGCCGCACGAGATCGAGGCCGCCACGGCCGCCGTGGTCGCCCATGTCGGAACCGACGTCGCCGTCGGCATCCACTGCCACGACGACAGCGGCTGTGCCGTCGCCAACTCGATGGCCGCCGTCGCCGGTGGAGCGCGCCACGTCCAGGGGACGTTGACCGGCATCGGTGAACGCACCGGCAACGCCAACCTGGCGACGATCATCGGCAACCTCGAGCTCAAGCTTGGCTACCACTGCCTGCCGCACGGTCGGTTGGCGAAGCTGACCAGCGTCAGCCATCACATCGCCGAGCTGCTCAACCGGGCGATCAACCCGCAGGCGCCGTACGTCGGGTCCGGCGCGTTCGCCCACAAGGCCGGCCTCCACGTCAGCGCCATCGCCCGGGCCAAGGACGCCTACGAGCATGTCGACCCCGAGACGGTTGGCAATGGGACACGGTTCGTCGTGTCGGAGATGGCCGGGCGGGCGACGATCACGATGAAGGCCGCCGAGCTGGGCCTGCCGATGGACGGGCCTGCCGTCAACAGTGTCATCGACGACCTCAAGCGGCTTGAACACGAGGGCTACCACTTCGAGGCGGCCGACGCCTCGCTGGAGCTGCTGATGCGCCGGGCCGCTGGCTGGCACCAGGACTTCTTCACCGTCGAGAGCATGCGCGTGATCACCGACGAGCAGGCCGATTCGGAGTTCCGCACGGAGGCGACCGTCAAGGTGTGGGTCGCCGACCAGCGGCGCATCGAGATCGCCGAGGGCAATGGCCCGGTCAACGCCATCGACAAGGCGCTGCGGGCCGCCCTCGACGGCGCCTATCCGGCGCTCGAGCGGGTCCACCTCACCGACTTCAAGGTGCGCATCCTCGACGGCGCCGGAGCGACCGGCGCCGTCACCCGTGTGCTCCTCGATGCCACCGACGGCGAGCACGACTGGACGACGATCGGGGTCAGCGCCAACATCATCGAGGCATCCTGGCGAGCGCTCGAGGAGAGCATCGTCTACGGCCTCCTCCACGCCACGAGGTAGCGCCCGATCGGCCACTGAACGATCTGGGGAAGATTGGTGTCAGACCTTGATTCACAATGTTCCCAGAAGGGCTGGTGACACGGATCTTCCCCAGATCGCCGGAGCGGGTAGAACAGGGGGATGGCCGCACCGAAGTTCGCGCCGGTGCCGGCGATCGGCGACATCAGGTCGTACCGTTCGCCGGCCTACGTCCCCGATCCGTGGAAGGCGCAACGGCCAGGTGAGCTCGGGGGCCGCCAGCCGGCCGGGGCGGGGCTGGGATTCCAAGGCCCCGACCAGGGATACGCGTTGTGCCTCGCGGCACGGTTGCGTCCGCAGCTCGTGCTGTCCGACGCCGAGCGGGCCGCCGACGCCGTCGCCGGTTGCACGGCAATCGGGATGCGCCGGGCCTCGTTGTACGGGCGGGCACCGGTGATCCACGATCTCCGCATCGCGTTCACGATCTGGGGCTTCCTCGATCCGGCCCCGGCGGCCGAGCTCGTCGCCCGACGGCTGCCGGAGTTCGAGGGGCTCGCCGATCCGCACCACTACGACGACGTCCGGGCGCTCGTCGACTCGGTCCCGGAGTCGACCTTGCGGATGTCCCAGGCCGAGGTCAACGAGATCTACTCGGTCAGTTGGAGACGCCTGCTCGACGGGGGCTGAACGGAGGGCTCGTCCTCACTCGGGGACGGCGTGGGCGCGCAGGTCCCCGAGGCTGACGAACTCCAGGGCCGAGACATGTGTCGACTCGAGCACGATCGGACAGGCCGACCCGCTGGCCAGCGCCTCAGCCCAGCGGGCGGCGCAGACGCACCATTGATCGCCGGGCACGAGTCCGGCAAACCCGAACTCTGGCGCCGGCGTCACCAGGTCGTTGCCGTGCATCGCCTCGAAGGCGAGGAACTCCGCCGACACTTTGCAGCACACGACGTGCATGCCGGGGTCGTCACCGTGGTTCTCGCAGCATCCGGTGCGGTAGAACCCGGTGAGCGGATCGAGCGAGCACGGTGTCAACTCGCCGCCGAGGACGTTGCGTTGCATGCCGCCAGCCTCGCACGGCATCGTCAACCGATGCGTGTTCACGGGACGGTTCGACCCCCGGAACACCCATCGGTCGTAACGTGGCCGCCATGACGGGCGCACACATCCAGGCACCCGGGCCACCTCTCGTTGCCGTTGTGATGGGGTCGTCGAGCGACTGGCCGACGATGCAGAGGGCCGTCGAGGTCCTCGAGCGCTTTGGCGTCGCCCACGAGGCCCGCATCGTCAGCGCCCATCGCATGCCCGACGAGATGTTCGCCTTCGCCGAGTCGGCAGCGGGCCGCGGGGTGCGGGCGATCATCGCAGGCGCCGGCGGGGCCGCCCACCTGCCCGGAATGCTGGCGGCGAAGACCACCGTGCCGGTGCTCGGCGTACCGGTGCCTTCGCGGCACCTGCACGGCCAGGACTCGTTGCTGTCGATCGTGCAGATGCCCGCCGGCGTGCCGGTCGCCACGTTCGCCATCGGCGAAGCAGGGGCGACCAACGCCGGCTTGTTTGCTATCGCTTTGCTCGCCAACGACGACGAGGCGTTGCGCGAGGCCCTCGACGCCTACCGGTCGGAACGGCGCGAGCAGGCCGCCTCGGCGGTCCTCGACCCCGCTCCGCCACCGTGATCCCGACCCGCCGGCCGATCGGGCCACCGGCGACGATCGGGATCCTGGGCGGCGGCCAACTCGGCCGCTACACCGTGGCCGCCGCCCGCACGGCCGGCTATGGGACCATCATTCTCGACCCCGACCCGGCCGCCCCGGCGGGGGCGATCGCCGACGTCCACCTCGTCGCCGCCTACGACGACGCCGCCGCCCTCGACGAGCTCGCTGGGCGGTGCGCCGTCGTCACGACGGAGTTCGAGAACCCACCGGCGACAGCGTTGCAGCGACTCGCCCGCAACGTAGTCGTCGCCCCATCGGCGCAGGCGGTGGCGATCGCCCAGGACCGTCTCGCCGAGAAGTCATTCCTCGAGGGCGCCGGCTTCCCCGTCGCCCAATGCGCGGCACTTGTCGATGACACCGATCTCGTGGCCGTCGCCGACCTCGACGGCCCGTTGATCGTCAAGACGGCCCGTCTCGGATACGACGGCAAGGGCCAACGCCTTTCCGATGACGCCACAGGTGTCGCCGCGGCGTGGGCCGAGCTCGGCCGGGTGCCGTGCATCGTCGAGCGACGTGTCCCCCTGGACGCCGAGGTGAGCGTTGTGCTCGCCCGCCGCGTCGGCGGTGAGACTGCGACGTACCCGGTTGCCGAGAACGTCCATCGTGACGGGATCCTCGATCTCACCGTCGTCCCGGCGAGGGTCGACGAGGCCACGGCCGCGCAGGCGCAGAACCTGGCGCAGGAGATCGCCGTCGCCCTTGACTACGTCGGCGTGATGGCGGTCGAGATGTTCGTGTCGGACGGTCGGCTGCTCGTCAACGAGCTCGCACCACGCCCGCACAACAGTGGGCACTGGACCCTCGACGCGGCCCGCACCAGCCAGTTCGCCCAACAGCTGCGGGCCGTCACCGGGGCGGCCCTCGGCGGCACCGTGATGACGGTGCCGGCGGCGGCGATGGTCAATCTGCTCGGCGACCTGTGGCTCAACGACGCCGGCGAGATCATCCAACCCTTCTGGTCGGACGCGCTCGCTGACGCCGACGCCCGGCTCCACCTGTACGGCAAGCCGGTGCCGCGGCCGGAACGCAAGATGGGTCACCTCACCGTTGTCGGCGACAACGTCGACGACGTCGCCCGCCGGGCACTGGAGCTGCGCCGAGGTGTTCGTCCGATAACCCACCGGAGTCGGCCGGCCCCCGGCCGCGACGATGATCGGATGGAGCGCCCCGCGGAACGGATCGACGTCGATACGGCAGGGGTGGTGTTGCGACGCCATCAGCCGGGCGACGTCGATGCCCTGCAAACCGTCATCGAGGCAAGCCGGGAGCACCTCCTCCCGTTCATGCCGTGGGCGGCTCAG
This sequence comes from Ilumatobacteraceae bacterium, assembly GCA_963716665.1. GTDB lineage: Bacteria > Actinomycetota > Acidimicrobiia > Acidimicrobiales > Ilumatobacteraceae > Desertimonas. Next base: position 217,681 of record CAVQTY010000003.1, read on the forward strand.
GATCGCACCGATACGGCAGCGTTCGTCGCCAAGGCTGCCGAGGGCTGGGCGTCCGGCGAGAGCTTCAACTATCTCGTCACCGAGCCGGGTGCCGCTGGGAACGGCGAGCGCCTCCTGGGCGGCTGCGGACTGCACCGTCGCGGCGAACCGGCGACGATCGAGATCGGCTACTGGCTCCATCCAGACGCGGTTGGTCGCGGCGTGATGACCGCGGCCGCGAAGGCGCTCAGGGACGCCGCGTTCGCCCTCGACGGGATCTGCCGGGTCGAGATCCGCTGCGACGTCGCCAACGTCCGCAGTGCGGCGATCCCGAGACGCCTCGGCTTCGTTCACGTCAGGGACGAGGACCACGAGGCGGTGGCCGCCGGTGAGACGGGCCGGCAGCAGGTCTGGGCGGATGACCGGTCCGGCTCCGCCGCGACGGCGGCATCGCCGTAGCATCTCGCTGCGATGCTCGACACGCTGCGCTCCGTCGTCCGCTTCCGGCGATTCGAGCTCGACGCCAACAAGCGTCGGCTGGCGACTGTGGCGAATGTCGACGACTTGCGTCGGATCGCCAAGCGTCGCCTTCCCGGCGGGGTGTTCGATTACATCGACGGCGGTGCCGAGGACGAACGGACGATGCGGGCCAACCGCGCGGCGTTCGGCAACTACCGGTTCCGGCCGAGAGTGCTGCGAGATGTTTCGGACATCGACACCGGAACGAGCCTGTTGGGCCAGTCGATTCCGCTGCCGCTCGTTCTGGCACCGACCGGGTTCACGCGTATCGCCGATCCCCAGGGCGAGTTGGCCGTCGCCCGGGCGGCCCAGCGGGCCGGGGTGCCGTACGCGCTGTCGACGCTGTCGACGCGGTCGATCGAGGAGGTCGCCGCCGCCAACGGCGACGGTCGCCGCTGGTTCCAGGTGTATGTCTGGAAGGACAAGGCTCTGTTGCGCGACATGGTCGATCGAGCGGCCGCGGCCGGGTACGAGGCGCTCGTGATCACCGTCGACACTGCCAACCTCGGTCGTCGTGAGCGTGACGTCCGGCGCGGGTTCGAGCTGCCGCCGAAGCTCGGCCTCGGCACCGTCGTCGACGGCGCCATCCACCCGTCGTGGACCTGGAGGTTTGTCCGCGCCGAGCCGATCCGATTCGCCAACATCGCCTCGTCGGCCGCTGCCACCGACCAACCGGAAGGCTCGTCGGCGGTCAACCTGGCTGCCACGTTCGCGACGCAGTTCGACCCCCGGTTGTCGTGGGACGATGTCGAGTGGTTCCGATCGGTGTGGAGCGGGCCGATCGTGATCAAGGGCATCCAGTCGGTCGAGGACGCCCAGGTCGCCGCTGACGTCGGTGTCGACGCGATCGCCTTGTCGAACCACGGCGGTCGGCAACTCGACGACGCCCCGGCGGCGCTCGACCTCGTCGCGCCGGTCGCCGAGGCGGTTGGTGATCGCGTCGAGATCATCTGCGACGGCGGGGTGCGCCGGGGGAGCGACATCATCAAGGCGGTCGCCCTCGGGGCGACGGCGTGCATGGCCGGCCGGGCGTATCTCTACGGTCTCGCCGCCGGGGGAGAGCTCGGGGTCGACAAGGTCCTCGGCCTGCTCGCCGACGACGTGCGCCGCACGATGGCCCTGCTCGGCGTGACGCGCATCAGCGAGATCACGCCCGAGTACCTCGAACCCGTTTCCTGACTCCGAGGCGCTTTGCTGGCGCTGTACGTTCGGAGTTGACACGATTCACACCTTCGGACACACGCCCGAGGAGAGAAGGGGAGTAGGCGATGAGTGGGGGACTGAGGGCTTCCGCGTTCAGCACTGGTGTCGGGTTGGCGACACCGATGGTGATGATCTCACCGGTTGCTGCGTCGACGGACACGACCGAACCGGCGGCGGGCAGCGAGGCAGTGGCGGAGTTGGCGGCGAGGACGTCACGCGGTCGTTGCTGATCGACAACACCGAGACCACCGTGTTGGTGACCGACGGGTTGACATCGGCGTTCAGTGAGCGGAAAGATCGTCGCCGGCCTCACCACCGGCGCCGTCAAGGGGTGACCCGCCGATGACCGTCAACGTCGTGAATCTCCGCGCCGAGCATCGCGTGGATGCGTTCGGGATCGGCGTCACGCGCCCCCGGCTGTCGTGGATCGTCGAGGGGGACGACACCGGCTTCGCGCAGCAGGCCTACGAAGTCGCCGCCGTCGACCCCGACGAGGAGGCGGAGGTGATCAGCCGCGTCGAGTCGAACGAGTCCCTGCTCGTCCCGTGGCCGTTCGAGACACTGATCTCTCGGGCGCGCCGGCGGGTTCGCGTGCGCGTCATCGGCGCCACCGGCGAGGCCACCGAGTGGAGCGCGCCGCTGGACGTGGAGGTCGGACTCGTCGACCCGGCGGACTGGACAGCAGTGCCGGTCACCGCGATGTTCGCGGAAGCTCCACCGGAACGGCCGATCCGGTTCCGCCGGGGCTTCCTCGTCCGCTCCGGTCTGGCGCGGGCCCGCCTCTACGGCTCGGCTCTGGGCGTTTACACGGTCGCCGTCAACGGATCGACGGTTGGCGACGATGTGCTGGCGCCGGGATGGACGTCGTACCGGCACCGCCTGCGCTACCAGACGTTCGACATCACCGACGCCTTGCGGGCCGGCGACAACGTGCTCGGGATGACCGTCGCCGAAGGCTGGTATCGCGGGCGTCTCGGGTTCCACGGTGGGCGCCGCGACACCTACGGCAACGAGATCGGGCCGATTGCCCAACTCGAACTGCACTACGACGACGGCAGCACCGACGTCGTCGTGACGGATCTCCAATGGCGAGCGGCGCTCGACGAGCGTCTGTCGGCGAGCATCTACGACGGCGAGATGTACGACGCCAGGCTCGCTGACCCGGCGTGGACGACGCCCGCGTTCGACGACAGCAACTGGATCGCCGTCGGCGAGATGCAGTCGGTGGCCGACCGGATGGTGGCGGCAACCGGACCGCCCGTGCGTCGCGTCGAAATGCTGCGGCCGGTCGCCATCGAACAGTCGCCGACCGACGTCACGGTCGTCGACTTCGGTCAGAATGTCACCGGCCGTGTTCGCATCCGGGTGCGTGGCGACGCTGGCGACGAGGTCACCCTGCACCACGCCGAGGTCCTCGACAAGGGCGAGCTCGCCACCTGGTTGTTGCGCACTGCCGCGGCCACCGACACCTATGTGCTCGCAGGTGGCGATGACGAGATCTACGAGCCGGATTTCACGTTCCACGGGTTCCGCTATGCCAGCGTCGAAGGGCGGGCCGAAGTCGTCGACCTGGAGTCGATCGAGGCCGTCGTGTGCCACTCCGACCTGCCGGCAACGGGCACGTTCGAGTGCTCCGACGAGCGGCTCAACCAACTCCACGAGAACGTCCGCTGGAGCATGCGCGGCAACTTCGTCGACGTGCCAACCGACTGCCCCCAACGCGACGAACGCCTCGGCTGGACCGGCGACCTCCAGGTGTTCGCGCCGACGGCGGCATTCCTGTACGACTGCTGCGGACTGCTCGAGTCGTGGCTGGCCGACCTCGCCGTCGAACAGATCGAGTTCGGCACCGTGCCGGCCTACGTGCCGTGGGTCGACCTGCTGTTCCCGGCGGCGCCGGCCGCGGCGTGGGGCGACGCCGCCGTCGTCGTGCCGTGGGTGCTCTACGAACGGTTCGGCGACGTCGAGGTGCTCCGCCTTCAATACGACAGCATGCGAGCCTGGGTCGACCAGATCGCCACGCTCTCGGGTAGCGACCACATCTGGGATGAGGGGTTCCAGTTCGGGGACTGGCTCGATCCGGCCGCTCCGCCGCGCGATCCGGGTGCAGCCCGCACCGACGCCACGCTCATCGCCACCGCCTACCACGCCTACACGGCGAAACTCGTGGCCGCCGCCGCCGAGGTGCTCGGCAACGAAGCGGACCGCGTCCGGTACGACGACCTCGCCGCCCAGATCCGCGCCGGTTTCAACGCCGAGTTCGTCACCCCCAAGGGAAGGATGGCCAGCGACGCACAGACGGCCTACGCCCTGGCGCTGCGCTTCGACCTACTCCCCACCGAAACGCAGCGAACCCGCGCCGCGAGCCGCCTCGCCGAGCTCGTGCGTCGCGAGGACTACTGCATCGGGACCGGCTTCGTCGGCACACCCTTGGTCTGCGACGCCTTGGTCGACGCCGGCCTCGTCGATGACGCCTACCACCTGCTGCTACAGACCGCGTGCCCGTCGTGGCTGTATCCGATCACGATGGGCGCGACCACGATCTGGGAACGGTGGGACAGCCTGCTCCCCGACGGTTCGATCAACCGCACGGAGATGACCTCGTTCAACCACTATGCCCTGGGAGCGATCGCCGACTTCCTGCATCGCGTCGTGGCTGGACTGGCTCCGGCCGAGCCCGGCTACCGGACGCTGCTCGTGCGACCGCGCCCGGGCGGCGGCCTCACCCACGCCGGGGTGACGCTGCGGACACCGTACGGGAACGCCGCCGTGCGGTGGACCCGACCTGACGACCGGCTTGTCGTCGACGTCGTCGTGCCGATCGGCTCCCGTGCCCGCGTCGAACTGCCGGCCGGCGCACCGGTCGACGTCGGCCCCGGAACGCACCAGTTCGTCGTCGCCTACCGCCCCGCCGCGCTGGACCCTCCCCGACCGACCCGATCCGACCCGCTCCTTGCCGAGCTCGACCCCGACGTTCCTGACCACGAACTGTTGTGAGCGAGCCAACGACGGGGATCAAGGACGTGGCCAGCCGGGCGGGTGTATCGGTCGGCACGGTGTCCAACGTCCTCAACCGGCCCCAGCGCGTTAGCGAGGCGACCAGCGCCAAGGTCTGGCAAGCGATCGCCGACCTCGGGTTCATCCGCAACGAGTCCGGCCGCCAGCTGCGCGCTGGACACAGTCGCACGATCGCCTATCTCGGGCTTGCCGTGACCAATCCATACTTCACCGATGTCGCTCGCGGCGTCGAAGACGTCGCCCGCGGCGACGGCCTCGCCCTCTTCCTCTGCAACAGTGGCGGTGATCCGTCGCGCGAGAGGTACTACCTGGACATGCTCGTCGAGCAGCGCGTCCGCGGGGTCCTCGTCAGCCCGTTCAACCCGCTGACACCTCACCTCGAGCGTCTCCGCCGACGAGGTATCGCCGTCGTCCTCGTCAGCTCCACGGCCGGGCCGGAGTGGTGCAGCGTCACCGTCGACGACGTCGAGGGAGGCGAGCTGGCCGTCCAGCACGTGCTCGACCACGGCCATCGATGCATCGCCTTCATCGGCGGCGTGGTGTACGCGGTGTGCGTTTCTGACCGATTGCTCGGTGCCCGCAAGGCGATGGCGACCGCCGGCATGGATCCGGGCTTGCTGACGGTGATCGAAACCGCCGGCCTGAGCATCGCCGAGGGACGACGGGCGGGCGAGCGCTTGACCGCGCTGCCGCGTCGCCGGCGTCCGACGGCGGCGTTCTGCGCCAACGACCTCGTCGCCCTCGGATTACTCCAGCACTTGACGCAGGCGGGAGTCGCGGTCCCCGATGAGCTGGCGATCGTCGGCTACGACGACATCGAGTTCGCCGGAGCTGCCGCAGTGCCGTTGACCTCCGTCCGCCAGCCGCGCCACGAGCTCGGACGCACGGCCGCCGAGCTGCTGCTCGCCGAGACCGACGGCACTGGCGGGCACGTCCACGAGCAAGTGGTGTTCCACCCCGAGCTCGTCGTGCGCACGTCGTCGACCTCCAACTAACGTCGCCACCCACCATGTTCGACGCGCTGCGTTCAGTCCTCCGTTTCCGTCGCTTCGAGTTCGACGGGGCGAAGCGGCGGCTGGCGACGGCGGCGAACATCGAGGATGTGCGCCGGATCGCCAAGCGCCGGCTGCCGGCCGGGGTCTTCGACTACATCGACGGTGGCGCCGAGGACGAGGTCGCGATGCGAGCGAACCGCGAGGCCTACGGGCGCTACGAGTTTCGCCCACGGGTACTCCGCGACGTCTCGAAGGTTGACCCGTCGTCGACGCTGCTCGGATCGCCGGTGCCGTTCCCGCTCGTGCTGGCGCCCACTGGCTACACGCGGATCGCCGATCCCCAGGGCGAGCTGGCCGTGGCTCGCGCCGCTCGACGCGCCGGTGTGCCGTACACGCTGTCGACGATGTCGACGCGATCGATCGAGGAGGTCGCCGCCGCCAGCGGCGACGGGCGGCGGTGGTTCCAGGCCTACGTCTGGAAGGACCGCGCCTTGCTGCGCGACATGGTCGAGCGAGCGGCGGAATCCGGGTACGAGGCGCTCGTCATCACCGTCGACACCGCCAATCTCGGCCGCCGTGAGCGCGATGCGAGACGGGGGTTCTCGCTGCCCCCGAAGCTCGGGCTCGACACGATCATCGACGGCATCACCCATCCGGGGTGGTCGTGGCGCTTCGCTCGCTCCGAGCCGATCCTCTTCGCCAACGTCGCCACGTCGAAGCACGCCGGCGGGCAGTACGACGGCTCCCGTGCCATTCGCCTCGCCGAGAAGGTCTCCTCGCAGTTCGACCCGTCCCTGTCGTGGGCCGACATCGAGTGGTTCCGCTCGATGTGGTCGGGACCGATCGTGCTCAAGGGCGTGCAGACCGTTGACGACGCCCGCCTCGCCGTCGATCACGGCATCGAGGCGATCGCTCTCTCCAACCATGGCGGCCGTCAGTTGGATCATGCCCCGGCGATTCTCGATCTCGTGGCCCCGGTCGTCGAAGCGGTCGGTGGACGCGTCGAGATCATCTGCGACGGCGGCGTGCGGCGGGGGAGCGACATCGTCAAGGCGCTGGCGCTCGGCGCCGACGCGTGCATGGCCGGCCGTGCCTACCTGTACGGACTCGGCGCGGCCGGCGAGCTCGGCGTCGATCGGGTGCTCGAGTGGCTGCTCGAGGGGGTACGCCACACGATGGCATTGCTCGGAGTCACGACGATCGGCGAGATCACCACCGACCACGTCCGCCGCCGCCCAGGCTGACCGGGCAGGCGGTTTGAGGCTCTCCTGACGCCGCGTTCTACCGCCACTAACGAGACAGATTTGTCGTCTACGGCGCCTCAGAACTCCGATTCGTCGACCCACGGCCTGGCGTCGACGACGGTGTCCCAGCTCGGAATCGGGTCCTGCAGCGGATCGTCGATCCAGCAGAACTGCCCGGAGATGTTCGCCGCGGCGTCGTCGCACAGCCGCAGCACTGCATCGACCGCCTTGTGCGGGGGATCGCCACCGGTCTCGTCGACCCAGCGGACCCACTGCTGGTAAGCGAGCGCCGCCGGGCCGGCGGCCATCGCCCGATCGCGGATGTCCGCCCACATCTCAGTCTTGACGTCGCCGGGGTGGAGGACGTTGGCGGTCACCCCGGTGCCGAACAATTCGGCGGCGAGATGGCGGGTGAATTGGTTGAGGGCCGCCTTGGCCGTGCCGTAGGCGCTGTTCATCGGCCCGGGCGGATGCAAAGACGCGGCCGATGTGAGGTTGACGATCCGACCCCAGCCGGCGTCGACCATCGACCCGAGGAAGGCGCGGGTGACGAGATACGGGGCGATTGCGTCGACCATCACCGTGGCGACCCATTCATCTGGATCGCTGTCCTTGATCAGCTGGATCGGTCCGAAGACGCCGGCGGCATTGACGACGATGCTCGGTGGTCCGAGAGCTTCCTCCACGCGTGTCCGCAGCGCCTCGACAGCGGCCGCATTGCGGACGTCGGTGGGGATACCGACGGCTGTTCCGCCGTTGGAAGCGATCTCCCGCTCCGCCGCCGACAGTGCCGCCTCCGAGCGGGCGACGAGAGCGACCGGATGGCCGCGCCGCGCGAAAGCGAAGGCGATGTCGTGGCCGATCCCGCTGCTCGCCCCGGTGACGACTGCGATCCTCGACGTGGCGTCGGTTGACACGGTCAGGTGTCGCCGGCAGACGTGCGCAGATTGAACACCTCGCGGAGCTCGGACGAGGCGACGATCCCGTCGGGTCCGAACTCCATCAGCGGGTTCATCACCTCACCCCATCGATCGTGCACCTCGCTGTGCCAGAGCCGATCCCAAGCCTCCTCGTCGGTGATCTCGGAATACAGGAAGAGGACCGGATCGTTCTCGAAGATCGTGATCTGGGCGATGCCCTGGCGTTCGATCTCGTCGACCAGACCCTGCCAGATCGCATCGTGGTGACCTCGATGTTGCGAGTTGGTTGATTGCTCACCATCAATCGCAATCGATTCCAGCACGGATTGTGTCACCGCCTACGAGGGGTGTCAACCGGCGAGGTCGAACGCCCAGTTTGCGTCAGCCCGGCAACCACGATCCGGCCTCCTTTCTGACACAAACCCCCACCCTCCGCGATCATGGGAAGCGGTACCACCGCTTGGCGTTGTCGACGAACAGCTTGCGCTGCTCGTCGTCGGTGAATTCGGCGGCGATCTCCCGGTAAGCGTTGACGACATCGCCGTAGCTGGAGAACAACCTGTCGACCGGCCAATTCGTGGCGAACATGCAGCGGTCGACGCCAAACGCCTCGATACATCCGAGCACCCACGGCCGGATCGAGTCCACCGTCCATCTCGGATCCTTCATGCCGAGTCCTGAGATCTTGCACGCGGTGTTGGGGGCTTCGGCCATCACCGCCAACCCGGTTCTCCACGTCTCGAAGTACTCGTCCGTCCGCTCCTGCGGAAACCCGGCGTGTCCGAGGATCAAATCGATGCCGGGAAACTTCAGCGCCAGATCGCGGGCCTTGGTCATGTTCTCCGCTGTGGCGTCGAGGTCGTAGGACATGCCGTACTTTTCGAGCAGGGCGTAGCCGCGATGAAATGCCGGGTCGACGAGGTATTCGCCGACGGCGAAGTCACGGATGCCTCGGAAGTTGTCGTGCGCAGCATGCCGAGCGAGCGTCTTCTCGACGTCGTCGGATTGCATCCGGGCGTCCCCGACCAGCACCACAGGGAGCGAGCCGGCGGTCAGTTGACCGTTGACGAACTCGCTCTCCTCGGCCGGATCGACACTGCCCAGCGCTGCCTGCACGTGGACGGCACCGATCACACCGGCAAAGCGAGTCTCCGCGGTGAAGTTGTCGAGCAGGTAGCGGTGAGACTTGATGGCGTCGATGTTCCCGATCGACGGGTGGATGAAATCGGGCTCGAGCCAGGAATACCGCAGCGTCGAGTGGGCAAGATCGTAGAAGTGCACATGGGCATCGATGAACTCGAAACCGTCCCGTTGGCTATCATGGGCAGACGGATTCAAATCGTTTCCAGTATTGATTCTGGGCAGTGTACGAAAGGACCTGACGGAGCGTCAACTGCCGACATGAGTGAAGGCACCTTCGACGACGAGGAAGTCGCCCGACGTCCGACGATGCACGACGTCGCGGCGCGTGCCGGGGTCGCCCTGTCGTCCGTTTCCCGAGCCCTGAGCGACCATCCCGACGTCAGCAAGAAGATGCGGCGACGGGTTCATGACGCAGCGCGCGAACTCGGCTACGAGCCCAACTTCCTGGCCCAGAGTCTGCGCACTGGCAGCACCTTCACGATCGGGTTTCTCATCCGTGACATCGCCAACCCATTCTTCGCGGCGATGGCTCGGGGAGCCGAGCACTTTCTCCGCCAACGTGGATTTGTGATGCTGTTGGTCAACTCCGACGGCGACTCCGACATTGAAGCCAACCACATCAACGTGCTCCGGCGGCGGCGCGTCGACGGCCTGATCCTCAACCTCGTCACCGAGGAACACGAGGCGACGATCACGGCGTTGGCTCATATGGAGACGCCGTACGTCCTCGTCGATCGCACACTTCCGGCGACTGAGGCGTCAGCGGTCCTTTGCGATCACTACTCCGGGGTGCGCGCCGCGACCGACGACCTCATCGCCCATGGCCATCGTCGAATCGCTCTCGTCAGCGGTCAGCGCACCGTCCGTCCAGTGCGCGAACGATTGCGAGGGTTGAAGGACGCGTTCTCGATCGCCGGTCTCGAGCACGACGAGCGTTACGTCGTGCTCGGATCGTTCGCCGGCGATGTCGCCCGACAGCAAACTCACGCGTTGCTCGACGGCCCCGACCCGCCAACGGCAATCCTCAGCGGAGGCGCGCAGGTGACGGTCGGCGTACTCAAAGCACTCGCTGAGCGGCAACTCACCCCGGGACGCGATATCGCGCTCGTCGCTCTCGACGAGCTCGACCTGCTCGAAATCGTGCAGCCGCCAATCTCCGTCGTCTCTCGCGATCCCCAGCGAATGGGTGCCGAGGCCGCGCGGTTGCTACTCGATGCCGCCGCTGGGCAGCCTCCCCAGACGGTGATGTTGCCGACGACGTACTCGCCGCGAGCTACGCCCGACGCGACCTAACCCGATTGGTGAGTCCGGACAACGGAAAACTGCGGCGTCGGCTCACCAATGTGGCAGATCAGGTCGACTCTCGCGCCTCGAAGGCACCCGTGGCGCTGCTGCGGTAGGCGAGGTCGAGCGCCTCGACCGTGCGTGCCCCGAGCTCGATCGGGGCCCAGTTGAAGACGTCACGTCCGCGGGCGAGGTCGAGGATCGTGTCGACCGGGCCGATGCAGTCGTACGACCCGGCGTCGGGAGCGAGGTCAGGACGATGGTCCGTACCGTCTTGTCGATACAGCCAAAGGTCCTCGCGCTCGACATCGACACGGAACTGCCCGTCGGAGCCGACCGCGTGGATCACGAGCTGGTGCTTGTTCTCGCCGGCGCCGACGTGGTTCGACGCGCCGAACATCGTCCCGATCGCCCCGTCGTCGTAGCGCAACACAATGGCATCGTGAAGCTCGACTGGTGCGTTCAGCGCGCTGCTCATCACGGCGAACGCCCCGTTGACGCGCTGGTCGAGGAGCCACAGGCTCATCCCCAGGGCGTGGGAGAGCTGGGCCTGCCCGTAGCCACCGCCGCTCAGCGCCGGGTCGGTCCACGTCCGTTGCTCGGGCACGGTGTCCGGGTCCGCCTGCGGGTAGGCACCGGTGTTCGACAGCAGTTCTCGGGTCGGCGAAGACATGTGGATCGACACGGCCTCGACAGCACCGATACCCAGATCGGTCATCAGCCGCTTTGCCTCGCGAAGCATCGGCATGAAGTTCCAGCCGAAGGCGACTGTGACGTGGCGCCGGAGCCGCTGCGCAGCTTCGACGAGTTCCCAGGCCTGCCGAGGGTCCGTGGCGACGGGCTTCTCGACGAGCACGTGAGCCCCGGACTCCATCGCCGCCCGGGCGTGCTCGCAGTGCAGGCTCGATGGGCTGGCCACGAGGACGACGTCCAGTTCATGGGAGACGACGTCGCGGTAGTCGTCGCTGGCGAACTGGAACCCGAACATGTCCTTGACCCGCTGTAGCGCTTCGTCGCCGTGCCTGGCCACGGCGACGAACTCGACGTCGTCGTGCCGGGCGAAGTTCGGCAGGTGCGACGAGATCGCCCACGACCCTGCGCCGATGACTCCAAGCCGAACGCTCATGTACGTCCTCCATTTACTTCGGGCTGTCTTGCAATCGTCGACGTCCAGACGCTCACGATGTCGACTGACTGAAATGCTCGCGAACCCGGTCGAAAGAAACCGCAGTGATCAGCAGCACGCCGCTGGCGACCTGCTGCCAGTACGAGCTGACGTTCATCAGCGTCAACCCGTTGTTGAGCACCCCGATGATCATCAAGCCGAGCACGGTCCCGACGACACTGCCGCGGCCACCGTTGAGGCTGGCGCCGCCGAGCACGATCGCCGTCACCACGGTCAGTTCCAGGCCCAGGGCGGCGTTCGGGACCGCGGCGCTGAGCTGTGACGTGAGGACGAGGCCGGCGAGGGACGCCGCGAGACCTGACGCCACGAAGGCGATGAAGACGACGGTGCGGCGTCGAATGCCGACGAGCCGGGCAGCGACCGGGTTGGCGCCGATCGCGTACACGTTGCGCCCGTAGACCGTGTATCGCAACACGACAAGGATCACCGAGGCCACAACGGCGAACAGGATGACCGGGACCGGGATGTTGAGGAATGGCCGGGCAGTGCCCAGCCACTGGAAGTCAGACATCGGCACGGTCTGTCCGTCGGCGATCAGGAATGTCGTACCGCGGTAGGCGGCGAGTCCTCCCAGCGTGACGATCAAGCTGTTGACGCCGATGACCGTGACGAGGGCTCCGTTGACCACACCAACCGCCGTTCCAGCCAGCAACGCACACAACACGGCGAGGGGGATGCCGACATCGGGGGCGACGGTGGCAAGCACCACGCCGCAGAGGGCGGTCGCCGCGCCGACGGAGAGGTCGACCTGACCGGCGATCAGCAGCATCGTGCCGGGCGCGGCCAAGATCCCAGTCACCGCGATGGCGGTGAGGATGTTGATGATGTTGTTCGTCGCCAGGAAGAACTCGCTCGCCACCGAGAAGTACACGACGAGACCGATCAGCACGACGCACAGGGCGGCAAGCTCGGGTAACGATCTCCCGGGACGTCCGGGCCCAGAGCCCACCTGGGCGTCGTCGCCCACCCGTGCGCGCTGGTCGTCGCCCGCCGTTTCGGTCGCCGGGGCACTCACCGCATCTTCCGGCTGCACGTCCCCCACCCCAAGCGCGCTCATCCCCCCGCCGAGTCAGTCAGGGTCCGCATAGTGACGGCGTCGTAGTCGAGGTCCAGAACCAGCCGTCCCCGCGACATCACGGCTGCCCGATCGGCGAGCTGGATGATCTCTTCGTAGTCGGACGAGGCGACGAGGACAGCGACCCCGTCGTGCGCAAGGGCGCGGACGGTTGCGTAGATCTCCTGCCGAGCGCCGACGTCGACGCCGCGGGTCGGCTCGACGAGCACCAGCAGCTGTGACTTTGCTTGCAGCCACCTGGCCAGCATCACCTTCTGTTGGTTGCCACCGGACAACGTGGCGATCGGTCGGTTGGCGCCGCCGGGCCCGACGCGGATGCGCAACGCCGTGCGCCACCGCTCGAACGTCTCCGTCTCCCTACGCCCGTTGAGCCACACGCGGCCAACGGCGTGGTGACTCCACGTCGGCGCGGCGAGGTTGCGGGCACAGGACAGCGCCATGAACACCCCCTCCTGCTTACGATCCGCGGGGAGAAAGCCGATGCCTCGGGCCACGGCTTCGCGGGGGTGGGCAGGTACCGGCCGACCAGCAACGGTCGCCGTCCCGGAAGTGATCGACCGGAGGCCGAATACCGCCTCGGCGACCTCGACGATTCCCGAGCCGACCTTGCCGTAGAGTCCGACCACCTCACCTGGCCAGACGTCGAGATCGACGCCCGTGAAGGCGCGTCCTGAACTCGCGGTGCGGAGCACGAGCCGCGGCGCCTCCGCGATTGGCTCGGTCGGATGGTCAGGTCGTCCGACGTCGTCGACTGACGCTCCCACCATCGCCTCGACGAGCTCTGCTCGTGAACGATCACCGACCTTCGCCTCCAGCACGACGTTCCCGTCGCGCAACACCACGACGTCGTCGGCGATTTGGCGGACCTCGTCGAGCCGGTGGGTGATGTAGATCATCGCCGTGCCGCGCGCCCGTAGCCGCTTGATGAACTCGAACAACCGAGACGTCTCGTCGTTGGACAGGGCCGCTGTGGGCTCGTCGAGGATCAGCACACGGGCTTCGTCAATGAGCGCTCTGGCGATCTCGACCACTTGCCGCTCCCCGAGGCGCAGGCTCGACATCCGCGCGGCGGGCTCGATGTCGACACCTAGCTCGTCGAGGATCGCCTCGGCGCGGGCACGGACCTCCTTCCAACGAACGAACCCGGCCTTACGCGGCAGCCTGCCGAGGAGGATGTTCTCGGCGACGGTCAGCGACGCCGCATCGTTGAGCTCCTGGTAGATCATCCGAACACCGAGCGATCGTGCCGCGATGGGGCTGAGCTGATCATGCGTCTCGCCGCCCACGCTGATCGAGCCGGAGTCCGCCTGGTAGTCGCCGCTGATGATCTTGACCAGCGTCGACTTCCCGGCTCCGTTCTCGCCGAGGAGGGCGAGCACGCGACCGCCGGTGGCCGACATGCTCACGCCATGGAGGACCTCGACCCCGCCGAACGACTTGCGTAGCTCGTCGACCCGCAGCAGCGGTTCGGTCGCCACGTCCGATCGTGGGGGTTCAGCAATCACCGACGTCGTAGTAGTCGGCAACGTTCTCGCTGTTGACGAAGAAGTGGTCGACGAGGAGCATCTCGGGGATCTCTTCGCCGTTGACCGCGTCGATGAGGTAGGGAATGCCGATCTCGCCGTACCGCTCCGGGAAGAACGCGGCGTCGCCCGCCCAGTTCGGATTGGTGGCGATCTCGCAATGGGCGGTGGAGTCGGCTCCCATGCCGGTCATGTGCAGCTGCTCCGCACGGCCGGCCGTTCGCGCTGCGGCAAGCGCACCAAGCACAGAGTCGTCGTTGATCCCCACGACGATGATCGTCTCGGCGTCGGGGATTGCCGTGAGCGTGTCACCGAACTTGGTGAGGGCGATGTCCTGGCGGCCGGCGTCGAGCACGCGTTCGTCGTGGATCTCCCCGCACACCGACTCGAAGCCGTCGCGGATGCCGTTCATCCGCAAGTCGTTGACTTCGCCGACACCCAGATCCTCGAGGCTGATGTAGGCGTCGTACTCACAGTCGAACTTCTCGCTCATGTAGTTGCCGAGACCTTCGCCCGCCACATTCCCGGCACGAGAGTTGTTGGCGCCCATGAAGGCCGTCTGACATTCGCCTTGGGCGATGTCGATGGCGATCACCGGCACGTCCTGCGGACCGGCGTCACAGATCGATTGCGCGGCATCGGCCACCGGTTGGAAGTTCAGGTAACCCTGCACTCCCTGGGTAGCGAAGCTGCGCGCGCACTCCAGGGCCACGGCGGCGTCGAGCTTGCTGTCGCAGAACACCAACTCCGCTCCGGCGATCTCCGCCTGCTCGCGGATCGAGTCCGACACGAGCTTGCTGAACGGGATCGCGTCGTCGAGGGCGATCAGCCCGAGCGTCATCCCCTCGCCACTTCCCGGCTCGGCCTCACGGAACTCGACAAACTCCGCGCTGGCGTCGTCGGCAGCTTCAGTACCAGGGACCGAGCTGTCAACCGGAGTGGTGCCGGCGTTGACGTTGGAGAAACCTCCAACGGTCACCAGCGTCCCGCTGGCCACGGCCACACATGCGGCGATCTTCGAGACGCGGTGTTGCGGTTGAACCCTCATCAGTCCCCCTCGAACGTTTGGAAAGGTTTCCAGGATGCTAATCGACCGACCGATCGCCCGTCAACTCGTCGAGCGGGTGCGCCCACCCGGATGCTGCGCCTCCAACTTCTCGTCCAGATGCCAGACCTCCTCGGCGGTGAACAGGGCACCGGACTCGTCGGTCAGCTGGTCGATGACCTCGGTGAACCACTGCGCCCAGTCCCGGTTGGCCTGCGACGACGACATCCGCTCCAGAGCCGTCGCGATGTCCGGGTGGCACTCGGCGTAGGCGTAGATCTGCAGGTCACGGCGGAACAGTGAGTAGTTCCGCCAACCGGCCTCGTACAAGTCGTGGAGCAGTTGCGGCCACACCGCCTGATGACGGCGCTCGTATTCGTCCTCCTGACCGGCCTTCAGGACAAACGTGAACATCAGTCTCTCCATGGCTCCTCCGGTGGTCTCGATGATCGTTTCATGCTCGCATGGTGGCTTCCGGCTCGTCGACGAGAACGTTTCCAGCCCCGGACACGCTCAGAGTGCGACCCGGTGCCGATCGACGTAGTCCCAGTCGAGTTCCCAGCCGAGGCCCGGTCGCTCACTCAGCGTGATCGTCCCATCGTGCAGCGCCGGCTTGTTGGCAACGAGGTGATGCCAGATTGGATCGCGTTGCTGATGGAAGATCTCGACGAACGTGCCGTGGGGTATCGAGCAAAGGAGGTGGCTGGCCACTTGGGCCTCTTCGTGATGCGCCATGCGGATGCCGAACGTTGACGCCATCGCTGCGACGCGACGCCACTCGGTCGGACCGCCGGACCATGACGCGTCGAAGTTGCAGAAGTCGACGGCCCCGGCGACGAACAGGTCGCGACACCCTCCAGCGGAAAACTCGCTCTGGCCGGCACAAACCGCCTGCCCGCTCATCAGCCGCACATCGCGCATCGCCAAGCGGTCGTTCGACCAGTGGCACGGTTCCTCGAACCAGAACAATCCGTGCTCGCTGACGCGTCGGGCGAATTCGACGGCTTCGTGCACCTGCCAGGCCTGATTCGCGTCGGCCATCAGGATGAAGTCGTCGCCAGCCGCGCGGCGGGCCTCGATGAACCGCTGTGAATCCTCGGCAGGGGAGAGTCCGCCGACCTTGAACTTCATGCCGGCCAGCCCGCGAGACTGCAACTCGGCGACCTCCTCATGGATGCTCACTCCGGTCCCGTAGTAGCCGCCGATCGACGTGACCGGGATCGAGTTGCGGTACCCGCCCCACACTCGCCAGAGAGGTTCGTGAGCAGCTTTGCCGATCGCGTCCCAGATCGCCGAGTCGACGCACGCACACGCGACCAATCCGAGGCGGCGATCACGCAGGATGTCGAACGTCGCCGGTCTCGCCTTCTCCCAACACAATTCCACGGCGCGGGCATCGAGACCGACCAGCTGCGGGGCGATTTCGGTGCTGATGATGCTGGCGATCTCCTCGAGGCCGGCATCCTCGTCGCCGGCGTAGGCCTCCCCGACCACACCGGCCGAAGTGTGCACCTGGGTGATGATCGTCGAGCGGTGGGTCATGCGGTACTTGCTGCCGCGATACGTGCGGTCGAGAGGGACGCGAATCGCGATGAGCTCGATGCGTTCGATGGTCAAGGCCGTGGACGACCCGATCGATGATGGTGATTCGATGGTCACTGTGCTGGCCGTTCGCGGTAGCGGTCGATCACCTCGTCGATCACTTCGATGCCGAGTCCCGGACGTGCGATCGGCGGGTACACGAACCCCTTGTCGACCGTGAACGGTTCAGTGACCAGCTCGTGTTGCATCGGATTGCGGAGCGGCTTGACCTCGATGACCTTGCAGGCGCTCGATGAGAAGGAGATCGCCAGGCTGGCGGCGGTGACGATCGCCGACGACCAGGCGTGGGCGTTGGCCTGGCGGCGGTAGGCCTCGACCCGTTCAGTGACCTTCTTGAACCCGGTGATGCCCTCGGCCCGTCCGGGGTCGCAGCCGACGACGTCGCAGGTTCCAGTCGCCAGGACACGCTCGAACCCCTCGACGTTCCACTCCCGCTCGCCGTAGGCGATCAGCGTCTTCGTCTTCGCTCGCAAGGTCGCGTATCCCTCCGGGTCCCACGCCCCGAGCGGCTCCTCGATCCACGTGATGTCGTAGTCGTCGAATGCCTGGACCCGCTTGACCGCCGTGGCGACGTCCCACTTGATGGCAATGCCGAGGTCGATCATGAGTTGTTTGTCGGTGCCGATGCCCTCGCGCATCGCTCGTACGTACTCGACGTCGCGATCGTGCTCGTAGCCCAGTCGGGCGTCGCCGCGCTTGCCGAAGCCGACCTTGACGCCGTGGAGCCCGTCGCTCAACCAGCCCTGGGCCTCCTCGACCATCTCCGAGATCGACTCGAAATGGGCGTGCGACGAGGCGATGGCCGGCAAGCGTTCGTGGACCGGACCGCCGAGCAGGTCGCACACACTGCGTCCGAGGGCTTGACCCTTGAGGTCCCAGACGGCGATGTCGATGGCGGCGATGGCGTACGACGCCAGCCCGCCCTTGTAGCCGTACCACCAGGCCCGGTCCTTGAGGCCACGCCAGATCGTCTCCGATTGCACCGGGTCCTTGCCGACGACGTACTCGTCGAGGCCGTCGATGAGTGCCGCGACGGGAGCGTTGGCCTCAGCGAACTGGGTGATCGCCTCACCCCAGCCGATTGTGCCATCGTCGGCGGTCAGCTTGACGAGGCACAGATAGCGGGTGGCGTCGAAGTCGTTCGGTTCCGGATAGGCCACCGGGATTGCTTCCATCTTGGCAATGCGCATCTCGCTACTCGTTCCGACTTCCGTTTCTGCAACCGATTCCAGAAACCATACAATGCGAAGGACTACGATCGCCATGAGTCGATCGGTCGGAGAGTGGTCGGCATGGCATGGAGCAGTGCGCAGGGATTGGGCGGAGCGGTCGTCCTCGTCACCGGGGCAGCGCGGGGGATCGGCCGGTCCGTCGCTGAAGCATTCGCCGACGCCGGCTCGACGGTGTGCGCCCTCGACCTCGATCCGGCCGTCGAGGAGGTCGTGGGGGGGTTGCCCGGCGATGGGCATGAGGCGCTGCGCGTCGATCTTCGCGATGTGACCGGACATCCCCGCCTAGTCGGCGAGCTCGTCGAGCGCCACGGCCGTCTGGATCATCTTGCCCATCTCGCCGCCGTGCTCCGCCGGCGCAGCGACATCGACGAGGTCACCGAGGACGATTGGGACTTCCAGGTCGACATCAATCTCAAGGCGTCGTTCTTCCTGATGCGCGAAGCGGCGCGGGCGATGAGGGGGAGCGGCGGTGGGAGCATCACCGCGTTCACGTCACAGGGTTGGATGACGGGCGGCTTCGGCGGCTCCGTCGTCTACGCCGCGACGAAGGGAGGCATCGTTTCGATGACTCGCGGCATGGCACGCACCTGGGCGGCCAGCGGGGTGCGGGTCAACACGGTGTCACCGGGCGGGGTTGACACACCAATGATGGTCGACGGGCTGACCGAAGAAGCGCTCGGCAGCTTCGTCGCCGGGATACCGCTCGGTCGGCTCGCCCAACCCGACGAGTTGGCAGGAAGTGTCGTGTTCCTCGCCTCCGACCACGCCCGGTACATCACCGGGGCAACGATCAACGTCAGCGGCGGCTTCCTCATGTACTGACCGTCCTCATCGGAGTGTTTGGTGTCATCGGAGTGTTTTCGTGCACACCTGTCCGTCACGAAACACTCCGATGTCAAGACGCCCGGCCGCCGTCGAGCTCGGCGACGAGTTCGTCGTTGTCGGCTCCGAGCGAACGTCCGGCATGACGGATCCGCCCGGGAGTCCGGGACATCCTCGCCACGACGTTCTGCATCAGCACGCCGTCGACTTCGACCAGCGCTTGGCGGTGCCGGTAGTGCGGATCGTCGACGATGTCGCTCATGTCGAGCACTGGGGCGATCGCCGCGTCGACCCGTTCGAACTCGGCGAGCACCTCCTTCGAGGTGTGGGCGGCGACGTAGGCAGTCATCTTCTCCTCCAGCGCGGCGCGGTTGCGGGAGCGGTCCTGGAACGTCGAGAAGCGCTTGTCTCCCTCGATTCCGAGCAGCTCGAGGAGGCGCTGGGCGACGGTCTCCGCCGACGAGGAAATCGCCACCCACACACCATCGGCGCAGCGGTACGTCCCTCGCGGCACGGTGTAGGGAATGCCCGAGCCGAGCCGCGGCTGCAGGTACCCGCTGTCGGCGTAGGCCGCGGGGAGCGGACCCATCAACTGGAGCATCGACTCCAGCAGGTTGACGTCGACGACCTGGCCCTCGCCAGTTCGTTCGGCGTGGCGAAGGGCGACCATCACGGCGAACGCCCCGGCCAGTGCCGTCACTTCGTCGGTGAGAGCGATCGGCGGGAGCAGGGGGCCGCCGTCAGGTTCGCCGCTGAGCGCCGAGAACCCACTCATCGCTTCGGCCAGGGTGGCGAACCCCGGACGCAACGCGTAGGGGCCGTCCTGGCCGAAACCGGTGACGCGCAGGATGACGAGTCGTGGGTTGCTCGCCAGCAGCGCCTCAGGGGCCAGCCCGAGGGCCTCGAGCTTGCCGGGACGCATGTTCTCGATCAGCACGTCGGCTGAATCGAGCAACCGCCTCATTCGGGCGAGCCCGTCGGGCGATTTGAGGTCGAGCGTGACGCAGCGCTTGCCCCGGCTGAGAATCTTCCAGAACAGCGAATCGGAATCGCCCGCTGCCGTCCAGCCGAGGCGCCGCGCCGGATCGCCCGACGGCGCCTCGACTTTGATCACGTCAGCGCCGAAGTCGGCGATGTACTTGGCCGTGCCCGGTCCGGCGACGACGGTCGCCATGTCAACAACCCGCACCCCCGCCAGAGGATCGGTCACGGCGCGCCGGAATCCGCGGGTCTCGTCGGCAGCAACACCGACCTCCGGAACGTGCAGACGGCTTCGCGATGCTGGTTGAAGCCGGTTGTCTCGACGGTGAGGATGCCGGCATCGGGCCGGGAGCGTGATCGGCGAACGTCGACCACGGTGGTCTCTCCGTACAGCGTGTCGCCGTGATACATCGGAGCGATGTGGCGCAGCTCGTCAGCGCCCAGATTGGCGATTGCCCGTCCGGAGATGTCGGGCATGCTCATGCCGAGCAGCAGCGCGTAGACGAACGAACCAACCACGATGTTGCGCCCACCCTCCATCTCGGTCGCCGCATAGTTGGAGTCGACGTGCAGCGGGCTGACGGCCATCGTCAACAGGCAGAACAAGTGGTCGTCGGACTCGGTGATCGTCTTGCCCGGCCAGTGGGTGTACGTGTCGCCGGGCTCGTAGTCGTCGAGGTAGCCGCCGAAGCGACGGTCACGAGCGACGTGAGTTCGCGGCATCAGTCGTCGACAACGATGAATGGTGCACCCGTTGCCACCTCGTCCTGTGGTTCGGCGAGCAGTTCGACGATGGTGCCGGCCATCGGCGCCGGAACATCGGTGTCGATCTTGTCGGTCTCCACGGCCACCAGCGGATCACCGACGGCCACGGTGTCACCAGGGCTGACGTGCCATTCGAGGATGACCACCTCGGAGACCGAGTCACCGAGCTTGGGCATGTTCAGCGTGCGGCGCATCAGCCTGCGGCCGCCGTGACGTGGCGGAGCATCTCCTCGATGCCAGGAGGTGGGCTGGCCAGCACCGCCTCGACAGCTGCGCCCACCCGGCTGTCGACGCCGGCCTCGAGGTCGGCAAGCTGCTCAGGGCTCAATTCCCCGCCTTCGAGCAGCCGGTTGCGCAGGATGTCGATGGGATCTCGTTGCTTCCAGGCATCGAGCTCACCCTCAGGGCGATAGGTCCCGGCGTCGGATCGGGAGTGCCCCGAGTATCGATACGTCTTCATCTCCAGCAAGGTCGGACCCTCGCCGGATCGGGCCCGCTCCAGCGCCGACTCGACGGCGCTGATCACCTCGTCGACGTCCTGGCCGTCGACAGTGATGCCGGGCATCCCGTAGGACGCAGCGCGGTCGGCGATGTGCTCGACCGGTGTCGACAGGTTGATGCGCGTGTACTCGCCATAGAGGTTGTTCTCGCACACGAACACGACGGGCAGCTTGAGGATGCCGGCCAGGTTGAGGGCCTCGTGGAAGGCACCGATGTTCGTCGAGCCGTCGCCGAAGATGGCGATCGCCGCGTCGTCGGTACCGCGGACCCAAGCGGTCAGGGCTGCCCCGGCGGCGACGGGCACCCCGGCGCCGACGATGGCGAACGTCGGAAAAAGCCCGACCGACATGTCGCCCAGGTGCATCGACCCGCCGACTCCGCCGACGCAGCCGATCGAGCGGCCACAGATCTCCCCGAGCACACCCTCCGGAGTGACACCGAGCGCGAGCGCCGTGCCGTGACCGCGGTAGGTGCACGTCACGGCGTCGGTCGGCCGGGCGGCGACGGCGATGCCGACGGAGACCGCTTCCTGTCCGTTGGCGAGGTGGGTCGAGCCGCGGACGTGCCCATCGTTGTACAGCGTCTGCACGTTCTCCTCGACACGCCGGATCTCGAGCATCCTGGCGAGTTGCTCGACTCTGCTCTTTTTCAATGCGGCCCGCCGTTCGGTGGCGGACTCGGTCCGGTTCGTGCTCACCACTTCTCCTCTCGCGCCCACCACGGCGCCGGTGGCCGGCCGGTCTCGATCAGTTGACTGGTCTGCTCGGCGACGTACTCGGGGGATGGCACGAAGCGTCGTTCGAGTGCCTCGCTGTGCGGCACGGGGGCGTCCGGGCAGGTGATCCGCAGCACTGGAGACTGCAGCGAGCCGAACAGCTCGGTGGACACGTGGGCGGCGACGTCATTGCTCCAGCCGGCTGTCCACGGACCCTCCTCGACGACCACCAGACGTCCGGTCCTGGTCACCGAATCGATGACCGTGTGCTTGTCCCACGGTACGAGTGTCTGCAGGTCGATGACCTCACATGAGGTGTCGGCCATCAGCGTGGCCGCCTCCTGGGCGACGCCGACCATCGTCCCGGCGGCGACGATGGTGACGTCGTCGCCGAGCGAGACCACTCTCGCTTCGCCGAGGGCGACGATTCCGTCCTCGCCGGTGACCAACTCCTGGCGCTCGCCGTACAGAACGCGCGGTTCGAGGACGACGACGGGGTCAGGATCACGAATCGCCGCCCGCAACAAGCCGTAGGCGTTCTGGGCGTTCGACACGACGCACACTTTGAGTCCACCGACGCCGCGGAACCAGTAGTCGAGCATCTGCGAGTGCTGACAGCCGAACCCGAGGCCGGCACCTGCCGACGCCCGGACGACGAGGGGCACCGTGACCTGACCTCGGGAGAGGTAGCGGAGCCTCGTCGCCTCGGTCGTCAGCTGGTCGAGGGCGACGCCGATGAACTCGACGAACATCATCTCGACGACCGGCTTGAGACCGGTTGCTGCGGCGCCGACGGCGGCGCCGAGGAACCCCATCTCGCTGATCGGCGTGTCGATGACCCGCTTGGGTCCGAACGTGTCGAGCAGCCCTTCGGTGCACTTGAATGCACCGCCGGCGGTGGCGATGTCCTCGCCCATCACGATCACATCCGGGTCGCTCTCGAGCTCGTCGTGCAGCGCCTGTAGCACCGCTCGGCGAACGAGCACGCGGGCTGGTTTGGTCGCAGTGGTCATCTCAACCTCAATCTGACGGTGGTGACGGGTCGGACGGGTGCTCGGCGAGGGCGGTCACCTCGACGTCGAGCCAGGGAAAGAACGGCAACGAACTGATCGCGTCGTGGAGCGCGGTGGCGTCGGAAGCCGCCCACAGGCCGTAGTTGGCCCGGCGTCCCGGGATGCGCCAGAGTCGCCGGATCGTCCCGGCGGCAGCCAGCTCACCGGCCCTCGCTCGCTCGGCGGCGACGAGACGGGAGTGTTCCTCGGGGTCTCCGTCACCCGGCCAGCGCACCTCGATGTGGACGAGGAACTCCATTGTCAGCACGCCTCCACGGTGGTCGCCCACAGTGAAGCATGCCGAAGACGCGATTACTCGTCCGACTCGCCTCCCGACAGTTGTAACCCGGGCCAACCGATGGGTGTTTACCTGACGATTCGGTCCCGTAACACCCATCGGTTTCGGCATGAGCATGCCCACGCACGCATGTTCATGCATTCAGCCGAGCCGGAAGCCGGTCGATCTACGATGCGCAGCGATGTCTGCCGTCGCTCGTACCGCCGTCACGGCCGTGGTCGTCTCGTTGGCGGGGCTCGGCACCACCGTCACGGCCGGCGCCACCGACGCGGCGCCCTCGACCACGACTCTGACTGCGACGACGGCACCTGGCACCACCGTGGCTTCCGCCGCCGCGCCCGTCTTCCCGAGCATTGACGCCTTCGCCGCCGCGTGGAACGAGACCGCCGCGCAACTTGCCGCTCTCGATCCGACCGTCGAGATCTTCACCATCGACCCGGCGACAGTGGTTCGCGGCCCGATTCCTCCGGACACGGCGCTGGGCGACGTCGCAGCGTTCGGCGTGCCGATCGCGACCAACGGCTTCGTCGGCGGCCTCGTCGACCCGTCGACCGGGGCGGTCACCGCCGTCACCATCGGCGGTGATCCCGATGCTCAGGTCGTGCGCGGTGCGGCCGGCATTCTGCTGCTCGCCACGCTCGACGTCTCCGTCGCCGGGCCGGCTGTCGAGGCGTGGTCGGCACTGGCGGACGACACGGTGACGCCCCGGGCCGACTACGTCGTCGCCGGTGCCCTCGGCGTCACGCTCGAGGTCATCGAGGGAGCCGATCCCGGCGACAACCTGGTGTCGATCGTGATCGCTCCGGTGACGACAATGGAGGACATGGTCGCCACGTCGTTGCTGACCTATGTCGCTGTGTTCGACCTTGCCCTCGAAGCACGGTCGTCGACGACCACGACCTCGACCACGACGTCGCCGCCGGCGCTGACTTCGTCGACGGCACCGATCGCCAGGCTGCCGATGGCCCCGACCGCCACGACCGCCCCGGCCGGGCCGACGACGACCGCGCTCCCGATGGTCACCCTCCTTCCCGCGGCTCCGACAACGACGGTTGCGGGGGTCTCCGCCGGCGGCTGACCGCCGTGGTTCGAACTGCCGAGCGGGTACTGTCCTACGTCGCAAGCAGCGGACAGCGCTCCGACAGCGTCGTCGGGGCAGGAGGTTGACCATGCAGGCCCATACCGACGTGGCCGAGGCGCTCGACCGGTTACGCGAGCTTGCCGGCGTCCGCCGCCCCGACGACGAGGTGCTCGGCACGTTCCTGGCCCTGTACTACTCCGAGCTGCCCGAGGAGGACGTCGACGACCGCAAGATCGACGACATCTACTCGGTGGGCGTCGCCCACTTCGACCTCGGTCACACCCGCCGTGCCGGGTCCCCGGTCGTACGCGTGATGTCGCCGACCCGAGAGCGAGATGGATGGTCGACCCCCCACTCGGTCGTACTGATGGTCACCGACGACATGCCCTTCCTCGTCGACACGATGCGCATGCTGCTCGAACGCCACGGCCTCGACATTCATCTCCTCGTCCATCCGATGCTCCTCGTCGAGCGCGACACCGGCGGTGCGCTTCGGCGCGTGGCGCCGTTCAGCGAGCGCCTCGCCGGCCGCGCCGACGACATGTTGTTCGTCGAGGCGTGGACGCAGATCGAGATCGATCGCGTCGACGAGGAGATAGCGGCCACGCTGGAGGGCCAGCTCGAGGAAGCCGTCGACGACGTCCGCCGCGTCGTCGGCGACTTCGACCGGATGCGCGAGCGGCTACGCCGGCTCGAGCACGTCCACCCGGCAATGAAGTGGTTCGCCGACGGCCAGTTCGTCTTCCTCGGCGCTGTCGACACGGCGTGTGACGAGTCCGGCAACGTCACTCCGATCGACGGCACCGCCCTCGGCCAGCTGTCCGACGCCCACCCTGGCGAGCTCGCCGCCTTCACCTTCTCGACGTCGGACACGCAGGAGCTACGTCCGGCGGTGATGGCGCGCGCCGACACGGTGTCGACGGTTTTCCGGCCGCAACGCCTCAGCGTCCTCATCGTCAGCGACCCGGACGAGCGCGAGCCCGATGGATCGAGCCGGCAACACCGCTTCGTCGGTCTGCTCTCGACCGGGGCCCAGCGCGCCAGCGTGCTCGACATCCCTGGCTTCGGCCACCAGATCGTTGACGAGCTCGGCCTCGTCGGTGAGGCGGTGCACAGCCACTCGGGACGGGTGGCCCGCACGGTGCTGGAAAGCCTTCCCCGCGACGTTGTGCTCGAGCTTTCGCCGTCCGCGGTCGCCGAGCTCGTGCGCGAGATCGTCGGGCTGCAGGAGCGCCGTGTCGTGCGAGTGTTCGAAGTCCCCGAACCCGCCGGCGTGTGGACGACGGTGCTCGTGTACTTCCCACGCAGCCGCTTCGCCGCCGAGCTCCCAGAGCGGCTCGCTGACGTCGTCGCCGCCGCCTACGGCAGCGATCAGCGCCACTTCGAGTCGTTCGTCTCGGCGAGCTCACTCGCTCGCGTCACGGTCAGCGTGCGCCGACCGGCGCCCGACCGCCATGCCGACCGAAACACGCTCGAGCAGCTGATCGACCAGCAGTCGATCTCCTGGACCGACAGGGTGCGCGCCGCCCTCGTCGACGAGCTCGGCGAGGAGCACGGCCATCGTCTCTTCGCCCTCGCCGGGAAGTCGGCGCCGGCCGCCTACCGGGCCGCCGTGTCGCCGGAGCGAGCAGTGGCAGATCTCCGTCGCGTCGAGGACGTGCTCGTCGGCGACAGCGACCTGGCCGTCAGCCTCGGTCACGACCTCGACGCGCAGACCGGCGAGTGGCGGATCCGCGTCTACCGGCGCGGCACGCCGATGGCGCTGTCCGAGTTGCTCCCGCTGCTCGACCACCTCGGCTTCGATGCCCTCGACGAGCAGCCCTACACGTTCCGCATCGGCGGCGACCGTGTCCACCTCTACGACATCGCCGTGCGCGCCCCGGCGGGCTGCGTGCTCGACAGCCACCGCTCGGCCGATGTGATCGACGCCTTCGTCGGCCTCGTCCGCGGTGCCGTCGAGAGCGACGGGTTCAACCGCCTCGTCGCCGTTGCCGGACTCGATGCCCGTGACGTGGCGATGATCCGCGCTTACGCCAAGTACCTCCGCCAGATCGGCTTCGCCTTCAGTCAGCAATACATCGAGGACACGCTGACACGGCAGGCCGAGCTGGCGTCTTGGCTCGTGCAGCTGTTCCAGGCCCGCTTCGACCCGCACATTGCCGACGCCGATCGCGACGAGGCCCAGGAGGTGATGCGAACCCAGATCGCCGGTGCCCTCGATGGCATCCCCAGCCTCGACGAGGATCGCATCTGCCGGATCTTCCTCACGCTGATCGAGGCCACGACGCGAACGAACTTCTTCCGTGGCCGCGACACGGTGTCGTTCAAGTTCGATCCGGCGGCGATCGCCGAGCTGCCGTTGCCCAGGCCGGCGTTCGAGATCTGGGTCTGTGGTCCGCGGGTCGAGGGTGTCCACCTGCGCGGCGGGCCGATCGCCCGTGGTGGGCTGCGGTGGAGCGTCCGCCGCGAGGACTTCCGCACCGAAGTGCTCGGCCTGATGAAGGCGCAAATGGTCAAGAACGCCGTGATCGTGCCGACCGGGGCGAAGGGCGGATTCGTCGTCAAGCGCCCACCGGGCGATCCCGAGGGTCTGCGGGTGGAGGTCGTCGAGTGCTATCGGGCATTCATCGGCGGATTGCTCGACCTCACCGACAACCTCGTCGACGGCCAGGTCGTCCACCCGCCCGACACGGTGATCCACGATGGCGAAGACACCTACCTTGTCGTCGCCGCCGACAAGGGCACGGCGACCTTCAGCGACATCGCCAACGCCGTCTCCGCCGAGTATGGGTTCTGGCTCGGTGACGCCTTCGCGTCCGGTGGCAGTGCCGGGTACGACCACAAGGAGATGGGGATCACGGCGCGAGGGGCATGGGAGAGCGTGCGGCGCCACGCCCGTTCGCTCGGTCGCAACGCCGACACCGATCGATTGACCGTCGTCGGCGTCGGCGACATGTCCGGCGACGTGTTCGGCAACGGCATGTTGCGGTCGAGGTCGCTCGCCCTCGTCGCCGCCTTCGATCACCGGCACGTCTTCATCGATCCGAATCCGGACAGTGCCGCGGCGTTCGACGAGCGCCGCCGGCTGTACGAGCTGCCGCGCTCGTCGTGGGCCGACTACGACCCGGCGTTGATCTCTCCGGGTGGCGGGGTGTACGCCCGCTCGCTGAAGTCGATCGAGCTGAGCGCCGAGGCCCGCGTCGCCCTCGGCATCTCCTCGGACGCGCGCTTGACGCCTGACCAGGTGATCTCCGCCGTGCTACGCGCCCCGGTCGACCTGTTGTGGAACGGTGGCATCGGCACCTACGTCAAGGCCGAGCCGGAGAGCAACGCCGAGGTCGGTGATCGCGCCAACGACGGCTTGCGCGTCAACGGTCGCGACCTGCGCTGCAAGATGGTCGGTGAGGGCGGCAATCTCGGATTCACCCAGCGCGGCCGCGTCGAGTATGCGCTCAACGGTGGGCTCATCTACACCGACGCGATCGACAACTCGGCCGGGGTCGATTGCAGCGACCACGAGGTGAACATCAAGATCCTTCTCGGCGGCGTTGTCGCGTCCGGGGAGCTGACGACGAAGCAGCGCAACGACCTGCTCGGTTCGATGACGGACGAGGTGGCTCGCCTCGTGCTCGCCCACAACCACGCCCAGACGCTGGCCTTGGTGATGGCCCGCAAGCAGTCTTCGGGCATGGCCAACGTCCACGCCCGCTACATCGACGCGTTGGAGACCGAGGGGTGGCTCGATCGGCAGCTCGAGTTCCTGCCCACGGATCGTCAGATCGCCGAGCGCCAACTCGCCGGCACCGGGCTTACTGCCCCCGAATTCGCCGTGCTGATCGCCTACACGAAGAACACCAACGTCGCCGAGCTGGTTCGCAGCGACCTGCCCGACGACGACCTTCTCATCGGCGACCTCATCGGGTACTTCCCGATCCCACTGCGCGAGCGCTTCCGTCAGGCGATCGTCGAGCACCCGTTGCGACGCGACATCATCGCAACCGTCGTCGTCAACGAGATGGTCAATCTGTCCGGGATCTCCTTCGACCATCGCATGACGGAGGACACCGGCGCGTCGCTGGTCGACGTCATGCGCGCCTGGATCGTGTCGCGAGAGGTGTTCGACTACCCGGGGCTGTGGGCCGAGATCGACGCGTTGGACACCACGGTTGCGCTCGAGACGCAGCTCGACCTGTTCCTCGACTGCCGCCGGATGGTCGAACGCGGGGCGCTGTGGGTTCTGCGGCATCGTCGGCCGCCATTCGGGCTGGGCGAGACGGCGGCCTACCTGAAGCCGGGGATCGACGAGCTGGCGACGTCGTTGGGCACGATGCTGCGTGGCCGGATGGCCGACGTGATGATGTCCGGCGAGGCGTCGAGACTCGCCGCCGGTGTGCCCGAGCAGCTCGCCGAGCGGGCGGGCGCCTGGCCGCTGTTGCACACCGCCTTCGACCTCGTCGACCTGTCGCAATCCACTGGCCGTCCGATTCGCTCCCTGGCGGCGATGCAGTGGGAGCTGTTCGCCGCCCTCGACCTGATGTGGCTGTGGGAGGGCATCGGGTCGCTGCCCCGTTCGGACCGCTGGCAGACCCAGGCGCGCTCGGCGGTGCGCGACGACCTCCTGTCGACGCTGGCCGAGCTGACCCAAGCGTGTGTGTCGAGCGGCGGCTCGGTCGAGGAGTGGCAGGCGATCAACGCCCGTCCGGTAGCCCGCGTTGGCGCGATGCTGACGGAGATCCGCCGGGCCGAGAGCTTCGACCTGACGACGCTGTCGGTTGCCCTCCGCCAGTTGCGCAACCTCGCCCTGACGTCGCGCTCCGCCACCTAACCGTTTGGGCGAGATGAGCCTCGGTAGCGTTGATAACTCATGTCGCCGCGCTATCGCTTCGCTCCGTCACCGACGGGGATCTTCCACATCGGCGGGGCCCGCACCGCCCTGTACAACTGGGCGCTGGCGAAACAGCAAGGTGGCACATTCGTGCTGCGCGTCGAGGACACCGACGAAGCGCGCAACCATCCGGAGTGGACCCAGGGGATCATCGACTCGCTTGCTTGGATCGGAATCTCCGCCGATGACGCGACGTTCGAAGGGCCGTACTTCCAGAGCTCCTACGCCGCTGCCCACGTCGCCGCTGCTCAGCGCCTCTTCGAGGGCGACCTCGCCTACTACTGCGACCTGACTCCTGAGCAGATCGAGGAGCGGGCGCGGGCTCGCGGCAAGCCGGGGTACGACGGCTACTCGCGTGACCGTGGGCTCGAACCAGGCCCGGGTCGAGTGCTGCGCTTCCGTGTTCCCGAGGGAGTGACCGTGATCGACGACGTGATCCGCGGCGCCGTGACGTTCGAGCACGAGCACCTCGAGGACTTCGTCCTGCTGCGCGGCAACGGGTCGCCGATGTTCCTGCTCGCCAACGTGGTCGACGACATCGAGATGGGCATCACCCATGTCGTTCGCGGCGAGGAGCATCTCTCGAACACCCCCAAACAACAGTTGCTGTGGAGCGCGCTTGGAACGCCGCCACCGGTGTGGGCGCACGTGCCGGTCCTCGTCAACGAGGCCCGCAAGAAGCTGTCCAAGCGCCGCGACAAGGTTGCCCTCGAGTCCTACTGTGAGGACGGGTTCCTCCCCGAGGCGATGGTGAATTACCTGATGACGCTCGGCTGGGCACCCGCCGGTGAGTCCGAGATCGTGCCGTGGTCGGTGATCGAGGAGTCGTTCCACCTCGACGACGTGACGCATTCGCCGGCCTTCTTCGACATCAAGAAGTTGTCGGCGTTCAACGGCGAGTACATCCGCATGCTCACGACCGAGGAGTTCGTAGCGGCCTGCGAGCCGTTCCTTCCCTCCGAGTACGACCGCAAGATCTTCGCGGCGATGGCGCCGCACGTGCAGACGCGTCTCGTGACGTTGGCGGAGGCCGCACCGATGGTCGATTTCCTGATGCACCCTGACCCGGTGATCGACCACGACGCCTGGGTCAAGGGGATGCATCAGCCGTGGTCGCGCGCCGTCCTCGTCGAGGCAGCGGCCGCCTATGCCCGAGCCTCGTGGGAGGCCGACTCGCTGAAGACCGTGCTCGAGCGAATTGGCACGTCACACGGCATCAAGCTCGGCAAAGCGCAGGCTCCCGTTCGAGTCGCCGTCACCGGTCGTAGCGTCGGCCCGCCGCTGTTCGAGTCGCTGGAGGTGCTCGGACGGGACGAGACGATCCGCCGCCTGCACACCGCTGTCGCCCGACTCGGGCGAGATTGATGATCGCCTCCTCTCGCGACAACACCCCGGTGGCGACGATTCGCCCGATCGCCAGAGGTGAGATCGCAAGCGTCGACGACCTCGTCGACTTCACCGGCGGCCAGCCGGCGGCGAACGCACGACGCCAGCGCCGCTGGAAGATCGTTCGCCGCTCCCTGCTCGCCGTGTTCGTACTCGTCGGCGGGTACTACGCCGTCACGCTCGTCCAGGTGTACCAAACCGGCCACGGCGATCAGATTCGGCCCGTCGACGCCGTCGTCGTGATGGGCGCAGCGCAGTACGACGGCCGTCCGTCGCCGCAGCTCGCGGCGCGGCTCGATCACGTGGCCACGTTGTACGGCGACGGTGTCGCCCCAGTGGTCGTCGTCACCGGCGGCAAACAGGCCGGTGATCGCTTCACCGAGGCCGAAGCGTCGGCGCAGTACCTCGCCGATCGCGGCGTACCGGCGTCGGCGATCGTGATGGAGACCAACGGGCGGACGACGTACGAGTCGATGGCCGGTGCCGCCGACCTGCTCGCCGACCGCGGGCTCGACACCGTGCTCGTCGTCACGGACCCCTACCACGCGTTGCGGTCACGCCTGATCGCCGAGGACGTCGGGTTGACGGCCTACGTGTCACCGACACCGACCTCGGTGGTCCGCGGCGGCAGTGCCGCCCGACGCCACCTCGCCGAGGCCGGCGCCGTCGCCCTCGGCCGGATCGTCGGCTTCGACCGCATCTGACCCCCGCTGATTCCCCAACCGATGGGTGTTCAGGGGACCGTTCCGTCCCCCAGACACCCATCGGTCGTCGCGGCGATAGGATTTTCGGTCGCTCCGATGGGGAGTGGTGTAACTGGCAACACGGCAGATTCTGGTTCTGTAGTTAGGGGTTCGATTCCTCTCTCCCCAGCTCGACGGGTGCTCACGCTGGTAGCGTGGCCGCCCGCACGGCGCCCCGGCGCCAGGCAGCACGGCCCGTTCGTCTAGAGGCCTAGGACACCACCCTCTCAAGGTGGCGGCACGGGTTCGAATCCCGTACGGGCTGCCAAGAAAGTCCAGGTCTGAGGCGTCACGGCTGCCGGCGTTGACGCATCACACCGTGCACTCGATGGCGGCGTCAGCGACGCGGTCAGAGCCAGTCGCGTCGCTTGAACACGGTGTACAGCGTCACGCAGGTCAGCGCCATGAGGCACAGGGCGAGCGGATAGCCGATCACCCAGTCGAGCTCGGGCATGTGCTCGAAGTTCATCCCGTAGATCGTCCCGATCAGCGTCGGGGCGAAGAGGATTGCCGCCCACGCGGAGATCTTCTTGACCTCCTCGTTCTGCGAGTTGGCAGCCTCGGCCAGGTTCTTCATCTCCTCGTTCTGCTGCTGGGCGACGACGGTGGTGTTGACCGTGAGCATGTCGCGGAGTAGCTGGCGGAACTCGTCGACCCGCTCGCAGATCTGGGTGAGGTGGTCATCTACGTCGCGCAGGTAGCGCTGCAGCTCCTCATCGACGCCGTACTTGGCGAAACCGGCGCTGAGGGCCGCGAGCATCTGCACCAGGGGTCGGGTCGCCCGCTGGAACTCGGTGACTTCGCGCGACAACTCGTAGATCCGTCGAGAGACCTTGGCGTCGCCGCTGAACACCTCCGTCTCGATCTCGTCGATGTCGTTGCCGACACCGGCGACGACGGGGTAGTAGCCGTCGACCACCCTGTCGACGATTGCATAGAGGACGGCCTCGGGCCCGCGTCGCAACAGCTCGGGTTGGCTCTCCAGCCGGCGGCGCACGGCTCCGAAGTCGGGCGCCTCGCTGTGGCGGACGGTGACGACGAAGTCGGGTCCGACGAACACGTGGACCTCGCCGAACTCGACCTCCTCGGTCTCGTCGAGGTAGCGAGCAGGGCGCATTACGACGAACAGGACGTCGCCGTAGCGCTCCAGCTTGGGACGCTGGTGGGCGACGATGGCATCTTCGACAGCGAGGTCGTGGAGCTCGAACTCAGCCGCCAGCGAGGCGACTTCGTGTTGCTCCGGACGGTACAGCCCGATCCACGCCATCCCGTCCGGTCGGCCGTGCAGGGCGGCATATGTCTCTGCCAGCGACGCGGGTGATGCGACGCGCGTCCCGTCGACGTAGACAGCGCTGTCGACGATCCGCGAGAGGTGCCCTTGGCGGTCGGTCTCGACCGCGACCGCTGTGGAGTCTCCAGAACCTCGTCGCGGAACCGGCGGGCGGCGACTGCGGATCAGCGAGCGGAACGTCGATCTGCGGCGATCGGACATGCAACCTCCTCGCTCAGATCGGGCGGGGCGAATCTACTGCGAACGAATCGTAGGCCCCGCTCGCTCCGTTCGCCCGCCCATCAATCTGCCCTCTGGTCAGCGGCCGAGGATGGTGTCGATCTCGCTGAGCTGGTCGGCCGTCAGCGGGCCGGCGTCGAGGGCGCCACAGTTCTCCTCGACCTGGGCGACGGTCTTGAACCCGGGGATCGGGACGGTGCGCGGGCTGCGCGCCCAGATCCAGGCAAGCGCGCCTTGGCCAAGCGTGCGCCCTTCGCTGGTCAGCACCTCGCGGATGGCGGCGAGCTTGTCCAACCACTCGGCCGTCGGTTTGCCGTCACGGAAGCCGGGGTGCCATTGGGCGACGGTGCGCTGGTCGTCGGCAGCGAACGTGGACTCCGGCGAGAACTTGCCGGTGAGCAAGCCCATGCCCAGCGGCCCGCGGTTGATGCTGGCCAGATCGAACTCCTCGCACAACGCGAGCAACTCCGGGTTGGCGTCGTCGAGGACGCTGAGTCCCTGCTGCACCACACCGCACCCCGGCAACGTCGAGAACGCCCGCACCGCATCGACCCGATCGGTGCTCCAGCCGTAGGTCCGAATCCGTCCCTCGGCGACGAGCTCCTCGAGCACGTCCCGTGCCTCGAGGGCGCGTTCGTCGGCGAGGCCCCAGACGTGAAGCTGGAAGACGTCGACGTAGTCCGTGGCGAGTCGTTCGAGGCTGGCGTCGAGATCATTGCGGAGTCGACTGGCGACGTCGCTGGTGGCCTCGTCGTCGTCGTACGCCACCACCGAACTGCCGTCCTCATCGACGTCGTAGCCGAACTTGGTGGCGATCACGACTTCGTCACGGCGCTGGCGGAAGGTCTCGCCGAGCAGTCGCTCGCTGTGCCCGGCGCCGTAGTTGGCGGCGGTATCGAAGAACGTGACGCCGAGATCGAACGCCCGCTCGAGGGCGCGCCGTGACTCGGCGTCGTCGACCTCGCTCCAACCGGCAGGTGCGCCGTTGAAGCTCCACGGTCCGCCGATAGCCCAACAGCCCACTCCGAGGGCACTGACCTCGATGCCCGATCGACCGAGAACGCGGGTGAAGGCGGCTGTCATGGAGGCGACGATATGGCGTGCCGCCACGAACCGGAAGTGTGATCGGTCACTGCCGGCCGCGCCGGCACCGTCACCCGACGGGGCGCAGTGGCCGCACCGCCGGATCGACGCGGAGTCGCCGGAGAAGTCGCTGCCGGGTCGGACCGATGCTTCCGATCGGCCGGCGGATCTCGTGGCTGATCTGCCGATAGGACAGCGCCTCGTCGCCCTCGAGGAGCAGGAGCACTCGCCGGTCCTCGGCATCGAGCCGGGCCAGCGCCGCCCTGACGCCGTCGGTGACCTCGCGGCGCTCGTAGGTGCGCATCGCCTGGTCTTCCGTCGATGCGTGGGGCGAATGATTGTCGTCGAGTTCGGTGGGGACGAGCCTCGCCCCGCGCCGGCCGACCTGCGAGGCGGCCCGGCGGGTGACCATCGTCAGCCAACTCAGCAGCGAGCGTGGCTCGCGGATGGTTCCGGCATGCTCGAACAGGCGGACACACACCTCTTGGACAATGTCGTCGACATCGCTCGGACGCCAGGCGCTGCGGCGCGCCTGGCGTTCGACGATCGGCCGGCACGTGGCAATCAGCCGGTCGAAGCCGCCAGGCGTGCCGTCGCGGGCGGCGACGAGTTGCGCCGCCAGTGCATCGACGTCGAGTTCGGGGCTGACCCTGCTCACCGTCGTCTCCCGCCTTCTCGTGCCCGTCGATCAGACCGCGTACGAGCGGCCACTCGCCCGGCCACCGCCGAGGCCGACGTTGCCCGAGTCGCTGTCGGCGTCAGGAGTGATCTGGCCGTAGTTGGGGTGGTCCTTGACGTCGCCGCGATATTCGCGCGTGATCTGGCCGAAGTAGGGGTGGTCCTTGACGTCGCCGCGATATTCGGGGGTGATCTGGCCGTAGTTGGGGTGGTCCTTGGCGTCGATGTGGACGGTCGGGAGTTGCTGCACGGCGACCCTGGAGCCGGTACCGCCCGAGCCGGAGGCCGAACCGCCGAGCGCTTCGCACTCGCCGATGGATGTGTCCTCGAGGCAAACACGTGCCGGTGCTTCGACGGCCAGCGCCGTCACGGCCACGGGGGCGACTGCCAACACCGAGCCGACGAAGACGGCGATCCCGGTGCCGACGAGGTGAGTGGACTTGTTCATGAGTGGATTCCTTTTGACGAGTGGCTCCCGACCAGTTCGGATGCCTCCGTCATCGTCCGCAATCCCCGCAGCCCACGTCCGGACGTCTGTTCCCCTCGGAAGCGGACATTTGGCCGGTTCCCGATGCAGCCGGGCGCTACCGTTCGGCCGTGTCCGACAGCCACTACGCGCTCGGCGCCCGATCTCCAGGCGGCGCTCACCGGCCTTGGAATCGTGCGCCGGCATCGTCGCGGCGCTTTCCTCATCATCGAGGGCGACCGCAGCGATCACGTGCTGTTCATCCGCTCCGGACGGTTGCGGATCGTGAGGACTTCCACCGACGGTCGCGACGTCCTCGTCGCGGTGCGCGGCCAGGGCGAGCTCGTCGGCGAGCTCAGCGCTCTCGCCGGCGCCGACGAAACGCGGGCGGCGTCAGTCGTCGCCCTCGACGACGTCGTCGTCCAGGCGATCCCGTCGGCCGATTTCCTCCGGTTCCTCGAGCAGAACCGGGCGGTTAGCTTCGGCCTGCTCCGCCAGCTCGCCGCCCGGCTGCGGGAAGCCACGTCCCGCCACGCCGACGCCGCCGGGTACGACGTGCTCCACCGCGTTGCCAGGGCGCTCGTGGACGAGGCCGATCGTCACGGACACGCCGTCGAGGGCGGGACGGCCGTCGGAGCCGGCCTCAGCCAGGATGACCTTGCCGGGCTCGTCGCCGCCTCGCCGAAGTCCGTCGGCCGCTCGCTCGCCGTCCTTCGCTCCCGGGGCCTGGTGTCGACGGGCAGGCGCTCGATCGTGATCAGCGACCTCGACGGTCTCCGTCAATTCGGCGGGTAGGACTCGAACGGAAGGACCTCGCGGCTCGATTGGTGAGCGTGGACAACCGAAGTCTGGGTCTGGTCACGCTTCCGTGGTCTGGGTCGCGAACTCTTTGGTTCCCTTGGCGCCGCTAGCGGCGCCAGATCGACCAAGAAGACGGAACGATTGCGCGGGCTCGAACTCTTTGGTCTGGTTGGCGACGTTGGTGGCGCCGACCATGCCAAAGACGCGACGGTCTCCGTCAATTCGGCGGGTAGGCCTACGACC
The DNA here is from genome assembly GCA_963716665.1 of Ilumatobacteraceae bacterium. Taxonomy (GTDB): domain Bacteria; phylum Actinomycetota; class Acidimicrobiia; order Acidimicrobiales; family Ilumatobacteraceae; genus Desertimonas. Next base: position 253,659 of record CAVQTY010000003.1, read on the forward strand.
CTGGCGTGACGACGCCCGTCTGATACGCGAACACGACGGCCTGCACACGGTCGCGCAAGCCGAGCTTGCGCAGCAGCGCCGAGACGTGAGTCTTGACCGTGGCCTCGGACACGTTGAGCTGTTCGGCAATCTCGCTGTTGGAGCGCGCTGTGACGACGAGGTGGAGGACCTCCGTTTCACGTTCGGTGAGCTGATCCAACTGCGTCTCTTGGAGGCGTTCCGTGGGCCGGGAGCGAGGGTCGGGAAGCGTCGGCGCAAAGCGGTCGAGCAGACGGCGGGTGACGGTGGCGGCGAGCAGGGCATCGCCGCGGGCTACGACGCGAACGCCCTCGGTGAGTTCGGCCGGGCGGACGTCCTTCAGCATGAAGCCACTGGCTCCGGCGGAGAGGGCCGCAAACACGTACTCATCGAGGTCGTACGTCGTCAGCATGATGATGCGTGTCGGAGCCCCGCCGGCGACGATCCTCCGGGTCGCCTCGATCCCGTCGACGACCGGCATGCGCACATCCATCAAGGCGACGTCGGGCCAGCATTCGGCCACGAGGTCGACGGCAGCGGAACCATCGGCAGCTTCGCCGACGACTTCGATGTCCTCGCGGCTGTCGAGGATCATGCGAAACCCGGCACGCACCAGCGTCTGATCGTCGGCGACGACGACGGAGATCGTCATCGCGACGTGTCGGCAACGTGGACGTTGGCGCCGTTCACCGGCAGCCGAGCGTGGACGCGATAGCCGCCCTGATCGTCCGGCCCCGTCTCCACGGTGCCGCCGAGCACGGCGGCGCGCTCGCGCATCCCGACGAGGCCACGGCCGTGGCCATCCCCGGGATGGTCGGTAGCGCCACGCCCGTCGTCGACGACGTCGATGTCGACGACGTTGGTGCCGTAGCGCACGGTCACGTAAGCGTGCGTGGCGTTGCCGTGACGCATCGTGTTCGTGAGTGCCTCCTGGACGATCCGGTACGCCGACACATCGACCCCAGCGGGGAGCTCGACTGGCGTCCCCTCGAGACTGGCGGTGACGAGCAGACCGGCGCGATGGGCAACGCCGGCGAGCTCGTCGATTCGTGCCAGGCCGGGCTGCGGAGCAGACGGCGCACCGTCCTCCAGCCGCACGACGTTGAGCAACCGGCGCAGCTCGCTGAGCGTTGCCCGACCGACCTCCTCGATCGAGCTCAGCGCGTGGCGGGCTTCAGCCGTCCTCGTGTCGAAGACATCGCCTGCGGCGGCGGCCTGGACGACCATCACGGTCACGCTGTGGGCGATCACGTCGTGCAGCTCCCTGGCGATGCGGTCACGCTCGTCTCGCACCGCCTGCCGAGCGTTCTCGGCGATGGCGTCACGGCGGCTGCGCACGACCTCGGCAAGCGCCCAGACACTGACGGCCAGGGCAAGCGTGAACATCGTGTCGTCGACGGTCCCGGTCACGAAGTTCAACGAACTCACGACGACGACCCCGGAGAGGCAGAGCAGCGATATCCGAGGTGGTCGGGCCGACGTCACCGCCCACAGCGCGAACATCGCCGGGATCGGGATGACCGCATCGGGGACGAGCGCGTGATAGGGGACGGCCAGCGCCAGCGAGGCGATGGCTACGGCCCCCGGGTTGGCGTGGCGCCACCGCAATACCGCACCCGACGCCGCGGCAAGAACAACTGCGGCGAGCTGCCGGGCCGGCGACTCGCCCGCCAGTGAGTCGAGGGCGATCAGCCCCATCCACGCTCCGGCAAGCCACGGCACCGCGGCGGCAACAGCGCGCCGGAATCGTCGACCACGTTGCCGGCCAGTCCAAGCCGGCTGCGGTGCGCTCACCGTCTCAACGGTAGGGCGAGTCGCCGAGCGGCCGCATCCGACGGGAGGATGGTCGGCGTCATCCGTTCGGCGGACCTCATCTACCTGCGTCTATGTCGACCAGACGACATCGATCCGTCTTCTTGGTCGATTTGGCGCCGCTAGCGACGCCAAAGGAACCAAAGAGTGTCGACACAGACGAGTCGGCTCGAGTCCTCACTCGCTCGTCGGGCTTTCGAACGACGGCTGGCGGCGGTCGCGGGCGGCGCGGAGGCCTTCGCCGGCGTCCGGCCCGCCGAACCCGTACATCTCGTAGGCCAGAGAGGCGTCGAAGATCGGTCCGGCCTGGCGGTACCAATGGTTGAGCACGTGCTTCGTCCAGCGCAGTGCCGACTGGCTCATCGTCGTCAGCTTCTTCGCCACGTCGAGGGCGGTGTCGTACACGGCGTCGTCGTCCACGCAACGCGACACGAGGCCGATCCGTTCGGCCTCCTCGCCGGTCATCGGCTCGCACGTCAGCAAGTGGTACTTCGCCTTCGCCATACCACACAGCAATGGCCAACAGATCGCCGCGTGGTCGCCCGCGGCGACGCCGATACGCGTATGTCCGTCGATGATCCTGGCGCTGCGGGAGGCAATCGAGATGTCGGCGAGGAGGGCGACGACGAGGCCGGCGCCGACCGCCGGCCCGTGGATGGCTGACACGACGGGTTTCGAGCAGTCGATGACGTTGCGGACGAGATCCCTGGCCTCCCTCAACACCCTCGTGCGCACGGCGAAATCGGTGGTCATCTGTTCGATGAGGTCGAAGCTGCCGCCTGCGGAGAATGCCGAGCCGGCGCCCTGGATCAGCGCGACGCGCACGGCCGGGTCGCGGTCCACGGCGGTCCACACGTCGGCGAGATGGCCGTGGGCGTCGCTGCCGACGGCATTGAGACCGGGTCCGTCGAGGGTGATGCGCAGCACGCCGTCGGCAGGCGTGTCGAAACGCAAGCTCGGAAACTCGCTCGCGTATTCCATCAATCCAACAGATCGAGTGGTTCGTCGCCACCCGGGATCGCCAGCAGGTAGTGGTTCGCTTCGGTGAGGTGCCGACGCCACCACGACTCGGCGCCCGTCGCATCGCAGGCGTCGATCAACTCGACAAGGCGGCGGTGGGCGTCGGCGCCGCGGGCGAGGGCGCGGCTCGGTCCGCTCGCGTCGCCGCCGAGCCGGCGCAGCTTCGCCATGTCGATGATCTCCCGCAGGACGGCATGGACCAGCGCCAGCGTGTGGTTGCTAGCGACGTCGACGACGAGGGCGTGGAACTCGCTGAACTGCAGCACGAGTCGGCGGCGGTCGGCGGCCAATTGCTCGCACTCGGCGATCGCCGCCCGCAGCCGCTCGAGGTCGGCGCCGGTTCGCCGCACCGCGGCGAGCCCGGCGGCCTGGCTCTCGATGGCGACGCGGGCTTCGAGCACGTCGGCGAGCGAGGCGCCGTCGTGTTCGAGGTAGAACCCGGCATAGCGGGCAACCATCGCCACACTCGGAGCGTGCACCGCCGCCCCGCCTCGGGCACCCCGGCGGACGGTGATCAGCTGTTCGGTCTCGAGCACGCGGAACGCCTCACGAAGCGTCGGTCGGGACACGCCGAACTGCTCGGTCAGCGTGGCCTCGGCCGCGAGCGATTCACCCTCGCGCAGCTCGCCACGGACGATCTGCTTGCGCAGGTGGTGGGCGACCAGTTCGGCCGTCTTGGGAACCCGCATCGGAGTGGGGGTGGGAGCCACGACGCGCCGAATGGTACAAACCGCCGGACGATTGACACGATGCGGAGCGTCGTAGTGTGCGCCGTGTGGAGCGAGGTTTGTTCGAGGACGTCCACGAGCAATTCCGCGCCGCGTTCTCGACGTTCGTCGAGCGAGAGATGGTTCCCAACCGGGAACGGTGGGAGTCGTCGGGAGTTGTCGACCGGACCCTGTTCAGCACCGCCGGGGCGAGCGGCTTCCTCGGCATGGACGCCCTGGAGGAGTTCGGCGGTGGAGGCGTCACCGACTTTCGCTTCAACGTCGTGATCGCCGAGGAGCTCCAGCGCGCCGATGTCAATGCCGCCGGGCTCGGCATCACGCTGCACAACGACATCTGTATGCCGTACTTCCTGCACCAGGCGAGTGATGAGCAGAAGCGGCGGTGGCTCCCCGGGATCTGTGCCGGTGAGCTGATCACCGCCGTGGCGATGACCGAGCCGGGCATCGGATCCGACCTGGCGTCGATGGCGACGACGGCGGTGCGTGACGGCGACCACTACGTCGTCAACGGTTCGAAGACCTTCATCACCAACGGGATCAACGCGGACCTCGTGATCACCGCGGTGAAGACCGATCCGGCGCAGCGCCATCGGGGAATGTCGCTGCTCGTCGTCGAACGTGACACACCCGGGTTCGAGCGGGGCCGCAACCTCGAGAAGGTGGGGATGCATGCCCAGGACACCGCCGAGCTGTTCTTCAACGACGCTCGCGTCCCAGTCGAGAACCTTCTCGGCGACGAGGGGACCGGGTTCCTCCAGCTCGTCGCCAACCTCCCCCAGGAGCGCCTGTCCATCGCCGTGACGGCGGTGGCCGCGTCGCGAGCATCGTTTCAGCGCACGCTCGAGTACGCCAAGGAGCGCAGCGCCTTCGGGCAACCGATCGGCACGTTCCAGAACAGCCGCTTTCGTTTCGCCGAGATGGCCACCGAGATCGAGATCGCCGAGGCGTTCGTCGACCGCTGCGTGCTCGCCCTCAACGCCGGCACGTTGCGCGCCGAGGAGGCGGCGATGGCGAAGTGGTGGTGCACCGAGCTGCAGGGCCGGGTGGTCGATACCTGTGTGCAGCTGCACGGCGGCTACGGGTACATGGCCGAATACCCGATCGCCCGCGCCTTCACCGACGCTCGGATCACCCGCATCTACGGTGGCACGACCGAGATCATGAAGGAGATCATCGGCCGCTCCCTCGGCCTGTAGCAGCCCGTCCCTCATCCGAGTGTTTGCTGCTGACCGAGTGTTACGTGTCGACTTTTCAACAGCAAACCCTCCGTCGGCACGAAACACTCCGATGGAGGGGGCGCATAGTGTGCGGGACGTGAGCAGCGAGTCGCCGCCGACGTCGCCGGCGTTCGGGATCGACATCGGCGGGTCGGGCATGAAGGCCGCCCCCGTCGACCTCATCACCGGCACGTTGACCGCCGATCGCCACAAGATTCTCACGCCCCAACCCTCGACTCCTGAGGCGATGGCCGACGTCGTCCGCCGGCTTGTCGAGCACTTCGAGTGGGAGGGAAACGTCGGTGTGGCCTTTCCCGCCGTCGTGCGCAACGGTGTCGCTCGCACGGCCGCCAACATCGACGAGTCGTGGATCGGCACGGACATCGACGCCGTGTTCACGAAGGCCTCGGGACAGCCCGTCCATGTCATCAACGACGCCGATGCCGCCGGCCTCGCCGAGATGCGCTACGGGGCCGGACGCGGCCGCGATGGTGTGGTGATCATGCTCACGTTCGGCACCGGGATCGGCTCGGGGCTGTTCCTCGACGGCAAGCTCGTGCCGAACACCGAGCTCGGGCATCTCCTGCTCGACGGCGAGGAGGCGGAGCACCGCGCCGCCGCGGTGATCCGCGACCGGGAGCACCTGTCGTGGAAGGAGTGGGGCGAGCGTGTCGACCGCTACCTCGAGCACGTCGTGTTCCTGTTCTCACCCGACTTGTTGATCATCGGTGGCGGCGTCAGCCGCAAGTCCGAGAAGTGGCTGACGTACGTGGACGTCGACGTCGAGATTGCCGTCGCCTCGCTGGAGAACGAGGCCGGAATCGTCGGCGCAGCGTCGATCGCCGAGCAGGCGGCTACCGACTGAAACCCACCGCGCCTCGCGGCGCAGCCGCGGCGAGAATCATGGCGTGGCGCAGACAACGACGTCGCGCCGGCGCGCCCTCACAGCGCTGATCCGGCCGGATGCCCGCAGGTGGGCCCTGCTCGGCGCGCTCATCGCCGCGGCGTCGGCAGGCGCCCTCGCCGGACCGTTGATCGTCCGTCGCATCGTCGACGAGGCCACCGACGGCACCACGGCAAGTGAGGTCGTTCGTCTCGGCGTCCTGTTCCTCGTCGTCGCCGTCGTCACCCAGGTGGTCAACGTGGTGGTCGTGCGCTCGGCGACGGTGGCGGCGTGGCGGATCACCAACGGTCTGCGCCTCGACATCACGCGCCACGTCCTCGGGCTCGACCACGAGTTCCACCGCAAGCACACGCCAGGCGAGTTGATCCAGCGAGTCGACGGTGACGTCACGAATGTCTCCAACTTCCTGTCCCAGGTCGTGCCCAAGGTCGTCGGCGCGGCGATCATGTTGGCGGGCATGCTCGCCGTGCTGACCGTGCTCGACTCGCGGCTCGGTGCGGGGATGCTCGTCTACCTCGCCCTGTCGATCCTCCTCGTCCTCAGCATGCGCCACCGCGCCGTGCGCGAGTCGTCGGACGAGATGGGCTCCTACGCCAGGCTGTACGGCGGCATCGAGGAGCGCCTCACGGCCGTCGAGGACCTGCGCGCCAACGGTGCCGAGAACCACGCGATGTGGCGCTTCGTCGAGGACAGCGCCGAGGCGATCTCCAGCGCCGTACGCCGCGAGGCGGCGTTCCTGCGGATGTGGTGGGCGCTGCAGATCGACGTCGCCATCGGACTCGTCGGCACCCTCGTGCTGTCGGCGGCGCTGGTGAGCAACGGCGCGATCACCCTCGGTACCGCCTTCTTGCTGTTCCAGTACGTGCACCTGATGATCCGTCCGTTGGAAGAGCTTGCCGACCAACTGGAGGTGATCCAGAAGGCCAACGGGGCGATGTACCGCGTCGTCGAGTTGCTGGCAATCGCCCCGACCGTCGTCGACCGGGGCACCACGTCACCCCCGGCCGGGCAGCTCAGCGTGTCGTGCCGCGGCGTCGGGTTCGCCTACGACGAGCTGGAGCCGATCCTCCACGACGTCGACGTCGAGGTGGCCGGAGGACGGTCCGTCGGAGTGGTCGGGCGTACCGGCAGCGGCAAGACGACGTTCTCCCGACTGCTGCTGCGGCTCGTCGAGACCACCCACGGCACCGTTGCGCTCGGCGGCGTGCCGATCGCCGAGATCCCGATGGCGGAGCTGCGCCGGCGTGTCGCCCTCGTCCCTCAAGAGGTCGAGCTGTTCGAGGGAACGATCCGCGACAACGTCGCCATGTTCGACCCGGCGCCGACCGATGCGGACGTCGAGGAAGCGCTGCGCCATGTTGGGCTCGACGGCCTCGTCGACACTGGAATTGATCGGCCGCTCGGCGCTGGCGGCGCCGGACTCTCGGCGGGGCAAGCGCAGCTCCTCGCCCTTGCCCGCGTCTGGCTGCGCGACCCCGATCTCGTCGTCCTCGACGAGGCGACAGCCCGCGTCGACCCGGAGACCGAACTGCACATCGCCGAGGCGATCGCTGAGCTCATGAAGGGGCGAACCACGTTCGTCATCGCCCACCGCCTGTCCACACTCGACATGGTCGACGAGGTGATCGTGTTCGACCACGGGCGCATCGCCGAGCACGGCGACCGTGCCGACCTCGTCGACAACCGCGACAGCCGCTTCCGTCACCTCCTCGAGCTGGCCTTGGCGGTCGAGGCCGACTCCACCGGTGGTCAACTCCCTGGCATCGACGACTTCGACGGTGCTGGCGAGGACCCCACGTTGCACCGCGTGGAGGCGGACGTATGAACACACCTACGATGCGAGCGACGCGGCGCCAGCCGAGGAGCGGCCAGCAACTGCGCAGGCAGTATTTGGCGTGGCCGGGGAACGCAAGATGAACCTCTGGGCCCTGGCCTGGCGCGTCGCCAAGCACGAGCCGCGCTCGTTCTGGCTCGGCTGGCTGTCGTTCATCGTGTTCTTCACGTTGCCGGCGGTCAGCGGCTACGTGCTCGGGCGCGGCTTCGACGCCCTCAACAACGGCGAGACCTCCACCGTCTATCGCTATGCCGGCATCCTCGGCACCCTCGAGCTCGTTCGTATGGCCGTCATCCACTATGCGGCGATCACGTGGACGAAGTCGTGGGTGCACATGCAGACGTTCCTGCGGGCGAACCTGCTCAAGGCGCAGATGGCCAGCGGCGGGCCGGAAGCCGGCCAGCCTGTGGGATCGGCCGGCGAGGCGCTGACCCACTTCCGCGACGACGTCGAGGACGTGACGTGGCTGATCGACGGTGTCGTCGACGTGTCGGCCGGTCTCGTGTTCAGCGTCGTCGCCGGAATCATCCTCGGCATGGCGGACGCCCGTGCCGCGGCAATCCTGCTGCTGCCGATGGTCGGTGTCGTTCTCGTCACGCGCTTCGCCGACAGCAGGATCAAGGCCTATCGCGAGGCCGATCGCATCGCCACCGGGCATGTCACCGGGCTGGTCGGCGACATGATGGCGGCGGCCACCACGGTGAAGGTCAACGGGGCCGCCGAGCACCTCCTCGCCCGCCTCGACCGTCTCGTCAAGCGCCGCGGCGAGACCGCCGTGCGCGACCGTGTACTCAGCGAGGGTGTGTTCGCCTTCAGCCACGGTGCCGCCGATGTCGGCTTCGGCCTCGTCCTGATCGTCAGCGCATCGGCGATCACCGATGGCAGCTTCAGCGTCGGCACGCTTGCCCTGTTCGCCGCCTACCTCGGCTGGTTGAGCTTCCTGCCACGGATGGTCGGCCGCTTACTCGCCCGCCGCAAGCAGGCCGGCGTCGCCTTCGAGCGGATGCGCATGCTCGTCGCCGAGAACGACGTCAACAACACGGTGCGCGAGCGCTACCTGCCGATCGAACGTTGGCAACAAGGTGTGCGTCCCGATCCCGTGCGGCCACCGCGGGTCCCGCTACAGCGCTTCGAGATCGTCGGCCTCTCCGCCCGGTACGCCGACGGCTCCGGCGTCGGCCCGGTGTCGTTCGCCGTCGATCGCGGCAGCTTCACCGTGGTCACCGGCCCGGTCGGCTCGGGGAAGTCGACGTTGCTGCGGACGATCCTCGGGCTGGGGTGGCGGGCCGAGGTGTCGGGAGTGGTGCGCTGGAACGAGGTGCCGATCGACGACACCGCCGCCTTCCTCGTGCCCCCGAACGCCGCGTTCCTGCCGCAGGTTCCCCAGCTCGTTTCCGACTCAGTGAGCGACAACGTCTCGCTCGGTCCGATGGACGAGGCGGCGATCACTACGGCTCTGGAGCTAGCGGCAATCTCCGACGAGGTGGCGGCGATGCCCGACGGCAGCGACACGTTGATCGGGCCACGCGGGTTGCGCCTCTCCGGCGGCCAGCGTCAGCGCCTGGCCACGGCCAGGGCGCTCGTCCACCGTCCCGAGCTCGTCGTCCTCGACGATCTCTCGAGCGCCGTCGACGTGGAGACCGAAGTACGCCTGTGGGAGAACCTCGCCGCCGCCGGGCTCACGGTCATCGCCGTCAGCCACCGTGCCGTCGCCTTCGAGCGCGCCGACCAGATCATCCGCCTCGCCTGACCGGCCACCCGGTCAGAACGTCTGCAGGCGGTCGGCCAGCTCCTCGCGGTAGTGCTTGGCGCGGGGGAGCTTGACGCCTTCGTAGCCGCGGACCTGGTCGGGGAGGGCGGCGATCGCCGTCGCCTCGGGGAGGTTGGCGGCGCTGAGCTTGCCGGCCAGCCGTTCCACGGCGCGGATGTACTCGGGGATCATCGCCCGCTCGATGCGGCGCACCTCGGCCCAGCGGAACGGGTCGAGCGGTGTGCCGCGAACGCCCTTGGCGGCGCGCAGTGCCTTGAACATCGGCGCCGACCGCGACCCGAACTTCATCTTCGACTTCCTGCCGAGGGCTCGCAGCGACGGTGGATGCAACCGCCACGTGACCTTCGTCCGCGGCCCGCCGACCGCCTCGTAGGCGGCGCGCGACTCCGGGAGGAGGAGCAGGCGGGCGACCTCGTACTCGTCCTTGTAGGCCATCAGCTTGTGCAGGTTTCGAGCGACGGCGTCGGTGAACCCCAACGACCCCGCGTCGACCCGCTGCTCTGCCTGCCGAGCCTCGGCGACGACGCGGCGGAAGCGCCCCGCATAGCGCGCCGACTGGTAGTCGGCGAGGTCGGCGGCGAGGCGTTCGATCAACTCGTCGAGTGTCTCCGGCTGTGGGTGCGAACCAATGCCGGCCGCCTGTTCGACCTCGTTCGGTACGGCGAACCACCGGCGACCCCAGCGGAAGCCGGCGACGTTGCGGTCCACGGCTACGCCGTTCAGCTCGATCGCCCGCTCGATCGCGGCCGCGCTCGACGGGTATGGCCCCGGCCTGCACAGCGACGCCGAGGAGGAACATGTTCGCCGTCAAGGCGTCGCCGAACAGCCCGCTCGTGACCGCCGCCGCGTTCGGGAAGCGATTGGCGTCGCGGCGCGACACCTCGGCGAGGCGCCCGGTCAGCACGTCGAGCTCGGGGTAGGGCGTCGTCGGCTGGGCGACCATCGCCCCGGTCGGTGTCGGCGCCGCCGAACCGATCACGATCGTGCGGTCCCGGCGGGCACCGGTGCGGTGCGTGTCGCTGGCGCCGACGAGGAGGTCGAAGGCGAGGAAGCAGTCGACCCCGGCGGAGTTGGCGCGGTTCGACGTCGGCGTGTCGGTGGTGGACATGCGCAGGTCGCTGACGACCGGCCCGGCCTTCTGCGACAACCCGGTCTGATCAAGGCCGCGAACCGTCCGCCCAGCGAGCATCGCCGCCGTGCCGAGGATCTGGCTGACGGTGACGACGCCGGTACCGCCGATCCCGGACAGGCGGACGACGAACTCGTCGGCTGGCACCGCGAGGGTGGGTTCGTCGAGCCCGGCGGCAGGATCGAAATTCTCTGGTAGACCCTCTCGCTGGGCAGTTCCTGTTTCGTGCTTGCTCGTGCCATCGACGGTCACGAGGGCGAACGACGGGCAGTCGCCCTCCAGGCAGGTCATGTCGAAGTTGCAACTCGTCTGGTGGATGCGCGTCTTGCGCCCGTACTCCGTTATCACCGGCTGCACGGACAGGCAGTTGCTCTTGTCGCCGCAGTCGCCGCAACCTTCGCACACACGCTCGTTGATCACGACGCGGAAGTCGGGCTTGGCGAGCTTGCCGCGGCTGCGGGCGCGACGCTTCTCGGCAGCGCAGGCCTGGTCATGGACGAGGACGGTGACCCCGCTGATCGCGGCGAGCACCTCCTGCGCCTCGATCAACCGCGTGCGATCCCAGACGGTGACGCGGTCGGCGAGCGGCCCGAACTCGGCGTTGCGATAGGCGGCCAGGTCGTCGGTGGTGACGATCACCCGCTCGACGCCTTCGAGGAGCAGCTCCTGGACCACGGCGGGGACGTCCATCTGGCCCTGCGGGTCCTGACCGCCGGTCATCGCCACGGTCCCGTTGTAGAGCAGCTTGAACGTCATGTTGACACCGGCCGCCACGGCGGCGCGGACGGCGAGCGAGCCGGAATGGAAGTACGTGCCGTCGCCGAGGTTCTGGATGATGTGCGAACGGTCGACGAACGGTGACATGCCGATCCACTGGGCGCCCTCGTTGCCCATCGCCGTCAGCCCGGCGACATCGCCGACCCGATCCGGGTCCATCAGGGCGATCATCGCGTGGCACCCGATCCCTCCCCCCACGAGCGAGCCCGTCGGCACCCGCGTGGAGATGTTGTGCGGACACCCGCTGCAATAGAACGGCGTGCGGTTCACGGTCAGCGGGATGCGGGTGGGCTCGCCGCGATCCGGCAGCGGGGCGATGCGTGCTTCGTCGATGCACCGGACCAGGCGGGAGCGCAGCGGCGCGAGCAGCTTGTCGGCGTCGATCGCCCCGCCGCCGGGGATCAGCGGCGCAGCGAGCTCATCGTGGCGGCCGACGACCGCGGGGCGCTCGTCCCACGTGTACAGGGCACTCCTGACGAGTACCTCGAGGGTCGGGTTCTTCTCCTCGACGACGAGCACTTCGCTGAGACCGTGGGCGAACTGGCGCACCTGCCCGTCGTCGAGCGGCACCGGCATCGACAGTCGCATCAGACGGATGCCGTGGCGGCGCAACGACTCGTCGTCGGTGAACCCGAGCAGGCGGAGCGCTTCGCGCGTCTCGTGGTACGTGTGGCCGGACGCGGCGATGCCGAGCCAGTCGTCCTCGGTGCCGACGGTGACCTCGTTGAGCCGGTTGAGCACGCCGTACTGGCGGGCCAGCACGGAGCGGACCTCCTGGAACTCCCGCTCCATCTCCAGCGAGTACGGCGTCAACAGACGGCCACTCGGACGCGGCACGAACAGCTGGCCATTGACTTCGATCGTCGGGATCGCCGGCATGACGCGGTCGGGGTGAACGTCGACGGTGCCGGTGCCGTCGGCGACGGCGGTGACGAGCTTGTAGCCGACCCACACGCCGCTCGCCCGCGAGAGGGCGACGGAGTGGCGGGCGAGATCGAGCGCCTCCTGCACGTCGCCCGGGAAGACGATCGGCATGTGCAGGTCGACCAAGGTGGCGTCGCTCGAGCTGGGGAGTGTCGACGACTTGGCGGCGGGGTCGTCGCCGACGACAGCGACGACGCCTCCCCGCGGTGACGTCCCGGCGAACACGGCGTGGCGGATCGCGTCGCAGGCTCGGTCGAGGCCGGGCGCCTTGCCGTACCACATTCCGAGCACGCCGTCGTACTTGCGCTCGGGACGTTCGTCGGCGAGCTGGCTGCCCATCACCGCCGTGGCGGCGAGCTCCTCGTTGACACCAGGTCGCACGACGATCGGGAGGTCGGGCACGGTGCGCACCGCCCGGCTGACCTCCTCGCGCAGCGTGCCGACGGGCGAGCCCTGATAGCCGGACACGAAGGCGGCGGTGTTCAAGCCGTTGCGGCGATCGATGCGCAGCTGGTCGGCGGGCAGACGGGCGACGGCCTGGACCCCGGAGAGAAAGACGCGGCCGTCCTCGAGACGGAATCGATCGGCGAGCTCGTAGCCGGCGAACTGCGCCGGGAGCTCGTGATCGGCAGCGTCCGACCCGGTGACCGTCTCCATGGCTGCCGAACCTAACGCGCGGACACCTGGATCGTGCTCACGATGTGAGACGAGGGTCAGGCGATAACTGTCGGGGCATACCAACGGCGAACACCGGGTTTTGAATCGAGCGACGATTCGGCGAGAGCCGTCAGCGTGGGTCGATTGGCGTGAAGGTGCCCACGGCCGCCTCCAGCGCGGCCGCTGCGGCGAGGGCGGTCAGGTCGTCGAAGCGAGCCGCCGTGAATTGGGCGCCGACCGGCAGTCCGTCGACGACCGCAGCAGGTGCGACCACTGCCGGCAGGCCGAGGAAGTTGGCGGGCAGCACCGGGCGCATCGCTTCGACCACTGCCAAAGCACTCTCGGCGGAGTCGATGTCGGCACCGTGGGCGAACGGCGGCGTCGTCCACGTCGGCGACAGCAGTACGTCGACGTCACCGAAGAACACTTGCCACTCGTTAGCGATGCGGTGACGGTCGAGGAACAATGCCGGCCAGATCGTCGTGTCGAAGGCGGAGAATCCGACTTCTGTCAACTCGAGGAAGCGGCGGCCACCGTCGCCGATCACGGCGAAAAGCAGCTCGCGCTGCGATGCCAGGTCCGGCGCCAACAGTGCCGCCCAGAGGGCGATCGCCGACTCATAGGACGGTGGCGTCGCTTCGCTGACCTCGTGACCGGAGTCGGCGAGGGAATCGGCGGCGCCGCGGATCGCCGCGGCGATTCCTGGATCGGTCGTCCCACCAGGCGGCTCGGCGGCGAGGGCAACGCGAAGGGGGCGCTTGGGTGCCGGTGGCAGGGCGACCGGGACGGACAGTGGATCGCGATCGTGAGTGCCGGCCACGGCGAGAAATCCGGCTCCTACATCGGCGACTCGGCGGGCCATCACACCCTCGACCATCATCAGCTGGCTGGACAGCAGCAGCTCGACCGGCGGAACGGTCGTGGCGTGGGGGACGACTCCGGGTGTCGGCTTGATCGAGGCGATGCCGCAGCAGTGGGCGGGGTTGCGCAGCGATCCGCCGAGGTCGTTGCCCAAGCCGAGCGGCGACATCCCGCTGGCCAACGCTGCCGCCTCGCCGCCGCTCGACCCGCCGACGGTGACGTTCGGGTCCCACGGGTTGCGGGTGAGCCCGTGCAGCGACGAGTCGGTGTGCACGCGCAGCCCGAGGTCGGGGAGGTTGGTGCGGGCGATCGGGATCGCCCCGGCGCTGCGCATCCGCTCGACGACCGGGGCGTCGCGATCGGCGACAGCGCCGGCGAGGGCGACGATCGCCTGCGTCGTCGGCGTCCCGGCAACGTCGATGTTCTCCTTGACGGTGAACGGGATGCCGTGAAGGGCGCCGACGTCGCTGCCGCCGGCGAGCGTCTTGTCGGCGACCTCGGCGGCCGCCAGTGCCTCGTCGTCGAAGCGGCGGACGACGGCGTTGAGCGCCGGGTTGACCGCATCGATGCGGGCCAGGTGGGCCTCGACGACTTCGCGGCTCGATGCCGCCCGCTCGCGGATCGCCGCCGCCAACTCCAACGCGCTCAGTTCCCACAACTCGCTCATCACCGCATCATGCCGGACCCGCGCCTCCCTATGGTGTGCGAATGCCCGAACCCAACCTGCCGCCATCGCCGCCGGCCCCGTTTCCGGCACCGATCGTCCACGTTGCATTGACGGTGAGCGATCTCGACCGCAGCGTGGAGTGGTACGCCGCGCTGTTCGGCGAGCCGCCGGCGCACCGTGGCGAACTGCTGCGCGACACGCCGCACCACTACGCCCTCGCGGTGTGGCGGGTGCCGAACCTCGGGCTGCACCATCATCTCGGGCGGTCAGAAGACCTCGCCTTCAGCGAGCGGCGCCCGGGTCTCGACCATCTCGCCTTCGACTGCCGCAGCCTCGCCGAACTGCACTCGTGGGCCGACCATCTCGACCGCCTCGGAATCGAACGCGGTGACATCCTCGAGGAGCCGTACGGCTACGGACTCGCGTTCCGCGATCCCGACAACATCGCCCTCGAGTTCTTCGCCCGGTAGTCAGGAGTCACCGACTCAACCTGTCCCGGGTGGCGGCATCGAGAGCGATGACCGTCTCGGCGCGGCGGCGCATCGCCGGGTCGACCATCTCGCCGGACGCCAGCGTGGTGACGCCACCGGCGGCGGTGGCGGAGAGGACTTCTGTGGCCCAGGTGAGCTCGTCCGGGGTGGGTACGAAGGCGGCGGCGATCACGGCCACTTGGCTCGGGTGCACCGCCGTGCGGCCCACGTACCCCATCGCCTTGCCACGTCTGGTGTCGGCGGCGAGACCGTCGAGGTCGCGGATGTCGGGGTAGATCGACATCATCGGCGCCGGCTTCCTGTGGGCGCGCACGGCGTAGAGCAGCCGCACCCGCGCCCAGTCGAGCGCCAGGGTGTCGGCGGTGCCGAGGTCGCTGGCGAGGTCGGCCTCGCCGAGCGACAACGAACGCACGGCCGGGTGGGCGGCAATGGCGAACAGTGCCTCGACACCCGCCGCCGTCTCGATCACGGCCGCCACGCGCGGCGTGTAGCCGAGAGCGGCGAGGGCAGCCTCGATGGCACCGGGAGACTCGACCTTCGGCAGCCGCACGCCGACTCCGTCCGGCCGCAGCTCGGCGAGGATCTCGAGGTCGGCCACCGATCCGGGATTGACCCGTACCTCGAGGAACGGCGGCTTGGCGTCGTCGGCGCGCAGCCATTCGGCGACGTGGCGGCGGGCCTCCTGCTTGTGCTCCGGTGCAACCGCATCCTCGAGGTCGACGATCACGAGCTGGGCTCCCGTCGCCACCGCTTTGGCGAACCGGTCCGGGCGGTCGCCAGGCACGTACAGGGCGGTGACGATCGCAGTCATTGCTCACACCACGCCCTGATCGCGGAGCGTGGCCAACTCGTCGTCGGTGATGCCGAGCTCGCCGAGGACCGCGGCGGTGTCCATGCCGTGCGGTCGTCCGGCCCAGCGGATCGATCCGGGGGTTTCGGACAGGCGGAACAGCACGTTCTGCATCCTGACCGGGCCGAGCTCGTCGTCGTCGACCGTGTGCACCGTGCCGATCGCCGCGTACTGCCGGTCGCTCATCACGCCGCGAACGTCGTAGACCGGCCCGATCGCCGCCTCGGCCTCGGCGAAGGAGGAGAGCACGTCCTTGGTGGGGCGGGCGGCGATCCACTCACCGACAGCGGCATCGAGCTCGTCGGCGTGTTGCGCCCTGCCCTGACCGCTGGCGAACCATGGCTCGTCGATCACCGCGGGTCGCCCGACGAGGCGCATCACCCGCTCGGCGATCGACTGCGACGACGTACTGACCGCCACCCAGTCGCCGTCGCCGGTGCGGTACACGTTACGCGGCGCGTTGTTGACCGAACGGTTGCCGAGGCGCTGCTGCACGGTGCCGAGTTGATCGAACGTGGTGATCTGGGCACCGAGCATCATCATGATCGGCTCGATGATCGCGACGTCGACGACCTGGCCACGTCCGGTGGCCGCAGCCGTGCGCAGGGCGACAGAGACGGCGAAGCTCGTCGCCAGGGCGGCGATGCCGTCGGCGAGTCCGAACGGGGGGAGCGTCGGTGGCCCATCGGGTTCGCCGGTGATCGCTGCGAAGCCGCTCATCGCCTCGGCGATCGAGCCGAACCCTGGCTGCCGCGCCATCGGACCGAACTGCCCGAAGGCGGTGACGCGGGCGATGACAAGCCGGGGGTTGGCGGCATGCAGCTCGGCTGGGCCGATGCCCCACCGCTCGAGGGTGCCGGGACGGAAGTTCTCGATCAGCACGTCCGACCGTGTCGCCAGCCGCAGCAGCAGGTCGGCACCCTGCGGCCGTGACAGGTTGATCGTGATCGTGCGCTTGTTGCGACCGAGCGTCTTCCACCACAGCCCGACGCCGTCCTTCGATGGCCCGTGGGTGCGGGCGGCGTCGGGCTTGGCCGGGTGTTCGACCTTCACCACCTCGGCCCCGAAGTCGCCGAGGAACGTCGCCGCCAGCGGCCCGGCGAACAACGTCGCCGCGTCGATGACCCGCACGCCTGCCAGCGGGCCATCGGGCATCGGTTGATTCACCACACGCTCCGGCATGGCCGACATCCTGGCACCACCCCGCACCGATCGCTCCGGGGTTGACGGCCTGTCAGCCGGCGATCGGAGGTGGTCGGGGGGAGTTAGGCCGCTCGGCCGGAGGGTCGGTGGTGGACCAGGTCGAACGGTCGCCATAGTCGTCGTCGGTGAGTGGCGTCACGACGTTCCGTTGTCGCTCCGGGTTGCGCAGCGCCGGGATGCGGTTGTGTGCCGGGCACAGCAGGCGGCCGTTGCAGTAGCACGTCGTGGCGCCGGCGCTACGCGGGATGATGTGGTCGACGTCGCAGCGCGAGGCGCGCACGTCGCACCCGGATTCGTGCTGGCAATGGCGGTCGCGCGCTTCGATGATCCGTCGTAGGGCACCGACGAAGGAGCGCCGGTGGGATGCCTCGACCTTGCGGTTCGGCGGGTCGTAGACGATGCGTTCGATGTCCGCCTCGGAGAGGTACGGAACGAGTTGGCCGGGAGCGATGACGGTACCGTTGCCGAGCTCACACAGCCGGCTGAACGCGTTGTCGCCGAGGAGCACGGTGAGCAACGGCCGCGGGCGCAGCCCATCGGCGGGCGCGGTGGCGGACCGCATCGCCATCTCGACGAGGGCGTCGAGGCGACGCTGCTGACGGGTGCGAACCGTTCCGTCGCGTTCGTCCCGCAGCCGCAACGCCTCGCCGATGCGGTGCAGCTCTTCCTCGAAGATCTGCCAGCTGATCAGGTCGAACACCGCCTCGAGGTTGCCTTCGCCGCGCCACCCGGTTCCGATCGAGCAGTGGCGACCTTGACGCGCACGTTCGGCTTCATCGCCGTCGTTGCCGGTCTCGGCGTCGACCACGCTATCGAACAAGGGTGGCGCTCCTCACGTACCCGTGGGTTCGAGCGCCGCGCCGGTAGTTGCAGTCAGCTCTTGAAGTGGCTGGGCGCCGGCCATCGCGACGGGCTCGACGGAACTGGGTCGCCGATCCAGACATATCTGTCTGCGTGGCGGCCCGAGAATCGACGGCACAATCGAGGCCGCGTTCTACCGCCACGAACGAGACAGATTTGTCCTCGGCGGCGCCCGAGAATCACGGCAGCGTCGTTGCCGCCGACATCACCTGCTTCTCGAGCAACACCCCTAACTGGCGCGACGGCTAAACCCACGGAAGGGTGAGGAGCGCCACACACGTTCGTCGACACAACCCTGACGAGCAATTTCTTTGTGTTGATTGCTCGTTGTGTTCGCCGAGGACACGCGCCAGGACGGGAATCTGCCAGCCACCCACGGCACCGCCTCACAGGTCCCAGGCCAGGCGCAAGCCGATCGACGGGGAGCGGTCGGTGCCAAGGCCGGCGAGCAGCAGCTTGGCGCTGAACTCGGGCGGCCGTGGCCCGCCGTCGAAGTACCACTCCGACCCAACCGCCTCGAAAGCGCAGCCGCCCTTGATGATGGCGAAGCGGGTGATCCCGTCGCTGTGCTCGCTCTCGGTCCAGTTCCACACGAGTGGTTCGGCGCGGCGGAATGCGGGATCGGCGGCGGCGAGCTGCCATTCGAACTCCGTCGGCAGACGGGCGCCGACCGACGCCGCGTGCTCGCGAGCCTCGGCTAGCGAGACGCCGGTGAGCGGTGTTCCACCAGGACCGAGCACCTCGACCGTCGCCACAGCGATCGATCCGATCTCGACCGTGTGCTCCTCGGCAGCCTCGGCGTGCAACCTTGGCGGGAGCGGCTTCCATTCCTCGACGAACGGTGCCCCGCCGTACATGCCCGGCTCGCGCAGACGGTATGTGACGGTCAGCGAATGCCGTCCCGCGGCGAGGACGATGGCGTCAGGCGGGGGAGCGGCTGTCGAGCGCGGCGGCGGCACTCGCGTGGTGACGAGCTCGGGGAACGCGGCATCGGTTGCCGGTGGGTCGTCGCGCTGCGCCTCGAGCATGGAGCGCACCTGACCCGGCACCCGTCCGGCAACTTGCAGCACTCCACCGATGCCTCGCGCCGGCACCGTCACGGCATCGTCCGGTCCGGACAGCTGCGCGCCTCGATGGAGGTCAAACCACGCGCCCCCGGCGCGATCGCTGTCGAGCACAACGCCGTGAAAGTCGCCGTCGCCACGGTTCACCAGCGTCCACAGCGTGACGTTGTCGTGCTCGAACCGCGAGGCGTAGACGCCTGCCGCGATGGCTGCGGTCGCCGCATCGGTCTGCGGTGTCCACTCGCCGTGGCGCAGCACTTCGGCGAGTGCCATCTGGCAGCGAGAGAGCCGTCGCAGGGTCGATCGGTCTCGATCGTTCCACCCGACCCACGAGCCGAACACGGCGTCCCACACGATCATTCCGGTGCCGTTCATCCAACTCGACTGCAGTTCGTCGCTGTGGTCGCGGTTCCACCGCCGGGTGTGGTGGAGCATGTGGGATCGCTCAAACCAGTGGGCAGCTAGCACCCCGGGCGCCGTGGTGTCGGCGAACCACTGCGCCCAGCTCATCTGGTGGTCGGCGATGCGCTCCAGGGGCACACGAGATTCCCCTTCGAGAACGGGCGGTGGATCGAGGCAGCGCAGGGTCTCGACGAGGTCGTGGCCGCCCTCGCGCATCGTGTCGAGGAACACGCCGTCAACACCAAGGTCGGTGACGAGCGATGCGAGCATCGCCGCGTCGCTCTGTGCTTCCCGTCGCGTGCCGACGTCCCACGGGTTGTAGTCGATGAACACACGCAGTCCACGGCGATGCAGCGCGCCGACGAGGGTGTCGAGGCCGGGAACGGCCCGGTAATAGTCGAACTGGTTGCGCTCGTCGATCCCGATGATCGGATAGGCATGCCACAGCACGATCCCGTCGAAACCGCCAAACTCCGCGGTCGCGTCGAAGAACCGCTCGGGCGTGAACCGTTGAGCCTCGGGATCGAACAGCCGCTCGTCCCACAACCACACGATGGCGACGGTGAAGCACCGGCTGGCCCAGTCCGTGGCGACGGGATACTGGATCTCACCGAAGCGACCGACGGCATCGGCGCGCCAGCGCTGCAACTGTGCTCGCCATGCTGGCCAGTCTGCGGGATCGTCCGGAGCGGCGAATATCCTGGCGCGGTCGGCGATCTCGGCGTCGATGTCACCGTCGAGCGGCAACGTCGTGGGCTGGTCGATCGGGCGCGGGACCAACGGGTCGAGGTCGGTCGTCACGTCACCCTCGCGGCCACCGTTCGTCGCGCCAGCTCGTCGAAGCCGATGCCGTCGAACCCGGCGATCGTCGTGGCCAGCCGGTTCTGCAACGGGTCGATCCACTCGGCCGGCAACGCCGAAGCGCCGGCCAGGCCGCCGCAGATCGAGCCGACGGTGGCGCCGTTGGAGTCGGTGTCCCATCCGCCGGCAACGCAGGTCGTGATCGCCGAGTCGAAATCCCCGCCGCTGCGGGTTAGCGCGAATGTCACCAACGCCGCATTGTTCAGGGCATGCACCCAGTGGAGGTGGCCGAAGTCGGCGTAGAGGACGTCGATCGCCGCCTCGTCGTCGAGGTCGCTGCCTGCGAGCGCGACGCCGCGTCGGACCGCCGCCGCGTAGCGCGACTGCGGCGGGATCACCGATAGCCCGGCATCGATGCACTCGCCGACCGTCGGCGCGACGACGGCCGCCGCCGTCGCCCCAGCGACGAACATCGCCCCATACAGACCATTGCGCCGATGGCTCAGACGACCGTCCTGCCAGGCCAGCCGGGCCGCTCGCCACGGATCCCCGGGGCAGACCCACCCGTACACGTCGGTGCGGATCTGGGCGCCGATCCAGTCGGTGAACGGGTTGCCGACGGCGGCGGCCTCGTCGGGCTCGTAGCCATCGAGGAGGTTGCGGTAGGCGATCCGCTCGGCGGTGAACACCCGCTTGGCGGGCAACAACTCGAGCCAGGCGAGTGCCACGCCATCTGTGGCCAAGCCGTCTCCGTGGCGCTCGACGAGGAGAAGGGCGAGGACGGCGAAGTTGAGGTCGTCGTCCTCGGGCATCCCGCCGATGTTCTCGGCGAGGCTCGTCGCCCGGCTGGCCCGGTTCCACGGGAACGCGGCGGCGACCTCGGGGTCCAGACCGACGGCGGTGAAGTAGCCGCCCAACGGCCAGTTGCCGGTCGACGCGGCGATCGCCCGGATGCCCTCGCGAGGAATCTTCTCGACGGGCTTGCCGAGCAGGCACCCCGCCGCCCGGCCCAACCAGCCGCCATGCACCCGGTCCTCGAGGTTGACCGGCACCGGCCCCGTGCACCCGCCGCTGGCGAGGGCGGCGATCGGTCCGAGGTCGTCGGGTTCGTCGGCGAGCAGCTGCGCCGGCGTCGTTACGGCGTCGAGCTCGGCGAGGAGAGCGCGGGCGAGCTGGCGTTGGTCGGGCGCAGCAGGTGCGGGCGTCGCCCCGCTGTGCGGTGCGTCGAGGTTGCCGCCGGCGGCAACCCACCGGTCGGCGATCGCGTCGACGTCGCGCCCGTCGAGACGTCCAGCGACGATTGCGTGGGCGACGAGATCCTCGGGCTGTGCCCACGTGAGCCGGATCACTTGAGTGCTGCGCGGGCGGCGTCGCGAGACGCGGCCTGTTCCGCGTCCCTGCGCCAGAGCTCCGTAGCCACGTCGACCAGTGTTGTCGCCGGGGCGACGAGGTCGATCCTGCTCGCTCTCGTCACCTCATCGAGCCACTCGGCCGGCACCGCCGCGGCGCCACCGAGCGCTCCGGCGATTGCTCCTGCCATCGTCGCGATCGAATCGGAGTCACGCCCGTAGTTCACCGCGCCGAGCACCGCCTCGCGGTACTCGCCGCCCGCCACAAGGGCAAGCCCGAGGGCGATCGGTAGTTCCTCGATCGACTTCGTGCGACTCGGCCGGCGGGCGTCCATTGCCGGTTCGCGGTAGTGCGGGCCGACGGAGTCGAACGGGGCCACGGCGTCGCGCAACAGGCCGAGGCTGTCGCGCCAGTCGGTGCGCTTGGCGGCGGCGTCGGCGACGGCTTCGATCGCGGCCCGTGTGCCGTCGTGAGCGATGCCGACGGTGGTGTCGACGACCGACTCGATCGTCGCACCCGGGCGCAGTGCCTCGGCCACGCCGGCGGCGAACACGCCGGCAGCCTCGCGTCCATAACTCGACTGGTGGGCGCCGGTGATGTCGATCGCCTCGGCGTATGCGCTGTCGGGATCGGCGGCGTTGACGATGCCGACCGGTGTCATGTACATCGCCGCGCCGCAGTTGACGATGTTGCCGACACCTGCCTCACGCGGATCGACGTGACCGTAGTGAAGGCGAGCAACGAGCCATTTCTCGGCGAGAAAGATGCGGTGCAGGAGCAGTGCCTCGGTCTCCAGCTCAGGGATCCACCGGCGTTCGCCGATGAGCAAGGGGACGAGGTGCTCGGCGACGGCGTAGGCGTCGAGGTGGTCGCCGACCGCCGCGTACACGTCGACCAGGACGAGCGTCATCAACGTGTCGTCGGTGATGTGACCGTCGCCCTTGTGGTAGGGGGCGATCGGCCGGGCATTGCGCCAGTCATCGTTGAACGGCGGGACGATCCCGGAGATGTGACCGCCGTAGCGCGCCTGGATGGCGGCCGGCGAGTTGCCCTCGGCAGCGCCACCGAGTGCATCGCCGACCGCAGCGCCGGTGAGAGCGCCGGTCGCCCGGTCGAGGAGAGGAGTCATCGGTACTCCCGGCCGGCCGGCGGTCCCCGATCTTGGGTCTGGGCGGTGCCCAGAGATCGCGGTGGCCGCCGGCCGGTGCCGGGGGGAACCCGTCAACCGCCGGCGACCTGCTCCCAGCCCGAGGTGAGCTGGGCTTGCAGGTCTTCGAGGCTGATCTGATCGGACAGATACTGCTGGAACGCCGAGGTGGCGGTCTGCTCACGCCACTGCGGATAGTCGACGACCGACTGGAACGGGGCGGCGACGAGCAGCTCGCCGGTCGCCAGAATCACGTCCCAACCGCTCTCGCCTCCGGTCGACTCGAGCACCGCGTCGCGGGCGGTGCCCGATGTCGGGATCAACCAGTCGCCCTCGGCGACGGCGGCGAGGTTCTCGGCTTCCATGAAGTAGTTGATGAACGCCGCGGCCTCTTCGACATGCTCGCTCTCGGCGGCGACCGACAGCGTTTGCGGGTTGGCCGCCTGATTGGCGCCCTCGGTGCCGGCGAGCGGCGGCAGCACGACCCAGTTGAAGCCCTCGGGCGCGCTGTCGACGAGCTGTTGGGCGATGAAGTTGCCACCGACGTACATCGCGTAGTCGCCGCCGATGAAGCCTGGCAGCGTGTCCGATCCGCTCAGCGTCAGTGAAACGGGATCGAGGGCGCCGGCCTCGAAAGCGAGGTCGTGGATCCGGCGCGGGACTTCCATCTCGGCGTCGCCGGCCTCGAACGTGACGTTCTCTCCGTCGACGGCGAAGAAGTCGCCCCCGAACCCGAGGGCAAGGTTCATGATCGTCGCCGTCGGCGAGCGCAGGCCCCAGCCGAGGCCGTAGCCATCGTCTGTCGTCAACTCGGCGGCAAGCGCCTCGAAGTCGTCCCATGCCAGGGTCTCGCCCGTCGGCACCTCGACTCCAGCGGCTTCGAAAGCGTCGACGTTGGCGAACACGACGTAGGACTGCATCAGGGTCGGGGCGGCGACGATCGCTCCGTCGGCGTTGGTGACGGCCTGCCAGACGCCTTCGGGGACGTCGGCAACCGACTCCTCACCGAGGTACGGCGTGAGGTCGGCGAGATAGCCCTGCTCGGCGAAACCCATGATGTCGGCCGACTCGTCGTGGATGATGTCGGGGGCGGTGCCCCCGGCGAACTGGGTGACGAGCTCGTCGTGGACGTTTTCCCAGCTGCCCTGGCGCAGCTCCACCTGGATCTCGGGGTTGGCCTCGTTCCAGGCGGTGACGATGGCGTCGGTGGCGGCGACCGTGGTCTCCTGGAAGGCGAGGCTCTGGAACGTGAGCGCAACGCTTTCGCCGGAGGCGCCCGCGGGCGCCGCCGCCACGATCGTCGCGGCGGTGAGTGCGGCGACTCCGATGCCGGCGGTGATGGTCCTGGTTCTTCTCATTTGGTAGGTCCTTTCATTGAGGTGTCTTGTCGCGGATGGTGTTCATCCCTTCACCGCTCCGCTCAGCAGCCCGGACGTCAGCCGGCGCTGGATCACGGCGAAGAAGGCGAGACTCGGGATCGCCGCCAGCAGCGACGCGGCGGCGAGCTGGCCGAGGGCAACTTGGCCCTCGGCCCCGACGAAGTTGGCGAGCGTGAGTGGCAATGTCTCGCGCTCGGGCGACTGGATCAGCACGAGGGCGAAGAAGAACTCGTTCCACGACGAGATGAACGTGAACAGCGCGGTGGCGACGAGCCCGGGCGCGAGCAGCGGGAGGATGATCTTGCGCAGCACGGTGAAGCGCGAGGCGCCGTCCATTGCCCCGGCCTCCTCGAGGTCGGAGGGGATGCCGGCGATGTAGCCGCGCAGCATCCACAACGCGAAGGGGAGCGACCACACGGTGTACACGGCGACGAGGCCGACGAGGGTGTCGATCAGCTCGAGGTCGCGCAGCACCATGAACAACGGGATGATGATGAGGATGAACGGGAACACCTGACTGAGCAGGATCCACCCGGTCGCCAGACCGCGCAGCTTGGTGCGGAAGCGGGCGAGGGCGTAGGCCGCCGGCATGGCGAGCACGATCGTCACCGTCATGGTCACTGTCGCCACCACCGCGCTATTCCGGGCAGTCGTCCAGAAGCGGGTCTGGTCGATCGCTTCGGTGAAGTTCGACCACTCGAACTCCTTGGGGAGGAACGACGGTTCGGGATCGAGCAGCTCGCTCTGCGGTTTGAGCGCCGTGATCAGCAGGTAGACGACCGGAAAGGCGAGGAAGACCATGAACGCGACGAGGGCGAGGTATTGCAGCGGCCGCGTGACCCGTGTGTGCCGACCGGTGATCACGTTGCTGCCCGACCTGGTCTGCCACCGGCCCAGAGGTAGACGACGAGGAACG
Organism: Ilumatobacteraceae bacterium; assembly: GCA_963716665.1. Lineage (GTDB taxonomy): Bacteria > Actinomycetota > Acidimicrobiia > Acidimicrobiales > Ilumatobacteraceae > Desertimonas. Next base: position 278,442 of record CAVQTY010000003.1, read on the forward strand.
TGCCGACGACGATCACCATCACGTTGCCCATCGCCGCGGCGTAGCCCCAATGCCCGAACTGGAACGCCTCGTTGTAGACGAACAGCGAGGGCAGCATCGTCTTGCCGCCGGGCCCGCCCGCCGTGAGCGTGTAGACGAGGGCAAACGAATTGAAGTTGTTGATCAGGTCGAGCGTGGTGATGGCGAGGATGATCGGGCGCAGGGCTGGGAGCGTGACGTGGAAGAAGCGCCGCACCGACCCGGCGCCGTCGATGGCGGCGGCTTCGTTGAGCTCCTCGGGCACCGACTGGAGTCCGGCCAGCAGCGTGATCGTCGTCTGCGGCATTCCTGACCACACACCGACGAGGATCGCCGCGGGGAGGGCGTACTTGAAGTCCCCGAGCCAGTTGGTGTCCCCGGCGAACCCCAGCTCGCGGAGCACCTTGTTCACCGCCCCGGTTCGCGGGTGGAGCATCAGCCGCCACATGATCGCCACGATCACCGGTGGGATCGCCCACGGGACGAGGGCAAGAGTCCGGGCGAGCCAGCGCAGCTTGAGGTCGAGGTTGAGCAGCAGGGCGAGGGCGAGCGACAGGAAGAACTGCAAGATCGTCACCGAGAACGTCCAGATCAGTCCGATGCGGAACGAATCCCAGAACAGGTCGTAGCCGCGGAGGTTGCGGTAGTTCTCCAGGCCGGTGAACGTCGTCGTCGCGTTGAGCCCGGCCTCGGCGTCGGTGAAGCCGAGGTAGATGCCGCGCAGCAGCGGGTAGACGCTGAACAACATCACCGGGAGCAAGCAGGGGAGGACGAGTTTCCAGGCGTCGCCGCCACCGCGCCCGCCGACCGGGCCCTGCGAAGCCCGTTTCGACCGGCGCGGTGACGCGGCGGGAGCTGGTGCCGGGGTGATCAGCGTCGTGGTCATTGGATGATCGACGACTCCCTGACGGTGAGCGACGGGTCCACGGTGATCCGACGGGCGAGCACCTCGCCGTCGCCGAGGCGATCGAGGAGCAGCTCGGCGGCGGTCGTTGCGCGGCGGGCGGCGCCGAGGTCGACGCTCGTGAGCGTCGGGTTGACGAGCTCGGCGATCTCGGTGTCGTCCATTCCGACAACGGCGACGTCGCCGGGGACGGCGAGGCCACGACGCCGCAGGACGTTGATGGCGGCGACGGCGATCAAGTCGTTGGCACACAGGATCGCGTCGGGCGTGGCCTGAGCGAGGAGGCTCTCGATCGCCGGGATCGCGGCGTTGTAGGTGAAGTCTGCGCACTCGACCTGCAACTCGGCCGACGTCGGCAGATCGAGGCGGTCTGAATGCTCGACGAAGCCGCGCAGTCGGGCCGCCCCGGGGACGGTGTCGATCGGACCGTTGACGAAGGCGACGTGGCGGCGGCCGTGCGCGGCGAGATGCTCGAGAGCGAGTCCGACCCCCGCGGCCGAGTCGGCGCGCACGTTGTCGATCTCGATGTGCGGTGGGAGCGAGCCGATGACGACGACCGGTTGGCGAGTGGCGGAGAGGGCGTCGAGCAGTTCGGCGGTGATGCGCAACGGGCTGAGGATCAACCCGTCGCAGTAGCCGCGGTTGAGGTTGCCGAGGAGACCGAGTTGGTCGTCGGGGTCAGCTCCGTTGGAGGAGATGACGAGCCGCAAGCCGGCGGCGCCGAGCACGTCGGCGATGGCGTGCACCATCGAGACGTACACCGGGTTGCCGACGTCGGCGACGGCGAGGGCGATCTGATCGGTGCGCCCAACCTTGAGCGACCGGGCGACGGCGTCGGGCACGTAGTCCAACTCGGCGGCGGCGCGCAGCACGCTGTCGCGCACGTCGTCGGAGGTCGCCACCCCGTTGAGCACGCGTGACACCGAGGCGATCGACACCCCGGCCCGCTCGGCCACCATCACGACCGTCGCTCGCCCCCGAGTAGCCATCGCACCCCCTGTAAACGTTTACAGTACGGTCTCTGGGATGCTCTGTCAACACGGGCTGAACCGCGGCGCGGTGTGAGACAAAGATGTCTCACCCGTGGCCTCAGTTCGGCGTCAGGCGACGTGGTGGCGGACGGCGAGGCGTTGGGCGGAGTCGTCGCCGGGGACCGGGAGTTGCACGGCAACGGTCAGCGCCGGCCACTCGGCCGGGGCGAGCAGTTGATACTCGAACGTGAGCAGGCCGGCGATCGGATGGTTGAACCGGCGCAGCCGCGTCTCGAAGCGGGCGACGTCGTGTTCGGCCCACCAGCACGCGAACGCGGCGCTGGCGGCGCCAAGCCGGTCGATCATCGCCACCATCAGCGGGTCGTCACGCAACGCGGTCGTCGAGGCGCGGAACTCGGCGAGGGCTTGGCGGGCGTGGATGTCCCAGTCGACTATCAACTCACGCGTCGACGGATCGGCGAACAGCACCCACAGCAGGCTGCGATCCTCGGCGGCAAGCGTTTCGATCCGCGGGTACAGCCGTGCCTGGGCGGCGTTCCATGCGACGAACTCCCAACGCGGTCCGAGCACATAGGCAGGAGCCGGCTCGAAGGCGTCGATCAGGCGGCGCAACGCCGAGGGCACGTCGTCGGGTCCGTAGAGGTCGACACCCGGATGCTGCGCCGGCGCCTGGCCGAGGGCGGTGAGGTGCTCGATGCCGGCATCGTCGAGGCGCAGCGCCCGCCCGATCGCCCGCAGCACGTCGGTCGAGGCGTTGATTCGCCGGCCCTGCTCGAGCCACGTGTACCACGTGACCGACACGCCGGCGAGCATCGCCACCTCCTCGCGGCGCAGGCCGGGCGTGCGGCGCGCCCGGCCTGCGGGCAGGCCGACCTGTGACGGCGACAGTGCCTCACGTCGGGCGCGCAGGAACTCGGCGAGGGCAGCGCGATGGTCCGTCGTGGGTGGTGCGCCGCTCACGCCGACAGTTCAGCACCGCCGGTCGCCGCCAGCCAGGTACCGGGCGCACCCGGGCCGGTACGGTTGCGCCGTGAGTCCTGGACAGTTCGACGTTGACGTGATGACTTGCGACCTCGGTCGTCTCGTCGAAGTGGAGTCCCCGTCGCACGACGTCGACGCCTTGACGCAGTCGGCGAAGGTGCTCGCCGAGCTGATCCGGACGAGGCTCGGCAGGCTGCCTGAGTTGGTCGCCGGCCCCGTCGGTCCGCACGTCCACTGGCGCGGCGGTGACGAACCGAAGGTGCTCATCGTCGGGCATCACGACACCGTGTTTCCCCGTGGCACGTTGGCGGCGCGGCCGTTCACGGTGAGTGACGGGCGGGCGACCGGGCCGGGGGTGTTCGACATGAAGGGCGGCATCGTCACGGCCGTCCACGCGGTCGCCTCTCTCGCCGACCGCACAAGCGTCGAGCTGCTGTTCACGTGCGACGAGGAGGTCGGCTCGGCGACGTCACGCCAGCTCATCGAGCAGCGGGCCACGGCCTGCGGCCGCGTGCTCGTGCTCGAACCGGCTGCCGACGGCGGCGCCCTGAAGGTCGGGCGCAAGGGCGTCGGCATGTACGACGTGGAAGTCGCCGGACGCGCCGCCCACGCCGGGCTGGAACCGGAGAAGGGCGTGAACGCCCTCGTCGAGGCGGCCCATCAGGTGCTGGCCATCACGTCGATCGCCCGCGCCGACGAGGGTACGACGGTGACGCCGACGGTCGCCCATGCCGGCACGGCGGAGAACGTCGTCCCTGCGGCGGCGCTGATCCGAGTCGACGTGCGCGTCACCTCGCTCGACGAGGCAGAGCGAGTCGACAAGGAGATGGCGGCGCTCTCACCGTTCGATTCGCAGGCGACGATCACTGTGCGCGGTGGCGTCAACCGGCCGCCGATGCAGGTCGAGTCGACCATCGACCTGTTCGCCGCGGCGGAGCAGGCGGCGGCAGCAGTGGGCATCGGTGCGCTCAGAGGCGTCAGCGTCGGTGGCGGGAGCGACGGCAACTTCACGGCGGCCCTCGGCATCCCGACCCTCGACGGCCTCGGCGTCGTCGGCGGCGGCGCCCATGCCGACCACGAGTGGGTCGACGTCGCCTCGCTCCCCGAACGTGCCGCCCTCCTCGCTGCCCTGTTGACCTTGCTCACCTGAATCTGGGGACATTCGGTGTCGGGCCGCGACACTGCCGGGCCGCGACACGGATCCTCCCCAGAAGGAAATGTGACACGAAGAATCGGCGCGGCAGCCGATGCCGGGATTCTCGTGCCGCAAAGCGGTCAGCGGTGACCGATTTGCGGTAAAGGAATCGGCGCGGCCCCAGAATCGGGCTCGCAGGTGTGCACGTCTCCCAGGTGCCGTCGCGACGCTCGACAACCGCCCCTTCCAGAGCCAGCGCGCTCGCCGGCAACTCGATTGAACCCACACAAACCCGAGGAGTCCCCGAGCATTCCCCAGATTGGGGAGCGCGGTCAGGTCGCGTCGATGTCGTGGATCGGGTCGAGCTCGGACCGGCCACCACGGCCGAGGGTGCCGGCGACGCGGTAGACGTCGAGCTTCGAGCGGGTGTCGTCGATGTCGAGGTTGCGCATCGTGAGCTGGCCGATGCGGTCGAGCGGGCCGAAGGCGGCGTCCTCGACTCGCTCCATCGACAGCCGTTCGGGGGAGTACGTCAGATTCGGCCCGGTGGTGTCGACGATCGTGTAGTCGTCGCCACGGCGCAGGCGCAACGTCACCGACCCGGTGATCGCCGCACCAACCCAGCGCAACAGCGACTCGCGCAGCATCAGGCTCTGCGGGTCGAACCACCGGCCCTCGTAGAGCAGCCGGCCGAGGCGACGGCCCATCGTGCGGTAGTTGTCGACGGTGCCCTCGTTGTGGATCGCCGTGATGAGCCGCTCGTAGGCGATGTGCAGCAACGCCAAGCCGGGCGCCTCGTAAATGCCCCGGCTCTTGGCCTCGATGATGCGGTTCTCGATCTGGTCGCTCATCCCCAGCCCGTGACGCCCACCGATCTCGTTGGCGCGCCGCACCAAGTCGACCTGGTCGAGCTCGTCACCGTCGATCCCGACGGGCCAACCACCGTCGAACCTGATCGTGACGTCCTCGGAGGCGATATCGACGGCCGGATCCCAGTGGGCGACGCCCATGATCGGGGTGACGATCTCCATCGTCGTCGACAGCTCCTCGAGCGACTTCGCCTCGTGTGTGGCCCCCCAGATGTTGGCATCAGTCGAGTAGGCCTTCTCCGTGGGGTCGCGGTAAGGAAGGTCGTGGGCCTGGAGGAAGGCGCTCATCTCCGCCCGCCCGCCGAGCTCGGCCACGAAGTCGCCGTCGAGCCACGGCTTGTAGATCCGCAACGCCGGGTTGACGAGCAGCCCGTAGCGATAGAAGCGCTCGATGTCGTTGCCCTTGTACGTGCTGCCGTCGCCCCAGACGTCGACGCCGTCGGTGTGCATCGCCTGGACGAGCAAGGTGCCGGTGACAGCCCGTCCGAGTGGCGTCGTGTTGAAGTACGTCTTGCCGGCCGTGGCGATGTGGAAGGCGCCGCACTGCAAGGCCATCAGTCCCTCGCGCACGAGCTCGGGCCGGCAGTCGACGAGGCGGGCGTGCTCGGCGCCGTATTGCGTCGCCCGATCGGGCACGCCGCTGAGGTCGGGCTCGTCGTACTGCCCGAGATCGGCCGTGTAGGCGTACGGGATCGCCCCCTTGGCGCGCATCCAGGCGACCGCAGCCGACGTGTCGAGCCCGCCGGAAAAGGCGATACCGATGCGCTCGCCGGCAGGCAGCGACAGCAGGATGCGGCCCGCGCTCATCCAGCGAACGTACTGCGCAGATGCGAGCGACCGAGCGCCAGCGAGGGAGGGGCCACCAACGGCCTGCGCGGCCGGGGAACGCAATTCACCGTCACGGCCGGTAGCGGCCGGCGAAGCCAGCGACGGCCAACAGCGCACCGGCGGCGGCGATGGCCAGCTCGACCAAACCGAGCCGAGGGACCTTGAGGACGTCGAACGCGGCGATGACGGCGAGCACGCCCGCAGCCCCGAGGCCGGCCCACGGAAGCCAACGCGAGTTATTGACGGCGAGGAGCACCATCACGAGCGGCGGGATGAACGGCAGCATCGTCATGAACAGCGGCTGTGGGTCGCCGAACGGGCCGAGCCACCACGTGTTCAGCCCGAGCTCGCCGCTCGTCTTCCACACCGCCGCGTAGGCGACGATGACGAGCGCCCACCCCAGCCCGGTGACGAACCGCCACCCGTTGGTGAGCTGGCCGGGGCTGGGCACCACCACCCTGCGCCGCGGTAACGCGTTTGACGCCGTTACCGGGGGCGGCGGGGGAGGGGGCGCCACGGGCGCCGCCGGGCTGGTGACCGGTTCCACCAGGCCGAGCGTAGACACGTCGCCTCGGTTACCCTCCCAGCGCTGTGACCGCATCCACCGAGCTGCTGTCGATCTTCTTCCCGATGTGGAACGAGGAGGAGTACGTCGAGCGGGCAATCAGCGCGGCGACGGCGATCTGCACGCAGATGGTCGCCGACGGAGTCATCGGTGACTACGAGCTGGTCATCGTCGACGACAAGTCGACGGACCGGACCCCGGAGATCGCCGACGCCTTGGCCGACAAGGACGCCCACGTGCGCGTCGTCCACCACCCGGTGAACCGCAAGCTCGGCGGTTCGATCAAGACCGGATTCGCGACGGCCAACGGCGACCTCGTGCTGTACTCGGACGCCGACCTCCCGTTCGACTTCGAGGAGGTCCCCCGGGCGATCCGACTGCTCCGGCTCTACGACGCTGACCTCGTCAGCGCCTACCGTTTCGACCGCACCGGCGAGGGCTACACCCGGGCGATCTACACCTTCTTCTACAACCTGTTCATCCGCACGATGTTCGGCGTCAAGGTCCGCGACATCAACTTCGCCTTCAAGCTGCTGCGCCGCCGCGTGGTCGACAACATCGAGCTGCGCAGCGAAGGGTCGTTCATCGACGCCGAGCTGATCATCCGCGCCCTGCGCTCCGGGTTCGAGCTCCAGCAGTTCGGCGTCGACTACTTCCCGCGCACCCGCGGCCAGTCGACGTTGAGCTCGTTCGGTGTGATCCGGGCGATCATCGCCGAGATGGTTCGCCTGCGCGGTGAGCTGCAAGCGATCGAACGGCGCACCTGACGTCTCTACCTGGGGTGGAGCGAGCGCCGGATCGGCGGCAGCGCCGCTGATCCCTCGCTAGGCTGGCGGGCTGGCAAGGCCGCGATTTGTGAACTCCGTGATCCCTCCCTCCCGCCTCCCGTGACCTCCCCCTCCCGCCTCCCATCTGCCGCCCGATCGCTGCCGGCGCTCGCCGCCGTGGCCGTGATCGGGACGGTCGTCATCGCCGGCGTTGCCGGGGGTTTCGGCGGGAGCGACGGCGGCGGTGGCGGCGATCCACAATCGGCGTCGACGGCGGCGACGTCCTCGACGAGCACGGTCCCGCTGGCCGCCCCGATTGCCGTCGAGTCGACGGCCGCCCCGCAGACGACAACGCACCTGTCCCAGCCGCTCGGCCGGGGCATGGCGGGAGATGAGGTCCGCCAGGTCCAGGAGCGCCTCGACGAGCTCGGCTTCTTCGTCGGCGAGATCGACGGCCAGTTCGGCCCGCTGTTCGAGCAGGCCCTGTGGGCGTACCAGAAGCTGGTCATGAGGGTTCCCCGAGATGATGCGTCGAGCATTCTCACCGACGAGATCTGGCAGGACATGCAGCGCCCGATCCGTGTCGAGCCGTACCGCTGGCACTCCAAGGGCGAGGCGACGAACAACCACGTCGAGATCTACCTGCCGTCGCAGGTCGCCGTGTTCTTCGTCGACGACAAGGCGGAGATGATCGTGCACATCTCCAGCGGCGACGGCAAGGAGTGGAAAGAGGTCGTCAAGATCGATCCCGGCGAGTTCGGCAACGAGAACGGCACCGAGGTCCTGGAGCGCCGTGAGATCGGCATCTCGTTGACGCCGGGCGGCGTGTTCCGGTTCGAGCGGATGGTTGACGGGCTGCGCAACAGCGCCCTCGGCGGGATGTGGGACCCGGCCTACTTCAACTACGGCATCGCCATGCACGGCGCCCTCACGATCCCGCTCCACCCGGCGTCGCACGGCTGCATCCGCATGTCGCAGACCGCCGGGCGGACGTTCCACCAGTACATCGACGTCGGTGACCAGGTGTTCGTGTGGGACGGTGTCAAGGAGCCCGAGTACTACGCCCAGAACCCCGGCGCCGCCTACCCACGCGGTCAGCTGCCGATCTTCAACCGCATCGACCACACCTACACGACCACCACCTCGTCGACGATCCCGACGACGACGATCGCGCCGACGGTGGCGACTGCCCAGGCGCCGGCAACACCGGCTCCGACCGTGGCGCAGACCCCCGCCCCGACACAGCCGGCGACGACGACAACGACGCCTCCGGTGGTCACGGATCCGCCGGCGACCACGTCGACAGCGGTTCCCGCCGGCTGAGGGTTCCACCGCCGCGTGTGAGACAGAAATGTCTCACACGGCGCCGCGGAACGCGACGGCACCGTCTCAGCCGGCAACGACCTCGACGTCGCGGTCGAGGACCCGCCCGAGCAACGCCGTCCGTTCACCGGCGGCGAACACCTCGAGCCCGATGTCGGCGCCATCCGCGGCGAGCGCCCGGATGACGAGCGTGCCCGAGTCGGCCGCGGCGCGCACACCGGCGACCCGGCCCTCGTGTCGCCGATCGAGGCCGATTGCTACCCGCAGCACGCCGGCGAGCGAACGGACGAGGCGCTGATCGCCCGCCGACAATGCGGCGAATGGCTGGTGTGACTGCTTCGGCTCGCTCTTGCGGTGGTAGCGGGCGATCTGGGCAATCACCTCGATCTCGTTGTCGGTGAGCCCGGCCAGCTCGGAATTGCGGATGACGTAGTAGGCGTGGAGGTGGTGCTGGCTGTGGGCGACGACAAGGCCGACGTTGGCCAGCAAGGCTCCCGCCTCGAGGTACTCCCTGGCGGAGAGACCGAGGTTGTGCAGTTCAGGGATGGCGTCGAACAGGGCGACGGCGAGGCCGGCGACGTGAATCGAGTGAGTCGGGTCGTCGTCGCAGCGATCGACGAGTTGGCGGATGCTCCGGCGCGAGACGTCGCGCAGGTGGGCCTCCGCCCCGCCGCGATGCCGGCTCATCGTGTCGAGCAGCACGCCCTCACGCAGCGCCGCCTCCGAGTACACGAACGACGTGACGTCGAACGTCTCGGCGATCGTCGCCAGGATCATCGCACCGGCGACGATGATGTCGGCGCGGTGCGCCTCCAAGCCGGGCACCTTGGCTCGGGCTGCGGCCGTGCGGTGCTTGATGAGACGGGCCACGACGTCGTCGAGCGCTTCTCGGCCGACCTCGAAGCAGTTGTACGTTCGCAGTGGCTCGGCGCCGGTCGCGGCGTGGGCGATGCGGGCGACCGTCTCGGCCGTCCCCGACGAGGCGACGGCGACCTCGAAGCCGTGCGTCGTGATCTCCCGGTGGAAGTGCTCGATCAGGCTGCGCACATGGTTGCGGCAGGCCTCGACGGCGTCGACGGCGACCTTGCCGCCCGGGAAGAATCGATCGGTGAGGCGAACGGCGCCGACCTTCAGGCTGCGCGCTGCGATCGTTTCACCGCACTCGCCGATGAGCAGCTCGGTGGACCCGCCGCCGACGTCGACGAGCAGCACACGGCGGTCGAACACGGGGACCGCCTGGAGCACGCCGAGATGGATCAGCCTGGCCTCCTCGACCCCGGAGATGACCTCGACGTACACGCCGGCTTCAGACGCGGCGCGGTCGATGAACTGGCGAGCGTTCGACGCCTCACGCACTGCGCTCGTGGCGACGGCGCGGAGCGAGGCATCGAACCCGTCGGCGAGGCCCTTCATCCGCGTCAAGCAGGAAAGTCCTCGGTCCAGGGCGTCGTCCGTGAGCAGCTTCATGTCCCCGCCCCCGGACCCGAGACGGACGACCTCACGCTCGCGTGTCAACGTCTCGAAGCGATCACCACCCACCGGACGAGCGACGACGAGATGAATGCTGTTGGTGCCGATGTCGATCGCCGCCAACGTCGTGCTGGGAACTGCGCTCTGGTTCACGGTGGCGCCGGCCGTATCCGTCAAAGTCGGCGACCCGTGATTGGTCAGCCGCCGGTGATCTCGGCGAGACAGGTGGGCATGCCGTTCAGCACGCCTCGGCGCATTGCCGCGATCTTCTCGAAGGCGCTGCCCTCGAGGTTGTCGTCGAGCCCGCGGTCGCCGACCACGAGCGCCGTCCGCACCGCCTCGTCGAGGTCGCCGGGAGACACGATCATCGTCGCCGGCGGTTGTGCCGGATTGGTGGTGACCGGCGGCCCGGTCCCTGGATCGAACTGGATCCGTGAGCCGATCCACGCCCCGACCATGCAATCTGATGCGAGGGCCCGGGGCTCACCGTCGAGCGGGCTGCCGAGTGCACTCTGGGCGCCCTCCGCCCAGGCCAGGCCGATCACGTAGCCAACGGCGAAGTCGCCGTAGTCGTCGTACAGCACCCGCCCGAGCCCCTCGTCGAACAGCACCTCATTGGTCGCCGCGCAGTACACGGCTCCGAAGTGGGCCATCGTTTCCGGGTCGTCGCAGTTGTCGGTCGACGGGTCGGCGACGCCGCGAACCGTCAACGGCGTCATCGTCGCCCCGGCCGTGTCGACCTGCGCCGGCCAGAAGACTGAGAGGTCGCCGGACAGCAGCTCCATGATCTCGCCACTGCCCCAGCCGAATCGCGCGTTGCCGTTCGTCAAGTGGTCGTTGCTGCCACGGGCGAACTCGTTGGGCAGCAACGGAAGCGGCTTCTCGATGAGGCCGACACAGTTGTCGATGCCGCCGTTGAACCCCTCCTGGAACGCCCCGATGCGGTCGAACGCGGCACCGTGTCCGCCCGGCTCGAGCACGCTGGTGCCGATCGGGTCGGCCACGGCGACGAGGGCGATCAGGCCGGTGCGGATGTCCTCGTCACCGAACGTCAGGCCGGCGACCTGGCCCTCCCACACCCGTCGCGCCCACGCACCGGAGAAGCAGTCGGCCTGCTGCTCGGTGTAGATCGTTGGCACGTTGCGATCGAGCTCGTCGGAGCGGAACTGCACGGCGTGGCCGAACTCGTGGGCCATCACGACGGCCACGACGGACGGGCTGAACCGCTCGGCGAGCTCGTGGATGATGCCCAGCTCGCCGTCGTCGTAGGCGATGTAGTCGCCGTCCGGGCAATAGAACGCCCCGTAGTCGCTGACCTCCTGGTAGCTGGTGTCCCCAGGAAAGCCACAGCCGGGGATCGGAGGTGCAGTGCGCTCGGGGTAGGCGGCGAAGATCCCGCCTTCGAGTGGTGTCCACGGCTCGCCATACAGCCGCGGGAATTCGCTCGCCCACCACGCCTGGATGTCGGCCAGCCCGGCGGCGAGGTAGGCGTCGTAGAACCGTGGTGGTTTGGCGTTGCCAACGTCGACGACCTCGCCGATCGGCGGACCCTGGGTGACAGCCGCGGTCGTCGTGGTTGTCGTCGCCGTCGTCGGCGGAGCGGGCGGGACAGCAACGGTCGCGGTCGGAGCCCCGACCGGTGCGGTCGTCGGGCTGGTCTTGTCCGGGGCGTGCCCCGACAGCTGCGGAGAGCCGGCCGCAAGTGCACCGGTCGCTCCGAGGACCAGCAGACTTGCGGCGATGGTGGCAGCCAGCGCCGGTCGGGGGGTCATTGTCGCAAGTCTACGAGCGACCTCGCCGACGTCGACGTCGGCCCCGTCGTAGGAGGACTTGCGCGGAAAGGCGACTCGAGACTCACTGCAGGCCCTCCAGCTCGACGATCTCGGATTGCTGGTTGGTCGCCGTCGAGGACGCAAAGTCGCGGACTGCCTCGTTCTCGGCCTCTGCGGCGGCCTGGTTGGCCATGTCGATGCCACCCTGGTGGTGAGCCGTCATCAACTCGACGAACAGCTCGTCGGCGTCCGGCCCCGTGGCGGCGGCGAGCTCCTCGAGCTCGGCCTCGCTCGCCATGCCGGGCATCTCCGACGGGTCGACGGCGTGGCCCATCCACGACATTGCCGTGCCGTCCTCGGAGACCGCCGGTGCCCCCATCTCGTTGAGCACTTGCAGCATCAGGCCGATCTCGACGCTCTGGCCGAAGATGATCGACTCGGCGACAGTGCGCAACCGCGGATCGGTGTCCGGCCGGCGCATGAACGTGAAGCTCATGTCGACTGCCTGGCGGTGGTGCTCGCTCATGTCCTGGAGGAACCCGACGTCGACGTCCGAGGACGCCACGTCGTTGTTGGTGTCGCCGATCAGCCAGCCGATCATCCCGGCGATCAAGGCAGCGGCGACGAGGACGATGACGATGTTGAGCGGCCGTTGCCACCACGGCAGGACGATGACGTCGTCGTCGTTGCTCGGGTCGTTTACGTCGAGTTCCGCCGCCGCCGAGGCGACGTCGGACGGTTGATCCGTCACCTTGGAAGTCTGCCAACGCGAATCCATCGACTGCTACGTTCGCGACGGATCGGGAGGGGGGCGAGCCGGTGACGTTGGTCGACGTACAGGAGGTGACGGTTCGCTTCGGCGGCATCGTTGCGCTCGACAGCCTGACGTTCGGCATCGAGCCCGGTCACATCTGTGGGCTGATCGGTCCCAACGGTGCCGGCAAGACGACGATGTTCAACGTCGTCAGCCGCATCTACGAGCCGACATCAGGGCGGGTGACCTACGACGGCGCGGATCTCCTCGCCGTGCCGGCTCACGGCATCGCTGCCCTCGGCATCGCCCGCACGTTCCAGAACCTCGCCCTGTTCCCTTCGATGAGCCTGCTCGAGAACGTGATGGTGGGTGCTCACAGCCAGGGCGACGTCGGCATCGCCCAGGCGATCAGCCGGATCGGCGTGGCTGCCGAGAACAAGCGCACCCGTGACTTCGCCGGCGATCTGCTCACCCAGCTCGGCCTTGCCCCGCTGATGTTCCGCCCCGCCGCCGGGCTCCCGTTCGGCACCTTGAAGCGTCTGGAGATTGCCAGGGCGCTGGCGGCGCGGCCGCGGTTCCTGTTGATGGACGAGCCGGCGTCGGGACTCACCCATGGCGAGGTCGACGAGCTCGGCGAGACGATCGTCCAGATTCGCGACGAGTTCGACCTCACCGTGTTGTTGGTCGAGCACCACATGTCGATGGTGATGGGGATCTCCGACCGCGTCGTGGCGATGGAGTTCGGTCGCAAGATCGCCGAGGGCCTGCCCGCCGACGTGCAGAACGACCCCCTCGTCATCGAGGCCTACCTGGGAGCGAGCGACTGAATGGGTTTGCTCGAGGTGGAGGGTTTGCGCGCCGGGTACGGACCGGTCAATGTGCTCCACCACGTCAACCTGTCCGTCGAGCCGAGAGAGATCGTTGTCATCCTCGGCGCCAACGGGGCCGGCAAGACGACGACGATGCGAGCGATCTCGGGAACGATCCCGCGTGAGGGCGCGATCACGTTCGACGGCGACGACATCACGACGATGTCGCCCGAGCACATCGTCCGCCTCGGCATCGCCCAGGTACCCCAGGGACGCGGCACCTTTCCCGAGCTCTCCGTCGAGGACAACCTGCGAATCGGCGCCTTCACGCGCAAGGACAGCGAGGTTGGCCTCGACATCGACCTGTGGTTCGAGACGTTCCCGCGGCTGTCCGAGCGCCGGAGTCAGCGGGCCGGAAGCCTGTCGGGCGGCGAGCAGCAGATGCTGGCGATCGCCCGGGCGTTGATGAGCCGTCCGAAGCTGCTGCTGTGCGACGAACCGAGCCTCGGGCTGGCGCCGTTGATCACCAAGGAGCTGTTCAAGATCATCGCCGACCTCAACACCCGATGGAGCATCGCCGTGTTGCTCGTCGAGCAGAACGCCAACCTCGCCATGCAGATCGCCCACCGCGTCTACCTCCTCGAAACGGGGCGCATCGTCGCCACCGGCGACTCCGAGTCGATCGCCAACAACGACAGCGTCCGCAAGGCCTACTTGGGGTACTGACGTGGAGCGACTCCTCGACGCCGTGTTTCTCGGGCTCTCCGCCGGGTCGATCTACTCGCTCGTTGCCCTCGGGCTGGTGGTCGTGTTCCGCGGGACCGGGCACCTCAACTTCGCCGCCGGTGAGATGGCCACGCTGTGCGCGTACATCACCTGGGTCGTCACGACGTGGACCCTGTTCGGCGCTTCTGGACTCCCACTGTGGCTGGCAACGCTCGCCGGCATGGCCTTCGGCTTCGCCATCGGGGCGGCCACCGAGGTGTTCATCGTCAGCCCGTTGTCGAAGAAATCGCCGTTGGCGGTGTTCGTCGCCCTGATCGCCATCCTCCTCGGCATCAACGCCCTCGACGTCGGCCGGTGGGGCGCCCCGCCGTCCGAAGAGATCAGCAGCTTGTTCCCGAACGACCCGGACGACTTCATCCGCGTATTCGGTGCGGTGTGGCGTTGGGAGGACATCGGCACGCTCATCGTGGTCCTTGTGACCAGCGCCTTGCTGTTCCTGCTGTTCGGCAAGACGAAGGTCGGACTGGCGATGCGGGCGGTTGCCAGCAACTCGGAGTCGAGCCGGTTGGTCGGCGTGCCGACGAAGCTCGTCCTGATGGGCTCGTGGGGCTTGAGCGGCGCCCTCGGTGCCCTCGCCGGGGTGATGGTCGCCGGAGCGCAAGCGCAGGTCACACCGACGATGATGTTCACGATCTTCGTCTACGCCTCGGCGGCGGCAACGTTGGGTGGTCTCGACAGCCCGATCGGAGCGGTGGTCGGTGGTCTCTCGATCGGTGTCGTCGAGAACGTCGCCGCCGAGTACGCGCCCGAGTGGATCGGTCAGGAGATGAAACTGTCCGTCGCCCTCCTGTGCATCTTCGTCGTGCTGTTCGTCAAGCCCTCAGGCCTGTTCGGCACCGAGAAAGTCGAACGGGTCTGAGTGCATGCCACTGAAGGTCCACTGGGGGTCGGCGTGGCACTGGGCGATCCGCCTCGTGTGGGTGGCGGCCACCATCGCCTTCGTCCTGTACATCCCCACGCGGACGCAGTCCTCGACGATCAACGACATGACGATCGGCGCTCGAGCTGGCGTGGCCGTGGCGATGGCGCTCAACCTCGTGATGGGCTACGGCGGGATCGTCTCACTCGGCCATTCGTTCTACTTCGGACTCGGCGCCTACACGATGGCGGTGCTCGTCGACCACTACGGCTGGACGCAAGGGTGGACGTTGTATGTCGCCGCCGTCATCGGGTTCGTCGCCGGTTGCGTCACGTCGCTGCCGGCGCTGCGGCTCAAGGGCGTGTATCTCGCCCTCACGTCGATCGGCCTGGCGGTGCTGTTCCCGCAGCTCGTCAAGTGGCAGAAGCTGGAGTGGCTGACCGACGGCGCCCGGGGCATCGACGACCTCCAGTACGACGAGATCCCGGAGTGGCCGATCCTCGGCGAGCTTGATGGTCGGCGAGGGCGAGCCGTGTGGATGTACTGGCTCGCCGTGATCATCGTCGTGCTCTCGCCTACGTCGTCTGTCGCGGCATCGTCAAGAGCCGCGTCGGGCGATCGCTGATCGCCATCCGCGACAACGAGACGGCCGCCGCGGTGATGGGCGTCAACCGACCGCGGACGCAGACGATCGTCTACGGGCTGTCGGCGGCGATCACCGCCACCGCCGGCGCGTTGTTCGGTATCGGACTCAACGGCGTCAACCCTGATCTCCGCCAGTTCACCCTCATCGGCGCGATCACGTTCGTCGTCGATCATGGTCATCGGCGGCGGTGCGACGCTGTGGGGGCCGATCGTCGGCGGGTTCGTGTACGTGTTCGTCGAGGTTCGAACCCGCGAGTGGGGCGAACGCGACGACGGACTCGTCGGAGTCTTGTTCGGCTGGCTGAACGGCTCACCGGCGACGTTGATCCTCGCCATCTTGCTGCTCGTGCTGATGTTCGTCGCTCCGTTCGGGATCGTCGGTCTGCTCAAACGGCTCGCCGCCAAGGTCGTCGTGATCGTTCCGAAGCCCGCCGGCACCCGTAGTAACGTCCCGCCCGTCGAGGAAGGTCTCGACCCGTCGATCGACGAACCGTTCCTATCCGTACCCACAGAGGAGACTCCATGACGTCGCGATCAACTCGCGTTCTCGCCGCTGCCGGTGCGTCCGTGCTCGCGTTCTCCGTCGCCGGCCTCGGACACGCCGGCGCCGGCTCGGAGGGAGGCTGGGCGGTCGACACCGAGAACTGTGCCGATCCGGACCGTGCGAACGCTCCGATCGAAGGCACGATCAGGATCGGCTCGGCGATGCCGCTGTCCGGCGGCGCGGCCGCGGCCGCGTTCGAGCCGGCTGCCCGCGGCCTCGAGGCGTACATCAACTTCGCCAACGAGAACGACCTCGTGCCCGGGTACGAGCTCGAGTTGACCGTCGGTGACGATCAGTACGACCCCGCCTTGACACCCGGCGTCATCAACGGGCTGATCGACGACGGCGTTCACCTCTTCGCCGGAATCATCGGCACGCAGAACAACCTCGCCGTTCGCGACACGCTGAACGAGGAGTGCATCCCGCAGCTCAACGTCCTGGCCGGCGATCCGCGGTTCGGTGAGGTCGCCGACTACCCGTGGACGACTGGGCTGCTGACGTCGTACGAGTACGAGTACGGCGCCTACGCCCAGGACATCGCCGCCAACTTCCCGGATTCGACAGTCGGGCTGTACTACGTCAACAGCGAGTTCGGCAACATCTCGATGGACAACTTCAAGGCCGCCGCTGAGGAGGCGGGCCTGGAGATCGTCGCCGAGGAGACCATCGAGCTCGGCGACGAGGCGCCCCCGCAGGCCCAGGTGTCGAGCCTCGCCGACACGGCTCCCGACGTCCTCGTCACGGTGCCGCTGGGCGCTCAGTGCATCTCGTTCCTCAACGAGCTGGCCAATGCCAAGGCGGCCAATGATTGGGACCCGGTCGTCTACATGACCAACACCTGCGCCGCCAGCGCCCTGATCCTCGGAGCTGCCGGCCCCAACGCCGACGGCATCTACACCTCCGCGGCGATGGGGCTGGCGGACGTCGCTAACCCGGATGTCGCCGCCACGGAACCGGTCGCCGCCTATCTCGCCGAGATGGAAGCGCAAGGTTTGAGCGACATCGTCACGACCGGCGGCGCCGGATGGAACGCCGGCGAGGTCACCGTCGCCGTGCTGATCGAGGCGGCGGCGTCGCCCGACGGCCTCACCCAGGCGTCGATCATCAACGCCGCCCGCAACCTCAACTTCCACCCGACGCTGCTGCGCGAGGGGATGAACTACACGATGAACGGCGAGGAGGACGCGTACTACTCGCAGGATGTGCAGGTCGGCCAGTACAACGTCGCCGACGGCTTCTACACCGACATCGGCGAGCCCTACTCGTTCGAGCAGACCCCGATGGAGTAACCGACCCGATCACAACCGATGGGTGTTTGGGGGACCGTTCCGTCCCCTGAACACCCATCGGTCGCGTTTGCGGGGGGTGTCAGGTGGCGGTCGTCGTGGTGGCGGCGACGGTGGTGGCCGTCGTTGTCGCCGTCGCAGCAGACGAGGTCGTGGGCCGGGCAGCGGTCGTGTCCGGCGCTGAGTCGGCCGGGGTGCTCGAGTCACTGGGCGCGGCTGACAGCCGTCTCGGGGGAAGCATCACCCGGAGGTCGGCATCGCCAACGATGTCGACGTCGAACTCCCAGCGGACGCCGTCAGCTGATGTGGCCGTGCACGTGTAGCGCGTGTCCTCGGCGGTCGACTCCGGCTCCTCGCATTCCACGTCGGTGAATCGCAACAGCTGCGCCTCCTCGGAGAAGCCGCGGCTCTCGATGTACTTCTCCGCCTCTTCCTTGTAGTCGGCGGTGTCGGGGGAACAGGCCACGAGCAGGAGCGCGGCGGCAGTTGCCGCGGCGGCGGTCAGTCGGCGCATCGGGATCAACCTCGGGGGACGGGGAGGGGAGGGGGGAGAAAGCGAAGTCGGGAGGCAGGCACGTCACCACCGAGGCTAATCGGCGGAGACGGCGGGGATGCGGGACGCGGCGCGCCGGGCAACGGTGCCGCGAACGCCGTCGATCGTGATGACGAGCAGCGCCGCCCAGATCAACCCGAAACCGACGAGGCGGGACCACGGGAGCTCCTCGTCGTACAGTGCCCAGCCGAGCAGGAAGTTGATCGTCGGAATGAGGTACTGCAGCGGGCCGAGTACGGTCAACGGGACGCGGGCGGCGGCGAAGGCGAACATGATCAGGGGAACTGCGGTCGAGACGCCCGACAGCGACACGAGGAGAAGTTCCGCTCCATCGGCGGTGCGCGGGATGCTGTCCGCGAGGGCGGCCGACACTACGACGATGATCACGGCCGGGCCGACGAGAACGAACGACTCGGCGGCAAAGCCGTCGACAGCGGCCAGCGGGACCCGCCGCTTGAGCAGCCCGTAGACGCTCCACGAGATCGCCATGACGAGGGCGGCGATCGGAGGCTGGCCGTACGACATCGTCAGCTCGACCACGGCGACGGACGCCAGCACGATTGCCGCCTTCTGAGCGCCGCTCGGTCGTTCTTTGAGGACGGTGATCCCCAACACCATCGTGCCGAGCGGCGCCATGAAGTAGCCGAGCGCCGTCTCGATGACGCGGTCGTGGACGATGGCGTAGACATACGCGGTCCAGTTGGCGGTCAGCAGCGCGGCGGCGATGGCGATGCGAATCGTCAGCGCCCGATCGGCGAACGCGGCGCGGATCGACGTCCATCTGCCGCGCACCGACACGATCACGGCCATCACCAGTGCAGCCGATGTGATCCTCCAGCCGATCAGCTCGACGGCGTTGAAGCCGGCGAGCTGCTTCCAGAAGATGGTCAGCAGCCCCCAGATCACGTAGGCGGCGACGCCCGCACGGATCCCTCGGCGGAATTCGTGGGATCCGGAGGACGCCGAGGTCACGACGCTCCACGCTACGGCGATCGCTCGTCGCCCGGCCGCTGGGTTGTCACCGCGGTCCCGTAGCATCGCCTCGTGGCGACGCAGCGCGATCCCCGCCGAGAGTGGCAGCGGGCGTACGAGGCGTCACGGCTTCGTGACGTCGATTTCACGACGATGTCGGGTGTCCCGCTCGAGGCGGCGTATGGAGCGGATGACGGCGAGTATCCGGGGCAGTTCCCGTACCTGCGGGGTCCGTACGCGTCGATGTATCGGTCGAAGTTGTGGACGATGCGGATGTTCGCCGGGTTCGGCACGGCGGAGGACACGAACTGGCGGTTCAAGGAGATCATCCGGGCGGGAGGCGACGGGTTGTCGACGGCGTTCGACATGCCGACGTTGTTGGGGATCGACTCCGATGACCCGATGGCGCTCGGCGAGGTCGGCCGGTGTGGGGTGGCGATCGACAGCCTCGCCGACATGGAGGACCTCTACGCGGGGATCGACTTGGGAGCGACCACGACGTCGATGACGATCAACTCGCCGGCGGCGGTGATCATGGCGATGTTCGTCGCCCAGGCGGAGAAGGCTGGAGTGCCCCGAGGACGGCTCGGTGGCACGTTGCAGAACGACATCTTGAAGGAGTACCAGGCGCAGAAGGAGTTCGTGTTCCCGCCGCGGCCGTCGATGCGGCTGGTGCGCGACACGATCGGGTTTGCCGCCGCGGAGATGCCGCGCTGGCATTCGATCTCGATCTCCGGCTACCACATCCGTGAGGCGGGGGCGACGGCAGCGGAGGAGTTGGCGTTCACGTTGGCCAACGGGTTCGCCTACGTCGAGTTGGCGATGCAGTCGGGGTTGCCGGTTGACACCTTCGCGCCGCGGCTGTCGTTCTTCTTCAACGCCCACATCGACTTCTTCGAGGAGATCGCCAAGTACCGGGCGGCCCGGCGGATCTGGGCGCGGTGGCTGGGCGACCGCTACGGCGCCACCGACGACCGCTCGCTGATGCTGCGCTTCCACACCCAGACCGCGGGCGTGTCGCTGACCGCGCAGCAGCCGGAGTTGAACATCGTGCGCACGGCGATCGAGGCGCTCGCCGGGGTGCTCGGCGGTACGCAGAGCCTGCACACCAACTCGATGGACGAGGCGATGGCGTTGCCGACACAGAAGGCGGCGCGCATCGCCCTGCGTACGCAGCAGATCATCGCCCACGAGACGAACGTCGCCCACGTCGCCGACCCGCTCGGCGGGTCGTGGTTCGTCGAGGAGTTGACCGACACGATGGAGCGACTCGCCGGCGAGATCTTCGACCATCTCGACGAGATCGGTGGCGGGTCGATGCTCGAAGGCTGCATCCAAGGGATCGAGGACAACTGGTTCCAGGGCCGCATCGCCGACTCCGCCTACGAGTTGGAACGCAAGCAGAACGAGGGGCGGCGAATCGTCGTCGGCGTCAACGCCTTCACCGAAGGCAACGACGAGGACCCGATCGACCTGTTGCAGATCACCCACGAGGACGAGGCCCGCCAACTCAAGCGCCTCGAACTGATCCGCCACGTCCGCAACGGCGATGCCGTGGCCGCTGCGCTCGACCGCCTCGCCGCCGAGGCCGCCGACCCCGAGGTCAACCTGATGCCGGCCCTGATCGACGCCGTCTCGACCTACGCCACCCTCGGCGAGGTGATGACCACGCTCGGCGGCGTCTTCGGCCGCCACATCGAAACCCCAACGATCTAAGTTTCGCCTCGCAAGCGGAGCTTGCTCGGCGAGCCCCCGCCTTCGCTGGCGTGCTAGGCGGCGTCGGCGGCGGCGGCGATCGCCGCGAGGTCGAGCTTGACCTGGCTGAGCATCGCCTTCATCGCCCGTTGGGCGCGGGCCGGGTCGGGGTCGAAGATCAAGTCCTCGAGGCCGGCGGGGGACACCTGCCAGGACACGCCGTAGCGGTCCTTCAGCCAGCCGCATTGAACCGCTTCGCCACCATCGGTGAGCTTGTCCCAGTAGTAGTCGACTTCGGCTTGGTCGGCGCAGGTGATCCCGAGGGAGATCGCTTCGTTGAACGTGAACTCGGGTCCTCCGTTGATTGCCGTGTACGGCTGGCCGTCGAGCACGAAGTCGACGGTCATCACCGTGCCAGCTTCTCTCGGTCCGGCTTCGCCGTAGTGGCTGACGTAGGTGATCTTCGAGTTGGGGAAGATCGAGACATAGAACTCGGCGGCCTCTTCTCCCAGGGTGTCGAACCACAGGTTCGGCGTGATCTGCGGCATTGCTCGTCTCCTTCAGTTCGTCTGCGTGGCGAGGACCTCGTCGAGACGCTCGTAGCCCTCCGACATGCCGCCCTCCATGCCGCTGGCGACCATTCCATCGCGTGCCTCCAGACTCGGGTAGACCGAGTGGCCACGAACGCGGGATCGGCCGTTGCCGAGGTCCTCGAACGTCATCGACTCGATGCTGACCACGTCCGGGAAACCCTCGAACTCGAACGTCTGGATGGCGAACTCGTTCGGACGCACGGTATGGAACACCCCGTTGAAGGCGTATGCCTCTCCGTTCTGGTCGGTGTGGAGGTAGCGGTAGCCGCCGCCGGTGCGGAAGTCGTAGTGGTCGATCTTCATCTCGTACCCGCGCGGTCCGAGCCACTGCGTGAGCAGCTCCGGCTCGGCGTGGGCACGGAACACGGCGTCGACGGGAGCGTCGAACTCGCGCTCGAAGTCGATGAACGGCACGCCTTCGGGTGCCGTGACGGTGAGGGAATTGGTGCTCATTGGTTGTTCTCCTTGGTCGGTCGGTTGTTCCCGGCAGGCTTTGGGCCGGAAACCTCGGCGAGAAGCCCGTCGAGGGTGCGGTACTGCTGTTCGTGAATCAGGCGGTACTTGTCGATCCATGCCGTCATCGCCTCGAGGGCAGCGGCGTCGAGGTGCACGGGGCGGCGCTGAGCATCACGAGTTCGCGTGACGAGACCGGCATGCTCGAGTACCTGGATGTGCTTGGACACCGCTTGCTTGGTGATGGCGAATGGCTCGGCGAGCTCGTTGACGGTCGCCGGCCCACGGCTGAGGCGGGCGATGATCCGTCGCCGCACCGGGTCGGCGAGCGCCATGAACGCCCGATCGAGCCGGTCATCGGCCGACGGGTCAACGATCAAACATCAGCTCCTCTCGATCGTCGTCCTCAAGGTTCTCATTGATCAACTAATTGGTTGATTACAACCTAGACAACGCTCGAGGCGATGTCAAGACTGGTCAGCTGAGTGGTTCCAGCTTGGCGAGGATCGTCGGGAAGAACTCGGCGACCGTCGGATGGATCGGCAGCATCTCGGCGAGCACCCGGCAAGCGGCGCCGGCGTGCATCAGGGCGCTGACCACTTGGATGATCTCGTCGCCGGCGAGGCCGAGCGTCGCGGCCCCGAGGAACCGGTCGGTGTCGGCATCGACGAGCAGCTTGATCAGTCCGGCCGTCTCGCCATCGAGCTGCGCTCTCGTGTGCTGGCTCATCGGGAACGTCGCCATCAGCACCTGTTTGTCCGACTGGCGGGCTTCTTGTTCGCTCATCCCGACCCGACCGAGTGGCGGATCGGTGAACATCGCGTAGGTCGGAATCCTGCCGTCAGCCGTGCGTGCGCCGCCAGTCATGCTGTCGACGACGATCTGGAAGTCCTGGTACGACGTGTGCGTGAAGGCGCCGCGGCCGTTGATGTCGCCAAGCGCCCAGATCCCGTCGACAGCGGTGTTGAACGTGCCGTCGGTCGTGATCATCCCGTGGTCGTCGGTCTCCAGGCCAACGGCGGCGAGGTCGAGCAGGTCGGTGTTCGGGGTGCGTCCGACAGCGACGAGGAGATGTGACCCATCGATCACTCCGGAGTCGGTGCGCACCCGCACGCCGTCGCCGTTCGCCGACACCCGCTCGACGCTCGTCGTCGTGCGGACCGTCACTCCCTCGGCGACGAGGAAGCGGGAGATCTCGGTGGCGATGTCCTCGTCCTCGCGCCCGGCGATCTGCTGCCCACGTTCGATGATCGTGACCTCGCTGCCGAAGCGACGGAACATCTGGCCCAGCTCGAGGGCGATGTAGCCCCCACCGAGGACGACAAGGTGGTCGGGCAGCGAGTCGAGATGGAGGATGCGATCGTTGTCGAGCCAGGGCACGTCGGCGAGGCCCGGGATTGGCGGTTCGGCTGCCCGGGTTCCGACGTTGAGGAACACCTTCGGAGCAGCGAGTGATCGTTCGGCGACGGTCAGCAGGTGAGCGCCATCCGCGGACCCGGTGAATCGCGCCTGGCCGTGGACGAGGGTGATCCCATCGGTGTCTTCCAACGACTTCGTGGAACTGTCGACCCAGCCGTCGATCATGCGGTCCTTGCGGGCCATCGCCGCGGCGAAGTCGACGACGATGTCGCCCGTTACGCCATGGGCGGATCCCGCGCGAGCCAGGTGGGCGACGCGTGCTGACGCCCGCAGCGCTTTCGTCGGGCGGCAGCCGCGGTTGAGGCAGGTGCCGCCGACCTTGTCCTGCTCGACGACGGCGACCCGTTCCCCGCCAGCAGCGAGATGGCGGGCGACGCCGGGTCCGGCCTGACCGGCACCGACCACGATGGCGTCGAAGTGTTCGAGCGATTGCGTAGCCATCCGCCGATCCTCCCACGCCCTTCTCCCATCCGAGTGTTTCGTGCTGACGGAGTGTTTCCTGCTGAAAACCCGACACGTGACACTCGATCAGCAGCAAACACTCCGATGACGGGGTGGGGGTCTAGGGTCGGTGGCCGATGGATGTCCGCAGGCCTGTCGACATCACGGCCACGCCGCAGTGGGAGGCGCTGACGGCGCTGCCAACCCCTGACCATCTCGGCAAGCTGTTCGATGCCGATCCAGGGCGCTCCGAGCGTTACCTCATCACTGTCGGCGACCTGCGTATCGACTACTCGAAGCAGTGCGTCGACGACGCCGTGCTCGTCGCCCTGCTCGCCGTTGCCGGCGCGGCGGGTGTTGTCGAGCGTCGCGACGCGATGTTCGGCGGCGAGCGGATCAACGTCACCGAGGATCGCTCCGTCCTCCACGTCGCCCTGCGCGCAGATCGCACCGCGGTGATCGGCCCCGTCGGTGACGACGGCAGTGTTGCCAACGTCGTCCCCGAAGTCCACGACGTTCTCGGCAAGATGGGGGAGTTCGCCGAGCGGGTGCGCAACGGCATCTGGCTCGGTGCCACCGACACGCCGATCCGCACGGTCGTCAACATCGGCATCGGCGGCTCTGACCTCGGACCGGCGATGGCCTATCGGGCGCTGCAGGCCTACGTTCAACCGGGCCTGACCTGCCGCTTCGTGTCCAACGTCGACGGGGCGGCGATCGCCGCGGCGGTCGGTGACCTCGATCCGGCCGAAACGATGTTCGTCGTCTCATCGAAGACGTTCACGACGATCGAAACACTGACGAACGCCCGCACGGCGCGGGCCTGGCTCGTCGAGGCACTCGGCGAGGACGCTGTCTCCCGGCACTTCGTGGCCGTGAGCACGAACGCCGACGCGGTGGCGGCGTTCGGCATCGATACCGAGAACATGTTCGGATTCTGGGAGTGGGTCGGGGGCCGCTATTCGGTGGACTCGGCGATCGGCCTGTCCCTGATGATCGCCATTGGCGCCGAGCGGTTCGAGGAGTTCCTCGCCGGCTTCCGCCTCGTTGACGAGCACTTCCGAACGGCTCCACTCGCCGAGAACGCCCCGGTCGTGCTCGGGATGATCGGCGTGTGGAACCGCAACGTGCTCGGCCTGGCGACGAAGGCTGTGCTGCCGTACGCCGAGGAGCTCGCCCGCTTCCCTGCCTATCTGCAGCAGCTCGACATGGAGTCGAACGGCAAGTCGGTGCGCCTCGACGGAACACCCCTCACCCTCGACACCGGGCCGATCGTGTGGGGCGAGCCGGGCACGAACGGCCAACATGCCTTCTACCAGCTGCTTCATCAAGGGACCGAGATCGTGCCGGCCGACTTCATCGGCTTCGCCAGGGCACACCACCCGTACCGCCAGCACCACGACCTGCTCGTCGCCAACCTCATCGCCCAGACCGAGGCATTGGCGTTCGGCCGTGAGAACCTGGACGATCCGTGGCGTTCGTTCGCCGGCAACCGCCCGACGACGACGATCCTCGCCCCCGAGCTGACGCCGTCAGTGCTCGGCCAGCTGATCGCCCTCTACGAGCATATCGTTTTCGTCCAGGGCGTCATCTGGGGCATCGACAGCTTCGATCAGTGGGGCGTCGAGCTCGGCAAAGAGCTCGCCAACCGGATCACTCCGGAGCTCACCAGCGACCGCGCGGGCGAGCACGACTCGTCGACGGCGGCGACGATCGATTGGTATCGCAACGCCCGCGACGACGAGTCGACTTGACAGTTAGTTACTGAGTATGCATACTCGGTAACCAATGGCTGTGCGCGAAGGTCTGCTTGCTCTGCTCGACGATGGGCGTCGCCACGGCTACCAACTGAAGACGGAGTTCGAACACGCCACCGGCGGGGTTTGGCCGCTCAACGTCGGGCAGGTCTACACGACGCTCGAACGTCTCGAGCGCGACGGTCTCGTCACCGTCGCCGAGGAGAACGGACAGAAGTCGTACGAGCTCACGCCCGCCGGACGAGAACAACTCGGCGCATGGTGGCAGGCGGTGCCTGTCGACGACCCGCCGCCACGCGACGAGCTGATGCTCAAGATGTTGATGGCGATCGAGCATGGCCGTGAGCACGCCCTTGCCGTGATCACTCACCACCGCACTGCCCTTCTCGCCCTGCTCCAACTGCGCCGCCGCGAAAGTCGCAACGACGCCACCCGCCGAAACGACCTGGCCTCGGCCCTTGTCGCCGACGCCCTGGTGGTACGAGCCGAAGCCGACCTGCGCTGGCTCGATCTCTGCGAGTCCCGCCTCACGAGCCAAAAGGAACGCCAATGAGCACGCCAATTCTCGAATTCGTCGACGCCGTCAAGTCGTTCGGTCGCGGCGAGACCGAGGTCTACGCCCTGCGCGGCATCAACCTGACGGTGTCTGCCGGAGAGCTGCTCGCCGTGATGGGGCCGTCCGGGTGCGGCAAGTCGACGCTGCTCCATCTCGCCGGTGGTCTGGAAACGCCGAGCGCCGGAAGGGTGAAGGTCGACGGCAATGACCTCGGCGACCGTTCGGCGGAGGAGCTGGCGACGTTGCGCCGTCGCGACGTCGGCTACGTCTTCCAGCGACTCAACCTGGTGCCCTCGCTGACGGCGGTCGAAAATGTGATGCTGCCCCTCGAGCTCGACGGTCGCAATGCACGTCAGGCGCGCCAGGCAGCGATCACCGCCCTCCACACATTTGGCCTGACGCACCATCTCGACCGCTATCCCGACGACTTCTCCGGCGGGCAGCAGCAGCGCATCGCCATCGCCCGTGCGGTCGTCGGCGAGCGCCGCTTGCTGCTCGCCGACGAGCCGACCGGCTCGCTCGACACCCTGAACAGTGACCAGATCATTGAAATGCTGGCCGCTCTTCCGGGCCAGTTCGGAACCGCCGTCGTGCTCGTCACCCACGAGCCACGATTTGCCTCCTACGCCGATCGCGTGGTGTTCCTGCGCGACGGGATGATCGTCGACGAAACGCCGCGTCCGGTGCCGAATGCGCCGGTGGCTCTGGCAGGGGTCGGCTGATGCGTTTCCCGCAGTGGCGACTGGCGTCCCGCCTCGCCCGGCGCGAGGTGCAGCGCCGCCCTGGACGCACGCTCCTCGTCGTCTTCCTCGTTGCCGTCCCGGTGTTCGGCATGACCGTCGGCAGCGTGCTCGTGCGGTCCCACGCCGCCAACGCAGATCCAGTCATGCGTTGGTGGCGGCCCGGCACCGACATCGTCGTCGAGCAACCATTCGATGCTGCCGAAGCCCTCAGTGACGCGATCCCATCCGGCGCCACCGTGACGTCGGCTGTTCGCGTCGACTGGGCCCCCATCGTGGACGGCGACGGGACCGTGGTCGACGACGTCGCCATCGAGGATCCTGGATCCAACGAGCCGTCGCGCGCGCTCACCGTCACGGACGGCCGTCTGCCGCAATCGGGAGAGGTGTGGCTGTCTCGTCCACTCGCCGAACGGTTGGACGTCGACGTCGGCGAGGAAGTAACCCTCACCCACCCAGCCGGTACGTGGACGGTCGCCGGAACCGGTCGTGTCGACCCGGCATTCAACAAGCTGTCGATGATCATGCCGGACTTGCCGGTTGAACAATTCGTCGACGGCGTGCTCGATCGCGTGACGTTGATCGAGCTAGCGGGTAACCCGTCGGCCACGACGATCGAAGCGGCCGGAACGGAGCTCGCCGAGATCGTGAACCAGCCCCTCGACGAACCGAGATTCGATCCGCGCGTCTCGTGGATCGGCCAGCCCAGCGAGGCGGGGGCGGGCACCGCACCACTGGCCTGGGGTTGGGTAGCCGGCGCCATCGCCTTGGCGGCGACCGGCATCATCATCTCGGCCGCCTTCGCCACGAGCGCGCGACGTCAGCTCGTGACGGTCGGCCAGCTCTCGGCCAACGGGGCGCCCGAACGGTTGGTTCGCCGCTCGCTGGCCCTGCAGGGCTGCTGGACCGGGCTCACCGGGTCCGTCGCCGGCGTCATCGCCGCAGTTGTCGCCCTACTCCTCGCCAGGTCGACGATCGAAGAGATCAAAGGGGCGGTGCTCGCCCCGTACCGTTTCGTCCCGTTCGACCTCGCCGTGATCATCACGACCGGGACGCTGGCCGCGACACTCGCCGCCCTCGTCCCCGCACGTTCGGCGAGCCGTGTTCCCGTGCTCGCGGCTCTCGCCGGCCGGCGACCTCTCGGGGTCGTGCCCCGCCGCCTCGTCCCGGTCGGCCTGGCGACGTTCGCCCTCGGCATCTTTCTGTTGTTCCTCGGAGCCAGTAGCGACGGGGGAGGAGACGCCGCCGCCGCGGCGGCAGTGCTCGGCGGCGTGATGGTCCTCGCCGGGATGTGCTGCTGCAGCCCCTTGGCCATCGAGACGATGAGCCGGGCGAGCGCCCGTGTCGGTCGCTCGTGGCGCTTCGCCGGCCGCAGTCTCGGCCGCACCCGGACGCGCAGTGCCGCAGTAGTGACCGCGATCGCCGTCGCCGGCGCCTTGGGCGCAGCAGGGTCGACGTTCGCGATGAACATCGAGTCCGGTGGTGGCCGTCAACTGCCCGCAGACACCATCGTCCTGCAGCCCGCCATCCTGATCGAACCCCGTGGCGCGGACCTGACTGAGTTGACGGCCGCGCCGCTGGACGAGGCGGCTCGCGAGCAGCTGGCGTCGATCCTGCCGGCGGCAACGGTCACTCCTCGGCGGATCGCCACGTGGGAGTTGTCGGCCGTCGAGCCTCAGTTCGCCGCAGAAGAGCCCCGCGAAGACGTAGTGCCCGTCATCCGTGAGGGAATCGTGATCGCCGATCCGGCGGTGATCGACCTGTACGAGCTCAGCGCGTCGGAGCGTGAGGACCTCGAATCGGAAGGGGCGCTGCTGCTGCAGCCGTGGTTCGCCGAGTTCCCCGTTCGCGGCGGAGATCTGCTGGTTCTCGACACCGCGTCCGGTGAGATCGTGGTGCCGTACGCGATGCGCGACCACGTCCGCGAAGCGATCGAGAACCCCGGCGAGGAGCCGGAGTTCAGCGGCGTCTACGGCATCGACGTGTTGATGATCACCGAGCATTCGGCGCGCCGGCTGGGCCTCGACGTCGTCGAGTTCGGCGCCATCGTTCGCAACGACGCGCCCTTGACACAAGCGCAGCGCGATGCCCTGAGCAGGACGTTCGAGGGAACGGCCGTCGCGGAGTGGTACCGCGATGCTGTCGACCCGTCTGGTCGAGCCTCCGGCTGGTGGGCACTCGTCGACGGCGGTGAAGACGAGATCTCGACTGCGGCATTCCAGGGAATAGCCCTCGGAATTGTGCTCGCGCTCACGCTGCTGGTCGTGGCGATCGGACTGGCGCTCGCCGCAACGGAGAGTCGCGACGAGCGCGACGTGCTCGTCGCCGTCGGCGCCCGGCCGCGGACGATGCGCTCACTGGCCGGGTCCAAGGCCCTCGTGATGACACTGACCGGAGTTGCCCTGGCGATCCCCACCGGGCTGATCCCTGCGTTCGCCGTCACTCGGGCGGTTGACGACCCGTTCGAGATTCCATGGCTGGCCCTCGCCGCCCTTCTGGTCGTCGTACCGCTCGTCGCCGGCGCATCGGCCTGGGCGGCGAGCACGATCGCCCAATGGTTCCGCCCCGTGCGAATGTCCAACTTCGCCGTCGACTGACCCCCTGACGACCGATCGGTCCCTTCTTCAGGGTTGTTCGCGGAGGTAGACGACGGCGAGTGGGGGGACGGTCAGCGCCAAGGACTGGGGGAAGCCGTGCCATTGCTGGTCCTCGGTGACGACGAGGCCGAGATTGCCGACGCCACTTCCGCCGTAGTCGGCGGCGTCGGTGTTGACAATCTCCGTCCACTGCCCGCCCTCGGGCACGCCGATCCGGTATCCGTAGTGCACGGCCGGCGTGGCGTTGGCGACGACGAGCACGGCCGGCGCCTCGCCGAGCGGGTCGAGGCGGAGCCAGGCGAACACGCTGTGCGTGTCGTCGTCGCCGACGACGTAGCGAAACCCCGCCGCGTCGCAGTCGCCACGATGGAGCGCCGGTTCTCGCTGATACACGGTGTTCAAGTCGGCGACGAGGCGGCGCACACCGACGTGGTCAGCGGAGTCGTGCAGCGTCCAGTCGAGCATCCCCTCGTGGGCCCACTCGGCGATCGTCGCCAGCTCGCCACCCATGAAGAGCAGCTTCTTGCCCGGCTGTCCCCACATCGTCCCGTAGAGCATCCGCAGGTTTGCGAAGCGTTGCCACTCGTCGCCGGGCATCTTGCCGAGCAGTGAGCCCTTGCCGTGGACGACCTCGTCGTGGGACAGGGGCAGCACGTAGCGCTCCGTGAAGGCGTACATGCTGCGGAACGTCACCTCGTCGTGATGGAACCGCCGGTGCACCGGTTCGCGGGCCTGGTACTGCAACACGTCGTGCATCCAGCCCATGTCCCACTTGAAGCCGAACCCGAGCCCGTCGTCGGCGACGGCACCGGTGACCCGCGGCCACGCCGTGGACTCCTCGGCGAACGTCGCCGTGTCGGGGAACTCCTCGGCGACGGCGGTGTTGCACTGCTTGAGGAAGTCGATGGCGTCGAGGTTCTCTCGCCCCCCGAGGCGGTTGGGCACCCATTGACCCTCGCTTCGTGAGTAGTCGAGATAGAGCATCGAGGCCACGGCGTCGACGCGCAGGCCATCGGCGTGATAGCGCTCCAGCCAGTGGATCGCACTGGACACGAGGAACGAGCGAACCTCGGGACGGCCATAGTTGAAGATCGCCGACTTCCAGTCCGGGTGGTAGCCCTGCCGTGGATCGGCGTGCTCGTAGAGGTAGGTGCCGTCGAACCGGAACAGGGCGTGCTCGTCCATCGGGAAGTGCGACGGCACCCAGTCGAGGAGCACGCCGACGCCCCGCTCGTGGAGGCGGTCGATCATCCGCATCAGGTCGGTGGGCTCGCCGTAGCGGGCGGTCGGGGCGAAGTAGCCGGTCACCTGGTAGCCCCACGAGCCGTAG
This sequence comes from Ilumatobacteraceae bacterium, assembly GCA_963716665.1. GTDB lineage: Bacteria > Actinomycetota > Acidimicrobiia > Acidimicrobiales > Ilumatobacteraceae > Desertimonas. The sequence continues at coordinate 308,855 of CAVQTY010000003.1, forward strand.
AACGGATGCTCCATCACGGGGAGCAGCTCGACGTGGGTGAAGCCGTGGTTGAGGGCGTGGTCGGCCAGCGGGTCGGCGAGCTCCTCGTACCGCGGCCACCGTCGCCCCGGAGTGGCGACGCGGCCCCATGAGCCGAGATGCACCTCGTAGATCGAGATCGGAACATCGGGAGCGATCGTCGCCGCCCGAGCATCCAGCCATCCGCGGTCGCCCCAGCCGTACGTGAGGTCGGCGATCCGTGACGCCGTGGACGGCGGCTCGAACGTCGCTGCGGCGACCGGGTCGGCGCGCTCGTCGCGTTCGCCGTCGACACCCGTGATGCCGAAGCGGTAGCCGTGGCCGATCTCGGCGGCGGGGACGTGGCCGGACCACACGCCCGAGTCGGCGACCGGCTCGAGGGTGATCGGTTTCGACCACCCGGTGAAGTCCCCGACCACGTCGACGGCGCGGGCGTTCGGCGCCCAGACGGCGAACCAACAGCCGGCGTCGTTGGGATGGGCGCCGAGGAAGTCGTGGATGCGGCGGTGCGTTCCTTCGTTGAAGAGGTGTAGGTCGAGTTCGCCCGGGGTGCTGGGGGCAGAAGTCACGCCGCGCCCCGCTCCGTGAGGGTCGCCAGTAGGCGACGCACCGTCGGGTCGGCGAGCGACTCCGACATCGGCTGGCGCAACCGTCTCCGCCAGATCGTCGGTAGCACCTTGCCGGGGATGTTGTGCGGCGTCGTCTCTCCGAGCAGGTCGTCGAGGTCGGCGGCGACGAGGTAGGCGTCGGACGAGGCCAGCCGGGTCAGCGCGCCCTCGAGCAGGGAGACTCTCGACGATCCAACTCGCTTGCCGAGCGATCGCCGCAGCTTGGCCCGGTAGTCAGTGAGGTCGCCGCGCTCGTAGAGGAGCGCGAACGGCTCCATGTCGTGGGTCCGCAGCCCGGCGACAGAACGCGCCGGGATCGTTGGCAGCTCCGCATCGGCCAGACGGGTCTGCTCGGCATAGAGGCCGAGCATCGTCCACTCCTCCATCGATTCGGTGATCTCGACGGGCACGGTGCCGAGGTCTTCGCCGACCACGGTGGTGCCGGTGCGTGCCGCCTCGGCGGCGATCATGGCGAGCAGCTTCGAACGGGGGTAGCGCACGTAGATACCCTCCGCCGGCTCCATCCCCTCCGGGATCCACCACAGCCGGTGGACGCCGAGGACGTGGTCGATGCGCAGCAACGACGCATACTGCCCGCACCGCCGAACGACCTGCCGCCACAGAGCGAAACCGCTGCGCTCCGCCGCCCGAGGCAGCTGCGGCGGGAACCCCCAGTTCTGCCCGTCGGGGTACATCGTGTCGGGCGGGGCGCCGACTCCCATCCCGACGGCGAACAGCTCGGCGTGCGCCCACGTCTCGAACCCGATCGGGTGGCTGCCGATCGGCAGGTCGAGGGCGAACGCCGCCGAGCCGGCGTCATGCAACCGGGACAGCTCGACGTGGGCGAGGTACTGGGCGAGGTGATGGCTGGCCTCGACGATGTCGCTCGGACGAGCGGCGTCCGCCGAGTCGACCGCCACCTTGGCCCGGAACCGCCCATAGTCGGCGATGTCGGGATTCGCCAGCACCCACTGACGAACCTCGGCGACGAGCTCACCAGGCAGGTGAGCGACTGCGTCGAGCAACTGCTCCCGTCGCCGCCGTCCGAGGGCGCGCCAGTCGACCTCGTGCCCGAGGTCGGGAATGGGCGATGGTGGCAGCGCCGCATCGTCGAGGTACACCTCGTTCCAGTGCAGCCGGCTGACCGGGGCGTACGGACTCGGGTCGAACGGCTCGTCGAGGAAGGCGGCGTACAGCGGCAGCGTGATCAACGTGTTGACGCCGAAGGACGGGAGGGTGCGGCCGAGGGACGCCAGGTGGGCGAATGACGGCAACGGTGAGTCGTCCTCCCACAACGAGTACGCCGGAGCGAACAGCGCCGCGCCGCCGGCAAGCGCCGCCGACGTCGGCATCGCTGAGGGAGCGCTGACGATCATCGTCGTCTCGTCGACGCCACGCCCGGACAGCGACAGGGTGTGACAACCGATCGGCAGCGGCTCGACGACATCGACATGGTCTCCCGTGACGGGGAGATCAATGGTGGTGCCGTCGGCCAATGTCAGGGCTGCCTGGTCGATCGCGGAGCCCACCGCGATTCGTCCACCATCGCCGACCACGACCGGAGGAGTCCGCCGTTGTCGCCCGCCGGCGGCAGCATCCGCTTCGAGCACGTCGACAACGCGCTGCAACGACTCCGCATTGGCGTCGTGGTAGGTGCCCTGATCGTCCCAGTAGTAGGTCTCGGCGCCGAGCGCTTCCGCCCGGCGCCGCAGTGCGTCGAGTTCTCCGGCGGTGGCCCGTTGCTGTCCGATCCGCCGAGGTTAGACATCCGTGCCCAGCCCGGCCGCAACCCCGGCCGGGCGTCGCGCGTACGCTCGGCGTCCGTGCCCAACGAGCAGATGCGCGACCACTGGACGAATCGGAGCGGGCCCGCCTGGTCCGCCAACCACGACATCTTCAAGGCCGTGTTCAGGCCGGTGTCGAGTGCCGTGATCGCCGCCGCCGAACCGCTGACCGGTCGATCCGTGCTCGATGTCGGCTGCGGCACCGGGGCCCTGTCTCGATTGGTCGCCGATCACGGCGGAACACCGGTTGGCGCCGACATCTCGTCGACGATGATCGAAGGAGCTCGCCAGTTCTACCCGGACCTCCGCTTCGAGGTCGTCGACGTCCAGGTTGCCGATCTCGCCGCCCTTGCTCCCAGTGGATTCGACGCCGTCGTCTCGGAGTTCGGTGTGATGTTCTTCGACGATCCGATCGCCGCGTTCGCCAACATCGCCGGCGCCGTGCGCCCTCGGGCCGCGATGGTGTTCGCCTGCTGGCGTGCGGACAACCAGATGTTCAGCCTCGGCACGCACCTGCTCGCCGAACGGCTGCCTGAACCGCCCCCACCCCCGAATCCGGGCCAGCCCGGTCCGATGGCGTTCGCCGACAGCACGTACCTGCGGGACGTGCTCGACGCGGCGGGCTGGGAGGACATCGACATCGCACCGCTCGATGTCGACCTTCGGTTCGGGCGCGATGGAAGCGACGGGGTCGAGGAGCGCCTCGCCGTCATCCTGTCCGGCTCGACGGGCGCGCTCGTCGCCGAACAGCTCCGCCCGATGCTCAGCGACGAAGACTGGGACGCTCTCCTCGACGAGGTGCGTGACGAACTGCGCACGAGCATGGTCGACGGCGCCGTGCAGTTCCCCGGACGGATCTGGCTCGTGCGTGCAGCCGGCCCAGCGTGAGATCGTGCCTCGGGGATTCGGACCTGACCCCGATCGGGGATGGCTCGTCGGATCGTTGGGGTCGGTGAGTTTCGTCACTTCGTTGGCGTCGTGAAACCGGGGTGAACACGTTGTACGCCGGTCATCTGAGGGTTTCCTGAACGCCGTGCCGTGAGGACCTACCGCACGATCATCCTCGGCCTCGGTGCAATGGGCTCGGCTGCGGCGGCGGCCATCGCCCGGCGCGGCGTCGGCGTACTGGGCGTCGAGCAGTTCACCCCGTTGCACGACCGTGGCTCAAGCCACGGTGACTCTCGGATCCTGCGGATGGCCTACTTCGAGCACCCCGACTATGTCCCCCTGCTGCGTCGTGCTTACGACGGGTGGGCCGGATTGGAGCAGGCATCCGGGCGGCCGCTGATCCGGTGGACCGGGGCGTTGATGATCGGCCGGCCGGAAAGCGCCGTGGTGGCCGGCACGTTGGCCAGCGCGACCACGTGGCAGCTACCCCACGAGCTGCTCGACGGCGCGGCGATGGCGGCGGGGTTTTCGCAGTTCAACCTCGCCGCCGGTGAGGTAGCCGTGCACGAGCACAAGGCCGGTGTCATCGACCCGGAGGCGGCAGTCGATGCCCTGCAGGTCGCGGCGCGGGGTGCCGGCGCAGATCTCCGATTCGAGTCGCCGGTGGACGGCTGGGATGTCGGCGACGACGGTGTCACCGTCCGCTTCGGCGGCGAGGAGGTCGCTGCCGAACACCTGGTCGTTGCCGCCGGGCCGTGGGCGGCGAAGCTGCTCGGTGCGGCTGCCGCGCTGACTCCGGTGCGCACGGTGACGTACCACTTCGAGCCCGCCGGCGAGCGGGGGGCGTTCGCGCCGGACCGCTTCCCGGCGTTCGTGTGGGAGCTCGCTCCCGGCGACGCCTTGTACGGGCTCGCTGACGTCGGCAGCGGTGCTCCGAAGGTCGGCTTCCACCACCGCCACCGTCCGACCGATCCCGACGACGTCGACCGTAAGGTCTCGCCGGAGGAGATCGCCGCGATGCGTGCCGTCCTCGCCGAGCGGATCCCGGCGCTGCGCGGGCGGTGCCTGGCGAGCGCCGTGTGCATGTACACGATGACTCCCGACGAGCACTTCGTAATCGGCCACCTGCCAGGCAGCGGCGGCCGGGTATCCGTCGCCGCCGGGTTCTCCGGACACGGCTTCAAGTTCGTCCCCGTCGTCGGCGAGATCCTCGCCGACCTCGCTGTCGATGGCGGCACGGCGCTCCCGATCGGACTGTTCGACCCGACCCGCTTCGCGTCCGGTTGACTCAGCTCGGTTTGCGTCAGCCCGGCGACCTCGATCCGGTCACCCTCCTTACACAAACCGTCGACAGCGGCCAGGGCGGGGGGAAATCCCTACCGACCGCCACCGGATAGCCCGGTTCTCGCGCGGTTCGACGTCTGTCACCGTGGCGCCAACGAGCGATGTCCGCTGGAGGAGTGACCGTGGCCAGGATCAAGGCAAAGATGTTCGTCGGCACGACTTCAGCGGCGCTTGCGCTGGTCACGCCAGCCCCGGCCACCGGATTCGACGTATCCGCCGCCGAGCCCGGCCCGGCGTTCCGTCTCGAGAGCACGGTCATGCTCGACGACGGCTCGGACACGTGTGCCACGGACATCCGCGTATTCCACGACGCCGGCGATTCGTTGCTGTTCTGCTACACGCTGACGAACACGGGTACCGAGGGGCTGACCCTGCACGACGTCTCGGAATCGCATTCGGGCCAGATCGCCGGCCCCGGCGATCCGACCGTCGTGGCGCCCGGCGAGTCGATGTCGGTCACGACCACGTTCGTCATGCTCGTGACGGGTTTCCACAAGGTCGCATGGAGCGCGACGGGGGTCGACTCCGGCATCGAAGTGACGCAGTACGACACCGTCTACCACACGATCGAAGGCACCGACGTGCAACTGGACATGACGGTGATGGTCGACGACGGCGACGACACATGTGGCACGGAGACGTCGCTCGCCGTACCGAGCGGGACGCAGGTGCGGTTGTGCTACACGATGACGAACACGTTCGACGAACCACTCGACACTCACTTCCTGCTCGACGAGCACCTTGGCACGCTTCTCGGATTCGTCGGACCGGAGATCGATTCCGGCGAGAGCCTCGTGCACACCGAAGTCGCGTCGATGGAGGCGGCGGGGCTCTGGACCTCGACCTGGGAAGCGCATGGCGTGGACACCGACGTCGTCGTCGGAGGGGTCGACAGCGTCATGATCGAGTTCGCCGACCCCGACGTGACGGTTCCGTGTGTGACGTCCACGGCCGCGGAGGTCCCGACGACTCCGCCACCGACGACCTCGTCGCCGACCACCTCGACGCAGCCGCAGACCACCACCACCTCCACGACGAGCACCTCGACCACGACAACGACGATGCCGACGTTCACGACGACGACGAGTCCGGTACTGGTCTCGCCGACGACGTCCACGACGTTGGGCGAGCCTGCCGGCTTCGCCGCTGCCGGTCACGGCGGGCGGCACCGGCTGTCGATTCGTCAGGAAGCGGCTCCGTGCCCGGAGACACCGCCTGGAGGAGAACAGCGACCCGGCGGGAGCCTGCCGGCGACCGGTACGGACCTCGGGATGCTCGTCGTGCTGGCGGCCTTGTCCGTGGCGACCGGACTGGCCGGCCTGCACACCGGGAGGCGGAGGCATCGATGATCAGGAAAGCGGCGCTCGTCGTGGCCGGCGCGACCCTCGTGCCGACGCTGCTCGCGGCGGCGCCGGTGCGGACGTCGGACGCGGTGGCCGGCATGCCGCCTGGCCCAGCCTTCGAGCTGGTGGTCACCGCCGTTCCCGGGGGCGACCTGGGCGCGTGCGGGACCGAGAACCATGTCGTCGTGGCGCCGGACGAGGACGTGTTGTTCTGCGCGATCATCACCAACACAGGTAGCGAGGCGCTGACGTCCCACGTTCGCACGGATTCGACGTCCCCGGGGAGCACCGGCACGAACGAGGTCGTCGAACCCGGCGCCTCGACGATGATGACGTGGGTCCAGTCGTCGCCGGTGTCGGAGTTCCACGAGGTCACGTGGGTGGCCGCTGGCGTCGATTCGGGGACGGAGGTCGTCAGGGTCGACTACGCCTTCGTCACGATCGACGGAACGCAGAGCCAACTGGACATGACGGTGATGGTCGACGACGGCCAGGAGACGTGTGGCACCGAGAGCGAGATCGCCGTGCCGGCGGGAACGCAGGTGCGTGTCTGCTACACGATGACGAACCCGTTCGCCTTTGCCCTGGTCCACCACGTACTGATCGACGAGCATGTCGGTGCGTTCCTCATCGGTTTCGGCCCGGAACTGGGCCCGGGCGAAAGTTTCGTTCGCACCGATGTTTCTGTGATCGATGAGACGACCACCTGGGTCGGTTACTGGAGAGCTCAAAACGAGCCTGACGACGAGGAGGTCAAGGTCCTGTACCAGGACGTCGACAGCGTCACGATCGAGGTGCTCGAGCCCGACATGCCGGCGACGACGACGACCACAACCACCACCACGACTGTTCCGTGCGTGGCGGTGACGGTTCCGGATGTCGCGACGACGGTGCCAGTCGTCACCCAACCGCCGACGACGACACCGGTCACGACCGGACCACCGACGACGACCACGATGTCGACCAGCACCTCGACCACGACGACGACCACGCCGTCGTTCACGACGACGACGTCGACGACGAGTCCGGTGCTGGTCTCACCGACGACGCCCACGACGCTGGGCGAGCCGGCCGGCTTCGCCGCTGCCGGCCACGCCGGCGAGCATCGGGTACGGCTGCGTCACGTGGCGGCCGCTCCGTGCCCGGACACACCGCCTGGGGGAGAGCAGCGACCCGGCGGCAACCTGCCGGCGACCGGTACGGCAGTGCCGGTGATCGCGCTCGCGGCAGCGCTGGTCGCCGTGGCGGGATCGGTCCTCCTGCTGATGTCCCGCGTCGCGAGCAGACCGCAGTTGTTGATGCCGTCTCGGCGACGGTGAGCCGGCGCTCAGGTGACGATGTATCAACCGAACGCTGCTCGCCTCCTTAGATCGTGAACTCAGCACGCCTCGCGTTCGTCGCTGCGGCCGGTCTGCGTGAGTTCGGCCTCGTCCGCGACGTGCTTGTCAGCGGTGAGCAGGTGACCTGTCGGACGGCTCGGTGCCGACGGTCGTCGTGGTCGTCGAGGGTTTGGTGACCGTCGCAACCGAAGCGAGCCCGTCCGGGGTGTCGATGAGTGGAGGCGCCGCCGACGTCATCGCGGACTGTGACGGTCACCAACAACAGCGCGGACGCGTCGTGCTGACGGAGTGCTACATGCTGGAAAACCGACAGCTGAGACTCCGTCAGCAGCAAACACTCGGATGGAGAATGGCTATGCCGTCTCGGCGACGGTGAGGCCGAGGTCGGCGATCGATTGCTCGCGCATCACGAACTTCTGCACCTTGCCGGTCACCGTCATCGGGAAGTCGTCGACGAAGCGGATGTAGCGGGGCACCTTGTAGTGGGCGATCTGGCCTCGGCAGAACGCCCGGAGCTCGTCCTCGCCGGCGGTGGTGCCGGGTCGCAGCTTGACCCACGCCATCAGCTCCTCGCCATACTTCGCGTCGGGGACGCCGATCACCTGCACGTCGGCGATTGCCGGATGGGTGTAGAGGAACTCCTCGATCTCCCGCGGGTAGATGTTCTCGCCGCCGCGGATCACCATGTCCTTGATCCGTCCGACGATGTTGACGTAGCCGTCCTCGGCCATCACGGCGAGATCACCGGTGTGCATCCAGCCGTCCCCGTCGATCGCCTCGGCAGTTCGCTCCGGCTCGTTCCAGTAGCCCTCCATCACCGAGTAGCCACGGGTGCAGAACTCGCCCGTCTCGCCCCTCGAAACGGTCCGACCCGTAGCGGGCGAACCGGATTCGGCGATGCGGATCTCGACGTGCGGGTGGGCCCTGCCGACGGTTGCCGTGCGGTGGTGCAGTGAGTCGTCGGGGAGGGTCTGGGTGGACACCGGTGACGTCTCGGTCATGCCGTAGCAGATCGTCACGTCGCCGAGATGCATGCGGTCGACGCACGCCTTCATCACCTCGACAGGACATGGCGAGCCGGCCATCACCCCGGTGCGCAGCGACGTGAGGTCGTAGCGAGCGGCCTCCGAGCCCGATTGATCGAGGACGTCGAGCTCGGCGATGAACATCGTCGGCACGCCGTAGAGCGCCGTGCACCGCTCGGCGGTGACGGTCTCGAGGACGTGAACAGGATCGAAGGCGTCGCCGGGGATGACCATCGTCGCCCCATGTGTGGTGCATCCGAGGTTGCCCATGACCATCCCGAAGCAGTGGTAGAAGGGCACCGGGATGCACAGCCGGTCGGAGCTCGTGAAACCTTGGAGGCGAGTGACGAAGTAGCCGTTGTTGAGGATGTTGCGGTGGGTGAGCGTCGCTCCCTTCGGGAACCCCGTCGTGCCCGACGTGTACTGGATGTTGATCGGGTCGTCCGGACGCAGGCTCGCTGACCGTTGAGCGACGGCACGGCGATCGACGCCGCCGGCTCCGGCGACGATCTCGTCCCACTCGTCCTCCCACAGGAACACGGCCCGTTCCAGTGCGGGCACCTGACCCTCCACCTGGTCGACCATCTCCATGTAGTCGGAGCTCTTGAACGATGGGGCGGCGACGAGCATCCGGCAGCCGGACTGGTTGAGGGCGTAGGCGAGCTCGTTCGTCCGGTACGCCGGGTTGATGTTGACGAGGATGACGCCGATGTTGGCGGTGGCGTACTGCACCAGCGTCCACTCGGCGTAGTTCGGGCTCCACAGGCCGAGCCGGTCGCCGACATCGAGCCCGAGGGCGAGCAGTCCGGCGCTGAGGCGTTCGACGCGCTCGCCGAATTCCGCGTACGACCAGCGGATTCCCTGGTGGCGGGCGACGACGGCGTCGTTATCGCCGTGAGCGGCGATCGTCCGCCGGAGGTTGTCGCCGATCGTCTCGTCGAGCAACGGCACGTCGGTCGGCCCCCGGTCGATGGCGACTGCGTTGGTCATGTCCCGCAATGCTCGCGCGTTCACACCTCGGCGACGGCGTCGCGTGTGGCGGCGTCCACGACGAACGTCTTCCACGTCGACACCGGTGACTCCGGGTCGGTGACGTCGTCGACGGTGCGGTACTCGGCTGTCCACGCTGTTCGCCGTGATCGTGTGGCGGGTGTAGCCGCGGTGGGCAAGCTCGGCATCGACGACGTCGGGGAAACCGGCGACGACCTCGGCAAGGTCGGCGGGTACGAGACCCGTCGAGGAGACCGACGACGTGACGAACTCCACGCCAACCTCGGGCAGGCGCCCGACCGCGGCGAGGTGGATGTCGCCCGTCAGCACCACAGCGCGCTCGGCCTGGGCCGCCTGCAACAGCAGGCGCTGGCGGGCCGCCGGGTAACCGTCCCACTGATCGAAGTTGAGCACCGCGCCATTGGGCAGCGTGACGTCGCTGAGGACCGTCTGCTGGGCGATTACCGGCCACATGGCGGTCGTCGCGGCGAGCTGATCGCCGAGCCACTGCTCCTGCACTGAACCGAGCATCGTCCGCGCCGGATCGAAGCGTCTCCGGGCACGCCGGGTCGGTCGACAGAACGACATCTCCGCAGGCCTGGTCGGAGCGGAACTGGCGACCGTCGAGCAAGATCAGGTCGGCCAGCGAATCCCACTGGATCGTCCGGTAGGTGATCGTGTCGCTGGTGTCGCCGGGCCGGTCGATGCGCACGGGCATGTGCTCCCACCAGGCCTGGTAGGCGGCGAGGCGCCGGGCGAGGAACTCGTCCGCGGGTGCCGCGTCCTCGGACGTCACCGCGGCGTAGTTGTTCTCCACCTCGTGGTCGTCCCACATCGCCAGCCACGGGCACACCGCCCGCGCCGCCCGCAGCTGGGGGTCGGAGAGGTACAGGGCGTAGCGCTGGCGGTACTCGTCGATGGTGAACGTCTCGCCACTCGCATGGCTGCGGACGGCGGCGCCACCCAGGTTCTCGCCGCCGTATTCGTAGATGAAGTCGCCGAGGAAGACGACGAGATCGGGCGCCCACTCGGCGAGATCCCGATGTGCCGCGAAGAACCCGGTCTCGAAGTGCTGGCAGGACACCGTGGCCAGGCGGAGCTGCGTCGGATCGACACCGGTCGGTGCGACCTGTCCGATCGGGCTCGTCCAGTCCCCGGCACGGAACCGGAAGAACGAAGGGCCGGTCACATCGACCACGACGTGCACACTGTGCCCCTCGCCGGCCCGCGTCACGACCTCACCCCACGTGACGGTCGACGCGAACGATTCGTCGTCGGCAAGCTCCCACGTCACCGCGATGTCGCCGGCATCGAGCGCCGATCCGTCCGGCTTTGTCAGGCGAGTCCAGAGCACGGCGGATCGCTCGTCGGGATCGCCGGCGCAGACGCCGAGCGTGAACGGGTCGCCGTCGAGAGTGGACAACGAGACGCGGCGACGAAATCGCGGGACAATCGCCGCGGCCGCCCCGATGGCGAGTCACCTGACGGCGCGAGAGTTGGTTCACGGTCGGACGTTACATTCAGGGGCAATGAGCACGATCAGCAGGGTTGGCGTCGTCGGCAGCGGGTTGATGGGCTCGGGGATCGCCGAGGTGTGCGCCCGCGCCGGCCTCGACGTCCTCGTCACCGAGGTCGACGCAGGCGCTGCCGAGGCGGGCCAGCGTCGGCTCGGCAAGTCGCTCGACCGGGCGGTCTCGTCCGGCAAGCTCGGCGATGACGAGCGCGACGCCGCCCTGGCGCGGATCTCGTTCACGACCGACATTGGCGACCTCGCTGACCGTCAGCTCGTCGTCGAGGCGGTCATCGAGGACGAGCAGAGCAAAGTCGACGTATTCCGGCGACTCGACAAGGTCGTCGAGGACCATGACGCCGTGCTCGCCAGCAACACCAGCTCGATCCCGATCATGAAGCTGGGCATCGCCACCGAGCGCCCCGAGCAGGTGATCGGCATCCACTTCTTCAACCCTGTGCCCGTACTGCGACTAGTCGAGCTCGTCGTCAGCCTGATGACCTCGTCCGACACGATTGCCCGAGCGGACGATTTCGCCACCAACGTGCTGCACAAACGCGTGATCCGTAGCCAGGACCGCGCCGGGTTCGTCGTCAACGCCTTGCTGATCCCGTATCTGCTGTCGGCGATCCGCATGATGGAGTCCGGGTTCGCCACCGCCGACGACATCGACACCGGGATGGTCGAGGGCTGCAACCACCCGATGGGCCCTCTGCACCTCGCCGATCTGATCGGCCTCGACACGACGCTCGCCGTCGCCCAGAGCCTCTACGAGGAGTTCAAGGAACCGCTGTACGCGCCGCCGCCGATGCTCTCGCGTATGGTCGAGGCCGGCCTGCTCGGCCGCAAGACCGGCCGTGGGTTCTACGACTACACCCAGGCGGCCAGGTGACCGATCTGGCGCGCCGGGTGCTCGTCGCCAAGGTCGGGCTCGACGGCCACGACCGCGGAGTCAAGGTCGTCGCCCGGATTCTCCGTGATGCCGGCTTCGAGGTCATCTACACCGGGCTGTTCCAGACGCCGGAGACGGTGGCTGCCGCAGCGGTCGACGAGGACGTCGACGCCATCGGGCTGTCGATGCTCTCGGGCGCCCACATGACGTTGGCCCCGCTTGTCGTCGAGAAGGTCCGCGAGCGGGGAGTCGACATTCCTGTCGTCGTCGGCGGAATCGTGCCCGAAGCCGACGTCGCCAAGCTGCGCGACGCCGGAGTCGCCGGTGTATTGACGCCCGGGGCGTCGAGCGAAGAGGTCGTCGCCGCCATCCGCGACGCCATCGAGTCGCGCGGCTAGACGCCGTGGATCGCGTCGAGCGTTTGACGAACCTGTTGGCGCTGTTGTTGGAGACGCCTCGTCCGTTGACGCTGGTCGAGATCGCCGGCGAGATGCACGGTCAGTACCCGACGGCGAAGCCGACGCTGCGAGCCGCCTTCGAGCGTGACAAGGCGGCGTTGCGCGAGATCGGCGTGCCGATCGAAACCGAAGTGCTGAGCGGAGACCGAGCCGGAGAGTCCGGGTACCGCATCGACCGGGCTCGCTACGAGCTCGCCGACCTCGACCTCGCCGAGGACGAGCGGCGGGCCATCCAGCTCGCCCTCGCCGCCGTGCGCTCGCCGTCGGGGAGCGCGATCACTGCCGGTGAGCAGGCCTTGTGGAAGCTCGGCGGCGGCCAACTCGACATCGGTCAAACGGTGACCGCCAACGTCCCGGAGCTGCCGGCGTTGCCGACGATTCGCCGCGCCGTGGCCCGCCGGGCCGTCATCGGCTTCTCCTACCGGGGACATGACCGACGTGTCGACCCCTACGGGTTGATGCTGCGTGACGGGTTCTGGTATGTGCTCGGTCGCGATCACGGACACGACGAACTGCGGACGTATCGCGTCGACCGCGTTGCCGGCGACGTCGAGATCATCGGCGAGGATCACGCCTTCGAGCGACCCGCCGGATTCGATCCGCGGGACGTACTACCGACCGACGCCAAGCAGTTCGGCGTCGCCGGTGACAAGGCAACCGTCGCTCGTGTGCGGATCGCCCCCGAGCGGGCCGGCCTGGTCGAGCGAGAGGTCGGCAGCGATCGTGTCGTCGCCCGGCGCCGCAACGGGGCGATCGAGGTTGTCGTACCGGCCGGCAACGCGGCGGCGTTCGCGTCCTGGGCGCTCGGACTCACCGATCACGCCGAAGTGCTGTCGCCGAAGGCGGTTCGCGACGACCTCGTCAGCCGATTGCGTGCCCTTGCCGAACCACCTCGGCGGCGCCGGGTGCAGAAACCGCCGACGCGTGAACGGAGGAAGCGGTGAGTCCGCCACCGCGCCGCAGCGAACGCGCCGCCGAATCGCGCCTCAGCCGGCTCCTCGTCCTGCTGCCGTGGTTGATGGAGCGGCGGGAGGTTCCGCTCGCCGAGGTCGCCGCCACGTTCCGCATGACGCCCCGTGAGGTCGAGGCAGAGCTGGAGCTCGCAGCGATGTGCGGCGTGCCCCCGTTCGTCGACGAGCTGATCGACGTGTTCATCGACGACGAGACGGTCTTCGTCGGCGTCCCGCGTTTGTTCACCAAGCCGCTGCGACTCACCGCCCCCGAGGGCTTCGCCCTGCTGACGGCCGGTCGGGCGGCGATGCAGCTCCCCGGCGCCGATCCGGCGAGCGCGCTGGGTCGCGGCCTCGCCAAGTTGGCAGCGGCCCTCGGTGAGGACGCCGACGACTCCGCCTTGGTGGTCGACCTCGCCGCGACACCAATGGTCGAAGCGTTCGTGGCGGCGACCAAGCGGGTCGAACGGCTGCGCATCCGTTACTGGACGGCGTCACGCGACGAGACGACCGAACGCGAGCTCACGCCCCGTCGTGTCTTCCACGAACGCGGCGAGTGGTACGTCGCCGGCGACGATCACCGATCCGGTGAGTACCGCACGTTTCGCGTCGACCGCGTAGAATCTGTCGAGCACACGGGAACCTTCGACGACCCGCCCGACGATCGGTTCGCCGACGAGGGCCCGCCGGACTCGTCGGTCGCCTGGGCGGCGGACGGCTCGCTCCCGAGGGTCACCGTTCGCCTCCGACCGCCGGCGCGATGGGTTGTCGAGGAGTACCCGGTCGATTCGGCGACAGAACGCGGCGACGGGACGATCGAGGCCCGCTTCGCTGTCGTCAGCGAGCGTTGGCTGGAGCGGCTGCTGCTCCGCGCCGGTACGGACGCCGAAGTAGTCGAGCCGGCGACGTGGCGGGATCTCGGGCGCCGCGCGGCGGCACGGGTGTTGCGCAACTACGAGTGATCGGCCGGAACCACCGCCTCGGTCTTCAACACTCCGCTGGCGCGGAGGAGGTGGGGGAGCACGGCGGCTGTGGCGGTGGCGTCGGCGAGGGCGTCGTGGTGGGCGGTGAGCGCCACCCCGTAACGGGCGCAGAGCTCAGCGAGCCCGTGGGTGAGCTGGCGTTCGGGATCGAGGCGACGGGACAGATCCAGGGTGCACAGCCGCCGCTCGAGCACGAGGTGGACACCTACTCGGCGAGCCGACTGTTCGAGGAATTCGGCATCGAAGTCGGCGTTGTGGGCGGTGAACACCCTGCCGTCGAGCCGGCTGGACAGCTCGCGGAGAGCGTCGCCCGCCGCCGGCGCCCGCCGTAAGCGGCGGCGGGTGATGCCGTGGATGTGGCGCGGGCCGACACGATGCCACCAGTGGCGAAGCCGGACGAGCGTGGCCCATCGATCGACCATGTTGCCGTCGGCGTCGACGGTGACGACGGCGATCTGCAGGAGGTGGTCGCGCCGCGGCCGCAACCCGGATGTCTCGACGTCGACGACCGCGTACAACGGCGATTCCCCCGTCGCTGTGACGACTTGTGGCAACGCCATGACCTGAACCTACTTGGAGGGTGTCAGGGTGAGGGACGGCGATCGTTTGTGTCAGAGCGCGCGCCAATCGGCCACTGACGTGTCCATGTCGCGCTCACCCCTTGGACCCGACGTCGCTTCTTGTCGTTTCGGCTCCGAAGATCACCTGACTCGTCTGCGTCGACCGAACGGACCAAAGTTGGGGGCGTCCGGTTCGACATAAACGCAGGTAGATCACCGAATCGACACGTCGACGCGGTTCTCGAGCCGCCTCCCACTCGTCACCGCCGGGCGCTCCTGACGTTCAGAGCAGTTCGGCGGCGAGGCTGGCGACGTCGCTGCGCTCGCACGCGGTCAGCGTGATGTGGCCGAAGCAGCGTTGGCCGCGGAATGCCTGGGTGAGCACGGCGAGGGCGTTGTTGGACTCCCCGAGGTAGGGGGCGTCAATCTGGCTGGTGTCTCCAGTGAAGACGACCTTGCTGTGTTCGCCCACCCGGGTGAGGATCGTCTTCAGCGTCGTTGGCTCGAGGTTCTGCGCCTCGTCGATGACGACGATCTGACGCTGCAGCGACCGGCCGCGCAGGAACGTCACCGACTCCAGGGAGAGCTGGCCACGGCTCGTCAGTTCCTCGACCAGGCGGCGAGCGTCACTGCTCGAACGATGATCGGTGAGGGCGACGACGGCGTCGTGGATCGCCGACATCCACGGGTCGAGCTTCTCGTCCAGGCCGCCTGGCAGGTAGCCGACGTCAGCTCGTCCGACCGGGACGAGCGGCCGGTACACGGCGAGACGCTCGTAGCGTCCGTTCTCGACCACCTGCTCGAATCCGGCGGCGATGGCCAGCACGGTCTTGCCGGTGCCGGCTCGTCCGTCGAGGGCGACAACCTCGATCGCCGGGTCGAGCAACAACTCGAGGGCGAAGCGCTGCTCCTTGGAACGGGCGCGCAGGCCCCAGGCCTCGGGAGCGCTGTGTGACAGCAGCGCCAATTCGGACCCGACTCCGGCGGGTCAGCGCCGACTGCGAACCGGCACGCAGGACGGCGAACTCGTTCTCCACGAGGGTGTCGAGTCCGTCGATGGCGCCAACCTCGATGGCACCGTCGTGATACAGCCGATCGACCACGGTGCTACCGATGTCGAACGAATCCCAGCCGAGGTTGGCATCGCGCTGGTGACGCACCGTACGTCGGTGCTCGGCGGCGTCGACGCCGAGATGGGCCGCCTTGATGCGCAGTGCGGCATCGTTGGACACCATCGTCGTCGGCCCGCGTTCCGCTTGACCGAGGGCGGCGCCGATGATCCGGTTGTCCGGGCTCGCCGGGTCGAGGCCGTGTTCGACGAGCCGGTGCTTCTGCACGCTGTTGATCTCGATCTGCAGCGTGCATGATCCGATCGGCGTTGGCTCGGCGAGCGTGCCGCCGTTGCTGATGCGCAGCTCCTCGATCGCCCGCAGCGCTGTGCGCGCCGACCGGCCGACATCGTCGAGGCGGTTCTTGAGGCCGTCGAGCTCCTCGATCACCGTCAGTGGGACCACGAGATCGACATCGGTGAAGGTGCCGATGCAACCGGGATCGGCAATCAGCACCGAGGTGTCGAGGACGACGCGCTGCCGGACGGCGGTCACCGGGAGGCTGTCGACGAGGGGACGAAGGTCAGTCACCGTCACCCGGCCTTCGATGCGAGCGACGAGGCGCCAGCCGAGGAGCGTCCAGCCGCGGCCTCCGTGGCCGGGGAACGGAATGGGTCACCGTCGCCCGTCCTTCGATGCGAGCGACGAGGCGCCAGCCGAGGAGCGTCCAGCCGCGGCCTCCGTGGCCGGGGAACGGAGTGGGTCACCGTCGCCCGTCCTTCGATGCGAGCGACGAGGCGCCAGCCGAGGAGCGTCCAGCCGCGGCCTCCGTGGCCGGGGAACGGAATGGGTCACCGTCGCCCGTCCTTCGATGCGAGCGACGAGGCGCCAGCCGAGGAGCGTCCAGCCGCGGCCTCCGTGGCCGGGGAACGGAATGGGTAGTCAACAAGCCGCCGTGAGTTGTAGCGCAGCACGGCGCTGCGGTGGTGGATGGGCGTCATCAGCAGGGATGCGGCTACAACAGGGACATGGCCGAGCAGGGTTGCGTCTTCTGCGCCATCGTCGCCGGCGAGTCCGCAGCCGACATCGTCCTCGACGTCGAAGCGGCCGTCGGCTTCCTCGACCGCACCCCGTTGTTCAAGGGACACGTTCTCGTCGTGCCGCGCCGGCACCTCGTCACGTTGCCGGAGCTCGATCCTGTCGGCCCGTTCTTCGTGGCCGTCCAGCGAGTCGCCGCAGCGCTACCGGTGGCGCTGAGCGCCCAGGGCACGTTCGTGGCGATGAACAACGTCGTCAGCCAGAGCGTCCCGCACTTCCACGCCCACGTGGTGCCGCGCACCCGTGGCGACGGCCTCCGAGGGTTCTTCTGGCCCCGTTCGAAGTATGCCCCGGGGGAAGCTGCTGACTACGCCAGCCGCATACGAGCTGCACTCGACTAGCTGTCGTTGCAAATGCAACGATCAGAGTGCTTGCGATTCTCGACGTCCTGCGTTGACATATCAGTCGCCGCCCATTGCGGCAACCGACATCCTCAGCCCCAAGGGGAGAGCAAACCATGGTTCTGAAGTCAGCAGCCCGCAAGACAACCGCTCGGAAGGCGCCAGCCAAGAAGACCGCGGCGAAGAAGACCGCGGCCAAGAAGGCGCCGGCCAAGAAGACCGCGGCGAAGAAGACCGCGGCCAAGAAGGCGCCGGCGAAGAAGACCGCAGCCAAGAAGGCTCCAGCCAGGAAGACCGCAGCCAAGAAGGCGCCGGCGAAGAAGACCGCGGCGAAGAAGGCCCCGGCGAAGAAGACCGCAGCCAAGAAGGCTCCAGCCAGGAAGACCGCAGCCAAGAAGGCGCCGGCGAAGAAGACGGCAGCCCGCAAGCGGTAGGAGGCGAGCCGATAGGCGAGCCGACCCAGAGTCACCGCCGGTCCGTCAGCGCGGTATCAGCCGTGCCGACGCGGCATACGCCTGCAACACCTCGCGCAGTCGTGACGGCGTGTTGCCGTACTGGGCGACGATCGACCGCGTCATGTGACTGTGGTCGGCGAATCCGCTTGCCGCAGCGATGGCGGCGAGATCGTGCTCGCCGTCGTTGAGGCGGCGCAGCGCTTCGTAGGTGCGGAGTCGGTTGCGGTACTGCGGGATCGTCAGCCCAGTGGTCTCGTGGAAGACACGCGACAGGTGGTACGGGGAACAGCCGGTGGTTCGGGCGATCTCGACGAGACCGATCTTGCGCCCTGGACGGTGGATCAGCTCGCACGCCTCGGTCACCAAGCGACGGCGCGACTCTCCGGTCGTCCTTCGCGAGTATGAGTGGACGCTGTCGTGTTGTTGTTCCACGGCGCCCCCGATCAGGTCGAGAGCGAGTGTCTCGAGTGTGAGGTCGTCGGCGCCGAGTCGTTGGCCGCGCACGAGGCGAAGGTGAGTGAGTGCCATCGCCGGGGTCACGGTGAACGCCGGGACCTGGGTGACCTCATCGAAGAACCCCGGACAAAGGCCGGGGTCAACCGTGACGAACGTGATGGCGCCGCGGCCGGCAACGAAGTGCTCGACGCCGACCTCGTCGCCGGCGAAGCGCAAGAACCCCGTGTTCGGGTCGACCACTTGGTCGGTGCCGCGGACCCGCCGCCGGTAGGCGCCCTGTACGGAGATGCCGAGCCCGTAGCTCTCATTGAGGGCGTAGTGCCACGGCTGCGGCGAGCACTCGTTCTCCTCGCTGATCAACGAGATCCCATCGCCTGTCCACGTTTGATGCTGGTGGAACCAGCCGCGCTCGTCCTCGTGGCGCCAGTCGTCGTCGATGACAGCCGCGCCCGCCGCGCCCTTGGTGTGGCCGTTCTCGGTCGCAGCGTCGGTGTTCGGGTTCATCCCATCACCGATCCCATCTTGGCAGCCTCGCCACCCACGCGACGGGCCGCGGCGTCAAAGCGCGCAAGTTGGAACAAGTCTCAGGATGTGAAACGTGACACGGTCGGGACTATCGTCCGACTCAACGACATCGTCGTCGTCTGCACACGTGTCGTGTGGGGGAACGCGGCGAGGAAGAACCAAGGAGGGTTCGCACTTTGAACAGGCAACGGAGCCGTTGGCTCGCAATCGCACTCGTGGGAATCGGGGTGTCGGCGGTACCCGTCGTCGGCAGCGCCGAATCCCCGCAATCTGCCGGCGGTGGCGGAGAAATCATCGACGGCGGGACGTTCCCGGTCGGACCGCCCGATCACATCGATCCGGCGCTCAACACGGAGCTCGAACTCGTTCCAGTTCATCAACGCCGTGTTCGACGGGCTCACCGAGATCGACGACAGCGACCCCGAGAACATCGTCATCGTTCCGCACCTGGCCGAGTCCTTCGAGTCCAACGAGGACGCCACGGTGTGGACGTTCGTCGTCAAGGAGGGCCAGCAGTTCTCCGATGGCGAGCCGATCCTGCCGAGCACGTTCAAGCGTTCGTGGGAGCGGGCGGCTGCTCTTGCCGGGGACTACAGCTACTTGATGAACTTCATCGAAGGCGGCGAAGCCGCTGTTGCCGGCGAAGCAGACGAGATCACCGGCGTCGTCGCCGACGACGAGGCGATGACGCTCACCGTCACGCTGTCGGCGCCGTACGCCAACTTCCCCGCCCTCGCCGGGTTCCAGACGTTCATGCCGACCCCTGAGGCCGCCGTCGAGGCCGCGGACGACTGGGAGAACCAGTTGATGGTCGGCAACGGACCCTACGCCATGGAGTCGCCGCGCAACGACCAGGAGATCGTTCTCGTGCGCAACGACAACTGGTTGGGCGACGCCACCGGCGAGACCTGGCCCGACCGCGCCGAGCGAATCGTGCTTCCAGATCAACGCCGACATCGACACGTCGTACAACGCTCTCGAAGCCGGTGAGACCGACATCGCTCGCATCCCCGGCGCGCGCGCCGAGGAGGCGCGGTCGAACTGGGGCACAACGCTCGACGTGGGCGTGCTCGGTTCCTACTACTACGTCAGTTCAACTTCCGCGACCCCCGCTTCGGCGGCGAGGAGAACCTGCTGCTCCGCCAGGCGATCTCGATGGCGATCAACCGCGAGACGATCAACGAGGCCGTCTACAACGGCACCCGCACGATCTCGACCGGCGTCACGCCGCCAGGCATCTCCGGGTTCGAGGAGAACGTCTGCGAGTACTGCACGTACGACCCCGAGGGCGCAGCTGCGGCCTACGAGGAGTGGCAGGCGGCGGGCAACTCGATCGACGAGCCACTACCGGTGATGTTCAACGCCGGAAGCGTCCACGAGTTGGTCACCGACATCATCGTCGAGAACCTCGCCGCCGTCGGAATCCCGGCCGAGCCCGACCCGCGGGTCAGCGAGACGTACTTCGCCGAGCTCGCCGACGGCGCCTGCGGCTTCTGTCGGGAAGGCTGGATCGCCGACTACCCGACGTACGACAACTTCCTGTTCGACATCTTCGGCACGGAGGCGCTCGACGGCAACAACTACGGCTACAGCAACCCGGAGTTCGACGCCCTCGTGGCCGAAGGCAAGGCGACGACCGACGAGGACGCCCGCAACGAACTGTTCAACGAGGCCGAGGCAGCTGTTGCTGAACACCGACACGATGGTCGTGCCGATCAACTGGTATCTCGGCGACTACGCCTTCAACCCGGACACGGTCCCGAACTTCGGCCACGGTCCGATGTTCCTCGTCCCGTGGGAGCGGATCACCGTCACCAAGTGACGGTGCCGTGATCTGATGGCGGTGGTGGGTATTCCGGTACCCACCACCGCCGTCTACTGTGGCTGGGACTTCGCGTGTTCAGCTTCCTGATCCGTCGCCTGTTGCAGGTCATCCCGACCGTCTTCATCGCGGTCTCGTTCCTGTTCTTTCTGTTCTTCGTGCTTCCCGGGCGACCCGGCGACACTGATCGCCGGCGGCCTGGAACGGACCCCGAATCCTGAGGTGGTCGCCCAAGCCAACGAGCGCTATGGCTTCAACGATCCACTGTGGCGACAGTTCGTCGCCTACTGGGGACGTGTGCTGCGTTGGGACCTCGGCGAGTCGTTCATCAACAACCAAAGCGTCAACTCGATCCTCTACGAGAAGGCGCCGCGCAGCATTCGACTGGCGATCTGGGCGACGATCATCGAGATCACTGTCGGCATCAGCGTCGGGCTGATCGCTGCCGTGCGGCGCTACTCGCTCACCGACAAGGCGACGACACTCGCCACCACCGCAGCGGCGGCGATCCCGGTGTTCGTGCTCGGGTTCATCCTCCAGTACGTGTTCGCCGTGCTCCCCGAGCGGTACGGGTTGCCGGACTGGATGCAGCTGCGCACGTCGCGCCTCGGACCGGACACTTGGTTCCTGTTCTTCATCCCCATCGGCGAGCAGTGGCGCTATCTCATCCTCCCGGCGGTGACACTGGCGTGCGTCTCCACGGCGCTCGCGGCGCGCATGATGCGCGGCTCGATGCTCGACGTGTTGAACGCCGACTACATCCGCACGGCGCGGTCGAAGGGGCTCAGCGAGCGCACGGTGGTGCTCCGCCACGGACTGCGCAACGCCCTGATTCCCGTCGTCACGCTGATCGGCATCGACTTCGGGGTGGTGATCGGGGCCGCCGTACTCACCGAGACGGTGTTCTCCTGGCCGGGAATCGGTTCGCAGATCGTCGACTCCGTGAACCGCCGCGATCTTCCCGTGATCCTCGGCCTCTCGTTGGTCGTGGTGATCATCTACATCGATCGTCAACCTGCTCGGTCGACCTGTCGTACGCCTGGTTCGACCCGCGCATCCGCCTCGGGGAGCGAGTCGAGTCGTGAGGACGTTCTGGCGCCGCTACTCGCGCAACAAGATGGCCGTGTTCGGACTCGTGCATCGTCATCCTGCTCGTGCTCACCGCTGTGTTCGCCGATCTCATCGCGCCCTACAGCTACCGCGAGCAGACATCCGAGTTCCGCGTCGGTCCGTCACGCGATCACTGGTTCGGCACCGACAACGTCGGACGCGATCTGTTCTCGCGGGTCGTCTACGGCGCGCGGATCTCGCTCAAGGTCGGTGTCCTCGCCACGCTCATGGCCTTGGTGATCGGCACCACGTTCGGGGCGGTCGCCGGATTCTTCGGTGGCGGTACCGATTCGCTGATGATGCGAATCGTCGACATCTTCTTGTCGATCCCCTACATCATCCTCGCCGTGTCGATCGCGACCTTGTTCGGGCGCAGTGTCAACTCGCTGATCATCGTCCTCGGGCTCACCGGGTGGCTGGCCATCGCCCGCGTCGTGCGGGCGTCGTTCCTCAGCATCAAGAAGATGGAGTATGCCGAGGCGGCGCGGGCGCTCGGCTTCGGACGGGCGCGGATGATCTTCGGCCACCTGCTGCCGAACGCTTCCGTGCCGGTCATCGTCTACGGCACGATCGCCATCGGGGCGGCGATCCTGTCCGAGGCGGCGCTGTCGTTCCTCGGGGTCGGGCCGACCTCGCCGACGCCGGCGTGGGGGCTGATGGTCGCCGAGGCGAAGGGGTCGCTCACGAGCGCGGCCGCACATGCTGTTCTTCCCAGGGTTCGCCATCTTCCTGACGGTGCTCGGCTTCGTGCTCGTCGGCGACGGCCTGCGCGACACGCTCGACCCGAAGATGCGGCGCTGATGGCCAACGACCCGCTCGAGGACCCAGAGCGTTCTGCTCTCGGTGCGCAACCTGCGCACGACGTTCACCACCGAGGCCGGCGTCGTCAAGGCGGTCGACGGGCTCAGCTTCGACGTCCGCCGCGGCGAGGTGCTGGCGATCGTCGGCGAGTCCGGGTCGGGCAAGTCGGTGACCTCGCTGAGCATCATGGGTCTGCTCGAAGTGCCGCCGGCGACGATCGAGGCAGATGTCCTGCGGTGGAAGGGGGAGGATCTGCTGGCGGCCGGCGAGGACCGGATGCGGCAGATCCGCGGCGGCGAGATCGCGATGATCTTCCAGGACCCGCTCTCCGCCCTCAACCCGGTGCACACCGTCGGCCGGCAGGTCGCCGAGATGGCGCGCATCCACGACAAGGTGAGCAAGAAGGAGGCGTGGGACCGCGCCGTCGACATGCTCCGCCTCGTCGGTATCCCGCAGCCGGAGAGGCGGGCGGAGATGCACCCCCACGAGTTCTCCGGTGGGATGCGCCAGCGGGCGATGATCGCCATGGCGATCACGTGCAACCCCGACCTGCTCATCGCCGACGAGCCGACGACGGCGCTCGACGTCACCGTGCAGGCGCAGGTGCTCGACGTGCTGATGGAGATGAAGGAGGAGATCGACTCCTCGATCGTGTTGATCACCCACGACCTCGGAGTGGTCGCCGGCCTGGCCGACCGGATGATCGTGATGTACGCCGGGCGTGAGGCCGAGGTCGGCACGGCACACGAGGCGTTCTACGAGACGCGGCATCCGTACACCCTCGGGCTGCTGGCTTCGATGCCGCGTCTCGACGATGCCGGCAACGAGCAGCTGCGACCGATCCGCGGCTCCCCGCCGTCGTTGCTCAATCCACCGTCGGGATGCGCGTTCCATCCCCGCTGCGACTTCGCCAGGGAGCGGTGTTCTGTCGACGTGCCGCCGCTGCGCCTGGTCGCCGGATCGGCCCACCTCTCGGCGTGTCACTACGCCGAGGAGCTCGGCGACGTCGACGTCACCGAGTTCCGTGAGGAAGCCGTTGAGGTGACTGCTGACGAGACCATCGAAGAGAGCGTCGTATGACCGCCGAGGCGTTGACCTCCGGTGCTTTCCACACAGACGTCGACGACCGGGCACCGTTGATGTCGGTGCGCGACCTGGTCAAGGACTTCCCCGTGCGGGGCGGGTTGTTCAGCCGGCAGGTCGCCAAGGTGCAGGCGGTCTCGCAGGTGTCGTTCGACGTGTATCCCGGCGAGACGCTCGGGCTCGTCGGCGAGTCGGGCTGTGGCAAGTCGACGACGGGGCGGCTGGTGTTGCGGCTGATTCCGCGAACGGCCGGCGAGGTCGTCTTCGAAGGCGCCGACATCAGCGCCCTCGAAGGCGACGCCCTGATCCAGTTCCGTCAGCAGGCGCAGATCGTCTTCCAGGACCCGTACGCCTCGCTCAACCCGCGCAAGACGATCGAGCGGGCGATCGGCGAGGCCTTGCGCGTGCATCGGGGGATGACCCGGGAGCAGGCGCGCCAGCGAGTCCAGGAACTGCTGCGACTCGTCGGGCTGTCGCCCGAGCACGCCGACCGGTATCCCCACCAGTTCTCGGGCGGTCAGCGCCAGCGCGTCGGGATCGCCAGGGCGCTGGCCGTCGAGCCGAAGTTCATCGTCCTCGACGAGCCGGTGTCGGCGCTCGACGTGAGCATCCAGGCCGGTGTCGTCAACCTGCTCGAGCAGCTGCAGGACGAGCTCGGGCTCACCTACTTGTTCATTGCCCACGACCTGTCCGTCGTCCGCCACATCTCCGATCGCGTCGCCGTGATGTATCTCGGCAAGATCGTCGAGATCGGCACGCGCGACCAGATCTACGGCTCACCGTCGCACCCATACACCCAGGCGCTCCTGTCGGCGATCCCCATCCCCGATCCCGACCGGGAGCGGGCGCGCCAGCGGATCAAGTTGTTCGGCGACGTGCCGAGCCCGATCGACCCGCCGTCGGGCTGCCGATTCCGCACGCGCTGCTGGATGGCCCAGGACATCTGCGCCGCCGAGGAGCCCGCCCTCGTCCCCCGCGACACCGACCACCCCGTCGCCTGCCACTTCGCCACCCCTCTCGCCGTCGTCTAACCCCACCCGCTCACAATCGTCTCAGAGGTCGATCATCAGGGCGAAGACCTCGGCGTACGGGAGGTCCCAGGGGCGGCCGAGTTCGGCGAGGCGGTCGAGGATGCGGGTGCGGAAGGCCTGGAGCAGCGGTGGGTCGCCGCCTTTGGCGTGCATCGTCGACTCGAACTGGCTCTCGTGGGCGAGCAGGGCGGCGAGCTTGCGTTCGACCGTCGCGGTCACGTTCTCGGCGTGGTTCGGGAGATCAGCCTCGAACAGCATCAGCGCCGATGGACGGAACGGCTCGAGCCCGAGGTCGCGGTGGAAGTGTGGGTCGCGGGCACCGACGATCGCGTCGCAGGCGAGCTGGCCCGCCACCCGGTGATCGGGATGGAGCCGGTAGCGCTTCCAGGGGTCATGGCTGACCACGACGTCGGGGTGCAGCCGACGGATCGCCCTGACGATCTCCGTCCTCGTCGTGACGTCGTTGGCCAACTCGCCGTCGACACGGTCGAGGAAGACGACCTCGCCGGCGTTGGCGCCGGCCAGGAGTCGGGCTGCCTCGCGTTGTTCCTCGTGGCGCCGACCGACGAGCGCATGCGTATCCGCCTCAGGATCCCACGTGCCCTTCGAGCCGTCGGTGCACACCAGGTAATGGACCACACAGCCGCCCTCCGCCCACTTGGCGAGCGTGCCCCCGGCCCCGAACTCGACATCGTCGGGATGAGCACCGATTGCCAGGGCGCAGGCCGGGACCTCCAGATCGATCGTCGCCGTGGGGGCCAATCCCGCGGCGTCGCTGCTCAGCGTCGGTTGGCCAGGATCGTTTGCAACCATCCGGGCAATTCTGTCCGCAGTGCAGGATGAGCGAGGTCGTCGGGAGTGTCGACGTCGAGGGCGAGCCGGCGATCCCGGCGTACCTCGACCAGCAGTCCGCCCCCACCATCGCCAGCGAGCGCGAGGGCCTGGCGGAGATGAGCGGCGAACGACCCGGGGCCATAGCTGATCTCGATCGCCGCCTCGACCGGGAGGCTGAGCACGTTCGTCCCGTCACCGGCGCGATCCGGCACGAGGGTGATCGTTCTCGTCCTCGCGACGTCGGCAAGGGCGCCGGCCAGCGGCAGGTCGCTGTGGGCGATCAACAGGTGATCGAAGCCCTTCCCGGAGATCGTCGCCCGGCTCGACTCGACCGCCCCGTTGAGGCCGAGCCCGGGGGTCCACAGGACCTCGGCTCCGACCGAATCGGCCCACGCGGCGACGGCTTCGTCCTCGCAGGCGACGAAGACCGGGGCCGCTGAGGCGGCGGACACGACGCGGCCGGCCAACCACTGGGCGAGGGCGATCCGCTGGTCTTCGTCGAGCAGTCCGGCGAGTCGACGCTTGGCGAGCCGAAATCGCTTCACCGGGATCAACACGGCAAGATCCACGGCGGTCAGGATACGCATCGTCGCACCTACGCTCGCTGCTCGTGGCAACGACAGGTGTGGTAGGTCAGCGATGGCGGGCGACGGTCACCCCCGCCGGGGCAATCGAACCGCACGACGGCAGCGCCACGCTGGCCTGGCACGTTGCCGCCGACGATCGCTGGCACGACGCTCGCACCGAGGCCGGAGTGCGGCATCGCCGCGTTGCCGGAACGGCTGTCTTCGAGACCCGCCTGCGCATCCCCGGTGGCGATGCGATCCAGCGTGTCTGGTCGGTCGCCGATGGCGGTGGATATTCGCTCATGTCCGTGCACAACGACTCACCGGCGCCGATCGCCGTCGCCTTCACCCGCGGCGACATCGCAACCAACCGACCGCCGGCCGACATGCCGATCGGGGGCACAACGCTTCCCGCCGGCGCCGTGGCGGTGCCGGTCGGTCATCGGGCGACGATCACCGTCGGATTGGCCCACTCCGGAGCTGGCCCGTCGTCGTTGCCGGCGGGACTGCCACCCGATGACGCAGTGGTCCGCGGGTGGATCACCCGGACCGACGTGGCGAGCCGCCTCGACCTCCCCGAGGCGGCTCTCGTCGAGGCGGTCAGGGCGGCGCGTTGTGAGTTGCTGCTCGCCGGCGTCGCCGATCCGGAAACCGAACCGGAACGCCACCTGCTCGGTGTCGGTGAACTCGTTCGTCTCGGCGATCTCGACACCAATGGCGCTGCCGAGGCAGTCCCGTGCGTCGCCGCGGCCGTCGGCGCCACGGTCCGGCGCGGTCACGACCTCGCCGCCGCTGCCCTCGACGCTGCCAGCGTCGTACTCGCCGTGGCGGGGGAGACTCGAGCTCTCGACGACCTCGCCCGACTACGCCCTGATCCGATGAAGGGTCGTGGCCGAGACGAGGCCATCGTCGGGTCCGATGATGTGGCGCTGATCCCGACCGTGGAGCGACGCCTCGTCGACGGTTCGATGCTGTTTCCGGGTGGAATCCCAACGGTGTGGCGTGGAACGAGCTTCGATGCGCATCGCCTGGTTGCCGGACCGGATTCGCGCGTGTCGCTGGCCGTGCGCTGGCACGGCGCCGACGCGGCGGTGTTGTGGGAGATCCACGGCAAGCCCGTCCAGTTGTCGGCACGAGTCGGTGGGCAACCGTGGTCGACGACCAACCGGCGCGGCGAGACGTTGTGGCGACTCCCTCCGCCCTGAGCTGCGAGGACGGCGGCGCGACAGCGCTGTGCATACACTTTGCGGACGAGCGACGACGACAAAGCCGACTCGCATGCGGGATCTTCTGGGAAGGCGAACGTGGTCAAGGGATCGAGCGCGACGCTGATCGGTCGTCAGCGCGAACTTGGCGCGCTGATCGACAGCCTCGACGTCGTCGCCGACGGCAACGGTCAGCTGTTCCTGCTCGAAGGCGAGCCGGGCATCGGCAAGACGCACCTCGCCCGGGCCCTCGGCGAGGAGGCCGGCCGCCGCCAGTTCGCGGTGGTGTGGGGACGCTGCTGGGAAGAGGGCGGAGCACCTGCGTACTGGCCGTGGACGCAAGTGCTGCGGGCGGTTCTGCGCGAGCGTGACGTCGAGGATCTGCTCGGCGGCGACGTCGCCAGAATCCGCCGACTGAGGCCGATCATGCCCGAGATCGGCGCCCACGCCGTCGCCGGCGAAGAGAGCTCCGACGACGCGCCTCCCGGGCAGTTCGCCCTCTTCGACGCCGTGACCACGCTGATTCAGGAGTTCGTCGCCGACCAGCCGGCTGTCGTGCTGCTCGACGATCTGCACGCAGCCGATCACGACTCGCTCCGTCTGCTCCACTTCCTCGCCCGCGAGGTGCCGCACCGCAGACTGCTCGTGGTCGGCACCTACCGCGGTGACGACGCCGCCCTCACGGGTGCCGACGCAATCCTCGCCAAGCTCTCCCGCGAAGGTCGGGTGCTCCCGCTGCGCGGACTCAGCGAGTCCCAAGTCGGGATGCTCGTCGAGCAGATCGCCGGCGAGCGGGCTGGGAGTGACGTCATCCGTACGGTGCACCGGGCGACGAACGGAAACCCGTTGTACGTCGACTCGATCACCCACCTGCTCGTCGCCGAAGAGCGGCTCAATCCTGTCGAGCGTGGAAGCGGCGAACAGGGTGGATCCGTTGCCCTGCCGTTGCCGCCGAGCATGCGCGCTGCCACGCGGACGCGACTCACGTATCTGGACGACGAATCGCGGACGATCTTGCGCGTCGCCGCAGTCATCGGACGCACGTTCACCATGCCGGTACTTGGAATGGTGGTCGGCCGAGACCAGAACTCCCTGCTCGATCTCCTCGACGACGCCGTCAATCGCGGCACCATCCGGGCGAGTGGGAGCGCCGCCGGTGCGTTCGCTTTCGAGCACATCCTCGTACGTGACGCCCTCTATCGCGAACTCGAACCAAGCAGACGGGCCGAGCTGCACTGGCGAGTCGGCAGCGCCCTCGAAGAGGTCCACCGCAGCGACCTCGAACCGCACCTTGCCGAACTTGCCCACCACTTCCTGCTCGCAATCGGCCCGGGACGCGACTCCAGCAGGGCCGTCGAGTACTGCGCCCGTGCCGGACAGCGGGCGATGGTCCAGACGGCCTATGACGAGGCGGCAGCGCACTTCCGGCGCTCCCTCGACACCCTGGTGTCGGCAGGGAATCGTGATCCAACCCGACGCTGCGACCTGCTCCTCACGCTCGGCGCGGCGCGGACACGCAGCGGAGACACCGGTGGGGGCCGCAGCACGTATCTCGAAGCGGCGGCGCTCGCACGCGAGCTCGGGCTCGCCGATCGACTCGCCAGCGCGGCGCTCGGCTATGCCGGGGTCACCGGCTACCACTTCAGTGGGCGGCGCGACGAGACGCTCGTCGCTCTCCTCGAGGAGGCGATCGCCGCCCTCCCGCCGGGAGACTCGCACATGCGCGTGCGCCTCCTCGCCCGCTTGTCGGTGGCGCTCTACTGGTCCGATCTCGACGGCCGCCGATTCGAGCTGAGCGAGGAAGCTGTCGCGATGGCCAGGAGGCTGCGTGACCAGGCGACACTGGCGCTGGCGATCCACAGCCGGCGGTACGCCCAGTGGGGTCCCGACAACTTCGAACAACGTCTCGCCGATGCGGCGCAGAGCCGGACCCTGGCGCACACCGCCAACGAGCTCGAGCTGGCAGTATCAGCCAGTCGCTGGCGTTTCACCGACCTGCTCGAGGATGGTGATGTCGCCGCAGCCGACCGGGAGCTCGACTCGCATGCCGAGCTGGCCGAGCGCCTGCACCAGCCGTTCCTGCTCGCCTACACGATCCAGTTCCGCGCTCTCCGAGCGATCATGCAGGGTCGCCTCGCCGATGGCGAGGCGCTCGCCGACGAGGCCCGCGTGCAGTCGCAGCGGGCCGGTAACCCGCTCGCCGGCACCGTTTACGGAGCCCAGATGTTCCCGGTGTGGAGGCATCGTGGCGAGCACGAACTGCTCGACGCCTTCCTCCGCACAGCACTGCGTGCCGCACCCCCACACCCAGCCAACACCAGCGCGATGGCGTTGATCCACGCCGAACTCGGCGAACGAGAGACCGCCGCGGCGATGATCGAGCAACTCGCCGGGCCCGGTTTCGGCAAGTTCCGTCACGACATGCTTTTCGTGAACTGCCTCACCTGCCTCACCCTGGTGTTGGCAGAGCTCGCCGACTCGACGCATGCCGAGGAGGCCTACGACCTGCTGCGCCCGTACTCCGGTCGTGTCGTCATCGTCGGGGCCCCGGCGCAGGCGTGCTGGGGTCCGGTCGATCACTATCTCGGTGTGCTCGCCGTGCTCAGCGACCGACCCGACTGGGCGGCCGACCATTTCGAAGCCGCCCTCGTCGCCGGCGCCCGACTGGGCACGCCGGCCCTGCTCGCCGAGACACGCCTCGAGTTCGCCAAGCTGCTCCTCGACGGCGACCAGGAGGAACGCCGCCACCGGGCGATGGCCCTGCTCGACGCGGCGCAACGAACGGCCGTCGCGCTCGGGCTGCACCGGTTGACCGAACGGCTCGCCGCCCTCCCCGAAGCAGACACGGCCGCGCCGGAGCCTTTGGGCGGGCCGACCCCAGACGACGTCGTCGCAACACGATGCTCGCTGCGCCGCGACGGCGAGTTCTGGACGGTCATCACTCCCGGCGGCAGCACCCACGTGCGCGATGCCAAGGGGGTGCGCCATCTCGCCACCTTGCTCGCCCAACCGGGCCGACCAGTCCACGTCCTCGACCTCGCGGGCGGGCACGTTGCCGGGCCCGGTCTCCGCGGCGCGGCAGACGTCGGTGATCTCCTAGCTGGCTATGTCGAAGGATTCGGTGACGCCGGCGAGGTACTCGATGACACCGCCAAGGTCGCCTATCGACGGCGCCTCACCGAGCTCGACGAGCTGATCGCCGAGGCCGAGCAGTTCAACGACATCGAGCGGGCGTCGCAGCTCGGAACCGAGCGTGACCTCCTCGTCGACCAGCTCGCCCAGGCGGTCGGGCTCGGCGGCCGCGACCGCCGTGCGGTATCGGTCAGCGAACGAGCGCGAGTCAACGTCACGAGAGCGATCCGCAGTGCGATCCGCCGCATCGGCGAGGCCGACCGTGACGCCGGTCACTACCTCGATTCCACCGTCGTCACCGGCGCGTACTGCGTGTTCGACCCGCAACGGTCCAGCTAATGCGCCTCCCTCATTCGTTCGCTCGCTTCGCTCGCTCTCTCCATTCGGTCGGGTTGCTGACGAGCGGCCTTCGGCCGCACTGAAGAATTCCCTGGTCGGACCGGCAGAGCCGGACCCGACCACAGTCGAAGGGGGGATCGCGGAGCGCCCCCCTTCGAGCATCCCCCCACCACGCAGAGGTTGGACAACGGTCCAGCTAGCAGCGCTGATCACAGAACTTGACGAATTGTTCAATCGCGGTGAACGGTTCGTTCCCCGGAACTTCACGCCTTCTCCCTGAGGCTTGGGTGCCGTCCCGTGGCGGAGCGGCTGTTGAAGGGGCTGACGAGGAGGTACACGGTGCAAGTTGTCGAGAGTCCTGCGCATTCGGCGCCACCCGGGCGTCGTCATCCGATAGATGCAGTGATCGCCAAGGCCGCGCGTTGCGCCGATCCGCGCTCCACGTACACCCCCCTGTTCTTCTCCGAGAACCCGGCGGAGGCTGCTCGGGCCAAGGCGATCTGCGCCCGTTGCACCGTTCGCTGCCTGTGCCTCGCCCGCGCCCTGCAGCGCGGCGAACCGTTCGGTGTGTGGGGCGGCGAGTTCATCGTCGACGGCGAAGTCGTCGCCGTGCGCCGTGGCCGCGGCCGGCCGCGCAAGGTCGCCCTCTCGACCGCAGTTGACGAGGTGACTGGCGACCCCACGCCCGCCTACGTGGCGTAGCGTTTCGTCTCCTCGGCGGGGGGTTTGGGGGGCAGAGCCTCCTGGCGGAGCCCCCCGCCGCTGACCGATCCGGCTCTGCCGGTCGGTCGGCAGAGATGCTTCGTGCGGCCGAAGGCCGCCTGCTTTGAGCTCGGCCGAACGGAGAGAGCGAGCGCAGCGAGCGAACGAGTGAGGCCGAAACTCACAGTGCGTCGGCGACGCACTGGACGAAGGTGACGCGGCCTTCGTCGACGTTGCGGGCGAGCACGGCGGCGCGCTGAGCGAAGTCGGGCACGACGAGGTGCACCCCGAGACCACTCGGCGGCGTCGCAGCGGCGGCGGCGAGTTCGGACACGTACTCGGCGGCCGACTTCGTCACGTCCTCCCACTGGCGAATGGCGAATCCGGCGTCGGTGACCAGATGGCGGGTCTGCTTGGCGGTCGCCAGCACGCTCTGGCTCTCGTCATCGGCCCACGGCACGGGTAGGTGGGCCGGCTGACGGCGTCCGGCGAGTACGTCGAAGAATGCGAGACGACCACCGGACACGAGCGCTCTGCGCATCTCTGCGTACATCTTCGCCTTGCCGGCGATGTTCATCGAAGCGTGCTGGGTCCAAGCGACGGTGAACTCGGCGTCCTCGCACGGAAGAGCGGTGGCGTCGCCGAGGCGAATCTCGATGAGATCGTCGAGCCCGGTTCGGCGGTTGAGGTCGGCGGCCGCGTCGCAGTAGACAGCCGTGACGTCGACGCCGACGAGTTGGCATCCGAAGTGTGTGGCCAACGTGCGCGCCGGTCCGCCGATGCCGCAGCCGACGTCAAGCACGACGTCGTCAGCGGCGATGCCTGCTTCGGCGGCCAGCCGGAGCGTGGCGGGGAGCCCGAGGGTGTGCAGGTGGTCGACCGGCGCGAGCACGCCCGCTGACAAGCCGTCGATGTCGTGCCCCGCCGCCGTGGCCGCATCGAGAATGCCGGAGAGCATCGTGTGCCTGCTCGACTCAAAACCCATGACCGCCGTCCTCCCCATGGGCGCGGGACGGTAACCGCGCCGCGGCCGGCTGTCGCTGTGTTAATTGTCGGGACTCCTAGTCTGTGCGTCGTGAGTCCTCGACGCGGTCCGCGGCGGCCGCTCTCGAAGAAGGTTGCCCCAACGCGGAGCATCGAGAAGGAGCTGTGGGACTCTGGTTACCCGATCGTCGTCGGCATCGACGAGGTCGGCCGCGGGGCATGGGCCGGCCCGCTTTCCGTCGGCGCCGCCGTGCTGCCACGCGATCGCCGGCTCAACGGCATCCGAGACTCGAAGATGCTCACCGAGGGCGACCGGGAGCGACTCTTCGATCGGGTCGCCTCTTGGTGCGAGACGTGGGGTGTCGGACACGCCACGCAAGTCGAGTGTGACGAGCTTGGGATGGCGGCGGCGCAACGTCTCGCCGCCAGTCGGGCGATCGGCCAGTTGTCGCTGCTGCCCGACGCGGCGATCGTCGACGGCAGCTGGGACTTCGTGTCGCCGCACGTCCGCCACGTCGAGCGGGTCATCAAGGCCGATGCCCGGTGCCTCGTCGTCTCGGCCGCCAGCATCCTCGCCAAGGTCAGCCGCGACCGGCTGATGCGCGCCGATGCCGAGCATTACCCGGCGTGGGCGTTCGACAGCAACAAGGGCTACCCCTGCCAGACCCACCTCGCTGCCCTCCAGGCGTGGGGCCCCTCACCGATCCACCGGAGGTCGTGGGTGTTCATGGATCACTACGTCCCGTGGACCGGCATCCAGCGTCTGCACCGCGTCGACCCCGACGCCCCACCGTCGCTGTTCGACGACTACGCCGGCGACGACGTGTGGTCACTCGCCGTCGAGGACGTCGAGGGCGCCGACCAGATCGGCGACGAGGTCGTTCGCCGACTCGATGCCGACGGACAGGCGCAGGAGGTTGTCGGGAACCTCCAGGGGTGAGCCTGCCGCCGACGCATGGGTCATCGCCCCGGGGTGCTCGATGAGGCTCTCGACGGCACCGAGCGATTCGGCGAGCGTGAACACGCGGGTCGAGGCGGCGACACGCTTGGCGGCCTCGGCGCCGCCGCTGACGGTGAAGCTGACCATCCCGCCGAAGTCGGCCATCTGCTTCGCTGCCGCGGCGTGGCCGGGATGGTCGGGAAGCTGCGGGTAGAACACCCGCTCCACGGCCGGGTGGCGGACAAGAACGTCGACGACGGCGCGAGCGTTCGTGCAGTGTCGGTCCATGCGCACCGCCAATGTCTTGACACCGCGCAGCACGAGATAGCAATCGAACGGCGCGGGGACCGCGCCGGCAGCGTTCTGCAGGTAGCGCAACTGCTCCGCCAGAGAGTCGTCCTCGACGGCGAGAAATCCACCGACGACGTCGCTGTGCCCGCCGAGATACTTCGTCGCCGAGTGGACGACGACGTCGGCGCCGAGGGCGAGCGGCTGCTGGAGGTACGGCGTGGCGAACGTGTTGTCGACGACGACTCGTGCCCCGCGTTCGTGGGCCATGGTGCACACCGCCTCGATGTCGATGCACGTGAGCAGCGGGTTGGTCGGCGACTCCAGCCACACGAGCCCGGCGTCGTCCGGCCACGAGGCGGCGATGGAGTCGAGATCGGTGAGGTCGACGGCGTCCCAGGCCACACCCAGAGGTCCCCAGACGTTGGCGACGAGGCGATAGGTGCCGCCGTAGGCGTCGTTGCCGAGTAACACCCGCCGACCGCCGTCCGCAACAAGCGCGCGAAGCACGGTGTCCTCGGCCGCCAAGCCACTGGCGAAGGCGAGACCGTGGCGGGCGCCTTCCAGCGACGCCAGGCACTGCTCGAGCGCGGTCCGTGTCGGGTTTCCGGAGCGTGAGTACTCGTAGCCGCGGTGGACGCCGACGGACTGCTGGGCGAACGTCGTCGCCAGCGAGATCGGCGTCACAACGGCTCCGGTCGGCGTCGTCGGGATCCTGTCCGGTGATGGATGGCCCGGGTCTCGAACCCGAACCCACCTTGCTCTTCACCCATAGACCGTCTCGCCGGCGACCGCCTCGTAGTACGACAGGATGTCGGTGCGGGTGATCACCGCCAGCGGCCGACCCCCCGACAGGACG
Organism: Ilumatobacteraceae bacterium; assembly: GCA_963716665.1. Classification (GTDB taxonomy): domain Bacteria; phylum Actinomycetota; class Acidimicrobiia; order Acidimicrobiales; family Ilumatobacteraceae; genus Desertimonas. The sequence goes on from CAVQTY010000003.1 coordinate 343,168, forward strand.
AGAAGGGCGGGGGCCGCCTCGAGCATCTGCACGGCCTTCTCGATCCGCTGGCCGACCCCGATCGTCGGCAGCCGCGGGCCCATCACCCGTTCGACCGCCATGTCGAGGACGCGCCGGGTCACGAGAGATCGCTTCCATCACGTCGAGCTCGTCGATCGACCCGGACACCTCGGCATTGGCGAAGGGCGGCGTGTTCTTGCACACGGGGAGCTGGCTGATCCCGTTCGACTTCATCACGTCGATCGCCGTCCGCACGGTCTGCTCGGGGTTGACGTAGAGCAACCCGGCCATCGCCCCGCGGGTCTCCAGCACTACCCCGACGCATGTGTCGCACTCGCGGACGAATCCGAACGTCGCCATCCAGTCGTCGTCGAACACCCGGGACAGGTAGCCGCGCCCCGAGTCCGGGTTGAGCACGACGACGATGTCGTCCTGATCGGCAGCGCGGGCGATCTGGATCGCCGCTGCCACAGCCATCCCGCCCGAGCCGCCGATGAGGATTCCCTCGGCCTGAGACACGCGTCGGGCGGTGAGGAAGCTCTCCTCGTCGGACACGGCGATGATGTCGTCGTAGAGGTCGGGTTGCCACGCCGTCGGGAAGAAGTCCTCGCCGACTCCCTCGACGAGATAGGGCCTGCCAGATCCTCCCGAGAACACGGACCCCTCCGGGTCGGCGGCGACGATCCGGATCGCCGGGTTCTGGGCCTTGAGGTAGCGGGCGGTGCCAGTGATCGTGCCGCATGTCCCTGCTCCGGCGACGAAGTGGGTGATCCGACCGGCCGTCTGGCGCCACAGCTCGGGCCCCGTCGTCAGCTCATGGGCCCGCGGGTTAGCGGCATTGGCGTATTGGTTGGGACGGAAGGCGGACAGCTCGTCGGTCAGCCTTGCGGCCACCGAGTAGTAGCTCTCCGGGTCCTCGGGGGCGACGGCGACCGGGCACACGACGACCTCGGCACCGTAGGCGCGCAGCAGCGAGATCTTCTCGGGCGCAACCTTGTCGGTCATCACGAAGACGCAGTGGTAGCCGCGCTGGGCGGCGACGATCGCCAGACCGACACCCGTGTTGCCGCTCGTCGGCTCGACGATCGTGCCTCCGGGCTGAAGTAGGCCATCGCGCTCGGCCTGGAGGATCATCTCCAACGCAGGCCGGTCCTTGGACGATCCGCCGGGGTTGGAGGTCTCCATCTTCATCGCCAGGACGCACGGCAGGTCTTCGATCTCGCTGACCCGCTGCAGGCTCACGAGCGGGGTGTCGCCGATGATGTCGATCACGGAGTCGGCGATCTCGGTGCCCTCGAGCCGGGCGTCAGCCATAGCGCGCAGGGTATCTGGCGAGGATCGTCCGAGTTCCCAGCCCGATGAGGAAGGCGGCGACGGCGCACAGCGCCATCGTGGCGCCGGCTGCCGTGCCGTGGTGGTAACTGATCAGGAGGCCGACGGTGCCCGCCACCGAGCCGATGACGGCCGCCGCGGCGATGACGGTGGGGACCCTCGCGGCGAACAGTGTGGCCGTCGCGGGTGGCGCCACCAGGAAGGCGAAGACGAGCAGATTGCCGACCGTCGCGAACGACGAGACGATCGCCACTGACAACAGCACGAGCAGGCCGATGTGGGCGAGGCGGGGGTGCAGCCCGAGCACCGCTGCCTGTCGCTCGTCGAACGTGCCGACCAGGAACGCCCGATAGAAGATCGCGACGGCGGTGAGGGTGATCGCCGTGGCGACGAGTTGGCGGGTCACGTCGGCCGAGGTGACGCCGGTGATCGACCCGAACAGGAAGCGGTTGAGGTCGCCGGCGTAGCCCGCCTGCTGACTGCTCATGATGACGACAGCGGCGCTGAGGAACCCGACGAAGAGGATGCCGATCGAGGCGTCGTCGGGGAGCGGCGACGCAGAGCGCACGAGGTTCACGCCTGCGACCATGGCCAGGGCGGCGAGGAACGCTCCGATCGTCGTGTTGTACCCGAGCACGAAGGCGATGGCGATGCCCGGCAGTACGCCGTGGGCGAGCGCCTCCCCGAGGAAGCTCATGCCGCGGAGGACCACCCAGGTGCCGACGAGCGACGTGCAGAGCGCCGTCAGCAGCACCGCCCACAGCGTCGTGCGCATGAACTCGTTGTCGGTGAATGGCTGTACCCACCACGCCCACGGATCCGTCAGGAACGTCACTCAGCCCTCGCCGAGGGCGTCGGCGATCGCGCTGGCGGTGAAGCGCATCAGGTCGGCGTAGGTTTCGGCGCCCGACCCTTCCTCGCCGAGTGAGTCGGTGTACAGCGTCACCACCTCGACGTCGAGGCGATCGGCGAGGGTGGTCGCCTCGTCCGTGGCCTCCAACGCCTCGGCAAAGATCGCCGGCACCCCGGCACCTTCGATGTCATCTGCCAGTTGTTCGAGCTCGGCCGGGGAGGCTTCCGCCAACGTCGACGAGCCCGGAATGACCGAGCCGAGGATCTCGAAGTTGTAGCGGCGGGCGAAGTAGCCGAGGGCGTCGTGGTTGGTGACGAGTAGGCGGCGCTCCGATGGCACCACCGACAGGATCTCGGTCAGCTCAGCGTCGAGCGCTTCCATCTCCAACGTGAACTCGACGACGCATCGGTCGGTGGTCGCGGCGTCGGCGCCGGCGGCGACCAGCTCGGCGCCGACCGCGGGGGCGGCCTCGACCACCAGCGTCGGGTCGAACCACACATGCGGATCGTCTCCCGAATGTTCGTGCTCGTCGCTGTCCTCGGCGTGCTCGTCTCCCTCCAGGCTGTTTTCCGTGTGCTCGTCCTCGTCGGCGTGGTCGAGTGGTGCGGTCGTGACGTGGTCGAAGACCTCCAACACGGTCACGCCCTCGCCGGCGACGGCGTCGAGCGTGTCGTGCAGCAGCTCTTCGAGACCGCCGCCGTTGGCGACGACAAGGGAGGCGTCACCGAGCCGCCGGCGATCGCGCACGGACGGTTCGAAGGAGTGGGCGTCGCCACCGACCGGGATCAACGTCTCGACCGTGAAGTGGTCGCCGCAGTCGATGCGATCGACGATGTCGGCCCAGATCGATGTCGTGGCGACGACGATCGGTGTGTCGTCAGACCCGGCGACGAGGGAGCCGGACGCAAGGGCGAGGGACAACCCCGCAGCGGCAAGCCGGCAAATGAGAAACATTCTCAAAATGGTAGAGTGGTCGTCTCGTATGGACAACTCCGCCGTCGCCATCGACCTGCCGACGACGATTGCGGCCCGCGACGTGTGCGTGCACTACGGCACCACCGTCGCCCTGGCTCCAAGTTCGCTGGAGATTCCGGGCGGTCAGTCGGTGGCGCTCGTCGGGCCCAACGGCAGCGGGAAGAGCACGCTGTTGCTCGTCCTCGCCGGCCTGCTGCGGCCGACGTCGGGGACTATCGAACGGCGGGCCGGAACCCGTGTGTCCTTCGTCGCCCAGCACCAACTCCAGCACCGGTGGATGCCGATCAGCGTCGGCGAGGTGCTGCGCATGGGTCGCTATGGCGAGCGCGGGCTGCTCGGCCGGCTCGGTCCCGCCGATCGCCGGGCGATCGACGAGGCGGCGGAGCGAATGGACGTCGTGGACATGGTCCGCCGGCCGTTCGGCGACCTCTCTGGCGGGCAGCGCCAGCGTGTGCTCGTCGCCCAGGCGCTCGCTGCCCGTCCCGACCTGCTCCTCCTCGACGAGCCGATCACCGGACTTGACCTGGCCTCACAGCAGCGCATCCTCGACGTGATCACCGACGAGACAACGGCGGGCACGTCCGTCGTGCTGTCGACGCATCACCTCGGCGAGGCTCGCCACACCGATCGCGTGATTCTCCTCGCCGGCTGCATCGTGGCGGATGGCCCGCCGGCGGAGGCGCTTCGTCCGGCGCTGCTCACCGAGGCGTTCGGCAACCGGATGGTGCGCACCGATCACGCCGCTGTCGTCGTCGACGAGCACGGCCACGTCGACGGCGACCACGACGCAGGCGTCGATGTGTCCGACCTGCTGCCCCAGCACGAGCACGATCACGTGCACCACGAGCACAGCCGCTGACGCGTCGGTCTGCCCGACGACCTCGAACTGACGCGATCGGTGAGACTGTGGGTTCTGTGTCACGCCAAACGACGACCGACGTCGCAAGTCGTGACACAGAGACTGTGGAGGCCGTCGACACCGTGTGGCGACATCGATCGGTCCACCAGTACGGCAACGTCGGCTTCATCGAGCGTGCCGCTCGCGAGGCGCTCGCCGTCCCGAACGTCGACCTCCTCGCCGTGCCGGCCCTCGCGTTCGATCCGCGCGCGCTCGGCGCCGACGAACGGATGATTGCCAGTGACGAAGGATTCAGCATTGAACGCAGCCTCGGCAAGCTGCCGTGCTGCTCGGGCCGATGAACAACGACCGGGTGATGGGCGACGAGCTGAAGAAGACCGGCGCGGGCACCCTGTTCACCGTCTTCGGGGAGCCGCACATCGATCTCCGCGTCGAGGACGGACGCTCGATGCCGCCGCTCCAGGCGCTCGGCCTGGTTGCGATCGAGAGCGCGACCGAGCCGCACCGCCACGGGGTGCAACGGGGCGGGCTGGCGATCACGCCATCGGCGCCGGCGACATTGCTAGGCGGTGCGCCAAGGTCGCCGCATCGGCCTCGTACCGTTCGGGTGGCGAGTCACGCGACGCTCGGGTCGCCTTGCGCGGAGCGTCGCGGGGCGGTCCGGACGATCAGGTTGCCCTCAGCATCGGTCGGTGCATGCGGGTGCGGTGAGTGGCGTGATGTGCTCGTAGCGGTTGGTGAATGCGCTGCTGGCGGCGGGGCCGGCGGTGAACACGAAGTCGGGTCCGTCGAGGCGGCGGCCGGTGGCGCGGTCGACGACGACGGGGTCGGCCTCGATGCCGGTGTCGGCGTCGACGAGCACCATGCTGCGCGCGTCGGGCTCGAGGCGGCTGTTGCCCCAGGCGGCGAGCACGACGAGCACCGGACGAAGCGATCGGCCGAGCTCGGTGAGGTGGTACTCGTAGCGGGTTGGGTGGTCCTGGTAGCGGTGCTTGGTGAGGATGCCGGCGTCGACGAGGCGTCGCAGCCGGGTGGTGAGCAGGCTGGAGGAGATGCCGAGATTGGCGTGGAGCTGGTCGAAGCGGTGGTAGCCGTCGAAAACGTCGTGGATGATGAGCACCGTCCACCACTCGCCGACCAGCCCGAGCGCGGCTGACAGCGGACACTCTCGGTCTTCGAGGCGGATCTTCTCGGTCATCGCTTGTCACACTCCAGCGTCACTGCTATCTTCGAAGTTACTGACTGCAATGTTAGCAGTCACTAGAAGGTTGGAGGGTTCTATGGATCCGAGTGCTGTGTTGCCGAGCGCGATCGCCGTGTACCAGGACGCCCATGACGGGCGTGATGTGCCGACGGCACTGGCCCAGTTCACGCCCGACGCCGTCGTCACCGACGAGGGCCACACCTACCGCGGGACGGCCGGGGTCGAGACATTTTTGCGCACGGCGGCGACCGAGTTCACGTTCACCCGCACCTTGGTCGACGCCACTGAAGCGGCGCCGGACGAGTGGGTGGTGACGAACCACCTCGAGGGGGACTTCTCCGGCGGCGTCGTCGACTTGCGGTACCGGTTCTGTCTCGCCGGCGACCGCATCTCCCGCCTCGAGATCGCACCCTGACCGGCCAAGCGTCCCGCCGGGTGGGCCGGATCCGCGCACGCGCACCGAAGGTCAGGACCCGTCGTTCGGTGCCGAGGTGACGACGACGAGGTGCTGCGGGTCGGGCCGTCGAGCCTGACGCGGGTCCGAGACGGCCCGCCACATACGGTGCCGAGCGATGCTCCTGCGATGTCAGGGGGCGGCGCTGGTCGACAAGACAGAGATCGGCCTCCCGGGTGTCTGGATAGCGCGGGAATAACGCTCGAGCCCGGTGTCCGTTACCGCCGGCGTGATGGCTCCCGAACGACGACGGGCGCGGTTCGGTACGCGGCATGCGCGATAGGTGGCGGGCGGAGCGCTTGCAATTGGCGAACAGCGAGCTTTCAAAGTCGATGCGATGACCACGCCGAACGCCCAGTATGGATCGCAATCTGGACGCAGATCCCGGCGGCGGTTGTCGTGAGGAATGGCACCCAGAACGACGGCTCGGCGCTAGCCGTTGGCAGCGGCGTGGCCGAGCGTGGCCGCACCGGCACCGAGCCGGTGATCGGCACGATCGGGACCGAACGTCGCGGCGGGCGTTGGTGATCCGCAGACCGCCCGGAGCGCTATGGGTGGGGTACGTCGGTGGTGTGACCGGTCTCCGCGTTATCGGTCTGGTCGAGGGTCGCGGCCCAGCTGGCGAGGAGGGTGAGGGCGTCGTGTGCTGGCGAGCCGGGTTCGGCGGTGTAGGCGGTGATGGTCAGCCCGGTGTCGGCGGGGAGTGGGAGTTCTTCGAAGGTGAGGGTGAGGTCGCCGACGATGGGGTGGTGGAAGCGTTTCTGGCCGTGGTCGTGGAGGCGCACGTTGTGGGCGGCCCAGCGGGTCCGGAACTCGTCGCTGCGGGTGGCGAGCTCGCCGACGAGGTCGGACAGGTTGCGGTCGCCGGGGTCTCGGCCGGCTTCGACGCGCAGCAGGGCGACGCTGGCATTGGCGACGTCGTCCCAGTCGGGGAAGAACTCGGTCGCTTGCGGGTCGACGAAGGTGAACCGCGCCAGATTGAGCGAGGCGGCCGAGTCGTCGAACACGGGTGAGAACAGGGCGCGTCCGAGTCCGTTGGCAGCGACGACGTCGAGGCGCCCGTTGCGTACGAGAGCGGGGGCGTCGGTCATGGCGTCGAGGAGGCGTTGCACGCCGGGCCGGATCCGCTGTGGGCTCGGTCGGCGCCACCGGGTGCTCGGCGTGTCGTTGGCGGTTCGGGCGAGGTCGAACAGGTGGGAGCGTTCGGCTTCGTCGAGCTGAAGGGCGCGGGCGACCGCTTCCAGCACGCTGTCTGACACGCCGGTGAGGTTGCCGCGTTCGAGGCGGGTGTAGTAGTCGATGCTCACGCCGGCCAGCACGGCGACTTCCTCGCGACGCAGGCCCGGCACACGGCGGCTGCCGTCGTGGACGGGCAGGCCGACCTGGTGTGGTGTGATCCTGGCCCGCCGGGTGGCCAGGAACTGGCGAACGTCGTTGCGGTTGTCCACGACCGTCAGGGTATGACCGCTCCAGCGCGGGGTGGGGGGTTCTGTCATTACCTGGAACGACGTGACCTTCCGCGTCTGGTCCGCGCCAGGTTCGATGGGGTTCATGATTGACAAGAAGATCTGGTTGATCACCGGCGCCGCCCGTGGCATGGGCGTCGACATCGCCAAGGCCGCGCTCGTCGCCGGCAACGCGGTGGCCGCCACCGCCCGCAAGGCCGACACCCTCACCGCCGTACTCGGCGAACACGACGATCTGCTGGCGGTCGATCTCGACATCACCGATGCTGGGTCTGCCGAGGCGGCCGTGCGGGCTGCCGTCGACCGGTTCGGTCGCATCGACGTGCTCGTCAACAACGCCGGCAACTTCTACGCCGGCTTCTTCGAGGAGATCAGCCCGGCCCAGGTGCGAGCACAGTTCGAGACGAACTTGTTCGGGCCGATGAACGTCACCCGTGCAGTGCTGCCGGTGATGCGCCGGCAGCGGTCAGGGCATGTCGTCACGATCTCGTCGGCGGCTGGGCTGATCGGCCAGGAGTTCGTCGCCGCCTACGCCGCCAGCAAGTTCGCTGTGGAGGGCTGGATGGAGTCGCTGCGCTTCGACGTCGAGCCGTTCGGCATCCGCACCACTGTCGTCGAACCCGGCTTCTTCCGCACCGAGCTACTCGTCGAAGGGTCGTCGACGATCTGGCCCGAGCTGTCGATCGACGACTACGCCGAACGCACGGCGTCCACTATCGCCAGGTGGCGGAGCATGAACGGCCAGCAGGGCGGCGACCCCGCCAAGCTGGCCGCCGCCCTCGTGACAATTACCGAGCTGAAGACCTCGCCGCAGCGATTCGTCGCAGGAGCCGACGCGGTCGCGGGAGTCGAACAGAAGGCCCGCGACCTCCTCGCCCAAGTCGACGCCTACCGCCAGCTCTCCAGCAACCTCGCCCACGACGACGCCCCGGCACGACCATGAGCACCTGGACGAGCGAGGAACTCAGCCGGATCGCCGACGCCGAGGAGCTGCAGCTCGCATCCGAACGGGTCGACCAAAGCCTGCGACCGTACGTGACGATGTGGGTCGTGCGCGTCGGCGACGATCTGTACGTCCGTTCAGCCGCCGGACCCGACAACCCGTGGTATCGGCGGGCCGTTGCGAGCGGCGTCGGACGCATCCGCGGCGGCGGCATCGAGCGAGACATCACCTTCTCCACACCCGCGACCGATGTGCACGCGGCGATCGACGCCGCCTACCACAGCAAGTACGACCAGTACGGCCCACAGATCGTCGGCACCGTCGTCGGCCCTCACGCACTGGCCGTGACCATCCGCGTGATCCCACGGTCCCGGCACGCAAGCGAAACTCCCGGCACGACAACGCAGAGAGGACGCAACGGCGCGACCTCGCAGTAGCGGACCCAGCTGCGGCGTCTCCGGACGTCTGCTGACTTTCCCGACCGCGCCATACTGGCCAATCGGGAAAGCGGCCGCTCAGCGGCGGGGGCAGCAGATCCGCACCGATCGCTTGACGACTGGTAGGCGCTCGGCGCCGACACCCGCCCAGGACCTCGATGGCGGCACCGAGCGGACCGTTGCGTGCCAAGTATCGGCGGCGGTCGCGCGGCAGAACGCGCGGGGAGCCCGTCGTCGGAGAGTCGCGGACCGCTGACGTCCTGGCATCTGGCCTTGTACTGAACGCCCGCCCCGATGATGACCAGCCGGCCACCGGCTCGAACGGCAAAGTCGTTGGTAAGGAATGCGACCACGGTCCGGAAGTACTCGTTACCGACCATGCCTCCTGCAGCACGCGCTCGCTCTCACGGAACTCGGCTGGAAGGCGACCCATCCGCGCCGCCGGCTCGCCGGAGGAACGGCATTCGACGAGGGCGTCGGCATCAGCGCCTGCGCGGCCTACAAGGGCAACGCGCCGGTCGAGCGTTCCTCTGGTGGCGGGATCGTGCACCGGGTCTCCCAGCGCGGCAACCGACGCCTCAACCACGCCCTTCACCTCGCGGCGATCTGCCAGATCCGCCAGCCCACTCCGAGGCCGAGCGCACCTTCGAGCGCAAGCTCGCCGAGACCAAGACCAAGCAGAACAACGCCCCTCCACCGCCAGCTCGTGACGAAATCGTCGACGTAGCCGAGACGAACAGGTCTCACGGGGGGCCTGGGCCGAGCGTCGGGCGTCCGTGCGGTTCGAGCCACCAAAAGAAGAACCGGTAGGTCGCCTCGGCCAGGAGGACTGCAACGCCCTGGACGCCTGCCCACAGGACGACGACCGGGAAGCCCCGGTTGGCGAGCGCGGCGTGCTCGTCGGGGAACCAGTAGAGGACGAGGAGCAGCAGCAGGGACGCGCTCAGGGCCAGGACGACGAGCGCGTTGAGCGAGGCGATCCAGAGATGAAGCCGACGGGCGGCGGTCTGTTCCTCGTCGCGCAGCCGCGTCCACACCAAGACCATGTGGACGGCGCCGATGGCGGCGCTGGCCGCCAAGACGTCGTCGTCCATGCTGCCGACGCCGGCGTTCAACACCTCGGAGCGCACTGCGACGGCCGGGATCAGGACGACGACGAAGCCGGCTAGGGCGAAGCCCGCGGCCACGACGACGTCGGTGGCCCGGCGGCTCAGGTCCCCTCCCGGGCTCGCAGCACGAACCGGTCGGCCACCGACCCGTCTGACCGAACGCACATCGCGGCCAGACGGTCGTCCACGACCTGGACGTGGAGGAACTGCAGCGTGCGCTCCGCCACAGCCGTGAAAGCGCTGCGACCCACGCGGGTGGTCTTGCAGCCGCCGCCGCTCACCACGTAGGTGACACCCTGCTGCGGCTCGGTCCGTTCGTAGTCGTGGTCGTGTCCGCTGAGGACCAGGTCGACATGGTGGCGGGTCAGAAGGGGGACCAGCCGCTCCTGGGCGCCTGGCGTGCTGCCGTGTTGGCCGGACGAGTAGGGAGGGTGATGCAAGGCCACCACCTTCCACTGGTTGGCCGAGCTGGCCAGGGCATCGTCGAGCCATTCCAGCTGCTCGGATGACGCGGGCCCGTACAGGCCGGGGATGCTGGAGTCCAGGAAGAAGAAGTCCACCGGGCCGTGGCTGGCCGCGTAATAGCGACCCGGAGTGCCCAGCAGCTCGAGCTCGGCCTCGATGGCGCTCAGCCCGTGGTCGCTGAAGTCGAGCTGAGTGTCGTGGTTGCCGATGGCCAACTCGAAGCCCACCCCCGCGTCAACGAGAGGTCCGAGCGGACGGCGGAAGACGGTGTCGAACCGGCGCCGAAGGTTTCCGTAGTAGCAGATGTCCCCCAGTAGGGCGACCAGACCGAACGGCGCCGCCTGGTAGGTGATGGCCATGCGCTCGGCGACTGCCAGCGCTTGGCGGCCGCCGCTCCCGTTGTCACCCAGCGCCACGAATGACAAGCGGTCGTCCGCCGTCTGCCAGGCATGCGGCCTGAGCTGCACGTCTGGCGCTTGCCCGGGCACGAGGTCCTCGCGTGACAGCAATGGCCACACCGCACCGGCCAACGTGCCGGCGGTGGCCGTGGCGCCGACCAGCCCCGCGCCCGCGGCCAGGAACTCACGCCGGTTCATCACCACCACCATCATTTCGATTCGCCGCCCCGAACGCGCCGTCGGCGACCTCCTCGTCGAATAGCCGGGGGCGCACGGAGGTCTGCAGCCTCGATGTCGTCGCAGTTGACAGCGGTGAAACGGCCGATTCGCTCAGGTGACCAGGACCGCGTGAACGCTCGACGATCACCTCCGTTTGCGCACGCAATCGGCGCGTGCCTGACGCGGCGGCTAGGCCTTGGGTGGTCAGTGGTAGCGCCGTGCGGTCATCCAGCGGTAGCTGCGTAGGCCCCAGATCGGTGGCAGGTAAAAGGTGGCGAAGCGGTAGGTGAGGGCAACGGCGAATGCCGTCGCAGACGGGATGCCGGCTCGGGTAAGCCCAAGTGACAAGCCGGCTTCGCTGACTCCGACGCCGCCGGGCACCGGCAGGAGCCCGGCAAAGAGGGTGACGACGGTGTTGATAAGGATGAGGGTGCTGAGAGGGACGTAAAGCCCGACGGCGCGGACACAGGCGCCGAGCGTCACGGCGAACAGCACCTGCGACAACAGGGTGCCACCGAACAACAAGACGAGCTTGTGGGGGTCGCGCAGGACCTGGAGGGCGTCGTGAGCCTCGTGCAGCCAACCGGCCACTCGTCTCCGAAGCGATGGCACGACCAAGGCGATCACCCCGGCGACCACGACGGCGGCGATGACGATCAGGGCAGTCGTCGCGACACCGCTGAGCTGGTCCTGGCTCACGGAGAGTTCGAGGTCGACGTCGGAGATGAAGAACACCAAGACAAACAGGATGATCTGGACGACGAAGTCGGAGCCGGAGTCGATGAACCCGGCAGAGAGCGCGACAGCGGGCGGGATGCCGAAGCGTTGGAAGAATCGGGTGGTGATCGTGACTCGACCTGCGGAGCTGGGTACGGCGAGGTTGACGTAGCACGTGGCGAATTGCAGCGCGGCGGTCGGGCCGAACGGGAGCGGCTGCGGCGTCGTACCCATCACTGCGACGGCGTTGGCGAACCGGGGCAGCTGGCCGATCAGAACGGCGGCGGCCAGCCACCACCAGTTGGCGTCGGCAAGCGAGCGGCCGAAGGCTCTCAGGTCGAGCCCACTGAGCATCCCAATGATCGTGTAGGCGGCGATGGCGAGGAGGGCGAGGTTGAGGAACGACTTCCACGTCACCCGTCGCAGCTTGACGAGCTCGACGTCCTCGACCCCGACCGGCTCGGCGAGTTCACTGCGGACCGTGTCGAGATCAATGTGCCGGGAGCGCAACGTTGCGCGCACGAATGGCGGCAGCGAGGCCTCTTGAAGGTATGGCAGCTGGTCGACGTCAACACCGAGATCTCCGAGCGCGGCCTTCACCCGAGTAACAGTCGGGACCCGCCCGGCGAACCGCGAACAGGAGCATCGCCGTTCCCGCCAGCATGCCGATGCCCAAGGCGGTGACAGCGCCGAGCGCGAGTGCCACCCCGAGGAACAACCGAGATCACCCACCTCCAAGTCGAGATCGGCGTCTGGATGGGGCCACTGCTCACCGAGCTCGGGTCTTCCGGTCCGCCGCGTGACGTCCACCACCTCCTAGCCCTAATGGACGGACTGGTCATCAACCAGCTCACCAGCCCCCGCTCGGACTTCGCGCCCACCCGCGCCGTCACCGGCCTCCTCAACGGCTTCACTACCAACCGCCGCGCATAGCCACGCCACCCCCGTGGTATCCGCCGACGGCCCGCGAGCGCCCGTCCGGTAATCGCCTCCGGAAGTCGCAGGCGACCGCGTCCGACAACGCCGACGGTCCCCGTGTCGAACGTGCCGACGGCGTGATGGCGGCCTCACCGGGTCGCGTCCGAGGGTCGTCCGGATACCCGAGCGCGCTGCGTCCTGTAACGCCGGGTAGACGGCACTGGTCCCCGCCCGACAACTGCATGGCCCGGACACGACTGCTACTTCAGCGGCAACGACCCCTACGCCCGCCTGAGCGTGCGCTCAACGCGGAAATTGACGAAGACGCCTGGGCGACCATGTATCGCACCGTCAGCCGCCCGTTCCGTCGACCCGAGCCGGGCAAGATCGCCGTCAAGGTCATCAACGACTACGACGATGAGGTGATGCAGGTGTTCGACGTGCAACCGACCCGGTGCTCAATCGCGCGTCGTCCCTGGTCACGGGCTCGCCGGCGGCTGTTACACCCCCTCGTTAGTATGGGAACATGAGTTCGGTTGGGTGGGGCACGTGCGAGGGCGACGACGGCACGGTGCTCGACGCCATCGTCAAGTTGATCGTTGCCGATCCCGATCAGTGTGAGCGCGATGGCTTGGCGTTGCTGGTGCGGCGTTCGTTGCGGGTGCGCGGCTGGCTCGACGCCATCGATGCCCGCATCGCCGCCCGGGCCGCTCGGCTGGCAGAGGAGGACAAGGCGGCGGACGCCGCCACGGTGCTGGGTGGTGGCGGCCGGCGCAGTCGGCGTGACGCGGAGGCGGCCGCAGCCCGCGGCAATGTGTGCGAGCGGATGCCGGCGCTCGGCGAGGCCCTTGCTGATGGTACCGTGACGGCCAACCACGTCGACGCCGTCGCGGCCGCTGCCCGCACCCTCGACGACGACGGAAAGCAACGTCTCGCCGAACACGAACGCGAGTTGGTGGCGGCGGCCGCCAGCCTGACGCCTGAGCAGTTCGACCGCGAGTGCAAGGACCTGGCCCGCAACCTGGCCGGCGATGACGGGTTGTCAAGACAGGAGCGGCTGCGGCGGGAGCGCAACGTCCGCCGCTGGGTCGACAAACACACCGGGATGTGCAAGACGCTTCTGTCGCTCGACCCGTTGGCCGACGCGCAGGCGTGGACGGCAATCAACGCAGCGCTCGCCGCTGCCCGGGGCGCCAACCGACAAAACGACGAGCGAACGTGGGACCAGTTGCAGGCCGACATCGTGGTCGACCTTCTCACCGGCGGCCGGGCGGACGGCGAACGGGCAGTGCCGGAGGTGTCCGTGCTGATCGACTACGACACGCTGCTCGACGGCCTCCATCACGCGTCGACGTGTGAGACCTCCGACGGTGAGTCGTTGCCTGTCGAAACGCTGCGCCGCTTGTGTTGCGATGCCAACGTGGTGCCGGTCGTGATGAGCGGCGACGGCGAAGCGCTCGCCGTCGGACGCCAGTGCCGCACCGCCACCCGGGCGCAACGACGAGCGTTGCGGGCGATGTATCGCACCTGCGCCCACCCGCAATGCACCGTGGCGTTCGATGCGTGTCGCATCCACCACGTGGTCTTCTGGTTCCACGGCGGCGTCACCGATCTCCCCAACCTGATCCCGTTGTGCGAACTCCACCACCACCTCGTGCACGAAGGCGGCTGGACGCTCACCCTGAGCCCCGACCGACGGACGGTGTGGCGTACCCCCGACGGCAGGGTGCACTTCGACGGCATCACCATCGACCGGCGGCCACATGTGGCGGCAGCGACCGGCATTGACGTCGACCCGGCGCCTGCGGGACCGTGCAGGCGCCCACGGCGAGCACCGGCGACCGCCGCGGAGATCTCCAGCGAGCTCCTCGACGCCCTTGACGCCATCGACGGCCGGCGGGTCGGCGCTGCTCACGGCGAGGACAGCGGTCGTGGGCCGCCGTGACCGGCCCGCAGCCCGAGGCGGCGGCGCACACGCTTCGGGTCACCCGGGTTTGGCGGCTACGGCCTCCCGGGCGACGCCGGTGTCGATGTCGACGGTCCGCACGGCGTTGACGAAGAACACCACGGCAAGCGTCGCGAAAACCGCGGCGGCGGCGCGGTGGAGGAGGCGTTCCGGGAGCACGCGCAGCAGGGCCCGGCCGGCCAGCACGCCGATCGCCGACACGCTGATCATCGCCAGCGATGCGCCGACGAGGACGGAGAACGGGGGACGGGTCGTCGCCAGGCTGGCCGTTGCGAGTTGGGTGAGGTCGCCCCACTCGGCGATGAAGACGATGCCGAACACCGTCCCGGCGATGCGGCGGGCCGACAGTGTCCCAGGCTGCGCCTGGGGTAGTTCGTCGGCGATTGCCTCGTTCGGATCGATCGCCTCGTCCTGGCTGCGCCACAGCACGATCGCACCGATCGCGAACAGCCCGGACACGGCGAACTGCACGGGGCGCTCGGGGAGGAGGCGGAGCAGTTGCGCAGCCGTGACGGCGATGACCATCTGCAACGTAAGCGCCGACGCGGCGCCGATCCAGACGGCGAGTGGGCGGTGGAACCGTGCCGACAGCACGATCGTGGCGATCATCGTCTTGTCGGGCAACTCAGCGAGGAACACCGTGGCGAACGCCGTGATGACGGTCGGCATGTGCACGATCGGCCAGTCAACCTGCCCGGGCTGTTCGTCCCACCGGCGGGCCGTGACAGGGGAGACCCTGACAGGGGATCGGTAACGTCGCCTGCGTGGCACACGAGTCGCACGTGTGGGCGGTCGAACAGATCGTCGCCTTCGCCGGGTCGTCGGCGCGGTTCGGCGCCGGCGAGGCAGTCGCCGTTCCGTCGCGGTGGTCCCGGACCGGGTGCAGCGAGCGCGCCGTCTGGGGGCGCTATCACGGCTCCGGTTCGGAGCCGTACGATGCCGCCGTCGACCACGCCGCCGTTGGCGCGCGGTGCACCTGCCCGAGCCGTGTCAATCCCTGCAAGCACGTCGTCGCCCTGCTCGTGCTGTGGCTGCGCGGCCACGTCGGCACCGCTGCCGAGCCGCCGGCGATCAGCGCTTGGGCCGAGCGGCAGCAGCGCAGCCGGGATGGCCAGACGGTGCCGGCGGGGGCCGCCGAGGGTCAATCGCCGGCCGCGTTCGCGGACCGGGACGCAGCAGGTGGGCCCGGCACCGGCGAGGAAGTTGACGATCGGCCCGGGCGACCACCCGACGGCGCCGAGAGCAACCGCAACGAACGCATCGAGAAGCTCGTCGGCGGGCTCGTCGAGCTCGACAGGTGGCTCGAAGATCGCTTGCGTGCCGGACTCGCCGACCCGACGGTCGCCCGCTTCGCCACCTGGGACGAGGTGGCCAGGCGACTCACCGATGCCCGCGCCGGGGCGCTCGCCAACCGGGTACGCCGGCTCGCCGGCAACGTCGGCGCCGAACCTGATTGGCACGACAAGGTGCTCGCCGAGATGGGTGTCCTCCATCTCCTCGCCCAGGCCGGTCAACGCGTTCCGCAGCTCCCCAGTGAGCTCGCCGATGGTGTCGCCGTGGCGTGCGGATGGCAGGTTCGAAAATCGGATGTCGAGGCGTCTGCGCCGCACACCGACCGCTGGCTCGTCGCCGGGCGGAGCGACGTTCGCGAGGACCTGGTCGAGGTGCGCCGCGTCTGGCTGCGCGGCATCCGCTCGGGCGCATGGGCAATGGTGCTGTCGTTCGCCGCCTATCGCCAGGCGCTCGACGCTTCGTTGGTCGTCGGGTCGATCGTCGACGCCGACCTTCACCGTTACCCCGGCTCCACCCAGCGCGCCATCGTGGGAACCGTGCACGCTGTCGACGGAGATGCCAGCGATGCGTCGGATGCGGCTTCGGCGGCGGCGACGAGCACAGCCGGTGTCTGCGATCTCGTCGGCGCCGTGCTCGCCGTCGAGCCCTGGCTCGAGCGGGTCCCGGCGATCGCCCGCGTGGCGATCACCCGGGCCGACGGAGAGTGGCTGCTCACCGACGACGAGGGGTCGCTGGTGATCGCCCCCGAGTCGGCGCGCAGCGACGCCGTCGCCACGCTGCTCGCCGCCACCTGCGGCCAGCCGGCGATGGTGGCCATCGAGTGGACGCCTCGCGGGGCCGTGCCGCTCGCCGTGTTCCTCGCCGATCGCACGATCGACGTCGGCCCCCGTGCCGATCCCAGCTTCGTGAGTGCGGCGTGAGGGGGTCAGTATGACGGAAGCACTCGGCGAGACCTGGAACGAGCTCGTCACGGTCGGGCTGCTCGGAACGGACCGGCGCGACCCGCCGCCGCTGCCGCCCGGTCCGCTCGCCGACACAGTCGCCGATGCCCTCCGGCCCACCCCCCAGGGCCGCCTGCTGGCGGCGGTTGCCGCCACGACGATTGCCCGGCGGTGCGGTGCCACGCCGTTACCGCCCCGCCCGCCTTTGCTGCCACCTCCGCCTGACGACCGCCCCCTGCTGCCTTCAGCCGCCGTCGCTCGTTGGCGGGCGATCGTCACGGACTGGCCGCTGCTCGAACCGGAGTGGTTGGCCGTGGCGGCGACGGGCGGTTGGCGCCCTGCTCCCGACGTGCTCGTCGCCCTGCTGCGCCGCCATCACCGCAGTCCGATGCTCGCCGGCGCGGTGATTGCGTGGGGCGGCCCGTTGGCGGACTGGCTCGTCGAGCAAGTCGCCGATCTTGCGCCCGCAGTCGTCGCTCCACCGCGCCCAGCGCCCGGTGACCTTCGCCCACTGCCGGTGCCCGCGGACGTCGAGCCGCTGCTGCACGGCGGTGCCGACGGCTTGGCCGCCGCCCTGACAACCGGCTTGATGTCAGGCACCTATCGATGGTCGCACCGTGCCGTGCTGCTCAACGTCGTTGCCCGAATGGACTCGGGATCACTCCCAGCGATGAACACAGCGCTACGCGCCGGGCGCGATGCGCTGCACGAAGTTGGTGACGACGCCGCGCCGCTCGCCATCTGGGAGGCGATGATCGAGCTCGCCGATGCCCGAACCGGGATGCTGACCGAGCTGAGACCAGACCGGGAGGCCCAGGCGTGAGCATGTCCGCCGTTTTGCGACCGCACGCCGAGGTCGCCTACGCCAGCGAGCTGACGGCACTGGCAGCTGCCGACCATAGGGCCCGGCCACCACAGTGGCGACTCTCGCCGTGGGCCGTGGTCACCTATCTGATGGGCGGTCGTCTCGACGACGGCACGGAGATCACACCGAAGTACATCGGTCAGCGACGCCTCATCGAGATCGCCGTCGCGACGTTGGCTACCGATCGCGCCTTGCTGTTGCTCGGCGTGCCGGGGACAGCGAAGACGTGGGTGAGCGAGCATCTCGCCGCGGCGATCAGCGGAGACTCGACGCTGCTCGTCCAGGGAACCGCCGGAACCACGGAGGAATCCCTGCGCTACGGCTGGAACTATGCCCTGCTGCTCTCGCGCGGTCCGACTCCCGAGGCCCTTGTCCCGAGCCCCGTGTACCGCGCCATGGAGGCTGGTGAACTGGTCAGGGTGGAGGAGCTGACCCGGATGGCGTCGGAAGTGCAGGACGCCCTCGTCACGATCCTCTCCGAGAAGGTGCTGCCGATTCCCGAGTTGGGCACCGAGCTGGCGGCGATCGGCGGGTTCAACCTGATCGGCACTGCCAATGTGCGTGACCGCGGTGTGAACGAGATGTCGAGCGCCCTGCGCCGCCGCTTCAACACCGTGGTGCTTCCGTTGCCGGCGACGTCGACTGAGGAGATGGCAATCGTCTCCCGCCGCGTCGCTGAGCTCGGTGCCGCCCTCGATCTGCCGGCGGTTCCCTCCGCCTCGGAGGAGATCGAGCGCGTCGTGACGATCTTCCGCGAGCTGCGCGACGGTCGCACGGCGGACGGGCGGACGAGTCTCAAGGTTCCCAGCGGCACGTTGTCGACCGCCGAGGCGATCTCCGTGATCACCAATGGGCTGGCGCTCGCCACACACTTCGGCGACGGCGAGCTCGGCCCGGCCGACGTCGCCGCCGGGATCGTCGGCGCCGTCGTGCGCGATCCAGTCCACGACGAGATCGCTTGGCGCGAGTACCTCGAGGGGGTGGTGCGCGATCGAGACGGTTGGAGCGATTTCTACGCCGCCTGCCGTGAGTTCGGCTGAGCGCCGGTTGCACCTCCTCGGGGTCCGCCACCACGGCCCCGGGTCGGCTCGATCCGTGCTGCGTGCCCTCGACGAGTTGCGACCCGACGCTGTTCTCATCGAGCTTCCGGCGGACTGTGCCGCAGTGCTGCCGTGGGTGGCCGACGACCGGCTCCGCCCACCCGTGGCGCTGCTCGGCTACTTGCCGAGCGACGTGTCGCGGGCGGCGTTCTGGCCGTTGGCCGACTTCAGTCCGGAATGGCAGGCGGCACGTTGGGCCTACGCCCGGGACATCCCCGTGACGCCGATCGACATGCCGATGTCGTGGGCCCTCGGCGAAGGCGTCCCAGCTCTCCGGGACTTGCCTCTCGACTCGATGACGCTCGATCCGATCGGTGCGCTCGCCGCGGCGGCCGGCGAGCCGGACGCCGAGCGCTGGTGGGAGGACGTCGTCGAGCACCGCGGCGACGGCGCCCCGGCGTTCGTCGCCATCGCCGCGGCGATGACGGCCGTACGGAACTACTCCTCCGAGAATTCGTCCATCGAATCGTCGGACGGTTCGCCCGGCGAGGCGGTCCGCGAGGCGCACATGCGCTTGGCGATCCGGACGGTGCTCGCTACTGGAGGTCGGGTCGTCGTGGTGTGCGGGGCCTGGCACGTACCCGCGCTCGATCCGGACACGACGACGGCGACCGCCGACCGCGCTGTCTTGCGCGACGCATCGCCGGCCGGGAGGAGCCATGGTCCCAAGGCGGCGGTCGCCTGGGTGCCGTGGACCGATCGACGGCTGCGCCAACGCTCCGGCTACGCCGCTGGGGTCGCCACCCCGGGTTGGTATCGCCACGTCTTCCATCATCCCGGTCCGCAGGGCGTCGCTCGCTTCTTCGTTGACTCTGCGGCGGCGCTGCGCAGCAAGGGAGTGTCCGCCTCGCCGGACCACCTCATCGCCGCGTCGCGGCTCGCTGACGCTCTGGCGGCGATTCGCGGGCGGCCGCGTAGCGGCCTCGCCGAAGTGCTCGACGCCGCCTCGTCGGTGCTCTCCCTCTCGGCGACCGAGGCCGTCACCGGCCTGATCGGCGAGCTCACCGTCGGCGATGCGATCGGCGACGTGCCGGCGGACGCGCCGCAGGTCCCGCTCGCTCGCGACGTGGCGGCTGCCCAGAAGGCCGCCCGGCTGACCCCGCGGGGTGAACGCCGGCAGGTCGAGCTCGACCTGCGAACGGCCACCGGATTGCGCCGGTCCCACCTCCTCCATCGTCTCGGCATCCTCGGCGTCGACTGGGGCACGCTCGAAGAGGGCCGGAGCAGCCGGAGCACGTTCCGGGAGACCTGGACATTGAGTTGGGACCCGGTGATGTCGGTGCGTCTGGTCGAGTGCGCCAGTTACGGGACGTCGCTGCAATCCGCGGCTACGGCCGTGACCGTGGAGCAGGCATCGGCGGCGACGAGCCTGGCGCGGACCGCGGCCCTCGTCACCGACGCCCTGCTCGCCGACCTCGCCACCGCCGCCCAGGCGGCGGCCGTCGCCCTCGGCACGCTCGCCGCCACGGCTCCCGACATCGCCGAATTGATCGATGCCCTCGTGCCGCTGGCGTCGGCGCTGCGCTACGGCGACGTGCGCGGGTCGGACTCCGTCGCCTTGCGGACGGTTGTCGACGAGATGGTCGTCCGTGTGATCGCCGGGTTGGAACTCGCCAGCCGGCACCTCGATGATGACGCGGCGGCGGCGATGATCGAGCGGCTGAGCGGGCTCCAAGGGGCGCTCGGGATGCTCGACCATCCCGCTCGCCACGGTGATCTCCCCGCTGCCCTCACCAAGCTGGCCGACGGGCGCGGAATCCACGGATTGGTGCGTGGCCGGGCGACGCGATTGCTCCACGACGTCGCCGTCTTCGACGCCGACGAGGTCTTCCAACGAGTCAGTCGGGCACTCACGCCCGGGACACCAGCGTCCGAAGGAGCGCGGTTCGTCGAGGGATTCCTCGCCGGCAGCGGCACCGTGCTCGTTCACGACTCGGGACTTCTCGACATCGTCGACACCTGGATCTCGACAATGTCGAACGACGTGTTCGTCGACGTCGTCGCCCTGCTCCGTCGTACGTTCGGGGCGTTCGAGCCCGCCGAACGTCGACAGCTCGGCGTGCTGGTCACGACGACCACACGCGATGCCACGACCCCGTTCGGCGCCGACGTCGACGAGGTGCGGGCAGCGGCCGGACTCGCCACGGTTCGCGCCATGCTCGGGCTGGAACCGCCGAAACCTTCCCGTTCGGGTGCGAGCGAGTGAGCGCCAGCGAACGAGCGGCCAGCCGCGGCCTCCGTGGCCGGGGAACGGAATGATGAACCTCCAGCTCCAACCACGCGTCTCGGACAGCGAGCGGGCAAGGCGGTGGCGGCTCGTCCTCGGCGGCGGCGAAGCCGACGGGACCGCCACCCGACTCGACCGTGACGACACCCGCGTCGACGCTGCGCTCGGCGCCCTCTACGACCGCGGCGAGGAGCGCGGCCGTGGCGATGCGGCCCATGGTCGCCGCGTCGGTGGACTCGGTCGTTCCGCCCCGGCGGTGTCGCGATGGCTCGGCGACATCCGCCGGTACTTCCCGGTCCCGGTCGTACAGGTGCTGCAACGCGACGCCGTCGAGCGCCTCGACCTCACGCACCTGCTCCTCGAGCCGGAGTTGCTTGCCGAGCTCGAGCCCGATGTCCACCTCGTGAGCGTTCTCGTCGAGCTCAATCGCCTGCTCCCGGAAGCGACCAAGGACACGGCGCGCCAAGTGATCGGCGGCGTCCTCGAAACGCTGCGCCAGCGCTTCGCCGATCGAACCCGAGCAGCGGTCACGGGCGCCCTCAGCCGCGCTGCCCGTCGCCATCGACCGCGCCCCGCCGACATCGACTGGGTGCGCACGATCCGCGCCAACTTGCGCCACTGGCTTCCCGAGCAGCGCACCGTCGTTCCCGAGCGACTGATCGGGTACGGCCGACACAGCCCGTCCCTCGCTCGCGACGTCGTGATCGCCCTCGACCAGAGTGGTTCGATGGCCGACAGCGTCGTCCACGCGTCGCTTTTCGCCTGCCTGCTCGCCCGCATGCCGGCGCTGCGGACGTCACTGATCGCCTTCGACACTTCGGCCGTCGACCTCACCGACTCGCTCGACGATCCCGTTGAGGTTCTGTTCGGCGTGCAGGTCGGCGGCGGCACCGACATCGGCAACGCCCTCGGTGCCTGCCAGCGACTGATCACCCGTCCGACCGAGACCCTGCTCATCCTCGTCTCCGACTTGTTCGAAGGCGGTGACGTCGATGTCCTGCGCAATCGTGTCCGTGTCCTCGTGCGCAGCGGTGTGACGGTGCTCGTGCTGCTCGCCCTGTCCGACGACGGCGCGCCGGTGGCCAACCACCACGAAGCCGCCGCCCTCGCCGCCCTCGGTGCCCACGTCGCCACGTGCACGCCGGACCGCTTCCCCGACGTCCTCGGGGCGGCGCTCGAGGGACAACCATTGCCGGCCGACGTCGCCGTCGTCACGGCGCGGTCGGATCGATGAGTCCTGCTGCGAACCGACGTCGTACTGCTATGAGCAAGACGACCATGAACACTTCACAGCTCGACAAGCGGTTCACCGCCACGTTGCAGAAGAGCCCCAACCCCGGTGGATGGACGTACGTCGTGATGCCCGACTCCGTCGAGTTCTTCGGGACCCGCGGTCTCGTCAAGGTCCGCGGCACCGTGGACGGCCACCCGCTGCGCAGCTCGTTCATGGCGATGGGCGACGGCACGCACAAGCTGCCGATCAAGGCCGACGTCCGCAAGGCGATCGGCAAGGAGGCCGGGGCGACGGTCGAGGTCAGCCTCGAGGAGCGCCTCGAGGGCTGAACAGCCTCAACTGAACAGCCTCAACTGATCAGCCTCAACTGATCAGCCTCAACGTCGTTGCGGTGGCGTGGTGCGGTTGATCCACGTCGGGTCGACCCACCGCTCGCCGACCGCGGTGACGTCGTCGAGGCGGGCGATGTCGTCGCTGGAGAGCTCGACGCCGGCGGCGCCGAGGTTCTCCTCGAGATAGCTGATTCGCTTCGTCCCTGGTATCGGCACGACATCGGGTCCCTTGGCGAGCAACCAGGAGAGGGCGACCTGGCCGGGAGTCGCATCGAGTCGGGCGGCAACCTCGCGCACCACGTCGACGGCGGTGAGGTTGGCATCGAGCGCGCCGTCACGGAACCGCGGATGTGTCCGTCGCATATCCGAGTCCCCGAGGTCGTCGTACGACGTGATCCGGCCGGTCAGCATGCCGCGGCCGAGCGGGCTGAACGGCACGATGCCGATACCGAGCTCGCGGCAGGTCGGCACGATCTCCGCCTCGATGTCGCGGCTCCACAGCGACCACTCGCTCTGCAACGCCGCGATCGGGTGTACGGCTGCAGCGCGACGAATCGTGTCGACCGATGCCTCGGACAGGCCGAGGTAGCGGACCTTGCCGGCCGTGACGAGCTCGGCCATCGCTCCGACCGTTTCCTCGATCGGCACGGTGAGGTCGGCGCGGTGCTGGTAGTAGAGGTCGACGTGGCCGACGCCGAGGCGTCGCAGCGACCCATCGATCGCCGACCGGACATACTCCGGCGAACCGTCGACGAGGGGCAGCTGGCCGGCCGGCGACGACGGCACGATGGCGAACTTCGTGGCGATCACGACCTCGTCGCGTCGGCCGGCGATCGCCTTGCCGATGGCGAGCTCACTCGTGTGCGGGCCGTACACGTCGGCGGTGTCGAGCATCGTGGCGCCGAGATCGACGGCGCGCCGGATGACGTCGGTCGGGTCGACACCCTCGAACCCTCCATACGCCGGACTGAAGCTCATGCACCCGAGCCCGATGGCACCAACCGTGGGCCCGCCGGTACCGAGTGTGCGAGTAGGAAGTCGGTTCATCGATGCCTGTCTAGCCCGCCCTGTCCGGCCTTGAACGCCCGGTTAGACCGACACTCGGGCGGGATGCGCCAATCCGGCGGACGGACGGCTCCGAACAGTGTGCCGGGGTCAGCGCCACAGGTAGCTGAGCGCGAGCCCCGCCAACCTGACGACCCGACGAACCCGACAAAAGGGAGAACGAAATGATCCGCACGTCACGCCGCCACCTGAGCGCCGGCTCGCTGATTGCCGCCGCCGCACTGGTGTGTTCCGCCGGCATCGCATCCGCAACCACCGAGCCGCCCACCGAGCCGATGACCTCGGAGCCAATGAGCTCGGAGTCGATGGCCGCCGGCCCGTCGGGTGCGGCATGTGCCGCCGTTCCGAACGAGGGCGAGGGCAGCGTGGACGGAATGGCCGACGATCCGGTCGGCACGGCAGCCAGCAACAATCCGCTGCTGTCCACCCTCGTGGCGGCGGTCTCCGCCGCCGGCCTCGTCGACACGCTCAACACCGGTGGCCCATACACCGTGTTCGCTCCGATCAACACGGCGTTCGACAAGATCGATCCGGCAACGCTCGAGGGTGTGCTCGCCGACACCGACGCGCTGACGGGGATCCTCTCCTACCACGTCGTGCCCGAGCAGCTCAGCGGCGCCGACCTCGTCGCCGGCGGGACGTTCGCCACCGTCAACGGGGCGGAGCTGAGCGTCGCTCAGGTCAACGACACGCTGGTCGTCAACGGCGGGGCCGCGGCCGTGCTGTGCGGCGACGTGCCGACCGCCAACGCCACGGTGTTCCTCATCGACTCCGTGTTGATGCCCCCGGCCTGATCGGGCGGAACACAGAGCGCGGGCAGCGTGGGCGAGCATCCCCCCTTCGCGTGCCGGGATCGGTGAGAATGCCAGCACCTGTGACCGTCCGGTCACACTGAACAGGGAGGTCAGCGTGATCCGCTCGATCCTGGCGTTCATCGTCGTCTTCCTCTTGGCGACGTTCCCGGCAACGTGGCTGCTGATGCTGTTCTTCGGCAACATCGGTCAGCACCTCAGCTACTGGGGGACGTTGCCCCTCGGGATCATCGCGTCGATCCTGCTCGGCGGTGTGACCGCGCCGAAGTACGCCTACTGAACGCCGTGAACGCCGGCGAGGCACAGCGCCTCGCCGGCACGTCCGTCAGGTTCAGGCGAGCAGCTTGGCCTTCTGCTGCTGGAACTCGGCATCGGTGATCACACCCTTGTCGCGCAGGTCAGCGAGCTTGGTGAGCTCGTCGGCTGAGCCGCCACCGGTGCCGGCGGCGCTGCGCACGTAGGCCTGGAATGCCTGATCTTGAGACTTGGCCTCCTGATAGTCGCGGTCGGTCATCGAATGCCCTCTCGCGATCAGATAGACGAGCACGCCGAGGAACGGCACCAGGATGACGAAGATCACCCACAACGCCTTCGCGAGGCCTCCCAGGTCATTGCTGCGGAAGATGTCGAAGATGACCCGGAACAGCACGACGATCCAGGCGATCCAGATGAAGAACAGCAGGAACGTCCAGAACATCCCCAGCAATGGGTAGTCGTACGCCAGCACCATGGTCCCCTTTCAATTGGTCCGATCCGTTCGGACCGATGAGTCCTAGCACAATCACAAGGTCGAACGGGCGATCCGACGATGGGAGCGACTTCGGTACCCTGCGGCGATGACGTACTGCCTTGCCCTGCGACTCGATGAGGGCTTGTTCTTCATGTCCGACACGCGCACCAACGCCGGGGTCGACAACGTCAGCACGTTTCGCAAGCTGCACGTGCTCAAGCCGCTCGATGACCGCGTCTTCGTCGTTCAGTCAGCGGGCAGCCTGGCGACCACGCATGAGGTGCTCGATCGCATCCAACGCGACCTCGCCGGCGACGGAGCGAGCTTGGCGACGGTCACCCGCCTCTTCGAGGCTGCCCTCTATCTCGGCCGGCTGAGCCGCGAGGTTGGCGCCGCCCACGAGGCCGCGCTGGGGAGCGCAGCGACGGCGACCTTCATCCTCGGCGGGCAGATCACCGGCGAGCCGCCGGAGATCTTCCTCGTCTACCCGGAAGGCAACTACATCCGCGCCTCGGACGAGCTGCCGTTCCTCCAGATCGGCGAGGCGAAGTACGGCAAGTTCCTGCTCGAGCTCGCCGTACGGTCTCGAGTCGACCCCGTCACAGCGGCAAAGATCGCCCTCAGCTCGATGGTGTCGACGGCGCGGGCCAACCTGTCGGTCGGCCCGCCCTATGACGCCGGCGTCTACCTCGACGGCTCCTTGGACGTCCTCGAGACCCGCATCGAGGCGGACTCGCCCTACCTCGCCGAGCTCGACGAGGTCTGGTCCCGCCATCTCGTGGCGGCCATCAACGAGCTACCACCGATCCCCCCGGAGCTCCGCCCGTCCTGACGAAAGATTGGTGAGTTGAGACAGCGGAAGACTGCCGCAGCGGAAGACTGCTGTGTCAGCTCACCAATGTTGGGAGGACTTGGCGCCGACCTTGAGGTCGCGGAACGGAGTCTTCGAGTCGATGCCGGGATCCTTGGGCAGGCCGAGGACGCGTTCGCCGATGATGTTGCGCATCACCTCGTCGGTACCGCCGGCGACGCGCATGCCCGGGGTGCCGAGGACGAGCTGACTCCAGGCGTAGGTGCCCCACTCTCCGCTGTCGGCTACAAGCTTGGGTCCGAGGACGTGGCCGACGAAGTCACCGATGCCCTGCAGGAGCTGGGTCGCCGCCAACTTGGCGATGCTCAGCTCGGGACCAGGAAGCTGGCCGATGCTGAGCTTGGCGAGGGCGCGTCGGTTGGTGTAGCCGGCCACTCTGGTCCGGGTGATCAGTGCGGCCAGTTGTTGGCGGACCAGCGGGTCGCCGGCCAGGCCGAAGTAGCGCACCATCTCGACGAGGCGGGTGATTGTCGCGCCACCCCCGCCGGCCATGCCGCTGGCGCCGATCGCCGCCCGCTCGTTCATCAACGTCGTCAGGGCGACGGTCCATCCGGTGTTGACGTCGCCGAGGCGGTGGTCGTCGGGGACTCGGACCTCGTTGAAGAAGACCTCGTTGAAGCTGGTGCCACCGGTCATCTGGTGCAGCGGACGAATGTCGACGCCGGGGGCCCGCATGTCGACGATGAACCCGGTCAGCCCCTTGTGCTTGGGCTGTCCGGAGTCCGTGCGGGCGATGATCTCACCGATATCGGAGTACTGCGCGCCTGATGTCCAGACCTTCTGTCCGGTGACCACCCACTCGTCGCCGTCGCGCTCTGCCCTCGTCTGCAGGCTGGCGAGGTCGCTGCCGGCCGCCGGCTCGGAGAACAGCTGGCAGGCGATGATGTCACCGCGCCACAGCGCTTGCAGGTAACGCTCCTTGGCCGTCTCGCTGCCGTGAGCGAGGATCGTTGGGGCGATCATCCCGAGGCCGATCAGATAGGGCCCCTGGTTGGGCACGTCGTAGCGGCTCTCGACGGCGTCGTAGGCCTGCTGAAATTGCTTGCCCAATCCCCGTCCGCCGTACTCCGGCGGGCCCGTGATCCAGCCAAACCCGGCGTCGAAGCGGGCCTGACGGAACGCTCTGGCGGCGGCGATCAGGGCGTCCTCTTCCTCCCGCGTCCGCTCCTCGAACATCGCCACGTTGTCCGAGCCCTCGCCCCACACGAACTTCCGCTCGGCGTCCTTCGGAGTCGCGGTGGCGTCGAGGAACTCGGTGGCCGCGGCGGTGAACTCGTCGAGCGTCGGTTGGATCACTCGAGCATTCTCGACGATGCGAGCGACGAGGCGCTAGCCGAGGATCGGTCCTGCGGCGATACTGTCGAATAGTGGGCCAACTCGTTGCCGTCACCGAACGACCGTCGTCGACGCGCGGCCAGGTGCGCTTCGAGCTCAATCGCTCGCTCACCGGGATGGGTCACGAGCACTACTCGTCCCGGGACCAGGCGACAGGTGACCGTCCGGCCGACGTGCTGGCTCGACGCCTTTTCGACACCGGCCAGGTCGATGCCGTGCACGTCTACTCGAACATCGTCACGGTCGAGCTCTCCCGCAACGGCAGTCCGCAACCGCTCAGCGATGTCGTGCGCACGCTGTATCGCTACTGGCAGCCGGGGATGCAGCCACCTGCGTTCGAGGATCTCGTCGCGCCGGCCGACGAGTCGGCCGCCGCCGCCCCAGAGGGTGACGGTGGGGGAGACGCCGCCGTCTCGGCGGCGGCATCGCGGGTCCCAGCGCATCTGCTCGAGCGCGCTCGCGCCGGCCGGGAGCGCTGGAAAGCGAAATCCGGCGGCTGACCCGCCACCATCCACGACCGATGGGTGCTCTGGGGACTGTTCCGTCCCCTAAACACCCATCGGTTCGCTGGGGTCGGGGCGGGTGCCGGCGAAGGCGTGCTCGAGGATGGTGAGCAACGCGCCGGTGTCGACCGGGACCGGGTTGTCGGTGATCGCCGCGGCGGCGCGCTCGGCCGCCTCGGGAAGGTCGGCGGCGGTCAGGCCGAGGGCGGCGAGATCGGTCGTCACAGCGCTGGCCCTGGCGAGGTCCCAGAGGGCACCCGCTGGATCGCCATCCGCAGCGCCGAGAGCGTCGGCGAGGCGAGTCATCTCGTCGGGCAGGGCCGGGGCATTGAAGGCAACGGCGTGAGGGAGCACTGCGGCGTGGGCGTCGGCGTGGACGAGGTTGAACGTGCCGCCGAGGACGTGGCACAGCTTGTGGTGCAGCCCGGCACTTGTCGTGCCGAGGGCGATGCCCGACAGGTAGGCGCCGTACAGCAGATCGCTGCGCCCGGCGACGTCGGAGCCGTCGGCCATCACCTTCGGGAGCGAGCGGGAGATCGCCCGCACGCCCTCGAGTGCCAGTGCGGTCGTCACCGGGTTGCTGCCGGTGGCGTAGAGCGCCTCGACGGAGTGGGCGAGGGCATTGAAAGCACTTGGACCGGTAACGCTCGGAGGAAGCCCGAGCGTGAGCAGCGGGTCGTAGACGACGACCTTGGGGAGCACGTCCGGCGACGTCCCCGTCTGCTTGTGCCGCCCGCCGGTCAGCCCGTAAATCGTCGTCATCTCGCTGCCGGCGTACGTGGTCGGCACGGCGACGATCGGCAGCTGATGGGTGAGGGCGATCGCCTTGGCCAGCCCGGTCGACGAGCCCCCGCCGAGACAGACGACGGCGTCGGCGACGGACTCGGTGACCGCCTCGCGTGCCCGCTCGGCCAGCTCGACCGGGACATGCTGGACGACTTCGTGCCAGCGACCGGCGACCCTGTCGCCCAGCTGCGCTGCCACCTCGTCGGCGAGGACCTTGGCCTGGCTGTCGGCGATCAGGAACACGCGGCCGACCCCGAGACGGTCAACCTCGTCAGCGACGTCCATCACCCGCCCCGGCCCGAACACGACGCGGCCGGGTTGCGAGGTGTACTCGAAGCGCATCTACTCCAACCAGCTGTAGCGCGCCGTGTCCTTGGCGGCGTAGTCGGGATCGAGGTAGATGAAACAGCGTTGGATCAGCCAGTCGCGCACCTCGAACACGTCGCACCACCGCCCGGCGGCCCACTCCGGGTTGCCGGCCCGCCACGGTCCGTCCTGGTGCTCACCGTGACTGGTGCCCTCGCAGGCGAACGTGTCCGTGCCGGTGAGGATCCAGTTGAAGTGCGAGTAGTGGTGGACGATCGACTTGAGCGTCGCCCCGACGTCGCCGAACATCGTGCCGATCTCGTCCTTGCCGGTGGCCAGGCCCCACTTCGGGAAGTACACCTGGGCGTCGTTGGCGAACAGGTCAAGGATGCTGCCGCCACTCGACGTGACGCCGCCGTTGTCGAACGCCTTGAGGTACTCGAGGGCGACGCTCTTGCGTTGCTCGTCGGTCATCGTCTGGGTGGTGAGTGCCATGGCGTTCGCGCTCAGAAGTCGATGGGGTATTGGGGTGCTCGACCGGTGGCGATGAGTTCGGGGAGTTCGGGTGAGGCGTTCTCCCAGACGAGGAGCATCGAGCGTTTCGGGCTGTAGCCGCGGTGGCGGATGTCGGCGGGCATGGCGGCGACGTCGCCGGCGCGCATGATCACCTTGGCTCGTGGCGATCCGGTGTCGCGGTCGTCGACGTTCCAGCGGATCTCGTCGGAGAGCTGGACGAACCATTCGACGCGGTCGTTGCCGTGGATGACCGGGAGGATGTATTCCTCGGTCGTCGGGCAGAACAGGCTGTCCTTGCACACGCTGGTGACGCTCGGGTTCCACGTCACGTCCGAGCGTGATAGGTATGCGTACAGGCTGAACCCGGCGACCTCGTCGGCGAACCCCGGGTTGGCGTGCACCTCGGGTTCGTCCTGGTACACGTCGGCGAACATCCGGTTGATCGGATGGGTGGCGTCGGTGCGGATCTGCTCGTCGCCGGGCACACCGACCATCCGCACGGCGGCGACGCGCCGGCGCGTCACGGCTGCGGTGTTGCTGCCGTTCTTCAACCCCCACGGGCCCTCGGTCTCCTCCGGGCTGGCGAAGGGGTCGAACGTCGTGTTCGTCCAGTCGTCGAGCATCGCCTTGAACGTCGCCCGAATGTCCGGCGTCGGGAAGTTCTCGGTGTGATCCAACTCGGCCTTGCGGTAGCTGTCGTTGTAGCGCCCGGCGAACAAATCGACGGTGCCGTAGTGGTTGACGGTGCCGATGACGTCGTCGAAGTTGACGGTGCCGTAGAAGAAGTCCCACGCACAGTCCCGTTGCAGCGCACGCAGAAAGCTGTCGACGCTCAACACGTGGCTGCCCGTCGGCCACGACACGTGGGCAAAGTACTCGTCACGCCGGAACGTGAAACTGCCAAGCGTGAACTGGCGATAGCCGAACTCGTCGGCATCGGACGCCTCCACGGTTGGTTCAACGAGATCAGTCATTACGTCCCCCTTCACGACAAACAGATGTCGGCCCAGCGTTCGATCGTGTCATCACCGAGACAGGTCTGCTGCAACAGCACGGAAGGGTGATCGGCTTCGAAGCGATACGCCGAACCCCGCGGCAACAGCGCCATGTGCCCGCGGCGGATCCGCACATACCCCATCTCGATCCCGTCAGGCTCGCCGTCAACAGCAATCGACCCTTCCTTACCGGCAGGGGCCAACGGCGTCGCCAACTTGACCAAGCGCACGATCACATCGCCGTCCATGCACAACACCGCCTCATCGTGATCACACGTCCGCCACGCCGACACCCCCTCAGCACGGATCGCCTCCAACACATACTGCTGATTCTTGCCGACAGCAACCTTCTCGTACGGCGCCGACATCCCCGCCACCTCGAACACGTTCGAGAACGCATAGTGCTTCGGATCATCATCGATCACCTCGATCGTCCCCTTGCGGTAACTGCCGAGCGAACCGAAGATCGTCGTGTACTCCACCGTTCCACCCCCCACGTGAGCCGACGCGATGGTACAACGTTCGTCCTACGAACGATCGTGCGCCGCCCGCGCAGCTCTCGGCAGGGCTGCTCGACGCCGTCATCGCCCTCACGCGGGACCTACGTGCGTCCGGGGTCGACGCCTCGAGTGCCGAGACGATCGACGGTATCCATGCGCTCGCCCACGTCGGCATCGGCGAGCGTCCGCTCGTGCGGGCGGCGCTGCAGGCAGCGCTCGTCAAGCGCGTTGAGGACCTCCCAGTCTTCGAGCTGCTCTTCGACCGTCACTTTCCGGCCAGGCCGGCGGAGGGTGCGTCACGTCGTGGCGCGCTCGAGGTGCCATCGCCATCGGAGCACGACGCAACCGCCTCGGCCTCGCCAACGTTGCACTCGACGGGCGGCGTTCCCCTCGCCCTCGTCGACGCCATCCAGCTCGGCGACGAGGACGCCCTCGTCGTGCTCGCCGAGGAGGCAGTGGCGCGGTATTCGGGGATCGGGACACAGGCGGGGAGCGAACGCTATTTCGTCTACCGAGTGATGCGCGCTCTCGACCTGTCCAACCTGCTCATCGCCGTGATGGCGCGACAGCGCGCCGAGCACCCGGACAGCTCGGCGTTCGAGCGGCGTCAGCTCCGTGACGACGTCCGGCAGCGCATCGAATGGCTACGTCGTCTGCTCGTCGCCGCCGTTCGCAGCCGGCTCGCCGGCGAGGCCGCCGACCGAGTGCACCAGGTGGCGCTGCCTCGGCGGGTGGAGGACGTCGACTTCCTGGCCGCCTCGACGACCGAGCTCCGCGAACTACGCGTTGCCGTCCGCCCGCTCGCCCGCAAGCTGGCCAGCCGGGTTGGCCGGCAGCGTCGTCGCCATCGCCATGGCAGCCTCGACGTTCGCCGCACGATCCGTCGCTCGCTCGACGCCGGCGGCATTCCTCTCGATCCTGCCTGGCGGCGGGCGAGGCGGACCAAACCGGAGATCGTGATGCTGTGCGACATCTCCGGGTCGGTCGCCGAGTTCGCCCACTTCACGCTCATGCTGCTGCACGCGATGCGGGCCGAACTGGCAGCCCTGCGGGCGTTCGTGTTCGTCGACGGTGTGGCCGAGGTGACGCGGGTCATCGAGCAGGCCGAGGTCACGCTCGATCCCCGGCTCCTCGTGAGTGTGCCCGGCGTGATCGCCGGCGACGGGCACAGCGACTACGGACGGGCGCTCGGCGGCTTCGTCGAGCGCTACGCCGGCGCCGTCGGTCCCGGCACCACCGTGCTCGTCACGGGCGACGCCCGCACGAACCTGCGTGGGTCCGGAGTGGAGAGCCTGCGTGTGATCGGCCACCGATGCCGGCGGTTGTACTGGTTCAACCCCGAGCCGGCAGCAGGGTGGGCCGACCCGGACTCGGCGCTCGCTGACTTCCGCGAGCTGTGCGACGGCGTGTTCGAGGTGCGCAACCTGGCCCAACTGGCGACCGCCGTGGCGGCGATCATCTGACGACCTCGAGCCGGGAATCTGGCCTTCTTGGTCGATTTCCCGCCACTAGCGTCGTCACCGAGACCAAAGAGTTGCCTCCCGGTTGAGTGACGAACACCCGTTCGGTATGGTACGGGGATGACGTCGACGTCTCCGCAGCGAACGGCACTCGAACGCCTTGCCGAGCCTGTGGCAACGGCGTCGCTGGCGAGGGAGCGACTGCTGCCGGTGGTCGATCCACTCTCACCGCTGTTGCCCGACGGCGGGTTGGTCCGGGGCAGGGCGGTGGCGTGCGGGGGAGCGGCGGCGATGTCCCTCGCCGTGTCGCTGGCGGTCGCCGCCACGGCCTCGGGATCCTGGCTCGCCGTGGTCGGTGTCCCGACGTTCGGATTGGAAGCGGCGGAGGAGTTCGGCATCCCCCTCGAACGCGTCGTCGGTGTCGACGCCGGCCCGGAACGTGCCAACCGCGAATCGTGGGCCGAGCTCGTCGCCGCCACGTTCGACGGGTTCGACGTCGTCATCACCGAGGTGCCGCAACGACTCAATGCTGTCCTCGCCCGACGCGTCCAGGCGCGCCTGCAGGCACGCGAAGCAGTGATGATCACGCTCGGCTCACCCGGACCGTTCTCCGCCGATGTCGAACTGCGTGCCGACGACCCGCAGTGGGAAGGGATCGCCGCCGGAGCGGGATACCTGCGTGGCCGCCGCGTCGCTGTCTCCTCGTCGGGGAGGCGCGTCCCGCGCCCGCGGCACTCGTCGTTGTGGCTCCCCGGCCGAGACGGCACGATCGCCGTCGTCGACACGGAGTCCGATACTGCGCTCGCTCACCAGCAAGCAGGCTGAGATCCGATGGCCGGCCGATCCCGCATGCTCACGGTGTGGTGGGCGCACTGGCCGGTCGTGGCTGCCGGAATCGCCGGTGATGTCGCGAACCACCCGGCCATCGTGGTCCGGGCCAACCGTGTCGTCGCCTGCTCGCCGGCGGCGACTGCGGCCGGTGTATCTGTCGGGCTACGCCGCCGCGTCGCTCAGCAGCGCTGTCCCGAAGCGGTGCTCCTCGATCACCAGCCCGATCGCGATGCCCGCGTGTTCGAGGCCGTGGTGGGCGCCGTCAACGAGCTCACCCCACGGCTGGAGGTCGTCGAGCCGGGATGGCTGTGCATCGAAGCCCGCGGGCCGTCGCGCTACTTCGGTGGCGACGAGCGGCTCGGCGAACGTCTCGTCTCCGTCATCGGCGATGCCGTTGGCGGTGGCGGCTCCACCGGGTTGGGCATCGGGGTCGCTGACGGTCGGTTCGCCTCGGCGGTGGCCGCTCGGCTCGCCGTCGACACACCGGCGCGGACGATGGTGATCCGCCCGGGGACTTCGTCAACGTTCCTCGCCTCCCAACCTGTCGCTTGGCTGCAGGAGACCGGCGAGGTCGACGCCGACCTCGTCAGCCTGTTCGCCCGCCTCGGTCTGTCGACACTCGGGTCGGTTGCCGGGCTGTCTGGCGCCGATGTCGCCGATCGCTTCGGGCCACCGGGAGCGCTCGCTCACCGCTTGGCGTCCGGGGACGACGACCGCCCGTCGCAGGCGACGGAACCGGCGCAGCACCGGCATGCCGAGCGAGTGTTCGACGACCCGGTCGAGCAACTGCAGCCGCTCGCTTTCGTCGGCAAGCAACTCGCCGACCAGCTCACTGCCGAACTCACGCTCGGCGGGTTGGTGTGCACCCGCCTCGTGGTCACCGCCGAGAGCGACCATGGCGAGCGCAGCGAGCGGGTGTGGTTCCGGGGGCGGGGGTTGTCGGCGGAGGCGATGGTCGAGCGGATTCGCTGGCAACTCGACGGCTGGATGGCTCAGCCCGGAGCGTTGTCGGCAGGCGTCGTGCTGCTGCGTCTCGACGCCGACGAAGTGCGCCACGACGGTGGCGATCAGCTGCGCCTGTGGGGCGGCCTGTCAGCCGCTGACGAGCGCGCCGTTCGCACCGTCGCCCGCCTCACCGGCCTCGCCGGCGAGGAGTCGGTACGCGTCCCGGCGTGGCGGGGCGGTCGCCTGCCCGGTGACCGATACCGCTGGGTGCCGGCGACCACCACCGACCTCACCGACCCCGACGACACTGCCTCCCGCTTGCGTCCGCGCCTCGTCAGTGCCGACGCCGGACCGTGGCCGGGTGCCCTTCCGGCGCCGTCGCCGGCGGTCGTCATCAGTGCCGATGGTGACGGCGTCCCCGCCGCCATCGCTGACGAACACGGACACCCCATCGTCGTCGGGGGCCGTGGCGAGCTGAGTGGGCAACCGGCGACACTGGCGATCGACACCGGGCCACCGCAGCCGATCATCCGCTGGGCCGGCCCGTGGCCGCTCGACGAGCGCTGGTGGGACTCGCGTCGCCATCGCCGCGTCGCTCGCTTCCAGGTCGTCACCGCCGACGGCTCGGCCCACTTGGTCGTCGTCGAGCGCCAGCAGTGGCGCATCCTGGCGTCCTACGCCTGACCGACATTGGTGAGCGCAGCGTACGGATTTCCGGCTCTCCTGACGTTTCCGTGGGTATGGCCGTCTTGAACTCTTTGGTTCCGTTGGCGACGTTGGTGGCGCCGACCATGCCAAAGACCCGACGGCCACCGCGTGGTCGATGGATCTGTCGTTTGCAGCGCCGCAGGATCGCGGCAGCGTCGCCGCCGTCGACACTGCCTGCTTCCGGAGCCGACACGCCTGACCGGCGCGGCGAGCGAACCCACGGATAGGTGAGGAGCGCCGGATTTCCGCACGCTCAGCTCACCAATACGGCTGCGGCGGCGTCGGGCTTGATGTGGGCGAACATGCTGAGGCGGTTCCACGTCGGGAAGGCCCTGACGAGCCAGGACGGACCGTGCAGCTGTATCCGGGAATCACGGGTGGCCTCCGCCCAGGAGAGCTGGCCGGCGTGCCACTTGACGAACGCCTCGGCGTCGGCCGTGATGAAGAGGTCTTCATCCAGCCCCGGATACGTCTTGCAGATTTCGGCCTCGCCGTGTTCGAGCAGCAGCCAGTACCGCTCATGGGACCGGAAGCCGGTGAAATCCAGCCGAACGACGACGCGCTGGTCGGGTAGGCGGTCCGGGCGGAGGGCGTTGCACATCGACCACAGGGCCACGAACGGATCGAGGTTCTCGGGAGCGATCTCGAGCCAGCGTGCTCCCCACGCACCGAGGGACTCGCAGACCTTGAACAGGTCATCGCCCGATGTCGTGAGCAGGTAGCGGTGACCCCGCCCCTGGGCTTTGGGTGTCATCTCGACGATGCCGAGGCGCTCGAGCTGGTGGAGCCGCTGGGCGAGCAGGGTGTGAGAGAGCCCCGGCGCGCCCTCGAGGATCTCGCCGAAGGTCTCACAGCCCAAGTGCAGGTTGCGGATGATCAGTGGCGTCCAACGCTCGGCGAAGATCTCCGCTCCACGGGCGATGGGGCAGTACTGGCCGTACGTCCTCATGAACGCAGTGTCCCGCGCCAATCGACGGTTGTGAAGTCCAGATTCCTTACTTCCACGTCCAGAACACTGCCTTCTCCTCGGCGCCCTCCGATGTTGCGATGAACCCATCCACCGAGGAGGAACGATGACAGCACGAACCACGATCCATATTCCCGGGTTCCGCGGCGACGTGATCACCCCGGCGCATCATGAGTACGACGCCGGACGCGCCGTATGGAACGGCGCCATCGACCGACGACCTCGACTGATTGCTCGCTGCGGCGGCGCCGCCGATGTGGCCGCGGCGGTCCGCTTCGCTCGGGACCGCGACCTCGAGATCGCCGTACGAGGCGGGGGTCACAACGTGGCCGGCACCGCGGTGTGCGACGACGGCATGGTGATCGACTTGTCGGCGATGCGCGCCGTTTCGGTCGATCCCGTCGCGCGCACAGCTCTCGTCCAGGGCGGTGCGTTGTGGGGCGATGTCGACCACGAGACGCAGGCACACGGTCTTGCCACCACCGGTGGCATCGTGAGCCACACCGGCGTCGGTGGCGTCAGCCTCGGTGGTGGCATTGGCTGGCTGATGCGCAAGCACGGACTCACGGTCGACAACCTCGTGGAGGCCGAGGTGGTCACGGCTGAGGGGGAGATCATGCGGGCGTCCGCCACCGATCACCCCGACCTGTTCTGGGCGCTGCGCGGCGGAGGCGGGAACTACGGCGTCGTCGGCTCGTTCCGCTTCGCGCTGCACCCCGTCGGCCCCACCGTCGTGGCCGGACCCGTGTTCTGGGCGGCCGAGGACACCGGCGACGTCCTGCGCTTCTACCGCGAGTTCGTCGACGATGCACCCGACGAGCTCGGCAACGTGGTCCGGCTCGGCACGATCCCGCCGTGGCCTGCTGTCGACGAGGGTCTTCACTTTCGTCCGGCGATCGCCGTGGCCAGCTGCTACGCCGGACCCATCGAAGACGGCGAGCGTGCCGTCCGTGCGCTGCGCCAATTCGGGACTCCACTCGTCGACCTCGTCGGACCAACGCTCTACGTCGACCATCAACGCGGCATCGACGACACCGTCCCCCATGGCTGGCACTACTACTGGAAAGCCACGAACCTGACCGGCATGTCCGACGAGGTCATCGACATCGTCGCCGAGCACGCCTACGACGCCTCCTCCCCGAGGTCGTACGCGGCGATGTTCCACCTGGGTGGCGCACTGGCCCGAGTCTCGCGAGACGCCACCGCCTACGCGGGCGCGACGTAGACCACAACATCGTCATCGAAGCGGTGTGGCTCCCCGAGCGAGACGACGCCGTCAGAGCATCGGAAACCCTCTGGGCCCGACGATTCCTCGACGCACTGCAGCCCCACCGCGCCGGCGTCTACGTGAACTTCCTCGACTCCGACGACGACACGAGCCGCGTCCGCGAGGCATACGGCGACGACACGTATCGGCGGCTCGCCGAGGTCAAGGCGAAGTACGACCCCGGCAACGTGTTCCACAACAACACGAACATCCGCCCCGGAACGAGCCGCGACGCGGCACCATGACGACGCCGGGTGATCCAGCAACCGATGGGTGTTTAGGGGACCGTTCCGTCCCCTAAACACCCATCGGTCGTCGGCTTTCGTAATGTTGCCAACGTGCTCGCCAACGGGGTCCTCGATCTCGGCATCGACCTCGACGTCTGGCCGTGGATCTGGCTCGGCCTGGCGGTGGTGTTCGCCCTCGTCGAGCTCGCGTTCATCGGCGGCACGTTCGTGCTCCTGCCGTTCGCCGCCTCGGCGTTCATCGCCGCCATCCTCGCCTTCTACGGAGTGCCGATCGAGGTCCAGTGGGCGACGTTCGTCCTCGGCGGGACGCTCATCTTCTTCTTGATGTACCGCTGGGTGCGCGGCTTCCTCGATGAGAACGAGCTTCCCGGCGGGGTCGGGGCCGGCCGGCTCGTCGGCGAGGCGGGCGTGGTCACCGTCGACATCGAACCGGACGACACGGACCGGCGCGGCCGGGTGACGATCGGAGCCGAGGTGTGGGGGGCGTTGAGCAAGGACCACACCCGTGTTCCGGCCGGCACACGCGTGCGCGTCGCCGCGGTCGTCGGTACACGCGTCCTCGTCGAGCCGATTCCCGGGCCAAGCTCAGCTACGGACATCAACCTGGAGGACGCCACATGATCGCGATCGTCATCATCGCCGCCATCGCACTGGTGTTGATCGCCTTCTTGATCAACGCCGTGAAGATCGTCCGGCCGTTCCAGCGTGGCCTGGTCGAGCGACTCGGCCGCTACAAGACCACCAAGGACCCCGGCTTCAACCTGATCATGCCGTTCATCGAGACGATGCAGCTCGTCGACATGCGCGAGCAGGTCGTCGACGTGCCGCCGCAGGAGGTGATCACGTCCGACAACGTCGTCGTTTCGGTTGATGCCGTCGTGTACTACGAGGCCACCGACCCACAGCGACTCGTCTACAACGTCGCCGACTTCTTCACGGCGATCACCAAGCTCGCCCAGACCAACTTGCGCAACCTGATCGGCGATCTCGAGCTCGACACGGCGCTGACGTCTCGGGACCGCATCAACACGCAACTCCGTGAGGTGCTCGACGACGCCACCGACAAGTGGGGCGTGCAAGTCGTGCGAGTCGAGATCCAACGCATCGACCCACCGCCGGAAGTCGTGTCGGCGATGCACGCCCAGATGCGCGCCGAGCGTGATCGGCGGGCGACGGTGACCGAGGCGCGCGGCTTCCAAGAGGCTACGACCGCCCGCGCCGACGGCGAGAAGCAGTCGTTGATCCTCGTCGCCGAAGGTCGCAGGCAGGCGGCGATCCTCGACGCCGAGGGCGACGCCCAAGCGATCACGCTGCGGGCGAACGCCGAGAAGAGCCGGCTCCAGCTCGTCGGTGAGGGCGAGGGGGCGGCGGCACTCGCCAGGCTGTCGGGCATCAAGGAGGCGCAGGCCGACAAGACTGTGCTCACCGTCGAGTACCTCTCCGCCCTCGAGCGGATCGGCGATGGGAGGGCGACGAAGCTGGTCATCCCGGCGGAGTTCTCCGGTCTGCTCGGCACGGTGGCCGCCCTCGCCGAGGCGACTCGGCCCGAGGAGGGCACCGACGAGGTCCGGCCGCGTGGTGGTCTGCGCATCCCGGAACAGAGCGAACTCGTCGAGGCACCTCCGCCGGAAGGTGGTGAGCCACGATGAAGCTCGCCGACGCCCCGATCGCGGGGTGGTATCCCGATCCGCAGGGTGGTACGAGGCTGCGCTGGTGGGACGGCAGCGACTGGACCGACAGCTACCGCGTCCGCCCGACTGACTTCGAAATCGCCGGCCGCAGCGTCGTGACGACTCCGTCCGCGCCGCGACCGAAGGTGCGCGCCGCCCTGCCGGAGGCGGTCGAGCAGGCCGGGGCGGTGCGTCGCGACACCGAGGCGATCATCTCCGAGGTGCGCAAGGTCGCCCGCAGCGAGGTCGAGCGTGCCGCCGACCTGTTCTCCGCCCGCGCTCGAGCTGCAACGCGTGAGATCGAGCCGCTGATCACGAAGTACTCGATGAAGTTCATGCGCCCGTTCAAGATCGCCTCGGTGATCCTCGTGATCGCCTTCGTCGGGTGGGTCGTGTTCCAGTTCATCGTCCAGCAGAGCTTCTACGACTGGATCGGCGACCGCATCGACAACCTCACCGATTGATGGCCTTCGAGGTCGAGCGGGTCCGCCGCCACTTCCCGTCGCTCGCCGCAGGAGTTGCCCACTTCGACGGACCGGGCGGCACGCAGGTTCCTGACGTCGTCGGCGGGGCGATGGCCCGCACGCTGACGGCCGCCATCGCCAACCGTGGCACAGTAACCGCGGCGGAGCAACGCGCCGAGCGAACCGTCGCCGCGGCCCGCGAGGCGATGGCCGATCTGCTCGGTGCCGATCCCGCTGGCATCGTGTTCGGGCGCAGCGCCACGCAGCTTTGCTTCGACTTCTCGCGCACGCTCGCCAAATCGTGGCGGCCCGGCGACGAGGTCGTCGTCACGCGACTCGACCACGACAGCAACATCCGGCCTTGGGTGCTGGCGGCAGACGCCGCCGGGGCAGTGGTCCGCTGGGCCGACTTCGATCGGCAGACGGGCGACCTGGCCGTTGACGATATCGCCGCTGTGCTCTCCGATCGCACGGTGCTCGTCGCCGTCACCGGGGCGTCGAACCTGCTCGGGACCCGGCCCGAACTGCGAGCGATCGCCAACCTGGTCCACCGGTCGGGTGGGCTGCTCTATGTCGACGGCGTGCACCTCACGCCGCATGCGCCGATCGATGTCGGCGCCCTTCGTGCCGACTTCTTCTCGTGCTCGCCGTACAAGTTCCTCGGACCGCATTGCGGGGTGCTCGCCGCCGACCCGGGGCTGCTCGATCGGCTCGCGCCGGACAAGCTGCTGCCGGCCACCGACGAGGTGCCGGAACGCTTCGAGCTGGGAACCCTGCCGTACGAGCTGATGGCGGCGACGACGGCAGCCGTCGACTTTCTCGCCGCCCTCGACGACGGCGCCACGGGCACGAGGCGACAGCGCATCCTCGCGTCGATGGCGACGCTGGGGCACTACGAGGACGGGCTGCGTCTCGACCTCGAACGTCGCCTCTCGGACATTCCCGGCATACACGTGTACAGCTGTGCCCGGCAGCGCACGCCGACGCTCCTGTTCGACATCGAGGGCCGGGACTCGGCCGACCTCTATCGGTTCCTCGCCGCCCGCGGCGTCAACGCCCCAGCCGGCTCGTTCTACGCCCTCGAGGCGTCGCGGTGGCTCGGTCTCGGTGACAACGGCGCCGTGCGCGCCGGCCTTGCCCCGTACTCGACCGCCGACGACACCGACCGCCTCGTCGAGGGCGTCATCGAGTTCGCCCGCTAACCCTCGTCGGCGGGCGCCGTGTCCGGCGGCGGCAGCGGCTCGCCGGTCGCCGGGTCGGGCGGGTCGAGCGGTGCTTCACCGAGCGCGTCGCGGATCCGGGCCTGCCACGCCTGGGGCACGTTGGCGTAGACGAGGTGGGCGCCCTCGAACCGCTTCAGCTCGTCGAAGACTGCGTCACGCCGCGCCTCGCCGACGAGCACGGCGACGATCGCAGCTCCAGGACGCACCGCCTGGCGGAACCAGTCGACCCAATCGTCGGGAATGCCGTGATCGACGACCTTCGCCGCGATCGCACCTCCCGCCGCGCCGACTGCGGTGCCGGCGATCCAGCCCACGGGTCCGCCGAGGATCAAGCCGAACAGCCCGGCCCAGATCGCTCCTGACGCCGCCGTCGTCGCCGGTTGCAGGTCGCGGGTCTCGCGCACGATGACGCGGCCCTCGGCGTTGCTGACGACGAGCACGGCGTCGCGCAGCTCGATGTCGTGACGGGCAGCCAACCGAGTCGTCGCGGTGAGGAACTCCTGCGCTCGGAAGACGTCGGGGAACTCGATCCCGACAAGTGTGTCGGGGGTGGCGGCGTCAGGTTCGGACATGCGCTGCACGATACGAGCCGGTACGGTGCCCAGCCGTGCGCGTCGACGGTCGCCCCGACGAGTTGCGCCGGCAGGTCCTGGCGGAGGTCGCCCGACTGACGCCCGTCGACGACGTCGAACGCGGCGACATCGCCCGGTTCGTCGCCGAGGTCTCCCGGCTTGCCGAGCCGTTCGACCGCTTTGCCGACCCGGTTCACGTCACCGGCTCCGGCTTCGTCATCGGAGGGCGTGGCATCGTCCTGCTCCGCCACCTCAAGATCGGCACGTGGCTGCAGCCGGGCGGGCACATCGACCCCGGCGAGACCCCGTGGGAGGCAGCTCGGCGGGAGGTGATCGAGGAGACGGGGATGGACGTCGACTTCCTCGACGGCACCCCGGAGCTCGCCCACGTGAGCGTGCACGACGTCCCCGACGGCCACACCCATCTTGACCTCCGGTACCTGTTCGATGGGGGAGCGACGGATCCGGCGCCGCCGGCGGAGGAGAGCCAGGACGTGCACTGGTTCTCCTGGGACGAGGCGATCGGCATCGCCGAACCGAGCCTGACGAGCATCCTCGAGCACC
Source organism: Ilumatobacteraceae bacterium (assembly GCA_963716665.1). GTDB lineage: Bacteria > Actinomycetota > Acidimicrobiia > Acidimicrobiales > Ilumatobacteraceae > Desertimonas. The sequence goes on from CAVQTY010000003.1 coordinate 384,813, forward strand.
TCAGCCAACGGTTTGCGGCATAGGGCCACAGCTCCGGGGCGCGAAGATCGGTGCATGGCTGCTGCTGAGACCGAGTCCCGCGACGGCGTCAAGCTGACCAACCTCGACCAACCGCTGTTCGGTGACGCCGGCGCAGCGAAGCGCGACCTCGTCGATTACCTCGACGCCATCGCCGACCGGATCATCCCGGCACTTGCCGACCGCCCACTCTCGGTGATCCGCGTGCAGCGGGACGAGCAGCCGTTCATGCAGAAGAACGTCCCGAAGTACACGCCCGACTGGGTTCGCACGATCACGCTGTGGGCAGAGACGTCGAAACGCGATGTCTCCTACGCCCTCTGCAACGATCGGCGGACGCTGCTGTGGTTCGCCAACCAGCGCGCCGTCGAGTACCACCCGACGCTCGTGCGCGCCGATCACCTCGACCGCGTGACCCATCTGGTGCTCGACCTCGACCCACCCACCGGGGCCAAGTTCTCCGTGGTCGTGGACGTTGCCATGCTGGTCCGCCAGGCGTTGGCGGACCTCGGCCTCGACGGGGCGGTGAAGACGAGCGGGGCAAAAGGCCTCCACGTCTTCGTCCCCGTCGACACCTCGGCGACGACGATCGAGGAGGCCGCCGCCGCCACCCGGGCCATCGCCGCCCGCGCCGAGCAGCTGGATCCGGCGATCGCCACGACGGCGTTCGTCAAGGACGATCGCGGCGGCAAGGTGTTCGTCGACTCGACCCGCGTCGGTGGGGCGACGGTTGTCGCCGCCTACAGCCCACGAGCGAGGCCCGGCGTGCCGGTGTCGTTCCCGCTCCGGTGGGACGATCTGGCCTTCGTCGAGCCGAGTGACTTCACCATCCACAGCGCTCCCGACCACCTCGGCGACAGCGATCCGTGGGCAGCCCTGATGCCGGCGCCGCAGCAGCTGACCACCGAGCTCGTCGACGAGGGGCACGCCATTCCGGTCGGCCGCGTGCAGGCGATGCACGAGGGCAAGCGGCGGGCGAGGGCGCGCAAGTCGTCGGGCGGCTGAACCGGTTACCCGTCGGGTGTCGAGCGGGCTCGTCGCCGGGCTGGTGTCGTCGCCGAACTTTTGTTCCCGTAATGGGTTGCCGGCGCCAAACAGACGTTCGATACTAGGTGAGTGGGGTTCAACAACCCGGATTGGACGTGGAGCGAGCTGGAAGCGGCCCTGTCCGACCGCGGCGGCGGCACGGATCCCTGGGAGCGCGGCGACCCACGAGCTCATGCTCGCGGCCGTGATGGCCGAGCCCCCGGTTCACCATCGTGGAATGCCGGTGGCGATGGTCCGGCGTGGAGTCGCAAGCGCCAGCCGTTCGAGGTCTCCGAGGAGTTGCGGCTCGGCGGCAGCCGAGGCGCCAGGAGCGCGTCGGTGCCGTACGCCGAGTTGCACTGCCACTCCAATTTCTCGTTCCTCGACGGGGCGTCGCATCCCGAGGAGCTGGTCACCGAGGCGGCCCGTCTCGGGCTCGAAGCGCTAGCCCTCACCGACCACAACGGCTTCTACGGCATCGTCCGCTTCGCCGAGGCGGCACGCGAGCTGGGGATGCCGACGATCTTCGGCACCGAGCTAACGCTCCTCGACACGCTCGGGTCGTTCAAGCCGGAGCGGGAGACACTCACGCAGGTCGCCACGGGGCAGGTTCCCGACGCCACCGCGTCGGATCCGCACGGCGATCACTTGTTGCTCCTCGCCGACGGGCCGAGCGGATACGCCAAGCTGGCCAGGGCGATCAGCCTCGGCCACCTCGCCGGGGAGAAGAGCGCGCCGCAGTTCACGCTCGACGATGTCGCCGGAGTCGTCGCCGGACACGCGTGGACGCTGACGGGCTGCCGCAAGGGCGCTGTCCCCGCTGCCCTGGTCGCCGACGGGCCGGCGGCCGCGGCCCGTCAGCTCGACCGCCTGATCGATGCCTTCGGGCGCGACAGTGTCCTCGTCGAGCTGTGGGACCACGGCGACCCGCTCGACTCGGCTCGCAACGACGCCCTCGCCGAGATCGCTGCTTCACGCCACGTCGGCTGCGTTGCCACCACCAACGCCCACTACGCCACCCCGGCGCAGCGCCGGCTGGCCACTGCTCTCGCTGCCGTGCGCGCCCGGCGCAGCCTCGCCGAGCTCGACCCGTGGCTGCCGGCGGCGGCCGGCGCCCACCTGCGCGCCGGTTGGGAGCAGCAGCGCCGTTTCGCTCGCTACCCGGGTGCGGTCGAGCTGGCCACCGAGATCGGCCGTGCCGCAGCGTTCGACCTCAAGCTCGTCGCCCCGGCGTTGCCGCCGTTCCCGTGCCCGGACGGCATCACCGAGATGGCATATCTCCGCCGCATCGTCGAGGACGGTGGGCGGCGTCGCTACGGCGAGCGCCCCGCTGCTCACGAGGACCTCTCGCTACGGGCGCGGGCATGGCAGACGATCGACCGTGAGCTCGACATCATCGAGCAGCTCGGCTTCGCCGGCTACTTCCTCGTCGTCTGGGACCTCGTCGAGTTCTGCCGGCGTTCCAACATCTACTGCCAGGGTCGGGGCTCAGCAGCCAACTCGGCGGTCTGCTACGCCCTCGGCGTCACCGCCGCCGACGCCGTGTCGCTCGGCCTGCTGTTCGAGCGCTTCCTGTCGCCAGAACGTGACGGACCGCCCGACATCGACATCGACATCGAAAGTGACAGAAGAGAAGAGGTCATCCAGTACGTCTACGCCAAGCACGGCCGCCACCACACCGCCCAGGTCGCCAACGTCATCACTTACCGCGCCCGCTCGGCGATCCGCGACATGGCCAAGGCGCTCGGCTACGCCCCCGGCCAGCAGGACGCCTGGGCCAAGCGCATCGATGGCTGGGGCTCGGTCGCCACCACCAAGGCGCAACAGGCCGAGAACGAGATTCCTGGCCAGGTGCTCGACCTCGCCGCCCAGGTCGAGGACGCTCCCCGCCACCTCGGCATCCACTCGGGCGGGATGGTGATCTGCAACCGCCCGGTGATCGAGGTGTGCCCCGTGGAGTGGGGGAGGATGGCCGACCGCTCCGTGCTGCAGTGGGACAAGGACGACTGCGCGGCGGCCGGCCTCGTCAAGTTCGACCTCCTCGGCCTCGGGATGCTGTCGGCGCTGCACTACGCCGTCGACCTCGTCCGTGAGCACCGCGGCTACGAGATCGACCTCGCCACGCTGCCCCAGGAGGACGACGTCTACGCCATGCTCTGCCGCGCCGACACCGTCGGCGTGTTCCAGATCGAGTCACGGGCCCAGATGGCAACGCTGCCGCGGCTCAAGCCGCGGCGTTTCTACGACCTCGTCGTCGAGGTTGCGCTGATCCGCCCCGGTCCGATTCAGGGCGGGTCGGTCCATCCCTACATCCGCCGGCGCAACGGCCAGGAGCCGGTGACGTATCTGCATCCGCTGCTCGAGAACAGCCTCGGCAAGACGCTCGGTGTGCCGCTGTTCCAGGAGCAGCTGATGCAGATGGCGATCGACGTCGCCGGGTTCACCCCGGCGGAGTCCGACGAGCTGCGCCAGGCGATGGGCTCGAAGCGCTCGGCGGCGCGGATGGAGCGGCTGCGCGAGCGGCTCTACGCCGGGATGGCCGAGCGCGGCATCACCGGTGAGATCGCCGACCAGATCTTCACGAAGATGAAGGCGTTCGCCAACTACGGCTTCCCCGAATCGCATTCGGTGTCGTTCGCCTACCTCGTCTACGCATCATCGTGGATCAAGTACCACGAGCCGGCGGCGTTCTGCGCCGCCCTGCTCAACGCCCAACCGATGGGCTTCTGGAGCCCGCACAGCCTCGTCCGTGACGCCCGCCGTCATGGCGTGACGGTGCGCAGCCCCGACCTCAACAAGTCATTGGCTACTTCCACCCTGGAACCCGATTCGGGGGGATTGGCAGTGCGCATCGGGTTGCAAGAGCTGCGCGGGGTGGGCAAGGAGTTGGCCGCCGAGATCGAACGGTGGCGCACGGTGGGCGGCCCGTACCGCGATCCGGAGGACCTCGCCCGCAGGGTGCCGGAGCTGACGCTGCGACACCTCGAGACGATGGCCACGGCAGGAGTGTTCGGGGAGTGCTTCGGTCTCGATCGCCGGCGAGCGTTGTGGGCCGCCGGTGCCGTCGCTCAGTCGCGGCCGGGTCGCCTCGCCGGGATCGTCACCGGCGCCAGCCCCCCACAGCTCCCGTTGATGAACCCCGCCGAGGAGGCAGTCGCCGACCTGTGGTCGACGGGTATCACTGCCGACGGCCACCCCACTCAGTTCCTGCGCCCCAAGCTCGACGAGCTCGGCGTGTTGACGTCGTCTGCCCTGCACACGGCCGAGCCGGGGAGCCGCGTCAAGGTCGCTGGTGTCGTCACCCACCGCCAGCGGCCGATGACCGCCCAGGGGATCACGTTCCTCAATCTCGAGGACGAGACCGGCCTCGTCAACATTGTGGTCAGCAAGGGCTGCTGGTCGCGGTTCCGCCGTGTCGCCCAGGAGGCTCCGGCGATGTTGATCCGTGGCCGCCTGGAGCGCTCCGAGGGGGTGGTCAACGTCGTCGCCGAGCACCTCGAACGACTCGCCCTCCCCGGCGCCAGCGTCCACGCCAGCCGCGATTTCCATTGAGCCATCGCGTTGGGGCGTGGCGGCGTGCGGGTTCTGTTTCCGCCGTGTTTCCAGCGCGTGATGTCTCGGTTGCCGCCAACGCCCGGCCACCGTGACGATCCCGTCGCCGCACTTACACTCGCTCGATGTTGCTGGAGCTGGCGGCGGTCCTGATCGTCGCCAAGCTCGCCGCCGAACTGTGCGAGCGAGTCAACGTTCCCGCCGTCGTCGGCGAGATCGTCGCCGGAATCATCATCGGCCCGTCGCTACTCGGTTGGATCCCGGCGCACAGCGAGCCGATCATCGTGCTCGCCGAGCTCGGAGTCCTGCTGCTGCTCCTCCAAGTCGGCATGGAGATGGACCTCGCCGAGCTCGGTCGTGTCGGACGCGCGTCGATGACGGTGGCACTCATCGGTGTCGCCGTCCCGTTCGTCCTCGGCGGCTTCGTCGCCGTTGGGTTCGGTGAGGCGGGCGACACCTCCCTTTTCATCGGCGCCGCCCTCACGGCAACAAGTGTCGGCATCACGGCACGAGTGTTCGGCGACTTGCGGGCGCTGGCGACGACGGAAGCCCGGGTGGTGCTCGGTGCCGCCGTTGCCGACGACGTGCTCGGTCTGCTGATCCTCACGATCGTCGTCTCGGCCGTCACGGGCGGCGACGTCGACGCCTGGTCGATCACCGGCACCGTCGGCGGGGCGATCGGTTTCCTGATCGTCGCCACCGCGATCGGAGTCCTCGCCGCTCCGGCGGCGTTGCGCGCCGTGGAACGCTGGTCGCGCTCGTCGGCAACGATCGTTGTGGTCGCCGTGGCGTTCGTGCTCGCCCTCTCCTGGGCAGCCGACTGGGCGAGCCTGGCGCCGATCATCGGCGCCTTTGTCGCCGGCCTGGCGATCGGCCGCAGCGACCAGCACGCCCGCGTCGAGCGAGAGCTGGGCTCGGTCGGCAACCTGCTGATTCCCGTGTTCTTCGTGCAGATCGGCGTTGCCGCCGACGTCGAGGCGATGATCCGTCCGGCTGTGATCGGCCTCGCCGCCGCACTCCTGTTCGTCGGCGTGGTCGGGAAACTGGCGTCGGCCTGGGGCACCGCCGGTCTTGCCGTCGACCGGCTGCTCGTCGGCATCGGCATGATCCCGCGTGGTGAGGTCGGGATCATCTTCGCCTCGATCGGCCTCGCTGAGGGAATCCTCGGCGATGACCAGTACGCCGCCCTGCTGATCGTCATTCTCGTCAGCACGCTGATCACGCCGCCATTGCTGCGGTGGCGGGTCGCCGGGCTGCGCACGACACTCGATGCAAGCGTCGACGACGATGGCGATACCGAGTGGGAGGTTGCCGTCGTCGGCGACCGCATCGTGCTGCGCGGCAACCCGCCGACACGCATGATCGTCCCGCTCGCGCTCGACGTCGCCCGGCGCGCCGCCGTGGCGACGCCTGACGGGACGGTCATCTCCTGGTTCGGCGCCCGCACTGGTGCCGACATCGAGTGGCGAGCCGAGGACACCGACGGCTTGGTTGCCGTGCTGCGCGCGGGCGATGCCCGCAGCCTGCGGTTCCTCGACGTGACCGGCGTCCTCGACCGGTCCCTTCCGGAGGTCGGCGAGGCGCTGGCCCGCCGGCGCGCCGACCCGGGTGAGCTCGATCCGACACGGATTCTGCAGCTGCCGACCGTGCAACGGATCGCCGAGCAGGCCGACCGAACGACGCTGCTCGGCGCCCTTGTCGCCGACGTCTGCACGTCGGGTTCGCCCGGCTGCGTCGATGCGCTCGCCAACCGACTCGATCCGGTCGCCGCGCCGGGCATCGTCGACGCCGTGCATGGCGCCGCGTTGCTGGACGGCGCCCTGACCAACCCGGACTCGCTCGGCGAGTCGAGCATCCTCCAGCTCGCCGAGCACTTCGGTGGCGCCGCATCGGTCGACGCCGCCCACGAGTTGGCCACCGCCCGCCTGGACGACGACGACTGGCAGCGCAAGGAGCTCGACGAGATCCGCGACCGCCTGTTGACGGCGCTGTCGCATCCGGAACTGCTCGATGGGGCGACGACGGTGGTCGACGCTCGACGCCGCGCCGCGCTGCAGACGTTGGGACCGGAGTCGACGGTCGCTCGTCAACGTCTCGACAGGGCGTCGCCGATGTTCCTCATCTCGCACAACCCTGCAGAGCTGGCGCGTCAGGCGTCGCTCGTGGGCGTGCGACCACGACGCGGCGTCGTGCGCGTCGTTGTCGACGAGCTCGCCGACACTGGGACGTATCGCATCGATGTGTCGTGCCGCGACCGGCCCGGTCTGCTCACCCGGCTCACCGACGCGATCGCCGGCGCGGATCTCGACGTCGTCGCCGCCTCATTGACGACGTGGCCGGACGGTGCCGTCCTCGACTCGTTCGTCGTGCGCGGCGACGGGCGACCGAATGCCGGCCGGCTGACGGAGCGGATGGAGCGCCGGTTGCGAGGGAAGATCGATCTCGCCTCGCTCGCCGATGTCGAGGTGACCTTCGACGACAGCGTCTTTCCCTGGCACACGCAGTGCCTCGTCCGCGGACCCGATCGTCGTGGGCTGCTGGCGGCGATCGCCGCCGCCTTCGACGCGGCCAAGGTCGATGTCCATGCCGCCACCGTGGGCAGCGACGTCGAGCATTTCGTCGAGAACCGCTTCCAGCTCACCGACCGCCACGGACGCAAGCTCGGCGAGCGAGCGCGGGCCGCCGTGCTCGCCGCCTTCGGACGCGCCAACTGATCGCTTTGGCGACGGTCGTTTAATAACACGCTCGAAACATTGCGGCGGTCCTCCCGAAACCGGAAGTTCGTACCTTCGCAGCGAGGCGCCAGATCGGCTGGCGACGAGTTCCGTCGGAGGTAGCGGATGGACGTGTCGGGAATCTCGTTGGTCGCCCAGGCCGAGGAGGTGGCGGTCCTCGGGGGTCAGATCAACATGCTGTGGGTGGTCATCGGGGCGATCTTGGTGATCTTCATGCAAGCGGGGTTCGCCCTCGTGGAAACCGGCTTCTGCCGGGCGAAGCATGCCGCCCATGTCGCCAGCACGAACTTCGCCATCTTCGGCCTTGGCTTCGTCGGCTTCTTCCTCATCGGCTTCCCACTCTCGTTGAGTGCCCTCGACATGACGGGGTACTTCGGCGGATACGGCGCTGCCGTCGGTAGTCCCTTGATCGAGTTCGGCGACAACTGGATCTTCCTGTTCAAGGGCGGCTGGGCATTGTCCGGCGGCGGAATCGACGCCGGCGTCGTCGCCCTGTTCATCTACATGGTCGCCTTCATGGACACCGTCGCCACGATCCCCACTGGAGCGATGGCCGAGCGGTGGAAGTGGGGCAGCTTCGTCGTGTGGGGTCTCTTCTGCGGGGCGCTCTACTACCCACTGTTCGCCGCCTGGACCTGGGGCGGTGGGTGGCTCAGCAAGACGTGGGACACGTTCGACTTCGGTGCCGGCTACGTCGACTTCGCCGGATCGGGAGTCGTGCACACGGTCGGTGGGGTGGCGGCACTCGCCGGTGCCCTCGTCCTCGGCCCACGAATCGGCAAGTTCGACGCCGACGGCAAGCCGCGCACTCTGGCCGGCCACCACATCCCGATGGCCCTGCTCGGGACGTTCATCCTGCTGTTCGGCTGGTTCGGCTTCAACGCCGCCTCGACGTTCGCCGCCACCGACGTGCAGTTCGCCGTCGTCGCGACGAACACAGCGATCGCTGCCGCCTTCGGCGCCGTCGTGGCAATGCTGTGGGTCGGATTCCGGACCGGCAAACCCGACCCGGGGATGATGGCCAACGGCATGCTCGCCGGGCTCGTCGCCATCACCGCCCCATGTGCCTTCGTCTCGCCGATCGTCGCCGCCCTCATCGGCCTGATCGCCGGTGTGCTCGTCATCGAGTCGATTTGGATCGTCGAGCGCAAGCTGAAGGTCGACGATCCGGTCGGGGCGATCTCGGTGCACGGCATCTGCGGGACGTTCGGGGTGCTGGCTCTCGGGCTGTTCGCCAACGGCAGCTACGGAGCCGGGTGGAACGGCTCGGACGTCGAGGGTGTTAAGGGATTGTTCTGGGGTGACGCAGGCCAGTTCTTCGCCCAGCTGCTCGGAGCCGTGGTGCTGTGGACCGTGATCTTCGGAATCGTCTACGGGTTCTTCCGCATCCAGGACTCGATCTCCAGGGCGATGGGCAAGGGCGGCATCCGCTCCAAGGAGGCCGACGAGCTGCTCGGTCTCGACGAGCCGGAGATGGGTGTGCGCGCCTACCCCGAGTTCCACGCCCCGGAAGCGCCGGTGGAGCAAGAGGAGCCGGCACTCGTGGGCTGATCTCGCCGTCGACCGAGGAGTCGCGCATCATGTCGAAGATCGCAGTCGTCCACTCCCGCCACGACCGGCCCGACGTGCTCGTCGAACTCCTCACCGAAGACGGCTACGAAGTCGACACTGCCCCGGTACGTCGTTCGCTCATCGCCGAGCTCGCCGACGTGACACCGGACGTGGTCGTGGTCGATGGCTCGTCCGGAGACTTCGATGTGATGCGGGTCTGCCGGGATGTCCGGCGATCGATCGGCGCGCGGGTCATCGTCGTGCCGCAGGAGGTGACCGACGAAGCATGGGCGATGGCGGCGATCGAGGCCGGGGCCGACGACGTCTTCGGGCCGGCGACCTCGACGGCGATGTTGCGCACTCGCGTGATGGCCCTGGCACGGAGTAGTCCTCCCCGTCGAACGGGTCCGGCCACCCTCGTCGTCGGCGATGTCGTCGTCGACGTCGAGGCTCACTCGGTACTGATCGGTGGCGATGTCGTGCGCTTCCCCGTCCGCCTGTTCCGCATGCTCGTCGAGCTCGCCCGCCGGCCGAACAAGGTCCTCACGTGCGAATCACTTCTCCAGGACGTGTGGGGGATCGAGCCGGAGCCCGCCGACCGCCGGCGTGTCCGCGTCGCTGCGAGCTCACTGCGGCGGTTGTTGGGCGAAGGCATCTACCGTCCCCGGCTGGAGACGGTCGTCAGGGTGGGCTATCGCCTCGTCACCGACGCGGTGGTCCCGATCGGACCGCTCGCTCCGGACACCGCCGCGTCGTGAAGGTCGCCCTTACGCCGGGCAGTTGGCTACCTACAAGGTGGGGTTGGCGAGCCCCTCGATCACCTCGACGCCGTCGAGCTCGAGGAGCATCGCCGGCGGCCCGACCACCTTGCAGGCCCGGCTGCCGCCACCGACGACGATGCGGTCCCGTGCCAGTACGGCGGCATCGACCCAGATCGGCAGCGTGTCGGCGACGGCGAACGGGGTGACACCACCGATGGCCATCCCGGTGAGGGCCGTTGTCGCCTCGGCCGGTGCGAACGACGCCTTGCGAGTACCGAGACGCGCCCGCACGACCTTGTTGACGTCGAGCCGGGTGGTCGCCAGGACGAGACACAAGGCGAAACGGGGTGGATCGCTCTTGCCGACCACGACGATGGCATTGGCCGAGTCCTCCATGGCGTAGCCGTAGGCGGCGCAGAAGGCCGCCGTGTCCGCCAGCGCCGGATCACAGTCGACGATCTCCACGCCCGGCGTCGACAGCCGCGGCGACGCGCTCGCGGACGGCTGCTTCGATCGTCACGACCGCGTCTCCACACCGAGGCGCCGTTCCAGGACCCTGCCTTGGACGATCGTGCCGGCGACGAAGAGAACGGCCGTGCCGACGATCGCCACGTACATCGGGGCCGTGAGCCCGAGCACCAGCAGGACGACGAGCTTGATCACTTCGAGCGGGAGCAATCTGCGCTCGCGGGCCGACCTGGCGTTGGCCACGCTGATCGAGAAGCCGACGACGGCCAGGGCGAGCGGAATCGTGACGGCGAGGGCAGCGACGCGGGCAGTGACCTCATCAGACCCTGCCGCGGCCTCGACGGCGACATGAACTCCGGCTCCGAAGGCGGCCAGGCCGGCGAACACGGGGAGGTGACCATACCCCCAGAAGAATGCCCCGTGGAGGCGATCGATCTCCGGCTCGTCGTCGCGGCCGAAGTAGCTCCACCACACGGCGAAGGCGATCACCAGGGCGGCGGCGGCGATGACCAGCACGTCGAACTCGACGCCGACGGCGTCGATGGCCTCCCGTACGGCGACCGTCGAGGACAGGATCACCTCGCCGAGGACGATGATCGTGAACAGCCCGAAGCGTTCGGCGAGATGTCCGGCATGGAACTGTTGGCGCGGTGCCGCTCGCTCGGCCCAGATCGGCACCGCCAGCTCGACGGCGGCGAGGACCAAGAAGCTGGTGGCGCCGATGGAACGTTGCTCGGGGAGCGTGAGTCGTAGGAGCCAGAGGATCTGCACCGCCGTGGTGCCGATGACGTAGCGCATCGCCCGGCGGCGATGGTCGGGTTGATCGCGGGCAACGCGCAGCCACATCCCGACCAGCCCGAGGCGCATCACGACGTAGCCGATCGTCATCGTGGTGAAGTCGAAGTTCACGAAGGCGTCGTGGATGCCGGCGGCGAGCACGAGAACCCCGGCCATCTGGACGAGCGTCAGCAGGCGATAGGGGACGTCGTCGGAATCGTGGCCGCTGGCGAACCAGACGTAGTTCACCCACGCCCACCAGATTCCGAAGAATGCCGCCGAGAATCCGAGGACGGCGTCGGAGAACTGTCGCTCGACGATGAGGTGGTGGAGCTCGCTGGACGCCTGGGCAATGGCGACGACGAAGCAGAGGTCATAGAACAGCTCGAGCGATGTCGCCGCACGATGTTCCTCGTCCGCCGAGCGAACGACCGCTCGGGAGCGCCGTTCGGTCCGGCGCAGGCTCTCCGTCCAGGTCATCGCCCTACACCCCGGTGTCGACAGGGAGGTCTGGTACGCCGTCGGCGAGCAAGTCGGCGATCAGCTGGGGCAGTCGTCGCGGGGCGAACAGCACGGTGTCGGTGGGTTCGAAGGCGGCCAGCTCGTCCTGCGTCCACCAACGGATCTGCATCAAGTGCTCGGCGCGCAACTGATCGATGGACAACCGTGGCGCCGGCTCGAACGACGGGCCATCGATCAGGAAGAAGCGGTCGTGCTGGCCATCCCAGCGGCCATCCAGAAACGGAATCACGTGCATCCGTTCCCAGATCTGCGGCCCGACGACGGTGTCGTCGCCGAGTCCGAGCTCCTCGGCGAGTTCGCGGCGCAGCGCGGCGGCGACGTCCTCGTCCGGTTCGATGCCGCCGCCCGGCGTCCCCCAGACGGATATCGCCGGCGAGCCGAGCTCCGGCCGGGCGGGGAAGTCCCAGCGCACGAGCAGGACTCGGTGCTCTGGGTCGAGAATGACGGCGCGGGCCGCCGATCGGATCCGCAAGTCGGCGCCGTGGGCGTCGCCGGGCGTCATCGATCAGTCGTCGGGTGTCTCACCGAGGCCGTCGTTGAAGGCCCGGTACAGGTCATAGATCGACTGACACTGCTGGCACACGGGCAGTTGCCTGGGGTCTCGCGATGGCACCCAGACGAACCCGCACAGCGCCTCGACGGGCGTGCCGTAGATCCGCGCTTCGAGCACCTTGGCGGCTGCTGACTCGCCCGGGCCGACCTTGACGATGTGAGCGTGTTTCGGTTCCGCGGTGTCCGGCGTCGCGTCGACGTCGGGCCGGGTCTCGACCGGGGCTGTGACCAGTTGCGGTTGTGCCACACCCTCAGTCAACCAGGAGGGCCGAGCGCCTTCACACGGATTCGACGAGCACCGGGGGAGCGCGTGCGGTTAGCATGTCGATCGTGATCGGTCAATTGATCGCCGCGCTCGCCGCGGCAGCCGCGGTCGCGGCGGCAATCGCCGCCACCCGGCCCGCGCCGGCGCTGATCCCGTTGCGCGTCAAGCGCAACCCGCGCCGCCGACAGAGCAGCTGAGGCGCTCTCACCCCTTCGTCCACTCCCCGTCGACCCGCCGCTCACCGGCTGAGCGTGGCAAGCTCGGCAGCGAGATTGGCGCGAGCGCGCTCCTCCCACCAGGCGCGTGCTGGGTAGGTGGCATAGAGCGGCGACCGCGCCAGCAGCCTGCCGACGACCATCGATCTTCCCTCGATCCACTCCGACGCCGACAAGTGGGCGTACTCGCTGCGCACACCGTTGACGTAGGCGGCGTAGGCAGCCGGCTCCGACCCGAGCACGGCGAGGTCGGCATCGAGGAGGATCGGACGCTCCCGCGGCGACCCAGCCGCGCCACCCGGCGGGTCGACGAGGTGCCCGGCAGTGGCCCTGATCAGTTCGGCGACGGCGCGGCGTCGTGCGGGCTCCCAGCCGAGTGACGCCAACTGCGCCTCGGCAAGTTCGGCGCTGCGCTCTTCGTTGTCATCGGCCCGCGGGTCGTAGACGGCGTCGTGGAAGCACGCCGCAGCCGTCACCGCGGTGCCGTCGTAGCCCGAAACGCCGTCGCGGCATTCGGCGATCGCTGCCTCCAGCCGACGGCTATGGCGCAGCACCCACACGATGTGGCGGAGTCCGTGGTACCGCCGGTGGGGCTGCCTGTGGCGGCCGACGAGGTCATCGAAGACCTCCATCGACCGCGGGGTCGGCGCAGCGACTGAGGCCCACGCCATGCGCAGCTCGGCCTCGTCGCTCACGGCGACTCAGTGTCGCCCGGCGGCGGCCTCGGCGCAACGAGGCAGCGAGGACGGAGGCGTCGGGCGCCGCCTGTGCGATGCTGCCGACCGTGGCCGTGCTCATCGACCAACCGCTGTGGTGGTGGCGGGGCCGGCGATGGTGCCACCTCGTATCGGACGAATCGCTCGACGAGCTCCACGCCTTCGCCGCGTCCGCCGGGATACCGCGTCGCGGCTTCCAAGGCGACCACTACGACGTACCAGAGGAGCATCGTGATCGGGTGGTTGCCGCCGGCGCCCGCGAGGTCGACAGCCGTGAGCTCGTTCGTCGGCTGCGCGCCGCCGGGTTGCGGATCACGCCGGCGAAACGTCGGGCTGGTTCGACGTTCCACTGAGCACTCTTCGAGGGCAGTTCCGGTCACAGCCAGCGCGGGGGTTCGGCGAGGAGGTCGCGCGGGCACCAGGCGACGTCGTCGCTGAGGACAAACCATTCAAGAAGCTCGCAGCCATGCTCCTCGGCGATGTCGCAAAGCTCCAACCAGCGGTCGGCGTCGCCAGGGAGCGCGTCGTAACCGGGGCGGACCGCGGCGATCACGAATGTTGCCGGATGGTCGGATTCGGCGGCCCCCTCGGCGAGCAGCTCGAAGACGTCGATGACGGCATCGGGGGAGTTGGTGCCGTCGACGACGACGACGGCGTTGCCACCGAGGTCGGTGTCGAGGACGAGCACGATCACCTGCGGCTGCGGTGGCCGCTGCATCGACGCGGCGATGACCGCCAGGGCGGCATCGGCGGAGTCGACCAAGGTCGGCAGGTCGGCCCGTGAGGAGTCGACGGTGAGGTCGATCGTTCGCCGGCAGTACGTAGACATGAGTTGCTCCCTGTATGAGCTGGAGTCCAGGGAGATGTCGGTGCCGTCGACTGTAGGGAAGGGGTGTCAGGGGAGCCGTTGCCGGCGTGTTGAATGATGGCCATGGCCGACGTCACCCTCTACCACAATCCCCGCTGCACGAAGTCGAGGCAGGCATTGCAGATCGCCGACAACGCCGGCGAGCAGTTCTCGGTCGACGTGGTGAGGTACCTGGACACGCCACCGTCGACCGACGAGCTACGAGCGATTCTCGACAAGCTCGAGGACGAGCCCGCCCGGCTCGTCCGCCGCGAGCGCTGGGAGGAGCTCGGAGTCACCGCGGACGACGTCGCCACGCCGGAAGGGGTCGTCGCGGTGCTCACGAAGCACCCGGCGCTGATGGAGCGACCGCTGATCGTCACCGCGGATCGAGCGTTCATCGGCCGTCCGACCGAGCGGGTCAGTGAGTTCTTCGGAACCGACGATTGAGGCCGTCGTCGGGAACTGTTGGCGCGGCCGCAGCGTCTGAACCCCGATGACGACACACCGGCTCCTCCCGATCGCTGTCTCAGCCGGCGCCGTGCTGGCAACGACGGCACCGTGTCACCTGGCTGCCGCAGCGCCGTCGGCCGGCTCGCCGACCGACGGAACCGCCGTGATCAATTCCCTGGGTGCACGGCTCCAGCCGCTTCTCGCCGACCAGCTGGCGGACGCCAACAGCAACCTGGTGTTCTCGCCAGCCAGCATCGGGATCGCCCTGACGATGACCTCGGCCGGTGCCAACGGCGACACGTTGACGCAGATGAACGAGGTGCTCGGGATCACCGGTCCGGACATCCACGAATCGATGGGCGCGCTCGCCGACGGCCTCGTTGACACACCGTGGGGCTCGTTCACCCTGGCCAACTCGCTGTGGGTGCAGGCCGGCATCGCTCTCGAGGATGCCTTCGTCACCACTTTGACCGACACGTACCGCAGTGAGCCGCTCCGCGAAGACTTCGCCGGCAATCCCGCCGGAGCCGTCGACGACATCAACAACTGGGTCGCCGACGCCACCTCCGATCGCATCACCGACCTCGTGGCCGAGGGCGACATCACGGCACTCACCCGGCTCGTGCTCGCCAACGCGGTGCACCTCCAAGCCGACTGGCTGCGACCGTTCGACCCGGCCAACACCAGCGCGGACGTGTTCGAGCGCGGTGACCGCAGCACCGTCGAGACCGACTTCATGCACCAGACGCTGCACGCCGACTACGCCGAGGGTGACGGCTTCCAGGCGGTCGTGCTGCCCTACACCAACGGCTTCGAGATGGTCGTCGTGTTGCCGCAAGCGGGTGGACTCGACGGCTTTGAGCTGTCAGTCGCCGAGGCGGGTGATCTCGACACAGTGCTCGGGCCGCTCGTCAACCGTGAGGTCGTGTTGTCGCTACCAACCTGGGACATCGGGACCGCTGCCGACCTCGTCACGCCGTTGCAGTCGTTGGGCATGACGCTGCCGTTCGAGCCCGGTCGCGCCGATTTCACCAACATCTCGACGGCAGAGCCACTCGTCATCAGCGGTGTCGTCCATCAGGCCGACATCACCGTCGACGAGGCCGGCACCGAAGCCGCGGCAGCAACCGTGGTCGCCATCGCGGCGTCCGCCGCGCCGATCACCTCGCCACCGGAGCCGGTCGAGCTGAACGTCGACCAATCGTTCTTCTTCGCGATTCGGCACACCGAAGGCGGCACCGTCGTGTTCCAGGGGCACGTCAATGATCCAGCTGTCGCGGCCGGCTTCGGCTGAGCGTCGGCCGCCGACCATCCGAGTGTTTGGCGGTGACCTGTCCACACCACCTGACACTCGGATGACGACAACACTCGATGGGGCGCGGTCAGGCGGGCGCGGCGGCGTCGACGAGTTCAGCCTCGGCGACAAGCGGGCCGACGAACTGAGCCGTGTAGAGCCGGTGGTATGCGCCGCCACGAGTGAGCAGTTCGTCGTGGTCGCCCTGCTCGACGATCTGGCCATTCTCCATCACGAGGATCGTGTCGGCGTCGCGGATCGTCGACAGTCGGTGGGCGATCACGAAGCTCGTGCGATCGGTGCGCAGAGCGGCCATGGCGTGCTGGACGAGCACCTCGGTGCGCGTGTCGACCGAGCTCGTCGCCTCGTCGAGGATGAGAATCGCCGGATTGGCGAGGAATGCCCTGGCGATCGTCACGAGTTGGCGCTCACCGGCGCTGAGGTTGCTACCCTGATCAGCGACGATGGAGTCGTAACCGTCGGGAAGCGAGTGGACGAACCGGTCGACGTAGCTGATCCGCGCCGCCTCGACGATCTGCTCCTCGGTTGCGCCATGGGCGCCGTAGGCGATGTTGTCGCGGATGGTCCCGCCGAACAGCCAGGCATCCTGGAGGACCATCCCGATCTCGGCCCGCAGAGCCCGGCGCGTCATCGTGGCGATGTCGACGCCATCGAGGCGGATCGCTCCATGATCGAGCTCGTAGAAGCGCATGATGAGGTTGACCAGCGTCGTCTTGCCGGCGCCCGTCGGCCCGACGATCGCCACGGTCTGTCCGGGCCGGACGCCGAGTGAGAGGTGCTCGATGAGCGGTCGTTCGGCGACGTAGCGGAACGACACGTCGTCGAACTCGACGTGCCCACGGACGGCACCGAGTGTCGCCGGATCGGCCGGGTCGGGCCGTTCCTCGGTGGCGTCGAGCAGCTCGAAGACGCGCTCGGCGGAAGCGACCCCTGACTGCAGCACGTTCATCATCGACGCGACCTGGGTCAGTGGCTGGGTGAACTGACGCGAGTACTGCACGAACGCCTGCACTTCGCCGAGCGTCAGCGTCCCCGACGCCACCCGCAGGCCACCGACGACTGCGATCGCGACGTAGTTGAGGTTCCCGATGAACATCGTCACCGGCATGATCAGCCCGGAGATGAACTGGGCGCCGAAGCTGGCGCGGTAGAGCTGGTCGTTCTCTGCGTCGAAGACGGCCTGCACCTCGCGCTGGCGGCCGAACACCTTGACGAGCGCGTGGCCGCTGAACGTCTCCTCGACCTGGCCGTTGAGCCGGCCGGTGTGCGCCCATTGAGCGATGAACTTGCGCTTCGAACGTTTGGCGATCTGGCGGGTCACCACCATCACGACGGGGATCGTGACGAGGGCGATGAGGGCGAGCAACGGGGAGATCCAGATCATCATCGTCACCACGCCGATGACCGTGAACGTCGATGTCAACAGCTGGCTCAACGTCTGTTGCATGCTCTGCTGGATGTTGTCGATGTCGTTGGTGGCACGGCTGAGGATCTCGCCACGCGGTTGACGGTCGAAGTAGCTCAGCGGCAGATGGTGCAGCTTGCTCTCCACATCGGCGCGCATCGTGCGCACAGCTCGGTTGACGATGCGGTTGAGCAGCCGCCCCTGGATCATCGCCAGCGCCGCGGCGACGATGTACAGGCAGAGGGTGAGGAGCAACACGTTGCGCAGGTCGTCGAACTGGATGCCGCGGCCGGGCACGACGTCCATCCCGGCAACGACGTCGGCGAGCCGGTCATCTCCGTCGGCGGGCAACTCGGCGGTCGCGTCTGCGGCGGTGACATCGGGTGCCAGACGCCCTCCGATCACTCCGCGGAAGATGATGTCGGTGGCGTGGCCGAGCAGCCGTGGCCCGATGACCGTCAGGGTGACGCTGACCGCACACAGCACGAGCACACCGATCAGACCGACCCGGTCGGGTCGCAGGCGGCTGACGAGCCGGCCGAGCGACGACCGGAAACGGACGGCCTTCTCGGTCGGGGCGGAGATGTTCCTCATCGGCCCCCGGAGCTGCGCCTCGCCTGCAGCCGCCGGCAGGCGGGCAGCTGACGTCGGCGCGTCCGCGCGCTCGCTGCCGTCGCTCACGCGGCCTCGCTCGTCGCCTGAGACTCGACGATCTCGACGTACGTCGGACAACTCTCGAGAAGCTCGTCATGGCGTCCGACGCCGACGACCAGGCCATCCTCGAGGACGACGATCTCGTCGGCGCCGATGATCGTCGACACCCGTTGGGCGACGATGAGCACGGCGACGTCGCGGATCCGCGGGGCGAGGGCCGCGCGCAGGCGGGCGTCAGTGCCGAGATCGAGCGCCGAGAAGGCGTCGTCGAACACGTAGATCTCTGGCCGGCGGATCAGCGCCCTGGCGATCGCCAAGCGCTGCCGTTGTCCACCAGAGAAGTTCGTGCCGCCCTGGGCGACGGGTGCCTCGAGATGGTCCGGCAGTGCCCGCACGAAGTCGCCAGCCTGGGCCACTTCGAGGGCATCCCACATCTCCTCGTCGGTTGCCTCCGGTCGGCCGTAACGCAGGTTGCTGGCGATCGTGCCGCTGAACAGGTAGGCGTTCTGCGGCACCATCCCGATCCGGCTCCACAGCAGCTCCTCGTCGAGCTCGCGCACGTCGACGCCGTCGACGAGGACGGCTCCGCTGGTCACGTCGAACAGGCGAGGGATGAGGTTGACGAGCGTCGTCTTGCCGGCTCCGGTGCTACCGACGATGGCGGTCGTGTGGCCAGGTTCGACAGTGAACGACACGCCCCGCAGCACAGGAACCTCTGCCCCCGGGTAACAGAACGTCACGTCCCGCAGCTCGACCCGGCCGTGGATCGTGACCTCGGTGACGGGGTCGTGCGGCGGAGCGACCGACGACTCGGTGTCGAGGACCTCGCCGATGCGATCGGCGGACACCGCGGCGCGCGGGGCCAGCACGCCGACGAACGTCGCCATCATCACCGCCATCAGGATCTGCATCAGGTAGCTGAGGAAGGCGGTCAGCGAGCCGATCTGCAGCGAGCCGTCACCCACCAGGCCGGCGCCGAACCACAACACCGCGACGCTCGATGCGTTGAACACGAACATCACCGTCGGGAACATCAGCGCCATCCACTGCCCGACCGAGATGGCAGCATCGGTGAGCTCGTCGTTGGTCGTGGCGAAGCGGGTGGACTCGCTGCGCTCGCGGACGAATGCACGCACGACGCGAATCCCGGCGATCTGCTCACGCAAGACGCGGTTGATGTCGTCGGTGCGCGCCTGGACGCGGCGGAAACCGGGGATCATCCGGCTGACGATCACACTCACGGCGATCACGAGCACGGGCACGCTGACCAGGAGCAGCCACGACAGGGCAAAGCCCTCGCGCATTGCCATGACGATCCCGCCGACGGCCATGATCGGGGCCATCACGAGAATCGTGAACGTCATCAGCACGAGTATCTGCACTTGTTGCACGTCGTTCGTCGTGCGGGTGATCAGCGAGGGAGCGCCGAAGTGCCCGAGCTCGCGGGCGGAGAAGGCACCGACGTGGTGGAACACCCGGGCCCGTAGGTCGCGGCCGACACCCATCGCCACCCCGGCACTGAAGTAGGTGGCGGTGATCGACGCGGTGATCTGCACGAACGTCACGAGCAGCATCCATCCACCGAGGGCGACGATGTAGCCCGTATCCCCGTTGGCAACGCCGTTGTCGATGATGTCGGCGTTGAGGCTCGGCAACTGCAGCGAGGCGATCGTGGCGATGGCCTGCAGGACGACGATGTAGGTGACCCGCCGGCTGTACGGGCGCACCGCCTGGACGATCAGCGGAATCAGCATCGCTCGCCCCGCCTCTGCGTCAACCGATGGGTGTTTACGGGACGGAAGGGTCCCCTAAACACCCATCGGTCGCTCACAGGCGCTGGCTCACCTGGCGACGAAGTACTTCGCTTGCGGGTGATGGCAGATGATCGCCGAGGTCGTCTGCTCGGGGTGGTATTGCCAGCCGGTGTCCTCGCTGACCTCGATGCCGAGCCGGTCGGCACCGAGCAGCGCGGCCACCGTGGCGTTGTCCTCGAGGTCGGGGCAGGCCGGGTACCCCCACGAGTAGCGGCCGCCGCGGTACTGCTGGCGGAACAACCCGCCGAGCGTCGGTCCGTCCTCGGCGACGAACCCCCACTCCTCGCGGATGCGCTTGTGCCAGTACTCGGCGAGCGCCTCGGCCAACTCGACACCGAGCCCGTGCAACAGCAGGTAGCGCTGGTACTCGTTGCCGGCGAACAGCCGGGCCGTCTCCTCGCTCACGGCCGAGCCCATCGAGACGATGTGGAAGGCGGCGTAGTCCGGCTCGTCGGATTCGATCGGGCGGAAGAAGTCGGCGATGCAGAGGAACGGCTCGACGCGCTGCCTGGGGTAGTGGAAGCGCGCCGCCTCGGTGGTGCGTGACTCGTCGGTCCACACGACGAGGTCGTCGCCGTCGCCGTTGGCCGGGAAGTAGCCGTAGACGAGCTGGGGAACGAGCACGCCGGAGGCCTTCGCCGCAGCGAGCTGCTCGCGGAACGTGGTGCGGATCCGCGCCTTGAACTCGTCGTCGTTCTCCGGCCGCTCAGCGCCGTCGTCACCGGTGACTCGCTCGGGGCGGAACTGCCACTGGTTGCGGTACAGCGCCGTCTCGTTGACGAAGGCGGCGATCTCGTCGAGCGAGATGCCCTTGACGACCCGGGAACCGACGAACGGGGGAGTGAACACCTCGTTGTCGAGGGCCACCGTCGGCGATCGCCGCGGTATCTCGACGACAGCGGTGTCGCGCGGTGGCGGTGCGCTCGGGGAGTTGTCGTCCGGTCGGCACTCGTCCGAAGTCTGGATCCCACTCTCCGCTGCGCTTCATCGTCATCAGGGCATCGAGCGTCGACAGTCCTTCGAACGCATCCTTGCCGTAGAACAGTCGGCCCTCGTAGATCTCGCGCAGATCGCGCTCGACGTAGCGGCGGGTGAGAGCGGCGCCGCCGAGCAGCACCGGGATCTCGCTGAGCCCAAGGGTGTTGAGCTCCTCGAGGTTGTCGCGCATGATCAGCGTCGACTTGACGAGCAGGCCGCTCATGCCAAGGGCGTCGGCATCGACTTCTTTGACCTTGGCCACCATCTCGCCGATCGGCACCTTGATGCCGAGGTTGTGGACCTCGTAACCGTTGTTCGTGGCGATGATGTCGACGAGGTTCTTGCCGATGTCGTGGACGTCACCCTTCACCGTGCCGATGACGAGCTTGCCCTTCGACGTCGAGCCGTCGACGCGGTCCATGTGCGGCTCGAGGTAGGCCACCGCCGTCTTCATCGTCTCCGCCGACTGCAGTACGAACGGGAGCTGCATCTGTCCCGAGCCGAACAACTCGCCGACGACCTTCATCCCGTCGAGCAAGACGTTGTTGACGATGTCGAGGGCGGGCATGCCACCGGCGAGTGCTTCGTCGAGATCGAGGGTCAGCCCGTCGCGATCGCCGTCGATGATCCGCGACTTGAGCCGCTCGTCGACGGGCATCCCGCTGCGGTCGGGTTTCTCGGTCTTCGTCGACTTGACGTCGGCGAACACCTCGAGCAATTGCGTGCAACGGGTCGTAGCCGGGCGTTGCGGCGATCCCACACGAGGTCGAGGCAGACGTCGCGCTGCTCGGCGGGGAGGCGGTTGAGGGGGACGATCTTGGCGGCATGGACGATCGCCGCGTCGAGGCCGGCCTCCACGCACTCGTGGAGGAACACGCTGTTGAGGGCATGACGGGCGGCCGGCGACAGACCGAAGCTGACGTTGGACAGGCCGAGCACCGTGTAGGCGCCGGGGATCTCCGCCTTGATCCGGCGGATCGCCTCGATCGTGGCGATGGCGTCGCGGCGCAGGTCGTCGTCGCCCGTCGACAGCGGGAACGTCAAGGCGTCGAAGATGAGGTCGCTCGGTTGCAAGCCGTAGCGCTCGGTGGCGATCTCGGTGATGCGGTGGGCCACCTCCATCTTCCACTCGACATCGCGGGCCTGGCCGCGCTCGTCGATGAGCAGGCAGATCACCGCCGCCCCGTAGTCGCGGGCGAGCGAGAAGACGCGGTCCATCCGGCTGCCGGGCAGCTCGCCGTCTTCGAGGTTCGCCGAGTTGAGGATCGCCCGCCCGCCGATGTGGGTGAGCGCTGCCTCGACGACCTGCGGCTCGGTGGAGTCGATGACGAGCGGCACGCTCGACTGGGTGGCGAAGCGCTTGGCGATCTCGTCCATGTCCAGCGTGCCGTCGCGGCCGACGTAGTCGACGCAGACGTCGAGGACGTGGGCGCCCTCCTTGATCTGCTCGTTGGCCATCTTCACGCACGTGTCCCAGTCGGCAGCGAGCATCGCGTCGCGGAACGCCTTGGACCCGTTGGCGTTGGTGCGCTCGCCGATCATCAGCACGCTGAGGTCCTGGGCGAGGGCGACGGGGCTGTAGATCGACGACACGCTCGGCTCGAACGACGGCGAGCGAGGTGGCCGGCGACAACCCGCTGACAGCGTCGACGACCTGGCGTAGGTGCTCGGGGGTGGTGCCGCAGCAGCCGCCGACGATCGACACGCCGAGCTCGGCGACGTGGCGACGGTGATAGTCGGCGAGCGTCGGCGGGCGAGAGGTCGTAGTGGGTGCGCCCGTCGACGACGCTCGGCAGTCCGGCGTTGGGCAGCACGCTGATCGGCAGCGGCGAGTGTTGGGAAAGGAAGCGCAGGTGTTCCTGCATCTCCGCCGGGCCGGTGGCGCAGTTGATGCCGAGCACGTCGGGTCGCATCGCCCCGAGCGACACGAGGGCGGCGCCGATCTCACTGCCGACGAGCATCCGTCCGGTCGTCTCCATCGTCACCTGGACCTGCAGCGGAACGGACGGCCCGCCGACTTCATCGCCCGCCGGCAGGCGATCATGCGCCGCCTTGACCTGGAGGAGGTCCATGCAGGTCTCGATGACGAATAGGTCGACACCGCCTTCGAGGAGGCCGGCGGCCTGCTCCTCGTAGGAGTCGCGCAGGGCTCGGCGAAACCGATGTGGCCGAGGCTGGGCAGCTTCGTGCCGGGTCCGATCGAACCGGCGACGTAGCGGGTCCGTCCATCCGTCGCGAACTCGTCGGCGACCTCCCTGGCGATTCGGCCGGCAACGACGTTGAGGTCGTAGGCCTTGTCGGCGACGTCGTACTCGTTGAGCACCGTCGAGAAGCTGCCGAAGCTCGCCGTCTCGACGGCGTCGACACCGACCTCGAAGAACGCTGCGTGCATGCCGCGGATGACGTCCGGCCGGGTGAGGCACAACATCTCGTTGCAACCCTCGAGCGCCTCGCCGCCGAAGTCGTCGGCGGAGAGATCGAGTCCCTGGATGTAGGTGCCGAAGGCGCCGTCGAGGACGACGACCCGTTCCGCAACGGCATCGAGATAGGCCTGGCCGGTCATGGTCCGCCCAGGCTATCGGTCGCCTGTTCGACGATCTGGGGAAGATCTGTGCCATCAGGCGATCCGAGGAAGATCCGTGTCAGGCCCTGGAACACAACTCCCCCAGATCGGCGCCCGGGCGGGCAGACTGGCGGGGATGTCAACGAAGACCGATTCCCTTGCCGCCGGCCGTGGCCCACTCACCAGGGTCAGCCGCGACCTCAGCTGGTTCGATCCGGCGCCGTCCTGGCGCCGGGCGGATGATCTCAGCGTCGCGGTCGCCCGCTCGGCGCCGGCCTCCGCCGGCGCTGTGGGTCTCGGCGTCGGCGAGAAGGGACCGGTGCCGCGGCAACTCGGGGTCGATCGGGCGACGCTCACCGCCCTCGGCTTCGAGGGCAAGTCCGGCCAGACGCTCGTGATTCCGCGCCGAGATGGTGCCGATGTCGTCGCCATCGGCACGGGCTCCGGGCAGCTCTCGCTCGCAGAGCTGCGCGATGCGGCAGCCGCCTTCGCCCGAGCCGTGCCCAAGCACGCCGCACTGGCGACGAACCTGCCAGAGGCTGCCGGCGATACGGCGGCGGCCGCGCAGGCGGTGGTGGAAGGCGTCGTACTCGCCCGCTATCGCTTCGAGTCGCTGAAGTCCGACGGCGACAAGTCACCGCTGCACTCGTTCACGCTCCTCGCACCCGCCGACCGTCAGCGCGCCGTCGAAACCGGAATCACCCGCGGCCGCACGATTACCCGGGCGGCGATGCTCGCCCGCGACCTCGCCAACTCGCCGCCCAGCCATCTCACCGCCACCCGCCTCGCCGCTCTCGCCACCGAGGTCGGCAAGGACTGCGGCGTTGGCGTCGAGGTCTTCGACGCCGACCGCCTCGCCGAGCTCGGCTGTGGCGGTCTCCTCGGCGTCAACGCCGGGAGCAGCGAGCCGCCGTGCATGATCAAGCTGACGTACCGCCCGAAGCGCGCCGCGCAGGGCGGCGCCCACCTCGCCCTCGTCGGTAAGGGGATCATGTACGACTCCGGTGGGATCAGCCTGAAGCCGAGTGACCCGATGCACGCGGCGATGAAGATGGACATGTCCGGCGCCGCAGCCGTGCTGGCGGCGATGACCGCCCTCCGAGCCCTTGGCTGCCGCAACGCGGTGACGGGTTTCTTGATGTGCACCGACAACATGCCTTCGGGCTCGGCAACGAAGCTCGGCGACGTGCTGCACATCCACGGTGGCAAGACGGTCGAGGTGCACAACACCGACGCCGAGGGCCGTCTCGTCCTCGCCGACGGACTCGCCCTCGCCGTCGAGGAGGAGCCCGATGCGATCGTCGACATCGCCACCCTCACTGGTGCCGCTGTCGTCGCTCTCGGAACCGGCTTCGCCGGCGTGTTCGGCAACGATCAAGGGCTTGTCGACCAGGTCCGTGGCGCCGCCGACAACGTCGATGAACCCGCCTGGCAATTGCCGCTCGAGGCGAAGCGTTACCGCAAGCTGCTCGACTCCGATGTCGCCGACCTCAAGAACATCGGCAACCAGTACGGCGGGGCGATCACCGCAGCCGTTTTCCTCAGCGAGTTCGTCGGCAACGTCCCGTGGACGCACCTCGACATCGCCCCGACGATGAAGGCCGACGCCGACGAGTCGTGGCGATCGAAGGGCGCCACCGGTTACGGCACCCGCCTGCTCATCGACCTGGCCACGAACCTCACCAAACCGTGATCACCGTCGACCGAATCGCCGGCGCGCCGATCACGTGGGGCGTCTGCGAGGTCCCCGGGTGGGGCGTGATGCTCTCCGCCGATCGCGTGCTCGGGGAGATGCGCTCGCTCGGCATCGCCGCAACCGAGCTCGGTGCGCCGGGGTTCCTGCCACGCGACCCAGGCGCGCTCGTCGACGTACTCAGCCGAAACGACATTCAGCTGGTCGGGGGATTCGTCCCAGTCGTGCTCCACGACGCTGGCCGGCGCGAGGCGACCCTTGCTGAGGCACGTTCGACCGCCGAGCTGTTCGCCGCGGCGGGAGCAACGATGTTCGTCACGGCGGTGGTTGTCGACGCCGGGTGGTCGCCACGATTCGAGCTGACCGGAGCGCAGTGGCAGCACCTCGTCGGCATGCTCGGCGAGCTCGACGGGCTGTGCGCCGAGTACGGGCTCACCCAGGCGTTGCATCCGCACGTGGGCACGCTCGTCGAGACCGCCGCCGACGTGGCGACCGTGCTCGAGCGTTCCGACGTTCGCTGGTGTCTCGACACCGGGCACCTGATGATCGGCGGCTCGGACCCGGCGAAGTTCGCCGTCGACGCGGCGGACCGCGTCGTCCACGCCCACCTCAAGGACGTGCGTGGCGACGTTGCGGCCCGCGTCGGCCGCGGAGAGCTGACGATCCGGGCGGGCGTGGCCGCCGGGTTGTTCTGCCCGCTCGGCGAGGGCGACGCGCCGATCCGGGCGACAGTCGACGCGCTCGAAGCCGCCGGCTACGCCGGGTGGTATGTGCTGGAGCAAGACATCGATCTCGGCGCGGCCGAGCCGCCTCCCGGCACGGGGCCAGTGGAGGCGGCTCGGGTGAGCTTGGACTATCTCAGCCGCTGACCATGCTCCCGGGGAGCAGCACGGAGTCGATGATGTGCACGGTGGCGTTGGCCGTTTGGATGTCACCGCACACGACGATCGCCTGACCGCTGCCGGCGTCGACGGTGACCCGGTCACCGAACTGATCGATCGTCAACGTGCCGGCGAGGCTGTCGACGGTACCGGCCTCGACGAGGTCACTCGTGGAGAGCTGCTGACCGGCGATCACGTGCAACGTGAGGATGTCGGTGAGCACGCCCTCAGGGTCGGCGAGCACGCCTTCGAGGTCGGCCGGCGGGATCTTCCCGAACGCCGAGTTCGACGGGGCGAAGATCGTGAACGGCCCTTCACCGTTGAGCGTGTCGGTGAGCCCGGCCGCCTCGACCGCTGCGGCGAGCGTGGACAGCTGCGGGTTGTTGCTGGCGGCAGTGGCGGCGGGATCGTCGGCCATGCCGTCGAAGCTGCCCTCGCCTTCGGTCGGCACGGCGGCGCAGCCGGGTCCGGACGTCAGCGTCGCCGGCGCATCCGCGATGGCGCCGAAGGCCGCGGACGGAACGGCGAGCAGGGCGTCGCCGTTCGCGGCGATGTCGAATGCCGCGGCGTCGGGGAGGTCGACACCGAGGGCACCGACCGTGTTGAGGACCCCGTCGTTCGGCGGGTCCTGGATCGCCAGCGCGCTGGTTGCCGCGTCGACGACATAGAGCTTCGTCCGCGTCGCGCCGGCGACGGAGTTGGTGTACGCCGCGCCGACGACCTGCGGCGCCGTGCCGGCGTAGACGTCACCTTCGGCGAAGGTGAGCTTGCCGTCGATCGTCGGAGCACCGGTGTCCGGGTTCTGGCCGATCGCGCCAGTGTCGGGATTGAGGCGCAGGTTCTGGCCCGTGCTGGCCCCGACGCGGATACGGTCGACCGTCGGGTTGAAGTCGAACCCGAGCGAGCCTGACTCGAGCGCCGGATCGATCGCCGCGCCGACGGCTGTCGCGGCCGCGCTGTCGACGTCGATCGTGTACACGACGCCACCCTCGCTGATCCCGACGACGCTGCCGTCAGCGGGACGGCGGTCGATGCCGACGAGCGGATCGCTGCCGTCGACCCCGGTGACCGGTGCGGTCGTGACCGCGGTCAGGTCGTCGACGGAGAACGTCGCCAGCTCACCGGCATCGGTGAGTCCGACGACGTTGCCGACATCGGGGGCGATGGCCAGGCCGACGAGCTGCAGGCCGCTGCCGACGCTGCCGATCGACGACGCGGCACCGGAGTCGAGATCGACCGAGTACAGCGTGGTGCCGTCGGCCTCCGGGTCGGCCGCCACCGTGCTACCGGCACTGGCGGCCGTGTTCAGGCCGAGGGACGTGACGGACAGCGCACCGACACCGATGGCGAGGCGGCGCGCATATCCACGGGGGCGTGGCGTGTGAGTGTTCATGCGCCCGTTTCGGAGCCACGGCGTGTTGCGGATTGGATTCGCGCCCGACAACACCCGCGCAGGGGTGCACTATGGTCGCACGCACAATCACCGAGGCGGGCTCATCGTCGCCCGCAGTTGAGGGGGAAGCATGTCCAACAAGCTCCGCATCGCAGTGGTCGCGGCTGCCGCGCTCGTGCTTGGCAGCGCTAGCGCAGTGTCTGCAACTACGCCGCCGGCCGAGGGCGGCGGCACGATAGCCGTCGTCACCCACGGCCAGGCAGCCGATCCGTTCTGGTCGGTGTTCAAGCGCGGTGTCGATGACGCCGCGGCACAGATGGGGGTAACGGCCAACTATTCGGCGCCGGCCACATTCGACATGGTCGAGATGTCCTCGCTCATCGACGCTGCCGTTGCCACCAACCCTGACGGTCTCGTCGTCTCCGTGCCCGACTTCCCGGCGTTGCAGGACTCGCTCGCTGCGGCGACCGAGGCGGGCATCCCGATCATCACGGTCAACTCCGGGTCCGACTTCTACCAGGACATCGGGGCGATCACGCACATCGGCCAGGACGAGATCATTGCCGGCCGGGGGGCTGGGGCGCGGCTCGCCGAGGGCGGGGCAACCCACCTGCTGTGCGTCCACCACGAGCAGGGCAACCTCGCCCTCGACGCCCGCTGCCAGGGTGCAGGGGAGGCGATGGAGGAGGCCGGCGGCACGATGGAGATCGTCCAGGTCGACCTCAACGACGCCGCCGGGATCACCAGCACGGTCAGCGCCACGCTGCAGGCCGATGACACCATTGATGCGATCCTGGCTCTCGGCCCGACGGCATCGACGCCGGCCATGGCCGCGCTCGAGGAACTCGGCCTGCTCGGGGAGATGCCGATCGCCACCTTCGACCTCAGCCCCGACGTGATCCAGGCGATCATCGACGGCAACATGGCGTTCGCCATCGACCAGCAGCAATACCTCCAGGGCTATCTGCCGATCGTGTTCCTCAAGCTGTACGGCGACAACCTCAACACGGTTGGCGGCGGCCTGCCGGTCTACACCGGCCCAGGCTTCGTCGATGCTGAAAACGCCGAGCAGGTTCTCGAGCTGACCGGCGAGGGCAGCCGCTAGGCGCGTCCAAAGGGGGGAAGGAAACCTTCCCCCCTTTGGAACCCCCCATCTCGGTCGGCGGCGCCGGCCGACCGAGCAAGTAGCTCGGCCGGCGCTACGAAATCCATGTCCGCAGAACCGTGCCCGGTTCGGCGAAAGGGGGTGAACTCGCTTGACCGCTACAACAGTTCCGGTGATCCCGAAGGCGGCGACCGACGAACGGCTCGCCCGGCGCTCGCCGCTGGTCCGGCTGATGATCCGCCCGGAGTTCGGGGCCCTCACCGGGGCGATCGTCGTGTTCGCCCTGTTCGCCTGGCAGGGCGGCGACACCTGGCTGTCCTGGCAGGGCACCAAGACCTACGGCGAGACGGCGGCGCTGCTCGGTGTGTCGGCGCTGGCCGTCGCCCTGCTGATGATCGGCGGCGAGTTCGATCTCTCGTCCGGGGTCATCGTCGGCACGACGGGAATGTTCACCGCAATGTTCTCGGTGCACGCAGGCTGGCCCATTCCTATCGCGATGCTGGTCTCCCTGGCGATCGCCGTGACGATCGGCGTGCTCAACGGCGTGATGGTGGTGTTGTCGCGGTTGCCGAGCTTCATCGTCACGCTCGGCGTGCTCTTCGCCCTGCAGGGGTTCAACCTGTGGCTCACGCAGCAGGTGACCGATCAGACCCAGGTCGTCGGTGTCGAGAACGCCGACGGCTACTCGTTCGCTCGCAAGCTCTTCGCCTCCGACTTCGTCCACATCGGTTCCGTCGGGTTCAAGGTCGTCATCGTGTGGTTCGTCGTGATGGCCGTGATCGGCGCCTGGGTGCTGTCGCGCACGAAGGTCGGCAACTGGATCTTCGCCGTCGGTGGCAACAAGGAGGCGGCACGGATGGTCGGCGTTCCGGCGACGGGGACGAAGGTCGGTCTGTTCGTCACCGTGGCCGTCTGCGGCTGGGTCCACGGTCAGATCGTGCTGTTCCAGACCGACCGATCGAACGTGCTCGAAGGTGTCGGGCAGGAGTTCTTCTACATCATCGCGGCCGTGCTCGGCGGCTGCCTGCTCACAGGAGGCTTCGGCTCGGTCGTCGGCGCCGCCCTCGGTTGCCTGATCCTCGGCATGACCCAACGGGGAATTCCCCTCGCCGGGTGGGACAACAACCTCTACTTCCTCTTCCTCGGCATCATCCTGCTGATCGCCGCATTCGCGAACGAGTGGATCCGGCGCTGGGCGACGTCGGTGTCACGGCCGCCGAGCGAGAAGATCGAGCAGGCCGCGGTCGAGGCCGAGCGCGAGGCGGAGGCAACGGCGGCGATGGTCGAGGCGGACGTGAGCGGAGGAGAGTCGCGATGACGACCGAAGAGAACCTCGTCGAGCCGGCAGGCCGTGACGTCGACGATCACGCCTTGCTCGAGCTGCAGCGACTATCGAAGTTCTTCGGGAACATCATCGCCGTTCAGAACATCACCACAAGCGTGCGCTCCGGAGAGGTGACGTGCGTGCTCGGCGACAACGGCGCCGGCAAGTCGACCCTCATCAAGATCCTCTCTGGCGTCCATCGCCACGACGAAGGTCACTTCCTGATGGAGGGCGAGAAGGTCGCGTTCCATTCGCCACGGGAGGCCAAGGCCGCCGGAATCGCCACCGTCTACCAGGACTTGGCGATGGCGCCGCTGATGTCGATCTGGCGCAACTTCTGGCTCGGCTCCGAGCCGACGACGTGGCTCGGCACGATCGACATGCGCAAGGCGAAGCGCATCGCCGTCGACGAGCTGGCCAAGATGGGCATCGACGTCCGCGATCCGGAGCAGCCGGTCGGCACGCTGTCCGGCGGCGAGCGGCAGTCGGTGGCCATCGCCCGGGCGGTGTACTTCGGCGCCAAGGTGCTGATCCTCGACGAGCCGACGGCCGCCCTCGGGGTCAAGCAGTCCGGAGTCGTGTTGCGCTACATCGTCGCTGCCCGCGACCGCGGCCTCGGGGTCATCTTCATCACCCACAACCCCCACCACGCCTACCCGGTCGGCGACCGCTTCCTCATCCTCAAGCGCGGCCAGAGCCTGGGCAACTTCGCCAAGGACGAGATCACCCGCGACGAGCTCGTCCAGCTGATGTCGGGCGGCGCCGAGCTCGAAGCACTGAGCCACGAGATCGAGTCGCTCGTCAAGCCCGGATGACGCAGCGCCAAAGGTTTGCGTCAGCAAACCGACCAGTTGTGAGTCATCGAGCTGACGCAAACCGTCGGAACCGCCAACGATGACGCTCGATCTGCTGACGATCGGGAGGGTCAGCGTCGATCTCTACGCCGACGGCCGGGCGCCGGGTGGCTCGACGACCAACGCTTCGTCAAGTCGATCGGCGGGACAGCGACCAATGTCGCCGTCGCCGCGGCCCGTCTCGGCCGTCACAGCGCCGTGCTGACCCGGGTGGGGGTGGATCCGTTCGGCGACTACGTCGTTCGCAAGCTGCAGTCGTTCGGGGTCGACTCGAAGTTCGTGGGTCGCGACAACGAGCTACGCACCCCGCTGGCGTTCGCCGCCCTGACCCCGCCCGAGGATCCCGAGCTGCTCTTCTACCGAGTCCCCAAGGCGCCGGACATGCAGCTGCGACCGGCCGACGTCGACGACGCGGTGATCGGCGACGTCGGCGTGTTGTGGGTCGCCGGGTCGGCGATGGCCGAGGAACCGGCTCGCTCGACGATCGCCGGCATCCTCGACATCCGCGGCCGACGGACGCACACCGTCCTCGACCTCGACTACCGGGCGATGCTGTGGCCCAGTGAGTCGGAGGCGTCGACCGATCATCGGCGGCTCGATCGACTCGGCGACGGTCGCCATCGGCAACCGCGACGAATGCCGTGTCGCCGTCGGCACCGATGTTCCCGACCGAGGCGGCGGATGCGCTGCTCGGCCGCGGCGTCGACAATCGCCGTGGTCAAGCTCGGCGGCGACGGCGTGCTCGTGGCGACGACCGACGAGCGACACGATCGTGCCCGCCCCGGCCAGTCGAGGTCGTGTGCGGACTCGGAGCCGGCGACGCGTTCGGTGGCGCGTTCGTGCACGGTTTGCTCTCCGACTGGCCGCCTGCTCGAATCGTCGAGTACGCCAATGCCGCCGGAGCGATCGTCGCCGGGCGGCTGCTGTGCGCCGACGCGATGCCGACCGAGACGGAGATCAGGGACATGTTGCAGCACACCGGAGACCCGTCATGAGGCATCTCTCCGACGCTGACTACGCCGCCCTCACGACGATGCGGGTCGATGCTCCCGAACGCATGGCCAAGGCGCTGGCCGATCGGCCGCGGCGCCAGCAGTTGGCCATCGACGGCGCGATGTTCATCGTCGCCGCCGATCACACGGCGCGGGGCATGATCGGGGTCCCGGGCCAGCCGCGAGCGATGGTCGATCGCCGGACGATGCTCGAGCGCCTGCTGATCGCCCTCGACAACCCACGGGTCGACGGCGTGCTGGGGAGCGCCGACATCCTCGAGGACCTCGTCGTGCCTCGGCGCCCTCGACGGCAAGATCGCCGTCGGCACGATGAACCGCGGCGGGCTCGCCGGCGCTCGCTGGGAGCTCGACGACCGATTCACCGCCTACGACACCGACCACCTCGTTGCCGCCAACCTCGATGCCGGCAAGATGCTGCTCCGCATCGATCCCGAGGATCGCGGCACGGTGCCGACCCTCGCCGCGCTGCGCTGCCGCAGTCGGTCGCCCTCAACGACCGGCGATTGATGGCGATGGTCGAGCCGATCCCGTACACCCAGGACGCCAACGGTCGTGCGGTGTGGGATCACGACCCCGATGCGCTGCTCAAAGCCGTCGGCGTGTGTGCCGGACTCGGCGGTTCGTCGGCGTACACGTGGCTGAAGATCCAAGCGACCGCCGACATCGCCACCGTCGCGGCAGCGACGACTCAGCCGCTGCTGATCCTCGGCGGGTCCCCTGGGCCGGACCCCGAGGCCACGTTCGCCTCCTGGGCGCTGGCACTGGAGCAGCCGACCGTGCGTGGCCTGGTTGTCGGCCGGGCCCTGCTCTATCCACCCGATGGCGACGTCGAGAGTGCCGTCGGAAGGGCCGCCGATCTGGTGGCGGAGGCCGTCGAGCGCCGAGGTGGCAGGTGACGAGCGACGCCAGCACGCCGCCGCACCCCTGGCACCTCGGGGCCGTCTCCGAGGTGACCCCGGAGATTGCCGGCTGGACGTACTGCGGTCTGCGCGTGCTCCCGCTCGCGCCTGGCGTCCTCTACGACATCGTCACCGGCGACAGCGAGATGGCCGTGCTCCCGCTGTCGGGCGGTCACGTCACCGTCGACGTGGAAGGACGCCACTTCGAGCTCGACGGGCGGGCGACAGTCTTCTCCGCCGTCACCGACTGGGCCTATCTGCCGGTCGACGCCGAGGTTCGCGTGGGCAGCACCACCGGCGCCGAGGTGGCGCTGCCGTCGGCTCGGGCGACTCGCCGCTTCGATCCGGCGCACGTCGCAGCCGGCGACGTCTCCGTCGAGGTTCGCGGAGCCGGCCCGGCGACGCGCCAGGTCACCAACTTCATGTCGCCGGAGGCGTTCGACGGCGCCGACAAGCTGATGTGCGTGGAGCTGCTGACGCCGGATGGCAACTGGTCGAGCTACCCGCCGCACCGCCACGACGACAGCCCGGAGTGCCCGGTCAACAACGAGGAGATCTACTACTTCCGCGTCGGCCGCGCCGGCACCGTCGACTACGCGCCGGAGGGTTTTGCGTTGCATCGCACCTACACGCCTGAGGGCGATGTCGACGCCACGGTCACGATCGGCGACGAAGACATCTTCCTCGTCAAGTGTGGCTTCCACGGCCCGTGCGTCGCCGCCCCCGGCTATCCGTTGTACTACCTCAACATCCTTGCCGGACCCGGCGGCGAGCGGTCGATGGCCTTCTGTGACGATCCAACCCACCACTGGGTGCGAGAATCATGGGACGCGATGGCTGCCGACCCGAGAGTCCCGATGGCCCGGGCGGCACGACGATGAGCGCGACGATCCGGCTCACCGCTGCCGAGGCGATCGTCCGCTTCCTCACCGTCCAGCGGACCACGATCGACGGCCGCGAGGTGCCCCTCGTCCCCGGCGTGTTCGCCATCTTCGGACACGGCAACGTCACCTGTCTCGGCCCTGCCTTGCACGCCGCCCGCGACGAGTTGCCGACGTGGCGAGGTCAGAACGAGCAGGGGATGGCGTTGGCGGCGATCGCCTACGCCAAGGCGATGCGCAGGCGCCAATTCATGGTCGCCACGACGTCGATCGGTCCGGGCGCCCTCAACCTGGTGACCGCCGCCGGCGTCGCGATGGCCAATCGCTTGCCTGTGCTGCTCCTCGCCGGGGACACGTTCCAGAGCCGCCTGCCCGACCCCGTGCTGCAGCAGGTCGAGCACTTCGGCAGCCCGGCGACGACGGCGAACGACGCCTTCCGTGCCGTCGTGCGCTACTGGGACCGGATCACCCGTCCCGAGCAGGTGATCCAGTCGTTGCCCCAGGCGATCGCCCTGATGCTCGATCCGGCCGACTGCGGGCCGGCGTTCATCGCCCTGCCCCAGGACGTGCAGGCGGAGGCCTACGACTACCCGCTGCGCCTCTTTGAGCCGGTCGTCCACGAGATCGCCAGGCCACGGCCAGACGTCTCCCAGGTCGCCGCTGCCGCCGCACTGCTCTGCGACTCGCAACGTCCGCTGATCGTCGCCGGGGGAGGGGTGCACTACTCGCTCGCCGAAGACGCGCTGGCGACGTTCGCCGAGCGCCACGGGATCCCCGTCGTCGAGACGGTCGCCGGCAAGTCGACGCTGGCGGCGGATCACCCGAACTACGCCGGACCGATCGGCGTCATCGGGGCCGAAGGAGCCAACCGCCTCGCCGCCGAAGCGGATGTCGTGCTCGCCGTCGGCACCCGACTCGGCGACTTCGCCACGGGTTCGTGGTCGGTGTTCGAGAACCCGGAGGTGCGCATCGTCGGCGTCAACACGGCCCGCTTCGACGCCCATAAGCACCGGTCGCTCCCGGTGGTCGGCGATGCTCGAGAAGCTCTCGCCGAGCTCGATGCACGGCTCGGCGACTGGCAGGCACCGGCGACGTGGACGGCACGGATCGGCACCGAGATCGCGGCACTGTGGGAGTATCTCGACGGCCTGGCCGAACCGGGCGACGGGCTGCCGACCTACGCCCAGGTCGTTGGCGCCATCTGCGACAGGGCAACCGAGCACGACTACGCGCTGACGGCGTCGGGCGGGTTCCCCGGCGAGCTCAACAACGGCTGGCGCTCGCACGGCGTGGCGACGTTCGACTGCGAGTACGGGTTCTCCTGCATGGGCTACGAGCTGTCCGGCGGCTGGGGCGCGGCGATGGCCCGCTCACAGATTGCGCCCGACGGCGACACGATCGTGTTCGTCGGTGACGGCTCGTACCTGATGCTCAACAGCGACCTCTATTCGTCCGTGCTCTCGGGACACAAGATGATCGTCGTCCTCTGCGACAACGGCGGCTACGCGGTGATCGATCGCCTGCAGGTGGCCCAGGGAGGGGAGCCGTTCAACAACCTGTTCGCCGATGTCAACGCCCCCGGGATGAAGGCGCGCGTCGACTTTGCCGCCCACGCCATCGCCCTCGGCTGCGAGGCGCGCAAGGTGACGACGATCGCTGAGCTGGGCGAGGCGTTCGACTGGGCGCGCACGACCGATCGCACGACTGTCGTCGTCATCGACACCGACCCGCATGCCTGGACCGAAGGGGGCGCGTGGTGGGAGGTCGGCGTGCCCGAGACCTCGGACCGCCCGGCGGTCCAGCAGGCGCGCCGGGAGCTCGAAGCCGCCAAGACGCGGCAACGGAGAGGAGTGTGAGTTTGCGGATCGCCCTCCTCGGGTGCGGGCGGATCGGGCGGATGCACGCCGAGCTGTTGACCTCGCGCGTCGGTGGTGCCGAGATCGCCAAGGTCTACGACGCCGTTCCTGAGGTGGCCCAGCAGCTTGCGACGACCCACGACCTCGAGATCGCGGTCACGCTTCAGGAGGCACTCACAGATGTCGACGCCGTGGCCATCTGCACGAGCACGGACACCCACGCCGAGTTGATCCGTGTCGCCGCCGAGGCCGGGCTCGCCACGTTCTGCGAGAAGCCGATCTCCCTCGACCTGGCGACCGTCGACGCCACGCTGGCCGTCGTCGACAAGGCCGGCTCGTACCTGCAGGTCGGCTTCAACCGACGCTTCGATCCCGCCCACGAGGCGGTCCGGACGGCCGTCGCCGATGGGTCGCTGGGAACGTTGTGCCTCGTCAAGATCACCAGCCGTGATCGGGTTCCGCCGCCGGTCGCCTACCTTGCCCGCTCCGGGGGAATGTTCCTCGACATGACGATCCATGACTTCGACATGGCCAGGTTCATCTCCGGCAGTGACATCGTCGAAGTCCATGCCGCCGTCGGAGCGTCGCTCGTCGACCCGGCGATCGGCGAGATCGGTGACGTCGACACCTCCGTCGTCGTCCTCCGCCACGCCTCCGGTTGCCTGACCGTGATCGACAACAGTCGCCAGGCGGTGTACGGCTACGACCAGCGCGTCGAGGCCCTCGGGACAGCCGGCCTGGCGGTGTCGGAGAACCCGCTGCGTCACACAGCCGTGATCGCCGGCGACGACTCGATTCGTGGCACCGTGCTCGCCGACTCGTTCATCGACCGCTACGAGGCGAGCTTCGTCCGCCAGTGGCAGTCGTTCGTCGGCAACGTGCGGTCAGGAGCCCCGCCGGCGGTGAGCGGGCACGACGCCCGGGTACCGCTCGTGGCCGGCCTCGCCGCCGTTGAGTCGATGGCGACCGGCCGTCCCGTACGGCTTTGCACGCTCATCGGGCGTCACGCCGGGTCGCGGTGCACCCATCTGGCACATTGGGCCGATGACACTGCCGTCGTCGGGTTGCGGACGACCAGCTCGACGGCTTCGGCTGCGGTCGTCGCCGGGATACCGACGGCGATCAGCTGCGCCTCGATCAGCTCGGTGTCGTCGCCGGCGTCGATCATCGCCACGGCCAGCGTGCGAGCCCGTTGCAGCACCTCGAGGCGGTGGCTGCGCGACGCCTCGAGCCAGTGCTCGTGCTCGCGCTGCAGCTCCGCCGGCAGTCGCGACAGATGGCGCCGGGCGACATCAGGGAGCATCCGCCGTACGACGTAACCGTCGGATCGCTGATGGGCGAGCCCGAACATGATGCAACGCCCGAACGCCTTGGAGAATGCGCTCGATGCCCCTCGCGAGTAGCTCAACCCGAGCGCTTGGGCCGTCGTCCCCAGGTCGAGTTCGTAGCCTTCGGGTTGGTCGTCGAAGCCGGCCGCCAGCCGGCGAACCAGCCAGGTCGCCGTCGGACCGAGCGTGCCGAGCCAGAACCGCTCGACGTAGCTCGAACGTGGATCATGACCGCGGCGGTCGACCACGGGGTCGACCCACGGCGCAATTCTGACGACGGCCGGGAATGGCGCCGCGGCGGTCGCCGGGATGGGCAAGGTCTCGAGGGTCTCCATCAGTCACCTTCCGGACGGGATGTCAGGTCGTTCTCGTCCCCCTGGGCGCGCGCCGCGACCCGAAACGGAAGGCAGACTGCGCAAATGGCATCGGACATCGAGCGAGTGGGCAGCTGGCTCGCCTCCGCCGAGCGAGTGACGGTGCTGACCGGGGCAGGCATCTCGACCGACTCGGGGATCCCCGACTTTCGCGGCCCCCAAGGCGTGTGGACGAAGAATCCCAAGGCCGAGAAGACGTCGACCTTGCAGCACTACCTCGCCGATCCTGAGGTTCGCCGGGCGGCTTGGAAGGTGCGGGCCGACGCGGCGCTGTGGTCAGCACAGCCGAATGCCGGGCACCGGGCGATCGTCGACATCGAATCCGCCGGAACGTTGCACGCTGTCGTCACCCAGAACATCGACGAGCTGCATCAGAAGGCGGGGAACGACCCAGCGCTCGTCATCGAGGTTCACGGCACCGCGTGGTGGACCCGGTGTCTGTCCTGCAGCGACCGACGACCGATGGCCGAGACGTTGGCGCGGGTGCGCGGCG
The DNA here is from genome assembly GCA_963716665.1 of Ilumatobacteraceae bacterium. GTDB lineage: Bacteria > Actinomycetota > Acidimicrobiia > Acidimicrobiales > Ilumatobacteraceae > Desertimonas. Next base: position 422,094 of record CAVQTY010000003.1, read on the forward strand.
GCGAGGAGGACCCACCGTGCGAGGTGTGCGGCGGCATCCTCAAGAGCGACACGATCTCGTTCGGCCAGGCGCTCGTGCCCGAGGTGATCGACCGGGCGATGGCGGCGTGCCGAGTGTGCGACGTCCTGCTCGCCGTCGGGTCGACGCTCGCTGTCTACCCGGCGGCCGGAGGAGTGCCATTGGCGGCTGCAGCGGGAGCGCGTGTCGTCATCATCAACGGCGCTGCCACGGAGTTGGACGGGCTCGCCGATGTGGTGCTACGTGGTTCGATCTCCGAGTTGCTGCCGGCGGTCGTCGCCGCGTCGAGAGCCGACCGCTCGTGATCTATCACGCCGCTCTCGTCGAAGACTGGGACGCGGCCACGAAGGTGGGGCGCTACGAGGTGTCCACAAGAGGGGCGACGCTGACCGACGTTGGGTTCATCCACGCGTCCTACGAACACCAGCTTGCGGGCGTCGCCAACCGCTTCTATGCCGACGTCGACGAGCTCGTTGTTCTGTCGATCGATCCGGACGCGGTCGGGGCGCAGATCGTCGACGAGGTGGATCCGACAGGGGAGCAATTCCCGCACATCTACGGGCCGTTGCCCGTCGACGCGGTGCTGGACGCCACGTTCTGGCAGCGCCAGGCGGACGGACGGTGGCAGCTGCCGGAATCCCGACCTGACAGGTAGGGTTTAGATATGGCCACGTTCCGAGATCTGCTCGCCGCCGCCAAGGCGGAGATCCGTGAGGTCGACCCCGAGGGCGCCGCGGCGCTGATTGCTGACGGAGCAGGCGTGCTCGACGTCCGCGAGCCCGACGAGTACGACGCCGGTGCCCTCGACGGTGCCGTGCACATTCCCCGTGGGCACCTCGAGTCGCAGGTCGAGAGCCGGGTCACCGACAAGGACACGCCGCTCGTCGTCTACTGCGCCGGTGGCGTGCGATCGGCGTTCGCGGCCCGCACGCTGCAGGAGCTCGGTTACACCGACGTCGTGTCGATGGTCGGCGGATTCGGGCGGTGGAAGGACGAAGGGCGTCCGTGGAGCACGCCGGTCACGCTCAGCGCCGACCAGAAGATCCGCTACATGCGCCACCTGCTGCTGCCCGAGGTCGGCACCGAGGGCCAGGCCAAGCTGCTCGCATCGAAGGTCCTGCTGCTCGGCGCCGGAGGGCTCGGCTCGCCGGCGGCGCTGTACCTCGCCGCGGCCGGCGTCGGCACGATCGGCATCGTCGACATGGACGAGGTCGACGCGTCCAACCTGCAGCGCCAGATCCTCCACAACCTCGATCGCGTCGGTGACCGCAAGGTCGACTCGGCGAAGAAGACGATCGTCTCGCTGAATCCCGACGTCGACGTCGTCACCTACGACACCCGCCTGTCGGCGGACAACATCATCGACATCATCACCGGCTACGACGTCATCGTCGACGGCGCCGACAACTTCCCGTCGCGCTATCTGCTCAACGACGCCAGCGTCAAGCTCGGCATCCCGGTCGTGCACGGCTCGATCTTCCGCTTCGAGGGGATGGTCAGCGTGTTCCACCCGCTCGAAGGCCCGACATACCGCGACATGGTGCCCGAGCCGCCGCCCGCCGAGCTGGCCCCGAGCTGCGCCGAGGCCGGCGTGCTCGGCGTGCTGCCCGGGATCGTCGGCTCGATCCAGGCGCTGGAGGCGATCAAGGTCCTGCTCGGCATCGGCGAGCCGCTGATCGGGCGGATCCTGACGATCGACACGACCGACATGTCGATGCGCACGTTCAACCTCAAGCCGGATCCGGCCAACGAGGTCACCTACGCCAACCGCGACCGCATCGAGGTCCGTGAGCTCGACGGCCTCTGCGCCCCCTGGCTCGCCGACCACTGACGACGTCCCACGATCTGGGACGATCCGTGGCTCTCCTCACGTTTCCGTGGGTCTGGCCGTCAACCTCGGTCAGGCGCGTTGGCTCTGTAAGCAGTGTCACCCCGATCGCTGTTCGGGTCTGGGTCCGCGAACTCTTTGGTTCCTTTGACGCCGCTGGCGGCGCCAAATCGACCAAGAAGACAGAACCGTCGACACCTCCTGCTTCCGGAGCCGACACGCCTGACCGGCGCCGCGAGCGAACCCACGGATACGTGTGGAGCGCCACATCCGTTCCAGCCCGTGACACGCATCCTCCCCAGAATCGGGAATGGCACGGATCTTCCCCATCGGGGAGGCATCGAGCCTGGGTAACGCTCCGGTAACGCTCATCGTGGAGGTTGGCCGGGTGATGCGATGTGACCCCGGCACCGTGGACCGACTCGCGCCGTGATCCCCGCGTTCCGACTCCCGTCGCTCCTGTGGGATCTCGAGCTCGCCGCACTGCCGCGGCCCGCCGACGACGACACCGCGATCGATCTGCTCTGGGGCGACGCTTCGACGGTGAGCGGCACTCTGCTCGCCCTCGACCAGCTGACCTACGCGCTCACGTTCGCCGGCTACGAGCTCATCGGAGTTGCTGTGGACCCAGGGCCGACGGGGGATGGCACGTGGCTCGACATCGTCGACGTCTTCGATGGCAGGTACGTGGCGAGCACCACAGGCTGGACCGACGCGACCGCGTTCGATTCCCCCGCCGCCGGCGACGCATCGGTCGTGCTCGACATCCAGTCCCGGCAGCGACTTGACGGCGCGGGCGCCATTTTCGCCGAGCCGCTCGCGGCGATGGCCGCGGGTGTGCCGACGACGGGCCTCGGGTCAGGGTGGTCGTTCTCATCGAGCGCGCTGCACAACGCGAACATCCTCGAGAAGCTCCAGATCACGGTCCATCCGGCGGCCGGCGCCTCGTACGACGACCTGCTCGACAAGATCCAGGCCGCCTCCGCAACCCTGACTGCCTTGGTTGCCACGGCGCTCGGATCGATCGCCGGGTGGCAGACACGCGGCCCTACCGATCCGCCTGGACTCCTGCAGATCTTCCGGCAGTCGGAGTGGGTGCACACGATCTCGTGGGTCACCGACACCCACCGGGCGACCATCGACGGCGTCGGTGAGGAGATGTGGAAGGCGATTGAGGTCGAGAACCCGATGACGACGGCGGATGTCGTCCAGAACGAGCTCATCGCCAACCGCCCGCTCGGCCGGACCCTTGCATGGTGCCGGGGGATCCCGTGGACGCCGCCTGTTGGCCGGCAGTTCGAGGACGCCCTCGGGGCCCGCTACGGGCTCGTCCGATCGCTTCCTTATCTTCCCGACCCCCACCAGTTCACCGGGTGCCGGCGCCAGCCGTATGGCCGGGTGTTGATGGCTGCCCACATGCTCGGCGTCGTCGACGTGCTCGGCAGCGAGCACCTCGTCGACGAGGAGAACTTCCCCGACGTCACCGGGCGGTACGAGACCCGCTACATCGGGTACGACTCCACCACAGCAGTTGCGATGCGCAAACTGGCTCGGGCGAATGAAATCGAGTGCATTCAGGTCAACCACGCCGGCCAGCGTCTGTCGGGGTACTGGCAGTGGCGGCAACACGACGCCGCCACCGGCCTCACGCCGGTCACCCAGTGGCGGTTCGTAGCCGCTCTCGCGGGTGACGCTGACACGTCACGCACGTATGCGTTCCAGCGATGGGTCGACGGGCAGGCCGGGACGCCGGAGACGGGCCGGTTCGTGTTCGGCCCTGCGGCCGGGGTCAGCTACGACCTCGCCGTCGAGCTCGACGACCCGGAGCCGGTACTCTGGCCGGTCACCGACTACGAACTGGTCGTCGCCGCGCCGCACCCGAGTGATGCCGCGCTGGATTCGCTCCAACCGGCCGATCTTGCGATGGTGAGGGCACTCGAACGCTTCCCCGCCCATCACATCGAGGAGCTCATCGTCACTGACGCGATCACGCAACTCGTCTCCGACGTCAAGGGGTTCCTCGCCCTGGGTCCGGGGGGGCCCAAGAGAACGCAAGCGGTCGCGGCCAACAGCAACCTCGCCGACGATGTTGGGCGATTCCTCATCGACACACCCGACGACGGACCACTGAGCGCCCTGCGCCGGGTGGCCCTGCGGATGCTGATGGCCGAGGCGCATGCCGCCGGGGGCGAGACCCGGACGATGTTCGACTGGACCACCGACATGGTGTTCCAAGAGCGGGCGGCGACCGCCGACATCGCCAAGTTCCTCGGTCTGTTCGAACTCGATGCCTCCCTCGTGCAGCAGCATCCGATGCGCTACGAATGGGCCCTCAGCCTCTATGGGGTCAGCTGCGACGTTGGGAAGGGCCTCGGCGGGTTCGCCGGGTGGATGGACGTGACCAAGCGGCGGTCGGCCGCAGGTCAGATTCTGTGGACCCAGCGCTACCGGGTCGTGTCCGGCACCTACTCGGTAGGTGTGTCCTACGGGTGCAACTTCAAGTTCGAGACGTCGAACGTCCTCGACTCGCTCTCGGACTGGAGCGAGGAGACATTCGAGGGCGGGTTCTCCATCGACGGCGTGTCCGCCGGCTTCGCCCCTTACGACGACGACAATGCCGACGGCGAACTTGATCCCGACGTCCCGTTGGAGGGCTACACGTACGGACCGGCGCAGATCTCGTTCCGCGGAAGCGGCGTGTTCCAGGCGCTCGTCGGCGACGCCAGCGGCTGGACCAAGATCGCCGGGTTGTACCTCGGCGCCGAGGCATCGACCATCACCGGCGGCCTGTCCCGGTCGTCAGCCGACCCCACCCAGCCCTACCCCACGCCCGAGGAGATGGCTGCCATGCTGGCCAAGCAGGTGACGGTCGCGGCGGATCCGCCGGTCGTCGAGCTCTTCGCCGTCAATAGCTCGACGATCCGGAACGAGGCGATACCGGCGCTGGAGCTGATGTGCGCAGATCACCGAGCGGCGTTCGCCACCCCGTGGTCGTCCCTGCGCGTCGTCGGCCACGCCAGCACGACCGGCGACGAGGTGACGGTGAACCTGCCCCTGTCGCAAGCGCGGGCCATGGCCGTCTACACGAAGATCGCCGAGATCCTCGGACCCGGCCTCCGCGTCCCGGAAGAGGCCACCGACATCGGCGGCCGAGGCGAGTTCGAAGCCCGCAACCACATCCCCGATAACGCCGAGGTCCCCGGGTGGCGCCGCGTCGACGTGCACCTCGACGGCGAGCAGATGATCGGCTTCTGATGACGGACCGACTGCTCGAGACACTGGCCGCCATCGCCGCCACCGCCGCCGACACCGTGGAGCGGACCGACGAGCTCGTCCACCTCCTCCGCCGCATCGGCGTCGACGTCGACGCCGACGACCTCGCCGGCGGTTTCCCGGCTGCATCGGAGATCGCCGCGCTTGCCACCGCTGCCGCCGACCTGCTCGACGGCGTGGCGGACGACGTCGACGCTGGTCGGACGTCACGTTGGGAGCACAACTGGCCGGTGACATCGCCGCCGTGCTCGACGATCTCGCATCGGCCGACCTCGACTTCCCCGGCGCTCCCGACTGGACTGGGGCGAGGTGGCCGTCGTGCTCCCCCAAGTGCTCTTGTTCGACGCCATCGAGGACGCCGCGCCGTGGCTGCTGGCGACGCTGCTGCTGCTCGGGATCGTGGTGGAGCAGATCCACGAGATCGACGGAGGTACCTACCGCTCGGCTTCCGTGGACACCCAGGGTCTCACCGATCTCGTCGTTCGCCCGGCCGACCACTACCGATCGATGTTCGTCGATGGTGCTCGCGTCGACGTGGCGCGGTGCGCGCGGATCCTCGAGCTGCTGTTCGGCGGCGACCTCGTCGTGGGCCGAGACTCGCCGTCTACCGAGTGGATCACGACGTTTCTCGGGAATCGCCTCGAGGCCCCTGCGACCGGTGACGACCCGCGAACAGTGACGCGTGCTGCGGGCACGGGACGTGTCATGGCCACGTCCCGTGCGGGCGATCGGTGCATCCGTCGGCCCGGCCCGTCCGGGCAACGATCCCGAAGCCGATGCCACAGCGCTCGGGATCCGCCTCGACGGCCTCGGGAGCGGACCGGTGTCGGTACCAGTGGCGGACGGCGTGACGCTGACGATCACTGCCGACGCGCCGTCGCCCGGCCTGATAGTCGCCACCGACGGCACGGTCGAAGCAGTGGTCGCCGTCACGGGTGACGACGTCGTCCGCGTGGAGGTCTCCGGCACCCGCAGCGAAGGTTGGACGCTCCTCGGGCGAGACGGCGCGACGAGGCTCTCGGTCAGCGGATTCGACCTCGGGCTCGCCGCTGGTGGCGCGCCGCTCGACCTGTCCGCCGACCTCGCCGTCCACGGTCTGGCGGTCGACCTCGGCGGCGAGGACGCCGACTCGTTCATCGCCCAGCTGCTCGGGTCATTCGCCGTTTCGGTCGACCTCGCCGTCGCCCTGTCGGGGCGCGGCGGTCTCGTCCTCGGTGGATCTGCGCAGCTCACCGTCGTGATCCCGCTCTCGCTTCGACTCGGCCCGCTCGAGCTGTACGACCTGACCATCACCGTCGCCCCGGAGATCGACGGTGTGGATCTCACGCTCGCCACCGGCGTCGGCGCCGAGCTCGGCCCATTCTCTTGTGTCGTCGACGGCATTGGCGCCGTGGTGTCGGCGCGGTCCGGCGCTGTCAGCCTCGGCTTCGAGCCGCCCCACGGAATCGGGGTTGGCGTCGACCTCGGTGTCGTGTCCGGCGGCGGCTACCTCGACATCGACGTCGAGGCCGGGTCGTACGACGGGGTCATCGACCTCGAGGTCCTCGGCGTCGGTGTCTGCGCAGTGGCGATCATCGACACGAAGCTGCCCGACGTCGACGGCTGGTCGATGTTCTTCGCCCTGTTCCTCGACCTGCCATCGATCCAACTCGGGTTCGGGTTCACGCTCACCGGAGTCGGCGGTGTCGCCGGGATCAACCGGGCGATCGACGTCGACGCCCTCGGGTCGGCGGTGCGCTCGGGTTCGCTCGACACGATCCTGTTCCCCGCGGACCCGATCGCCGACGCCCCGATCATCATCGAGGAGTTCCGGTCGATCTTCCCGCCGGCCGACGGCAGCTACGTGTTCGGACCGATCGTCAAGATCGGCTGGGGCACGCCCACGCTGATCGAGGCCGAGCTGGGCATCATCATCCAGCTTCCCGACCCGCTCGTCATCGTCGTGCTCGGGTCGGTCAGCGCCGTCCTGCCGAGCAAGGACCTCGAGCTCGTCGCCCTCAACCTCGACGTCGCCGGGGCGATCGACTTCGAGGCCGGGACGCTGGCGATCGACGCCAGCCTGCACGACTCGCACGTCGTCGGGTTCGCCCTGTCGGGCGACATGGCGCTGCGCGCCGAGTTCGGCAACGCCCAGGCATTCCTGATGTCCGTCGGCGGGTTCCATCCACGCTTCGACCCGCCGGGTGACTTCCCCGACCTGCGGCCGGTGACGTTCGGGATCACGGCCGGCTCGGTGCTGCGCATCGACTTCATGTCGTACTTCGCGCTGACGTCCAACTCGGTGCAGTGCGGGGCCGACTTCACGCTCGACGCCGACGTGATGGGCTTCGGCGTCTACGGCTCGTGCGGCTTCGACGCCCTCATCCAGTTCTCCCCGTTCATGGTCATCACGTCCGTCGACTTCGAGGTCAGCATCACGGCCGCCGGCGTCGACCTGATGGGGGTGAAGCTGTACGCCTCGGTCGAGGGACCGAACCGCTGGCACGTCATCGGCACGGCACGGTTCGAGGTGCTCGGGTTCGGCAAGGACATCCGCGTCGACGAGCTGATCGGGTCGAAGGAGAACGAGCCGGCGGTCGAGGCCGCCAATGTGCTCGCCGAGCTGATCGTCGCGCTGCAGACCGACGACGCCTGGCGGGTGATCGAGGCCAACGACTCGGCGGTGACGTTGCAGGAGATCGACGACCCCGACGCGCCGTTGATGGCTACCCCCGACTCGGTGATCGAGGTTCGCCAGACCCTCGTGCCACTCGGCATCGACATCGAACAGTTCGGCAACGCCCCGGTCGGAGAGCACTCGACGTTCGAGCTGACGGCCGTCGGATTGGAGCAGTCAGGAACGCTCGATGACTGGTTCGCCCCCGGACAGTTCTTCGAGCTGGGCAACGACGACAAGCTGGAAGGGCCGGAGTTCGAGTTGATGCGCTCGGGCATCCAGTTCGGCGGGGGAGCGCCGATCGCCGGCGAGGACGTCGGCGTCGACACCGGCTACAAGCCCTACATCATCGACCCGGAATTCCCCGAGGAGGAGACCTTCCTCGGAAAGACCTCGATTGTCCACGACCTCACCGGGGTCTCCGCGACAGCCCACACGCAGAATGGATTCACCGCCGTGCACACGGAGCTGGTGGGGACGACCTCGCCGACGTACATCGTCGTCGACGACGGCGGGGCGACGGTCGCCAGCACGACGACGTGGTCGGCGGCCTACACGGCGAGCACCGGGCGAAGCGACCTGCACATCGAACGAGAAATGGCGATCAGCGCGTGAGTGACAAGCACTTCCTCCCGTGGATGCGCGTCGGACTGGCGGCGAGCATCGAGGACGACGGCAACGGGTCGGCCCTCATCCAGCCCGCCGTCGATGTAGTCGTCGACGACGGCGTCCATCCTGTGCTCGGCCCGCAGATCCAGCTGCGCGGACCGGGCGACGTCCTGGCCTTGAACCCCGCCGAGATCAAGCGGCGCGTTCCCGAAGCCGGGGCGGTCGGAGCGGAGACCAACTACTTCTGCGCGGTCGAGTTCTTCGCCCCCGACCTGCCGTGGCGGTACACGCCGACGGCCGTAGCAGACGGGCAACTGTCCCCGTGGCTCGTCCTCGTCGTCGTCGAGCTTGGCGACGGTGTCACGCTCTCTTCCGGCGGGCGGCTCCCCGTGCTCAGCGTCGAGTCGCCAGCAGATCACCTGCCCGACCTCGTCGACTCGTGGGCCTGGGCCCACGTGCAGTCCGCCGTGCCGATCGATGGCACATTTGCCAAGACCTACGATGCCGACCCGACTGCGTTCACGTCTCGCCTGCTGTGCCCGAGACGACTGCGTGCCGACACCAGCTACACGGCATGCCTCGTGCCGGCGTTCGCGTCCGGCCGGCAAGCCGGACTCGGCTTGACCGTCCCGGCGACCGACGGCCCGGCGTGGACCTCGGCGAAGGTCGAGCTTCCGGTGTACGACTCGTGGGAACTCACCGCCGGCGACCGGTTCGACTTCAAGACGCTCGCCAAGCGGATCAAGCCGGCCGAGCTGCCCGAGGACGTCGGGTTCCGCGACCTCGATCTCACCGAGCCCGGTCCGGGGATCCGTCCGCTCACAACCCCGGCGACGTTCGTCGGGGCGATGCACGCTCCGACCGAAAGCATCGAGTACTGGCACGACGACGACGACCGCGACCAGTTCGAGGACGATGTCCGTCTGCGACTCGTGAGCAGCGCTCCCAAACGCGGCCGCGAGGGCGCGGCGTACGACCCGCTCGTCGACGACCCTGTCGTCACGCCGACGGTGTACGGCGCACCGCAGGTCGGCACGAGTCTCGTCCCCGTGTCAGGGGAGTCCAAGCGCGGATGGTTCGAGGAGCTCAACATCGGACCCCACCACCGTGCCGTCGCCGGGCTCGGGGCCGAGGTCGTCCGGGCCGATCAGGAGTCGTTGATGGCCGCGGCATGGGAGCAGTCACGGGCAGCCATCGACGTCAACCGACAGCTCAATCGGGGCCGGCTGAGCACGGAGGTGGCGGCTCACACGGAGCGGAAGTGGGCGACGCTCGACGACGCGACGGCCGTTTCGATCGCAGCCCCGGCGTTCGTGTCGATGCGCGTCGGCGGCTCGACGGCGAAGCGCCTGGTCGTCGACGGCGAGGCGCCGGCGGCGTATTTCGGTGCGGCGTTCCGGCGTCTTGGCCGCACCAACGGCCCACTGTCGACACGGGCGAGCGTCCTCGCAGCGCAGTCGCCGGCGATCGCCATCACCCGGGCGGTGCTCCAAACGTCGGCGCCCGACGCCGACTCGGTCGTCGATCCGTTGTCGACTGCCTACCGCACGCGATTCCTGCCGGCCGGCATGGATTGCAGCGCCGACGTTGACGAGTCGTCGTCGCCGGTGATCGTGGCCGGTGGCGACCGTCCCCGCCGCCGACCAGGGCGGGGCAGGTCCGATCGGCCGCCGACCGGCCGGCCGCGCGACGTGCCGATCGAGGGCAATGGCGGGGTGGCACGAAAGGCGGCGACAAGCACTCTCGAGCTGGAGCCGTTCGAGTTCGAGGTCGAACGGCCGGTGACGGACGGGCGCATCATCACCACGGTGCCGGACTCGGGCGACATCGGATTCGACCTCGCCGCCACGATGCGAGCCGCGGTCCAGCCGGTGGCGGCGATCCGTGACTCCGTGCGCAGCCTGCTGATCGTGCCGTCAGCGGTCTGGGAAGCGGCCTCGATCCCGACCCGTGTCGGCTTGCAACCACGGTTCACCGACCCGATGTACGAACGGGTGCGGGCGCTGTCGGTCGACTACCTGGTCCCGGGCGTCGGGTCCGTGCCGAACAACACGCTCAGCCTGCTGGAGATCAACCCGGCCTACATCGAGGCCTTCCTCGTCGGCCTCAACCACGAGATGAGCCGAGAGCTGCGCTGGCGGGAGTATCCAGCGGCGCTCGGTCAGACCTGGTTCCAACACTTCTTCGACAACGTCGACCCGGCGGGGGCGGTCGATGTCCGCTCGATCGACTCCTGGGCGGAGACCGCTCCGCTCGGCCATGAGTACACCCGGACGCGCGGAGTCGAACCGGACGACGAAGAAGGGGCGGCCGGCCTCGTCGTTCTGATCAAGGCCGACCTGATCCGCAAGTACCCCGACGTCCGCGTGTACGCGGTGCCGGCCACGATCGACGAAGAGGGCGAGCGCGTTCCAATCGAGGGCGCCACGCCCGAGTTCCCCAGCTTCGTCGGGAGCCTGCAGCGCGGCGTCAACTTCTACGGCTTCGACACGCTCACCGAGGGGAAGGCCCGCGGCGACGGGGCGGACAACGACGGATGGTTCTTCGTGCTCGAGGAGGAGCCGCGGGCCATGCGCTTCGGCCTCGACCGCGGTAAGGACGAGCAGAAGGGCGACCTCCCCGGCTCGTGGGACAACCTGGCCTGGGCGCACCTGGCCACGGACGACGGCGTCGTCCCGTGGTTCTGCTCGATTAGTCCGCCGAACCAGCAGTTCGCCCAAGAGGAGGACCTCGGCACGGGCCTCGAATGGGGCGACGACGCTGCCGTGATGGCGGCGATCACGTTCCGCCGGCCGATCCAGGTGTTCATGCACGCCTCCGCCATGCTCCCCCTTGGAGGTAGCAGTGACTGACGACCGATCGTCGCGCCCAGACGTGACGACGAGATCTCCGATCGACTTCAACTTCCCGCGCGGGCCGGAGTGGGTGCCGAAGAACCCGGCCGGCGAGATCGAACCGGCTGGCGGCGAGCGCATCGACCTCTCGCGCTGGCAGCCGGGCATCCCGGCACTGCTCGTGCCGATCCGCTTGGAGACGAAGTTCGTCGAAGACGAGCTCCGCATCCGCATCCTCCCCGACCGGATGTCGGTGCAGGGGGCAGCCCCGGCATCGGCGGGCGAGCTCGAGGAGGCCGTTGACTTCTGGGTTCGTTACCACGCCGCCAAGACCAAGGAACAGCGCACAGCGACCTGGCGGCAGTACGCCAGGCGGCTGGGGTCGACGCGGGCCGGCTTCGTCGCCCGGCTGACGCGCCCGACGGTCGACGCCAAGGGCCAGCTCGGTTTCCCGAAGGTCGTGCCGGAGACCGACGGACCGGCGTTCACCACACTGCTTCCGGATCGGTGGCTGGCCACCGGATGGGTCGGCAGCAAGGTTGCCTTCCAAGAGTTCAGCGACCCGGTGACCGGACCGCTGGCGGTGAGCCCCGACCCGACGGCACCGACGACGACGCTCGGCGGCTCCGGCCTGCAGATCGATCCGGCGACAGCCTGGCTGTTCGACTATCAGGAGGCGCTTACGCGCGGAATGGCGATCACTGTGCCACTCACCGGGACGGCTGCGATCGCTGCCGACGGAGTCACGACGTTGGTCGTCATCGGTGTCGACGAGGCCCAGCGTCCGCTCGACGCGGCAGCCGAGTTGCAAGCACTGTTCGAGCAGCACAGCCACTCAGCAGGACTGGCTTTCGTACCTCAGGGAACCCCGACGAACAACACCGAGACGGTGGCGTCGGGGTACCGGCGCGTGGAGGCCGAGCTGGCCGACCTCGAGCAGCGTGAGCTGGATGACTACGTCCCCGACGCCGACGACAACGCGACCCGGCTGGCCAGCGCTCTCGGCTTGTCCGACGCCGAGCTGTTCGGGCGACTCGCTCACGGGTCCGACCGCCAGCACCAGACAGCGCGGGACATGCGCATCGCCCTGTTCGAGACGGTGTTCGGCACGTTTTCGCGGCAGTTGCTGGCGAGTCACGCGACCGACAACTCCGTGCTCGGGCCTGTCAGCGATCTGACCGTTGACGCGATGCGCTCGTGGTTCGTCACCTGGCTCACCGGAGGTGCGCCCGTCCCGAGCGTGCGGATCGGCGATCAGCCCTACGGAATCCTGCCCGTGATGACCCGCGCCGACGTCGACCACTCGACGGCGACGAAGCAGCGCATCGCCAGCTTCATCGACGTACTCATCGAGGAGTGGCGGCACGCCCTGGCGTCCGTTGCCGTGCTCGACCACAACGCCACCGACGCCCTGCAGGCCGACGCCCTGCAGACCGACGCCGCGCTCGCCGACGCCGAGGCCCGCGAGCTCGTCACCACCGTGCTCGCCAACAATCCCCACCCTCGCCGCATCGCTGTGCGCTCGGCCAAGGACTGGAGCGACCAGCCGCGACCCCTGCACGAGTTCCCGGGCGTTGCCGCGAGGACGGCGACAACCGAGGCGTTGGCGACCGGCGACCTTGGCGGCTCCGATGGCGGTAACCCGCCCCCCGACCTCCCCGAGCTGATGCCGATTCTCGGTGGGTTCCGGTGGGAGTACGACAACGCCATCGACATCCTCAACGATGATCACTGGCTCATCCTCAAGCCGCTGTACGAGTCCGTGCGCAACGAGATCGTGCCGACGCGGTTTGATCGCTTCGACCCGAGCGACGAGCTTCCCGAACCGCTACCGAGGTCGGACGACGACATCCGCGATATCGAAGAGCAGATCGAGGTCTGGACGCAGACTCGTGCCGAGATCGACGACGACGAAGCTTTCGATGAGCTGCGCGACTTCGCCGACGACATGATCCTGCGGTTGGAGGCCCATGAGCTGCGCCAGCGGCCGTTGCGGTGGCTCGGTGTGCCGGGACTCCAAGGCGTGCTCGGCCGAGGCGACCTCCAGCTGCTGCTGACGAGCTTCTCGTCTGGCGAGCGTCTCTGGGAACGGGCGACCGTGCAGGACGACGAGCCGCCCGCAGGAATCACCAGCGCCGTCTACCTCGCCAACCTGAGTGAACGGACGTTGTCGGACTCGGCGAGGTCGGGCAAAATCGTCGGCGGACCGCTCGACCCACTCGACGACTTCGAGATCCCTCGCGAGCCGGTCCCGTGGGAGATCCTGCCGCCTGAGTTCCTCGCCGCGGCGCCGCTGTTGTACCAGCTCATCAACGCGACGCTCGCGCAGTCCGATCAACGTCCTGAGCTCAGCGAGGCCATCGCCCGGCTCGCTGCGGTGGACCCGGTGGAGCTCGACTGGTTGCTGCGCGAGACGCTGGGGCTCGGGAGTCACCGGCTCGACGCATGGCACACGAGCTTGGCCACCGAGCGACTGTCGGCGATGCGCACGGCGGCGCCTGCCGGGGTCTACGTCGCGTCGTACGGCTTCGTGCTCGACCTCGACAAGTCGGGGGAGCGTCCGTCCCATGGGTTCATTCATGCTCCTTCGCTCCCGCACGCCGCGTCAGCCGCCGTGCTGCGGTCCGGCTGGATGTCCAGAGGCAACAACGACAACGAGTCGCCGGCGGCGATCGACCTGGCGAGCGGTCGAGTCCGCCAGGCCGACTGGATCCTGTCGGGTGTGCGCCACGGTCAGGACCTCGGCGACCTCCTCGGGGCGGAGTTCGAACGTTCGGTTCACGATGCCCGGCTCGATGTCGCGATCCGGCCACTACGCGGCGCGGTCGCGGCAGCAGATGGCCTTGGTGACTCGGCCCTCGACGTGCCCGTCGACGGTGTTCGACTGCTCGACCTGCACCGGGCCGGTCAGCTCGATGCCACCATCGACCGGCTCGCCCTCGCAACCGTCGAGAAGGATGACCTCGTCGACCTCCTCGGCGCCCTCGAGTCGACGTTCGACGCAGTTGACGACGTAACGACGTTCGAGATGGTCCACCACCTCGTCGTCGGCAACCTCGACCGGGCGGCGGCCGTCGTCGACGGGATGGGTCCGAACGGCGGGCGGCCGCCCGAGCTGACCGGTGTGCGCACCCCTCGGGATGCCCTCACCGTAGACACCCGTGCCCTGGTGCTGATCGACGCGTCGGCTTCCAGCCGGGGCCAAGGCTGGGCCGGCGGCACGCGTGACCGCTTCGACCCCGCACTCGACGCGTGGGCCGCCGCTGTCCTGCCACCGCCCGCCGACGTGGGTTGGCTGGCCACAACATCCAAGGGCGACACCGTCGAGCTGCGGCTCAACGCACTGGCGGTCTCGGCGCTCGACGCATGCGTGCTCGCCAGCGACGACCCGGCCTCGATCACACCGGCGCTTCGCCGCCTCGCCGAGCTGGCCAACCCGCAGCACTCACTCGTCGCTCATCGGCCGAGCGACGGCGGCACCGCGGCGATCACCCTCGCCGAGTTCCAGCTGCTGGCCGTCGAGCTCAAACGCGTGATCCAGGAGTCGTCGCCCGCCGACGGCTCGTCCGTCTCCGTGCCAGGTGACGACGCGACCGCTGCCCCTGATGCGCGCGAAACGATTGCCCGTGCGTCGGACGTGCTCGACTCCGTGCTCGCGACGTTCGGCGCCGTCGCCGGGGCGAACGACTGGGCGGCGCTCCCCGTCGATCAGCAGGCCGACCTTGCCCGGCTTGGGATCGTGCCGTCGCCTGTTGCCGACCCGGCCGCCGACTTCGCGTCGGTGCGATCGCGCCTTGCCCGCCGATTGAAGGGCGCCAACGGCGTCGAGGCCGTCGACACGATCGCCGGGATGCGGGCACGGGTCGCCCAGTTCACGGGTGTGGCCGTTCCGCTGCTCGTTCCGTTCGGCCTCCCCGAGCCGGGCAGCGGTGTCGAGTTCTCCGCCACGCTCGCCGGCGTCGACGAGATCGATGACTGGTTCGACGTCGTCGCCAGCGTGCACCCCAACGTCGGCACGCTGTGGCGAGCCCTCCAGCTCGGCGGCCTGCTCACCGAGACGGCCCCGACGCTGGCCGCCGGGCAGGCCCCGCTGTTGCCGGACGACTCGTGGGCCGGGCTGCACCGGCCGGCGCCGGGCACCGGCGGACGGGTCGCCGTCGCCGCCGTCACCCACGGCAGCGTCGGTGCTGCATCTCCGGTCGTCGGCCTCGTCGTCGATCGGTGGTCGGATCGGATCCCCGGTCTCGATCAGGTGACCGGCGTGGCCTTCCACTTCGACGCGCCGAGCACGGAGGCGCCTCAGGCGATGCTCCTCGCCGTCACGCCGGAGGGTCGACCGTGGAGCGCCGATCTCGTGCTCGACACGGTGCTCGAGACGATCGAGTGGATGCAGCTGCGCGCCGTGGCGATCGACGACCTCGGCGACTACGGGCACGCCCTCCCGACGTGCTTCGCGCCCGGCCGGTTGGAAAGCACCGAAGTTGTGGAGGTGGCGCCGTGATCGGCCCGTGGGATCGCATCGAGGGCTCTTCGCGAGACGACGAGCTGGACGCCGGAGTCGAGGCTCGGGTCGCCGATCCGCTCTGGATGCTGTCTCGCCAGTGGCAGGTCGGCGAGTTCCGCGGTGACGACGCCGGCAACCCGATCGCCGCCCGCATGGAATGGCGGGCCACGGCGCTGCGCTCGTACCGTCCGGGCGACGACGGCACGTTCGTGCCGATGCCGACGGCGCAACCGCTCGAGCGCGTCGTCGAATCGGCTCCGCCACCGACCAGCGGTGCGGCCCGACTGCACTGGTCGTCCCGTCTCGCCGCCCAGCTCAGCCGCCGCCTGCTGCGCGATGGGCACGGCGACGCCGTGGCCGCGCTGGCCAAAGCTGATGCCTTCGAGGTTCCCGCCGACGACGCAGTTGCTCTCCCAGGTGCCGGATCGACGGCAACGGAGTTGCTACGCAGGCGCAGCTTCGACGGAGCCGCCGTGCTCGACGCTGACGACGCCACGATCGGCGCGGCGCTTGCCGGGCTGCCGGCGACGTCGCGCGACGAGGTGCTCGGCACCATCGAGCGGTGGCAGACCGCGACCAGGGCACGCTTCGCCACGCCGCCACGCGACACCTGGGACGACACCCGCCTCGAGCACCGCTTCTCGATCACTGCCGGGACCGGCGAGTCCGAAGTCGTGATCACGGCCACCGAGTACGCCGGTGGGCACCTCGACTGGTACAGCTTCGACGTCGACAAACAGCGAGGAGGCGCGGGCACCAAGCCGCCCGTCATCGACGTGCCGCCGGTCATCGATGTGCCGCCGGTCATAGAGCGACCCGCCGAGCAGGTGACGGCGATCCCGACACCGGTCCGCTATGCCGGGATGCCGGCGTCGCGGTGGTGGGCGTTCGAGGCGGGCGACGTGCACTTCGGCGACATCGCCGCGGCGCCGGGTGACCTCGGTCGGCTGCTCCTCGCCGACTACGTCACGGTCTACGGAAACGACTGGTTCTCGATTCCGTTGCGCCTCCCGCTGGGCACCGTGTCGCAGGTCCTCGACCTGAAGGTGTACGACACGATGGGTGGTGGGTTTACGCCGATCGCCCATGCCGCGCTGGCCGACGAGCGCCGGCCCGGGCAACGAGCGTTCCGGTTGTACGAGCTGAGCGGCGACCCGTCGGTGAAGGCGGATAAGGCCCCGCTGCTCCTTCTGCCGCCGTCGCTGTCGGGCGCTCAGGTCGGTCCGATGCTCGAACGGGTCGAACTGGTCCGCGACGAAGCTGCCAACCTCGCATGGGGGATCGAGCGATTCGTCGAGGGGCCGACCGGCCGGGCCGTCGATCGGCTCCAGCATTGGCGCCTGACGCCGACGTCAACTCCGGCGACCAAGCCGAAGACGACCAAGCAACGTGTCGTCGCGGAGCGCACCGCCGACGACCTGCAGCCGCCGCCGAAGGACGTGCCGCGGCCGCCGATCGAGCTGCCGCCGGATCGTCCGAAGCCGACCGACGGCAACGAGTACACGCCGACGTCGGAAATGTGGCGCTACCGGTTGGAGTCGACGGCTCCGCCGTTCTGGGTTCCGTTCGTGCCCAGACGGATCGGCAACGGTGCCCAGTTCCGGCTACGCCGAGCCCGCATGCAGGAATGGGAGCTCCTCGACCCGTCGGTTACCGGCGCTAAGGGCGAGCTGCTGCAACCGCGCCAGCCAATGGTCATCGAGGAGGAAGAGGTGCCCCGGGGTGGCGCGACCCTCGAACGAAGGTGGCAGACGGCCCGCTGGACCGACGGGTCGCTGCACGTGTGGTTGCAACGCACCAAGCGACTCGGTCACGGCGAGCGCTCCAGCGGCCTGCGCTGGGACTCGCTCGAGGATCTCTGACCCCCAGATGTGGGGGCGAGTCACGGGGCGTCGGCTTCGGCGGGGGTCGGGAGCTCGTCGCGTTCTTGGAGGATCACCCCGGCGAGGACGAGGGCGATGCCGGCGAACTCGACGGCCGACGGAACCTGATCGAGGCCGAGCCATCCGAACACCACAGCGGTAACGGGCAACAGAGCAAGTAGCACTGAGAAGCGCCGCACCGGGATACGCCGCAACACGTGCTGATCGATGCCGTAGCCGATGGCGTTGGAGAACACGCCGACGAGCACGCATCCGACGAGCAGTCGCGGAGTCGTGAACACGTCGCCGCTGCCGGGAGCCCCGATCGGGGTGATGACCACGGCACCGATCGCCAGGCCGATGCCGAGCCCGGCGACGCCGCGGCCGATCTGGGCGACGCGCGAGCCGACGACGATGTAGACCGCCCACATCGCCGAGGCGGCGAGGATCCACAGCAGGCCGACCGTGTTGTCGCCGACCTCCACGCCGCCGAGCACGACAACGCCGACGGCGGCCAACAGCAGGGCACCGGCGTTGCGGGCGGTTCTGGTCATCGCTGCGGCGACGGCGATCGGTCCGATGAACTCGATCGCCACGCTCTTGCCGAGGTCGGTGCGGGCGAGGCCGAGGAAGAAGAACGTGTTCATCAACGCCGTGGCGATCCCGAACACGGCGGCGGCAGCGAGTTGCGGCCGCGTCCAGCGCCGCAGCGCTCCGGGAGAGATGAGGATCAGCACGACGGCGGCGCCGGCGACTCGCAGCCATGCCACCGTCCGCGGGGCGACCTCGTCGAACAGCAGGACGGCGATCGTCGCCCCGGTGTACTGGGCGATCGCCGAAAGGACGAACAGCGGCTCGGGCGCCGCCGTGTCGAGGTAGCGCCGCGAGCGCGGTGAGCCCGCTATTCGAAGAGCTCTGGGTCGCTGGCGCAGATGTCCTGCCACAGCGGCTGGAAGCTGAACCAGCCGGCGAGCGGGAACCCGGTCTGCTCGCGCGTGTACGTGGCGTACTCGTGGTTGATCTTCTTCGGCTCGCCGGCGGCCATCGCCATCAGCTGCGCCTGGCACGAGCGCTCCATCGAGATGAACCAGAACGCCGCCTCGTCGACGGTCTCGCCAACCGTGAACAGGCCGTGGTTCTGGTGGATCGCCGCCTTGCCGCTGGGGAACGCGGCGGCCATTTCCTTGCCGGCCTCGACATCGAAGACGACGGCGCCACCCTGGGCGGCGATCACCGTGTGGTCCTCGTAGAAGATGCACGAATCCTGCGTCAGCGGGTCGAGCGGGATGCCGAGTGAGCTGAAGGCCTTGCCGTGTACCGAGTGGGAATGCGCCGCGGCGACGACCTCGGGCCGAGCTTTGTGGATGGCGGAATGGATGACGAACGCGGCCCGGTTCACCGGGGCGTCTCCCTCGACGACCTCACCCTGATGGTTGACGAGCAGCAGGTCGCTGGCGCGCATCTGGCGGAAGCTCTTGCCGAACGGGTTGACCCAGAAGTGGTCAGGGCGTTCCGGGTCGCGAACCGTGATATGCCCGGCGACACCCTCGGCGAAGCCGAAGCGGCCGAAGATGCGCAGCGCGCCGGCGAGTTTCGCCTTGCGGTGGGCCCGCTCGTCGGCGACATCGTCGAACGTCGGCGGTCCGAGCACGGCGGCGCCGAGGGTGGCTGCGACGATCTTTGCGGCCGTGTCGTCGGCGACCGCTGGGGACTCGGTGATGGCCATGGCCGTCAGCGTATTCGCACCGTGCAGGATCGGTGAGCCGATCGTTCGATATCCGGGTCTTCTCACCGATCCGTGGGTTCGAGCGCCGCGCCGGTAGCTGTGGTCTGCTCTTGAAAGTGGGTGGTCGCCGGCCCTCGCGGACGGCCGCCGACAACGTCGGAGTTGACCCGTCGTGATGCGACGGTGCGGCTCCGGAGAATGCAACCGGCCAGGCGTGCACGCCGCGTTGGACGTCGTAAGCCTCAGCGCGGTTCCATGCCGGGCCGCCACTTGCGTCGGGTCGCACATCCGGCGATCGCCCCGGCGAGGGCGGCGGCGGAACCGATCATCGTGACGATGATCCCGGGACCGAGACTGGCCGACGTGGTGTCGGTGACGTCGACGTAGTCGGCGAGGTGGGTGATCGTGACGAGCACGGCAAAGGCGGCGAAGACGATGCCGATGATCATGATCGGCAGCACGCGCCCGGCGGCCAGCGTGGCGATGCCGAAACCGATGAGAACCACGCCGAGCAGGACGAAGAACCCGCCCGGCGGGGCGTCCTCGCTGAAAAAGCCGATCGTCCACTCGTCGAAACCGTTGTAGTCCCTGCCCGAATCGGAGATCCACGGCAGCGCCGCCCCGACGATCATGACAATGCCGCCGATGAGCATCAGCAACGCGGCCGCCGTCGTACGTGGTCGTGGAGGTTTGACAGCCACGAACATCGGTGCCTGGGCGCCGTACCCCGCGGGGTAACCAGGCGGCGAGCCGTAACCGGCCGGAGGCATGCCGGGCAGCGGTCCCGGAGGAGGCGGTGGCGCCGTCGGATGAGTCGGTGGGGGCGGTGGCGGAGTGCGCCCCGGCGCCGGTGGCTGCCACGGCGACGGGTCGTTCGGCGGCATGGCGGCGAGACTACGCGATGGGATCCGGGCGGGCGCGGCTCGGGTTCACGCGGCGGGCTTCGTCGGGCATCTTCGGGTACACCGGTGGCCACGGCGCGTCCGGGATGCCGCTGGCCAGCTCGCGCTCATAACGCTCGACGAGGGGGGCGATCGACTGCGTCTCCGCATCGATGTCCGCCCACGGATCGCCGCCTGCCTCGAGCCGGCCCGGGACCGACTGCACGGTGAGCGTGTCGGGATGGATCCCCGGCAGTTCCTCCCAGGCGAACGGCGTCGACACCTGGGCCCCGGGGCGGGCGCGCACACACCACGCTCCGAACACGGTCTTGTGCGGGGCGTTCTGGTTGAAGTCGATGAACACCCTCGAGCCGCGCTCCTCCTTCCACCACTTGTCGGTGATCAGGTCCGGCCGTGCCTCGGCGAGCCCTCGGGCCACGGACACAGCGGCCTGCCGTGTGCCGAACGAGTCCCACCCCGGTTCGACGCGGACGTAGACGTGCAGCCCGCGGTTGCCCGTCGTCTTGATGAACGACGTGATCCCGTTGTCACCGAGGAATTTGCGCACCTCCGTCGCCGCCTCCTGCACCATCGGAAACGTGACACCGGGGGAGGGGTCGAGGTCGATGCGAAGCTCGTCGGTGTTGTCCGGATCGTCGGCCCGGTAGGGCCACGGGTGGAAGCCGAGACACCCGAGGTTGGCGGCCCACAGCACATGGGCGATGTCGGCCATCACGATCGCCCGCGACGTCGTGCCGTTCGGCGTCGACACGATCGTCGTCTGCAGCCAGTCCGGAGCGCTGTCGGGGATCCGCTTCTGGAAGAAGTTCGACCCGCTCACACCGTTCGGGAAGCGCTGCAGCAAGGTCGGTCGGTCGCGCACAGTCCGCATGATCGGGTCCTCGACGGCGAGGTAATAGCGGGCAAGGTCGAGCTTGGTGATACCGGGTTCAGGAAACATCGGCTTGCCCGGGCTGCTGATCTCGACCGGGTGACCGGCGGCGAGCAACTCGACCGGCTCGCCGTGCTCGTTCGCCTTCGCCACGTCCCCCACGGTAGGTGAGACACTGTCGTTTATGGCGTTCCCCGGCCACGCTCAGGCCGCTTGACACCATGAGAAGCACCCGGCGAGACTGCATTTCGGGCAAATGTCCGCTGTACGGACAGTGCCGGTGCTCGCATCCAACCGTCCGACGACAGGAGCCACGATGACCACGACCGCAGACGTTCCGGTGACGTCGGGTAACGACCTCGTCGCCAGTGCTGCCCAGCTGCAGCCGCTGATTCGCCAGTTCAGCGAGGCCGGCGACGTGGCCGGCGATCTGAGTCGCGAGGTCGTCGATGCGCTCCACGAGCACGGCATGTTCGGGATGTGGGTGCCGGCTCCGCTCGGTGGTTCCGAGCTCGATCCGCTGTCGTCCCTGCGCGTGATCCAGACACTGGCCGAAGCCGATCCGTCAACGGCGTGGGTCGTCATGGCCGCATCGCTGGCCACAGGAACGGGCGGTGCCTACCTCTCCGACGGAGCGGTTGCCGAGATGTTCGGCGGCGAGCGCTTCCCTGTCGTCGCCGGCCAGGGAACGCGCCCCGGGACGGCCAGGCGCGACGGCGACGGCTATCGCCTCTCGGGGTCGTGGAGCTTCGCCTCGGGCATCAAGCACGCCCAGTGGATCCACACCCTGGGCATCGTCGAGGACACCGGCCAGCCGCGCATCTTCGTCCTGCCGGTCGAGCAGGCGACGCTGATCGACAACTGGGATGTCCTCGGTCTACGGGCGACGGGCAGCATCGACTACGAGATCGACGACGTCTACGTGCCGGAGGGCTTCACCCACCTCGGTCCGGCGGAGAAGGCTCTGCGTGGCGGCAGCTTGTTCCACCTCGGGATCATGCACTTCGCACTGATCTGCCACTCCGGATGGGCGCTCGGCGTCGGCCGGCGGATGCTCGACGAACTGGCCGCGCTCGTCCAGGCCAAGGCCGGCCGCCCGGGGACGCTCGCCGACAGCACTGCGTTCCACACGCTGTACGGCGAGGCGGAGGCCAAGTGGCACGCCGCCCGGGCGTTCATCGACGAAACGTGGCGTGACGTCGGTGACACGATCGCAGCAGGCGGCGCGTTGAGTCACGTGCAGCGCACGATCACCCGTCTCGCGCTGTACCACGCCACGTGGGCGACCGAGGAGATCAGCGTGGCTGTTTACCGGGCGGCCGGCACCACGGC
This sequence comes from Ilumatobacteraceae bacterium, assembly GCA_963716665.1. Taxonomy (GTDB): domain Bacteria; phylum Actinomycetota; class Acidimicrobiia; order Acidimicrobiales; family Ilumatobacteraceae; genus Desertimonas. The sequence goes on from CAVQTY010000003.1 coordinate 444,509, forward strand.
GCTGCGGTCCGGACCCTTGCAGCAGTTCTTCCGGGACATGCATGCCGGCACGCAGCACGTCACCTCTGCGCCAGGAGCGATCGAGAATTGCGGTAGGGCACTCGCCGGATTGGCCCCGGGTCACGAGTGGCTGTACATGAACCTCGTTCCTAGCGAGTGACGAGGCGCGCGGCGCCGGTCATGGGGTCAACCCGTCACGGGACGCGAGCGACGAGGCGCCAGCCGAGGAGCGGCCAGCAACAGCCTGCGTGGCCGGGGAACGAAGATCGATCAGCACCTTGACCGTTTCCTGGGGATGCTCGTCGAGTTGGCGGAACGCGTCGGCGGCCTGCCACAACGGAAGCTGATGGCTGATCAATGTCTCGACAGTGGCCGCATTGCGCCGCACGAGGTCGGCAGCCGCAACGAACTCGTCCAGCCGACAACAACTCGTGCCGAGCACATCGATTTCCTTGAGGGGCAGGACCCCCGGATGGATCGGTGCCGACTCACCCGTCAGGCCGACGACGACGATGCGTCCGCCATGGCGAACGGCGGTGATCGCCGTGTCGAGGACGGCTGCCCGGCCGGTCGTGTCGATGACGACGTGTGGTCCGTCCGGGCCGCCGTGTCCGGAGATGCGCGCCGACAGCGCATCGTCGCCAACCCACTCGGCGGCGAGCCCCCACGAGCTCAACAGCTCACGCCGCGTCGCTACGGGGTCGAGCACGAGCACGTCAGCGCCGCGATCGACGGCGGCGAGAGCGGCGGCTGCCCCGATCGGGCCGGCGCCGAGCACGACGACGTGTTCACCGGTGTCGACGCGACCGCGATTGATGGCGTGGACGGAGACTGCCACCGGTTCGATGAGCGAGGCTTGCCGCGCGGAGAGGTCAGGAGTCGCGACGAGATTCGCCGTCGGCACGACGAAGCGCTCCTGCAGGGCGCCGTCGTCGTGGACGCCGATGATCCGCAAGTCGACGCACACGTTCGGCCGCCCGTCGCGACACGTGTGGCATCGCCCACACGGGAGCATCGGCCACATCGCGACCCGGTCGCCGGGTTGGAAGTCCGAGCCGGCAGGATCGATCTGCTCGACGACCGCCGAGAACTCGTGGCCCATCACGCGAGGGAGGAGCCCGACGTGCGAGTCGCCGAGCTCGTCGCGGTAGAGGTGGAGATCGGAGCCGCAGATCCCCACGGTCTCGACTCGCAGCATCGTCTGGCCGGGCGCGGGCGAGCCTGGCGCTGGCCGTTCATCCACCTCCACGCAACGCGGTCCAGTCGTGACGGCGACCTTCATCGTGTCGGCGCCGGTGCGGCGGAGAGGAAGTTGATCACTTCGTCGGCAACGAGGTCGGGCTCTTCGAAGTACAGCGCGTGCCCGCATTGCGGGAGCACCTTGAGCACGGCGCCGTCAATCGCCGCGGAGTACGCCTCGCTGTGCTCGGGGGGAATGACGACGTCGACCTCTGGAGTGATCACCAGGGTCGTCGCGGTGATCCGTGACAGTCGAGCCGGCAGGTCGGGGTTGTGCAGGAACGGCTCCGAGGCGTACTGGGCGAACGAGGCGGCGTCACGCTCGGCTTGGGCCGCCGCTTCGGGAGGCAGCGGTGTGGCCAGCAGCGCCTCGGCCTTGGCGGGATCGAGGAACAAGGCGCGGACGATCTCGTCGGGCTTCATCGTGAACAGGTCGGCGGGAGGAGCCTCGGGGATGAGGATGCCGGGTGGCGCCATCAGCACGAGGCGGTCGATCCTCTCCGGCACGGTGCTGGCGATCTCGGCGGCGAGCCACCCACCGAGCGAGGCGCCGACCACGCTCACTCGGTCGAGATGCAAGGTGTCGAGGAGCGAGATGTAGTGCTCGACGAGCGAGACTATCGAGTCGACCCCCTCGAGCTCAGGGCTGAGGCCGAACCCGGGATGGTCGGGGGCGATGACGTCGAAGTGCTCGGACAGCCGTTCCAGGTACGGGTTCCACATCCCCGCCCCTCCGGCAGCATGGAGCACGAGCACCGGGTCGCCGGCGCCCTGGCGGAACATGCTGCTCACACCAAACCGGCTGCGCGCCTCGGTCGGTGTCGGTCCGACGGTGCCCGGGTCTGGGCGGTGCCCAGAAGTCTCTGTGTTCGTCACTGTGATACTCCCTGGTCGATTGGAATTGAGGCGGTGCGTTCGCCGAGGTAGCCGGACAGGATCAGCTGGTGGTCGGCGCGCAGTTCCTCGGCGCGTGCGTGGATCACCAGCTCGCCGTGTGAGAGCACATAGCCCCGGTCGGCGACCTCCAACGCGATGTGGATGTGCTGTTCGACCACCAGCACGGCGCAGCCGCTCTGCTTGGCATAGGCGGACACGACCGGCATCAGACGTTCGACGATCACCGGGGCGAGCCCGAGAGACAGCTCGTCGACCAGCATCAGCCGCGGCTTGCGCGCCAGCGCCGTCCCGAGCGTGAGCATCTGCTGTTCGCCCCCCGACAGCAGTCCCGCCCGGCGGTCGCGCAGAGCAGCGAGGGCAGGGAAGTACGTGTAGGCGAGGTCTGCGTCGAGCCGCTCGCCCCGGTACCCGAGGCGGAAGTGCTCGGCAACCGTGAGGCCGAAGAACACACCGCGCCCCTCGGGCACGTGGGCGATGCCGAGCTGGGCGCGGGCGGCCGGCGATTGTCTGGCGAGGTCGTTGCCGTCGACGCGGATCACGCCCGCCATCGGACGGATCAGTCCGGAGATCGCCCGCAGGGTGGTGGACTTGCCGGCGCCGTTCGGGCCGAGCAGGGCGACCACCTCGCCCGCCCCGACGTGCAGGTCGAGGTCGCGTACGGCGACAGCTGCGTCATAACCGGCCGAGAGCCCTTCGAGTTCGAGCACCGGGGTAGTGGCAGTCGTCAACCCGTGCCCTCCAGCTCGCCGGCCGCCGAGCCAAGGTAGGCGGCGACCACGTTCGGGTCGGTGCGCACCTCGGCGGGCGTGCCGGTGGCGATCACCTTGCCGAACTCGATGACGACGATCCGGTCGCAGATGCCGAGCACGAGGCCCATGTCGTGGTCGACCAGCAGGGCAGGCGTGCCACGGTCGACGATCCGGCGCAGCTGACGCCCGAACACCACCGACTCGTGGGCGTCGAGCCCCGCGGCCGGCTCGTCGAGGCACAGCAGCTTGGGTCTCGCCGCCAGCGCCCTGGCGACGGCCACCAGCTTGCGCTGGCCCTGTGTCAACTCGCTCGGCGTGGCGTGGGCGAATCCGCCCAGGTTGAACACCTCGAGCGCCTCATCGATCGAATCGGAGTGGGGGACCGTGCGGGAGAGCACCTCCTTGATCGTCGTCCACGCCGACGGGTGCACGGCCGACACCGTGAGGTTCTCGCGCACGGTGAGGTCGTCGAACAGCTCGATCGCCTGCCAGGTGCGCGCCATCCCCCGCCGGGCGCGGGCATGGGCGCTGACGCCGGTGACGTCGGTGCCATCGACGGCGACCGTGCCGAGGTGCGGCACGAACCCGGTGATGGCGTCGATGAATGTCGTCTTGCCGGCCCCGTTCGGGCCGATCAGCCCGACGAGTTCGCCGGGACCGACTTCGAGGTCGACGTCGATCACGGCGTGTACGCCACCGAACGACACCGAGATCCCGCGAGCGACGAGCAAGTTCACGACTCACCCACCAATTGGGGTTCAGCAGGCAGCGTGTCGCCGTCGCGCTCGCCGACGCCGACCTCGGCGCCCGCAGCCGCAGCAGCCTTGGCGCGTCTGGAGGCCGCCCGCTTGCGGTAGGTGGTGCCGGCGATGCCCTCGGGGTTCTGGATCAGCGTGACGATCAGGATCACGCCGCCGACCAAGAGGGTCCAGTTGCCGGAGATGTTGAACGCCTCTTCGATCGTGTACGGGATCAGCCCCTCGGTGGCAACGAGCCCGCCGATCACCGCGCCCGACACCATCGTGATCCCGCCGATGTAGGCGAAGGCGACGAACCCCAGGGCGATCAGGATGCCGAACCGGGCGGCGCTGACCGAGCCGAAGTTGTAGGCGTACATCCACCCCGCCGTGCCGGCGATGAACGACGAGATCGCGTACGCCGTGATCTTGACGGCGGTGACGTTGATGCCCGTCGCCGCCGCGGCCCGCTCGTTGGCCCGCACCGACAACATCTGCTGGCCGAACACGCTCCGCCGCAGACTGGCCACCAACAGGCACAGGGCCACCACGACGCCCAGGAACACGAAGCCGAGAACCGGGCTGGGCACCTTGCCGTCGAGCCCGCGGAACCCGGCGTTGGAGCCGAGCCGGATGCCGAACAGCTCGGGCTGCTCGACCGGCGAGCCGGTGCTACCGGCACCCCACCGGCGGTTGGCGAACCCGAACTGCTCGATCGCCACGACTCCGGCCAGCGTGACGACGGCCAGGCTCACCCCGCGCACGCGCAGGGCCGACACGCCGACCACCAGGCCGATCACCACTGCCGCGGCCGACCCGATCAGTGGCCCCCACGGGAACCCGATGCCCGCCTTGGAGGTCAATTGCGAGACGGCGAACCCGGCCACCCCTGCCAGCGTGACCTGGGCGAGCGACACCTGGCCGACGAATCCGGTGATCACCACCAGCGACAGGCACACGACCATCCCGACCATCGACACCATCAGCGCCTGGCGGTAGCTGAACGGCAGCACGATCAACAGCACGGCGCCGACCACCGCAAGCGCCAACGCCGGAACGGCCATGCGCCGCGGCCGCGGCGCGAATGGCAGGCGCTTCTCGACAAGCTCACCGCGCGATGGCAGGCGCCCACCGCGCACCGACAGGGCGATCACCAGCACCACGAACGTGAGCACGGCCTGTACCCCGGGCATCGGATTGCCCTTGTCGGTCGGGAACCACCGCAGCGTGGCCACCCACGTCATCAGCGACTGGCCGATGCCGATGGCGAACCCGGCGACGGTGGCGATCCACAGCGAGCTGAACCCGGCGAACAATGCGGCGGCGAGGGCCGGCACGACGAACAGCACCAACGTGACCGAGTCGGCCTGAGAGAGCGGGGCGGCAATGACACCCATCGCTCCGGCGATCGCCGAGGCGAGGACGGTGTTGGCCATCGACAGCTGATTGGGCGACAGGCCCCTCAGCATCGCGGTGACCTCGTTCTCCGACGCCGCCCGGGTGGCGAGCCCGAACCGGGTCCAGCGGAAGAGGGCACCGAGGGCGACGGTGATCAGCACCACGACGCCCGCCATCCAGAACCGGTTGACAGGGATCGAGTTGCCGAACACCTCGACGATCCGGACGGGGAACACGCTCGGGATCTGCCGCGGCGCGTCGCCGAACCACAGCAGCATCGTGGCCTGCAGCACCAGCAGGATGCCGAGGGAGGCGACCAGCTTGGCGAGCGGCGACGACGTCCGCAGCGGCCGGAACACGAACAGTTCGCCGAGCACGCCTACCAGCACGGCGGCCGCCATCGTGATGGTGAGCGCTGGGACGTTGGTGAACTCGGGGCCGAAGTGACCCGATCGAAGCGCCCAGAATCCGTAGGCGGAAACCATCGACACCGCCCCGGTGGACAGGTTGATGATCCCCGAGCCACGGTACGTGATGACGACCGCCATGGCGATGCCGGCGATCACGGCCCCGCCCCCGAGGCCGAGCAGCACGAACAGCGCGGCGTCGCTCATCGCATCACCTTCTGGGCGCAGATCGTTACGAATTCCGCAAGGATCTGCGCCCAGAACGCGACGTCATGGTTCAGAGGGGCGACTCCCATCCCTCGGGCGGGGGCAGGAAGTCGCTGGCCTGCTCGAACGCCCCCCCGGTGTACCGGTAGAACTGCGTGTGGTCACCGCAGTTCCCGGGTGCCTCGGGGTACTTGCCGCAGTCGACCACAGGCGAGCCGAGGATCAGCGGGCCCTCGAAGGCGTCCATCTGCTCGAGGATCGCCTCGGTGGTGATGTTGTCGGGGCCGATCGCGTTGAGCCACTTGGCGAGCGTCATCGCCTGGCCGAAGCCAACCAGCACCCACGGGTCGGGGATGAACTGCTCCTGGCCGATCTCGGTGAGGAACGCCTGGTATGGCACCACCGCCGGGTCGTTGGCGTCAGAGCCGAGCGACGTGGTGATCGCGTAGTACCACTCGGGGAAATCGCCGAGCCCTTCGATCGTCGCCGGGTTGAGGCACACCGGGCTGGCGAGCACCTTCTCGTCGGGGATCTCCAGCGCCCGCTGGGCCTCGGCGAACTTCACGCACTCCGGCTGGGCGATGACCGGCATCACGATGTCGGCGTCCTGCGCCCCGGCGGCGAGCAGCGGGACGGTGAGGTCGGGCGTGTTCTGCGGGTACGGCACGACCTCGATCGGGATGCCAAGCGTCTCGAATGCCGACGCCTGCCCGGCGGCAGCGTCGGACTGCGTCTCCTCCGAGTAGATCAGCGCCGCCGATTCGACACCGAGCACGTCGGCGGCGAACGAGGCAAACGGGGCGAGGATGTAGACCGCACCACCATTGAGGACAGCGGTATTCGGCTGGGTGGTGTCGACCGGGTTCACCGATACGCCATGGACCACCGGCTTCGACTCGGCGAGGGCGGCGTAGAACGACTGCGTGCCCGTCACCGTCGGACCGCTGATGACGGCGACGATCGAGTCGTCGTTGGCGAACTGCTGGCCGCACTGCTGGCCCTCTTCTTCGGCGTTGGCGATGAAGCACTGGACGATCTCGACCGGGCGACCGCCGATGCCGCCCGCCTGCTCGTTGATGAACTGGACGGCGAAGTCGACACCGTCGTCGTGAACGCCGCTGACGACGATCGCTCCGCCGTCCTGGTTGATGTAGCCGATGCGGATCGGATCGCCAGAGGCGGCGCCACCCGGCCCACCGACGTAGCCGAGGAAGTCGGTGACCTTGCCCTCGGCCTCCGGTGAGGCCGGCGGCTCGGTGGTCGCAGACGCCTGGGTCACGGGTGCGGCGGCGACCAGGCCGAGCACGGCGACCGTGCCCAAGGCTCGTGAGGCTCGCCGCCTGCGTGACACCTGTGGTACGAGCGAGCGCGCCGAGCACCGCCGGGCGCCGAAGTAGCCGCTGATCATGTCGTGTACCCCCAATGTTGTTGTTGGCCGGTTCGACCGCCGACGCCGCGTCCCCGCACACAATCCCAGCACCGGACCTAGTTGTCAATCCACTGTGCGGACAAGTGTCCGCTGCGAGGACGATAGTGGTTCTGGTCGCCGCAACCCTGCGTCTGTGTCGAACCAGCAGACCAAAGTTGGTCGTCCGGTTCGACAGTGAGAAGGTTTCCGTTTCGGTCGGTCGGTGACGCCCAGGTCGGGTGTGACAGCACGAAATGATGCTCTGAAGGCAGTTGTTCACATCGCCGGGCGACAGCACGGCGCTGCCAGCGTGGCCCAGGCGCGGGCAGCCGGTTTCAACGCGCGGGATCAGCGGTGCGCAGTGCGTGCCGGTCGGCTCGTTCTCGTGCAACCGACCGTGTTGGTCGTCCCGGGTTCGCCCGACACGTGGAACCGACAGTTGCAGGTCGGCTTGCTTGCTCTCGGCGAGGACGCGTGGGTCAGCCACGAGGCTGCCGCCACCCTCCTCGGCCTCGACCGGTCAGCTCCCGGTGCACTCCAGTTCACCACGACGCGGGCGAGTCGCTGCAAGCCACCGGCCGGTTGCATCGTCCACACGACAAAGAAGATTGGTGCTGTCGACGTGCTCACGGTCGGTGGCTTCCGTTGCGCCTCGGCGACCCGCACGATCCTCGATCTCGCCGCCGCAGGGGCTGCTCCCGATCGCCTCGCTGCCGCCATCGACAGCGCGATGCGACTGCACCTGTCCGCCCCGCTCGTTCTGATCGAGCGGCTGAGCGAGCTGCGCGGCCGTGGTCGCCGCGGTGTGCGGCTTCTCGACCAACTGCTGATCGATAGTGGTGGTGAGACGATGCTCGAACGGCGCTTCCTGGCGCTGGTGCGCGCAGCCGGCTTGCCGCGCCCTGTCACGCAACAGCGGATCCGCAGCGACGGCCGCCACGTCGCCCGGGTCGACTTCCTCTACGCCGCCCAGGCCATGGTGATCGAGGTGTCGGGTCGTCTCGGACACTCCAACCCCACCGACCGCGGCCGCGACGCCCAACGGCGCAACGAGTTGCAGGACCTCGGCTTCGCCGTCTACGAGTACACCTGGGGTGACATCGTTCGCCGTCCCGGCTACGTAACCACCACGGTGGCCGAGCGACTGCAAAGCCGCACCGCCTGGCGGATCAGTTGTGGTGCAGCGCGGCGTTGAGGCCTTGCCACGAGCCGCCCTCACGCGGCCGAAGCTCGACCGCGCCGGTCTGGCTGTGACGGATGAACGTCATCGCCGAGATCCCCGATAACTCCCGGGCCTTGAGCACCTGACCGTCCGGCAGCTTGACGAGCGTTCCGGCCGTGACATAGAGACCTGCCTCGACGACGCAGTCGTCGCCGAGGCTGATGCCGATGCCGGAATTGGCGCCAAGCAGGCATCGCTCGCCGATCGTGATGCGATCGCTGCCACCACCGGACAGCGTGCCCATGATCGACGCGCCACCGCCGACGTCGGTGCCATCGCCGACGACGACTCCTTGAGAGATTCGCCCCTCGACCATCGACGTGCCGAGCGTGCCGGCGTTGAAGTTGCAGAACCCCTCGTGCATCACGGTCGTTCCAGCGGCGAGATGGGCGCCGAGACGCACGCGGCTGCCGTCGGCGATGCGCACACCGCTCGGCACGACATAGTCGAGCATCGGAGGGAACTTGTCGAGTGCGTTGACGGACACGGTCGCGCCGGCGGCGCGGCGGGCGAGGACGACATCGGCGACGTCGCCGACGGCAACCGGTCCGAGGTCGGTCCAGGCGACCGTGTTGAGCAGCGCGAACACTCCGTCGAGGTTGAGTGAGTTCGGCGCGGCGAGGCGGTGCGAAAGCAGGTGCAACCGTAAGTACACGTCCGCCGCCGAAGCCGGCGAGGCGTCGACGTCGATCGTCAGCCGCGCCGGCCGGATCACCACGCGTCTGGCGTCGTCGCGGCGATCGCCGCCGGCCAGGTGGACGTCGATGTCTTCCGGTGCGCTCTGCCCGAACTCGCCCCAGCCAACCCACCGGAACCACGTGTCGAGGGTGTTGCCGTCGCGGTCGAGCGTCTCGAATCCGCCTCCCCATGCAGTCCTCCCGCTCATCGCCCGTTCTCACGGGGCTCGGGGCGCAACGTCGGGAAGAGGATGACGTCCTTGATGTTGTGAACCCCGGCGAGCAACATCACCAGGCGGTCGATGCCGACGCCGAGTCCGGCTGTCGGCGGCATCCCGTACTCCAGCGCACGGAGATAGTCCTCGTCGAGGCTGCCACGTTCGAGATCCCCGGCTTCCTTCGCCACCTGCTCGTCTTCGAAGCGCTGGCGTTGCTCGACAGGGTCGTTGAGCTCGCTGTAGCCGTTGGCGTACTCACTGCCGTTGACGAACAGCTCGAAGCGATCCGCCACGTGTGGGTCGGCTGGATCGATTCTCGCCAGCGGCGACACCTCCACAGGGTGCCCCTTGACGAACGTCGGGCGGACGATGCGGTCCTCGCACAGCTTCTCGAACAGCTCCTCGATGAGCTTGCCGGAACCCCACGTCGGCTCCCACCGCACACCGTGGGTGTCAGCGATCGCGCGCACCGTCTCCACCGGGGTCGTGGGGTGCACGTTCGCCGACACGGCGTCCGACACGGCGTCGGACATGCGCAGCCGCGGCCAGGGCTCGGCGAGGTCGACCTCCGTGCCGGCGATGTCGATCACGGTCGAGCCGATCGCATCGCGGGCGGCGTTGACGACGAGCGTCTCGGTGAGCTCGATGACGTCGGCGACGTCGCCGAACGCCTGGTACGACTCCATCATCGTGAACTCGGGATTGTGCGTCGCGTCCATTCCCTCGTTACGAAAGGTGCGGCCGATCTCGAAGACCCGGTCAAGTCCGCCGACGATGAGGCGTTTGAGGTGGAGCTCGGTGGCGACGCGCAGGTACAGCGGGATGTCGAGCGTGTTGTGGTGGGTCACGAATGGTCGGGCGTGGGCGCCGCCGGGCTCGACGTGGAGTGTCGGCGTTTCGACCTCGACGAATCCTCGATCCGTCAGCGTCGTGCGAAAGCTCGTCAACACGGCGTGGCGGATCTCGAAGACCCGACGCGCCGTGGCGTTGACGACGAGATCGGCATAGCGCTGGCGGTAGCGGATGTCAGGGTCGGCGAGGCCGTGCCACTTGTCCGGCAACGGGCGAATCGCCTTGGCGAGCAGCTCGAGGTTCGTCACCTTGACGGAGATCTCCCCGGTTCGGGTCGTCATCACTGTGCCCGTTGCTCCAATCCAGTCGCCGCGGTCGAGGGACTTGACGTCGGCAAACGTGTCGTCGCCGACGACGGACTTGGAGACGAAGAGTTGGATCTCGTGTCCGCGGTCGGCGACGTTGAGGAAGACGAGCTTTCCGGTATCGCGCTTGAGCATCACACGACCGCCGATCGAGACCGCCGTGTCGGTGTCCCCGCCCGGCCCGAGGTCGGCGCCGAGCGCACGGACGTCGGCAGCGCTATGAGTGCGATCGAAGCGGTAGGGGTACGGCTGACGGCCGGCGGCGCGCAGGTCGTCGACCTGCTGTTGGCGACGAGCGCGCTCGGCGGCGAGCCCGCTCCCCGAGATCGCCGACCGGTGTTCCTCGTCGGGTTCGATCACGCCGCCCGACGGTACCGGGTTCGGTCGAGCTAACCCGCCGTCGTTGTCGGCGCGCTGGCCGGCGGTGCGGGTGCGACGAGCAGGCCCTGGATGACGAACTCGGTGCGACGGTTCAACGCCAGCGACGCCTCGTCGTCGCCCGTCGACAGCAAGTCGGCCTCGCCGACGGACCGCGCCGACAGGCGGGAGCCGTCGATGCCCAGGTTGGTGAGATAGGCAACCACCGCGTCGGCGCGTTGCTGCCCGAGCAGCAGGTTCGTGGCGTCGCTCCCACGTTGGTCGGCGTGACCGATGACGACGACGGAGATGTTGGGCGTGGCATTCATCACTGTGGCCAGGCGGTCGAGCTGCCTGCCGTGGTCGAGAGTGATCTGCGCCGACCCCTCGGCGAACCGGACAGAGTTGAGTTCGAGCACGCGCAGGCCGACACCAACCGGAACGTTCGGGTTGACGGTCAGCCGGTTGTCGACTGGAAGGTCGGGGAACTGGCTGTTGGCGATGGCGAGCTCGGTGAGCTGTCGGGCGGCTTGCCCGCTCGGAACCGCGCCGACAAGGGTGATCCGGTCGCGGTCGAAGATCGCCACGACCGGCGTCGGGCTGCCGTCAGGCAGCGTGTTGTACGCGGCCGCGGCGGCGGTGATGGTCGCCGCGGTCGTCGGTGGGGCGGTCACCCCGGTCGTCGGTGGTGTCGTCGTCGTTGTCGCTAGTCGTGTCGTCGTGGTGGTGGTTGCTGCCGTGGTGGTGGTGGTGGGTGTCGTGGTCGTGGTGGTGGTGGTGGTGGTGGTGGTGTCGTGGTCGTGGTGGTGGTGGTGGGTGTCGTGGTGGTGGTTGTTGTTGTCGGTGTTGTAGTGGTCGGTGGTGCTGTCGTGGTCGCTGCCGTGGTCGATGTCGTCGATCGTGGTGCCGATGTCGTGGTTGCGGTCGTGGCGACGCGAGAGGCACTCGCCGGCCGCGCCGACGGGGCGACAGCGATCGTCGTTGTCGGCCGCGCCGACACCGCCGCCTCGGTGGTCGCGGGTTCGGTGGTCGCTGGCTCGCTGGTGGTCGCGGGTTCGGTAGTGGTCGCGGGTTCGGTGGTGGCTGGCTCGCTGGTGGTCGCGGGTTCGGTAGTGGTCGCGGGTTCGGTGGTGGTCGTGGGTTCGGTGGTGGCTGGCTCGCTGGTGGTCGCGGGTTCGCTGGTGGTCGCGGGTTCGCTGGTGGTCGCGGGTTCGCTGGTGGTCGCGGGTTCGGTGGTGGTCGCGGGTTCGCTGGTGGCCGCATGGGTGGTGGCGGTGGGCTCCATGGCGGCCGGCTGGTTGCTGGCGGCGCTAGTGCGCGGTTCGGTTACGGGGGTGGTGGGCTCGGTGGTGGCTTCCCCCACGAGTGGTGCCACCGCTTGGTTTGCCTGTCTGGCGTCTGCCGGGTCCGAACTGTCCGTGGCCGCCGAGGTGGCGGCGGTGATCGGTGGCCGGCTGGATTCCTGGTCGTCGGTCAGCGCCGGACGGATGACGAGTAGGCCGATCGCGGTCAGCCAGGCGACTGCCAAGACGATGACGTAGCCGAGGATGAGAGGCGTGCGCCGGCGCAGAAACTCGTCCTGTCCTTCCGCGTCGTCGATGTCGTCGTCCTCGTCGTATTCGTCGTATTCGTCGTACTCGTCGTACTCGTCCTCCCCGTCCTCGTTCGCCTCATCCGCATCGTTGGTCTCGTCCACCCCAGCTCATGTCCCCTTGTGCACAGGTCGCCCGGCCCGAGCGTCTCGGGCTTCGTAGACAGGAGTCGCCAAACCGCCTGCGATGACGGCATCGTTCGCTCGCATCGGGAATTCATGCCCTGAAGCGGACCTAGCCTCTGTGCTGTGGCGACACGATTCCTCATCATCGGCGGCGGGCCGGCAGGCAATACTGCTGCGTCGTTCGCCGCACGTCTCGGCGCCCAGGTGACCGTCGTCGAACGCGAGCTCATCGGCGGCGCCGCCCACCTGCTCGACTGCATTCCGTCGAAGACGATGATCGCGACGGGTGGGGCGATGAGTTTCCTGCGCCGCTCCACTGGCATGGGTCTCGAGCAGGCGTCGGCGACCGTCGACACCGAGGCCCTGACGATGCGCATCGAGGGCATCAAGCGACACCTTCACACCGGCACGAGCGGCCTGTTGGAGAGTCAGGGCGTGCGCCTGATCAGCGGCACGGCCCACTTCGTGTCATCCCACGCCATCGAGGTCGACACCGTCGACGGTACGGAACGGGTCGACTTCGACATCGCCCTCGTCGCCACCGGCTCACGGCCGCGCATCCCGGACTGGTGTGAGCCCGACGGTGACCGCATCCTCACGACGCGCGACTGCTATCCGCCGAAGGAGTTCCCCACGAGCGTGACGATCGTCGGATCCGGCGTGACCGGCGTCGAGTTCGTGCACATGTTCGCCTCGTTCGGTGCCGACGTGACACTTGTCGTCTCGCGTCAGCAGGTGCTGCCGAACAAGGACCCGGAGGTGGCAGCCGTGCTCGAGGCGGACTTCCTCGCCCGCGGCGTGCGCTTGCTGAAGGGGGCGCGGGCCATGGCGATCGAGCGCGATCACGAGAGTGACACTGTCGTCGTGCGATGTGACGACGGTCGTGTCGTGCGCACGTCGCATGCCGTGCTGGCGATCGGCTCGGTGCCCAACTCGGACGGCCTCGATCTCGACCGTGCCGGGGTCGAGGTCGACGCCGGTGGTTACATCCCGATCGACCACAACTGTGTCACCAACGTGCCGCAGATTTACGCCGCCGGTGACGTCAGCGGCAAGCTCCCACTTTCCTCCGTCGCGGCGATGCAGGGTCGCAAGGTCGCCGAACGGGTGATGGGGCTGCACAGCGGTCCGCATCGCCACCTCGACTACGACAAGGCGGCTTCGGCGATCTTCACCGAGCCGGAGATCGCCGACGTCGGCCTGGCCGAGGCAGAGGCGTTCGCTGCCGGGCGCAAGATCCGCGTCACCAAGGTGCCCTTCTCCGCCACGGCCAAAGCGCTGATCAACAACAACCCGCAAGGGTTCGTCAAGATCGTCTCGGACCCGGCCACCGGCGTCGTGCTCGGTGGCTCGATCGTCGGCCGCCACGCCGCCGAGCTGATCTCCGTGATCGCCCTCGCCGTCACCGCCAACCTCAAGGTCACCGACATCGTCGAGAGCCTGCTCGTCCACCCTGCCCTCGCCGAGGCCCTCGCCGAAGCGTCCGAATAAGTTCTCCTCGGGTTTGTGTGGGTCGGTCGCGCGCTGCGTCACGGTTGCATGGCTCTGAAGAGCGGGCGTACTGCGGCGTCGCGCCGGGTGCTCGGATTCTGAGGCCACGATCCGGACAGCTGTGTCCGGTATTGGGGCCTCGAATCGGCGCGTCAGCCGATGCCGGGATTCTGGTGCCGCAAAGCGGTCAGCGGTGACCGGTTTGCGGCCTAAGAATCGCCACGGCCCCAGAGTGGAGGTGACAGGTGTGCACCTCTCCCAGGTGTCGTCGCGACGCTCGACAACCGCCCCTTCCAGCGCCAGCGGTCTCGCCGGCACCTCGATCGAACCCACAGGAACCCGATAAGTCCCCGAATAAGCCCCACCCGATTTGCGTCAGCCTGGCGACGATGATCCGGTCACCTTCCTGACACAAGCCGTCTGCGGGTCGCCGGAAACCGGGCTATCCCCGGCTGCGGCGTAGGGAAATCCGTAACGTCGACCCTCCTGTCAGCCTGCTTATCCAGCCGCGGGCGCGCTGGTACCGTCGGTCGCGGGATGGCTGAACTGCGGCTCGTGGTCGCCGAGGACAATCTCCTCGTACGCGAGGGACTGGTGAGCCTGCTGTCGACCGCCGGTGACCTCCTGACGACCACCGCCTGCACGTCGTTGGACGAGCTCTACGAGGCAGTCGATCGCGACGCTCCCGACGTGGTCGTCACCGACATCCGCATGCCGCCGAACCACCGTGACGAGGGCATCCAGGCCGCCCGTCGCTTCCGCACGACCCACCCGCGTCTCGGAGTGGTCGTGCTGTCGCAGTTCGTCGAGCCTTCGTACGCCCTCGCTCTGCTCGAAGACGGCACGCGAGGCCGCGGCTACGTCCTGAAGGACCGGGTCGACGAGGTCGACCGCCTCGCCCAGGCGATCAGGATCGTCGCCGCGGGAGGCTCGTTCATCGACGACGACGTCGTTGATGCGCTCGTCCGGGCGCGGACGCGCATGGTTGATTCACCACTCATCACGTTGACGGCGCGTGAGCTGGACGTGCTCGCGGAGATGGCGACGGGCGCCACGAACACGGCAATCGCCGAGTCGCTCGGTGTCACCGCTCACTCCGTGGAAAAGCACTGCACGGCGATCTTCGTCAAGCTCGGCCTCGGTGAGGCCGCAGATGTCAACCGCCGTGTCATGGCCGTTCTGATGTTCCTTGCCGGCAACGAGCCCGTCGGCCATCCAGCCGTCAGCATGGAATGAGCGATCCGGCGCCGAACACGGCGCGCGCCAGCGTCGCTCGGCTGCGGACAATCATCCTGCTCGACGCCGGGACGGCCGCGGCGGCAACGGTGTTCATGGTCGTCGTCCGCGTCACCGTCGTGTCGTCGTCCTATCTAACACTCACCGCCGTCCTGGTCGCGCTGTCGGGTGTCGTCATGGCCGCAGGTCTGGTCCCGCTGCGTCGTGGCAACCTTCGCTCCGCACTGCTGTGGTTGGCGGCCGCCAACTGGGGCATCGCCATCGCCGCGGCAACGATCGCCACGTTCAGCTGGCCGTTGATGATGCTTGCCGCACTGTTGCCATCCGTTCTCGCCGCGTCGCTGATCACCGGCAGGGCGTTGGCCTTCTATGTCGTCACTTCAGTCGTGGTGTCGTTGGCAGTGGTGCTCGTCGGTCTCCTGCAAGACTTCTCCGGACTGAGCGAGGACGTCCCGGAGTGGATCCGCGAGGCCGTGCTGATCGTCTTCGCCCCCTCGCTCGTCGCCCTCGTCGCCCTGATGGTGCTGCAGAACAGCGTGCGCATGCAGGGTGTGCTCGCCGCGGTCACGGCGTCCCGGGCCGAGCTGGCCGGGCAGGCCGACGAGCTGCGACGATCGCGGGCCCGCGTCGTCGCGGCGACCGATCGCGAGCGGCGGCGGATCGAGCGCGACCTGCACGACGGTGCCCAGCAGCGGCTGATCGGCATCGGCCTCGGGCTGTCGCGGGCCAAGGAGATCTGCGCCGTCGACGGGCCGGCGGCCGTCGGCATGCTCGACGCCTTGCGCCACGAATTGCGCATCGCCCATGACGAGCTGCGCAGTCTCGCCCAGGGGGTGTACCCGCCGGTGCTCACCGAGCACGGGCTCGGCGCGGCGTTGCTAGCGGCAGCCGATCGCTGCCCGCTGCCCGTCACGGTTGCCCTCGACAACGTCGGGCGTCACCATCCCGACGTCGAGGCGGCGCTCTACTTCTGCTGTGTCGAAGCTCTGCAGAACGCGGCGAAGCACTCTCATGGCCGATCGATCCGGCTGGCCTGTGGCCTCGACGGTTCGACGCTTTGGATCTCTGTCAGTGATGACGGCATCGGGTTCGATGCCACAACCAGCTCCGGTGGTCGTGGGATCATCAACCTGCGCGACCGTCTGGGAGCGATCGGCGGCAAGCTCGAGGTGACGGCCGAGCGTGACGTCGGCGTGGTGGTCCGCGGCTACGTCCCGGTGAACGGCGCTGCCGCCCGCTGATGGCTGAGCCGCCATCCAGGCGTCGCTGCCGTGGTGCGTGGTCGGCGGCGTGCTGTGGGCGTCCTGGCCATCAATCTGAGCAATAAATTTCCTGGCTGGAGGTTGCGATCGGAACAGATGTTCGATAGGGTGGCGGCATGGTTGGGGGACTGTTGGCCACGCTGACGGCGGCGATCGACGAGCTCGCCGGCCTCGATCTCGACACCGTCGGTGACGCCGAGTTGCATGACGCCGTGGTCGGTCTCGGTGTCGTTGTCGACACGGTTGGAGGCGCAGTGGTGCCGGCTGATCGGATCGCTGGGACAACCGCCAGATCTGGGCCGACAACGGCTCCAAAGCCGCCGCCGCCCGCCTCGCCCGAGAAACCCACCGACGTCGTGGCGAGGCCGACCGGTTGGTGAGCCGGGCCCGTGATTTGGTGAAGATGCCGGTCACCGAAGCCGCCTATCAGGCCGGGGAGATCTACGGGCCTCATGTTGATCTGGTCGCTTCGTGTGACCGGCAGTGGCGCAACGCCACCTTCACCGACGCCGAAGAGTTGCTCGTCAACTTGTGTCGCACCCCGTTCTTCGGCGTCGCCTCCCGTGGCATCGACTACTGGAAGCAGTGCGCCGACTTGGACGCCGCCGACCGCGACGCCGACACCGTGCGTGCCGGCCGTCATCTGTCAGCATCCGTCACGTTCAACGGCACCGTCGCCATCGACGGCGTCCTCGACCCGCTCGGTGGTGAGACGTTCAAGACCGAACTCGACCGGCTGTGCGAACAACTCCGCCTCGAGGACCTGCGCGACGGTGTCGAACGCACCGTCACCCAGCGTCGCGCCGACGCTCTGGTGGAGATGGCGATGCGCTCCGCCACCGCCCCCGCCGACGGGCTACGTCCCCGACCACTACTCAGCGTGACGATCGGTATCGACCCGTTCAACCACCTCTGCCAAACCGCCGCGGGCACCGTCATCGCCCCCGGACTAGCTCATCCCCTACCTGTCCGACGCCGACATCGAACGGATCGTCTACGACCCCCCGGCGCGCCGCTTCGAAGCCTCGACAAAGCGCAGCTTCACCGGGGCAATGCGCCGCATCATCGAGATCCGCGACGAACACTGCCAACACCCCTCCGGCTGTGACGAACCCGCCAGCAGGTGCGACGTCGACCACATCGTGCCGCACAGCCACGGCGGCATCACCTGCCTGTGCCAAGGCGAACTCGAATGCCTGTACCACAACCGCATCCACAAAGCCGCCGCCGACAAAGCCGCCCGCCGCCGGCGCAATCCCACCGAAGGCACCCACCCCTGCCCCTACCCCCACCACCACACCACCGACGACCTCCCCGCCACCGACACCAACAACCCCAGCGGCACCGACCCCAGCCGCGCCCCACCCGAAACCGGCTGACACTCGACCTCGAAAGGCGGAGATGATGACAACAAGTACGAGGCGGCGAGGACTACGCGCCGTCATCAGTTTGTCGGCGCTGACCGTCGTGGCCGCCGATGGCGTCCCGACGGCGGTCTTCGCGGCGAATGACCAGATGGCCCTCGGGCTCCTCTCCGCGTTCGGCGCAGCGGGCGTCGACGTCCCCGGCGACGTGTCCGTTGCCGGGTTCGACGACCTGCCCGATGCCGAGTTCTTCCAGCCTGGACTGACCACGGTGCGCCAGGATTTCGCCGCCCTCGCCGCCCGCTGCGTCGGCGTGCTGGAGCGGATCCTGGCGGGCGAGCAGGCCTCAAGTGCCTGCATCAGTGGCGAGCTGGTGATCAGGGAGAGCACCGCCCCGCCGCCGCAGCGCGACGATTCTGGGCGCCACTCCTTGCGGAATTCGCCGTAAGGATTGGTACCCAGAAACTCGTCCTCGGGGTGATGCTCACCGCGCGGCGACCAGGAGGACGAGGCCGGCGAGGATGACCCCGGAGGCCAACGTCCGACGGCGCATCTCGCCTTCGTCGAGGTAGCGGTTGCCGAGGTACGCGGCGATCAGCACGCTGGACTCGCGCAGGGCGGCGACGTACCCCACGGGTGCCCGGCGGACGGCGATCATCACCAGCACGTAGGCGAGCACCGCCATCGCCCCGGTGATCGCCGCCTGCCGCCAGCCTTCGCGCATCGTCGCCACGAACCGCGGCACGCGTGCGGTCGCGACCACGTAGATCGACATCACCACGCCGATGGCGACGAATGCCGCGAACGGGTAGGTGATCCCGAAGGTTCTCACCGCCCGGCTGTCGTTGACGGTGTACACGCCGATCGTGACGCCCACGGCGAGTGCCGTCGAGAGTTGCGTCCCGGTGGCACCACCCGACAGCAGCCACATACCCGCGGCGACGACCAGCACGGCGACCGCTCCGACCACGCCGAGGTCGTCGTCGAGCAGCACCACGCCGCCGAGGCCGGCGAGCACCGCGCCGGTGCCGCGAGCGACGGGATAGGCCACCGAGAAGTCGCCGTGCTCATAGGCGAGGGCGAGCAGCAGCAGGTAGGGAACGTGGACGACGCCGGTGACCAGCGCCGGCCACCACGCTGCGGCCGGAAGATCGCGGGTGATTGCCAGCACGACACCGCCGATCAAGCCGCCGACGATGAACTGAGCCGACAGCGTCGTGACCCGATCGATGCTGCGCTTGGCGACGAGGTTCCACGCCGCGTGCAAACCTGCCGCGGCGAGTGCCAGGAGTGTGGCGGCGAGCACCTAGTGGGTGGCCGCGGCTACTCGATGACGACGACCACGTCGCCGCCACCGACGGTGTCGCCGGCGGCGACCTTGACCTCGGTGACCGTTCCGCCGCGTTCGGCGGAGATCTGGTTCTCCATCTTCATCGCCTCGAGCACGACGACGGCTTGGCCGGCCTCGATGCGCTCGCCGACGTCGACGAGCACCTTTACGATCGTCCCCTGCATCGGCACCGTCACGTCGCCGCTGCCGGCGGCCCCCGCCGGCCCGTGCGGTGAGGACCGTCGAATGTTGCGAACGACGCCACGGCGGCCACCGGCGGCCTGACCGGTACTGTCACCGGCGTCCGGCACCCACAGCGTCACGTCGAAGCGCTTGCCGTTGACCTCGACAGTTGTGTGGCGACGAGTCGACGGCTCGGCCGTCGCGGCCTCGTCGCCTCCGTCCGTCGTGGACGGTGGTGTCGTCAGGCCTGACAGGTCGAGGCGTTCCTCCACCCACTTGGTCGAGTGCTCGATGTTGACGAAATCAGGGTGCCGGAGCACTGCCAGATCGGCCGGGATCGTCGTCGCCACGCCCTCGACCCTGGTCTCCTCGAGGGCGCTGATCGTGCGGGCGATCGCCGTCGGACGATCCTTGCCCCACACGACCAGCTTGGCGATCAGATTGTCGTAGTACGGCGAGACCTCGTCCCCGGCGCGGTATCCGGAGTCGAAGCGGACGCCAAAGCCCTGTGGCTCGTCGAGCCGGGCGAGCCGGCCGGGAGACGGCAGAAACGTCCCACCGGCCGGGTCCTCGGCGTTGATCCGTACCTCGATTGCGTGGCCGCGACGCTGGGCGAGCACTTCCTCCTGAGTCATCGGCAGCGGCTCACCGGAGGCGACGCGGATCTGCCATTCGACGAGGTTGATCCCGGTGATCGCTTCGGTGACCGGGTGTTCGACCTGCAGGCGGGTGTTCATCTCGAGGAAGAAGAAATCGCCGTCCTGGTAGATGAACTCGACCGTGCCGGCGTTGTAGTAGCCGACGGCGAGCCCGGCCTTGATCGCCGCGGCTCCCATCGCCGCCTCGACGCCGTCGGGGAGGCCTGGCGCCGGTGCCTCCTCGATGAGCTTCTGATGGCGGCGCTGGGCAGAGCAGTCACGCGACGAGACCCACACGATGTTGCCCTGCTGGTCGCCGACGATTTGCACCTCGACATGGCGTGGCCACGTGAGATACCGCTCGACGTAGACCTCGTCGCGCCCGAAGAACGCCTTCGCCTCGCGCTGCGCGCTGGCCATCGCCTCGTCGACTTCGTCGGCGGACTGGACGACCTTCATACCGCGACCGCCTCCTCCGAAGGCCGCCTTGATCGCCACCGGCCAGCCGTGCTCCTCGCCGAACGATCGGATCTCGTCGGGTCCTGAGGCGAACTCCGTGGTGCCGGGCACGATCGGTGCGCCGCCGCGTTGAGCCGCCCGGCGGCTCGAAACCTTGTCGCCCATCGCCTCGATGGCGCTCGCCGGCGGTCCGATGAACGTCACGCCGTGCTCGGCGATCGCCATGGCGAAGTCGGCGTTCTCGGAGAAGAACCCGTAGCCGGGATGCACCGCGTCGGCGCCGCTGCGTGTGATCGCGTCGAGGATCGCCGAGGTGTTGAGGTAGCTCTCCGCTGCGGTCCTGCCGCCGAGGGCGTACGCCTCGTCGGCGAGCCGGACATGCATCGCTTCTCGATCGAGTTCCGAGTACACGGCGACCGTGCCGATCCCGAGCTCGCGAGCGGCGCGCACGACGCGCACGGCGATCTCTCCGCGGTTGGCGATAAGGATCTTCTCCAGCACGCCTGTCAATGTAGGTTGGTGGGCGGCACGCGGCGCACGCCGGCGGGCTGGTCGGGGGAGTGGCCACCGGGTTGGCATGTCGAGCACATCGCCGCGACCGGGAGTACGAACGACGACCTGTTGGCGTCGGCTAGGGAGCGCCCCGACCGGTCAGTGCTCGTTGCCGACTACCAACATGCGGGCCGCGGCCGTCGCGATCGGGTGTGGTCTGCGATGCCTGGTCGCAATCTGCTCGCCTCGATCCTCTTCCACGACGTGCCACCGGAACCGATGGAGCTGCCCCGCCGTGTGTCGTTGGCGGCGGTCGACGGGTGTCGCCGGTTCAGCGCCGCGAACCTGGCGTTGAAGTGGCCCAACGACGTGCTCCTCGACGAGCGCAAGGTCGCCGGACTGCTCGCCCAGCGGGCCTCGAGCGGCAGTGTCGTCGTCGGCATCGGGGTCAACATCGGTTGGGCGCCCGACGGGGCGAGTCGCCTGGAGACCGACGTCGAGCCGATCGAGCTTCTCGCCGAACTGCTCGCCGCCTACGACCGCCTGCCGGCGTCACCCCACGATTTGCGTGTTCGTTACCGCAGCGAGCTGGCGACGATCGGGCGACGCGTCCGCGTCGAATTGCCCGACGGTGAGGTGCTCGGCATGGCCACCGACCTTGCCATCGATGGGCGCCTCGTCGTGGTCGACGATGCCGGCACGGTGCATCGTCTCAGCGTCGGCGACGTCGTCCATCTCCGTGCCCTGTGACTGACGGGTTACCCGGGGTTCGGTTCCGTTAGCGTGGGTGTCAAATGAGTAGCGGAGGTCGTATTCACCGCGCCCCGTTGGCGCTGGCGGGACTGTTGACGGTCGTTGTCGGCGTCGGTGGCGGCGCCGGTGTGTACTTCGCCGGGGAGCGCGAGGAGGGCGGCATCGAGCGGGTCGAGGAGCTCACCGACGTGCTCGCCGCCAACGAGGGTCCGGCCGAGAACTTCCTCATCGTCGGCTCCGACAATCGCGACGTGATCGACGAAGACGCCGAGGATGCCGGGCTGTTCCTCGACGGTTCGACCGGTGAAGGCGGCCGCAGCGACACGATCATGATCCTGCGCCGTGACCCGGAGAACGGTGCGGCGCTCCTTAGCATCCCCCGCGACCTGTGGCTGCCGATCGCCGGTACGGGTGACGAGGGCAAGATCAACTGGGCATACATCGGCGGGCCGCGCCGGCTCGCCGAGACGATCACTCAGGGCCTGGGGATCCCGATCCACCACTACGTCGAGGTCGACTTCGCCGGGTTCCAACAGCTCGTCGACGAGATCGGTGGCGTCGAGATCTGTGCCGGCGAGTACGCCGTCAAGGACGACAATTCGGGGCTCAGCCTGCAACCGGGCTGCCAGGTGCTCGATGGGAGGATGGCGCTGGCGTACGCCCGGTCGCGGTTCTACGAAGAGTTCCGCGACGGTGACTGGCGGTTCCAGGACGGCGCGCCCGACCTCAACCGCATCGACCGCCAGCAGCACTTCTTGCGCACGGCGGCGGCCGCCGTGTTGGCGGAGATCAATAGCAACCCGTTCCGCCTCGGCGATCTCATCGACGCCGCCGGCGATGTCGTTCGGCTCGACGCCGACGTCGATGTGCTCGAGGCCGGCGAGGCGATGTTCGCGGCGGCCGAGGATGGGCTGCACACGTTCGTGCCGCCGGTCGAGGAGCTCACCGTCGGCGACCAATCGGCGCTGCAACTCGGCGAAGGCGCCGACGAGATCCTCGACTACTTCCGCGGCATCGGCCCGTTCCCTGTCGTCGCCGACACCACCGTGACCACCGAGACCTCCGCCACTAGCTCCTGAGCGCCGTTACGATCCCGGGCGATGAAGGCGCTCATCCTGGCAGGCGGCGAGGGCACGCGTCTGCGTCCGATCACGCACACGCGGGCGAAGCAGCTCGTGCCGGTTGCCAACAAGCCGATCCTCTTCTACGGCATCGAGGCGATGGTCGCCGCCGGCATCGAGGAGATCGGCGTCATCACCGGAGCGACGGGGCCGGAGGTGCGCGCCGCCCTCGGCGACGGCGCCGAATTCGGCGCCAAGATCACCTACATCCCGCAAGACGCGCCGCTCGGGTTGGCTCATTGCGTGCTGATCGCCGGCGACTTCCTCGGCGGCGACGACTTCGTCATGTACCTCGGAGACAACCTCCTCGAGCAGGACCTGTCGGCGTTCATCGCCGCGTTCGAGGAGGCGCGCCGTTCGGAGGAGCCCCCGGCAGCGCAGATCCTGCTCAAGCAAGTCCCTGATCCGCACCGCTTCGGGATCGCCACGCTCGACGACGACGGCCACGTGGTCGAGCTCGTCGAGAAACCCGAGGATCCGCCGTCCGACCTCGCCCTCGTCGGTGTGTACCTGTTCGACCAGACGATCCACGAGGCCGTGCGGGCGATCTCCCCGTCGGCCCGCGGTGAGTTGGAGATCACCGACGCGATCCAGTGGTTGATCACCCACGGCAAGCGCGTGCGCACGGAGCTGCTCACCGGGTGGTGGATCGACACGGGCAAGCTCACGCCGCTGCTCGAGGCCAACCGGCTGCTGCTGGAGAAGATCGTGACGCGCATCGACGGCGCTGTCGATGCGGGGTCGTCGCTCGACGGGCGCGTCGTCGTCGCCGAGGGCGCCGACATCGTCAACTCGACGATCCGCGGTCCCGTGGCGATCGGACGCGGCACGCGCATCGTCGACAGCTTCATCGGACCGTACAGCGCCATCGGCAACGGCTGCGAGGTGGTGCACAGCGAGATCGAGCACTCCGTCGTGATGGATGCGTCGAAGGTGCTGCACATCCCCCGGCTGGAAGACAGCCTGATCGGCCGGGAGGCGATCGTGGAGCGCTCGTCGAAGCGCCCGCGGGCGCTGCGCTTGATGGTCGGCGATCACTGTCAAGTCGACGTCGAATGAGCGTCATCGAGCAGGCAACCCGGGCAACAGCGATCGACGGGCTCGTCGTCATCACGCTGAAACAAGTCAGCGATGAGCGAGGGACCATTCGCGAGTACTTCCGTCAGTCGGCGTTCGTCGCCGCCGGCCTACCGGCGATCGATCCGTTCGTCCAGATCAACGTCACCGAATCCCGTCGCGGCGCACTGCGCGGGCTGCACGCCGAGACGATGACGAAGGTCGTCGCGGTGGTTGCCGGCGAGGCCTTCGGCGCCTACATCGACCTGCGATCGGACTCCCCGACGCGCGGCGTCGTGGAGACGGTGGCACTCGTGCCCGGCGTCCAGGTGCTCGTGCCCCGTGGGGTCGCCAATGGCTTTCAAGCTCTCGTCGACGGCACGCAGTACGTGTACTGCTTCGACAAGGAATGGCGACCGGGTATGGAAGGACATTCCTGCAATCCGCTGGATCCGCAACTGCGGATTGACTGGCCGCTCCCGATCGATCCCGATGATCGGGCGCAGGTTTCGGCGAAGGACATCGCCGCCCCGACGGTCGCCGAGTTGCAGGGAAGTCGATGAAGTTGTTCGTCACCGGCGCGGCCGGGTTCATCGGGTCGAACTACGTCCGCCATGTCCTGACGACCACGGACGACACCGTGACGATCTTCGACGCGTTGACCTATGCCGGCAACCGCGAGAACGTCGCCGACCTGGTCGACGACCGCCGCTGCCGGTTCGTCCACGCCGACATCACCGACCAGGACGCCGTCGTCGAGCACCTGCCGGGGCACGACGCCGTCGTGCACTTCGCCGCCGAGTCGCACGTCGACCGTTCGATCAAGGACCCGTACGCCTTCGTCCGCACGAACTGTGACGGCACCAATGTGCTCTGCGACGTCGCCCGCCAGGCCGAGGTCGATCGGTTCGTCCACGTTTCGACCGACGAGGTCTACGGATCGATCGAGGTGGGGTCGTTCAGCGAGCAGGATCCCCTTGGCCCCCGGTCGCCGTACTCGGCGGCCAAGGCGGGCAGCGACCTCATCGCCCTCTCCTACCACACGACCTACGAGCTGCCGGTGGTCGTCACCCGGTCGAGCAACCAGTTCGGCCCCTACCAGTTCCCCGAGAAGGTCATCCCGCTGTTCGTCACCAACCTGCTCGACGGCAAGAAGGTGCCGCTCTACGGCGACGGCATGAACGTACGCGACTGGCTGTTCGTCGAGGACAACGTCAGGGCCATCGACCTCGTCCTGCGCCGCGGCACGATCGGGGAGATCTACAACATCGGGGCGCACAACGAGTTGCCCAACGTCGAGCTGACGAAGAAGTTGCTCGCCCTGTGCGAGCGGGACGACAGCTTCATCGAACCCGTCGCCGACCGCCTCGGCCACGACCGGCGCTACTCGATCACCATCGACAAGATCGCCGGCCTCGGGTGGAGCACCGAGCACGATCTCGACGACGCACTCACCCGGACCGTCGAGTGGTACCGCTCGCATCGAGACTGGTGGGAGCCGCTCAAGGCCCGGGCCGCTTTCTAGATGCCGCGGGTGCTCGTCACCGGGGCCGGCGGTCAGCTCGGCCACGATGTCGTCGCGACCGCCGAGGGCGCGGGTGACGACGTCCTCGGCCTCGCCCATCACGACCTCGACGTCACGGATCGCTCGGGTGTCATCGCGGCCGTGACCTCATGGCGCCCCGACGTCGTGATCCACTGCGCAGCGTGGACTGCCGTCGACGCCTGTGAGTCCGACCCCGACCGCGCCGTGGCGATCAACGGCCTCGCCGTGCGCTGGGTCGCCGAGGCTTGCGACGAGGTCGGCGCCCACCTCGTCCACGTCTCCACTGACTACGTCTTCGACGGCCGGCTCGCTCGCCCGTACCACGAGTTCGACCGTCCCAACCCGTTGGGTGTGTACGGGACGTCGAAGTTGGCGGGGGAGCGCGAGGCGCTCGTCCTGGGGCGGTCGGCGATCGTCGCCCGCACGTCGTGGGTGTGCGGCGAGCACGGCGCCAACATGGTCCGCACGATCCTGCGCATGCTCGCCGACGGTGACGAAACGCCGGGTCGCCTGGCCTTCGTCGACGACCAGCACGGCTGCCCGACGTTCACGGCCGACCTCGCCCCGATGCTCCGCCGACTGGCACTCGACCGGCGCAGCGGTGTCCACCACGTCACCAATCAGGGGGCAGTCACGTGGTTCGAGTTCGCCCAAGCCGTTGCCGTGGCTGCCGGCCACCAACCGGCTGTCGTCCGCCCGATCTCCACCGCCGAGCTGGACCCGCCACGCCCAGCGCCCCGCCCGGCCAACAGCATGCTCGACAACGCCGTTCTGCGCACCGCCGGCATCCCCCTGCTGCGCGACTACCACGAGCCACTCGCCGAGCTCGTCGCCGCCCTCAGCGCGTAGACAACTGCGAGCGACGAGGCGCCAGCCGAGGTGCGGCCAGCAACGGCCTGCGTGGCCGGGGAACGCAGTGAGCGTCGGGAAATCGGGGGACGGCGGAAACGGCTGATGCAACGATTGTTCGCATGCGGGTGGAGACTGAGGACAGCGCGTCCGGGCCTGTCGACCCGGAACAGCCCGCGAGCGAGCGGATCCGTCCACCTCTCGACGCCAGGCCGAAGCGGGGGCTGGGGTCGTGGCCGGTCATCATCCTCGGTCTGGCCCTAACGCTCGGCGGCTTCGTGCTCACGTCGAGGACGGCGCCCTGCTCCGACTTCCACGCCGGCACGCAGTTCTCCGGCTCCGACGCCCGCCTCAAGGGCTGGATCGGCGACTGCGGCCACGACCTCGGCGAGGCGCGGGCGACGTTGCTCGCCGACGGGCTGCTGATCGCCGGCTACGCGATCGCTGCCGGCGGGATTCTTCGGCGTTGGTGGCCGCTCTACCAGGCACCAGGTCTGAAGCGCCGGGAGCGCCTGATGGTCGCCTTGCCGTTCGTCACCGCCGGCCTCGACGTCGCCGAGAACATCGCCACCTGGATGACACTGGGAAGCGACGGCGAGTACTACACCTATCCCGACAACCTCTTCGGGCCGACTTTGGTGTCGACGCTGGCGTGGCTGAAGATGCTGGCCTACGGCGCCGGGCTGCTCAGCGTCGCCGCCGTCTGCCTGTTGGCGATCGCCCGTCGCAACGAGTCGGCGCGGCCGATCCCCCGAGCAGACCAGCCGATCGCCATGCGTGAGCTGCCGTCGCCGACGGATCTCGGCGTGTGCTGCTCCGGCGGTGGGATCCGCGCCGCGGCGTTCGCCCTCGGCGCCCTCGACCAACTCGAGACCGCCGGCGTGATGGACAAGGCACGGTGGCTCGCCGCCGTCTCGGGAGGCAATTACGCCGCTACTTCGTGGACCCTCGCCCGCGCAGACGACCGGTCCGGGCACGCCGCGGCGGATGTCATCGATTGGCTCAACGCGCCGATCAAGTATTCGAAGTCGCCGCGCCATCGCTTCTTGCGCAATGGCCCTGGCGGGCTCGGGCGCTCGATTATCACCGCCCTCCTCTACATCGCCTTCAACGTGGCGGTCCTCGCCGCCCTCGTGGCCGCCGTGGCGTGGCCCATCGGCCGGCTGATCGGGAGCAAGGCCATCCAGCCGTATCTCCACACCTTTGGGACCTTCCCGCCGTCCGTCGAGGTGCCGCGCGAGCTCTGGCTCCCGGCGGTGTCGCTGCTCGTGCTCGCCGGCGTCGTGTTGCTCATCTCGGCATTGCCGTCGTGGGAGACCTCCTGGCTGTGGCGTCCGGCGGTCATGCTCGCGGCGATTGGCGCCGCGGTCGGACTGCTCACCGTGGTGTTCCCCTGGCTGATGGCCTACGTCGACAACGGGGTGCGAAGCCGCGGCCAGAGCATTCGTGCTGGCTTCACAGGTCTGGCGTCGCTGTTCGGAGCGCTCGCCATCGTCTGGCGACTGGCCCGCAAGCCGGTGCTCAGCAGGTTCTCGCACAAGTTGCCGTACCTCGGCGGCGCGCTCCTCGCCCTCGCCGCCCTCGTCTGGGCCGGCAAGGTCGCCACCGATGCGGCCACGGGCGTCGGACTGCTATCGACTCCGACGAGATGGCTCGCCGTCGTGTTCGGCTTCATCGCCGTCTACCTATTCGTCGGCATCACCCATCCGTCGATCCACCGCATCTATCGCAAGCGGCTGCGGCGCTCGTTCGGCGTCCGTCGCGACGCCGAGGGACGGCTGTACTCGCCGCATCAACGGGACCAGATCACGTGGGATCAACTGCCCGCCGATGATCCCGAGCTAGTCGTGTGCTGCGCCCACCAGCGAGACGGCATCGCCCCAGGAGGATTGCCGGCAGACACGTTCACGATCTCGCGCCGCGAGGTGTGCATCGGCGGCTACGTCACGCCGACCGAGACGTACCTGGCGCGGCTGCCCGACGATCTCGCCTACGAGCGCGCCGTATCGTCGTGGATGGCGACGTCCGGCGCCGCCTTCGCGTCGGCGATGGGACGCTTCTCGCGGGGCACGACGAACGCCCTGATGGCAGCGCTGAACATCGACCTCGGCATCTGGCTGCCCAACCCGCGGCTCACGTCCACGGCGGCGGAGTTCCCCAAGCCCCGGTACGGGTACCTTTTCAAGGAAATCCTCGGCTGGTACGACGACAGCGACCGGTTCGTGTTCGTCGCCGACGGCGGCCATTGGGACAACCTCGGAATCGTCGAGCTGCTGCGACGCCGCTGCGCCACGATCATCTGCATCGACGCCAGCGGCGACGACATCGGGCGCTTCACCACCTTGCAGCAGGCCGTCGAGCTCGCCGGGCTGGAGCTGCCGGAGATCGTCATGAGCTTCGATCTCGATGGGTTGCACGGCCTCGTCGGAGTGGATGGCGCACTGCCGCAGTGCTCGGTGACGGCGTTGCGGGTGCAGTACACGGCACCCCGCCGGGACTCGATCACCGGGGCCGCCGAGCCCGGGCCGACCGGCACGATCTACTACGCCAAGGCCCAGCTCGCCGCCGACCTCGATGTCACGCTGCGCCGCTACGCCAAGGTCGATCCGACGTTCCCGAACTACTCGACGGCGCGCCTGTTCCTTGGCGACGACCAGTTCAAGAGCCTCGTCGCCCTCGGGCGGGCGGCGGGTGCCAGGCTCACGGCGCTGGTCGGCGAGCCGATGGCCCTTCCCGCAACTCCCGAACCGGAGTCGGGGCCGACGATCGTCGCTGCCGCTGGTTGACTCCTCGGCAATGCCGTTCACTCGAGCCGAGCTGGAGTCGTTCCGCGGGGCAGCGGTGCCCGACCTCATCGGCCCGGATGTGCGCCTGCTGTTCGTCGGCATCAACCCCGGCCTGTGGACGGCGGCGACGCAGACCCACTTCAACCACCCAGGCAACCGCTTCTATCCGGCGTTGTATGCGGCGGGGCTGATCGACATCGTCGTCGATCGCGGCCGGGCGATGACCGCCGCCGAGCGGAAGCACCTCATCGAGAGGGGAATCGGGATCACCAACCTCGTCGCCCGCGCCACGGCGCGTGCGGACGAGCTCGGCGCCGATGAGCTCCGTGCCGGCGCCGCTCGGCTCGTCGGGTTCGTCGCCGAGCACCGACCGCGCGTCGTCGCTGTCGCCGGGATCACTGCCTATCGCGCCGCCTTCGGTCGCCCCAAGGCAGCGCTCGGCCGCCAGGACGAACCCCTCGCCGGCAGCGCCATGTGGGTGGTCCCGAACCCGAGCGGACTGAACGCCCACGCCACGACCGCCACGCTTGCCGGGGACTACCGCGCCGCCGGCGAGGCGGCAGGCATCACGTTGCTGCGCTGAGGCCGTCGCTCTAGGCGGCGACGCGTTCGGCCTCGTCGCGGTTGGCCAGGTACCAATCGATGGTGGCGCGCAGGCCGTCCTCGAAGGGGGTTTCGGCACGCCAGCCGAGCAATTCGTGGGCGCGGGTGGCGTCGACGCGCCGACGCGGCTGCCCGTCGGGCTTACTCGGGTCCCAGCGCAGCTCACCGTCGAACTCGACGAGCCGGGCAATCGTCTCCACCGTTTCGCGGATCGTCAACTCGTGGTTGGTGCCGAGGTTGATCGGATCGACGCCTTCGTGACGCTCGGCGGCGAGGACGACGGCCCGCGCCGCGTCATCGACGAAGAGGTATTCACGACTCGCCGATCCGGTCCCCCAGACGTCGATCTCGCCGGCTCCGCATTCCCTGGCGTCGACGCACTTCTTGATCAACGCCGGGATCACGTGCGACACGGCTGGGTGGAACTTGTCGCCGGGGCCGTACAGGTTCGTCGGGATGAGGAAGGCGAAACGCTGCCCGTACTGCGCGGCGTTGACCTGGGCGTGCACGAGGACCGCCTTCTTGGCGATGCCGTACGGAGCGTTGGTCTCCTCCGGGTAGCCGTTCCAGAGGTCTCCTTCGGCGAACGGCACCGGCGTGAACTTCGGGTACGAGCACACGGTGCCGAGCAGCACGGTCTTGTCGACACCGGCGGCGCGCGCCGCCTCGATCACGTAGGTGCCCATCAGCAGGTTGGCGAGGTACAACTGCGCAGGCTCAGCCTGGTTGAAGCCGATTCCACCGACCCGCGCGGCGAGGTGAATCACCTGTGCCGAGCGGTGATCGGCGAGCATGTCCGCTGCTGCGCCGGGCTTCGTGAGGTCGTAGTCGGCGCTGCGAACGACGACCGGGTCGGCACCTGCCGACTCCAGTGCGGCGACGACGCGGCGGCCGAGAAATCCGGCGCCGCCGGTCACGACGACGCGCCGATCGGTCCAGAATCCGGTACCGGCGGGCATCCGCAGCAGTGTACGTGGCTGCCCCAACGGCGACAGTTTCTGGAACCATGGCGGCGATGCGTGTGGGCGTGAACCTGCTGTGGTGCCGGCCGGGTCGCGTCGGCGGTTCGGAGGAGTACCTCGTTCGCCAACTCGACGGCCTGGCGGCGGTCGCCCCTGAGGTGGCCGCCCGCCTGCTCGTGGCGCCCGGCTTCGCCTCCGCCCACCCTCAGCTCGCCGACCACTTCGAGCTGGTCATGGGCAACGCAGCGGTTCGCTTTCGGGGCGGTCGTCTCATCGCCGAGCCGCTGACTGTTCGACGCCTGCATGGCGCCGACGTCATCCATCACGCCGGCGGCACGATGCCGCCCGATCCTGGCCGCCGACACACACTGCTGACCATCCACGACGTCCAGTACCTCCGCTACCCGCACTACTTCTCGACGATTCGCCGCGCCTTCTTGCAGCGGCGAGTGCCGCGGTCCGTGGATCGCGCTACGGCGATTGCCGTACCGAGCAGCTTCGTCGGCACCACGCTCATCGATGCGCTCGGCACCGATCCGGCGCGGATCGTCGTGGTACCGCACGGCTACGACCCGCCAGCGGGCGAGGCACTCCCCCCCGAGGAAGCGCTGCGCGACCGGTACCGACTGGGCCGGCGGAGAGTCGTCGTCTATCCGGCGATCACCCACCCACACAAGGGCCACCGGCTGCTCATCGAGCTGCTCGCTGGGCCGTGGGCCGATCCGAACCTCGTGCTCGTCCTCCTCGGTGGTGCCGGTGCCGCCGACCGCGCCGTGTCGGAGGCGATCACCGCCCGCCGACTCGGCGACCGGATCGTCCGGCCGGGTCGGGTTCTGCCTGCAGAACGCGACGGCCTGATCGCCCTCGCCGAGGCGCTCGTGTTCCCCTCCGAGTACGAAGGCTTCGGGGCGCCCGTGCTCGAGGCGATGGCGCTCGGCACCCCGGTGATCTGCAGCGATCAGGCGGCCCTTCCCGAGGTCGCCGGCGACGCTGCAGTCGTGCTGCCGTCGACCGTCGAGGCCTGGGCAGACGCCCTCGCCAAGGTGGCGGCCACCAGGGACGAGCTCGTCGAGCGCGGCCGGCAACGAGCTGCCCGGTTCACGGTTGCCGTCTCGGGCACGGCACTGGCTGCCGCCTACCGACTCGCCGCCGGAAGCCGAGACTGACCGTGCGGCTCGTCGTGCTCTGCCCTCACTTCGAACCCGACACCGCGCCGACCGGACGGGTGATGACGCGCATCGTCGAGGAGCTGGCCCGGCGCGGTCACCACATCGACGTCGTCACGGCGCTGCCGTGGTACCGCCACCACCGCGTCGAGGAGGGTTGGCAGGCGCCGGTGTCGCGCCGGCACAGCACGTCGTGGGGAACGATCACCCGGGTCAACCCGTTCGCCGGCGGCGACAAGCGCAACCTTCCTCGTCGCGCCGCCGGCTTCCTCGGGTTCTCGGTGCTCGCCCTCGGTGCCGGTCTCCGCGCAGGAGGGTGGTTGCGGCGCGCAGACGGTGTCATCGCCATGTCACCGCCACTGACGATGGGGACGACCGGACGGCTCGTGGCCTGGGCACACCGTTGCCCGCTCGTGTTCAACATCCAGGACGTGTTCCCCGACGCCGCCGTGGCGACCGGGGCGGTCACCAACCGTGCCGTCGTCGCCGCGGCGTCGTGGTTGGAGCGGGTGAGCTACCGGCTTGCCGACGCCGTCACGGTGCTGTCCGACGATCTCGCCGCAAACGTCGGCGCCAAGCTGCCCGCCGGCCAGGGCGGCAAGGTGCGGACGATTCCCAACTTCGTCGACACCGACGAGATCCAGCCACGAGCTCGGCTGACTCCATATCGTGCCGAGCTGGGGATCGGTCCCGAACCCGTCGTTCTCTACGCGGGCAATATCGGGTTCTCGCAGTCGTTCGACTTGATCCTCGCCGCGGCTCGAGCGCTGCCCGGCGTGACCTTCGTGATCAACGGCGACGGGGCGATGCGCGCCGAACTGCAATCGCAAGCCTCCGGCCTAGCGAACGTTCGCTTCGGGGGCTTCGTTCCACCCGGCCGCCTCGGCGAGCTACTCGCCACGGGCGATCTCCACGTGGTGCCGCTGCGCCGCGGCCTGGCCAAGGTGAGCGTCCCGTCGAAGACGTACTCGATCCTCGCTGCCGGGCGACCGGTGCTCGCCGCCATCGACGAGGGCACGGCAATCCCTCGCCTCCTCACCGATTCGGGCGCCGGGGTCAGCGTGGCGCCGGGCGACCCCGACAGCTTCACCGCCGCCGTTGCCGATCTCGTCGCCGACAGCGATCGCCTCAGGATGATGGGCGCAGCGGGGCGGCGATGGGTAGAGCAGGCGGCGTCCCCAGAATCGGTCGCAGCGACCTACGAGTCGCTGATCGCCGAATTGCAGTCGGATGCCCTGGCGGGGGGTCCGGGGGGCCGAGGCTCCGCCGGAGCCCCCCGGCCGCTAGTCGATCCGGCTCTGCCGGTCGACCAGCAGTAGTTGGGCGCGGCCGTAGGCCGCTCGACCAGAACCTCGGCCGAGTGGAGTGAGGGAGCGAAGCGAGCGACACGAACGAGGCCGAAGTGGCGCCGGTAGCATTCCGCCCCCGTGGCTCCATCATCCTCGTCCACCAAGAAGGCCGCTCGCCTCGCCCAGAAGGGCAAGGGCAGGCGCGTGCGCTTCCAGGGCGGCACGCTGTTTCCCCTGGTCGTGGCCATCGTCTTGGTCGTCGGATTGGGCTTGGTTGTCTACGCCAGGGCATCCCGTCCCGAGGACGTGGCCCCGTTCGCCAGCGATCACTGGCACGGCGCCTACGGGTTCCAAATCTGCAGCGAAACGCCGAACGTCCAGCTCACCGGGAATCTCGAGGAGTTCGATTCCCAGGGTCAACTCACTGGCACCGAGCCGTACGTCACCAGCGGGGTGCACAGCCACGACGACGGGGTGATTCACTGGCACCCGACCGGCTCGCGAGCCACCGGCCGCAACGCCCAACTCGGTGTTTTCTTCAGCAACTACGGGATCGAGCTGTCCGACACCCGGCTGGCGCTCCCCGAAGGTGGCTTCACGGTCGACGGCGCCGCCCCTGAGGACTTCCCGCTCGTTTACGAGGAGGGCGAGACGGAGTGTCCTGGCATGGACGGTGACCCTCGGTTGACCGCCGTCGTCTGGGAGGACGCCCGCGACCCCAACTCGAGCCAGGTGTACACGAGCAGCTTCGACGACATCCCGTTCGACAAGAACGGCATGGCGATCACCGTTGCGTACGTGCCCGACGACGTCGACGTCGAGTTGCCGCCGTCGGCTGCCAACCTCGAGGAGCTCGGTGCCCTCGACACGCCACCGCCGGCGCCGGGTGAGACGCTGCCGCCTTCGGCGTCCAGCGAGCCGACGGGCAGCACCGAGCCGACGGGCAGCAGCGAGCCGGCCGAGAGCAGCGTCCCCGAGTCGACGACTGAAGCGACGACAGCGAGTTCCGTTACCACCGAGGCGTAGTCGCGGTGCACGCCATCGTCCTCGTCGGAGGCTTCGGAACGCGGCTGCGTCCGCTCACCAATACGGTGCCCAAGTCGATGCTGACGGTCGGCAACGAGCCGATCATCACGCGACTCGTTCGCCGGCTGGAGCGCAGCGACGTCACCGTCGTCACCCTCGCCCTGGGCTTCCTCCCCGAGCCGTTTCGCGCCGCCTTTCCCGACGGTCGGTGCGGTGACGTCGAACTGCGCTACGCCGTCGAGCCGGAACCGCTCGACACTGCGGGAGCGATCCGCTTCGCCGCAGACGCTTCCGGCGTCGAGGACACGTTCCTGGCCCTCAACGGCGACATCATCTGCGACCTCGACGTCGGCACGCTGATTGCCGATCACCGGCGACATGGTGGCGAGGCGACGATTCACCTCACTCCGGTCGCCGATCCTTCGGCGTTCGGAGTCGTCGAGACGGATGCCGATGGACGCGTGCGGCGGTTCCTCGAGAAGCCGGAGCCTGGCACGACCGACAGCAACCTGATCAACGCCGGTACCTACGTGATGGAGCCGAGTGTGCTCGACGCGATCCCGCCCGGCTGCCCGGTCAACGTCGAACGCGTGACGTTCCCCGAGTTGGCCTCGCGGGGAACGCTGTTCGCCATGGCGACCGACGATTACTGGATCGACGTCGGCCGCCCAGAGCTGCTCCTACGGGCCAACCTCGACCGGTTGGCGGGTCGCTACGACGCGACGATGCCCCATCCGGTGAGCGGGGGAGACGGCGTCGATCCGGACGCCGTGGTCGCCGACGACGCCGTGCTCTCGGAGAGCGTTGTCGGTGGCGACGTCGAGATCGGGTCGCGCTCGGTGGTGACCCGATCCGTGCTGTTCGATGGGTCGCGCATCGGCGATGATGTCGTCGTGCAGGACTCCGTGGTGATGGGGCGGGTTGCCGATCGGGCCCAGTTGCGTGATGCTGTCGTCGGCGTGGCCGCGGAGATCCGCTCCGGGCAACAGGTCTTCGATGAACGACTCCCGGACCCCGACTGAGGCCTCGCGATCGGCAGGCGTGGCCGCCGAGGGCGAACGCCCCCCGACCGACGTGATGGTCATCGGGGGTGCCGGCTTCATCGGCTCCCACCTCGTCGACAGCCTGATCGCCGAGCGAGCAGTCGTCGAGGTCGTCGACGACTTGTCGTCGGGATCGCTCGCCAATCTCGCCGACGCCAGGGCGTTGGCGCCTAGGGCCGGCGGTGAACTGCACATCCACACCCTCGACGCGGCATCGGCGGACCTCGCCACGCTGATCACCTTGCGCCGGCCGCGCCACGTTGTGCACCTCGCGCTGCTCGTTCCCGGCGCGTCGTCCGTGACCGACCATGGACGATCGTTCTCCTCGATGCTCACGGTGCTCGATGCCGCCCGCGCCGCGTCCGTGGAGAAGGTCGTGGTCGTGTTGCCGGCGACCGTGCTGTACGGAAATCCGTCACCGCGTCAGCTTCCGGTCAAGGAGGGCGAGATCACGCCTCGGGGAGTGCGTGGCGTCGTCGCCAAGGGGATCGTCGAGTTGTTGACGTCGTACCGCGAGGAGCACGGCATCGAGTTCACGGCGCTGGCGGCGACGACCGTCTACGGACCGCGCCAGTTGTCCAAACGTGGTGCTGTAGCCCGGCTGATGGACGCCGCGGCGAACGGTGAGCCTGCCCGTCTCACCGGAGACGGTCGCCAGACCCGCGACTTCATCCACGTCGACGACGTCGTCGACGCGCTGGGGCGAACCCGACAACGCGGCAGCGGGCTGGTCGTCAACGTAGGGACGGGGGTGCAGACGTCGATACGCGATCTCGCCGCGATGATCGGCGGTGGTCCGTCGCCGTCGTTCACCGCGACTCGACCGGGCGAGTTGGATCGGTTCAGCGTTTCGCCGGTGCGCGCCCGCATCCATCTCGGTTGGGCACCATGGACATCGCTTGCCGACGGCATCACCGCCCTCCGCGACACCCCCTGAGAATCCATCCGAGTGTTTCGTGTCGTCGGAGTGTTTCGCGCCACCCTGTCTGCCGCCCCCACACTCGGATGACCTCAAACACTCGGATCAACGGCGGCGAGGGTGACACGGGCGAGATCGGCGGCCGCCGCAGGTGTCGACATCACGGACGGGGTTACGACGGCGCGCATGCCCGCCTCCTCGACGGCGCCAGCAAGGTCACGGTCAACGGGATCGATCACCAGGACTGAGGCGATGGGCGCGTAGATCCGGGCGATGCCGACGACGGTCGGCTCGTGGCCGAGCTCACGCATCAGACGGTCAGCCGGACCCTTGAGGGCTCGCCCACCGATGATCGGCGAGACCGCGACAACCGAGTCACGCCGTGGCCCGAGGGCCTCGTCGATCCCGGGTAGGGCGCGCAGCGGCTGGATCGACACGAGCGGGTTGGACGGGGCGATGACCACCGTCGCCGCTTCGCCGATGGCCGCCTCGACGGCTGTTGTCGGCCGAGCGGGTCCGCTGTCGATCCGCACCGCGGCGACCTCGACGTCGTGCTGCAAGCGGACGAAGTAGTCCTGGAAGGCCAGCTCCTCACCGTCACCCAGGACAAGTCGGGTCGACACCACGTCGTCGGACATCGGCAGGATGCGAACGCCGACGCCCCACGCCGCGGCGATCTCGGCGGTGATCTCCGTGAGCGTCGCCCCCTCCAGTCGACGGGCGGTGCGATAGAGATGCGTCGCCAGATCACGGTCGCCGAGCCGGAACCACGTGATCGCCGCGTCGGATGCTGCCGGCCGCACGGCGACGTAGCGCGTGAGGGCGTCCATCGCGTTCCACGTCTCTCCGGAGAGCCCCCACCCGCGTTCGGGGTCGATCGCCGCGCCGAGCGTGTACACGACCGTGTCGAGGTCGGGGGAGATCGCCAGCCCGTTGATCACCGCGTCGTCGGCCGTGTTCACCACCGCCGTGATGGACGATGGCTCGACGACCTGAATGGCCCCCGCCAGGAAACGCGCTGCGCCGACGCCACCGCACAACACCGTCACATTCGCCACCATCGCACCAGTCAAGCGGGCGATAGGTTCGCCGTGCATGTCGCCAGGGCACCCCCGCGTCGGCGTCGTCGTGCTCAACTACATTCGGGTCGACGACACGCTGGCATGTCTCGAGTCGCTCGCCGACCTCGACGATCCGGTGCGCGTGATCGTCGTCGACAACGGCTCCGCCGACGGATCAGCCGCCAGGCTCGCCGCCGTGCCCGGTCTCGAGCTGATCGCCAACGACTCGAACCTCGGATTCGCCGGAGGCAACAACGTCGCCATCGCCCGGCTGCTCGACGCCGGGCTCGAGTTCGTCTGGGTGCTCAACAACGACACCCTGGTCGAGCCGGCGACCGTGCGAGAGCTGCTCGCCGTCGCCGACGCCGACCCGTGCGTCGGTGCCGTCGGTTCGGTGCTCTACGACATGGCGGCGCCGCAACACGTTCTGACCTGGGGAGGTGGCCGCCTCGGTCGGTGGACCGGCCACACCCGCGACGCCCGTGCCGAGAGTGATCGTGTCGACTACCTCACCGCCGCCTCCGTCCTGCTGAGGTCGACCGCGCTGCGCCAAGTGGGACTGTTCGACAGCCGTTACTTCTTCACCTGGGAGGACGTCGACTTGTCCAGACGCCTCGTTGCGGCAGGCTGGCGCCTTGCCGTCGCCGGCCCGTCGCGAGTGTTGCACCGCTGGGGTGGCACGCTTCAGCCGCTGTCGCCTCGTCGCTTCGAGGAGCACGCCGCCGGGCTGGTCGTGTACATGCGCAGCCATTCGCCCGTTCCATGGATCACGACGGTGCCGATGCTCGGCTACTACGCGATCACGGCCGTGCGCCGGCGTCGCTTCGAGCTGTGGACCGCGGCGTGGCGAGGTTGGCGATCGGGATGGTCGCGGTGACTCCGCGGGTCCGGGCGGTGGCCGGGATTCACGTCGTCGTGCCGAACTGGAACGGCGCCGATCGACTCGGCCGGTGCGTTCGCTCGCTCGCCGCCCAGAACTACGACGGCGCCGAGATCGTCGTCGTCGACAACGGGTCCGTCGACGACTCACTCGCCGTGCTCGCTGCGCTCGCCGGCGAGATCGCACCGGTACCGCTCACCGTCCTGCGCAACGACGTCAACCTCGGCTTTGCCGGCGGGGTCAACCGCGGCATTCGTCACGCCCTCGAGTCCGGCGCTACGGCGATCGCCCTCTTCAACAACGACGCCGTCGCCGACCCCGCTTGGCTCGCCGCGTTGGCTGCCGTTCTCGACCGCGAACCCGACGTGGCGATCGCTACGGGTCGGCTGCTGATGGCCGACGGACGATCGATCGACAGCACCGGCGATTTCTATTCGGTGTGGGGCCTGGCGTTTCCCCGGGATCGTGACCTGCCCGCCGAGCCCGTGCGCGAGTCGGGAGAGGTGTTCGCGGCGAGCGGTGGGGCGAGCCTCTACCGCGCTGGCCTGTTTGCCGACGTCGGCGTGTTCGACGAGGAGTTCTTCGCCTACTTCGAGGACGTCGACCTCAGCTTTCGGGCTCGGCTCGCCGGACATCGAGTGGCCTATTGCGCTGATGCGATCGCCTACCACGATCAGGGAGCGACGAGCCGGACGATGGGTGGGTTCGCCACGACGCAGTTCTTCCGCAATCTCCCCCTGCTCCTCGTCAAGAACGTTCCGGCGCGGCTGCTGCCCTTGGTGCTACCCCGGTTCGTGCTCGTGTACTCGCTGATGGTGCTCTACCAGTTCCGTCGCCGCCAGACGATGCCGGCGTTGCGCGGCGTGGTCCAGTCGATTGGTCTTGTCCGCAGAGGCATCCCGCGACGGTGGGCGATCCAGCGCTCGCGCCGTGTCGACGCGTCCAGCATCCGCAGGCTGTTGTGGCCCGGACTCCCACCGGGCATGCGCCTGCTGCGCGGCCGGCTGGGCGGCGGGCCACCTCGTCGCTCTCGTCCGTAGACTCGCCGTCCGTGCCGCGAGCCTTCATCACCGGGATCACCGGACAGGATGGTCGACATCTTGCCGAGTTCTTGCACGATCGCGGCTATGACGTCTACGGGATGGTCAAGGGGCAGAACAACCCCAAGGCGGCGCAGGTCATCGAGGAGATGCCGTTCGTCGAGTTGGTGCCCGGCGATCTCGCCGACCTGCCCTCGCTGGTGGCGGCGTTGGAGCTGTCCCAGCCCGACGAGGTCTACAACCTCGGGGCGATCTCGTTCGTCGCCCTCAGCTTCTCGCAAGCCGAGCTGACGGCGAACACGTCGGGCCTGGGGGTGTTGCGGATGCTCGAGGCGATCCGCATGGTGGGCGGCACCCATGGCAACCCGATCCGCTTCTACCAGGCGTCGTCGTCGGAGATGTTCGGCAAGGTGCGGGAGACACCGCAGGACGAGTTGACTCCGTTCCATCCGCGCTCGCCGTACGGTTGCGCCAAGGTCTTCGGTCACGACATCACCGTCAACTATCGCGAGAGCTACGGCCTGTTCGCCTGCTCGGGGATCCTGTTCAACCACGAGGGTCCACGCCGCGGCATCGAGTTCGTCACCCGCAAGGTCTGCAACGCGGCGGCCCGCATCAAGCTCGGGTTGCAGCACGAGTTGGTGATGGGCACGCTCGACACAAGGCGCGACTGGGGCTACGCCGGTGACTACGTGCGGGCGATGTGGTTGATGTTGCAGCAGGACGAGCCGGAGGATTACGTCGTCGCCACGGGCGAGGCGCACACCGTGCGCGAGCTCGTCGAGCGGGCCTTTGCCGAGGTCGGCATCGACGACTGGCAGCGCTACGTGCGCCAGGACGCCAAGTTCTTCCGCCCCGCCGAGGTCGATCAGCTCATCGGCAACGCTGCAAAGGCTCGCCAACGCCTCGGCTGGCGCCCCGAGGTCGACTTCCCCACGCTCATCAAGATGATGGTCGCCAGCGACCTCCAAGCCGAAGCCAAGAAAGCCAACATCCAACTGGCCTGACAGCCGACGGGTGTTTTCCTGGGACTCATCGGGTTCCTGTTGGGTTCGATCGAGGTGCCGGCGAGCGCGCTGGCGCTGGAAGGGGCGGTTGTCGAGCGTCGCGACGGCACCTGGGAGAGGTGCACACCTGTCACCTCCATTCTGGGGCCGCGGCGATTCTTAGACCGCAAACCGGTCACCGCTGACCGCTTTGCGGCACGAGAATCCCGGCATCGGCTGACGCGCCGATTCGCGGCCCAATACGGGACACAGCTGTCCGGATCGTGGCCTCAGAATCCGAGCACCCGGCGCGACGCCGCAGTACGCCCGCTCTTCAGAGCCAGGCAACCGTGACGCAGCGCGCGACCGACCCACACAAACCCGAGGAGAACCGTTTTCCTAGACGATTCGGTCATGAGATCACCCATCGGTCGCGCTCCGACCGCTGGATTCAGAACTCCAAAGGATGGTCGGCGAGGGCCTCCATCACCGATTGGTCGTCGGGGCGGGTGCCGGCGGTGAGCTTGGAGCGGAGGGCGAAGGCGAAGAATGTCATCGCCGCGATCGACGAGGCAAGGACTCCGATCTCGACCCGACGGAACACGTCATCGCTGCTCAGCCACACGCCGAGGGCGAGGGCGACGGCGCCGATGACCCAGCCGAGAGCGACGAGGGAGTGTCCGCGCAGGGCGATCACCGCTTGGGCCAGGGCGAGGGCGACCATGTAACAGGCGCTGCCGGCGGCGAGGATCGCCAGGGTCACCCCGTCGAGCTCGGCGTTGTACACCTTCTCCAGCACGAACGGCCCGATCGCCAGCGCGCCGAGGCTACCGACGACTCCGACTCCGACGACGAGCACGAGCAGCCGGCGCAGACCGTTGCGGAACTCTGCGAAGTTGCCGGACGCGGCGAGCCGGCTGAGGCGGGGGAGCAGTGCCGCCTGCACCGCTTGAAACATGAACAGCGGGATGCGGGCCAGCAGGACCCCGTAGCCGAACTCGGTCACCATCTCTTCGGCCGCAGGCGTGTCCTCGGACAGGATGTTCACGAGTACCGGTCCGGCGTTGAGCAACGCGGCGGCGAAAACGGAGCCGAGCAGCAGCCACCCGAGATTCGGCGTGACCTCCTTCCACGTCGCTTCTGACCCATCGGTGGTCGCCAGCTGGCCCTTTGAAGCGATGTAGGTGATGCCGACCAGCGGAGACAGGGCGATGAGGAACGCGTAGGGCCCGACGGCGGTGATGCCGATCAGCGCGAACAGCGTGCACACGGTGACGCGGACGACACCATCCGAACCGATCACGACAGCGTAGGAGTGGAAGCGCCCACTGCCCGAGCAGATGCCGCGGGCGAGGTGCGCCGGGGCATAGGCGCAGAACGCCACGACGAGGGCGACGAGCATCACCCAATCGCCGTCGAAGTAGGCGCTGGTGATCCACGGACTCACGCACAGGATTGCCAGGGCGACGATGCCGGCGAGGAGCAAGCCGAGTCGGGCGACCTTGGCAGCGACGGGGCGCCCGCCGTCGCCGACGGCACGGCGATGGCCGAGGCCGCGGCCGAGCTCCTGCTCGAGCGGCAGGAAGAATCCGGGAGCGAGGGCGAATGTGGCGAACCACAGCGAGGAGAGCGGCGCGAACTCCTCAGCGCCGCCGACCGCGTTCTTGCCGATCGCGAAGAACAGGTACGTCGCCACACCGGCGATGAGCAACGCGGCAGCGACAGGGATGGTGCCCTCGGGGAACGAAGCCCGCAACGCGGCAGCTCGGGAGACAGACTTCGCTTCGGACACGGCCTGCAGAATCTACCGACGCTTCGCGTTTCGAGGGGAGCGGTCGAGCCGCTCGTGCTTGCAATAGTTAGCACTCTGCGCTAGATTGTTGGCATGCCTACGATTGACTTCCCCACCATCGACCTGTCGAAGATCAAGCTTCCGTTTGAGCTGCCCTTCGACCTCCCGACCATCGACGTCCCCTCGATCAACGTTCCCGACGTCGACCTACCAGCCGTCAACGTGCCCAGCGCTGAGCAGGTCATCGAGTGGTTCCGTGACGCCGCGTTCGCCGGTACCGGGCTCGTCGCCCTCACCGCTGAGCGCGTCAGCGACCTGCAGAAGCAGTTCCTCGACCTCGTTCGAGCCCAACTGCCGAATCGCTGACTTACGTCACCGTTGGTCGATTGCCGACCACTTCGGTGAGAGGGCCTGCCAATAGGCGTCGCGCTGCGCTGGCCGCCGCATCGTTTCATCTGCTGCTCTGGAAGGAGCAGGCGGGCGCGTCGGACGACAGGCTGTGACGGGTGCGGGTAGAAGTCCCGACCAAGGGTCGAAACGTGGTCGATTTGTCGTGACTTCGTGAGGTTCGAGCACTCTGGCTGCGCGCGCTCTTTACTCAACGGAGACCTCTCAGCGCCGCACTGCAATGTTGCGGAATGTTGTCAGCTTGGTGACGGATCGAGGACGTCCGCCCCGGTAGCCTCGGACCACCGTGGACGGCGAACGTGCTCAGCGACCCGGCGCGGTTGCCGCGCCACCGGTCGTTGCCGTCGTCGTCGTTCACGCCGTCGGCCCGTGGTTCGAGGACTGTCTCGAATCGCTCGCCCACCAGGACTATCCGGCACTGAGCACCGTTTTTCTCGTCGCCGACGGCGCCGACACCGGAGACCATGACGTCGTGGGGCGAATTCGCGCCGTGCTCCCGGATGCCTTCGTCGAGGAACTCGGCAGCAACCCTGGATTTGGTCCGGCGGCCAACACCGTTGCCGAGTTCGTCGAGGGGGACAACGGCTTCTTCTGCTTCTGTCACGACGACGTCGCCCTCGATCCCGACGCCGTGCGGACGATGATCGAGGAGCTCTACCGCTCCAACGCCGGAATCGTCGGCCCCAAGCTCGTGACGTGGGACAACGCCCGTGTGCTCCAGGACGTCGGGCTCGACGTCGACCGTTTCGGCCAACCGGCCAGCCGGGTCGACGTCGGCGAGGTCGACCAGGAGCAGCACGACGCGGTGACCGACGTGTTCGCCGTGCCGTCGGCCTGCTTGCTGGTCCGCGCCGACCTGTTCCGTGCCCTTGGCGGGTTCGACACGGCGATGAGCTACTACGGCGAGGACGTCGACCTCTGCTGGCGCGCCCACATCAGCGGTGCGCGCGTGATGGTTGTCCCCAGCGCCCGCGCCCGTCACCGTGGCGACCTCGAGGCGCGGCGACCCGACCTCAACCACACGATGTTGCGGGCCCGTCACCAGGTGCGCTCGACGCTCACGCTCACGGCAGGCAGCGGCCTCCCGGTGCGGCTCGTCGAGCTCGTCGCCGTCACCGTTCTCGAGCTCGTCGTCGGCGTGTTCAGTGGTCACGCCCGTGAGGCGTGGGCGTCGGTCCGCGCAGCGGTCGGCGCGATTCCTCGCTTCCCGACGCTGCTGGCCCGACGCGGTGCGATCGCCAAACTGCGGCGCGTCAGCGACGCCGAGGTTCACGACCTCCAGTCGCGAGGGAGCAACCGGCTGGCCTCGTTCCGTCGCGCTCGCGATAGCCAGCTGGTTATCGGCCTCGACGCCCCGGGCGGTGCCGCCGATGGGCGGGCCACCGCGGTGATCCGGCGGTGGCGCGAGCGTTCGCTGGCGCCGATGATCACCTGGCTGGCGGTGATCGTCGCCGTGCTCGTCGCCAGCCGCTCGTTCATCAACCGCTCGGTGCCGACGATCGGCGAGTTCCTGCCGTTCCCGGACAGCCCACGCCAGCTGTGGGGCGACTTCGTCAGTGGGTGGAACGCCCGCGAGCTCGGTGCCACGGCACCGAACCCCACCGGGCTCGCCGTGTTGGCGGCCGGCAGCGTGTTGTGGTTGTTCCACATGGGTCTCGGCCTCACCGTCGTCGTTGTCGGTTCGATCCTCCTCGGCGGCCTCGGCGTGTGGCGACTCGCCGACCTGTTCCCGTCCAACCGCGAACGCATCGTCGCCCTCGTCACGTACGTGGCCATGCCGCTGCTACCTGGCGTCATCTCCACCGGGCGATTGAGCGCGCTGATCTCCTTCGCCGCCCTGCCCTGGTTCGTCCACCTCGTCCGCAGCGCGGCCGGCATCGGCACGGCCGACCCTGGTGCCGTCGCCGCCGACCTCCCCGACGGCGTGCTCCAACTCGGACCTCGCGAACGAATCCGCCGCATTGCCGTGGCGGGCATCCTGGTTGCCCTCGCTACTGCCCTGGCACCTCCGTTCATCCTCCTCGTCGCCGGCGTGACCGTGGTCGTGGCGCTGTCGTCGATCCTCATCGGATCCGGTTGGCGGACCTCGCTGTGGTTGTTCGTTGCCGGAGCGGCCGCGGCGACGGTCGGATGGCTGCTCAACCTTCCGGCGGCGGCTGCCTGGTCATGGCACGAGCTCTCGGCGATCCCGCTCGCCGGGGCCCCAGGGCGCGGCCTCGAGGACGTCGCTTCGATGAACATCGGCCGGGCCCGGCTGAGCCTGCTCACGCTGGCCCTGTACGTCCCGGTGATCACCGGGTTGGCGCTCTCCCGGGCGTGGCGCCTGACGTGGGCCGGGAGAGCGGCTGGGCTCGTCGTCACGTTCGGAGTCCTCGCCGTGTTGCAGGACCGCGACGCTCTGCCGTTCCGTGCCCCCGAAGTCGGCGTGCTGCTCGTTCCCGTCGCACTCGGACTGGCCTTGGCGGCGGCGTGTGCCGTTGCGTCGTTTGCGTCCGACGTCGCCCATGGGACCTTCGGCTGGCGCCAACCGCTCGGCCTGGTGTCGATCGTCGCCGTGCTGTGCGGGACGTTTCCCGCGCTCGTCACGCTCACCGATGGCTGGTGGTACGCGCCGCGCACGACGATGATGACCCTCCTCGGCCCGCGTCTCGGGCCAGACGACTTCGGGG
Organism: Ilumatobacteraceae bacterium; assembly: GCA_963716665.1. GTDB lineage: Bacteria > Actinomycetota > Acidimicrobiia > Acidimicrobiales > Ilumatobacteraceae > Desertimonas. The sequence continues at coordinate 489,309 of CAVQTY010000003.1, forward strand.
ACTTTCGCGTGCTCTACCTCGGTGATCCCCGAGTGCTGCCCGCGGCGCCGCACGACCTCGGTGACGGCGTCGCCCTCGCCCTCACCGGACCTGGCGTCCCTCCCATCAACGACCGTTGGACGGCGCCGGGCACGGACGGCGACGACGAGCTCGCCGCTGCGCTCGCCGACGTGTCGAGTGGTGCGACGCAGCGTGGCGGCCGCCTCCTCGCGCCCTACGCCATTCGGTACATCGTCGTGCCGCACATCGACGGCGGGCAGTCGACGGCGAGCGATCCGATCGTCCCGCCGATCGGACTGACGGACGCCTTCGAGGCTCAGCTCGATCTTCGTCTGCTCTTCACGTCGCCGAACTTCGACGTGTTCGAGAACACCGCCGCCTTCCCCGGCGTCGCAGCCTTCTCCGGCCCGCTGGCTGACGCGACTTCGGCGGCGGGTTCGGCCGACCTTGTCCGTCGCGATCTCAGCGGTGCGCCGGCCGTGCTCAGCGGGACGCTCACTACCAGGTCGGAGTCAGGGGAGGTTCCTGCCGGATCCGTGGCGCTCGCCGTCCCGTTCGACGAGCAGTGGACGATGGAGGTGGCCGGGGAGAACATTCCCGCCAGCGTCGGGTTCGGGGCCCTCACGGCCTTCGACGTGGCCACCTCCGGCGAGGCCGAGATGCGCTACGAGACGCCGTCCGGTCGGGTTGCGGCGCTGTTCGGCCAGGCCGCGTTGTGGGTCGTCGCCTTCGTCGCCGCCAGCCGCCTGCGCCGTCCCGCCTGGAGCTCGCGTCGCGGCGGTGGCGGTGATCGCCGTGTCGTCATCGACCTCGCCGAGGACGTCGACTTGCCGACCGACGCCGGCGACGTTCCGGTGATGGTTCCGCTCGAACCCGTCGCCGCTGCCGCTCGGGAGCCGGCGGCGGCGCGAGCGGCCCGACCGCTCTTCCGCGCCGACGATGAAGCCGCCCGGGCGGCCTGGGTCGACGAGATGTTCGCCGCCGATGAAGAGTCCGAGGAGTTCAAGTCTTGATCCTTCGCCGTCTTCCGATGCTGGTGGTGACGATCGCCGCGCTGATCGCCGTCGCTCTCGGCGCCGGGACGGCGGTCGTGCCGACCGACGCCGTGTTCTCCGCCGTCAGTGCCCCGTGGATGCCGGCGGCGCCGCTGCCCGGTGGGCTGACGAGCTCGTGGTTCTGTCCCGGGGTGCCCGCCGCCGGCGAGGAGGGCCGCACCGGCAGCATCACCGTGTTCAACTCCGCCGACGTCGCGCTGCGCGGCCGGCTCACGGCGCTCCGTGTCGATGGCGATCCCGTCACTCAGGACATCGAGGTGGCGCCGTTCCGGTCGTTGACCGTTCGTCTCGATGAGTTCGTGGAATCCCCGTACGCGGCTGCGTTCGTCGAGATCGACGGCGGCGGAGGGCTCGTCGAACAGCGCGCCGTCGATCCGGCGGGCGAGTCGGTCGCCGCCTGCGCCAACGCCAGCGCGGCTCAGTGGTACCTCGCCGCCGGTGACACGCTCGACGGAAGTGTCGAATCGCTCGTGCTCTCCAACCCGCACGATTACCCGGCGGTCGTCGACATCACCCTGGCGACCGAGCGCGGGGTCCGGATCCCCGAGCAGTATCAGGGATTCGCCGTCCCCGCCCGGTCCGTGCGCGTGATCGACGTGGGAACCGACATCATCGGCGACCAGACAAGGGTCGGCATCAGCGTCGTCGCAACACGCGGCCGAATCGTCGTCGGCAGGTCGCAGCTCCTCGACACGGTCGAGCGGACGGGTTACGTGATGACCCTCGCCGCCCCGGCCGCTCGCGACCAGTGGTGGTTCGTGTACGGCGAGCGGGCAGACGACGTCGTCGAGAACTACTACCTCTACAACCCCGGCGAGGAGGATGCCACGGTGACTCCGGTGCTCCTCGGCTTCCCGCAACCGGCCGGGTTGGAGCCGCCGGAGGCGATCGTCGTCCCCGACGGCGAAGTCGTCGAGTTCCGCGTCGCCGACGTGGCCGATCTGCCCAACGGCGCCCACAGTGTCGTGTTCGGCACCGAGCCGGCGACGCCTGTGGTTGTCGAGCGGGTCAGTACCCGGACGATCGACAACGTGGCGACGACGTCGATCACGCTCGGGGCGACGACGCGCCCCGACGGCTACATCGCCAACACCTGGTACGTCGGGCTCGGCCCGGCCGTCGCCACCGAAGGCGGGCTTGTCCTGTACAACAACACCAGGACGGACTCCGTCGTGACGCTCCAGGCGATCACACCTGAAGGGGTGCAGACCCTTCCCGGATTCGCCGACATCACCGTGGCCGCGGGGGCGATCCGCCCCCTCGACATCCCCGATGCGGCACTCGGCAATCAGCTGATCGTCCGCTCGACCACACAGGTGTTCGTCGAGCGGATCCTGCCGCGGGAACCCGACGCCCAGGGTCGCGTCGCCGTCTGGGCCGTGCCGGCCAACGCCTGACGGGGCGCATGGATCGCCTGCTGATCGCCCTCGGTATCGCCGTCGCCGCGGCGCTGGTGGCGGTCGTGCTCCGGCGCCGTCGGCATCCCGACGCGCCGACACGCTCGATTGGGCTGGTCCCCGAGCAGCTCGACCGCGCCGACTTCGCCGCCCCCGAGGCGCCGTGGCTGGTCGCTGTGTTCACGTCGGCGACGTGTTCGACCTGCGCCGACGTCGTGGCCAAGGCCGAAGTGCTCGCCGGCGCCGAGGTCGCGGTCGAGGTCGTCGAGTTCCCGGCCCGGCCCGACCTCCATCAGCGCTACCGCATCGAAGCCGTGCCGCTGCTCGTCATCGCCGATCGCCACGGGGTGGTACGCGGCCACTTCGTCGGCCCGGTGACTGCCACCGACCTGTGGGCTGCGGTTGCGGCAGCGCGAGAGAAGCAGTAGTCGGACCGCGTCGGACTCTTTGGCATCTGTGACGACGTTGCTGGCGCCAAATCGACCAAAGACACGAAACACTCCTCAGACGGCCGGACCGCGTCGAAGAATCGGGTCAGTTGGGCGGCGGGGTCGTCCGCGTCACCGGAGCGGTGGGGGTCGCCGGGGCGCCCTCGTCCTCGGGATGGGAGATGTTCAGCTCGATCGGTGATCCGCCTTCGCCGGACTCGGCGAGGCCCTGCTGGATCAACTGGGCGACCTCGCGCCCGTCGATCGTCTCCTTCTCGAGCAAGGCCTCGGCGATCAGCTCGAGCCCGCGCCGATGCTTGGTGAGCAGCTTGGTCGCCCGGTCCTCCTGCTCGGTGAGCACCCTCGCGATCTCCTCGTCGAGCAGCTTGGCCGTGTCGTCGGAGTACTCCCGACCGGCGGACATCAGGTCCTCGCCGAGGAACACGTGCTGCTGAGAGCTCCATGCCATCGGCCCGACGCGCTCGCTCATGCCCCACTCGCGCACCATCCGGCGGGCGATGCTGGTGGCCTGCTCGAGGTCGTTGGCAGCGCCCGAGTTGAGGTGGTTGAACACGATCTTCTCGGCGACACGCCCACCCATCGCCTTGCAGATGATGTCCTCGAAGTACTCCTTGGCGTAGGTGTGGCGCTCCTGGGGGAGGCTCCAGGTGACACCGAGGGCCATGCCCCGCGGCAGGATCGTCACCTTGTGCAGCGGGTCACCGTGGGGCAGCACGGTGGCGAGAAGGGCGTGCCCACCCTCGTGGTACGCCGTGGCTCGCTTCTCGTCGGCGGTCATCACCAGGCTCTCCCGGAGGGCGCCGAGCACCACGCGGTCGCGGGCGTTCTCGAAGTCGATCCGCTCGATCAGCTTGGAGCCGCGACGGACGGCGACGAGGGCGGCCTCGTTGACGAGGTTGGCGAGGTCGGCGCCGGACATACCCGGCGTCGCCTTGGCCATCGTGCCGAGGTCGACGTCGCCGCCGATGCGCTTGTCGCGGGCGTGCACTTCGAGGATCGCCTTGCGCTCCTCGTACTCCGGCAGCGGCACGACGATCTGGCGGTCGAAGCGACCGGGCCGCAGCAACGCCGGATCGAGAATGTCGGGACGGTTGGTGGCGGCGAGGATGACGATCCCCTCGGCCGTCTCGAAGCCGTCCATCTCCGAGAGCATCTGGTTGAGCGTTTGCTCGCGCTCGTCGTGACCGCCGCCGAGACCGGCGCCGCGCTTGCGCCCGATCGAGTCGATCTCGTCGATGAAGATGATCGCCCGGCCCATCCGGCGGGCCTGTTGGAACAGGTCGCGGACCCGGCTGGCGCCGACGCCGACGAACATCTCCATGAAGTCGGAGCCGGTGACGGACAGGAAGCCGACCCCGGCCTCGCCGGCGACGGCGCGGGCGAACAGTGTCTTGCCGGTGCCCGGCGGGCCGACGAGGAGCATGCCCTTGGGCACGCGGGCGCCGATCTCGCGGAACCGATCGGGCATGCGCAGGAAGTCGACGACCTCGGTGATCTCCTGCTTGACGCCTTCATAGCCGGCGATGTCGGCGAACGTGGTCGACGGCCGGTCCTGGCTGTAGGCCTTGGCCCGGCTGCGCCCGATCGACATCACGTTGCCCATCTGGCCGGCAGCGCGGCGCTGCATCCAGACGAAGAAGCCGATGATCAAGAGCACGGGCAACAGCAGGCCGGCGATGCTCAGGAACCAGTTGCTGCTCGGCGTCTTGAACTCGTAATCGACGTTGGCCTCGCGCAGAGCCTCCTCGTCCCCCTCGGACAAGCCGCGCTCACCGCCGCCGGTGGTGGTGAACTGCGTGCCGTCCTTGAACTCACCGCTGATCGCCCCCGAAGAGTTGTTGATCTCGACGGACGCCACCTTGCCGTCGCTGACCTCTTCCATGAACTCGGTGTAGGTGATCGACGTGCCCTCATCGCGGGGCCACAGGCTCGGCAGGAGGAGGGCGGCGGCGACGACGCCGGCGAGCACGTAGAGTGCCCAGCGCGGCCAGCCACCGGGACGACGCGGCTGCTGCTCACCGCCACCGGGAGTGGGTTGGCGCCGATCACCGGACGGCCGCTGCGAACCGCCGCGTGCCGGCCCGCGCCCGGGCGGCGGCGGGGGAGGCGGCGGCGGCAAATTGCTCATGTAACCATGCTACGGCGAGATCCCGTCGGGGACAGTCCACGTCGCGTACTCTCCGTCACGTGATCCACGGGTCCCGCCGCCATTGCTCTCGGCCGACGTGCTCGGACGTCGCCGTCGTCACACTCACCTACGAGTACCGGCGGTCGCAGGTGTGGCTCGACCACCTCGCCGTCGACCGCGACCCGCATGCCTACGACCTTTGCCGGCGCCACGCCGACGATCTCTCCGTGCCGCTCGGGTGGCATCTCACGGATCGCCGCCTCTCCGCGGTGGTCGCCAGCGATCTCCTCGCCGGCTGACGTCGCACGGCCGCGATCAGTGTCGGCGCGACGCGCAGTTGTGAGTCGTCCGCCTGACACAAACCGGGCGGCGTTAGCGTGACGCGTCGTGTCGTTGCCGCTCCGAACTGTCGCGATGCGCGACACGGGGCGACGGATCGACGTCCCCGTGGCGCTCCTCACCTGGTTGGCGGCGTGGCTCCTCGGCCAGGTCGTCGCCCTGGTCGTGTACTCGGCGGGAGGGTACGAGGATCTCGACGACGTGCCCATCTGGGTCCTGTTCGTCAGCCAACTGTTGATCTGGGGGATCTTCATCGCCGGCATGGTCCTCGCGTCCAAACGCGAGGGGACGGGGCAATTCCGGGCCGACTACCAGGTGCGTGCCCGCGCAGTCGATCTGCTCGGCGTGCCGATCGGCATACTGACCCAGCTCGTCCTCGTGCCGCTGGTGTACCTGCCGCTGGAAACGCTGTGGCAGGACGTGTTCACCGAGGAGCGGCTGACCGAGAACGCCAAGGACCTCGTCGACAGGGCGTCGGGCGGGTCGATGGTGCTGCTCGTGGTGATGGTGTGCGTCGGGGCGCCGCTCGTCGAGGAGCTCGTCTACCGCGGCCTGCTCCAGGGATCGTTCGCCGCTCGCGTCAACCACGTGCCGGCCTTACTCGCCGCCTCGGCGCTGTTCGCCCTCGTCCACTTCCGGCCCGTCGAGTACCCGGGCTTGTTCGTGATCGGCCTCGTCTGCGGCGCCTGTGCCCTCGTCACCGGCCGCCTCGGCATGGCGATCGCCTGTCACATCGGCTTCAACGTGACCGGTTTGTTACTAGCGCTGGATTGACTCGCCGACCCATGACGAAGCGGAACGACTGGCAAACTGTGCCGGTGCCCCGAGACGGATGCCAGCGAGCGAGCGCCTCGATCACCATTGCGAGCGACGAGGCGCCAGCCGAGGAGCGGTTAGCCACGGCCTGCGTGGTCGGGGAACGCAGTGACGGCCTGCGTGGCCGGGGAACGCAATGAGCGGCGACCTACGACACCGCGACGGCGATGCCGGGGCGATCGACCCAGATGGTGACGACTTCGCCGCCGAGTTCGACCGCGAGTTCGGCCCGCCGACGGCGACGGCCGTGATCGACGACGCTCCGCCCGCACCGCCCGAATTTGCCGTCGCCGACGGTGGCGATGTCACTCCGCCAGTCGGCACTCCGGTCTCCATCGAGCGTCGGCGCTCGCTTCCGGCGCGGGCCGGGATGCGGATCATCCGCCGACCGTACGAGTGGTTCAAACGACCGTGGCCGGACGACCGCGTCGTGCGCCTCGCCGTCACCGTCTCGACGCTCGTCGTGACGACGTTCATCATGATGCGCGTCGTCCACTTCCGGCCGATCCTCGGCGACGACCTCATCTTCGACGACGTCACACCGACCGGCGGCGACATGGGATCGCATGTGTGGGCCCCGGCTTACCTCCGCGACCATCTCCTCCCCAACTTCCAGCTCAGTGGCTGGAGCATGGACTGGTACGGCGGCCTGCCCGTGTACCGCTTCTACATGGTCGTCCCGGCGCTGGCGATGGTGTTGCTCGACACCGTCCTCCCGTACGGCGTGGCGTTCAAGATCGTCGCCATCTCCGGGCTCGTCACGTTGCCGTTCACGTGCTGGGCGTTCGGCCGCCTCGCCCGCTTCCGCTACCCCGTGCCGGAACTGTTCGCCTTCGCCGGGCTGTGCTTCGCCCTCAACGAGAGTACGACGATCTACGGCGGCAACGTGCTGGCGACGATGGCGGGCGAGTTCTCGTTCTCGATCGCCATCAGCCTGATGATGCTCGGCCTCGGTCTGCTGGCCCGTGGTCTCGAGGACGGCAAGGGCCGGCTGATGATGTGGGCGTCGATCGTCCTCGCCCTCGCCTGCCTGAGCCACGGCATCGTGCTGATCTACACGGCCATTGGTGCCGTGGTGATCGTCGCTTGCCGGTCCGGCGCCGACCTCTGGCGGATGCTTGTCAGTCGGATGAACCGTCGTCGTGACGCCGGCCGCGACGAGGGGCTCGTCTATGCCGTGCTGGCGACTCCGGCCATCGTCGGCCTCGTAGTCCTACTCACCCAGGCCTTCGAGCTGCCAACTTCGTTGATCGCCCTCGCCTTCCTACCCGGGATCGTGGCGATCGTCGCCCTGTGCGCGAAGGCTGGTTGGAGCTGGCTTCCGAACCAGTTGTTCGTCAAGCGTTTGCTGTACGGCGCGGCGATCGGCGGACTGACGCTGCTCCTTGCCGCCTTCTGGGTCGGGCCGTTCCTGTTCAACCACGACTACATGACCGACATGAAGTACGGGTTCAAGCCTGACGGGGGCAGCGAGTCGTTTTGGTCGATGCTGTTCGACCAGGAGCCGTTCCTCGACGTGCTGATCAACTCGTTGGCGATCATCGGGTTGATCGCGGCGATCGCCCGCCGCCACGTCTACGGTGTCGCCCTCGGGCTCATCGGGCTGATCGCCGTGGCGATGGTGTACCTCACCCGCGACAGCCTGCCGGTGATCGGTCTGCTCTGGAATCCGCGGATCCTGCCGTGGGTGTACCTGATGCGCTACCTGATGATGATGGTCGGCGCCGCCGAGCTCGCCGGCGTTCTGGTCAACTGGATCCGCAATCGGCCTGCCCGCGAGGTCCCGGGCGTCGGGACGCGATCGCTGATCGCCGGTGCCATCGGCTTGATCGTGCTGGTGATCTTCGGCTTCGTGTTCCAGATGCTCCCCGGCGGGAGCAGAATCGGCGACCAGTACGCCTGGGGGCCGATCCGTTCCAACCACGGCACCGGCGATGCCCGCAGCGACGGCTGGCCGGCCTACAACTTCCGCGGCTACGAGGCCAAGCCGCTGTATCCCGAGTACCACGACCTCATCCAGACGATGAACCAGCTCGGCGCCCGCGATGACGGCGCAGGTTGCGGTCGGGCGCTGTGGGAGATCGACAACCGCGACGGTGTCGGCAACGGCAAGTACGGCACGACGATGGCGCTGATGCTGTTGCCGTTCTGGACGGACGGCTGTATCCAGTCGATGGAGGGCCTCTACTTCGAGGCGTCAGGCACGACGCCGTACCACTTCCTCACGGCCGCGGCGATGTCCGATCGTGCGTCCAACCCGGTGCGCCAGCTCCGCTACGCCGACAACGAGGCCGACGTCGGCACCCAGCACATCAACGACCTCGGAGTCCGCTACGTGATGGTCACGACCGACGAGGCGATCGCCGAGGCGGAGACCCGGCCGGAGCTGACGCCGGTCGCCGAGAGCGGACCGTGGCGCATCTTCGAGTACGAGGATGCGGCGTATATCGAGGCACTCGACGTCCAGCCCGTCGTGGTCAACGGCCGGGAGGGCGATCAGCGCGAGTGCTACCTGGAGATCGGCACGTCGTGGTTCCAACACCAGGAGGAGTGGGCGGCGATGCCCGCGGTGGATGGTCCGGACACGTGGCAGCGCATCGACGTGGCGATCGACGAGAGCCGCCAGGAACCGCAGGGCCAGGGAACCGACGGCTGCGGCGACCCGCAGTCGTCAACGTCGCGACGGGTCAACATCGTCGAGCCCGTCCAGGAGATCGAGGTCGTGGAGCTTCCCGAGGTGGAGGTCAGCAACGTCGAGATCGGTGAGCAGTCCGTCGAGTTCGACGTCTCTGAGCCGAACGTGCCGGTGCTCGTGCGGGTGAGCTACTTCCCGAACTGGACCGCCCACGGCGCCGAGGGGCCGTACCGAATCGGCCCCAATCAGATGGTCGTCGTGCCCACCGATACCCATGTCCGGCTGGAGTTCGAGCGGACGAACACCGACCTGTTCTTCTACGGGATGACCTTCGTCGGTATCGTCTTGGCGCTGTTCGCCCGCTTCCGTGACTGGAACTTCCCCAAGCTTGCGCCGCCACTCGCCGCGGGGATGTCGGCGACACGGCCGAGCTGGCCCTCATTCTCCACGGGCGGCGACGTCGACGACATCAGCTGGGCACCCGGCGAACGTGCGCCCGGTTCCGACGGCGAGCCACCGCCCCCGCCGCCGTTGGCGGCGCCGACGGCGCCGGCGCTCCCGCCACCGGAGCGACCAGACGATGACGAACAATCGGGTTCGTCGGTAACCTGACCGGCGCCATGTCCGTTCTCGACGAGATCGTCAAGGCGTACGACATCCGAGGAACGGTTCCCGACCAGCTCAACGCCGAGGTCGCCCGCGCCTTCGGTGTCGCGTTCGCCGGTTACACCGAAGCTCAAACGGTGCTGGTCGGGCGCGACATGCGCCCCTCGGGTCCTGAGCTCGTCGCCGCTTTCACCGACGGGGTGACGTCGCAGGGTGCAGACGTCATCGACATCGGCCTGGCGTCGTCCGACTTGCTCTACTACGCGTCCGGGAGCCGCCGGCTTCCGGCGGCGATGTTCACGGCCTCGCACAACCCCGCCGAGTACAACGGCATCAAGCTGTGCCACGCCGGGGCGTTGCCCGTCGATCTCGATGTCGTCAAGCCGCTCACCGCCGACGTCCTCGACGGACGTGGCCCGGCACCCGCCCAGCGGTCCGGACAGCGCACCGAAGAGAACCTCCTCGACGACTTCGTCGACCACGTCGTGTCGTTCATCGACGTCACCAAGCTCCGACCGCGCCGTGTCGTCGCCGACACCGCCAACGGGATGGGTGGGCTCGTCGTCCCGGCCGTCTTCGACCGCCTTGGCATGTTCGATCTCGAGGTCATGTACCCGGAGTTGGACGGTACGTTCCCCAACCACCCGGCCGATCCGTTGCAGCCGGCCAACCAACGCGACCTGCGGGCGCGGGTGGTGGCCGGTGGATTCGACATCGGCCTTGCGTTCGACGGGGATGCCGACCGAGTGTTCGTGGTCGACGAGACGGGAGCGGGGCTGTCCGGGTCGACGACGACGGCGATCCTCTCGGCCGTGACGCTGCGTTCGCATCCCGGCGCGACGATCCTCTACAACCTCATCTGCTCGCGGGCGGTGCCGGAGGTGATCGCCGAGAACGGTGGTGTCCCGGTGCGCACTCGGGTCGGCCATTCGTTCATCAAGAAGCAGATGGCCGAGACCGGAGCCGTGTTCGGGGGGGAGCACTCGGCGCACTACTACTTCGCGGCGAACTATGGCGCCGACTCGGGGTTGATCGCCACCGTGCAGATGCTGTCCGAGCTCACTCGCTCCGACGACGTGCTGTCCAAGATCCGCGTGCCCTACGAGCGCTACACGCCGAGCGGCGAGATCAACACCCACGTCGGTGACGTCGATGCGGTGCTCGCCGGTGTCAGCGCGATGTACGTCGACGGCCGGCAGGACCGCCTCGACGGATTGACGGTGGAGTTCGACAGCTGGTGGTTCAACCTCCGCCCGTCGAACACCGAGCCGCTGCTGCGGCTCAACCTCGAAGCCGAATCTCAGGACGAGTGCGAAGGCCGCATTGCCGAGCTGCTCTCGTTGATCACCAGCAACTGACTTCAGGACGTGCCATGACTTCACTTGCGCCCGAGCTGCTCTCGATCCTCGCCTGCCCCGAGGACAAGGGCCCGCTGTACTACGTCGAGGACCTCGACGTGCTGTTCAACCCACGCCTCCAACGCGTGTACCGGGTGCGCGACGGCATCCCGGTGATGCTCATCGACGAGGCCCAGACGCTGGAGACGAGCGAGGCGGAACGGCTGATGGCCCGCGTCGAGTCCGAGGGCATTGCCCCAACGTTTTCTGATCCGGCCGCCGAAGCGGCGATCACGACAGAACAGGAATCCTGAGATGACCACCACCGACTCGACACTGTCAGCGCGCAAGGACTATCGCGTCGCCGACCTGTCGCTTGCCCCGTTCGGGCGCAAGGAGATGGTTCTCGCCGAGCACGAGATGCCTGGGCTGATGGCGTTGCGCCGCGAGTTCGGCGACGCCAAGCCGCTCGCCGGGGCGCGCATCTCCGGATCGCTGCACATGACGGTTCAGACGGCCGTGCTCATCGAGACGTTGACGGCCCTCGGCGCCGAGGTCCGCTGGGCGAGTTGCAACATCTTCTCGACCCAGGACCATGCCGCGGCCGCCGTGGTCGTCGGTCCGGACGGCACCCCCGCCAACCCCCAAGGGGTTCCGGTATTCGCCTGGAAGGGCGAGACGCTGGAGGAGTACTGGTGGTGCACCGAGCAGATGATGGCTTGGCCCGCCGGCGCCGCCGGCGAGGATGGGCCGAACATGATCCTCGACGATGGCGGTGACGCCACGCTGCTTCTGCACAAGGGTGTGCAGTACGAGCGCGATGGCGAGGTCCCCGATCCGATGTCGGCGTCGAACCCCGAGCTGGCGATCGTCCTCGGACTGCTGCAGCGCTCGCTGCGGGCCGAGCCGACGAAGTGGACGCGCATGGCGAAGGCCATCCGCGGCGTCACCGAGGAGACGACGACGGGCGTGAAGCGTCTGTACAAGATGGCCGCCGAGGGCGAGCTGTTGTTCCCGGCGATCAACGTCAACGACTCCGTGACGAAGTCGAAGTTCGACAACCTCTACGGTTGCCGGCACTCTCTTGTCGATGCGATCTCGCGGGCGACCGACGTGATGATCGGTGGCAAGACCGCAGTCGTGTGCGGCTATGGCGACGTGGGCAAGGGTTGTGTGCAGAGCCTTCGTGGCCAGGGCGCCCGTGTCATCGTCACGGAGATCGACCCGATCAACGCGTTGCAGGCGGCGATGGAGGGGTTGCAGGTGCTGCCCCTCGACGACGTCGTCGAAACGGCCGACATCTTCGTGTCGGCAACGGGGAACGCCGACATCATCACCGTCCAACACATGAGCCGGATGAAGCACAACGCGATCGTCTGCAACATCGGCCACTTCGACAACGAGATCGACATGGCCGGCCTCGCCCGCTCCGGCGCGACTCGCGACCAGCTCAAGCCGGGCACTGACGTGTGGCGTTTCGAGGGCGGCAACCAGATCATCGTTCTCGCCGAGGGCCGGTTGGTGAACCTCGGCTGCGCGACCGGGCACCCGAGCTTCGTGATGAGCTGTTCGTTCAGCAACCAGGTGATCGCCCAGATCGAGCTGTTCACGAACACGGCGCAGTACCCGACGGATGTCTACGTGCTGCCCAAGCGACTCGACGAGAAGGTCGCCCGGCTCCATCTCGATGCCCTCGGCGTCAAGCTCACTCAGCTCAGCGACGAGCAGGCGGAGTACATCGGCGTCGAGCCTGGCGGCCCCTACAAGCCCGAGCACTATCGGTACTGACGGCGTGCTCGACGCGACGCCTAACTCGCCGCGCCCAGCACTACCTTGACCATCATGCAGCGCAAGCTCTTCGCCACGCTGCTCGCCGCCTGCCTGCCGGTCCTCGCCGCTGGATGCTCGACGTTGAAGGGCGCCGAACGAACCCAGGTTCCCACCGCTGCCGGGGCGGCGCAGGCCGCGGCACCGGTGCCGGCGCCGGTCCAGGCGCCCACGACCACGGCCCCGCCGGCAACGACCGCGGCGACGACGGTTGCCCCGACGGCTCCACCAACGACGGCTGCTCCGACCTCGACGCTTCCGCCGACGACAACCACGATTCCGTTGCCGCCGGGCGTGCACGATCCGGGGTGCGCCAGGGTCGTTCAGTCGGGCGAGTCGCTCAGCCTCATCGCCGACGGTGTCGACGATCCCACGGTCACGGCAGCGAGTCTCGCCGAGGAGAATGGGATCACCGATCGTGACACGATCCACGCCGGCGATGTGCTGGACATGTGTCCCGGCAACCAGATCGACGACATCACGGGCGAGCAACGTCGTGAGGAAGAAGTCGCCGTCGGCTCGAGCGGCGTCGCCGCCCAGCAGCAGAAGCTCAACGAGTTGTTCGCCGGTTACGGCCTGCCGTCGCTGGCCGTCGACGGCGTGTCCGGACCGTTCACCCGCCAGCAGCTGTGTGCTGTCCGCATGGCGCTGCACCTTCCGATCAGCCGCAACGACATGACGCCGGGCAGCTCCGAGGAACAGGCGCTGATGTCCGCCCAGTCGATCGCCATCCCGGCGGACGCGGCGGTGGGTTCGTCGCGGTGGATCCTCATCAACAAGACCTGCCAGGTCATGTTCGCCGGTGAGGGCGAAGGCGGCGTCAGGTTCGTGTTCAAGACGTCGACGGGCGAACCCGGCTGGGAGACCACCAACCAGCAGCGGGTGCGCGCCTTCCGCTACGACCCAGCGCTCGACAACGATGGCTGGCACAACAGCACGAAGTTCCCGGTCGCGGAGGACAACCCGCTCAACGGCAACATGTACAAGCCGCTGTACTTCCATCGCGGGCAGGCGATCCACGGGGCCAACAACGTGCCCCCGGAGCCGGCCAGCAAGGGCTGTGCGCGGCTGCGTCCGGAGAACCAGGACGCCCTGCTGCAGCTGGCTCGGCCTCGGCGATATCAGCGAGCCGACGTACAACCGCGACCGCATCAACCTGTCCGTCTCCGTCCACGGCGACTACGTGCCCGGCTGAGGTGAAAACTCGGTGCCACGGTTGCACCGAAACTGACATCGAATTGTGCTGGCGCTGGTGGGCGTGAAGGCGCACAGTGTGCGTCCATGAAGCCCTCACGTCTCGTGGCCGCGGCGGCGCTGTTCGTGCTCGCCTCGGCGCCAACCATCCAGGCCGCAGGACACCACCCGGAGGCGACCGGGTGCGGTGACCTCGGCGACACCGGCCCCGTCAACGACGACTTCCCGAATCGGCTGTCGTCGCTCGTTGGCACCGACATTCGCACCGGTGGGCACGAGTGCTTCGAACGGGTCGTTCTCGAGCTTGGCGGGACCGGCGAGCTACCGGGCTTCCAGGTTCAGTACGAAGCCGACCCGATCCTCGATTCACCGAGGGGCGAGCCGGTCGAGGTCGCCGGCGACGCGACACTCGTCCTCGCCGTCGGTGTATGGATGCCCGACATCGAGGGCAACGGCTACCAGGGACCGCGAGAGTTCGTGCCGACCAATGTCGTCAACATCAAAGAGCTCCAGCAGATCGAGAACTTCGAGGGCCAGAACGCCTGGGCGATCGGGCTCGACCGCCAGCGTGACTTCACGGTGAGCACGCTCACCGAGCCGTTCCGCATCGTCGTCGACATCGCCCTCGATGGGGCTGGCACTCCGACTCCGGCCCCCGGCACCACGCTCCCCGCGACGCGCTGACCCCTCCTCCATCGGAGTGTTACGTGCTGATGGAGTGTCACGTGCGCGTTTTCCCGGCAGCTGACACTCCGATGCAGCAAACACTCCATTCGATCAGTCGGCGGTGACGAAGTCGAGGCGGCTCGTGCGCATGCCGAAGACGCCGCCGAAGAAGTGCACGAGCGGCCCGATCGCCAGCGCGAACACCGCGGTGCCGACGCCGACGGAGCCGCCGAGCGCCCACCCGGTGACGAGCACAGCGATCTCGATGGCGGTGCGGACGAGTCGCAGCGAATAGCCGCGTCCGGCGATGCCGGTCATCAGCCCGTCGCGCGGTCCCGGTCCGAGCCCGGCGCCTATGTACATCGCCGTCCCGATGCCGAAGGCGACGACGCCGCCGAGCATCTCGACGACTTGCCAGGCGATGTCGGTCGGCTCGGGCAGGCGGGGGAGGGCGATGTTGACGGTCCAGCCGATGAGCACGGCGTTGAGGATCGTGCCGATCCCCGGTCGCACTCCCAATGGCACCCACAGGACGAGCACGGCGAACCCGACGATGATGATGACGGTGCCGACGGCGATCCCGGTGTGGCGGCTGATGCCCTTGTGGAGGACGTCCCAGGGGGCGAGGCCGACGTCACCGTCGATGATCAGGGCGATACCGACACCGCAGACGATCAGGCCGACGACGCACTGAATGATGCGGACCGTCAACGACGACGGAACGGCGCGGGAGAACGGAGGTGAGTGAACGGGAAGGCGCGTCCTCACGTGGTGACGACGGGCTGGCGGGCCGTGTCGACGAAGGCGTCAAACAGAGCTTGCTGGACGGGGTCGTCGGCGGCGGTGTCCTCGGGATGCCATTGCACGCCGACCACCCAGCGGTCGGGGAGCTCGACGCCTTCGATGACGTCGCCCGACCAGGCCGTGACGACGAGACCAGGCGCCAGCTCGTCGATCGCCTGGTGGTGAACGCAATGTCCGCGACCGCGTACCGTGCCCATCGCTGCGGCGGTTCGCGATCCGGCGACGACATCGATGTCGTTGTGGTGCCGGTAGTGCCCGTCTGCTCGCTTGCCGATGACGTCGGCCAGGTGCTGGTGCAGGGTTCCGCCGAGCGCCACATTGAGCACTTGATGTCCGCGGCAGATCGCCAGCACCGGCTTGTCGCGGGCGACGGCGGCCCGGGCCAGCGCGAGGTCGAGTGCATCGTGCTCGTCGCACACGTTGATCAGCCGGGGATGCAGCTCGTCGACGCCGTAGCGCAGCGGCGAGACGTCGGGACCGCCCGGCAGGCAGAGGGCGTCGACGCGAGCCATCACGTCGTCGGCCGCGGCCTCGACGTCGTCCTCGGCGAACAGTGGTGGCACCGCGAGTGGGGCCCCGCCGGCGCGGATGATCGCTTGCTGGTACGGACGTCCGAGCGCCGTCGCTGGGACGCGCCAGGTGTCGGCGGATTCGGTGAGCCGCGAAGGCAGAGCGATGAGTGGGCGCACCGACCCGAACATACCGCCGCCGCTCGCCGGTTTCTCGGTGACTTCGAGGTGCACCCGACCAAGCTTGAGCGCCAGCTACGCCGTTCCGCCGATGCGCCGAGCGAGGCGTGTCGAGCATCATGGTGGGAACCAACTCAGAGAGAAGCGACGATGAATCCGACCGAGACGTACGAACGCGCCCTCGACCACCTACTGCGCTACCAGCCCGCGGTTGTCGGCCTTACCGGCACTCTCGTCAGCGAGCATCCCGACTTCGCCATGGGCAACGCATTGATGGCCTACCTGTGCCTCACCGCCACCGACGTCCCCGAGCTCGACGCGGCGCGGGCCGCCCACGCGGCGATGATCGCGACACCGCTCGACCAACGCGAGTCGACGCACGCCGCGGCCATCGCTGCCTGGGTCGCCGGGGACTGGCACGGTGCGTCGTCGATCCTCGACGAGCTGCTGTTCTCGTGGCCGACCGACGTGCTCGCGCTGCAGGTCGGGCATCAGCTCGACTTCTTCCTCGGCGATGCCCGCAGCCTGCGCGACCGCCCGGGAAGGACGCTCGACTCGTTCGCTTCCGACGACCCGCGGGCCGCGGCCGTCCGCGGCATGTACGCGTTCGGGCTCGAGGAGACCGGTGAGTATGAGAAGGCCGAGGAGTTCGGGATGTCGGCAATCGAAGTCCACCCTGACGATGTGTGGGCGATCCACGCCGTCGTGCATACCTTCGAGATGCGCGGACAGATCGACCGTGGCATTCCTTTCCTGCGCAGCCGCGTCGACGATTGGGGCAGCGGCAACCTGTTCGTCGTGCACAATTGGTGGCACCTCGCGCTGTTCGAGCTCGAGGCGGGCCGCGACGATGAGGTCCTCGCCATCTACGACGAGCATCTGCACAACGCTGACGCCGCCGGGGTGCCGCTGGAGATGCTCGATGCCAGCGCCCTGTTGTGGCGGCTCAAGCTTGACGGCATCGACTCCGGCGCCCGGTTCTCCGAACTTGCCGACGCGTGGGCGACCCGGACTGCGGACGAGCCGTGGTACGTCTTCAACGATCTGCACGCGGTGATGGCGTTCGTCGGAGCGGGTCGGTTCGCCGACGCGTCCAAGGTGATCGCCAAGCTCGAGCTTGGGGCGCCCGCCGGACGGGCGGGCGTGTCCAACGAGGTGATGACCGCTGAGGTCGGCCTCCCCGCTTCGCGCGCCGTGATTGCCTTCGGCGAGGACCGCTACGACGACGTCGTCGAGACGCTCGCCCCGATCCGTCGTCACCTGCACCGCTTCGGAGGCTCGCACGCCCAACGCGACGTGCTCCAGCGCACGTTGCTGGAGTCGGCGCTGCGGTCGGGACGCCACGAGTTCGCCGCCGAACTGATCGCCGAGCGGTTGGCGGAGCGGGAGAGCAGTGTGTACGGCTGGGCGCGGCGACGTCAGCTGAGCGCCGCCCTCGGTGACGAGGCGGCTGCTCGGGCCGCTGCTGAGCATGTCTCCGCCCTTCAATCTCGTTTCGCCGCCGCCTGACATCCGAGTGTTTCGTGCTGACGGAGTGTTTGGTGTCGGATACTGAGCACCAAACACTCCGATGAGGACCCTGACACCCCTTCGTCATTGTTGGGGTCATGATCTTCGCCACCCGATGTGCTGGATGCCAGACCCGCGGGCCGGTACTGTGCCGGACCTGCCGCTTCGCCCTCGTTGCCCGGCCGGCGCCGGGCACGCCGGGCGACATCATCGTCGCCACCGCCTATAGCGGGCGGGTGCGCGACATCCTGCTCGGGTTGAAGTACCACAACCGCCGGCGCGTCGCGGCCCACGTCGCCGCGGTCCTGGCCGGCCGGCTGGGTGGGCGCGTCACCGATTTCGACGTCGTGACGTGGGCGCCCACGAGCGCGTCGCGACGACGGCGCCGCGGGTTCGATCAGGCCGAGCTGATCGCCCGAGAGGTCGCCGCCCACCTCGGCCTGCCTTGCCGCCGCCTCCTCGAACGGGATGGCGCGGCGACGGCGCAGACCGGACGCAGCCGCCGCCAACGCCTGTCCGGGCCGTGTTTCCGCGTCCATCCACGTGCCGCTGGACGCCGGGTTCTCGTCGTCGACGACGTGGTCACGACGGGGGCGACGCTCGACGCAGCGGATCGCTCGCTCCGTCTCAGTGGCGCCACCGATGTGGTGCTCGCCGCGGTCGCGGCGACGCCCGACTGCCTGCTCCCGGCGACGCGGGTGGCCTAGTATCGCCGCCGTTGCCCGGTGGGCGGCCGCACGACCGAGAGGAACCCCGACCCCATGAGTGGACGACGAGCGACTGCTGGCGAAGACCGGGTCGTGGGAGCGCACCGGGCGTCGCGTCGTACCCGAGCGATCGCGGTCGTGGCGGCAGCGCTCTCGCTCGCCGTCTGCGGTGCCGTTGCCCAGGCATCCTCCGACCCGGCGACGCCCGCCGGCGACGCTCGCGTCCCGAAGGTGGTGGTGTCCCCGACCAGCACGGAGATCGGCGCCGAAGCGGCGCCACCCGCCGACCTCGGGACCGACCCCGAGCTCGACGCCCTCGCCCAGTCGTGCTTCGACGGCGACCTCGTCGCCTGCGATCACCTCTTCCTGCGGTCCCCGATCGACTCGCCGTACGAAGAGTACGGCGACACCTGCGGCGGGCGACAAGCTGCCGGCACCGGCCGGTTCTGCGGACTCGAAACCGTCGCGCCGCCGAGCGGTGAGCCGATCCCGCCCGAGGGGCTCGGCACAGACCCTCAGCTCGATGCCCTCGCCGAGTCGTGCTACGCCGGCGACATGGACGCCTGCGACGAGTTGTACGGCAGCGCCGACTCCGGCTCCGCCTACCAGATCTACGGCGACACCTGCGCCGGGCGCCAGCCGGAGAACACCGGCAGCTACTGCACCGCGCTGCAGGATCCGGTACCGGGTGCCGGCGCAGTGCCGGCACCCCCGTCGGTTCCACCGACCACCGGCTTCGGCGACACCACAACGGTTTTCGAGCCCGCGACGACGCAGCTCGTGGACACCAGCGAACCGATCGACCCCGGCGACGTTCCGCCGCCGACGATCGAGCCCACTGGCCTCGGCGACGATCCGACGCTCGACGGCCTCGCCCAGTCCTGCTACGACGGCGACCTGGCGGCCTGCGACGATCTCTATTCGGGCGCCGACCCTGGGACGCCGTACCGCAGCTACGGCGACACGTGTGCGGGGCGCCAGGCGGAGAACTCGGGAACCTGGTGCGTCGACGCCTTCGGCGCGCAGCCGATCGACACCGTCGTGGTCGAGTCGTCGGAGTCGGCGACCGTGCCGCCTTCTACCACCGCGTCGACGACACTGCCCGGGCCCCCGGTCACCATCGCCCCACCGTCGACGGTCACCACGACCCCTCCGCCGACCACTGGGCCGACGCAGACCACGCCCGGCCCGATCCCGCCGCCGACGCTGGAGCCGACGGGACTCGGTACCGATCCTGCGCTCGATGCGCTGGCGCAGTCCTGCTACGACGGCGACATGGCGGCTTGCGATGACCTCTGGCGCGACTCGGAGGCGGGTAGTGACTATCGCAACTTTGGCGACACCTGCGCCGGGCGTCAGCGGGCGAACAGCGGCACGTGGTGCGAGGACGCGTTCGCCGTCGACGCAACGACGACACCGCCGACGAACACGCTCGCCGTGACAACCGTGCCGGGCCCGACGACGCCGTCGTCGATTCCGCCGGCCACCCAGGAGCCGACGGGTCTCGGTGCCGATCCTGCGCTGGACGGCCTCGCCCAACGGTGTTTCGACGGTGACATGCAGGCGTGTGACGAGCTGTTCGACTTCGCGCCGATCGGGTCGGACTACCGGTCCTATGGCGACACATGCGCCGGACGCCAGGAGCCCGGCACGTTCAACTACTGCCACGTCGTCTTCCCCGCGTCGACGGACTGAACGGGCGCGCCGAGCGGCGACTGCGAGAGGTGTGGCGCTCGGGGTTGCGGATTTCCTGACACGCCGATTCTGAGGCCCAAAACCGGACACATCTGTCCGGATCGTGGCCTCAGAATCCGAGTGCCCGGCGCGGCGCCTCAGCTCGACTGCTCCTCAGCGCCATGCAACCGTGACACAGCGAGCGACCGACCCACGCAATCCCAGGGAGAACCCGATTGTGGCCGCTTCGTGGCTCCAGTGTCGGGGTGATCCCGGGTCCGCACCGCCGGATCGCTGCTCGTCTAGCTTGCTCGTCACGATGACCGTAAAGGTCGCTCAGCCCCTCAGCGCCGATTGGTTGCGTCAAGGCCCGCGCCTGTTCGTCTCCTCGGCAGTGGGGCTGCTCGTCGGACGAATTCTCGAAGGATCGCCCTGGCGATCGACGTGATGTCGCGGATGTCGTCGTTCTTCTTGCCGCCGATCGGGGGGTTCTTCGCCCTGCGTTGGCTCGAACGCAACGAGCACCTCTGATGCTCATCGAACAGGTCGAGATCGGCGATTGCGAGGCCGTCGACGATTGGTCGCTGGCCCAGGATGTCAACGCGTGGTCATCACTCGGCTACGTGGCTGCCGGCGTTGTCGTCGTTGTCGCCGTCGCCCGGCGGCGCATCCCTCGGGTCTTCCTCGCTCTCGCCTTCGCGGTCGTCGTCGAAGGTGTCGGCAGCGTGCTCTACCACGGCGATCCCAGCGAAGTCGCCCAACTGCTCCACGACGCCGCCCTGGTCGCCATCCTCGGCTTCATCACCGGCTGGCACGTCGGCCGGCTGGCCGGGGAGCGAACCGACGCCGGCGCGCTGCTCGGGCTCTTGGTTGGCGCGATCGCCGGTGCCGTCGGAGCGTCGGCCTCGGCGGCCGTCACCAACTCGTTCGTCGCCGCCGCCGTGGTCGTAGTCGTCGGGGCAGAGCTGCTCGCTCGCCGCCGCCGGCTTCCTGCCGTCTGCAACTCCGCGAGCGTCGTCCTCGTCGGCGTCGCCGTGCTCGCCTGGGTCCTCGGAACGTCCGCCAGCCCGCTCTGCGACGCCGACTCGTGGGCCCAGCCGCATGCCTTGTGGCACCTGCTGTCGGCGCTTGTCGTGGTGGCGTGGGTCGATCGAGCCGCGGCGACGACGATGCCTCACCGCCCGCCGCGCCTGCGTGGCCAACAAGCCTGCCCAACCGGAACCGATGGTGTCAGGGATAGGCCCGCGCCATCCCCTCGGGCGCGGCGCTGCCGCATGACCGGTGTGTAGGGGGCCGTTCCGTCACCTAAACACCCATCGGTCGCGCTCGACACCTATGGTGCCTCGGGTGGCTGACAGCACGATTGTGTTTCTCATCCTCGGTGGCGTGGTCGTGCTGTTCGTGTCCAATCTGGTACCGGTCGAGATCGTCGCCATCGGCACGGCACTGTCGCTGTGGGCCACCGACGTCCTCGATCTGAACCAGGCGCTCGCCGGTTTCGGCGACCCGACGGTGCTGTTCATCGCCTCGCTCTTCGTCGTCAGCGAGGCCCTCGACTCCACGGGTGTGACGGCGTGGGCCGGGCAACAACTCGTCGCCCGAGCGGGCGAGAGCAGACAGCGCCTGCTCGTGCTGATGATGCTGATGTGCGCCGCGCTGACCGCCTTCATCAGCGTCAACGGGGCAGTCGCCGCACTCGTTCCGGTGGTTGTCGTCACCGCGGTCAAACTGCGGACACCATCGTCGCAGCTGATGATGCCGCTGGCGTTCGCCGCCCACGCCGGATCGATGCTGACGCTCACCGGTTCGCCGGTGAACGTGCTCGTGTCCGAGGCGGCCGACGATGCGGGTGCCGACCCCTTCGGATACTTCGAGTTCACCCTCGTCGGCATCCCGCTGCTCGTCGGCACGATCGTCATCGTCGTCTTGCTCGGGAACCGTTTGCTCCCGCATCGCAACGCCCGCTTCATGCCGGCCGACTTCAGCGACCAAGCCCGCGTACTGCTGGCCCACTACGAGCTCGACGAAGAGGCGAGCGGTCAGTTGTTCACGCGAGAGTCGGGTGTCGCCGAGGCGATCGTTCGCCCACGTTCCGGATTGATCGGGGAGACGGCGTTCCCGGGGATGGTGACCGAGAGCGGCGACCTCGTCGTGCTCGCCGTCCACCGCAAAGGCGAGGATCTCGGCCCCGGGGAGGTCGCGCTCGCGGCCGGCGACGTGATGCTCCTGGAGGGCACATGGGACGCCCTCGCCGTCAATCTCGAGGACCCTGACGTCCTCGTCGTCGACGAACCACGCGTCGTCCGCCGGCAAGCAGTGCCGCTCGGCCCCGGCGCCAAACGCACGCTCGTCATCGTCGCCGTGATGGTGGTGTTGCTCGCCACCGGGGCGGTCCCTGCGGCGGTCGCCGGGCTGTTGGCAGCCGGGGCGCTGATCCTGACCAGGGTGTTGAGCATGGAGCACGCCTATAAGGGGATCAACTGGACGACGATCGTGCTCGTCGCCGGGATGATCCCACTGTCCACGGCGATGCAGGCAAGCGGCGCCGCCGACAAGGTCGCCGACGGCCTGCTCGACGTCGTCGGTGGTCCGTACACGCTGTTGATCGGCCTGTTCGTCGTGATCGCCGTGCTCGGTCAGCTGATCAGCAACACGGCGACGGCGCTGATCGTCATCCCGGTGGCGATCGCCGCGGCGGGCGAGCTCGACGTATCTGTCAGACCTGTGCTGATGTTCGTGACGTTGATCTCGTCTGCAGCCTTGCTCACTCCCGTGGCCACACCCGCCAACCTGATGGTGATGGGGCCAGGGGGGTATCGGTTCGGCGACTACGCCAAGCTCGGATTGCCGCTGCTCGCCTGGTACTTCGTCATCGGCGTCGGCCTCGTCCCCGTGTTCTGGAGTTTCTGAGACGACCGTCGAGTGAGCGAACGGCCCGCCTGTGCTAGAACCAGCCGCGCCCAGCGCATCTGCCGAGAGGAAACGTCATGACGAACGACGTACCCGCCATGTTCGATCCGACGCCGTCGCTACAACGCGTGGCCGCCGTGCAGATCGGGATCGCCCCAGTCACGCCGAAGAGCGCAACCGTGGTCGGAGTGCCCGTTGCCGCCCGCGGCAGCGTCGGCGAGACGCTCGGCGTCGACCGCAAGCAGCTCAAGGCCGCCGGGTTCGACGCCACGGTCGGCTCGACGGTCGTGGTGCCGGGCACCGACGGTGGCACAGCCGTGGCGGTCGGCATCGGTGAGGCGGCGAAGCTCGACGTCGCCGGGCTGCGCAACACAGCCGCGGCGTTCGCTCGTGCCGCGTCGTCGCACGCCCGGCTGGCGTTCAGCCTCGACGGGCTCGTTTCCGTGGCTCCCGAGCAGGCGGCGCAAGCAGTGGTCGAGGGAGTGTTGCTGGCGCGCTACGGCTACGACCAGCTGCGCGGCCAACCGCGTGGCACCGCCGTGACGAGGCTGACGTTCGTCGCCGACGTCAGCGACAAGCAGGCGCTCACCGACGGCGCCGCTCGCGGCAAGGCGTTGGCTGCCGCGACCCAGCTGGCACGCGACCTCGCCAACACGCCGCACAGCCACCTCAACGCCACCCGTTTCGCCGACGTGGCCGAGGCGATCGGCGCCGAGCGGGGATTGGAGGTCGAGGTCTTTGACAAGGACGCCTTGGTCGAGATGGGATGCGGAGGCATCCTCGGCGTCAACCAGGGCAGTGCCGAGCCGCCGCGTCTCGTCAAGCTGACGTATCGCCCGGCGACGGGTGAACCGAGCGGCCGGCTGGCGCTGGTTGGCAAGGGGATCATGTACGACTCGGGCGGGATCGCCCTCAAGCCGGGCGACGAGGTCCACGCCCAGATGAAGAACGACATGTCGGGGGCGGCGGCGATCCTGGCGGCGATGGCCGAGCTCGCCGAGCTCGGGTGCACCGCCCAGGTCACCGGTTTCCTGTGCTGCACGGACAACATGCCCTCGGGCACCGCCTTGGCCCTCGGCGACGTGATCACGATGCGCGGCGGCACGACCGTCGAGGTGATCAACACCGACGCCGAAGGCCGGCTCGTGATGGCCGACGGATTGGTGTTGTCGACGGAGGAGCCTCACGACGCGATCGTCGACATCGCCACGCTGACCGGCGCGTGCATGCGTGCCCTCGGCACTCAGGTCGCCGGGGTGATGGGCAACAGCCAAGCGCTGGTTGATCAGGTCCGCGCCGCCGCCGAGGCCACCGACGAGCCGGTGTGGCAGCTCCCGCTCGACAATCGCTACCGCAAGGAGCTCGACTCCACGGTCGCCGACCTGAAGAACCTTGGCGGCGCCAACGCCGGGGCGATCACCGCGGCGTTGTTCCTCGCCGAGTTCGTCGGCGACGTTCCCTGGGCGCACATCGACATCGCCGGCACGGCCCAGTCGGGTGGTGAAGCGGGATGGCAGACCGCAGGATGCACCGGCTTCGGAGCCCGCCTGCTCGCCGAGTTGGCGGTCCACTTTTCGGTACCGACGCCGTGACAAGCTGACCTCCGACTGACCGAGTGAGGGGTAGCTGATGTCGGACACGGTTGACGACAGCGGAAGCGCGGTACCGCTCGAGGAGGAGCCACCCAAGCGCGGTGGCATGCAGCGCCTGCTCGATGGCATCGAGAAGGTGGGCAACAAGGTGCCCCACCCGGCGATCATCTTCGTCGGCCTGTGTGTGCTCGTCATCGTGTTGTCGGCCATCCTCGCCGCCTTCGATGTCAGCGTCACCTATGACGTCGCCGTGCAACCGCCGCTGGTCGCCGAGCAGGTGTACGTCGGGGGTTCCGTGGTCCCCGAGCCGCAGATCTCGCCGGAGCAGTACCTCAACGACGAGATGGACATCGTCCAGGAGACCACGGAGATCGAGAGCCTGCTCAGCGCCGACGGCGTCCGCTTCCTGTTCTCGTCGTTCGTCAACAACTTCGCCAGCTTCAGCGTCGTCGCCGTTGTGTTCGTGGCGATGATCGGTGTCGGCGTCGCCGAAGAGGCGGGGATGATGGCGGCGTTGATCCGTAAGCTCGTCAAGGCCGCACCGCCGGCGACGCTGGCCTTCATCATCGTCTTCGTCGGTGGTCTGTCGAGCATCGCCACCGACGCCGGCTACCTGATCCTCGTCCCGCTCGGGGCGGCGGCGTTCTACAGCATCGGTCGCCACCCGCTCGCCGGCCTCGTCGCCGCCTACGCGGGAGTGAGCGCCGCGTTTGCCGTCAACATCTTGATCACGCCGCTCGACAGCCTGCTTACGGAGGTCACCAACGAGGCGATCGCTCTCGCCGACCCAGACCTGTCGATCGACCTCACCGCCAACTTGTGGTTCAACATCGTCTCGACGTTCGCCATGGCGATCGTGATGACGTTCATCGTCCAGCGGATCACCGAGCCGGCGCTCGGCAAGTACGTCCCGGACGCAGACATCGACCTTCCGGAAGAGGAAGTGCCCGAGGGCGAGGGGCGCGGCCTGCGCTTCGCCACCTATGGCCTGCTCGCTGGGCTGGCGGGCATCGTGTTGTTGACGGCGCCGTCGGGCGCCCCGCTGCGCAATCCGGAGACCGGCTCGATCTTCAACAACTCGCCGTTGATGGAGAGCTTGATCTTCATCATCACGATGCTGTTCTTGATCATGGGCATTTGCTTCGGAATCGGGGCGAAGACGATGTCCAGCAGCACGGACGTGATCAACGCGATCACCAAGACCTTCGCCGGGCTAGCTGGACTGGTGTTCATGCTGTTGCTGATCAGCCAGTTCATCGCCTACTTCAATTTCAGCAACATCCCCACCGTCGTCGCCGTGAACATGGCGGATTGGTTGGAGGGCGCCGACATCGGTGCGCTGTGGCTGCTCATCGGCTTCATCCTCGTGATCCTGATCCTCGACCTGATCATGCCTGGGGCGCTCCCGAAGTGGGCGATCTTCGCCCCGATCTTCGTGCCCCTGTTCCTGCGTCTCGACGTGGCGCCGCAGACCGTGCTCGCCGCCTATCGCGTCGGCGACGGACCGGCCAACGTGATCACGCCGTTGATGGTCTACCTGCCGTTCATCGTCCTCGTCGCCCAGCGCTACCGGAAGGACGCCGGCCTCGGCACGATCATCTCGCTGATGCTGCCGTACACGATCATCGTGCTCGTCGCCTGGTTGTTGTTCTTCATCGCCTGGTACCTCATCGGCGTTCCGATGGGCCCGGGGTATCCGACCAAGTTGTAGACCTCCAGCTCGGAGCGCGTGCCCTGCGCCACGCCGCCGGGCCCTGATCGGGAGGCCCCGGTAGGCTTGCTCACCGCATGAGCATCCTCGATCGCATCCTCCGCGCCGGTGAAGGCAAGAAGCTCAAGGCGTTGCAGGCGATGGTGCCAGAGATCAACGCCCACGAAGCGGGCCTGCAGAAACTCTCCGACGAACAACTCGTCGCCAAGACCGGCGAATTCCGCCAGCGCCTCGCCAATGGCGCCGACCTCGACGACCTGGCCGTCGAGGCGTTCGCCGTGATGCGCGAAGCCGCCTCCCGGGTCATCGGCCAGCGCCACTTCGACGTCCAGTTGATGGGCGGTGCTGCGCTGCACTTCGGGTGGGTCGCCGAAATGAAGACCGGTGAAGGCAAGACCCTCGTCTCAACGCTGCCGGTGTACCTCAACGGGCTCGCTGGCAAGGGCGTCCACCTCGTCACCGTCAACGACTACCTCGCCCGCCGCGATGCCGAATGGATGGGGGCGATTCACCGCTTCCTCGGTCTCAGCGTCGGCCTGATCATCCCCGGCTTCAAGACGTCGCCCGCCGAGAAGCGCGAGCAGTACGCCGCCGACATCACCTACGGGACGAACAACGAGTTCGGCTTCGACTACCTCCGTGACAACATGGCCGGGCGTCTCATCGACAAGACCCAGCGCGGCCACAACTACGCGATCGTCGACGAGGTCGACTCGATCCTCGTCGACGAGGCGCGCACGCCCCTGATCATCTCCGGCCGCGTCGCCGACGCCGCCAAGCTGTACTACCGCTTCGCCTCGATCGTCCGCTCGTTGCAGCGCGACGTCGACTACGAGGTCGAGGAGGACAAGCGGGTCGTCGTGCCGCTCGATGCCGGCATCGAGAAGGTCGAGAAGGCCCTCGGCATCGAGAACCTCTACGACGAGGTGCAGCAGAACCTCGTCCACCAGATGACCGTGGCGCTCAAGGCCAAGGAGCTGTACAAGCGCGACAAGGACTACCTCGTCACCGGCGGCGAGGTGAAGATCGTCGACGAGTTCACCGGCCGCATCCTCGAGGGCCGGCGCTGGAGCGAGGGCATCCACCAGGCGGTCGAGGCCAAGGAAGGCGTGAAGATCAAAGAGGAGAACCAAACCCTCGCCACGATCACGCTGCAGAACTACTTCCGGATGTACGACAAGCTCGCTGGGATGACCGGCACGGCGGCCACCGAGGCGGCTGAGCTGATGAACACCTACGAGCTCGGCGTCGTGCAGATCCCGACGAACAAGCCGGTGCGCCGCGACGATGGGGGTGACCTCATCTACAAGGGCGAGGTCGCCAAGTTCGAAGCCGTCGCCAGCGACATCGCCGAGCGCCACGCTGCCGGGCAGCCGGTGCTCGTCGGCACAGTGAGCGTCGAGAAGTCCGAATACCTGTCGCGCCGGCTCAACCAGCTGGGCATCCCGCACTCCGTGCTCAACGCCAAGCAGCACACCCAGGAGGCCGCGGTCGTCGCCCAGGCGGGCCGCCTGCACGCCGTCACCGTGGCGACGAACATGGCCGGCCGTGGTGTCGACATCATCCTCGGTGGCAATCCAGAGGGACTCGCCCGCCACGAAACGCTCAAGGAGGGCCACGCCGCCGAGGTGATGGCCGACGAGTTCGAGCTGCCTGTGCCGCTCGACAAGATGCCCGACGAGTTCAGCGAAGCGCGGGCCAAGGCGCTCGGGCGGTACCAGGAGCTCGTCGAGACCTACCGCGCGGAGTGCGCCGCCGAGGGCGACAAGATCCGCGAGCTCGGCGGTCTGTACGTCATCGGCTCGGAGCGTCACGAGTCGCGGCGGATCGACAACCAGCTGCGTGGCCGGTCCGGTCGCCAGGGCGACCCGGGCGCCAGCCGCTTCTTCCTCAGCCTCGATGACGAGCTGATGCGCCTGTTCGCCACCGGCGCCCTCAGCTACGTGATGAACAAGGCGCTTCCCGAGGACGAGGCGATCGAGGCGAAGATGGTCACCAAGGCGATCGAACGGGCGCAGACGACGGTCGAAACGCGCAACGCCGAGATCCGCAAGAACGTCCTCAAGTACGACGAGGTGATGAACGAGCAGCGCAAGGTCATCTATGCGCGGCGTGACCAGATCCTCGAAGGTGCCGATCTCAAGACGGCGGCGATGGAGTACCTCAACGAGGCCGTCGACGCCCTCCTCGAGACCTACTGCGCCAGTCCCGCCGCCGACGAGTGGGATCTCGACGGGCTGACCAAGGAGTTGAAGACGTTCTGGCCGTCGACGATCACCGAGGAACAGTTGGCGCAATGCCGCAACACCAAGGAGATGGCGGCGCTGATCGATGAGGACGCCAAGGCCCACTACGAGCGGCGTGAGGCCGAGTTGACACCGACGGTGATGCGCGAGGTCGAGCGCCAGGTGATGTTGCGGATCATCGACCAGCGCTGGCGTGAGCACCTCGAGGAGATGGACTACCTCAAGGAGGGCATCAATCTTCGGGCGATGGGCCAGAAGGACCCGCTCACCGAGTGGCAGCGCGAGGGCTTCGAGATGTTCGGGTCGATGATGAAGGGCATCGCCCAGGATTTCGTCCGCTACGTCATGCACGTCCAGGTCGTCCGCAACGAGCAACCGGCGCAGGTTCAGGCGGCGCCGGTCGCGCCCGCCGGAGCGCCGGCCCAAGCCATCCCGGCAGCAGCCCCGGCCCAAGCCCCGGCTCGTGCGGTGGCGCCGGCGGTCAGCAATCTCCAGCAGACGTCGTCGGACACGGATCGCGTGTCGGGCTTCGCCGCCGCCGCGTCAGTCGCCCCTGCCGCCGAGCGCGAGATGGTCGAGGCGGCCGCGGCTACGCGGACCACCGGGTCCGGCGGTGGGCAAGCTGCCCGACGCCAACAACAGGTTCCGAAGCAGGAGACGGTGGTCAAGGACGAGTGGTCGAAGACCCCACGCAACGCTCCCTGCCCGTGCGGCTCGGGCAAAAAGTTCAAGCTCTGCCACGGCGCGTGATTTCGGCCTCACTCGCTTCGCTCGCTGCGCTCGCTCGCTCCGTTCGGCCGAGCTCGTTGGAGCGGCCTCGCGGCCGCACCCAATCTCAGTGGTTCGACCGGCCGAGCCGGATCGAACCATGGCGGCCACCCCAGCCGAGCCAAAGCGCTCGGCCGGGGACCCCGGCAAGACCCGCCCACCCGGCTCCGGCAGGGGCCTCTGCCCCCCGGACCCCCCGCCCGGAAGTCGAGGCGTCGCGGGGTGCGTGACTTCAGTGACGATCTCAAGGAGCAGCGGCGGCGGCTGGACGAAGCGGCCGGGTATCTCGACATCGCTCACGCTCGGACGCGGATGAGCGAGGTCGAGGCGGAGATGTCGCGTCCCGACCTGTGGGACGACGCCGAGTACGCCAAGACGCTCAACGCCGAGTACGCCAACCTTCGTGACGACCTGGCGACCTACGACGCGCTCGAGCAGTCGCTGTCCGATGCCGAGGTGCTGCACGAGCTGGCCCGCGACGAGGGCGACGAGTCCCAGGAACCCGACATCGAGGCGGCGATCAGCGACGTCTCGAATCGTCTCGACCAGCTCGACCTGCGCAGCCTGTTCACCGGTCCCCACGACGCGTCCGACGCGATCGTCCAGATCAACGCCAAGGACGGTGGCGTCGACGCCCAGGACTGGAGCGAGATGCTGCTGCGCATGTACGAGCGCTGGTCGGATCGCCGCGGCTTCACGATCACGGTGAACGGGATCTCCGAGGGAACGGAAGCGGGCATCCTGTCGGCGGAGGCGACGATCTCGGGGCGCTACGCCTACGGTTTGCTTGTCGGTGAGCGGGGTACGCACCGCCTCGTTCGGATCAGCCCGTTCGACAACCAGGGCCGCCGTCAGACGAGCTTCGCTGCCGTGCAGGTGTGGCCCGTGATGGATGCCCCCGACGTCGAGCTCAATGACGCCGACGTCAGGATGGAGGTGTTCCGGGCGTCGGGTGCTGGTGGCCAGCACGTCAACAAGACGTCCTCCGCGGTCCGCCTGATCCACGAACCCACCGGCCTTGTGGCGAGTTCGCAGGAGGAGCGCAGCCAGCTGCAGAACCGGGAGCGGGCGATGTCGCGACTCAAGGCGATGCTCGCCGCCAAGGTCGAGGAGGAGCACGCTGCCGAGCTCGATGCGATCGGCGGCAAGCAGGCCCAGGTCGGCTGGGGGAGCCAGATCCGCAGCTACGTGCTGCAGCCCTATCAGATGGTCAAGGACCTGCGCACCGACGTCGAGTCGGGGAACGTGGCCGCGGTGCTCGACGGCGACCTCGACGAGTTCATGGAGGGCTACCTGCGTTGGCGCCGGCGCACGGCGAACTGACGCGACGCCGTCCATCGGCGCCCCGACGATAGGCTGCCGCTCGCTCGTAACGAAACCGACAATGATCCGACTCGAAAACGTCACCAAGTTCTACGGCGCCGACGTCTGTGCCCTCCGCGACGCGTCGTTCGACGTCAACAAGGGTGAGTTCGTCTTCATGGTCGGCCCGTCAGGGTCGGGCAAGAGCACGCTGTTACGCCTGCTCAACCGCCAGGAGCGCCCCGAGGCGGGCAACGTCATGGTCGCCGGTCGCAACATCGTCGACATGCCGGCCAGCCGTGTGCCGCAACTGCGGCGCAACATCGGCAACGTCTTCCAGGACTACAAGCTGCTGCCCAACCGCACGGTGTTCGAGAACGTCGCCTTCGCCCAAGAGGTGATCGGTAAGCCCAAGCACGTGATCCGCCAGCAGGTCCCGGCCGTGCTCGATCTCGTCGGGCTCGCCGGCAAGGAGGAGCGCTTCCCCGACCAGCTCTCCGGTGGCGAGCAGCAGCGCGTGTCGGTGGCCCGGGCGTTCGTCAACCGCCCGCTGATCCTTCTCGCCGACGAGCCGACCGGCAACCTCGACCCGGCCACCGGTGAGGGCATCATGCGCCTGCTCGATCGCATCAACCAGATCGGCACGACGGTGTTGATGGCGACTCACGACCAGCGCATCGTCAACTCGATGCGCAAGCGGGTGATCCAGCTCGACCGCGGCGTCATCGTTCGTGACCAAGCGCGCGGGGTTTACGAGTAGGGATGTTGGGTCGATTCACCTATGTGCTGCGCGAGACGTGGGCAAGCTTTCGCCGCAACGTCACGCTGACGGTCGCGGCGATCATCACGTCTGCGGTCGCTCTGCTCATCTTCGGCCTCACCCTCTACGTCCAAAAGGGATTCGACAACACGGTGGCGCGCTGGGAAGGCGGCGTCGAGATGATCGTGTCGGTCAACCCCGAGACGACCAACGATCAGCGCACGATCATCGAGCAGACGCTCGGCGACAACTCGGCATTGGTCGAGGACTATCAGTTCTGCGACGTCGAGTGCTCGCTCGCCGAGGCCGACGTGCTGTTCGCCGGCGACCCAACGGTGCGGTCCCAACTGACCGAGGAGAACATTCCGAGGTCGTATCGGGTCGTGCCTCGGGACGGCACCAACCTGGACGACATGGAGGCGCTGGACGAAACGTTGTCCGGCGTTCCCAACGTGCAAAAGATCGTCTATCCGGGCGACTGGGTCGAGGTCGTCAGCAAGGTCAAGGGCTTCGTCGGCCTGTTCACGCTGATCCTGTCGATTCTCCTGCTGCTCGCCGCCATCTTGCTGATTTGGAACACAATCCGCACGGCGATGTTTGCCAGACGCAGGGAGATCGAGGTGATGAAACTCGTCGGCGCCACCGACTGGTTCATCCGCGTCCCGTTCATGCTCGAAGGGCTCATCCACGGCCTCGTCGGGGCGCTGTGCGCCAACGCCGCGTTGTGGTTGATCAACAACCGCTGGACCGCCGGCGTCGAGGACTTCCCAGCCGACAGCGGGCTCGAGGCGATGGTCGTCAACGGCGACTTCCAGGCCAGCCGCATGCTCGTGATCCTCATCATCGGCATGGGCGCCGGCGCCATCGGCTCCGGTATCGCCGCCAGCCGCTTCCTCGACGTCTAACCCGAGAACTACGGTTGCGGTTACAGCTTGGTGATGATGGTGAGGCCGTCGCTGACGGGGAGGATGTAGCCGGCGACTCGGTCGTCGGCGGCGATCGTGTCGTTGAAGTGGCGGATCGCCGCGAGGTTGGTGTCGTCGTCAGCCGTCGGAGCGTCGCCGACGCGGCCCGACCACAACGTGTTGTCGGCCAGGATCAGCCCTCCAGGGCGTACTCGGGGGAGCAGCTCGTCGAAGTAGTTGACGTAGCTCGGCTTGTCGGCGTCGACGAAGGCGACGTCGATCGACTCGCCGGGAGGCAGCGCCCGCAACGTGTCGAGTGCCCGGGCCACCCTCAACTCGATGCGATCGGCGAGCCCCGCCTGCTCCCACGCCTCCTTGGCGATCGCCGTGTACTCCTCACTCACGTCGCAACACAGCAGCCGGCCGCCCGGCTGCAACCCACGGGCGATGCAGATCGACGAGTACCCCGTGAACGTGCCGACCTCGACGGCGAACGTCGCCCTGGCAACACGTGTCAGGATCGTCAGCAGGGCGCCCTGATCGGCGCTGACCTGCATCACCGAGACGTCTCCGAGCGTCGCCGTCTTGGCGCGCAACTCGTCGAGCACGGCGTCGGGCTGCGGGCTGGCGCGCTCGGCGATGTACGCCAGAATGCCGTCGTCGATCCAGTCGCCTTGCCGTGATGTCATGCCGAGGACGCTAGCGAGGCATCTCCCCGACCTCCTCGGTACCGTTCCCGCCAATGGATAGCGGGTCGACGATGTACGAGCGCGTCGGCGGGCGAGCGTTCTTCGTCCGCCTCGTCGACACGTTCTACGAGGGGGTTGCCGCCGACCCGGTGCTCGCCTCGCTGTACCCGGAGCATCCCGACTTCACCGGTGCGCGGCGCCGGCTCACCCAGTTCCTCGTGCAGTACTGGGGCGGCCCGACCGACTACTCGGCCGAGCGCGGCCACCCGCGCCTGCGCATGCGCCACCTCCGCTTCACGATCGGCGCCGACGAGCGCGACCGCTGGTTGGCCCACATGACGAGTGCCGTGGCTGCGACCACGCAGGGTCTCGACGGCGGAGACATGATCGCCGCCGAGTTGCTGGACTACTTCCGGCCCACCGCCGAGCAGCTGCGCAACGACACCGGCTTGCCGATCACCTCGCCGTCGTTCAGGACATGAGCGCGGAGACCGCCGCAGCGATCGCCGTCGTCGACCTGGTCAAGCGCTACGAGATGGCACCGGCCGTCGACGGCATCTCCTTCAGGGTCCAACCGGGGGAGGTCTACGGCCTGCTCGGCGAGAACGGCGCCGGCAAGACCACGACCGTGGAGATCCTCGAGGGGTTCCGCCGACCGACCTCGGGCACGGTCTCCGTGCTCGGCTACGACCCTGGCGACGCCGATCGGACACTCCGCGACCGCATCGGCATCGTCCTCCAGACGTCCGGCATCGAGCGCGTGCTGACCGTCGGTGAGGTGCTCACGTTGTACGCCGGCTGCTACCGGCGCTCGCGCCCGCCCGAGGAGTGCCTCGAGCTCGTCGGGCTCGAGCAGTCCGTCGACAAGCGCTGCGACCGTTTGTCCGGCGGCCAGCGCCGGCGACTCGATCTCGCCCTCGGCATCATCGGCTACCCGGACCTGCTGTTCCTCGACGAGCCGACGACGGGCTTCGACCCGGCGGCGCGCCGTAGCGCCTGGGAGTTGATTCGCTCGCTGTGCGCCGGCGGGACGACGGTGCTACTGACGTCGCACTACCTCGACGAGGTCGAGCACCTCGCCGACCGCGTCGGTGTGCTGCGCAACGGTCGCCTCATCGCCGAGGGTTCGCCCGGCGAGCTCGCCGCCGCCACCGGAGACACGACCGTACGGTTCCGGCTTCCTGCCGACGTCGCCCTCGCCGATGTCGCCCACCTGCTCGACGGAGAGGTCCGGCACGACGACGGGCCAGACGGTGTTGCCGTGACGACGGCAAAGCCGACGGCGACACTGCACACGCTGACCGGCTGGGCGCTCGAACGCGGCCACGAGCTCGACGGCCTGTCGGTCCAGCGACCGTCCCTGGAGGATCTCTTCCTGACGCTCGCCCACGACGAAGCGGAGGGTCGGGAGTGAGTGGTTCGGCCGCATCATGGCCGTCGGCCGGCAGGCTGCTCGCCGCCCAGGTCGTCGCCCAGCTGCGGGTGTTCCTGCGCATCCCCGTCGCCCTGTTCTTCACCGTTGCGCTCCCGTTGATCATCGTCGTGCTGTTCAACCTCATCTTCGGGGGAGCGGACGCGACGGTCGAGACGAAGACGGGGGACTGGTCGATCCAGCAGTTCTACGTCGCCGCCCTGGCCGCCTTCGAGGTTGTGTCGGCGACGTTCACCAACCTCGCCAACATGATCCCCGATCGGCGTCAGGACGGGGTGATGAAGCGGTGGCGGGGGACGCCGCTGCCGCCGTGGATCTACCTCTCCGGTTTCGTCGGCGCCGGGTTGATCATCGCCGCCGCCGGGTTCGCCCTCATCGTCGGCATCGGGTTCGCCTTCTACAACCTCAGCATCGACGTCGCCAAGATCCCTGCGTTGGTCGTCGCTTTCATCGTCGGAACCCTTGTGTTCTCGGTGCTCGGAGTCGCCATCGCCGGTCTCATCCGCAGCCAGGAGGCCGCCCCAGCGGTGACGAACGCGATCATCCTGCCGATGGCCTTCATCTCCAACACGTTCATCGCCGTCGACTACTCGTCGATGCCTCGATGGCTCGACGTCATCTCGCAGATCCTGCCCCTGCGCCCGTTCGTCGAGAGCATTCAGGCTCCGTTCAACCCGACGGTCGACCCGCCGGGTTTCCTCCCCGCCAACCTCGCGATTCTCGTTGTGTGGGGCGTCGTCGGTCTCCTCGTTGCCGCGCGCACGTTCAAGTGGGAGCCGATCGCCGACAACCCGCGCCCTTCGCGCCGGCAACGGCGTCGCTCGGCGACCGACAGACTCGGAGCCTCGGCGACCGGGGGACTCGGAGCGACGTGATAGTTCTACTGCGGTGAGTCCGACCGATCCGCCACTTCCGCCGACACCGGACGAGCCCACGGAGGAACCACAGTGGGACGGTGGTGAACCCGGCGAGCCGCCGCCTGCGGATGGTTCGCCACCCACCGAAGACCTCGAGCCGGAAGGCGATTCGATCGGCCCGGTGGAGCCGGACGACGTCGACGCTTTCCCCGGAGACGAGCAACCGACGGGCGTGGTGCCGGTCACCGGTGATGACCTGACCGAACCATTCCCGCCGACGGACGACGAACCGACGGAGATCCTCCCGCCGACGGGCGACGAGCCGACGGACGTGCTGCCTCCGACCGGCGCCGAGCCGACCGAACTGCTCGCCGGGGCAGCTGTCGCCGCCGACGGCACGGGTGAGTTCACCCGGGAGCACCGGAGGCGCGTCTCGCATCGCCGCTACGTCATGCGAAGGATCGGGGTCAGTCTCGCCACCTTGGCAATCGTCGGCGGTGGCGTGTTCCTCCTCGTGGCGCTGCTCGGCGACGACGACAACGGCGCCGGCGGCACCGACTCGACGACACCCGCGACCAGCGAGCCGGCGATCGCCCCGGCGACGACGCGGGTGACCACGACGGAGGCACCTGCGGAGACGACCGAAGCGGTCGCCACGCAGACCAGCACGGCTACCGAGACCACCGACACAGATCCCGGCGACGACCCCGAGACGACCGCCGCCGTAGAGGCCACCGATCCGCCCGAGGAGTCGGAGCCGTCGAACGACCCCGGGAACACCACGGCCAGCGAATCCAGCCCACCTGGCACGGTTGTGTACGACCTCGACTCGGAAGCGTCGTGCGAGATCGGTCAGACGCTTCGTCGTGGCGACTCCGGGCCGCAGGTCCAATGCCTGCAGGAGCGCCTCAACGAGGTCACCGTTGGCGGCGAGGATCCCGCCGTCGACGGGGCGTTCGGCGAGCAGACGGAGGCGGCGGTACGGGCGTTGCAGGAAGCCAACGAGCTCGGCGTCGACGGGGTCGTCGGACCGGCGACCGGCGAGCTGCTCGGCATCTGGGTCGGGTGATCAGTGCCCGGCGAGCTCACGGACGAGCACGAGGCGCTGCGGTCGGTCGTTCGCGAGTTCGCCGCTGCCGAGATCGAACCGCACGCGGAGGAGTGGGATCGCACCCACGAGTTCCCGATCGATGCGGTTCGCCAGATGGGTGAGCTCGGGTTGTTCGGCATCCCGTTCCCCGAGTCGGTCGGCGGTGGGGGTGGTGACTTCACCGCGCTGTGTGTAGCGATCGAGGAACTGGCGCGTGTCGATCAGTCGATCGCCATCACGTTGGAGGCCGGCGTCGGCCTCGGCGCCAACCCGATCTTCAAGTTCGGCACCGCGGAGCAGCAGCAGCGCTGGCTACCGGATCTCTGCGGCGGACGGTCCCTCGGAGCCTTCGGCCTCACCGAGCCCGATGCCGGGAGCGACGCCGGCGGGACGAGGACACGCGCCACGCTCGATGACGCGACCGGGGAGTGGATTGTCGAGGGGGAAAAGTCGTTCATCACCAATTCGGGGACGCCAATCACCTCGATCATCACCGTCACGGCGCTGACCGGTCCCGGTGAGATCTCCTCGATCGTCGTCCCGGCCGATGCGCCGGGTCTGATCGTCCAGCCGGCCTACCGCAAGATGGGCTGGCATGCGTCGGACACGCATGGCCTGACGTTCGTCGAGTGCCGCGTCCCGAAGGAGCACTTGCTCGGCGAGCAGGGACGCGGTTACGCCCAGTTCCTCGAGATCCTCGACGAAGGTCGAGTGGCGATCGCCGCGCTCGCGGTCGGCGTGATCCAGCGATGTGTCGACGACGCCGTCGCGTATGCGGGTCAACGGATGGCGTTTGGCCGCCCGATTGGGTCGAACCAGGGCGTCGCCTTCCGGTGCGCCGACATGCAGGTCGCCCTTGCCGCCGCTCGGCAACTGACGTACCACGCCGCCTGGCTGCGCGATCACGGTCGGCCGTTCAAGACGGAAGCGGCGATCGCCAAGCTGTATGCGACGGAGGCGGCGATCGACGCCACCCGGGCCGCCACGCAGGTGTTCGGCGGCTACGGGTTCATGGACGAGACCACCGTCGCCCGGCACTACCGGGACGCCAAGATCCTCGAGATCGGCGAGGGCACGAGCGAGGTGCAGCGCCTCGTGATCGCCCGCACGCTGGGGCTCCGCGTGTAGCAGCCTGCAAAGGAACCATTGCAAAAAAATGCTTGCAAAGAAGTCTTTGCAGACGTACACTGCGAGACATGAACTCGTACCTCGCAGTAGAACTGGCGCACACGGCCCATCGTCAGCTGCTCGACGAACGGGCGAGTGCCGGCGTCGTTGCCGTCGCTCGTCGCCGGCGCCGAGCCGACCGTCTGACGCGCAGGGCTGCCAACTTGACCAGGCGAGCTGCCGAGCTCGTCGAACGTTCGCACCGCTGATCGTCAGATGCCGAAACCTGCCGAACGTCATCTCGACGCTACGTCGCTGCAAGGCCTCGCTCATCCACTGCGCGTCCAACTGTGCGACCAGCTCAACCTGCACGGCCCGGCGACGGCGACGCAGTTGGCGGCCCGCCTCGGCGAGTCGAGCGGAGCAACGAGCTATCACCTCCGTCAACTCGAGAAGTACGGCTTCGTCGAGGAGGACCCCGGTCGCGGTTCGGGTCGTGAGCGGTGGTGGCGCCGAGTTCCGATGCGCGTCTCGATCGATTCAGCGACGCTTATCGAGAGTCCGGCGACCCGCGACGCCACGCTGCTCGTGCTCAACGAGTTCCTGCGCGGAAAGCTGGGGCGCATCCAGGCGTGGCGCGACCACTACGACCGGTGGCCGCGCGAGTGGGGCGACGCCAGTGACGAGAGTTCCGGCCATCTGCGCGTCACTGCGGAAGAGCTGCGCCAAGTCAACGCCGAGATCGACGCGGTGATCACGGCGTGGATCGAACGCAGCCGCGATCGGCAAGGCGACGGCGTCGCCGACGTCGAGGTGCAGTGGTACTCGTACCCAGTCGGTGAGCCGCTCGAGCCCTAATAGAGGTAGGGAAAGCTCGACCAGTCAGGTTCGCGCTTTTCGAGGAAGGCGTCGCGGCCCTCGGCCGCTTCGTCCGATGCGTAGGCAAGTCTCGTCGCCTCACCGGCGAAGAGCTGCTGGCCGACCAGCCCGTCGTCGATCAGGTTGAAGGCGTACTTCAGCATCCGTCGCGCGGTTGGGCTCGTGGCGTTGATCTCGGCAGCCCACTCCAAAGCTGTGACCTCCAGTTGCTCGTGGGGGACGGCGAGGTTGGCGGCGCCCATCCGTACACAGTCCTCGGCGCTGTACTCGCGCCCGAGAAAGAAGATCTCACGGGCGAACTTCTGGCCGACCTGACGGGCGAGGTAGGCCGACCCGAAGCCGCCGTCGAAGCTCGCCACGGCAGCATCGGTCTGCTTGAACCGGGCGTGTTCCGCGCTGGCCAACGTGAGGTCGCAGACGACGTGCAGGCTGTGCCCGCCACCGGCGGCCCAACCCGGCACGACACAGATCACAACCTTGGGCATGAAGCGGATCAGCCGCTGGCATTCGAGGATGTGCAAGCGCCCGGTTCGCGCCGGGTCGATCGAACCGGCATCGTCACCACTGGCATATCGGTAGCCGTCGCGGCCGCGGATGCGCTGGTCGCCACCCGAGCAGAACGCCCACTGACCATCGCGGGAGGACGGGCCATTGCCGGTGAGCAGGACGACGCCGACGTCGCTCGTCGTGCGGGCATGATCGAGGGCGGTGTGCAGCTCGTCGACGGTGTGCGGGCGGAAGGCGTTGCGCACATCGGGGCGGTCGAAGGCGATGCGCACGGTGCCCTGGTGGGTCGCCCGATGGTAGGTGATGTCGGTGAATTCGAAGCCGCGGACCGACGCCCAACGGGATGGATCGAACAGGTCGGACACGCCGTTGGCGGATGAGCTACTCACGCCGCCAATTCTGCTGCCGTGAACCGGTCATCGTTGACCGATTGGCGGTAGTAGAACCGGGAGATGTTCCCGGATGGCGAGCTGCGGATCCTCGGAGTCGCCGGCTTGCCCGAGATCGGCGCTGGTGACGACCTCGCCGCTCTCATCGCCGGCAGCGTTTCGCTGGTCGACGGCGACATCGTGGTCGTGACGTCGAAGGTCGTTTCCAAGGCCGAAGGCGCCGTCATCGACCTTGCCGACGTCGAGCCGTCGCCGTTCGCTGCCGACTTCGCCACGCGCTGGGGCAAGGATGCGCGGGTCGTCGAGGTCGTCCTCCGCCAAGCGCGGCGGATCGTGCGGATGAGCGGACCGTTGCTGATCACTGAGACCCACCACGGTTTCGTGTGCGCCAACAGCGGCGTCGACGAGTCCTCGAGCGGCGCGCCGGGCCGGGCCGTCGCGCTGCCGAGCGATCCGGATGCGTCCGCTCGTGGTTTGCGCGAACGCTTCGCCGAGCTCGGCGTCGACGTCGCCGTGATCGTCAGCGACACCTTCGGCCGACCGTGGCGGGAAGGTCAGACCGATGTTGCCGTTGGCCTCGCCGGGATCAACCCGATCGCCGACTACATCGGCCAGCACGACCCCCACGGTCACGAGTTCCGGGTCCAGCAACTCTGCGTCGCCGACGAGCTGGCGTCCGCCGCCGAGTTGGTCAAGGGCAACCTTTCGCGAGTGCCGGCGGCGGTGATCCGCGGCTTCCCGTGGGAGGTCGACGACGCGGCGACCGCGGCGATGCTGATCCGTCCTGCAGAGCGCGACCTCTTCCGTTGACGTTGTCGCTGCCGCGGTACGGTGCCGATCATGCCTACTGCCGAGGAGTTCGCCGGACCGACGACGGAGCTGTTGCAGTCGTTGATCCGCAACGAGTGCGTCAACGACGGTACACCGGACAGCGGGAACGAGACCCGCAACGCCGACCTGCTCACCGACTATTTCGAGGGATCCGGGCTGGCGGTCGAGCGCTTCGAGTCGCGTCCGGGGCGGGTGTCGATCGTCGCCCGCATCGAAGGGTCTGACCCTGCCGCTCCCTCACTGTGCCTGATGGGCCACACCGACGTCGTGCCGGTCAACCCCGACGGCTGGTCGCGCGACCCATTCGGCGGCGAGCTCGTCCGCGCCGATGACGGGACCACCGAGGTCTGGGGCCGCGGAGCGATCGACATGCTCAATGCCACGGCGTCGATGGCCGTCGCGTTCCGCCGTCTCGCCACCGAGGGGTTTCGACCGCGAGGAACGCTGATCTACTTCGGCGTCGCCGACGAGGAGGCAGGAGGGAAGTGGGGAGCCGAGTACCTGCTCGACCGCCACTGGGACGCCGTCGGCGCCGACTTCGTACTCACCGAGCTCGGTGGCTGGTCGCAGGTTGGGTCCGACGGGCGCCGGCGGATCACCGTCAACGTCGCCGAGAAGGGGCTCGCCTGGATGCGTTTGCGCGTCGCCGGCACACCCGGCCACGGCTCGATGCCGTACGGCAGCGACAATGCCCTCGTCACCGCCGCTGAAGTTGTCCGCCGGCTCGCCGCGATTCGCCCCCAGCCGCAGCTCGGCGACCTTTGGCGGGCGCTCGTCGGCAGCCTCGACATCCCGGCCGACTTGGCCGAGGCGCTCACCGACCCACAGCGCGTGGACGAGGCGATCGCATCACTCGACGCCGCCCACGGCCGGGTTGCCCACGCCTGCACCCACACGACGATCTCGCCGAATGTCGTCCACGGTGGGCAGAAGACGAACACGATCCCCGACGTCGTCGACCTCGAGGTCGACATCCGCACCATTCCTGGCGACACGATCGACACCGCCCGTCAGTACGTCGTGGAAGCGCTCGGCGAGTTGGCGGCGAGGGTGGAGATCAGCGTGCTGCAGCACAGCGAGTCCACTCGCTCGGCAACCGACAACGAGCTGTGGGACGTCGTCAGCGGCCGGACGCAGGTGGCATACCCGGGATCTCAGCTCGTCCCCGGGTTGATCCTCGGCGGCACCGACGCCAGGTTCTACCGCCAGCGCGGCACCGTCGCCTATGGCGCCGCGCTGTTCTCGCCCGGCGTGACGTTCGAGTCGTTCGGCCAGCGCTTCCACGGCAACGACGAGCGCATCGACGTCGACTCATTGGGCCTCAGCGGCGACTTCTTCTACGGGGTCAGCAGGGACCTGCTGTCGTGAGACCCACACCGCTCAGAGCCGACGCAACGCACCGGCAGGGTGATCGAGCGGTGCCACCGTCACGATCGCATCGGTGACGTAGCACCCCGTGCGGGTCGTGATCACCGGGTTGAGGTCGAGCGAGCTGATCTCGACGTGCTCGGCGGCGAGCTGGGCTGCCCGGATCAAGGTG
Source organism: Ilumatobacteraceae bacterium (assembly GCA_963716665.1). Lineage (GTDB taxonomy): Bacteria > Actinomycetota > Acidimicrobiia > Acidimicrobiales > Ilumatobacteraceae > Desertimonas. The sequence continues at coordinate 530,656 of CAVQTY010000003.1, forward strand.
TCGACGATCGCAGCCGGTTCGATGCCGGCCCGGGCAAGTGCCGGCCCGGCCCGCGACTCGGCCACGAGGCTCTCAGCGCCGTAGCTGGACAACGGGGCGAGGCGCAGCGGTTCGTCGTCGCCGACGAGACCAGCCTGGATCCCACCGAAGCCGACCGAGACCACGGCATCTCCCTCGTCGTCGACCCTGGCGTGGATACGCAGATCGAGCCCAGGCGGGGCCATCGCCTGGACGATGACGAAGTCGGCGTCGTCGCCGAGTTCGACGCACATCACGTCGATCGACGCCTGGACATCGTTGGCGTTGGCGAGATCGAGGGCGACGCCCGCTCGCAACGAACGGCCGACGTGGCGACGGCGCGCCTTGACGGCGACCGGGAAGCCGACCTCGCCGGCCGCGTCGACGGCGTCGGCTGCGGCGACGAAGCGGGTTGGCGGCACACGGATGCCGTAGGCCGACAGCAAGTCGGCGGTCGCCGCCGGGTCGAGCCGGCTCGTTCCGGCGCGCAGTGCCGCAGCCACGAGGTCGCTGACCTGGTCGACGTCCACGCCGGCGACGGTCGCAGGAGTCGACGCCGCTTCGCTGGCGAGCCAGCGCCCGTAGGCCCAGGACCGTCCCAGCACGGCCGCTGCCGGCTCGGGGAACATGAAGTTGGGCACGTTCGAGCCGGGCGAGATCGGGCCGTCGGCGGTGGCCAGCAGCACCGCGGTGATCGGTTTGTCGGCGCCGGCCGCGGAGCGTTCGATCTCGGCGACGGGCCTGCCAACTGCTTCGGCCAACGGCGGCGCATAGACCACCATCAGTCCATCGATGTCGTCGGAGTGCAGCGCCGCCGCGATCGCCGTGCCGTAGTCGGACGGAGTCGCTCGGAAGTCGAGTTGCACCGGCGGTTCGACCGGGCGTAACCCGCTGGCGGTGATCGCCCGGTGGGCGAGACGCTGCGGGCTCGGGTAGTTGGACAGGACCGCGATGCGATCGCCGCGCAGCACCGGTTGCGTGGCCAACACTCTGACCGTGTCGAGCAAGGCGGCGACCGTCGGCACTTCGATGAGGCCGCAGTGCCGGTAGAGAGCGCTGTTCGTCGGGCCGAGTTCGGCGCCCGTCCGCACGGCGACGATGGGGCGGTGCTTCGACACGCGGCGGGCGATGCGGGCGAATCGCCGTGGGTCACCAAGATCCTCGGTGTACATGCCGATGACGCGCGTCGATTCGTCGTCCTCGAAGAACTGGAGCATGTCGGTGCCCGAGACGTCGGCACGGTCGCCCAATGACACGAACCACGACAGACCGAGCGCCTGCTGCTTGACGAGCTCGAGCAGCGACGCCGCCAGCGAGCCGGACTGCATCGAGATCGCCACACCGCCCTCGGACAGGCGCTCCGGCAGCAACGAGGCATCGAGGCCGATCTCGAGGCTTGACGCCGCCACTCCCATGCTCGACGGACCGATGAAGCGCATCCCGTTGTTGCGGGCGCGGACGACCATCGCGGCGACGTCGACATCGGTCCCGTCGACGGACGTGACGACGACGGCGCCACGGACGTGGGCGGCGATGCAGTCGTCGATCGTCTCGTCGAGTGCCGCTGCCGGCACGGCGATGACAGCCAGGGAGATGGTCGCGGGGATGTCCGAGACGCGCGCGTAGGCGGTGGCGTCGCCGAGCTGGCGACGCGTGCGATTGACGGCGTAGACAGGCACTGTGGATGCCGAGGTCACGCTCGTCCAGAGGGCGGCGCCGATCGAACCGGGTCGGTCGGTCGCCCCGACGACGGCGATCGCCCGCGGGAGCAGCATGCGGGCGATCGCCCGGCTGTCGGCGCGCTGCTCTCGACGGCTCATCGAGTCGACGAACTCGGGCGTTTCGGCGATCGGGAAGTCGACTTCGATCACGCCGCTGTCCACGCGGCGCTGGAGCGGCCAACCGGCGCGGGCGAACACGGCGAGCATCGGCCGGTTCTCTCCGAGAACCTCGGCAGTGAACCGCTCGATCCCGTTGGAGGCGGCGATGGCCGCCAGATGCTCGAGCAATAACGTGGCAATCCCGGTCCCATGGTGGGCGTCGTCGACCATGAAAGCGGTGTCCGCATCGTCTCGTCCCGGCCAGCGCTCGTAGCTCGCCCACCCGAGCAGCTCGCCGTGGGACTCGACGACCAGGGCGGCACGGTCGACGAGATCGACGTTGGTGAAGTGATCGAGCTCGCGTTGGCTGAGTGCAGGCTTCGGGGTGAAGTAGCGCAGGTACCGGCTCTCGTCGGACTGCCGGTCGTGGAAGGCCGCGAGGGTGGGGGCATCGGCCGGGGTGATGGGCCGGATCGACACGGTCTCGCCGTCACCGAGGACTGCGTTCGCCGTCCAGCGTCCGAGATCCGGCTCGGCGATCACGGCCGACCCGACCTACCGTGCGAGCGACGAGGCGCCGACCGAGGAGCGGTCAGAAACGGGTGCTTCTCACCGATCAGTGGGACCGGCCCGATCTGTCCGCTGAGCGACATCAGTGTCGTTCATTCATAGCCGCGTGGGTGCGTGCTGTGCCACGCCCAGGCGCTGCCGATGATGTCGTCGAGCGACTTCGTCGAACGCCAGCCGAGCGTGCCGGCGATCCTCGTCGGGTCGGCGTACGTGGCCACCGGATCGCCGGGTCGGCGGGCGACGATCATGTGGGGGACCGGACGTTCGGCGATCCGTTCGCTGGCCTCGATCACCTCGAACACACTGGTGCCGATTCCCGTCCCGACGTTGAGCGTCACCGTCGCCCCGCCGCCGGCCAGGTAGTCGAGCGCCCTGATGTGGGCGTCGGCGAGGTCGTCGACATGGATGTAGTCGCGGATGCAGGTGCCGTCCGGCGTGGGGTAGTCGTCGCCGAAGACCTGCAGCGGCGGCCCTTGGCCGAGCGTCGCCTTCATCGCCATCGGGATGAGGTTGATGCTGCGATCCCAGACTTCCCCGAAGCATCCGTCCGTGGATGCGCCGGCGGCGTTGAAGTATCGCAGATTGACGGCGCGCAGGGCATGAGTCGTGCCGTACCAAGCGAGGATTCGCTCGACCATCGCCTTGGTCTCGGCGTAGATCGACTCCGGCGCCACCGGCATGTCCTCGGTGACCGGTACGGCCGGGGGCGTGCCGTTGACCGAGCACGATGACGAGAAGACGATCTGGTCGACTCCGGCGCGCAGCAAGGCATCGACGAGCTGGACCGTGCCGGAGACGTTGTTGCTCCAGTACTGCGTCGGCTGCTGCATCGACTCACCGACGCTCTTGTAGGCGGCGAAGTGGACCACTTGGGTGACGCCGCGATCGGCACACGTCGAGAGCACTGCGTCTCGGTCGGTGATGTCTGCGGTCACGAGCGGGACCCCGGGGATCGATTGCCGGTACCCGAACTCCAGCGAGTCGAGGACGACGACGTCGATGCCGTCGGCGACGAGGCGACGGACGGTGTGCGAACCGATGTAGCCGGCGCCGCCGGTGACGAGAACACTCATTGGACGCACCTTCTCCACATGCCTGGCGAGGCTAGAGGCATCGTGTGGCGCAGACTGGAGCGCGTGACCTCTGACCGCCGGCCGGTAATCGCCCTCGTACTCGGCGCCGGTGGAGTGGTGGGCCACGCCTTCCACGTCGGCGTGCTCAACGCCCTTGCCGGCGAGTTCGGGTGGGACGCCCGCATTGCCCGGCTCGTCATCGGGACATCGGCAGGATCCGTCGTTGGGGCCAGCTTGCGGGCCGGGCTGAACCCTGCCGACATGCGCCGACGCCTCGCCGGCGAGCGGTTGTCCCCGGAGGGATCCACACTCATCGGGCGCGCCGAGGCGGCGATGGTCCAACTCGGCGGTGCGACCGGGAGCATCAACGGTCAGGGAGAGATCGACTCGGCGGAGGAGAAAGCCTTCAGTGTGATCGCCCGCCGTCTGCGGATCGCCTCACCTGCCCGGGTGCGCCGGGCACTTCGCCAGCCATGGAAGGTCACTCCCGGCTCGCTGGTCTCGGCGATGCTCCCGCCGGGCCGGCGTCCGACCGCCCACCTCGGCGTGCCGTATGACGCGATGATCGGGCCGAATTGGCCGGACGAACTGTTGTGGATCGTCGCCGTCAACCTCGATGTCGGGTCCCGTGTCGTGTTCGGTCGACCCGGCGAGCCGGTCGCCACGGTCGGTCGAGCGGTCGAGGCCTCGTGCGCGATCCCCGGCTTCTTCGCGCCGGTGACCGTCGACGGCGCCCGCTACATCGACGGCGGTGTTCACTCGACCACCAACGCCGATCTCGTTGCCGTCCTCGACTCTCCACCTGACCTCGTCGTCGTGAGCGCACCGATGTCGGCGGTCGGAGCCGCCGTGCCGCGTCCGCCGGCGTTCTCGCTGCGCCCGCTCGTCCGCCGCCAGGTCGCCGGCGAGGTCGCCGCCCTGCGCGACAAGGGCATTGAGGTCGTCACGCTGCAGCCGACAGCCGCCGACCTCGGCGTGATGATCGGCGACTCGATGGATCCGGCGAAGGCATCCGTCGTGTGTGCACGGGTCGAGGAGTCGACGGTCGCCCACGTGCGGCGCCCCGAGATCGCCGAGCGCCTCGCCCTCTTGAGGGGTTGAGCGGATAGTCAATGACGGTGCCGCGTCACGGTTGGTGTTTCGGCTGCTACGCAGCCGAAACAAAGCGGCCGTAACTCTGGGTCGGCTCGCCTGCCGGCTCGCCTCCTATGCGTGTGACGGGGCTCGGCCGGAGCCGAGCAACATGCCGATCTCGCGCTCGAGGAGGGCGGCGAGCTCGGCGTTGTCGGCGACCGTCCCGACGATGTCGAGACCGTCGCCCGTTCGGTAGACGGTGGCTCGCTGCCGGCCTCCACCCAATTCTGTGACGTCGTTGTGGACCAGGAGGTCGGTGCCGTCGGCGATAGCCCGCACGGCTTCGGCGCGTTGCTCGGACGTGGCGCCACTCGTCAGCTTGAAACCAACGACGACGAGGTTTCCGTTCGCCAAGTCCTTGAGTTGGGGGAGCAGCTTGGGGTTGCGCTTGAGGTGGATCTCCATGACCTCGCCCGTGTCGATCTTGCCGCTCGTGTCGAGCGTGACGGGGCGACCGTCGACGACGAGATGATCGACGTCGTAGTCGCTGACTGCGGCGAGGTGGATGATCGCGTCGACCGACGGGCCGGTGAGCAGTTGATCGAGCGCGTCGGCGAGCTCGTCGAACGTGGTGAACGGGCGCAGCCTCATCTGCCCGGCGGCGGGCTCCGGCACGATGGCGTCGCCGGCGTGGAGGAGCGTGACGTCGTAGCCGGCGCCGGCGAAGTGGGTGGCGAGGGCGGCGCCTGTGGCTCCGGTGCTCGTGTTGGTGATCGTGCGCACGCCGTCGATCGGAACCTTGGTACCGCCGGAGGTGATGAGGACCCGACCTTTCGATGGCGCCGCGCCGGCGGGCGGTGACACCCGCAACCGGCCGAGCAGGTCAGCAAGGATGTCGTCCGGCTCGGCAAGCCGGCCCGGGCCGATCTCACCGCACGCGAGCGAACCGGCCGACGGGTCGATGAACTCGACGCCCCAACTGCGCAGCCGATCGAGGGCGAGGCGTGTCGCTGGATGGTCGTACATCGCCGAATTCATCGCCGGGACGACGACGTACGGAACGCGGAAGTCGTGGGCGAGGAACATCGTGCCGATCAGATCGTCGGCGATGCCGGCGGCGAGCCGGTTGATCGAGTTCGCCGTGGCCGGGCAGAGGACGACGAGATCGGCACGGCGGACGAGGTGGATGTGGTCCATCAACGACCCTGTCGCGAACGTGTCCGTGGCGACTGGCCGGCCGGTCAGGCCTTCGAGTGTTGCCGGACCGACGAACTGCAGCGCCGCCGGCGTCGCCACCGTCTGCACCGTGCAGCCGGCCTGGACCAGGCGCGACACGACGTGACAGGCCTTGTAGGCGGCGATCGAACCGCTCAGCTGGAACAGCACTTCCGGCATCGTTGAACGGCCTCCTTCGTTCGGCCAACGGCGAAACGCTAGCTGGGGGCCGGCCGCCCCGGGCCGCCATAGCCGCCCGACTCGAGCGCTTTGGGCGCTTCGCACCCTTCCGCGGGTCCGTCCTATCGATCTATGGGTTCCACCGGTCTTCGGTTGCGGTCGCACGCTCGAGATCCGACGCGCTTGCGGCGCGGCGGCTGGACGCACGGATCAGTGCCCGGAGCCCAATCGCCCCGAACAGGGCGTCGGCGGGAACAGTGAGTGTCCGAGCCCGACGTACGGCCTCGGAGGTCACAGTTCCCCCGCCGACAGCTGATCATCGAACGACTTCGGGGCTGAGTTTCCGAACCGGCAACATGCCAGACTTCCGCCCACCAAACGGGCGATGAGGAGTGGCCATGAACGCTGACAGCTACGGGTTCGATGGCGCCACCGAGCGGATCCACGTCTCGACATGGTCAGGCGATGGGCCTCCGCAGTTCGTGGTCCTTCTCGCCCATGGTTACGGCGAGCACGCCGGCCGCTATGAACATGTGGCGGCGATGCTCGTCGATCTCGGCGCGGTCGTCTATGCCCCCGACCATCTCGGACACGGCCGTTCGACGGGGGAGCGGGCGCTCGTGGCGGACATCGAGACCATGGTCACTGACCTCCACGCCGTTGCCGACCGGGCCCGTTCCGAGCATCCCGGATCGCCAGTCGTGCTCGTCGGGCACTCCATGGGTGGTCTGATCGCCGCCCGATTCGCCCAGCGCTATCTCGACGAGCTCAGCGCCCTCGTCCTGTCTGGCCCCGTCGTCGGCGGCAACCCGGCGTTCGAGTTGCTGCTCGGGATGGACCCGATCCCGGACATCCCGATCGATCCAGCGGTCCTGTCGCGGGACCCCGAGGTCGGCGCCGCCTACGCGGCCGACCCGCTCGTCTACCACGGACCGTTCCACAAGGAGACGTTGGAGGCGTTGTCGACGTCCGCCCATGTGGTGGCCGGTGGCGGCACGTTCGGCGACGTGCCGACGCTGTGGATTCACGGCGCCGCCGACCAGCTCGTGCCGTACGAGGTGACGACGGAGACGATGGAATTGATCAAAGGCACCTCGCTGCGCCACACGGCGTACGACGGGGCCGCTCACGAGGTGTTCAACGAGACGAACAAGGACGAGGTCCTCGCCGAGGTCGGCGACTTCTTGCGGAACACGCTGCGGCTCGACTGATTGACGTTCCACGTTGGGGCTCTCCGGACCCGCACCGCTGGATTCTGTTGGCGGGGCTCATCACTAGTGCCCTCAGGGGTGGTCGTTGAGTCGCCGCCGGCGGCGGCGCACGGGGCGTGCTCCGGAGAGGTCGGCCTCGCGCACGGCGCGGTTGAGGTCGACTTCGCGGGCGAGGCGGTTCATGTGCTCGCGGGCCAGTTGGGCAATCAGAAAGTCGTTCATCGCTACGTTCCTTTGTTGGAGAATTGATCTAGTTCGGCGCCCGGCGGAGGATGATGTCGCCGCTCAGCGTTTGGGCATGAATCGAAACCGTGTCGGTGTCGTCGCCTGGCGTGTCGGTCGCTTCGAGCGTGGACGAGACCCTTCCGGAGATCGCCTGCACGTCGAGCCAGGCTGCGATCCCGTCGGCGATGCCGACCTCGACGTCGCCTGACGCCGAGTCGACCTCGACGATGCCTCGCCGGACCACGCCGATGCGGACGTCGCCGGACGCGGTGCGCACACTGACCGATCCACCGGCGACCTTGACGACGACGTCACCGGAAGCCGAGCGCACACGAGCCTCATCGGCCACCTGATTGACGTCAATGTCGCCGGAGGCGGTGGAGAGCTCGGCCGATCCGTCGACGGACTCGAGGCGGACATCACCCGACGCGGTCGTGACCTCTGCGTCGCCAGCGACCGTGCGGCCGGTCACGTCGCCGCTGGCGCTGCGCACGTGCAACTCCTCGGCATGTTCGACGGCCACGTCGCCTGACGCGGCGCTGACGGACACTCGCCCGAGCCGACCGGCGAGTTGAACATCTCCGGACTTGACATCGACTTCGACGGCCGAAGCGGGCGGCACGACCACGCGGACGTCGAGCCGCGGGTTCCTGCCGAACCAGCCCTTCGAGGTCGGCGCGATCACCTCGATCGCGTCACCGTGCTGTTCGACGGACGTCGCCGCGGCATGCTCGACGTCAGCCGAGCTGTCCGGATTCCCCGGCCTCACGTCGACGGAGGCAGCTGTCGTGCCGGCCGAGTCGTCGGTTCGCACGCTCAGCCGCCCGGCGGTGAACCGCACGACGAGCGCGACGGGTCCAGTGGTGGTGAACGATTTCATGAATGCTTCTCCTGAGTGGTGGCGGTCAGCGGACCCAGCCCGTCATCCGTTTTCCAGGACGGGCGTGAGTTCGCTCGGATGTGGAAGCTGCCTGATCGATTTTGACGACGGCGTCCTGGAGTTCGTTGACGAGCCATGAGTTGACGGACGCCCCGATGCTTCCGGCGGCCTCCTCGATGCGGGCCTTGAGTCCATCGGGGAGTCGCAGGGAGATCCGTGCCGTGGTCTCGTCGGCGTCGAACGCGGGTGGCGGCGGCGGGGGCGGAGCGTGCGGTTGGGATGGGACCGGAGGGATGACGACGAACTCGGGGTCACGGCCGCGCAGGCGGAGCTCGACCGATCCGGGGGCGAGCTCGGCCGTGATCTGCTCGGCGGCCGCCCCGAGGGCGTCGATGAGCACCAGGCGGACGGCGGCGTCGAGGCTGGCGAGCAACCGGTCGGCGGCGCGCCGCACATCGTCGCCGGCCACCTCGGCGGAGGCGGACAACTCTCGGTGGAGGGTCTCGACGTAGGGTGCCAGCTCCATGACATCAGTATGACATCACAGTGATGTCATGTCAACAGCATTCTTCAATCTGATGATGTCACGTCGACATCACCCTACCGCCGTGCCGATTGCTGCTCCGATCGCCGCCGTGACGCCCATCGCCAGCGCGCTGAGCACGCAGATGCGCAGCGCGGCGGCGCCTATCGGAGCACCTCCGAGGCGGGCACCGAGGGCACCGAGGGCGGCGAGGGCTACCAGTGCGGCGGCGGCGACGACCACGATGCGCGGCGACGATGGGCTGACCAGCGCCGCCAGCAGCGGAATCAGGGCACCGACCGTGAACGCCGCCGCCGACGAACCCGCCGCCTGCACCGGGCGGGGAGTCGCAACCGCGGTGATCCCCAACTCGTCGCGAGCGTGAGCGGCAAACGCGTCGTGGCGGGTCAGTTGTTGGGCGACCTCGGCCGCCACCTTGGAGTCGAGCCCACGCCGTTCGTAGATCCGCGTCAACTCGTTGAGCTCGCTCACCGGGTCGGCGGCGAGCTCACGACGCTCCTGGGCGAGGTCGGCCTGCTCGGCGTCGCGCTGCGAGCTCACGGAGACGTACTCGCCGACGGCCATCGACATCGCCCCGGCAACCAGGGCGGCGGCTCCGGCGGTGAGAATTGTCTCCCGCGACGTGTCGGCGGCGGCGACGCCGACGATCAGGCTGGCCGTCGACACGATGCCGTCGTTGGCACCGAGCACCGCTGCCCGCAACCAGCCGACGCGCTGCGTGCGGTGATGCTCGGGATGTGGCAACCGACCCCTCGGCCCTGTGCCTGGGCGGGCCACGGACGTGGACACGCCGCGGAACCTACTCCGCCGGCGGACGGCGGCGGCGGACGTCGTAGCCGCAATGGCGGTCGCCGCTAGCGATGTGGCTCACCCGCATGACGTGGGCCTCCGGAAGTACCGCGCGGATGAACTCCAGCTCGCTCGAGCAGGCCTGCCCGTAGCGGCCGGCGACGGCGGCGATCGCGCAGTTGTGCTCGACGACGACGAAGTGGTCGCGGGAGACCTGCTCGCACGAGGCGAGGTAGCCGTCCTCGTCGAGGATCGCGGTCAGCTCGGCGACCTTGCCCGCCAACGAACGGTGCTGACCCAATCGCTCCCTCGCCTGGGCGATGCGGTGGTCGCGGCGACGCTCGAAGAGCCGGTCGACGGCACCCTCCGAGCTCTCGGCGACGTACCCGAGCAGTTCGTTCGTTAGTGCACCGTACGCCTTCGGGAAGAGCAGGTCGCCAATCTCGCTGACGTGATACCTGAGCCGTCGGGCGGCCGCGTCGGGGCGGATCATCGCGCAGTTCGACCGTCTCGACGAGTCCGTGCTCGGTGAGCGAGGTGAGGTGCTGACGGGCGCCGGAGGCAGTGATGTCGAGGTCTGCGGCGACGTCTTCGACGGTGGCGTCGCCGATCCGCCGCACCGCGTAGAGCACGGCCCGGCGCCCCACGGGGATCGGCGGCGCGACCGAGACTCCGGCCGTAGTCATCACGGTCAAGCGTACGGAAGGATGAGGTGGCTGTCGCCGAACTCGTGCCACTGGTAGTCGGCGGCGAACGCCGCCTCGTAGGCGGTGACAAGGGCGTCCCTGCCGGCGATGGCTTCGAGCATCGCAAGGTGAGTCGCGTCGGGCTCGTGCCAGCCCGTGAGCAACCCGTCGACGGCGTGGACGCCGCGTCCCGGGTCGATGATGAGGTCGGTCCACCCCTGTCCCGGATGTACGGTCCCGGCCGGATCCGTTGCTGTTTCGAGGGCGCGCACGACCGTCGTCCCAACGGCGATGACATGCCCACCGCCGTGGTGAGTCGCGTTTACCAGCATCGCCGTCGAGCTGGGCACGCGGTAGCGCTCGGTCGAAGGCCGCTCGCCTGCTTCCAGCGACGAGACGCCCGTGTGCAGTGTGATCGGGGCGACGACGACGCCCTTGCTCACCAGCCGGGTCACGATGTGGGCGGTGAACGGTCGCCCCGCACTCGGCATCTCTGCGCTGCCGGGCTCTCGTGCGAACACGGTCTGGTACGCCTCCAGCGGCCAGTCGCGAGGCACGTAACGGTAGCGAATCGGGCGACCGGCGACGGCCATTGTCGCCGCCAGGTCGACTCCGGCGGCGGCGACGGCGAGCCAGAGGCGCGCGGAGTCCGGCGCCGGGCGCAGGAGATGGAGCAGCGGCTGCCCGCTCGGCAACACGACCAAGGCAGGTTCGCCACGCAGCGCGAGGCGCTCCGTCGAACCGTTGGGGATCTGCCGGCGAGGCTCGACCATCCAGAGGTCACCGGGCAGTTCGTTGGAGACGTGCACAACGGCGTCGCCGTGGGCCTCGATGACGACGTCGAGAGCGGCAGCGACGGTCGCCGACGTGTTGACGACGACGAGGTCGCCTGGCCGAAGGTGATCGGGGAGGGTGGCGAACGTCGTGTGGAGAGGTGTGTCGGTTTCCCGCGACACGAGGAGGCGCACGTCGTCGCGGCCGGCCCCCGCCTCTTCGGGTGGCTGGTGGGCTTGATGGTCGGCATCGATCGTGAAGCTCAGCGGTAGCGGTGCCACGAGGCGGGCGGCGGCGTGATCGAGTACGGCGACGCCATTCATCGGCCGGTCTCCCTGGCGATGTAGCGACCGCTCGGCTGGTCGCCTTCGATCAAGGCGACGATGCCGGGAACGCTCGCCTCCGGCGGCGGTCGATCGCTGATGTCCTCGCCGGGGAAGGCATCCTGATGCATCTCCGTGCGCATGTCGCCCGGGTCGACGGTCAGCACGCGAAGGTCTTCGCGCTCGGCGGCGAGCACCCGGCCGGCGTGCTCGAGCGCCGCCTTCGTGGCGCCGTAGCCACCCCACCCCGGGTACCCCTCGACTGCCGCATCCGACGTGATGTTGACGATCACGGCGTCGTCGTCGAGGTGGGGGAGGGCGAGCTGGTACAAGGCAATCGGGGCGACGACGTTGGTCTCGAAGGTCTCGCGCAGCGTGGTGGCGTCGATCTCGTCGAGGCGGGGCAGCGGGCTCGCTCCGAGCGTGCTGGCGTTATTGACGATCACGGCAATCGGACCCAGTTCGGATGCAGCAGCGACGAGGCGGCGTCGGTGGTCGTCGGCGGTGACGTCGCCGGCGACGGCGGCGACCTGCGTCACCGGGGCGAGCTCGGCCTCAGCGGCACCGAGGCGGTCGGCGCGGCGAGCGTCGATGGCGAGGGCGTATCCCCTCGCGGCGAGCTCCTTCGCCAGCGCCAGACCAAGGCCCTGCGACGCTCCGGTGATAATCGCGACTGGCTTCATTGTCGGATCCTCCCGTTTCCGGTGATGACCCTAACAACAACTACAAACTTGTTTTATTCTCGACGGTGCGATCTTTCGCTGTGACCCATGTCGCCTAGCGCAGCGTGGCATACCGCTCCGCAGAGCGTGCTTTGGCCTTTGCTGCCTCGACCTCGCGGTCGCGGGGTGGGGCATGAGTGACCAGTGAGGCGACCAGCTCGCGGGTCACCGCGGCTACGGTCTCGACGGCATGGTCGAACGCCTCGGCGTTGGCTGCCGACGGCTTGTTCATCCCGCTGATCTTGCGCACGTACTGCAGCGCCGAAGCGTGGCACTCCTCGACGGTCGCCGGTGGCTGGAAGTTGTGGAGGGTTCTGATGTTCCGGCACATGCCCCCAGCCTGCCACCGCTCACGGCCGCTGACGACCACCGATTCAGGGGCCTCGGCGAACTCTTTGGCATCGGTGGCGACGCTAGTGACGGAAAATCGACCAAGAACTGGCTGAGGACGGACGCGGCGTCGCGTTACGAACCGGCAGCATCGACTAGGCCGGCGGCGGTTGAACCCCGGCGGTGGTGGCGGAAGGCGGCGATCGTCTGGATACACCGGAAGGTTGGGGAACCGGTGCAGCAATGTGAGAGGCGGCGGGATCCCCAGGCATCGCCGGCACCGGTTCGAACCCGACAAACAGGGTGCCACACGATTCCGGACGTGCCACAATCTGTGAACACGTTCACAGACGTATCGGCGGGAGGTTGGGATCGGCGGAGTCCCAACCACCCTCGCCGGCTGGGGTTTGGCGCACGATGGGGGCGAGCTCGTTGAGTGCTGCCAGCGTGTCACGCCTCGACGTTCCGAGCTGGCCGAGCACGGCGGCTCGAGCAACGACTGGCAGGCGTCGAGTAGGCGCTCCGTGTCGGCACGGGTGAGCGAGCCGCCGATGGCGAGCGATCGGCGCATGTGCCACGATCGAAGTTCGTAGCGAACGGGTGTTCTCTCTGCGGGTCGGTGACTAGCAGGCTCGGCGGCGGGGTACGGCTGAGCAGCCGGGTCCATACCTTCAATCCCCAACCCGGTCTGCGGCGATAAGCAGGCGAACGGCCCCGTGTCCGGCAGACGCGGGGCCATTGCGCGTTCGATGCCGCGGGGGGATAGCGGAGAAGCTGGTCAACCCCTGACATCGCCTGTGCCGCGAGCGATCTTCGGCAACACGTGGCGAAGGTCAAACGGGCTCCCACCGATCATCAGCGAATCGCACTCGCTCGCGTCCCACGGCTCCAACGTGCGTTACAGGGAGCTGAGCCGTCATCCGGAGCCCTTCTCCCGGAAGGTCGGTCGGAAGCTGGGGTGCCGGCTCGTCACGACGAAGGCGACGATCGCGTCATTACTGTTTGCGTGGATCGCCTGGACGGCAGGAGTCGTCGTGATGCTACCGACCCCGAGAAAACGAAACCAGCCGAACCCTGAATGCAGGTTCGGCGGTTTCCGATGTCTCGCGACATCACATCGTGGAGCTGGGGGGAATCGAACCCCCGTCCATCAGCCGGTGGACGAACCCGCTACGACCGTTCCCGGCTTCGAGGCTTACGCTGCCCCACCGGCGGGTCGGCTGGTGACCTCGCGGTCACCGACGCCAGGTCTTTCCCTGGAGCCAGCCGTCTTTCCGGCCGTCAGTGGTCTTTCCCACCGCCATCCTCCGCTTCTGTTGCCGGGCTGCGGCGGACCGGCCCCGTGTGGCATTGCTGCTCACGATGACTCTTCACCTACCTGAGATCAGGCGACGAGAGCGAACTGCGTCTTGGCAATTCTTGTTGGTGCCCCGTTTAGCGAGTCTGAGCAACTCGGGTCGCGTTCTCGTCCCTCGTCACTGACGTCGAAACCTGTCAGCCCCGTGAGTTGAGACGACCAGTCTACCCGCCGCCGAGCACCGAACTGGGCGGCGTTCAGCGCCGAATCCGGACCGGACGCCGCCGAGATCGAACTCAGCGGCCCTTGGCGGCGCGGCCCATCGCCCGGTCGATCTCGCGCTGCGAGTCCCGCTCGGCGATCGCCTGACGCTGGTCGGCCTTGCGCCGCCCGCGCCCAAGGGCCAACTCGACCTTGGCCCGGCCGTCGCGAAAGTACAGGCGCAGGGGCACGAGGGCGAGGCGCTCCTGGGCGACGCGAGCCTGCAAGCGGTCGATCTCGTCACGGTGGAGGAGCAGCTTTCGCCGGCGGTCGGGATCGTGGGCACCGGTGTCGGTCGCGAACTGGTAGGGGGCGATGTGCACCCCTTCGAGCCACAGCTCTCCGGCCTCGCCGCGGGCGAACCCCTCGGCGAGCTGGACGTGGCCGAGGCGCAGGCTCTTGACCTCGCTCCCGGTGAGGACGACGCCCGCCTCGACGACGTCGAGCACTTCGTAGTCATGCCGTGCCCGGCGGTTGCCGGCGATCAGCTTGGTGCCGCCCTGGTTGGCCGCGGGCAGCGTGCGGGCCCTTCTCCTGGCGGCCATAGGAGCGCCGAGGCTACCGTCCCGCCGTGCTCGCGGTACCTCGATCCGTCCTCGACGAGATGGCGGCGATGGCGTATGACGCCTATCCGTACGAGGGCTGTGGGCTGCTCGCCGGCCCCGCTGACGGGAGCGTTGTCGACACGTTCACGCCGTGCCGCAACGCCGACGAATCCGCCCGGGTGTACACGGTCGACCCGAGCGATCACCTGCACGCCGAACGTGCCGCCGAGGCGGCGGGTGCGGAGATCATCGGAGTGGTGCACAGCCACACGCACACCGACCCGTTCCCGAGCCCGACGGACATCGCCCAAGCGCCCGATCCGGCGTGGCACTACGTGATCGTCGGTCTCCGGCGGGAGAGCCCGGAGATCCGCAGCTTCCGCATCGTCGACGGCGAGGTCACCGAGGAGCCGATCGTCGTCGTGTGAACCTCGACGACCTGTTGGTCACGGTCAGCATGCGGTAGATTGTTGAGGAATCGGATCGGATTTGTTCCGGTTTGGACCTCGAGGAGCAGACGGTGCTGACGATCGCCAGCGTGCACGAGAGCGTGCTCGACCTCATCGGCAACACGCCGCTGGTCGACATCTCGATGCTGTCGCCGAATCCCGATGTCCGCGTGCTCGCCAAGCTGGAGAATCAGAACCCGTTCGGATCGGTGAAGGACCGCATCGCCAAGTACATGATCGAGGACGCCGAGAAGCACGGCCGCCTCCTTCCCGGCCAGGTGATCGTCGAGCCGTCGTCGGGGAACACCGGGATCGCCCTCGCCGCCATCGCCCGTCTGAAGGGCTATCCGATCAAGGTGGTGTTGCCCGAGAACGTCTCGATCGAGCGCCGCCAGATGCTCAGCGTGTTCGGCGCCGACATCCTCCTCACCCCCGGCGAGGAGGGATCGAACGGAGCCGTACGACGCGCCGAGCAACTCGCTGCCGAACACCCCGACTGGTGCTTCTTGTACCAGTACGCCAACGATGCCAACCCGCGGGCGCACTACGAAGGCACGGGACCGGAGATCTGGCGGGATTGCCCCGAGATCACCCACTTCGTCGCCGGGCTGGGAACGAGCGGCACGCTGATGGGCACCGGTCGTTTCCTCAAGGAGCGCAACCCCGACATCAAGATCGTCGCCATCGAGCCGCCTCAGGGGGAGCGCGTCGAGGGTCTGCGCAATCTTGCCGACGGTTACATCCCACCAGTGTTCGACGACTGGAATGGGTTCGCCCTGCTCGATCGCAAGCGGGTCGTGCGACCACGCGAATCGATCCAGTGGACTCGGCGCCTGGTCACCGAGGCGGGAGTATTCGCCGGGTTGTCCGCGGGGGCGGCGATGGCCGGAGCCGCCAAGGTCGCCGAGGAGATCGGCAGTGGCACGATCGTCATCGTCGTTGCCGACGGGGGATGGAAGTATCTGTCGACAGGCGCCTACACAAGCGACCTCGACGAGGCCGCTGCTGCCGCCGAGCAGGTCATCTACTTCTAGTATCGCCGCCAGTGAGTGACGCTGGCCCGCCATCCGAGGATTCGCCGAGCATCTGGGAACCGCCGACGGGTGACGCCCAGCCACCCGGTGAGGTGCCGCCGCCGCCACCACCCTTCGACGAGGTGCCTGCGGAGCCGTACGACCAGGGTCCGCCAACGGAGATCGTCTACGGGGCGGGAGCGGCGGGCGGCCTGGCGGCGTCGGGGTTCGACCCCGACGCGACGGCGATCCAGCCGCAGATGGATGGCGGTGGCGGTGCCGGAGGCGTCCCGCCCGGCGGTGATTATCAGTACGAACCTGAGTATGAACCGCCGCCCGGCCCCTGGTGGCAGCAACCCGGCGCGATCATCGCCGTGGCGGCGGGAGCCGCAGCCGTGATTCTCGGAATCATCGCCCTCATCGTCTTCACCGGCGGCGACGGCGACAGCACCGATGACAGCCTGCCCCTGGTCAGTGCCGAGAGCACGACGCCGCAGCCGCGGCCACCGACCACGGCGTCGACTTCGACGACCCTGTTCCCGACGTCACCCTCGCTCACCACTGGCCCGATCCCGACCAACGTGACCACGGTCCCGGTGCAGCCCACCCAGGCCACCCAGGCCACCCAGGCCCCGACAACCGCGCCCGCGACGACAACCGCAACGACGACAACGGCGCCGGCAACGACGACAACGGCTGAGGCGACCACCACGACCGAGGCAACGACCACAACCGTCGCGACGACGACAACTGAGGCAACGACGACGACCGTGGCGACGACGACGACCGAGGCGACGACGACGACCGAAGCGACGACAACGCAGGCTCCGACCACTGAAGCGCCAACCACGGAGGCACCGACGACCGAGGCGCCCACGACTGAAGCGCCGACGACAGATGCGACCACCTCCGAGCCGACGACCACTGAGGAGGCTCCGACCGAGAACGCCTTCGAGATCATCACGGCTGACAACGCGGTCTTTGCCGGGGTGATCGCCACCGCGGACATGCAAGACGATGTTGAGAGCGGCGAGATCACTGTGTTCGCCCCTCCGGACGCCGCGGTCCAGGCGCTCCCGGCGGAAGTCCTCAGCGACCCGACGCTCGCCGCTGCGTTCGTCAGCGGACACATCGTCAGCGGTCGGAGCGACGTTGCGACGCTCGAGGCGGCGGGGCAGGCGCCGACCGCCGGCGGCCAGACTCTGATGTTCGCCGCCGGCACCGTCACGGGTGAGGCGGGGACCCGGGGATACACAACGCAGAATCAGGAAGCCACCAACGGGTTCGTGCACGGCATCGATGGCGTGTTGTTCGTGCCGGAGGTTCCGACCGACACTACTTCGAGTTCCACGACCACGATCGTCTAGTCGCTGCGTCTCTGTCGAACCAGGAGACCAAGACTGGTCTCCTGGTTCGACACAGCAGCCGGCCGAAGTCGTCGCGGTAGACCCCCCGACTAAGGTGCCCGCTGGTGAGCGACCAGGGGCCGCAAGGTCCGTCCGATCCCACGCAAGTCGTCCCGCCGCCTCCGCCGGGGGGTGGCGGTGGGTCCGATGGGACGGACTTCGGGCCAGGATCCGAGTACGAGCCGGAGTACGAGCCGCCGCCGGGCGGATGGTGGAACCAGCCTGGCGCCCTCATCGCCCTCGCCGCTGGAGCGGTGGCCGTGGTCCTCGGCATCGTCGCCCTGGTGATCTTCACCGGCGGCGACGACGAGCAGACCGACGACTCGTTGCCTGCCCAGACCGCCATCTCGACGACGACTGAAGGGGTTGCCCCGACCGCCACGGGACCAGCTCCGACGTCCACCGTCCCCTCGATCTCGGTCACGACGGGCCCGCTTCCGACGTCGGTCACGTCGACCACCACCGTTGCGTCCACGTCCACGTCGACGTCGACCTCGACCTCGACCTCGACCTCGACCTCTACGTCGACGTCCACAACGACGACATCGACCACGGAGCCGGAGACGACGGTTCAGGCCGCGATCGAAACGGCGGAAGCGGAAACGACGACCTCGACGACCACGACCGTGCCGGAGACGACGGAGGCGACGACGACGAGCGAAGCGACTACCACGACTCGCCCGTCGACGACGACCTCGACGACGACAACGGTGCCGGAGACGACGGAGGCGACGACGACCGAACCGGTGACGACGGAGGCGACGACGACCGAGCCGGTGACGACGGAGGCGACGACGACGAGCGAAGCGACTACCACGACTCGCCCGGCGACGACGACGAGCGAAGCGACAACGACGACTCGCCCGTCGACGACGACGACCTCGACGACGACAACGGTGCCGGAGACGACGGAGGCGACGACGACCGAGCCGGAGACGACGGAGGCGACGACGACGAGCGAAGCGACAACGACGACTCGCCCGTCGACGACGACGACCTCGACGACGACAACGGTGCCGGACACGACGGAGGCGACGACGACCGAGCCGGAAACGACGGAGGCGGAAACGACGACAACGCGTCCGTCGACGACCACGACGACGACTTCGACGACGTTGCCACCAACGACGACGACGCTGCCGCCGACCACAACCTCGACGTCGACGACTACAACCGAGCCGCCAACGACGACGACGACGTTGCCGCCGACCACGACGACGACGACGACGTTGCCGCCGACCACGACGACGACGACGTTGCCGCCGACCGACGACGACGACGACGTTGCCGCCGACCACGACGACGACGACGACGTTGCCGCCGACCACGACGACGACGACGACGTCGCCGACGACGACGACGACGTTGCCGCCACGACGACGACGACGACGTTGCCGCCGACCACGACGACGACGACGACGTTGCCGCCAACGACGACGACGACGACGTTGCCGCCAACGACGACGACGACGACTGCCGCCGACGACGACGACGACGACGTTGCCGCCGACCACGACGACGACGACGACGACGTTGCCGCCGACGACGACGACGACGTTGCCGCCGACCACGACGACGACGACGTTGCCGCCAACGACGACGAGCACGTCGACGACCACGACCTCGACGACGACGAGCACGTCGACGACCACGACGACTGCGCCACCTACGCAGACGGAGTGGGAGGTGATCCAGGAGGATCAGCAGCTGAGCGAGTACGCCGCCGGGTTCGTCGACCGCCCGGAGCTCGTCGAGTTGATCAACGGCGACGACGTCGTCACCGTGTTCGTCCCGACGAACCAGGCGATCGCCCTCGTTCCCAACTGGGACGAGATCGTCGCTGACGACGAAGCGTTCGACAGCTTCGTGCGGACCCACCTGATCACCGGTGCTGTCACCGCCGACCAGCTCTTCACTGGCACCGAGCCGCGCCAAGTGGCGACGCTCAGCGGCGAGATGGTGACGATCGATCCAGTCGCCCAAACGATCAACGGGGCGTCAATCGTCACCGCCGACACTCCGGCGACGAACGGCCTCGTTCACACCATCGATCAGCTGTTCATCTTCCCGACTGTGACGGCGACGACCACGACGTCGACCTCGACGACGACAGGCTGACCATCGCGACGGGCTCGACGGATGCTGGGTCCCCGATCCAGACAACTCTGGGGACTCATCGGGTTCCTGTGGGTTCGATCGAGGTGCCGGCGAGCGCGCTGGCGCTGGAAGGGGCGGTTGTCGAGCGTCGCGACGGCACCTGGGAGAGGTGCCCACCTGTCACCTCCATTCTGGGGCCGCGGCGATTCTTAGGCCGCAAACCGGTCACCGCTGACCGCTTTGCGGCACCAGAATCCCGGCATCGGCTGACGCGCCGATTCGAGGCCCCATACGGGACACAGCTGTCCGGATCGTGGCCTCAGAATCCGAGCACCCGGCGCGACGCCGCAGTACGCCCGCTCTTCAGAGCCATGCAACCGTGACGCAGCGCGCGGCCGACCCACAGGAACCCGAGGAGAACCCAACTCTGTCTGCATTGCGACCCCAGAGTCGACCGCCATCGTCGGCGGCGGCAGTGGCGGCCGATCTCAGCTCGGCGAGGGGACGTTGGCCGTCGCGAACGTCGGCGGCCGTGGGCGGGTGACCCACCGGCGGCCGAACAGGTAGATCACGGGCAGGGTGCACAGCAGCGGACCGATGAACGCCAGCGGGCGAGTCAACCACCACAGCAGGTCCGGTTCGCGAACGTCCGTGCGATTGCCGAAGATCACGTAGTTGATGGCTCGATACAGCGCCATGCCGGTGGTGTGGAACAGGAACAACGGGAGCGCGAAGCGATTGATCACGCCACTGACGCGCGCCCATGACGGACGTTCGAGGCGTAGCTGGACTGACGGGCGGATGATCTCGAGCATCCCCGCCTGCAAGAGGACGAGGGCGATGATGCACACGGTCGGCGGCGCCATGTTCGACGTCTCACCAGGCACGCCCACCATCGAGCCCGGATACAACCCGCTGCTCACGAGGGCGGCGAGGGTCAGCCCGCCACCGATCAGCAACGTCCAGGCAACGGTTCGCCGGGACGTCACGATGCGCTCGTAGAAGAAGCCGAGCTGGTGGCACAAGCCCCATACGACGATCATGTTGATCCACCCGAATTCGGGAACGTCGTAGCGAAAGCGAACGACGTCGACGAGCCCGGCGATCCCCGCCAGCGTGACGAGCACGATCGTGTCAAACCTCGCGTGTAACCAGAGCGCTGCCGGCAGCACCAGCACCAACATGAGGTAGATACCCATGAACCACAGCGGGCTGACGACGAGTTTGATCGCCTGCCACGTCCACGCCCAGTCGAAGGCCGCCGACACGACGATCCCGATGATGATCCACACGCCGAGCAGCACGAACGTCGGTACGGCGAGTCGCTTCAGGCGCGAGCCGACTAGCGTCCAGATCGATTGCCCGCGGTCGCGCGCCTTCTCCCACGAGCGCAGGTGGCCGTAACCCCCGACATAGAAGAACAACGGCATCACCTGGAAGGCCCAGGTCAAGACCCACAGGCCGGTCGTGAAGCCGAGTGGATTGCTGGCGTGCGGCCCGTCGTCATCCCACACGATGATCGTGAACACCCAATGCCAGGCGACGACGACGAGCAAGCTGAACGCACGAATGAAATCGACGTACTTGTCCCGACCCTTCACTGCCGTCCCCGTGGCGGTGGTCGTGACGCTGCTCATCGGCAACATTCTCTCCAATCGGGTGATGCCCGCGGCACTCTACGTACCGACCAACCTCGTGACCGCCGCAGTCGTCGTGTTCATCTCCAGGCGCCTCGTCACACCGTACGACATGGGGATGACGAATTGGGCGAGGGGGATACGTTGGGGAGTGGCGGTGACCCTTGTCGGTCTCGGTGCCTATCTCGTCGCACTGCTGACACCTGGCCTCACGGAACTGTTCAACGACAGCCGCGTCGACGACGGGATTCCGCGGCTGTTCTACGAGGTGTTCATCCGCATCCCGTTGGGCACCGTGCTGCTCGAGGAGGTCGCCTTCCGCGGCGCGCTGCCGGCCGTGTTCGAGAAGCACGTCTCGCGGTTGCGCGCCGTCGTGATGTCGTCCGTGCTGTTCGGGCTGTGGCATGTGCTGCCGTCGTTGAGCCTCGCTGACGTCAATCCAGTGTTCGAAGGACTGCTCGGCACGGGGTTGGCCGGCAAACTCGGCGGCGTCGCGATCGCCGTCTTCGGCACATTCCTCATCGGCCTGTGGTTGTGCTTCCTGCGCTACCGGTCGGGGAGCATCCTTGCCCCAATGATCGTCCACACCGCCAGCAACACGGGCGGCTACGTGCTTGCATTCTTGTTCGGCGGCGCGGTGATCTCGACCGACGTCGGGACGTAACGGTGTTCCCCGGCCACCAGGCCGCGTGTAGCCGCTTGCTCGCTGGCGCTCGCTCGCTCGCATCATGCGCCGTGGCGGGCCCCCCTCGCCACCTAGCCTGCTGACCGTGGATCGGCCGATCGGAATGTTCGACTCCGGGTTCGGAGGGCTCACTGTCGCTCGCGCCGTCATCGATCTGCTCCCCGCCGAAGACCTCGTCTACATCGGCGACACAGCGCGCTATCCATACGGCCCCCGCCGGGCCGACCAGGTTCGCCGTTTCGCCCGCGAGCTGGCGAACAGTCTCGTCTGCGACCACGGTGTGAAGGCGATCATCGTCGCCTGCAACACCGCGGCCGCGTCCGGCCTCGACGTCCTTCGCAACGAGGTGGACGTGCCGATCATCGACGTCGTCGCACCCGGTGCCGCGGCGCTCGTCGATGCGACCGAAAGTGGACGGGCAGCGGTGATCGGCACGGTTGGCACCGTGTCGTCGGGCGCCTATCTGCGCGCTGTCGAGCACGCCGCGATGATCGCCGGCCGGTCGGTCACGCTTACCAGCGCGGCGTGTCCCGGCTTCGTCGAGTTCGTCGAGCGCGGCCAGACCGCAGGTGACGAGGTCACCGTGCTCGCAGAACGGCTGCTGGCACCGGTCAAGGATGCCGATATCGATGCCCTGCTGCTCGGGTGCACCCACTATCCGTTCCTCAGCCGTGTGATCGGCGACGTCATCGGCAGCCACGTCACCTTGGTCAGCTCCGCCGACGAGACCGCGTTCAGCGCGGCTCGTGTGCTCGGCGAGCTCGGTCTCCTTCGCCATGACCGCCTTGCAGTGGGGCGGCACCGGTTCCTTTCCAGCGGAGATGTCGAGGTGTTTCGCGAGCTCGGCCGCAGCCTGCTCGGGCCCGAGCTCGACGCCGCCGAGCCGTGGTATCCAGAGCGGCCGATCAATCCGCAACCATCGAGCCGGTCGCGCCTCGGCCAGTTCGCCGACAGCACAGGAGGGCCGTGATGACTCGGGCAAGTGCTCGGGCCGACACCGAGATGCGCACCGTCAGCTTCGAGCGTGACTACACGGAGATGGCGGACGGTTCGTGCTTGGTCACCTTCGGTCGAACCAAGGTTTTGTGCACGGCGAGTGTGGACGAGAACGTGCCTCGCTGGATGCGCGGCTCGGGCAAGGGTTGGGTCACGGCCGAGTACTCGATGCTGCCAGGCTCCTCCCCGGAGCGGGTCGACCGCGAAGCGGCCAAGGGCAAGCAGAGCGGTCGCACTGTGGAGATCCAACGTCTGATCGGACGCTCGTTGCGCGCCGCCTGCGATCTCACGGTGCTCGGAGAGCGGCAGGTGGTCGTCGACTGCGACGTGCTGCAGGCCGATGGCGGCACACGAACGGCAAGCATCTGCGGGGGCTATCTCGCTCTCCACGACGCCTGCGCGAGGCTGGTTGCGGCGCGCCCGCTGGCGGCCCATCCGCTGCATTCGTTCTGCGCCGCGGTCAGCGTCGGCATCGTCGGTGGCGTGCCCGTGCTCGACCTCGACTATTCCGAGGACAGCACCGCCGACGTCGACATGAACATCGTGACGATTCGTCCGATCGCCGGTGGCGACCCGCGATTCGTCGAGGTCCAGGGGACCGCCGAGGGTGCCCCGTTCAGCCACTCCGAATTGGCGACGTTGCTCGCCTTGGCCGAACGGGGGCTCACCGAGATCGTCGACCTGCAGGCCGAGATGATCGCCGAACCGCCTCCCGTGCGCCGGCGGTGACTGCCGCTGACGATCGCCGCCCGCGACAGCTCGTCTGTGCGTCGGCGAACCCCTCCAAGGTCGCTGAGATCGCCGAGATCGTCGGCGGCGCGATCGACCTGTTTCCCCGTCCCGCAGACGTGCCGGACGTCGTCGAGGACGCCGGATCGCTGATCGGCAACGCCCGCCTGAAGGCGTCGGCGATCGCCTCGGCGAGCGGGCTACCGGGCCTGGCCGACGACACCGGACTGGAGGTGGCTGCCCTCGGCGGTCTGCCCGGCGTCGACACCGCGACCTATGCCGGACCGGGCGCATCCGATGTGGAGAACTGGGCGAAGTTGCTCGCCGCACTCGATGGCGAGACCGACCGGCGGGCGCGCTTCCGGACGATCGCCATGGTTGTCTGGCCGGACGGTCACGAGGTGTTCGCCGAGGCCACGTGCGACGGGGGAGATCGTCGCCCGGGCGCGTGGCAGCGCGGGGTTCGGCTACGACAGCGTGTTCGTGCCGGGCGACGGCGACGGGCGGACGTTCGCCGAGATGACGAGCCTCGAGAAGCAGGCGATCAGCCACCGGGGCAAGGCGTTCGCCGAACTGTTTCGCCTGCTCCTCGGGCCGGAATTCGTCGAGAACCGATGACCGCCGACACCCGCCATCACGACCTCGTGATCATCGGCGCCGGATCCGGCAACTCGATCCCCGGACCGGAGTTCGACGATCTCGACATCGCCATCATCGAACACGGCAAGTTCGGTGGAACCTGCCTCAACGTCGGATGCGTCCCGACGAAGATGTACGTCCACCCAGCGGATCTCGCAGCCGGTGCCCGAGCCGGTGCTGCCCTCGGCGTGGCGATGAGCGTCGACGCGGTCGACTGGCCGGCCATCCGCGACCGTGTGTTCGGCCGCATCGATCCGATCGTCGCAGCCGGCCGGGCATACCGCGAAGGGCCGGAGTGTCCGAACATCACGGTGTACCCGGGAACGGCCAGGTTCGTCGGCCACAAGCGCCTCGACACGGGCACGGGGACGGTGATCACCGCCGACCGATGGGTGCTGGCCGCGGGGAGTCGGGCCACCGTGCCGCCGATCGCCGGCTTGCAGCTTGGCCCACGGGTTCACACGTCCGACACGATCATGCACCTCGACCACCTGCCGCGATCGATGATCATCTTCGGCGGCGGGTTCATCGCCGCCGAGTTCGCCCACGTGTTCGACGCCTTTGGCTGCGAGGTCACCCAGATCATCCGTGGCGACCGCCTCCTGCGAATGCTCGACGAGGACATCTCCGCAGCCTTCACGGCCGCGGCGCGACGTCGATGGACGCTGCTCAGTGGCCACGAACCGTCAGCGTTTCGCCCGTCACGCACTGGCGTCGAGGTGGAGGTTGCTGGCCGCCGCGTCGGGGCCGAGGTCGTGCTCGTCGCCACGGGTCGAATCCCCAACGGCGACCGTCTCGATGTCGAAGCCTCGGGCGTCGCCATCGATCGGACGACCGGGCTCGTGCGCGTCGACCACTGCCAGCAGACGACGGTCGAGGGAATCTTCGCCCTCGGCGACATTTGTTCGCCGTGGGAGCTCAAGCACGTCGCCAACCACGAAACGCGCGTCGTCCGCCACAACCTTGCCCACCCCGAATCGATGGTCCGCAGCGACCACCGCTACGTCCCCTCGGCGGTGTTCACCCACCCGCAGATCGCGTCCGTGGGGCTCACCGAGTGGCAGGCCCGCGAGCGTGGGATGGCCTACGTCGCCGCCCGCTACGACTACTCGGGTATCGCCGGGGGATGGGCTCGCGAGGACACCACTGGCTTCGCCAAGGTGCTCGCCGACCCGCGAACCGGGCAGCTCCTCGGTGCCCATGTGATCGGCCCAGAAGCTGCATCGGTGATCCAGCCGGTGATCCAGGCGATGTCGTTCGGGCTCGCCGCCCACGAGGTGGCGACACGGCAGTATTGGATCCACCCGTCGCTCTCCGAAGTCGTGGAGAACGCCCTGCTCAGCTTGCCGGCTCCGCTCGGTTGACGATCACGCTGACGACGAACCCACGATGGTCGCTGCCGGGTAAGTCGACGTCGACCGCCTCGGTGACGACCAGTGACTTGCTGACGAGGGCGTGGTCGAGACGCAGGAACGGCGGCAGCCACCGCCAGTGGTTCGGCCACGACGAGGAAAAGCCGCGTCCGGCGAGGATGTGAGCATCTCTCCAGCCGGCGGCGAGCAGTCTCCGCCACGGTGGGTGCCAGTACGTGGCGTTGAAGTCACCGACGACGATGGACGGTGGGTCGAGGATGGCGACGGATCGTGCCAGCCCGTGGATCTCGTCGCGCCAAGAGCCGATGTTCTCGAGTGGGTTCGGCGGGTGCACGACATACACGGTGACGCCACCGTCGACGTCGACTATGGCGGCGGTCGATCGGTACAACGCCGGCGGTGCGGCGACCTCGGTGAGCGGGTGCCGACTCCACAGCGCCGACCCCCCTGCGGCGGATTCGGGATACTCGATGCGGTACGGATAGTCCGCGAGCGGACTGACGTACAGGCCGCCGGCGTGTGTCGGGGTGTACTCGGTGAACGCCAGCACGTCTGCGTCGAGGCGGGCAACAACCCGGGCGAGGTCGGCAGTGCGGCCGTTGTAGTAGAGGAGGTTGCCGTGGAACACGCGGATCACCCGTGTCCTGTCGGGCTGCTCGCGCCCGTTGCGTGGACGACGTAACGGCAGGGACATCGCGACGAGGGCGATGGCCATCGGTATCGCCGCGACGGCCAGCGGCCACCACCCGGCGATCGAAGCGATCAAGCCGATCGGGATTGACAAGGCGAGGAGGTACGGAGTCGCCGCTTGCAGGGTGACGACCACGGACGTGCCCGTCCAGCCGACGAATTGGGTGACGAGAATCGCCGCCATCACAGCGATCAATGCCCACGCAACGACCCCGGCGATGACCACGGCGGGAGTGTGCCACGTCGCGTTTCAGCCGGTGCTGATCTCGTCCGGATCGACGATCCCGTTGTTGTCGGCGTCCGTTCCCGGCGCGTCCGGGACGAGCAGTGCCCACGTGGCCGGTCCGACCTGGCCGTCGACGGCCAAGTCGTGCAGTTGCTGGAACGTTCGCACGGCCGCGCGGGTTCCCGGGCCGTAGTATCCGTCGACCTTGAGCGACGAGTCGACGGCAGCGCGCAACCGCTCCTGCACGAGGCGTACGGCGGTGCCGGAGTCACAGATGTCGAGGTGGTAGTCGTTCGTCGGTTCGTACGACCGGCACACCGGCGGATCGGTCGGGCGCGCCGCCGGCGCCGACGACTCCGGCGGTGGCGTGCTCGCCGAGGTGGTCGCCGGTGGGGCAGTCGTGGTCGGCACCGCGCTTTCGATCGGTGCAGCCGCCGCTACCTCGGTGGTGTCGACGACGGCGCCAAGTGTCGGCGCTTCCGGGCGCTCGGCGGTGCTCGTCGACGGTCCCGAGCGATTGAGGGCGATGGCGATGCCGCCGGCGACTGCAATCGTCACGACCGCCGCGGCGACGGCGAGGGCGTGAACGGTGCGACGCGGACGGGCACCGATGGCGACGACGTTGTCGAGGTCGGCGACCGGGGTGCCCTCCCTGCCGGCGGCGCTGCGCTGTGCGTCCTTGGCCGCCGCGGCCGCGTCCACAGTGGCGCCGAACCGCCGCAACCGGCGCTCGAGCTCAGGGTTCATGATCGCGGCTCCAGCAGTTTGCGCAGCCGACGGCCGCCGCGGTGGAGGTGGTTCTTCAGTGTCGATATCGGGATGTCGAGGAGGTCGGCCGCCTCGGCGTAGCGATAGCCGTGGGCGTGGACCAGCATCACCGCCGCCCGCTGGTCGGGAGTCAGGCGCGTGAGCGCTTCGTGCAGGCCTTGGTCGACGACGGGCATCTCTGGGTCGCCGCCCTCGCGAGGGAACAACGGCGCACGGTGAAAGCGCGTCTCGTTGCGCACGGCGGTTTGCCCGACGCGGTAGAGGTAGCCCACCGGGTTGGCCATCGCCAGCAGGCGGTCGCGGTTGGCCCAGGCCCAAGCCGTGGCTTCGGCGCAGGCCTCGACGCCGAGGTCGACCCCGTAGCGGGATACGAGTGCGCGGCGCAGCTTCACCTGGGCGTCGGCGATGAACGCCTCGAACGACGGCGCCGCCGTGGTCCTACCGTCGCTGGTGTCCACGAAGGCCCCGCAGAGTTGCTGCGCAGCGCTCATCCATAGGAGAGAGCCCTGAACGCCGAGAACGATTCACGAACCGCCCAGTCTGGTCCGCTGCGCGTAGCCTGCAGTGGTTGCCGGCGTAGCCCAATTGGCAGAGGCCCAGGTATTAGGAACCTGTCAGTGAGAGTTCGAGTCTCTCCGCCGGCACCGCGTGTCAGTGGTTGCCGCGCCGATTCTGAGGCCGCAAACCGGTCACCACTGACCGCTTTGCGGCACGAGAATCTCGGAATCGGCTGGCGCGTCGATGCTGACGACCCGGCACGACGCCGGCGGCGCGATCGCTTCCGGAGCTAGCCGCCGTGGCGCAGCGGGCGACCGGCTCACACAAGCCCGACGAGAGCCCAAGGTGTTCGACTCGATGAGGAACGTGCGATCACGGCACGGGGACCCAGGCGAGGACGAGCTGGGTGACCTTGACGTCGGTGCGTTCGAGAGAGACAGGGAGCGTCGTCACGGCCGTTGCCGCGGCAGCCCACTCGGCGTCGATCGCCGCTGACCCGGTGGTGAGTTCCTCGTCGAGCCCGGCCCGTTGCTCCTCGATCCGGGCGACCTTGCCCGTGGCTTCGTCGACTCGCTTGCCGTCGGCATCCCGAGTGAGGTGATCGGCAGCGCTGCCGATCTTCGACGCGGCGCTGCGGCGCGAGCCGAACAGCCCGCCCAGCAGGTCACCGGCGGCGCGCAGGAAGTTGCCCCGCTTGCGATCCTCGGCCTGCTCAGCGACGACGGCAGCACGGTCGACGGCGGCGGCCAGCTGGGACTCCAGCTTGGCGGCCTTGGCGTCGTGCTTGGTCGCCAGCTCGGCTTTGGCCGATTCCGCGGCAGCCTCGGCGGCGTCGGCACAGCGAGCCTGGAACGCTTCTGCCGACTCGCCTGGGAGCGAGTAGAGCTTGAGCTGCTTGTTCACCTGAAGCTCGAGCGATCCGCTGCGCACGAGATGATCGACGAGTCCTCGCTCGACCTGCTTCCAGGCCTTGGCCTCGGCGATCGGGGCGCTCGTCAACCGGTAGATCGCCGACCCGGGTGCCGTCGCGAGCAGGTCGGAGTCGGCGAACGCGATGTTGGCAGCGCGGGTCGGATCGACCGTGGCGTCGAGTGGAAAGAGCACGGCGTCGTGGTCGACGTCGTGGACGAGGTCGGCCTTGGCCTCGTCGAAACGAAGATGCACCCTCGCGAGGATCGCCGGCTCGTGGACGGTGCCGGCGGGATCGCCTCCGACGTCTCCCAACCACGACGCAGCCGGTGCCACCCAGCGCACCGTCACGCCGTCGGCGACCCTCGGCATGACCGGTGTCGAATCGGCGCCGGGCGCGGGAGCGTCTGCCCGTGTCGCCGTCGCCGCGGCCGCTGCCGATCCAGCCGTCGCCGGCGCCGGCGTAATCGCACCGGGCGTCGCCGGCCCGTCGTCACCCACCAGCTGCTTGATCTGATCGCGCGTGAGCGGGCCACGGAGGTAGCTCATCGCCCATCGGGTGGTGAACACCTCGGGTTCGTCCTTGCCGGCGCGGCGCAGGACGAACTCCCGCTTGTCGAGCCCGCTGATCGTGTCGCTCACGGCCTTGACTTCGACTCCACCTGCGGCGGCGGTCATGCCGTCGAGGAGGCGGTCTTTGTCCCGTTCTGTCTGCAGCCGGCCCACCATCCACGTTCCGGCGTTGGAGATCGCTTTGTAGTCGATGTCCACGGGGTTCTGGGTCGCCAGCACGACACCGACGCCGAACGCTCTGGCCTGCTTCATCAGCGTCATGATCGGCTTCTTGGTCGGTGGCGTCTCCGTCGGAGGGAGGTAGCCCATCACCTCGTCCATGTACAGCAGTACCCGCAGGTCGGTCGTGCCACTTTGTCGACGCATCCACGTCACGAGCTTGGCGAGGAGCAGCGACGTCACGAACTGGCGCTCCTCGTCGGAGAGATGGGCTGTCGTGATGATCGCACCCCGGGGAGTGCGCTCGGCGGTGAACAGGAGCGAGTCGATATCGAGCGGCATGCCCTCGCCCCACGCAGCGAACGCCGGCGAGGCGAGCAGGCCGTTGAGCTTGAGGGCGAGCTGTTGGCGGTCCTTCGGCGGGAAGAACTCGTCGAGCTCGAACACGCCGAGCTTCGTCAGCGGCGGCTGCTGGACCTGGCCGACGAGCGCCGGCAGGTCGAGCGCCTGGTCGTTCGCCCAAGCCTGCTGGACGAGGTTCGACAAGAGGATGTGCTCACGGCTCGACAGGGGATCGGCGGCGATGCCGACCAGACCGAGGAGGCCGGAAACGAAGCCGTCGATCTCGTCGGCGATCGTTTCTGCGTCATCCGTGTCGGGAACCTGGAGTGACCCGATGATGTTGAGTTCCACGCCCGACCGAGATCCCGGCGTGTAGATGGTGAGATCGCAGGCGTCGCGGAGACCCTTGATCTGCTCGGGCCCGTAGCCCCAGCTCGCCAGCCCCTCGGTCCAGGCCTGCGCCTGGGCGGCGGCGAAGTCGACGGGCGACTGGCCAGCCGACTTGGCCTGTCCCTCTTCGATCCAGGGCCGGAACGACTCGGCGTCGAGGTCGGGGAACGTCAGGCAGAGATTGGTGAGGTCGCCCTTGGGGTCGATGAGCAGGGCCGGGATCCCAGCGCGCAGGACCTCCTCGATGAGGACGATGCCGAGTCCGGTCTTGCCGGAGCCGGTCATCCCGACGATCACGCCATGCGTCGTGAGGTCGGCCGATTCGAGCGTCACGTTGGTCGTCGTGCGCTCATGCTTGGCGGCGTCGATCAGGGCGCCGACATGGAGGTCAGCCACGACGCGTCAACGTAGTCGCAGGCTGTTCGCCGCATTGCCGCGTCGGGTGCCGGACATCTGCCTAGACTCCCGCGGTGCGCTGTTCGGCGGAACGTCGAAACAGTCGGAGGCAATCGAACCAACCATGGAGGCTGCGTGACAGGGCGTGATCCGCGCGAGCGTCGTGAACTTCGCCAGCGTCGACCGGTACCCCAGCCGCGCCAACAACGCGAGCGCCTGCTGCGCACCCTGGTCGTGACTGGGGTTGTGGCATCGGTCGGGGTGTTTGCCGTGGCCGCCCAGGCTCGCGACACCGAGCTCGGGGCGCCGGGTTCGGTCGATCAGGTCGCCGCCGATGACGTCGCTGCCGAGGGATTGGAACCAGCGGGGCTCGCAGCTCCCGGGCCGACGACAACGGTTGCGGCCAGCGAGGATGGCGCGACGGAGGGCTCGCAGCCAACCGAGTCGACCCCGGATCTCGCCGGTGCTCCGACCGAGCTCACCGCCGATTGCACGATCCCGCCGAAGACGATGACCAACGAGTCCGAGTCGATCGACGTGAAGTGCCTGCAGCAGGCGCTCCAGCGCGAGGGCTTCTACAGCGGAACGATCAGTGGTGAGCTCGACTTCGCAACGAGCTCCGCAGTCGAATCGCTGCAGAAGGAGCGCGACCTGTTCGTCGACGGCGTCGCTGGTCGCGAAACCGGCATCGAGCTGGGCATCTGGCCGGAGGAGCAGCTGCTCGTCGTCCGCACGCCACCGCCGCCCGCAGGGGCGATGGACAGCTGGGGTTACCCGCTGTCGTCGGTGGCCTCGACCGGCAAGGACGCCCCGCCGTTGCCGGAGAACTCGGGAGATGGCCGGCGCGTCGTCTACGAGCGGATCAGCCAGCGCGTCTGGGCGGTCAGCGACGACGGCGAGATCATCCGCTCGTGGCTCGTCGCCGGAAGCCAGTACAACAACGAGATGCCCGGAACCCACCAGGTGTACAGCCGCTCCGAGCAGTCGACGGCGTGGAACGGGCGGGCGATCCTGCCCCTGATGATCCGTTGGCTGCAGACAGACATCGGCCACATCGGCTTCCACGGCATTCCGATCCACGTCTCCGACGGCACGCCGTACATGACCGAGGCCGATCTCGGGACGCGCCTCTCGGGAGGATGCCAGCGCCAATCGAACCGCGACGCGCAGTTCATGTGGGCGTTCGCCGAGGTCGGCACGAAGGTGGTCGTCCTCTAGCCCGCACTGTCGAGCCCGGCCGGGGATGCGGGTCGCCTGCCCGGGCGGATGCACGGCAGAATGGCGCCCTGTGACCGTGCACGACGACGTCCTCGAAACGCGCTTCGGGCTCGCCGACCGCGTGGTCGACGACGGTTCGCTCGCCAACAGCATCCGGCGGTTCGCCGAGCGCGGCATCGCGCTGCCGACGTTCGCCCAGCTCGCCGACCCGGCGTCGATCGAGGCGAGCAAGGTCGGTGACGCCGACCCGCAGGGCCCCGACGCCCGCAACCTGTGGCGCGACCACTGGTACAACGACCTCGCCGGCGGCCGTGTCGAGATCCCCGAGCACGTCGTCCTGCCACCCGAGCTCACGGGCGTGCCCAGTCCGATCGTCGTCGTGTTCGGCGATCGCTTCCCGATGGTCACCGCTCACAAGGTGCTCGCTGCGTACGCCTGCCTCGCCCCGCGCATCGTCACCGGGCAATTCGACCCGATGACGCAGCGGGCGATCTGGCCGTCGACCGGCAACTACGCCCGCGGTGGAATCGCCATCAGCCGGATCATGGCCAGCCGTGGCGTCGCAATCCTCCCCGAGGGGATGAGCCAGGAGCGTTTCGACTGGCTGGAACGGTGGTGCGAGAACCCGGCGGAGGACGTCATCCGGACCTACGGAACGGAGTCCAACGTCAAGGAGATCTACGACGCGTGCAACGAACTGGCCCGAGATCCTGGCAACGTCGTGCTCAACCAGTTCTGCGAGTTCGGCAACCACCTGGTCCACTACGAGGTCACCGGCCGGGCGCTCGGTCATGTCTTCGACGCCGTCGCCGAAGCACGTCCCGGGCTGCGCCTCGCCGCCTTCGTGTCGGCGACCGGATCGGCGGGGACGATCGCCGCCGGGGATCGCTTGAAGGACGACTACGGCGCTCGGATCGTCGCCGTCGAGGCGTTGGAGTGCCCGACGATGCTCGCCAATGGCTTCGGCGAGCACAACATCCAGGGCATCGGCGACAAGCACATTCCGTTGATTCACAACGTCATGAACACCGACGCCGTCGTCGCTGTCAGTGACCGGGCAACCGATCACCTCGAGGTGATGTTCGCCAGCGACGATGGGCTTGGTTTCCTCGCCGACCGGCGGCTCGTCCCCGAGCGAGTCCTGCGCACACTCCGGCACCTCGGGCTGTCGTCGATCTGCAACGTGCTGGCGGCGATCTCGACGGCCAAGCTGCTCGGTCTCGGACCTGACGACGCCATCGTCACCGTCGCCACCGACGGTGCGGCGATGTACTCCAGCGAGCGTGACAAGATTGCCGCCCGCGACTTCGGCGGCGGCTTCACCACTATCGACGCCGCAACGGTCTGGGGCGAGCACCTCGCCGACGTCACCACCGAGAACGCCGTCGAGTGCACGGCCGCGGTCCGCAACCGCATCTTCAATCTCGGCTACTTCACCTGGGTCGAGCAACAGGGCACCCCGCTGGAGTTCTTCGAAGCCCGCCGCGAGCAGTCGTTCTGGCGTGGGCTGCGGCCCTACCTCGACACCTGGGACACGATGATCGAGGACTTCAACAAGGCGGTGGCATCCGTGTGAGTGGTGGACCCGTAGGGTTCACCGAGTGGCGTTGCGCGGTGTGCGCCGCCACGGTCGACGTCGCCACGCCCTACCCGTTCACCTGTCCACGTTCCTCGGCGACCGACCGCCTCCACGTGTTGCATCCGCTCGTCGCAGCCGACGACCTCAGCGGGCGACTCGACGACGCCAACCCACTCGTCGCCTACGGACCGCGGATGGCCTGGTGGGGGTTCGGGATGGCACACGGCCTGACCGAAGAAGCATTGGTCGCCCTGGCTCGTGAAGTCGGCGACGACTTCACGGTCACGCCGTTCGCTCCTCATGCTCTCGACCTCAACCGCGGCGCTCCGAGGACGGTATGGGTCAAGGACGAGACTGGCAACGTCGGCGGCAGTCACAAGGGTCGCCACCTCGCCGGCATCCTTCTCCACCTACGCGCTGCCGAGGCGGTGGGCGTCGCATCCGGGCGGCCGCCACTGGCAATCGCCTCGTGCGGGAACGCCGCGATCGCTGCTGCGACCCTGGCCCAGCGGGCCGACTGGCCGTTGCGGGTGTTCGTCCCGGAGTGGGCGTCGGCCAGCATGCTCGACGTGATCGAGTCGTGCGGGGCCGACATCGTCGTGTGCCCGCGCGAGGACGACGACCCACCGGGCGATCCGGCGATGCTGCGCTTTCGCGAGGCGGTCGACGCCGGTGCCCTGCCGTTCACGGTGCAGGGCCCCGAGAACGCCTTGTGTCTTGACGCCGGCCGCACGCTTGGGTGGGAGATCGCCGACGCCGTCGCCACACCCGACGGTCCGGCGGTTCTCCATCGGGTCGTGGTTCAGGTGGGTGGGGGAGCGCTGGCCGCCTGCGTCGGCTGGGGACTCGGGCCGGGTATCCGCCTCGACACGGTCCAGGCTCAGGGCTGTGCGCCGCTCGCCCGGGCCTGGTGGCGGGCCAAGGATGCCGGGTACACGGAGGCCCAGCTGCCCGGGCGATGGAGGGAGCTGATGACGCCGTGGGAACGGCCGCAGTCGATTGCCGACGGGATCCTCGACGACGAGACCTACGACTGGCTCGCCGATGTCGACGTGATGTCGTCGAGTTCCGGATGTCCGATCGTCGTGCCGGAGGAGGCGATCGTCGACGCTGCCGTCCTCGCGACGACCACGGGCATCGATGTCAGCGCGACCGGTTCGGCGGCCCTCGCTGCGCTTCTCGTCGCCGATGGTAGGCCGGCGCCCGGCGAGTCCGCGGCGGTGATCTTCTCGGGGGTCCGTCGAGTCTGAAGCGTTCCCCGACGTAGCCTTGGCACCATGCACGAGCCGATGCCCCCGCTCAGCCCCCGGATGCTCGACGTCGCCACCGATCCGCGCAGCGACGTGTTCAACCGCCTGCTCAAGGATCGCGTCGTCATGCTCGGAGCGGCGGTCGACGACGACATCGCCAACCAGCTGTGCGCCCAACTCCTGTACCTCGAGGGCGAGGACAAGGACCGTGACATCTGGCTGTATATCAACAGTCCAGGCGGCTCGGTGACTGCCGGCATGGCGATCTACGACACGATGCAGTTCGTCAGCTGTGACGTGGCAACCGTCTGCATCGGACTCGCCGCGTCGATGGGCCAGTTCCTGCTCACCGCCGGTGCCGCCAGCAAGCGCTACTCGCTGCCCAACGCCAGGATCCTCATGCACCAGCCCCTTGCCGGCATGCGCGGCCAAGCCGCCGACATCGCCATCCAGGCGCAGGAGTTCTCTTACACGAAGAAGCGGATGTTCGAGCTCATCTCGCTGCACTCCGGGCGGCCCGTTGAGCAGATCGAAGCCGACGCCGACCGAGACCGGTGGTTCTCCGCCGAGGAGGCCAAGGACTACGGCCTCTGCGACCACGTGATCGTCCGCCGCGGCGAGATCCGCTGACCCCTTCCCATCGGAGTGTTTGCCGCTGACGGAGTGTCAGCTGCCGGAAACCCAGCACGTGACACTCCGATCACCCTGGCGGCGTCGTCGACGACGTGGTCGACGAAGCCGACCCCCCCGGCAGGCTCGCGGCCGGAATGGTGCCGGGCACGATCGTCGTCACCGGACCCCAGTCGATCGCACAGTTGTCCTCCAGCCAGCCGGCGATGGTGACGGCGGAGCGCTCAGCGGCGAAGGTGCCGGCGACGACCTGCTGCTGGTCGTCGCTCGTCCAGGCCAGCTCGAGGTTGTCGGCATGGGCATTCCACTCCTCCTCGATGGCCAACGGCGCATCGTCGCCGACCTCGCGCCAGAGATCGATGAGGTCCTCGACTGCGGCGTCGGTCGCCGGGTTCGCCCGCAGCGCCTCGACATTCTCGGCGACGCTGGTGCAGAACTGCTCGGCGTCTCCGGCGCCGTCGTCGTCGCACGAGGCGAGCGATAGCGAAGCCACGACGGCAATGAACGGCAGCGCGGAACGCACGAGCGGCGAGTCTCGCAGATCGGCAGCGTGAGGTTCTGGGCACTCCGTTCCGTATCCGCAACCCATTCTGGGCGCCCATCGTTACGAACAACGCAAGGATCCGCGCCAGAATGCCTGAACCCAGCGCGCACCCCTCGCCGCCCTTGCGCCCCGGGTCGGCGACGACTGTGACACCCGTTCGCTAGCCTCCCCTCTAACCGTCGTTGGACCGGTCACCGTCCTCCACCGTTGATTCGCTCGCCGCCCTGCGGCGTTTGCTCCGGAGGAGAACCGAGATGATCGCATCCATCCCGTCAGCGACCGTGCTCGGCGTGCGCGGCAGCCCCGTCACTGTCGAGGTGTACGTCGGCGACGGCCTGCCCGGCTACCACATGGTCGGCATGCCCGACACGGCATGCCGGGAGTCTCGTGACCGTGTACGTGCGGCGGTGGTCAGCGCCGGGTTCGGATGGCCGAGCCGGTGCATCACCGTCAACCTCGCTCCTACGAGCCAGCGCAAGACCGGTGCCGGACTGGACCTGGCGATCGCCATTGGCCTGCTCGTCGCCTCCGAGCAGCTGCCGGCGGAAGCCGTCGCCGATCACGCTTTCATCGGCGAGCTCGGCCTCGACGGCACGATTCGCCGAGTGCCAGGAGTTGCCCCGATGGTCGACGCCCTCCACGAGGTCAGCGTGGTCGTCCCGCGAGGCAACGTCGTCGAGGCGCAGATCGCGGCTCGTGGGCCAGTACTGACGGCAAGCGACCTCGCCACTGGGGTCGCCTGTGTTTCGGGATCCCGGCAGTGGGACCCGAACGACCCGATCGATAGCGAAAGCGAGCTGCCGTCGTTGCCGGATCTCGCCGACGTGCGTGGGCAACCGGTGGCCAGGCGCGCCTTGGAGATCGCCGCCGCCGGCGGTCACCACCTCCTCCTCGTCGGGTCGCCAGGCAGTGGCAAGACGATGCTGGCGCAGCGCCTGGCAGGATTGCTGCCACCGCTCGACCGGGAGCAGGCCCTGGAGACGACGATGGTTCACTCGGCGGCCGGCCTGCGTCTGCCACCTGGCGGGCTCGTTCGCCAACCACCGTTCCGGGCTCCGCACCACACAACGTCGGTCGTCGGCCTCGTCGGCGGCGGCTCGCACCAGCTTCGGCCCGGCGAGGTGTCGCTGGCGACGAACGGGATTCTGTTCATGGATGAGCTCGGCGAATTCGGGAGAGCTGCCCTCGAGGGCCTGCGTGAGCCGCTCGAGGAGGGCGTCATCCGTGTCGCCCGGGCGGCGATCCGCGCCGTGATGCCGGCCAGGTTCCTGCTCGTCGCCGCCACCAACCCGTGCCCGTGTGGCGGAGGTCCACCGGGTTCGTGCGAGTGTGACGACGGCGCGCGGGCCCGGTATCTCCGCCGCCTGTCCGGCCCGATCACCGATCGTTTCGATCTCCGGGTCGTCGTTCACCGCCCCGCTGTCGACGAGCTGCTCGGTTTCGAGTCGAGCGAGCCGTCGGCGATCGTGCGCCAGCGGGTGATTCGCGCCCGGGAGATCGCGATCTCGCGAGCCGGCAAGCTCAACGCCACCCTCACGCCCGACGAGCTCGACGTGTTCGCACCGCTCAGCGACGCCGCCCGGACCCTGCTACGGGGCGAGGTCGAGAGCGACCGTCTGACCGGTCGCGGCTATCACCGCGTTCGCCGGGTGGCGCGCACGATCGCTGACCTCGACGAGGAGATCGACACGCCGATCTCGGTCGCTGAGGTCGAACTCGCTCTGCAGATGCGTGCCTCGCTCCGCGCTCGCGCCGGCGCACCCACGCCCTCCCGATGGATCGCCTGATGGGCACGGCAGCCGACAGGACGGGGGCGCTGGCGGCGCTCGCCGGCTTCGAACAGATCACCGCGGCACGGCTGCGTGTCCTCCTCGCCCATCACGAGCCGGGCGAGGCGCTCGCCGTCGCTGCCGGCCGCGCCCGCCCGCACCCGGCCGTCGAGCCGATGCTCACACTCGAGCTGAGAGCGGCGTGGGCGCGGTCGGCGCAACAACGGTCAGTCGGCGATTGTGCCCGTCGATGTGCCTGCTCGGGGATCGGTGCGGTGACTCGTGGCGACGCCTGCTACCCCGAGGTGCTGCTGGCGGATCCACAGCCACCTGCCGTGTTGTTCTGGCGAGGCGACTGGTCGGTCATCGACGCTCGGCGTGTCGGCATCGTCGGCACTCGCAACGCCACGGCCCCGGGACGCGACTTCGCCGCCCTACTCGGGTTCACCCTCGCCACCAACGAGGTCGCGGTGGTGTCCGGGCTGGCCAAGGGCATCGATGGGGCGGCCCATCGAGGGGCGCTGCGAGGCGGCTCAGGCCGGGTCCTCGGGGTCGTGGCCAACGGCTTGGACACTCCGTATCCACGGGCGAATGCCGACCTATGGGAGGCCGTTGCCAACGACGGCTTGCTGGTGTCGGAGTGGCCACCGGGGACTGAGCCAGAGAAGTTCAGGTTTCCTCAGCGCAACCGCATCCTCGCCGCGCTGAGCGAACTCATCGTCGTCGTCGAGAGTCGTGAACGAGGTGGCTCGTTGACCACCGCCCGGGAGGCGCTGGAACGGTCGATCGAGGTGATGGCGGTTCCGGGCTCGGTGAACAACCGTGCCGCCGCCGGGACCAACCAACTGATCCGCGACGGCGCGACTCCTGTCACCGAACCGGGCGACGTGTTGCTGGCGCTCGGCCTCGACAACCGCCGGGCGGCGGGACGCAGTTACGACCCGCGCCCACTGCCGCGGGGCGACGAGTCAAGGGTGCTTGAGCGCTGCCGGGCGGATCCGTGCACTCTGGACGACATCGTCGCCGACGTCGGTCTGTCGATTTCCGAGGCCGCGATGACCCTCGCCCGTCTCGAACGGTCGGGGTGGGTACGGGAAGCGGGCGGCTGGTTCGAGGAGGTGACGTCGTGTCCGCAGGTTGGCTGACAACCCTGATGCAGTCTCCGAGGCGTGTCCGCGTGCGGCGGGGTGGTAGGGAATACCCTCGACTCAATGTCCGCTCCTGCCGTCGAGCCGTCCGATGTCTCGGGGGTGTGGCGTGTCGATTCGTTTGCGCAATCGTTGACGTCCTTGTCGATCAACACGGTGACGGCGTATCTCGGCGACGTCCGTGGCTTCGCCGAGTGGGCGGCGCGAGCGGGCATCACCGAACCGACGGCGGTCACGAGAACCGTGATTCGTCGCTATCTCGCCTTTCTCACGACACGTCAGTACGCCCGCCGCAGCATCTCCCGCAAGACGGCGTCGTTGCGCCGGTATTTCCAGTGGTCGATCCGACAGCGTCTGACGCAGACAGATCCGACACTCGGGGTGCACACGGGGTCGGGGGAGGGCAGGCTGCCACGCGTCC
Source organism: Ilumatobacteraceae bacterium (assembly GCA_963716665.1). Classification (GTDB taxonomy): domain Bacteria; phylum Actinomycetota; class Acidimicrobiia; order Acidimicrobiales; family Ilumatobacteraceae; genus Desertimonas. Next base: position 569,727 of record CAVQTY010000003.1, read on the forward strand.
TCGACGGGCGCGAGATCGGCGAGCTCCTCGAAGGTGCCGGCCCCGAGGACGAGGCGGTGTGGCGGCGGACGATGGACGATGCAGTGCTCGAACTGCTCTACGGATCGGGCCTGCGGGTCAGCGAACTGTGCGACCTCGACACCTCGTCGCTCGATCTCGAGGCTGCCGCGGTGGTCGTGTGGGGCAAGGGATCGAAGCAGCGGCGCGTGCCGATGTCCGAGCCGTCGATCGCTGCGCTGCGCCGGTGGTTGCAGATCCGCCACGAGGTCGTGGCGGCGGACGGTCCGGCGCCGGCGGCGTTGTTCGGCAACGAGCGCGGGCGCCGCCTCACGCCGCGCGACGTCCGCCGCATCATCGACCGCCGGTCGCCGGTGCCGACGCACCCACACGCCCTGCGCCACAGCTTCGCCACCCATCTCCTCGACGGTGGCGCCGACCTGCGGGCGGTGCAGGAGCTGCTGGGGCATCGCGATGTTGCGACGACGCAGCGCTACACGCACGTCAGCCGCGAGCGGTTGCGCGCTGCCTACAACGCCACACATCCGCGAGCGTGAGCGAGCGGTCGTGAGCATCGTCGACTTCGATCCGCATCTGTCGCTGCAGTGGCAACGGTGGTTGCGGCGGCGCAACCTGGCCGCCCGTGACCACCTGATCGTGTCGTACTCGCCGTTGGTGAAGTTCATCGCCGGTCGTGTCGGCGCCGGGTTGCCGGCGAGCGTCGATCCCGGCGATCTCGTCAGCTCCGGGGTGTTCGGCCTGATCGACGCCATCGAGCGGTTCGATCCGAGTCAGGGCGTGAAGTTCGAGACGTTCGCCACCCCGCGGATACGCGGAGCGATCTACGACGGGCTGCGCCAGCTCGATTGGGTGCCGCGGTCGATTCGCACGCGGGCACGCGACGTGCAGCGGGCGATCAGCGAGTTCGAGGTCGCCAACGGTCGCTCACCGACCGATCCCGAGCTCGCCGAGCAGCTCGGGCTGGAGCGGGCCGAGCTCGACCGGTGGTTGACCTCGATCGCCTCGACCACGGTCGGGCCGCTGGAGCGGGCCCTCGACGCCGGTGCCGAGCCGAGGGCCCTGTCCGGGGAGGTGCCCCAGGTGCCGTCGAAGGTGGTCGAGGACAAGGAGGTGCGCGAGCTTGTGCGCTCCGAGATCGGCAAGTTGCCCGATCGCGAGAAGCTAGTGCTCTCGCTGTATTACGACGAGGGGCTCACCCTCGCCCAGATCGCGCGGGTGCTCGGCATCAGCGAGAGCAGGGTGCCGCAGCTGCACAGCAAATCGGTGCTCCACCTGCGCTCGCGCCTCGAAGCAGCCGGCGTCGCCTAGTCGCGCGCCGATACCAGGGAGGGCACATGCCCATCACGTCGTGGTCCAGGTCACGTCGCACCCTCGCGGCGGTCGCGACGACACTCCTCGCCAGTGCACTGACGGCAGCGCCCGGCTCCGCCGGCGCGGTCTGCCTGCTGCCGCCGGTCGATGCGCCGATCGTTCGCCCGTTCGATGCGCCTCCGTGCCGTTGGTGCGCCGGCCATCGAGGGCTCACCTACCGGGTGGGCGTGGGGACGCCGGTGCGTGCCGCGGCGGCGGGGACGGTGACGTTCAGCGGGATCGTCGTGGAGGTCCGCTACGTCGTTGTCCGTCACTCCGACGGCCTGCTGGCGACCTACGGCGGATTGTCGTCCTCGCCGCTGAACAGCGGTGACCGGGTCGCCGCCGGGTCGATCGTCGGGCGCACCGGGGGAGCGCTGTACTTCGGCCTGCGCACCGGCCCCGACGCCTACATCGATCCCCAGCCGCTGCTCGGCGATCTGTTCGTGCCACCGTACCTCGTCCCGACGGACGGCACGGCGCGACGACCGCCGCCCGAGCCGGTGTTGCGCTGCCGGCCGATATGATCGTCCGTCGGCCCATCACCCGATGGGTCCTCGAACACTGATCCGTTCACCTCACTGCGGTCGCCTGCGGGCGCCGGTGGGCGGCACAACCGCAGAAGGAGAATCCTCGATGGCTGTCATCACGATGCGCCAGCTGCTCGAAGCAGGCGTGCACTTCGGTCACCAGACCCGCCGTTGGAACCCGAAGATGCGCCGGTTCATCTTCGGCGAGCGCAATGGCATCTACATCATCGACCTCGAACAGACGTTGTCGCGTGTCGAACGGGCCTACGGCTTTGTCCGTGACCTCGTCGCGGGCGGTGGCGTTCTGATGTTCGTCGGCACCAAGAAGCAGGCCCAGGACCCAGTCCGCAGCTTCGCCGAGAAATGCGGGATGCCGTACGTCAACGAGCGCTGGCTCGGCGGCATGCTCACCAACTTCGACACGATCGCCAAGCGGATCAGCAAGATGCTCGAGTATGAGCGGATGCAGCGCTCCGGCGAGTTCGACGCGATGCCCAAGAAGGAGGCGCTGCTGCTCACTCGCGAGCTCGAGAAGCTGCAGCGCAACCTCGGCGGCCTGCGCGAGATGACCCGCCGTCCCGACGCCATCTTCGTGCTCGACACGAAGAAGGAGAGCATCGCCGTCACCGAGGCCAACAAGCTGGGCATTCCCGTGGTCGCCGTCGTCGACACGAACGTCGACCCCGAGCTCGTGCAGTACCCGATCCCGGGCAACGACGACGCCATCCGCGCCAACTCGCTGCTCGCCAGGGTGATCGCCGACGCCGTCGAGGAAGGCCGGTTCATCGCCGCCAAGCGCGAGCCGGCGGCGTCGCGCCCGACGCGCAGTGTCGAGGAGGAGGCCGAGTTCAACGCCCACCAGGCGGCGGCGCGCCGCGAGGCGATGGCTGCGCAGGCAGCCCGTGACCGCCGGCTCGAGAGTCCGGCCGACCCGACGCTCGACGAGCCTGAAGCGGCCGTGTCCGAATCGCCGGCCGCCGACGAGATCGGTGAGGTCGGCGTGGTCGAGGATGTCGCCGCGCCGCTCGTCGAGACGGTGGCCGAGGAGCTGCCGGCTGAGGTCGAGACCGCGCTCACCGAGGTGGCCAGCGATGCCGCCGACTCGACCAGCCTCGACGACACCGTCGAAGTGCAAGCGGAGGCGGATCCCACCGCCGTCGACCCCGACCCCGATCCCGAGACCGCGACCGAGACGGAGAACTGAACGGCCATGTCCTTCACCGCCAAAGATGTCCAGGCGCTGCGCCAAGCGACCGGCGCCGGGATGATGGACGCCAAGCGCGCCCTCGAGACCACTGACGGCGACTTCGATGCTGCCAAGCAGTGGCTGCGCGAGCAGGGCCTAGCGGCGAGCGCCAAGCGCAGCGATCGGGAGAACACCCAGGGCGTTGTCGCCCTCGCCGTCGACGGCCAAGTCGGTGCCCTCGTCGAGCTCAAGTGCGAGACCGACTTCGTCGCCGGCAGTGACCAGTTCAAATCCGAGGCCGATGCGCTGGCGAAGCTCGTCGCCGCCGAGGGCGAGCAGGCCGTGGCGTCGCGCCAAGCCAGTCTGGACGACCTGAAGATCACCCTCAAGGAGAACATCGAGCTCGGCCGGGTCGTTCGCCTGGAGGCAGCGGCCGGTCAGGTCCTCGACAGCTATCTCCACGTCCAGGGTGGTCGCGGCGTCAACGGTGTCCTGGTCGTGCTCGCCGGCGCGGATGCTGCGTTGGCCCACGACGTGGCCGTGCACGTCGCCTTCGCTCGGCCGTCCTACCTCAACCGCGACGACGTTCCCGAAGACGTGGTCGCCGCCGAGCGAGCGACGTTCGAGGCGATCAGCCGCAACGAGGGCAAGCCCGACGCGGCCCTGCCGAAGATCGTTGAGGGCCGCTTGCAGGGCTTCTTCAAGAACGTCGTGCTGGTCGACCAGCCCTATGCCAAGGACGACAAGCAGACGATCGCCCAGTTCGTCGGCGACGCCACCGTCGTGGCCTTCGCCCAGGTCGAGATCGGCTAGACATCACCCCGTGAGCGATCCGGCCGGCACGCCTGTGCGCTGGCGGCGGATCGTTTTCAAGCCATCAGGCGAGGCCCTTGCCGGCCCGTCGGGAAGCGGTCTGGACGGAGCCACGCTCGACCTCACGGCGAGGTCGATCATCGATGTGCGCCAGAACCAGGATGTCGATGTCGCCGTCGTCGTCGGCGGCGGCAACTTCTGGCGTGGGCGCGAGGGGAACCTCGCCGGGATGGACGCAACCCAGTCCGATCACATCGGCATGCTCGGCACGGTGATGAATGCCCTCGCCCTGCAAGATGCCCTTGAACAACTCGGCCAGCCGACGCGAGTCCAGTCGGCGATCGAGATGCCCCGCATCGCCGAGCCGTACATCCGTCGCCGCGCCGTCCGCCACCTCGAAAAAGGGCGGGTGGTGATCTTCGCCGCCGGGACGGGCAACCCGTTCTTCACCACCGACACTGCGGCGGCCCTGCGTGCAGCAGAGATCGACGCCGAAGCGTTGCTCAAGGGCACCCACTCCGGCGTCGACGGTGTCTACGACTCCGATCCGCGACTGAACCCCGCCGCCGTCAAGTACGACGAGATCGGCTACCTCGAGGTGATGACCAAGGGGCTCAAGGTGATGGACGCCACGGCGATCGCGTTCTGCCGCGACAACAAGATCCCCATTGTCGTGTTCGACATGTCCAAGCAGGGGGCTCTGCGCGACATCATCGCCGGCGGCCACGTCGGCACGACGATCCACGACTGAACGAGCCGGTGACCAGGCGGGGCCTGTCCGCGGCGGAACATGACGGTGGGGTTACGCTGGGTCTCGTGATCGACGAGACCCTGCTCGAAACCATCGACAAGATGGACAAGGCCGTGGCCCACGTGCAATCTCAATTTCAGACCGTGCGAACGGGGCGCGCCGCCCCGGCGCTGGTCGAGCGGCTCACTGTCGATTACTACGGCACGCAGGTGCCGATCGTCCAGCTCGCCACGATCCAGGTGCCGGAGGCCCGGCAGCTGCTCGTTCGACCTCACGACCGCAACACCCTTGCCGCCATCGAGAAGGCAATCCGCGACTCCGACCTCGGTGTCGCCCCTGGCAACGACGGCGCCACGATCCGCCTCTCGTTCCCTCCGTTGACCGAGGAGCGCCGCAAGGAGTACGTCAAGATCGTCAAGCACCTCGCCGAGGAGGGCAAGGTCGCCGTGCGCAACGTCCGGCGAGAGGCGCGCAAGCACCTCGAGGGGGCCGAGAAGCAGGGCGTCATCTCCGCCGACGAGCTCGACCGAGCCGAGAAGGAGTTGGAGAAGATCACCCACGACCACACCGAGTCGATCGACACTGCGTTGCACCGCAAGGAGGCGGAGCTGCTCGAGGTCTGACGATGACCCCGAGTGACGTCCGCGAGGAGACCAAGGAGACGCATCGATGAGCGACGACGGGCGGAACCAGCGCGATCCTCGTGACCCTCATGAGGTCGACGAGAGTGCCGAGTTCGGCGGGCCGCTGTTTCCTGATGAGCCCGCCGAGGGCGAGGGGGGCAACGTCGACGACACTGGCCAGCGCCGGTTGCGTTTCGGGCCGGACGACACAGGGCCGCTGCCGCACTGGACAGCGCCGCCCACCGGCGAGATCCCTCGCCTTGGCACGCCGGCGGACCCCCCCGCCGCGGACGACGACTCCGACGAGGTCGACGTGTGGTCGACGTTCACCACCGAGTCGCCGGTGTGGCGCGACGACGACCCGGTCACGACCGTGATGGATCAGGTGTCCGGCCAAGCCGACCCCAGCGGCGCCTCCGACCGCAGCGGTGGCACGCCACGAGGTTCCGACCCGAGCGGCGGTTACGACCGGCCGCCGCGGTCCGGAGACATCACCGGAAGCGGCGAGTACGACTTCGGCGACTCCAGCTACGGACGCTACGGCGGCGGGTACGGGTCGCAGACCGGGGAGGTGGCCCGCCAGGGCGCCGCCGGCGACCTCAGCGGCGAGGTGCCCGTCGGGCGCCGGGAACCCGGACGCATCACGATCGGCACCGATCCGTCGTTGATGCCCCGCCGGGCGACCGATCCGATGCGCCGTCGCCCAGGTCAGCAGCGATCCGGTCGCCCCGTCGGGCCGACCAGGACCTCAGTGGCGGCGCCGCGCAACATGGGCAACGCGGTCGTCGCCGGCCTCGTCATCGCCGCTGCGTTCATCATCGCGTTGCTCACTCGCCCAGTCATCGTGTTGGCGATCATCGTCGTGATCCTCGCCCTCGCCGCCTGGGAGTACTTCGGCAAGATCACCGAGAAGGGCTACCGGCCCGCCGTCGCCCCCGGCCTCGCCGCCTGTGTCTGCGCCCCGCTTGCCGCCTACTGGATGGGCGACGATGCGTTGCCGCTCGTCGTGGCGTTCGCCTTCATGGCCGGAGCGATCGGCTTTATCGGCGCCCATGGGGTCGAATCGGGGCCACTGCCGAACATGGCCGTCACCACGATGGGCGTGGTCTGGATCGGTCTGCTCGGTTCCTACGCCGCGCTGATCTTGCGCTTCTCCACGGCCTTTGTCTCCAACGACGTCGGCACCGACACGTTGTTCATGCTCGCTCTCGGGGTCGCCGCCAACGATGTCGGCGCCCTCGTCGTCGGCTCGGCGGTCGGGCGCACCCCGCTGCGCCCGTGGGTGAGCCCGAGCAAGACCCTGGAAGGTCTGCTCGGCGGCGCCTTGGTGACGATCATCGCCCTGTTCATCGCCAGCAAGATCAACACGGAGGGCACCTGGACCGACGCCAGCGACGTGCTGTTGCTCGGCCTCGTCATCGCCGTGATGGCGCCGCTCGGCGACCTCACCGAGAGCATGTTCAAGCGCAACCTCGACATCAAGGACTTCGGCACGATCGTCCAAGGCCACGGCGGTGTCCTCGATCGCTTCGACGGTTACCTGTTCGCGCTCCCGGCCGTCTACTACTACACGCTCGTCACACTGTTCTGAGCCCCATCCGCGTCGCCATCGCCGGGTCGTCCGGCTCGATCGGGACGCAGACGCTCGACGTCATCCGCGCCGAGGTCGGCCACTACGAAGTGGTTGCCCTGAGTGTTGGGTCCGACATTGCAACGCTGGTGGAACAGGCCAACGAGTTCCGACCGGGTCGCGTCGCCGTCGGTGGCGAGGGCCTCCGTGGTGAGCTCGCCGAAGCGCTGCCGTGGGTGTCCGTCGTCGGCCTCGAAGACCTTGTCGAGGATGCCGATGTGGTCGTCAACGCCGTCGTCGGCTTCGCCGGCCTGCCGCTGACCATTGCCACGTTGGCTGCCGGCAAGCGACTGGCGCTCGCCAACAAGGAGAGCTTGATCGCCGCCGGGCCGGTCGTCCGGCCGTTGCGGTCGGTGCCCGGCGCCGAGCTCGTGCCAGTCGACTCGGAGCACTGCGCGGTGCACCAATGCCTTCGTGCTTCCGCTGACGCCGGCCGCGAGGTCGCCCGCATCGTGCTGACGGCGAGCGGCGGTCCGTTCCGCGGGCGGACCAGCGCCGACCTCGCCGGCGTCACCGTTGCCCAAGCGCTCGCCCATCCGACATGGTCAATGGGTCCGAAGATCACCATCGATTCGAGCACGCTGATGAACAAGGGCCTCGAGGTGATCGAGGCGCACGAGTTGTTCGACGTCGCCTTCGACGACATCGACGTCGTCGTCCATCCGCAGTCCGTCGTCCACTCGATGGTCGAGTTCACCGACGGGTCGACGATCGCCCAGCTGAGCAATCCGGACATGCGCCTGCCGATCGGGTACGCCCTCGGCTATCCGCGGCGGGCAGTGACGCCATTCGGCCGGATCGACTGGGCCGAGCTCGCCCGCCTCGACTTCGAGCTACCCGATCTCGACACGTTCCGGTGCCTGCCCCTCGCCTACGCGGCCGGTCGCGCCGGCGGCACCGGACCCGCGTGGTTGAGCGCCGCCAACGAAGTAGCCGTCGAGGCGTTTCTCGCCGGGGAGATCTCCTGGGGGCAGATCGCCGAGGTGTGCAAATCGACCCTCGACCGGCATGATGCAGGGGTGCCGACGTCGGTCGGCGACGTCATCGAGGCCGATCACGCCGCCCGCCGAGTCGCCGCCGAGCAGGTCGCCTACTGTCGGCGGTAACGCCGAGACATCGAATGCAGACGAACGAACAGCCGAACACCGGGCGCCAGCTCCCGCCACCCACCGCCGGGACGCGGTACGACCGCTTCCGCGGCGAGGTGATGGCCGGCGGTTCGGTCACCACACGCCAGCCGGACGACGAGCCGTTCGGCGGCGGCGGCGCGGGGGCGATCGCCGGCCTGGCGATCATCGGTATGTTCGTGTGGCTCGGCTTCACCAGTGGCTGGATGCTGTTCTTCGCCGTCGGTGTGCTGGTGTCGGTGTTCCTCCACGAGCTCGGCCACTTCGTGACCGCTCGGATGACCGGGATGAAGGCGACGCAGTTCTTCATCGGCTTCGGGCCGCGCCTCTGGAGCTTCCACCGTGGCGAGACCGAGTACGGCGTGCGGCTGTTGCCGCTCGGCGCGTTCGTGCGGATCATCGGGATGAACAACCTCGACGAGGTGCCGCCCGCCGACGAGGCGCGGACCTACCGGCAGAAGTCGTACCCGCGGCGGATGCTGGTGATCACCGCCGGTTCGCTGATGCATCTGTTGCTGGCCATCGTCCTGCTGTTCGGGGTCTTCGCCATTCGCGGCGAACTCGTCGACCGCGCCGGCGCCGAGGTCGGCGACGTCGGCGCGGAGACCGGAGCCGCGGCAGCCGATATCCGTCGCGGAGACATCATCCTGTCGGTCGGGGGAGCGATTGTCGACGACGGGGACCTCGGCGCGGCGGTACGGCAGTCCCAACCCGGCGACACTGTCGAGGTCGTCGTCGAGCGCGACGGCGAGCAGTTGACCGTGGACGCAACACTGACCGAGAACACAGCGCCCGGCGAGTTCAACGGCACGGCGTTGCTGGGGGTCACGTCGCGGGGAGCGATGGAATGGGAGGACCGGTCGATCGGCGAGGCGGCGCGGACAACGTTCACCGACCTGTTCCCGGTGACATGGGAGTCGACCAAGGGCATCGTCCAGGTTCTCAACCCGATCAACATCTTCGAGCACTTGACCGGGGAGTCGGAGGACCTGACGACGCGACCCACCACGCTCGTCGGTGTCACCCGGTTCAGCGACGACGTCGGCGAGATGGACGGAGTCGCCGGGATGCTCTACCTGCTCGCCATCCTCAACGTGTTCGTCGGCGTGTTCAACATGTTCCCGCTGCTGCCGCTCGATGGCGGCCACGCGGCGATCGCCACGTACGAGCGGTTTCGCGAGATCGGCCGAGGAGGACGGCGCTATTTCACCGACGTCGCCCGATTGATGCCGTTCACGATGGGTGTCATCGTCCTCCTCCTGTTCCTCTTCATGTCCGGTCTCTACCTCGACATCACGGAACCCCTCTAGTGGAGCGATTCGTGTCGTTGGTCGATTTGGCGCCAACAACGTCGCTACAGGAACCAAAGAGTTCGGTGCAAGGGCGATGAAGGTCGCCGACAAGACAGAACGTCGTCAGACCCGACAGATCCACGTTGGGTCGGTGGCCGTCGGCGGCGAGGCGCCGATCAGCGTGCAGTCGATGACGATCACCAAGACGGCCGACGTCGAGGGCACGCTGCAGCAGATCTACGCCTTGGCGGCGGCCGGGTGCGACATCGTGCGCTGCACCTGCAACGAGGCCGAGGCCGCCGAGGGATTGGCGCAGATCGTGCCCCGCGCTCCGGTCCCCGTGATCGCCGACATCCACCACCAGTACCGCATGGCGTTGGCTGCGCTGGAGGCGGGGGTTCAGGGACTGCGCCTCAACCCGGGAAACATCCGCCGTCCGGAGCACATCAAGGCCGTCGCGACAGAAGCGCGCGATCGGGGAGTGCCGATCCGCATCGGCGTCAACGCCGGATCCCTCGACCCTGCGCTCTACGCACGGCACGGTGGCGTCACCCCCGAGGCGATGGTCGAGTCGGCGATGCAGGAGCTCGCCTACTTCCAGGAAGTCGACTTCGACCTCGTCAAGTTCTCCGTCAAGGCGTCGAGCGTGCCGCTCATGGTCGAGGCCTACCGCCAACTCGCCGACGCCACGGACCATCCGTTGCACCTCGGCGTCACCGAAGCCGGCCCGCCGCCGGCCGGTCTGGTCAAGGCCACCGCCGGCATCGCCACCCTGCTCCTCGAGGGCATTGGCGACACGATCCGCTACTCGCTGACGGCCGACCCCGTCGAGGAGGCCCGGGCCGGGCGCCAGCTGTTGGAGGCGCTCGGGCTGCGTGAGCGCAAGAACGTCGACCTGATCGCCTGTCCGTCGTGCGGGCGGGCCGAGATCGACGTCATCGACGTCGCCAAGCGGGCGATGGACGCGTTCGGCGAACGTCAGCTCCCGTTGCAGGTCGCCGTGATGGGATGTGTCGTCAACGGCCCCGGCGAGGCGCGCGAGGCCGACTTGGGCATCGCCGCCGGTAACAAGCGCGGCCACCTTTTTGTCAAGGGCCGCAACATCGCGGTGGTGCCCGAGACCGAGATGGTTGACGCCCTCGTGGAATGGGCCGAGTTCATCAACGAGCACGGCGTCGAGGCGGCGATCGCCAGAGCCGACACCGCCAAGGCTGAGCGTGAAGCGGCCCGTGACCGGTCGACGCTGCTCGAGGCCAAGGGTGCCGACGCAAACCACGCCGCCGAGAAGATCATCGAGATCCGCAAGACGCTCACATAGCGTTCCCCGGCCACGCAGGCCGTCATTTGCGTTCCCTGGCCACGCAGGCCATTGCGGCCGCTCCTCGGCTGGCGCCTCGTCGCTCGCAACAGTGCAAGCGCTGGCGCTCGGTCGCTCGCATCGGTGGAGGTTCGTCCACGCAGCGACTCAGGCGGTGGCGATGTAGGCGGTCTCGCCGGACTGGATGCCGAGGCGATCGCCGGGAGCGAGGTAGCCGACTCGGCCGGGGGCGACGATCACCAATTCGTGGGTCTTGGCGCGGCGCTCGGACGGACCGATGAGGCGGAGCAGGCGGATCGAAGTCCCGGCGAGGGGATAGACCCGGGCGGCTGACATCACCGGGTCGAGCAGCGGTGTCGGATCCATCACCTCGAGCACGGTGTCGACGTCGATCGGCTTGGTCGTCAGGCCGGCGCGGACGACGTTGTCGCTGGCCCCCATCAACTCGACACCGGCACCGCCGAGGTAGCAGTGGAGGTTGCCGGGGGCGAGTTGGATCGCCTCGCCGGGTTCGAGCTGGATGTAGTTGAGCAGCAGTGTCACGACGACGCTGGGATCGCTGGGGTAGCGATCGGCCAAGCGCACGGCCCACCGCGACTCGGGACGGTTGCTCGCCGTGCATGCCTCGATGATCGGCCCGATGTCGACCTTGCGGCGCAGCAGGGCGTCGATCGTTCCTTCGACTCCTGAGGACTCGAAGGCAGCGGCGAAGCGGCGCAGGCCGAGTTCGTCGAGAAGGGCGACCGTTTCGTCGACGGGCCGGACGCCGCAGAACGCCTCGAATTCGGTGAGAGCGCACAACAACTCGGGCTTCGCATACGGGTCGGGGAACTTGCCTTCGTGGTAGCCGGCCTGAGCCTGCTCGGCGCTGGGATGGGTCTGCAGCGACAGTGGCTGCGCCGCCGCCAGCACCTTGAGCAAGTAGGGCAGCGTGCCGGTGGCGGCGGTGAGGTCACGCCCGTCGGACAGCCGCGACATTCCCGCCGGGTGGGTGCCGAGCCACAGCTCGGCCCATGGCGTTCCGTCCGCCCGGCGCCCGAACAGCTCAGGGATGAACCGCGGATCCCCCCACGGGTAGTGCTGGACGACGCCGGTGATCGGTTGCATCGCTCAGCCCCGTTGTCGTGCCGCCATCAGAACACGACGACAGAGCGCAGCACCTCGCCCCGCTCCATCTTGTGGAAAGCGTCCTCGACATCGCCGAGCTCGATCTCCTCGGAGACGAAGCGATCGAGGTCGAGACGGCCCTGCCGATACAGCTCGATGAGCATCGGGAAGTCCCGCGACGGGAGGCAGTCGCCGTACCACGACGACTTGAGGGCTCCGCCACGGCCGAACACCTCGATGAACGGAAGCTCGAGTGTGACATCGGGCCGCGGTACGCCGACGAGGACGACTGTGCCGGCGAGATCGCGGGCCTCGAACGCCTGCCGGTAAACGTCCGGAAGGCCGATCGCCTCGATGCAGACGTCGGCTCCGAAGCCGCCGGTCACTTCCTTGATGAAGGCGACAGGATCCTCCTTCGACGAGTTGCAGGTGTGCGTCGCGCCGAATTCCCGGGCGATCGCCAGCTTGCGATCGTCGACGTCGACACCGACGATCGTCGCCGCTCCGGCGAGCCGGGACCCGGCGATCGCCGCGTCACCCACCCCGCCACATCCGAACACGGCCACCGATTGGCCGCGGGTCACGCCGGCCGTGTTGATCGCCGCACCGAGTCCGGCCATCACACCGCAGCCGAGCAACCCGGCAACCGTCGGCGACGCCTCGGCATCGACCTTGGTGCACTGACCGGACGCAACGAGCGCCTTGTCGGCGAAGGCGCCGATCCCGAGGGCGGGCGACAGCTCCGTACCATCCTCCAGCGTCATCTTCTGCCGGGCGTTGAACGTGTCGAAGCAGTACCAAGGCTGACCGCGCCGGCACGACCGGCATCGACCGCAAACCGCCCGCCAGTTGAGAATCACGAAGTCGCCGGCGGCGACGTCCGTCACTCCCTCGCCGACCTGCTCGACGACTCCCGCCGCCTCGTGCCCGAGCAAGAACGGGAAGTCGTCGTTGATGCCACCCTCGCGGTAGTGCAGGTCGGTGTGGCACACCCCGCACGCCTGGATCCTGACGAGCGCTTCACCCGGACCCGGATCGGGCACGAGGATCGTCTCGATCGTCACCGGCTCGCCCTTGGCCCTGGCGACGACTCCTCGAACGGTGTGCGGCATGGCGGTCAACCTAATCGGGACCGGCCGCGCCCGTCAGAAGAGACGCAGGTCGCTCGGTGCCATGCCGCGCAGGTCGTCGTAGTCGACCTCGATCCAGCGCAGCCCACGCGCCTCGGCCAGCACGCGCGCCTGTGGCTTGACGCGTTGGGCGACGAAGACGCCGCGGACGTTGCCGAGCGACGTGTCCAACCGCAGCCGTTCGATGTAGCGGACGAGCTGTTCGACACCGTCGATCTCGCCGCGCCGCTTGACCTCGATGGCGACGACGTTGCCGTCGGGGTCGCGGCACACGAGGTCGACCGGGCCGATCGCCGTCGGGTACTCCCTTCGGACCAGTGTCAGGCCGTCCTCGATCGCCGACGGCGTGGCGGCGAGCAGCGCTTGGAGATGGGCCTCGACGCCGTCCTTGCTCAGCCCCGGATCGGCACCGAGCTCCCAGCTGGTGTCGGACAGGACCTCGTGCAACGTGATCGTCAGGCACTCGCCCTTGGCGTTGATCACCGTCCAGCGGTCATCGGACTCGACCAGCCGGTTCGGCGCATTCATCCAGTTCAGCGGCTTGTACGCACCGCCGTCGGCATGAACGGCGACGCACCCGTCCTGCTTGACCATGATCAAGCGAGTCGCCTCGGGAAGGTGGGCGCTGAGCCGACCGTCGTAGTCGACCGAGCAGCGGGCGATCACGAGGCGCACCGGGTCACGCTAGCGACGGTCGCCGCGCTGCCATTCCTGCCACGCCTTGTCGATCGCCGTCAACACCGGGGCGGCGTACTCCTCACGGCATACCAGGAAGTCCGGCAGCCACAGGTCCGGTTCGTTGTAGACGATCGGCGAGCCGTCGATGCGGCTCACATGTAGGCCGGCCGCCGTCGCCACGGCGGCGGGCGCCGCCGAGTCCCACTGGTACATGCCGCCCGCGTGGGCATAGACATCGGCGATTCCGGTGACGACGGCCATCGCCTTCGCTCCGGCAGAGCCGAGCGACACGACGTCGGCGCCGATCGCCTCGGCGGCGATCGCCGCGACGAACGCTGGCCGCGACCGTGAGGTCACGATGACAGGGTGCCGGTGAGCAACGTCGGGCAGCTCCGGTGGGGGATCGGTGGTGAGCGTGAGCTCCATCGCCGGCAGCGCCACGGCGCCGGCGGTCAGCCGCCCCCGCTCCCACAGGGCGACGTGCACGGCCCAGTCACTGCGCCGCGGGTCGCCGTACTCGCGCGTTCCGTCGAGCGGGTCGACGATCCACACTCGATCGTTGCGTAAACGGCGTGGGTCGTCGGCGCCTTCCTCGGACAACAGGGCATCATCGGGTCGGGCCGACACCAGCTCGGCGGCGATGAAGGCATGGCCGGCGGCGTCGCCCTCGTCCATGACCAACCAGCTCGGAGCCCCGCTGTCGACGAGCTTGGCCCGCAACTCGACGAGCCGGTGGCCCGTCTGGGTGGCGAGCCGGGCGGCCAATGCCGCATCCGACTCGGTTGACGTCATTGCGCCGAGGCGAGTTCTGCGACTCCGGCTCGAATCGACGCTTTCGGTGGCGGCGGATCCCACTTCGGGAACACCCGCCAGAGCCATTGGCTCGCCGCCTTCTCCCGGAAGTAGCGCTCGTGCTCCCACTCGACCTCGGCCATGTCGACGCGGTTGCGCCACGCCTCGCCCGCATCGACCGATGGGTGTTCTGGGGACCGTTCCGTCCCCGAAACACCCATCGGTTGCGCGGTGACCGTCATGACGCGAGCTTCTTGTAGTTGATGCGGTGGGGCTGGTCAGCGGCGGTGCCGAGCTGCTTGTGGCGCCACTCCTCGTACTCGGTGAAGTTGCCCTCGAACCAGCGCACCTGGCTGTCGCCCTCGAAGGCCAGGACGTGGGTGGCGATGCGGTCGAGGAACCAGCGGTCGTGGCTGATCACGACGACACAGCCAGGGAAGTTGTCGAGGCCGGCCTCGAGCGCCCGCAGCGTGTCGACGTCGAGATCGTTCGTCGGCTCGTCGAGGAGCAGCACGTTGCCGCCACGCTTGAGCAGCTTGGCGAGGTGGACGCGGTTGCGCTCACCGCCGGACAGGTCGCCGACGCGCTTTTGCTGGTCGGCGCCCTTGAAGTTGAAGCTCGCCACGTAGGCCCTGCCGTGGATCTCGCGGTTGCCGACCTTGAGGTGGTCGACACCGCCGGTGATCTCCTCGTACACGGTGGCGTCGTCGGCGAGTGAGTCGCGATCCTGGTCGACATAGCTCAGCTCGACGGTGTCGCCGATCGTGATCGAGCCGGCGTCGGGCTTCTCGCTGCCGGTGATCATCTTGAACAGTGTCGTCTTGCCGGCGCCGTTGGGGCCGATGATGCCGACGATGCCGGCCCGGGGGAGTGAGAACGAGAGGTCCTCGATGAGCAAGCGATCGCCAAACCCCTTGCGCAGCCCGTCGACCTCGATGACGGTGTCGCCGAGTCGCGGCCCAGCGGGGATGGCGATCTCCAGCTGCTGATCGTCACCCCTGGCAGCCTCGGCCTCGGCTTGCAACTTCTCGTAGGCAGTGAGGCGGGCCCTGCCCTTCGCCTGGCGGGCCTTCGGCGCCATCCGCACCCATTCGAGCTCGCGTTCGAGCGACTTGCGTCGGGCCACGTTGGAGCGCTCCTCGCGGGCGAGCCGCTCCTGCTTCTGCTCCAGCCACGAGCTGTAGTTGCCCTCGAAGGGGATCCCGCGCCCGCGATCGAGCTCGAGGATCCAGCGGGCGACGTTGTCGAGAAAGTAGCGGTCGTGGGTGATCGCCACGACGGTGCCCGCGTAGTCACGGAGGAACTGTTCGAGCCAGTCGACGCTCTCGGCGTCGAGATGGTTCGTCGGCTCGTCGAGGAGCAGCAGATCGGGTCGGCTCAGCAGCAGCCGGCACAGGGCGACACGTCGGCGTTCGCCGCCCGACAGCGTTGCCACGCTGGCGTCGTCAGGCGGGCAGCGCAGGGCGTCCATGGCGATCTCGACGTTGCGCTCGAGGCTCCAGGCGTCGGCGGCGGCGATCTTGTCCTCGAGGGCGGCTTGCTCGGCGCCGATCTTGTCGTAGTCGGCGTCGGGGTCGGCCCACTTCGCCATCACGGCGTTGTACTGGTCGATGATCGACTGCACGGCGGCGACACCGTCCATCACGTTGCCCTTGACGTCCTTGTCCGGGTCGAGCCGCGGCTCCTGGGCGAGGTAACCGACGCTGAACCCGGGTGTCAGCCGGGCGTCTCCGGTGAACCCGTCGTCGAGTCCGGCCATCACCTTGAGCAGCGACGACTTGCCCGCCCCGTTGGCGCCGATCACGCCGATCTTGGCGCCCGGGTAGAACGACAGCGAGATGTTCTCCAGCACGGTGCGGTCGGGCGGGTAGAACCGGCCGAGTTTGTAGGTCGTGTAGATGAACTCGTGGGCCATGACGCCGATGGAGGCTACCGGCGGCCTGATTCAGCAGGATTGGTGAGCGGAGCGTGCAGAAACCCGTACGCCTGACTCACCAATCTCGACGCGTTCACGGTCCGGATGATGGTGGGGGCGGCTGCGACCCCGGTGGCTCGGTCGTCGGCGGCGTGGTCGTCGTGGTGGTCGTCGATTCCGTCGTGGTCGTCTCGGGCTCGGTCGTCGGGGGCGTGGTGGTGGTCGTTGTCGTGGTGGACGGTGCGGTCGTTGACGTCGTCGAGGTTGTTGTCGTCGTCGTCGACGTCTGTGGGAGTTCGACGACCGGGCCGATGAGAGCGACGAGGACGACTGCCGGATCGGTGCCGTTGTTGGTGAGTGTGAAGTCGCCGGCCAGCGTCTGCCACCCGCCCGCCTCGGTGGTCGTGCCGTCGGCACCGGTCACCGAACCGGCAGTGACGACCACAAACGCGGGTATGTCGGCGTGCAGCGTCAACGTCTGGCCGGGTGCGACGGTGCTGCGGAGCAGGTCGACGTCGTGGGTTCCGGCTCCTGGGTCGAGCTGGGTGCTGCTGTTGTCCGTCTGCGTCGTGCTCAGCGTGAGAGCAGTCAGTGCCGCCGACTGCGTGCCGAGCGGGGCGGCGTTGGTGAACGACCGCGAGGGGCGGAACACGGCTTCGCCGTCGGCGAGGAGGACGCGGATGTCGTCACCGGTGAGGACGACGCTCTGTTCGCCCGAGCCGACGAGGAACGTCGGGTCGTCGGCGACGAGCTGAGTACCGGCAGGGTCGATGCCGTACTCGACCACGTTCCACCAGTACGGGCTGTCGTCGAAGTCGATCAACCAGGTCGAGACGACTTGGGCATGCGCGCTCTGCGGCGGCAGAGGATCGACCGCTGTGCTGGCGATCGCAGCGGACGCGGCGCCGAAGACGACCGCCGACGCCACGGCGACGGCGACCACGGACCTGAGGAGCGTTGGACGTTCGGTCATGGTCCACAGTACGCCGGGCGCGGCGGTCGGGGCCGTTGTGCCTGCCACTACCCTGAACGCTGTGACAACGACGTTCCCGCCCGGGCACCGCCCAGACCCGCGGGAGGGCAGTGGCTTCGGGGCCAACTCCTGGCTCGTCGAGGAGATGTACGAGCAGTATCAGGACGACCCCGATTCGGTGAGTGAGTCGTGGCGCGCGTTCTTCGACGGCAACGGTGCCGCCCCAGCAGCCGACCGCTCCACCACCGACCTGGGTGCAATTCCTCACGAAGTTCGCAACGATCGGCGCCCAGAACCGGTCGCGGCGACTCCAGCCCCGCCCGCAGACAAGCAGGTCGACAAGCCCGCCGACAGGCCTGCGGCCGCCGACGTGGAGCCGGGCGTGGCGCTCAAGGGGGCGGCTGCGGCCATCGCCGCCAACATGGAGCGCAGCTTGGCCGTGCCGACGGCGACGAGCTTCCGCAACGTCCCCGCCAAGTTGCTCGAGGTCAACCGCAACGTGGTCAACGGCTACCGCACCCGCTCCGGGAAGGGCAAGGTCAGCTTCACCCACATCATCGGCTACGCCATCGTGCGGGCGATCACCGACGCCGTGCCGACGATGCGCAACACCTTTGTCATCGGAGCCGACGGCAAGGGACGCCTCGTCGTCAACGACACCGTCAACATGGGCCTCGCCGTCGATGTCGACAAGGGCGACGGAACCCGGTCGCTCGTGGTTCCTATCGTCAAGGACGCCAGCTCGATGGACTTCGCCGAGTTCCTCGCCGCCTACGAGGAGATCATCCGCAAGGTCAAGGCGAACAAACTGACCCTCGACGACTTCCAGGGCGCCAACGTCACGCTCACCAACCCGGGAACGATCGGAACGGTGCAAAGCGTGCCGCGCTTGATGCCCGGCCAAGGCGTGATCGTCGGCGTCGGCAGCATCGACTACCCGGCCGAGTTCGAGGGCGCCGACCGCAAGAACCTGTCGTCGCTCGGGATCTCCAAGGTCGTCACGGTCACGAGCACCTACGACCACCGCATCATCCAGGGCGCCGAGAGCGGGTTGTTCCTCAAGCGAGTGCACGAGTTGCTCCTCGGCGAGCACGGCTTCTATGAGTCGATCTTCACAGCACTCGACATGCCCTACGAAGCGGTCAAGTGGCACCCCGACGTCAACCCGATCGACCGCGAAGAGTCGATGCTGCACAAGCAGATGCAGGTCGCCACGTTGATCCGCGTCTACCGCGTGCGTGGGCATCTCATCGCCGACCTCGACCCGTTGCGCTGGAAGGACCCGGTGATGCCGGTCGAGCTCGACCCTTTCACCTACGGGTTGACGATCTGGGACCTCGACCGCGAATTTCTCACCGGCGGCATCGGCGGCGTCGATCGCATGCAACTCGGCAAGCTCCTCGGCCTGCTGCGAGACGCGTACTGCCGGACGACCGGCGTCGAGTACATGCACATCCAGGACACCGAGGAACAACGCTGGATCCAAGCCCACGTCGAGGGACCCGCCCAACAGTTCGACAAACACGCCAAGTTGCGCATCCTCGAACGTCTCAACGCCGCCGAGGCGTTCGAGAAGTTCCTCGCCACGAAGTACGTCGGGACCAAGCGGTTCGGCCTTGAAGGGTCCGAATCAGTGATCCCGATCCTCGACGAGATCCTCGCCGCCGCCGCCGACGACGGCCTCGCCGCCGGCGTGCTGGGGATGGCCCACCGTGGCCGGCTCAACGTGCTGTCGAACATCATGGGCAAGAGCTACGACGCCATCTTCCGCGAGTTCGAGGGCTATCTCGACCCGAACTCCGTGCAGGGCTCTGGTGACGTCAAGTACCACCTCGGGGCGACCGGGAAGTACGTCAGCCCCAGCGGCGCCGACATCAACCTCGAGCTCGCCGCCAACCCGAGTCACCTCGAAACGGTCGGCCCGATCGTCGAAGGGATGGTGCGGGCGATGCAGGATCGCACCGAACCACCCGGCTCCTACCCCGTGCTCCCGATCGTCATTCACGGCGACGCTGCGTTCGCCGGCCAGGGAGTCGTCGCCGAGACGCTGGCGATGAGCGACATCACCGGCTACCGGGTCGGCGGCACGATCCACCTGATCATCAACAACCAGATCGGGTTCACGACGGCGCCGGAGTTCGCCCGATCGTCGCTGTACTGCAGCGACGTCGCCAAGACCGTGCAGGCTCCGATCTTCCACGTCAACGGCGACGACCCCGAAGCATGCGTGCGCGTCGCCAAGGTGGCCTACGAGTACCGCCAGCAGTTCCACAAGGACGTCGTCATCGACATGTGGTGCTACCGCCGCCACGGTCACAACGAGGGCGACGACCCGAGCTATACGCAACCGCTGATGTACCGGGCGATCGCCGACCATCTCAGCGTGCGCAAGCTCTATGTCGAGTCGCTGGTCAAGCGCGGTGACATCACCGCCGACGAGGTCGAGCAGGCGCTCGCCGACTTCCAGGATCGCCTGCAGGTCGCTCTCGACGAGACCCGTGCCCAGGCGCCGGCGCTGCACAAGGTGGCCCGGCCGCCGAAGCCGGTTGGCGTGCTCCAGCCGATCGCCACCGGCGTCGAACGGGCGGTGCTCAGCGAGGTGTTCGAAGCACTCACGGCGTACCCCGACGGGTTCACGCCGCATCCCAAGCTCGCCAAGCAGTTCGAGGCGCGCGCCAAGTTGTTCGCCGAAGGCGAGGTCGAGTGGGCGACCGCCGAGGCGCTGGCGTTCGGATCCCTGTTGCGCGAGGGCCACAGTGTCCGCCTCGCCGGCGAGGACACCCGCCGCGGCACGTTCTCGCAGCGGCACGCGGCACTGACCGACTACGAGACCGGCCAGCCGTGGGTGTCGCTCGACGCGCTGGGCGGCGATGACGCCCGATTCTGGGTGTACGACTCGCTCCTCTCGGAGTACGCCGCCCTCGCCTACGAATACGGCTATGCCCAGTCGTCACCCGAGACGCTCGTCCTGTGGGAGGCGCAGTTCGGCGACTTCATCAACTGCGCCCAAGTCGTCGTCGACCAGTACATCGTCGCCGCCGAGGACAAGTGGGGCCAGCGCAACGGCCTCGTCCTGCTCCTCCCGCACGGCTACCACGGACAGGGACCGGAGCACTCCTCGGCCCGCATCGAGCGCTTCCTCCTCGCCGCTGCCGAGGACAACATCCAGCTGTGCAATGCGACGACCGCCGCGCAGTACTTCCACCTCCTGCGCCGCCAGGTGTACACGGAACGGCGGACGCCGCTGATCGTGTTCACGCCGAAGGAGGGGCTGCGCATGAAGCAAACCCGGTCGCCCATCGACGAGTTGACAACCGGAACCTTCCGCGAGGTGCTCGACGACCCCGGCGTCGGCGATCGCGAAGCCGTGCAGCGCGTCGTGTTCTGCAGCGGCAAGGTGGCGTGGGATGCGATGTCCGAGCGCGACAAGCGCGAGGCCCCGGTGGCGGTTATCCGCGTCGAGCAGCTCTATCCGCTGCCCACCGAACAGATGCTCGACACGCTGCGTCGCCGCTACGTCAATGCCAAGGAACTCGTCTGGCTCCAAGAGGAGCCGGAGAACATGGGACCCTGGCGGTTCATCGAAAACCGCACGTGGCGAGTGAAGGAGCTCGGCTACGACATGCGCCACGTCGCTCGTGTCGAATCGGGTAGCCCGGCCACGGGTTCGAAGGCGATCCACGACCAAGAGCTCGTCGACCTACTTGAGGAAACGTTCGCCTGACCCAATCGGAGTGTTTGCTGCTGACACGCCCCACGCGAAACACTCCGATGGCCCCTACTGATCGAACCGTTACCGAATGAAGAAAGCCTCGCCTCCCTCCGACAGCGACCTCGTCGTCGTCGACGGCTCGAACATCGCCACCGAAGGACGTTCGTTGCCGAGCCTCACCCAGCTCAACGACGCTGTGCTCAGCTTCCGCGAGGAGTTCCCGGAGGTCAACGTCACCGTCGTCGTGGACGCCACGTTCGGCCATCGCATCGCCAAGAGCGAGGTCGCCGAGTTCGACGCCGCGGTCGCCCACAACGAGCTCGTCGCGCCTCCCGCCGGCGCCGTCGGGCGCGGCGACGCGTTCGTCCTCAGCATCGCCAACAAGTCCGGGGCACGGATCCTCAGCAACGACTCGTTCCAAGAGTTCCACGGCACCTACCCGTGGTTGTTCGACGAGGGCCGCCTCGTCGGCGGCAAGCCGGTGCCGCACGTCGGCTGGGTGTTCGTCAACCGTGTCCCGGTGAAGGGGCCGGTGAGTCGCAAGGCCACGAGGACGACCGCCGCCGACAACGCGCCGGCGCGGCGCTCGGCGAGCAAGATGGCCAGCCAACCGATGCCCGTTCCGGCGGTCCCGCCGCCCGGTCCAGCACGCGCATCGAGGACGAAGGCCAAGGCCGATGCCAAGGCGGATGCGAAGACTGCGGCGACGGTGCGTGAGCACGTCGCCGGCTCGCCGGCCACCGCTGCCGCCAAAGCCGCATCGACACGAGGCAGCCCGGTGAACGAGCTGCTCCCGTTCCTCGACTTCATCCAGCACCACCCGGTGGGGAGCAGCGTGAGCGGTGTCGTCGAGTCCTACTCGTCACACGGCGCATACGTGACCGTCGGTGACGTCCGCGGCTACGTCCCCCTCCGCCTGATGGGCAACCCGCCGCCGCGCAGCGCTCGCGAGGTGATGAAGCAGGGAGAAGCGGTGACGCTCGTCGTCGACAGCTTCGCCCCGTCGCGGCGCAACATCGACCTCGGCCTGCCCGGGCTCGTCGCTCCCGCAGCCGAAGCGGTGCCCATCGAGCCGGTAGCGCCGGCGACGCGCAAGCGCGGCGCCAAGGCAGTTGCCGCCGAGCCGGAGCCGGCAGCCGAGCCGGTCGCCCGCAAACGGTCGCCGGCCAAGAAGGCAGCCGGTTCGCCCACCAAGGCGGCCGGCAAGGCAGCCACGACTGCGAGCAAGAAGGTCGCCGCGCCGGCGAAGAAGGCAGCGGCGGCCAAGCCGACGCAACCGGCTAGGAAGGCAACTGCGACCAGGTCGACGAAGGCGGCTGCGTCGAAGAAGGCCGGTGCGAAACGGGCCTCGACGTCCCGGCCGAACAAGCAGGTCTCGACCACGCGATGACCAGATTCGCGACGTGGAACGTCAACTCGTTGAATGCCCGGCTCGGGCGCATCGAGCAGTGGGTCGCCGACATCCATCCGGACATCCTTTGCATGCAGGAGACCAAGCTCGCCGACGAGGCCTTTCCGGCGATGGCATTCGAGGCGCTCGGCTACGAGGCGGCCCATCATGGCGAGGGCCGCTGGAACGGCGTGGCCATCCTCTCTCGGGTCGGACTCACCGACGTGACGATGGGATTCGACGACGGCCTCGAGCCGGACTCGGAGGCGCGCGTGATGACGGCGCGTTGCGGCGACGTGTCCGTGGTCAACGTGTACGTGCCCAACGGGCGGTCGATCGACCACGAGCAGTACCGGTACAAGCTGCGCTGGTTGGAGCGCCTGGAGGACCTCCTCGCCAGAGTGCGCGAGCAGCACGACACGGTGATCCTCGCCGGTGACTTCAACATCGCCCCGAGCGACATCGACGTCTACGACCCGGCGGTGTTCGCAGGCGCCACCCACGTCAGCCCCGCCGAGCGGGCCGTCGTCGCCCGCCTCGTCGACGATGGTTGGAACGACGTGCTGCGCTCGTGCTATCCGGACATCGACCGCGTCTTCTCGTGGTGGGATTACCGGCGCGGCGACTTCCACGAAGGTCGCGGCATGCGCATCGACCTCGTCCTGGCGACTGCGCCTATCGCCAAGCGTGTGGCCTGGTGTGTCATCGACCGCAACGCCCGCAAGGGCCAACTGCCCAGCGATCACGCGCCAGTGATCGTGGATTTCGAGTGACATCGCCATCGTCCGAGTGGTGGCGCAGCGCGGTCGTCTACCAGATCTACCCACGCTCGTTCGCCGACTCGAATGGGGATGGCATCGGCGATATCAACGGCATTCGGTCAAGGCTGCCGTA
The DNA here is from genome assembly GCA_963716665.1 of Ilumatobacteraceae bacterium. GTDB lineage: Bacteria > Actinomycetota > Acidimicrobiia > Acidimicrobiales > Ilumatobacteraceae > Desertimonas. The sequence goes on from CAVQTY010000003.1 coordinate 592,956, forward strand.
CCTCGCCGAGCTGGGCATCGACGCCATCTGGATCAGCCCGTGGTATCCGTCGCCGCTGCTCGACGGCGGCTACGACGTCGCCGACTATCGCGACATCAATCCCGACTTCGGCACGCTGGCCGACGCTGACGCGATGATCGCCGAAGCCCACGATCTCGGCCTCCGGGTCCTCATCGATCTGGTCCCCAACCACTGCTCGTGGGAGCACCCCTGGTTCCGGGCTGCCCTCGCCGCAGGACGTGGGGCGCCCGTACGGGACCTGTTCTGGTTCCGCGAAGGCGCCGACGGCGCGCACGGATCGGCGCCACCGAACGGCTGGGCCGGATCGTTCGGCGGGTCGGCGTGGGAGCGCGTCGACGACGGCCAGTGGTATCTCCACCTCTTCGACGTCAGCCAGCCGGATTGGAACTGGGAGCACCCCGACGTGCTCGCCGAGTTCGACTCGATCCTCCGGTTCTGGTTCGACAGGGGCATCGACGGCTTCCGCATCGACGTCGCCGACTCGATGGCCAAGGACGACACGCTGCCCGACATCCACGACCCCCGCGTCCCTGGGCAACCGGCCAACAAGTACCCGGGGCATCCCCACTGGGATCGCGACGAGGTCCACGACATCCATCGGCGTTGGCGTCGCATCGCCGACGAGTACGACAACCGTCCGGGTGGCGCCCGGACGTTCGTCGCCGAGGCATGGGTCACCCCGCCGGAGCGGCTGGCCCGCTACGTCCGCCCCGACGAGTTGCATTGCGCCTTCAACTTCGACGCTCTCAAGGCGCCCTGGGACGCCACGAGCCTGCGCCAGGTGATCGACGACTCCACGGAGGCGATCTGGGATGTCGGCGCATCGGCGACCTGGGTGCTCAGCAACCACGACACGATGCGTCATCGCACCCGTTATGGCCGCGATCAGAGCCAGGCCGCGGCACCGGCGGGGTCGGTGCCATCCGACGCGCAGCTCGGACTCCGCCGCGCCCGGGCCGCCGCCCTGCTCGAGTTCGCCCTTCCCGGTGGCGCCTACGTTTACCAGGGCGACGAGCTCGGGCTCCCCGAGGTCGAGGATCTCCCCGAAGACGTCCTCGACGATCCGATCTGGGAGCGCTCCGGTCGCACGGTCCGGGGTCGAGATGGATGCCGCGTCCCGATGCCCTGGTCGGGAACCGCGCCACCGTTCGGGTTCGGCCCCGGTCGCACCGAGCCGTGGCTTCCCCAACCGTCGGAGTGGGCGGCGCTCACCGCCGAGGTCGAGGGCGAGGATCCCGATAGCCACCTTTCGCTGTATCGCACGGCGCTGCGCATCCGGCACCGGCATCCTGCCCTCGGTGACGGGCGGATGCGCTGGGTCGACGTCGCCGCCGACGTCCTCTGTTTCGACCGCGATCCCGGATTTCGTTGCATCGTCAATCTCGGCGCCTCGGCCGTCGCGGTGCCCGCCCACACCGAGGTCCTGTTGACGAGCGTGCCGCTTGACGACGGCAGGCTCGTCAGCGACGCGGCGGCGTGGTTGTCACGCTGAGGCGAGCCGATAGGCGAGCCGACCAGATACGGTCTGTTTCGGCTGCGGAGCAGCCGACACCAATCGTGACGCAGCACCGTAGTGACGATCGGCTACGTCGAGCGGCGGCGCGACGCGAATCGGCTCGAACACCTGCGCCGCCGTGACCGGGCCGAAGCTGGCGATGGCAGACAGCTCGTCGGGGCTCGACGGCGGCGCCGCAGCGATCGCCGCCAGGTCGGCGTCGGAGCAGATCTGCGCCGGCAGCAACGCCGCGGCACGAGCAGCCGTGCGTCGCCACGTGTGCAAGCGGTCGGTGCGCACGGCGACCGGGTCGGAACGACTCCGGGACGGTGGTGGCGCGACGATCGGAACAGTGTCGGTCGGCAAGCCGAGGATGAACGGGCTCGGTTTGCGGGCGTAACCGCGCCGTCGCTCCGCATAGGTGACGAGCAGACGATCGCCGGCCCGTGTCATCGCCACGTGGAGCAGGCGGGCTTCCTCCGCCTTGGCGTCGACGGTCGTCGCCGTTCGGTGCGGTACCAGTCCGGTTTCCACGCCTGCCACGACCACCGTGTGCCACTCCCGTCCCTTGGCGGCGTGGAACGTCAGCAGCTCCACGCCGACGTCGCTGCCGTGATCGGCGAACGGCGCCGTCGTAGCGATCCATGAACGAAGACCGCTGCCGTCGCCGTAGGGCTGCTCGCGCAGGAAATCGAGGGCGGTCGCGGCGACGCGCCGTTCGGCCTGTTCGGACGCCGACATCGAGGATGCCTCGGCAGGTGGGGCGAGCTCGAGAACGTCGTGCGACCAGGCCCGCAGCTTCGCGGCCGACGTCAGCGAGACGGCCGTCGCCACGGCGGCTGCGAGCGGGCTACCGGTTGGGATCGCCTGGCGTTGAACGGCGACGCCTGCCGCGTCGAGGGCCGACCGCAATACCGCCAACTGCTCGTGGGTGCGGGCGACTACGGCGACCTGACCGGCACCCAGCAACGCCGGCGGCTGGTCGGCCACGAAACGGGCGACGAGTGCGGCCTCGGCGCGCTCGTCTTCGGCGGCGCGGATCTCCACGGCCGGACCGTCGTCCCGCGCCGACACGGCGTCGGCGGCCTGGGCGGAGACCGACAGCACGTGCCCTGCGGCGGCGACGATCTGTGGGGAACACCGTCGATTCGTGGTGAGGCGGACGACCTCGACGCCCGGTAGGTGGCGATCGACGTCGAGGAGCAGCGAGGGATCGGCGCCGTTGAACCCGTAGATCGCCTGCGCCGGGTCGCCGACGAGGAACAGATCACGACGGGGGCCGAGGAGCAGCTGGAGCAGGTCGTACTGCACGGGGTTGAGGTCCTGCGCCTCGTCGACGAGGACGTGGCGGAAGCGCCAGCGCACGACTTCGCCGAACGCCGGGTCGACCGTGAGTTCGCGCCTGAGCACGAGCAACAGGTCGTCGAGGTCGACCACACCGCGGCGGCGCTTGACCAGCTCGTAGTCGACGAGCACCTTGGCGATCGTCGCCGGTGGGACGGCTCCACGACGGCCGGCGGTGCGAGCCGCAGCGACGTAGTCGCCCGGCTCGACTCCGCGAACCGCGCACCAGGTGCGTTCGGCGGCGATCGTGTCGAGTGGGCAACTCCCGGCGACATCGGCCAGGAGGCGATGCCGGTCGTTGACGATGTGCGGCGCTTGGCGTCCCTCGTCGGACCAGCGCTGGCGCATCACCCCGAGGGCGACCGAGTGGAACGTGCCGGCCTCGATCGACTCACGGACGCCTGCGGCGCGGAGCCGCCGGCGTAGCTCCCCGGCAGCCTGCCGGGTGAATGTCAACGCCAGCGTGTGACGTGCCTCGGCCGTGTCACTGGCCACGCGATAAGCGATGCGGCGGGCCAGGACTCGCGTCTTGCCCGAACCGGCCCCGGCAATGACGGCGACGAGCGTCGATGGCGTCGTGACGGCCGCGCGTTGGTCGGCATCGAGGTCGTCGAGCAGTCTCCCGTCGTCCACGGGGCCACTGTACGACGGCGGTGTCATCGCCTTCGATGACACGGAGGACGGCCGGTGCCACCGATACTGTTTGGCCCATGTCGTATCCGAAGAAGCTGCTCAACGACTACGAGGAACTCGCCGTTGACCTGCATCCGCACTGGCTGTACTTCTTCGAAGCGGTCTTCGCTCTCATCGCGGCGATCGTTCTCGGGGTCGTCGTTGTCGCCATGGACTCGCCGTCGGCGTTGAAGTGGGTTGCCCTCATCCTCATCCTCAGCTGTGCCGTATGGGTCGTCGTGCGCTACGCGAAGTGGGTGACGACGGACTTCGTGATCACGAGTGACCGGGTGATCTTCCGACATGGCGTGTTCGCCAAGAGTGGCATCGAGATCCCGCTCGAGCGCGTCAACAGCGTGCACTTCGGGCAGTCGATCATCGAGCGCCTGGTCGGGGCCGGCAACCTGCTCATCGAGTCCGGTGCCGAAGCCGGACAGCAGCGCTTCACCGATGTCCACAACCCCGACAAGATCCAGAACCTGATCCACTCCCAGATGGAGGCGAACGAGAAGCGGACGTATCAGGCACACCATCCCGACGCCCCGAAAGCCGCCGTCGCCGAGATGATGGAGCGCCTCGAGCGCCTGGAGGCGATGCACGAACGGGGAACGCTGACGGCAGCCGAGTTCGAGGCGCAGAAGCAGCGCCTGCTCAATGAGTAGCGGCTAGCTCAGGTCGAGTGCCCGTGCGAAGCGCTCGAGGGCGTCGAGATCGAACGGGGCGCGCAGGGCGAGGTTGACCTGGTCGGCCCCGGCGGCGACGTAGCTGCCGATGCGGTCGACGACCTCCGCGTCAGACCCGCCGAGCACACCGGGACGGACGAAGTCGCTGATTGCCCCGAACTGCTCGCGCAGGCTGTCCTCCGACCATGCCAGGCCGACATTTACGGCGCAGAGGATCTCCGCCGGGTCACGATCGAGCTCGGCGCAGCGCTCGTGGAGGACGTCGCGCTTGCGAGCGAACGTCTCCGGTGACATGAACGGCACGTTCCAGCCGTCGGCGTAACGTGCCGCGATTCGCAAGGTGCGCCGCTCGCCCCCGCCACCGATCCAGATCGGCAGCTTCGCCTGGACCGGCCGGGGTTCGTTGCGGGCGTCGTGGAGCGAGAACCAGCGGCCTTCGAACGAGGTGATCTCGTCGTGCAGCAACCCGCGGACGCAGGCCGCGCACTCCTCCAACTGGTCGAGGCGCCGGCCTGGGCCCGGAAAGTCGATCCCGAAGGCGCGGTATTCGACCTCGGCCCAACCGGCGCCGAGGCCGATCGCTGCCCGTCCACTGGAGAGCAGGTCGATCGCCGTCGCTGCCTTGGCCAGCACTGCGGGATGCCGGAAGCCGACGGAGTAGACGAGGGCGCCGCACTGCACCCGAGTGGTCTCGATGGCGAGGGCGGCATGCATCGTGACGGACTCGAGGCAGTTGGTGTCGTCGGCGTTGCCGGTGGCGCCGTAGAGGTGGTCCCAGATCGAGATCCAGTCGAAGCCGAGCGCCTCGATGCGCCGCCACGCCACTCGCAGCTCGTCGATCGCGGTGTTCTGCAGCCCGGTGTGCACCCCGAAGATGGTCATCAGCGACCGAGCCTGCGGCTGATGCGAGCGAGCGAGCGCCAGCGAGCGAGCGGCCAGCGACGGCCTGCGTGGCCGGGGAACGCAATGATCGTCACTTCGTGGGACCGTAGCCGGGACTGGCAGACTCGGCGGATGCCGAGAGCCACCGTGAAGTCGACCCGTCCGGAGCTCGTCGACGTCGAGTACGAGACGTTCGGTTCGCCGGACGATCCCGCCATGCTGCTCGTCGCCGGATTCGCGGTCCAGCAGACGAGCTGGGACATCGAGTTCTGCGAGTGGCTTGCCGCCGGGGGACGCTTCGTCATCCGCTTCGACAATCGAGACTGCGGCCTGTCGACCAAGCTCGACGGGGCCGCCGCCGACTGGAAGGCCGCACTGCAGGCGACGTTGTCCGGCGGGCCGATGCCTGACGTGCCCTATTCGTTGACGGACATGGCCAACGACTGTGTCGGCCTGCTCGACGCTCTCGATGTCGACGCTGCCCACGTCGTCGGCGCGTCGATGGGCGGAATGATCGCCCAGACCGTGGCCATCGAGCACCCGGCGCGGGTTCGCTCGTTGACGTCGGTGATGAGCTCGACCGGCGACCCGTCCACGGGCAAACCCGAACCGGAGGCGTTGGCGGTGCTTCTCGCCGTCCCGCCGACGGAGCGGGAGGCCTACCTCGAGGCCTCGGCGCGCGTGGCGGTGTGGGCGTCGAAACGGTACGTCGACCTCGAGCGAATCCGCCGGCGAGCCGCCGAGAGCTTCGACCGCAGCTTCTACCCCGCCGGCGGCCCACGCCAACTCGCTGCCATCTACGCCAGCGGCGACCGCACGGCGGCGCTCAACCAGCTCGATGTCCCGACCCTCGTGATCCACGGCCGCGACGACACGTTGATCACCCCGGGCGGGGGGATGGCGACCGCCGAGGCGATCCCCGGCGCCCACCTCCTCCTCGTCGCCGACATGGGCCACGACCTGCCGCCGCAGCTGTGGCCGCTGATCGTCTCGGCGATCATCGGCTTCACCGAGACGCGGTGACGTGGTCGCCGATGAGTTCGAACGGCCCCCTCGGCGGTTTCCGCATCATTGAGCTCGCCGGGATCGGGCCCGGCCCGATGGCGGCGATGCTGCTCGCCGACATGGGTGCCGAGGTCATCAGGGTGGAGCGCGCCGCAGCGGTTCGCGGCTCAGCCCCCGCCACTCCACACGTCGACGTCACGTTGCGCGGGCGGCGCAACCTCGCCGTCGACCTCAAGCAGCCCGACGGCGTCGCCGTGTTGCTCGACCTTGTGGAGCGAGCCGACGCCCTGATCGAGGGCTTCCGTCCCGGGGTGATGGAGCGCCTCGGTCTCGGGCCCGACGAGTGCCTCGCCCGCAATCGTCGGCTCGTGTACGGCCGAATGACGGGTTGGGGACAGGACGGGCCGTTGGCGAACGCCGCCGGACACGACATCAACTACATCGCCCTCGCCGGAGCGCTCGCCCACTTCCGCCGCGCCGGCCAGCCGCCGACCCCGCCCCTGAACATGGTCGGTGACTACGGCGGGGGAGCGATGTTCCTCGCCTTCGGCGTCGTCTGCGCCCTGCTCGAGGCGCAACGAAGCGGGTCCGGTCAGGTCGTCGACGCCGCGATGGTCGACGGCACGGCGGGGCTGATGACGATGTTCTGGACGCTGCGCGAGATCGGCGCCTTCGACGAACAGAACCCCGGCGCCAACCTGCTCGACACAGGTGCCCACTTCTACGACGTCTATGAGTGTTGCGACGGCACGTTCATCTCGGTCGGCGCCCTCGAACCGCAGTTCTACGCCGAGCTGTTGCGTCATCTCGGCCTCGACGGCGACGAGGCGTTCGCTGACCAGATGAATCGCAGTTCGTGGCCGCAACTCAAGGAGCGCCTCGCCGAGGTGTTCCGTTCGCGGACACGCGACGAGTGGTGTGCCTTGTTCGACGGCACGGACGCCTGCGTCGCCCCGGTGCTGACGATGACGGAGGCCGCTGTGCACCCGCACAACGTGGCTCGCGGCACGTTTATGGACGTCGACGGGCGCGTCCAGCCGGCGCCCGCACCGCGATTCAGCCGGACTCCGGCGTCGGTTGGTCTCGCCCCTGCGCACCCAGGGCAGCACTCCCGGCAGATCCTCGCTGATTGGGGCTTGCCTACCGAGCGGATCGAGGCGCTCCTGGAATCCGGTGCGGTCGTCGCCGCCTGACGACGTGGAGTCCGAAGTGCCGACCGAAACGACCGTTTCGTGCCTGCTGCGTCGGCACTTGTCGCCGTGCCGGCAGGACCGCCCGGGACGACGCCAGCTGACCCAGACTCACGGCATCCACCCCCTCGAAGGCGGGCACCAGTAGCTTCGCCCTCTCGTCAGGAAGGGCACATGGGATCTGCACGGAACGTTCGTTGGAGCGCGGTCGCGGTCGCTGTCGTGGTCGCCGGAGGCTGTGCCCGAGACGGGAACGAGCGATCCCTCGGTGCCTCGGCAACAGCCGAGGCATCCGTGGTGTCGATTGAGTCCTCGGACCCGACGTCGGGCAGCAGCCCAGCGGGTTCGCCGGCCGCCCCGACGATCGTGCTTGCCGACGACGGGCTCGGCATCGCCGCCTTCGGCGCGGCGGCCGACGAAACGATCGGCGCGATCACCGCCGTGCTCGGTGAACCCGACGAGGACTCGGGGTGGGTCGATCCGCTGACGGTCGGGGCTTGTGCGGGAGACGAGGCGCGCTTCGTGGCCTGGGGCGCGCTGTACCTGTACTTCTCCGACCGTTCCGCGTTCGGAGACGGCGAGCGGCACTTCTTCGGCTACTCGTACGGAAGTGTGCGGGACCTCGAGGCGATTCCGGAGGGCCTCGCCACACCAGAAGGCATTGGCCTCGGCACCACCGTCGCCTTCCTCCGCGCCGCCTACAACGACGTCGTCGTCGAAGCGGGTGAAGAAGGCCTGCTGGCCTCCAGCTTCTACGTCGACGACGCCCTCAGCGGCCGCCTGACCGGCACCGCCGACGACGACCTCGTGACGGTGATCATCGGCGGCGACCCGTGCGGTGTGGGTATGTGAGTGGCTGGCTGGCCTGGCATCGCGCCCTCGCCTGGGCGTTGATCGCCGGCAACGCCGTCGCCGGGCTCTGGTGCCTGGCCGCCCACCGATACCGAGCTCTCCGCGGGCGCCCCCTCGTCATCGTGATCGTCGTCGCCCAGTTGACCGCGCTCGCCCAAGCGGTCGTCGGCACGGTGCTGATGGCCCGCTACGACCTCGAGCCGGCGCGCCTCCACGCCCTCTACGGGTTCTCCGCCGTGTTCGCCGTCGGCATCCTGTACAGCTACCGCACGAGCACGTTCATGCGCGGCAAGGAGTATCTGCTCTACGCCGGCGGCTGCCTGTTCATCATGGGACTCGGCCTACGCGAGCTCGCCCTCAACTGACCCCGGTCGATGCGGTGTGGAACCGCACGACCGATGGGTGTTTACATGACGATTCGGTCCCCTAAACACCCATCGGTTGCGTCCTGGCGCGCTGGGTATCAGGTGTCGGCAAGGCGGCGTTCGAGGGTGTCGACGGCGAGCTGGAGGGAGGCGGGGATGTCGTCGCCGAAGCGGGCGTAGTGCTCGCGGATCTGGGGGATCGCCTGGCGCCAGCCCTCGACGTCGACGGCGAGCAACTCGGTGATGTCGTCTTCGCCGATGTCGAGTCCGGCCGTGTCGATGCCGCCCGCCGCCGGCAGCAAACCGATCGCCGTCTCGACCGCGTCGACGTCACCGTCGACACGCTCGAAGATCCACTTCAGCACTCGGCTGTTCTCCCCGAAGCCGGGCCAGAGGAACCGGCCGTTCTCGTCGCGGCGGAACCAGTTGACGAAGAACAACGAGGGGAGCCGGTCCGGTGCGCTGGACTTGCCGATCGACAGCCAGTGATCGAAGTAGTCGGCCATGTTGTAGCCGCAGAACGGCAACATTGCCATCGGATCGAAGCGCAGCTTGCCGACGGCGCCTTGCTGGGCGGCCGTGGTCTCCGACGCCATGATCGAACCGAGGAACACGCCGTGCTCCCAGTCGTACGCCTCGGTGACGAGGGGGACGGTCGACCGGCGGCGCCCACCGAAGAGGATCGCCGAGATCGGCACCCCGGCCGGGTCCTCCCACTCCGGGGCGATCGACGGGCACTGCGCCGCCGGAGCGGTGAAGCGGGCGTTCGGATGGGCGGCCGGAGTGTCGTCGTCGGGTGTCCACCGGCTGCCGAGCCAATCGGTTGCCCGTGCCGGTGGCTCGTCGGTCATCCCCTCCCACCACACGTCACCGTCCGGCGTCAGGGCGGTGTTGGTGAAGACGCAGTTGGCGTACAGCGTCGCCATTGCGTTGGGGTTGGTGCCGAATCCGGTGCCCGGTGCGACGCCGAAGAACCCGGCCTCCGGGTTGATCGCGTAGAGCCGCCCGTCGTCGCCGAACTTCATCCAGCAGATGTCGTCGCCAACCGTTTCCGCGGTCCAGCCAGGAATCGTCGGCACGATCATCGCCAGGTTGGTCTTGCCGCAGGCGGACGGAAATGCGGCGGCGATGTACTTCGACTCGCCGGCCGGGTTGGTGAGCTTGAGGACCAGCATGTGCTCGGCAAGCCAGCCATCGTCGCGCGCCATCACCGACGCGATGCGCAGAGCGAAACACTTCTTGCCGAGCAGGGCGTTGCCGCCGTAGCCCGAGCCGAAGGACATGATCTCCCGCGTCTCCGGGAAGTGCACGATGTACTTGTTGTCGGCGTTGCACGGCCACGGCACGTCGGCTTTACCCTCGTCGAGCGGGGCGCCAACGGAGTGGACGCAGGGCACGAACTCACCGTCGTCGCCGAGAACGTCGAGGGCGCCCTGACCCATCCGGGTCATGATCCGCATGCTGGCCGCGACGTAGGCGGAGTCGCTGAGCTGGACTCCGACATGAGCGATCGGCGAGCCCAACGGACCCATCGAGAACGGAATGACGTACATCGTTCGTCCCCGCATCGCCCCCGTGTACAGGTCGGTGAGCTGGCGGCGCATGTCGCCGGGCTCGCGCCAATTGTTCGTCGGGCCGGCATCTGACTCACGCGCGGAGCAGATGAACGTCCGATCCTCGACACGGGCGACGTCGGCGGGGTCGGAATGGGCCCAGAAGCTGTTCGGGCGCTTCTCCGGATCGAGGGCGGTGAACGTGCCGGCAGCGACGAGATCGGCACACAGCTGGGCGTACTCCTCGGCCGAACCGTCGCACCAGTGGATGCTGTCGGGCTGGAGGATCGCCGCCCAGTCGTCGACCCACGTGCGGAGCCTGTCGTTGCTGGTGTGACTGCTCATCGATCTGTCTCCGTTGTCAGATGTTGTCCCAGTCTGGTTCCCTGCGGTCCGCGGCCAAATACAGCGACGTGGTGCTCAGCCTCCCGGCGTCTGCATGTCGACCTCTGACCCGAGACGGAGCGACGTCGCCCGACCCGTCTCGTCGAGGTCGAAGATGACTCGCTGGCCTTGGCGCAGCATGCGAAACACCGAGCCGTCGAGGGCCGAGGCGGTCAGTTCGTAATCGCCCAGGTCGGTGTCGCAGGTGACGACTCCAGTGCGAGTCACCGGGTCATAGGCCTTGACGACACCCTGCATCGGGTGACTCAGCCGTGCGCGGCCGGCACCGGGCCGGCACCCGCCTTGACGACCTTGCCCGACTTGATGCAGCCCGTGCAGACGTTGATCCGCTTGGTCGATCCGCTCACGACAGCGCGCACCCGTTGGATGTTCGGGTTCCAGCGCCGCTTCGTGCGCCGGTGGGAGTGCGACACCGACATGCCCCACGAGGGGCGCTTGCCGCACACTTCACACACTGCTGCCATCTTCGATGCTCTTCCGACTCGGGGACCGCCGGCAGGCGGCCGACGGGAACGACCAGTCAGGCTATCGACAACGAGGGACTGAGCCTCGCATCGATGTCGTGGCCGGACTGATTGTCGACGTCACTTGATCCTTTGTGTGAAGCGTACCTATCATCCCGCGCCATGCACCGTTACACCTCCGTTCGGGCGAAGCGCCGGTCCCTCGCCGCCGTCGCAGCCGCCACCATCGCCGCCGGGGTCGCCCTCGGCGCACCAAGCGTGACGATGGCCGAGCCGAGTGACGACGCCCGAGCCGTCGTCGACCACTACGCCGACGGTGTGCACGCGGCGTACGCGGCGTCACTGGAATCGGCGACCGAGCTCGATGCGGCGATCGACGCGTTCCTCGCCGACCCGACGGACGAAACCCTGGAGGCCGCCAAGCAGGCGTGGCTGGCAGCTCGCGACGACTACGGGCTCACCGAGGCGTTCCGCTTCTACGGCGGGCCGATCGACAATGAGACCGACGGGCCGGAGGGTCTGATCAACGCCTGGCCGCTCGACGAGGTGTACATCGACTACGTCGAGGGCGACCCCGAGGCCGGCGTGATCAACGACCCCGACACCTACCCGACGATCGACGCCGAACTGCTCACGTCGCTCAACGAGCAGGGCGGCGAGGCGAACATCTCCACGGGTTGGCACGCCATCGAGTTCCTCCTGTGGGGCCAGGACCTGTCCACGGACGGGCCAGGCAACCGCCCCGTCACCGACTACACGACCGCCGAGAACGCGGATCGCCGGGCGACCTACATTGCCGTCACCAGCGACCTGTTGCTCGAGCATCTCACCGGACTCGTCGAGGCGTGGGCGCCGGACGCCGAGAACTACCGTGCCGAGTTCGTCGCCGGGGATCCGAACGAGTCGCTGACGATGATCCTGACGGGTATCGGAGAGCTGACCAGGGGTGAGCTCGCCGGCGAGCGGATGTACGTGGCCTACGAGCAGCGGTCGCAGGAAGACGAGCACTCCTGCTTCTCCGACAACACGACCGCCGACCTCCTCGCCAACGCCCGCGGGATCGACATGGTGCTCACCGGGGTGTACCCGGGTGGTGTTGAAGGCCCGGGCCTGATGGTCCTCTTCGAAGTTGCCGACGCCGACGCTGCGGCTGCGCTGCGTGACGCGGTCGACGCGAGCCTCGCCGATCTCGAAGCGATTCCCGCGCCGTTCGACCAGCACCTCGTCGACGGGGTCCCCGATGACGACCCCGGTCGGGCCAGCGTGCTGACCGCCGTCGAGGCGCTCGAGGCCCAGGCAGACGCCCTCGTCGCGGCGGCCGCACCGGCCGGCATCACGCTCGAGATCTGACGTAGTGACGAACGGTCGACGTGAATTGCGTTCCCCGGCCACGCAGGCCGTGGTTGGCCGCTCCTCGGCTGGCGCCTCGTCGCTCGCATCGGTGGGCGCGGGGTGATCAGGTTGGTGCTCGTGCTGGTGATGGCCACGGCGTGGGGTGGCGACGCGCCGCCTTCCCCGCTCGACCCCGATCTCGGCGGTGATACGACCCGTCACAGTCCGACGCGCACCTCGTTCAGCTTCCCGGCTCCCAACCTGTCGCGTGACGAGCGACGCACGTTCGAGGTCGGCGACAGCCTGTTCAACCAGAACTGGGTGATCGCCCCCGCATCGACGGACGCCCGTGACGGGCTCGGCCCGATGTTCAACGCCCAAGCCTGCTCCTCGTGCCACGTCCTCGACGGACGCGGGGTGCCGCCGACACCTGACGGCGAACACGTGCCGATCGGTCTGCTCCTGCGTCTGTCCGTGCCTGGCGAGACACCGACCGGAGCGCCGGCCGAGCACCCCGTCTACGGCGGGCAACTGCAGGACCGCTCGATCCCCGGGGTTGCCGCCGAAGGAACGGTCGAGGTCACATTCTCGACGATCGAGGGCACCTACGGCGACGGCACGCCCTACACCCTCGTCCAGCCGACCTTCCGCGTCGGCGACCCACAGTTCGGTCCGCTCGGCGACGACACGATGATCTCGCCGCGACTCGCTCCCCAGGTGATCGGGATGGGCTTGCTCGAGGCGATCCCGGAGGAGGACCTCGTTGCCGCCGCCGATCCCGAGGATGCCGACGGTGACGGGATCTCCGGACGTCCCAACCTTGTCTGGGACGAGCGGGCCGGCGAGGTCGTCGTCGGGCGGTTCGGCTGGAAAGCCAATGTGGCGACGGTCGAGCAACAGGTCGCCAGCGCGTTCCACGGAGACCTCGGGATCACGTCGTCGCTCCATCCCGAACAGGAGTGCAGCGACGTCCAGGACGACTGTGCCGCGGCGATCGACGGTGGCGAACCGGAACTTGCCGACGAGCAACTGGCGAACGTGACGTTCTACGGCCGAACCCTGTCCGTGCCGGCGATGCGCGACTCCGAATCCGTCGACGTTCGCGCGGGTGCCGCGCTGTTCGAGTCCTTTGGATGCGCGTCGTGCCACACCCCGGCGCACACGACCGGCGAGTCCGACATCGAGGCGCTGTCCAACCAGGAGATCCATCCCTACACCGATCTCCTCCTTCACGACATGGGGCCCGGCCTCGCCGACAGCCGGCCGGACTTCCTCGCCACCGGGCAGGAGTGGCGCACCCCACCGTTGTGGGGCATCGGGCTCGTCGACGACCTCTCCGGGGCGCGATTCCTGCTCCACGACGGCAGGGCGGGCACGCTCGAGGAGGCGATTCTGTGGCATGGCGGTGAAGGCGCGGAAGCTGCGGCCGCCTTCCGCGAAGCTGCGGTGGAGGATCGCCGCCTGTTGCTGTCGTTCCTGGAGGCGCTGTGAAGCGACCGCCGATCATCGTGCCTGTGGCCGGCGCAGTGCTGCTCGCGCTCGCCGGCTGCGGCGACGATCCGCCGTCACGGGCGGACGTCGTCTCGAACATTGGCGACGAGGTCGCGGTTCCCGGATTCGAGGATTTCGCCTCCGAGGCAGCGGAGCTGAACGAGCGCGTCGACGACGTGTGCGAGTCTCCTGGTGAATCGGCCGTCGACGAGGCACTGGAGCAGATCGACACGACCCGGCGGCAATGGCTTTCCACGCAGGCGACGTGGACCGGACCGGTGATGGAACGCCGCTCCCCGGCGGTGGTCGACTGGCCGATTCGCGTCGCCGACATCGAGGCGTTCATCGAACGCTCGGCGCCGGGGGAGATCACCGCCGAGGTCGTCGGCAACAACGTCGGCGCCGACACCCGCGGGCTGACGGCGATGCGCTGGGTGCTCGAGAGCGACGACGTCACCGAGGGGCTGCGCGACGATGTCGCCGAGCGTCTCGGTGACGAGCGTTGGTGCGATTACCTGGCCGCCAGTGCCGAGGTGATCGTCACCGAAGCCGACCTCATCGTCGCCGATTGGACGGAGTCATTCGACGGCGGCGACGCCTTCGCCGAGTTCATCGCCGGCGATGCCGAGGCCGATGGCTGGCTGGAGATGATGGTCAACGACAGCATCTTCCTCGCCCACAAGCTCACCGAGGAGCCGCGTGACGAGGGCGACCTGCCACCCCTCGACGTGACCGCCGACCGGGCAGCGCAACTGGGCGGGATCGCCGACGTCTACGGCGGGCTGGAGCCGCTGCTCGGCGACGATCTCGCCGAGCGACTCGACGGCGAGCTCGAAGCCGCCGAGGAGGCGTTCGCGTCCGGCGACCTCGGCCGCGGCCGTGAGTTGGCCGCCGAGGTGGAGGCGACACTCGCCACCGAGGTGGCGGCGCGCCTGGACGTCACGATTGGTTTCTCCGATGCTGACGGCGACAGCGCCGGCTGATCCGCTCCTCGCCCCGGCTCGGCCGGGGCCAGGTCCGTGGCGGCACGTCGACGCCTCGTCCGTTGCCGTGTTCCGGATGGCGATGGGGGCGCTCGGCGCCCTCAGCGCGGCGAGATTTCTGGCCAAGGGGTGGGTCGAAACGCTCTACCTCGCCCCCGAGCACCACCTCACCTACCCCTGGGTCCCCTGGGTCCGTCCGTTGCCGGGGCCGGCGATGTATGCCGTCGTCGCGGCGATGATCCCGCTCGGGCTCGCCGTCGCTGCCGGCCGGCGGACACGCCTCGCTGCCGGCCTGTTCGTCGCCGCCTTCACGTTCTGCGAGCTGATCGACGCCTCGCTGTACCTGAACCACTACTGGTTCGTCACACTCACGTTCGCCCTCCTCGCCGTGCTGCCGACGAGTGGACGGTCGACGATCCCGGTGCTCGTCGTCTGGATCCTGCGCTTCCAAGTCGGGATCGTGTACGTGATGGCGGGGCTGGCCAAGCTCAACCACGACTGGTTGGTCGACGGCCAGCCGATGACGACGTGGCTGGCGTCGCGCACCGCACTGCCGGTGTTCGGTGGACTTCTCGACGAGCCGTCCGTCGGGCTCGTCGCCAGCTGGCTCGGCGCCGCCTTCGATCTGACGATCGTCGGCTCGCTGCTGTGGCGACGCTCCCGCGCATTCGCCTACGTCGCCCTCGTCGTCTTCCACGTGCTGACGTGGCGGCTGTTCGCCATCGGCGTTTTTCCCTGGGTGATGATCGCCGCCACGACGATCTTCTTTCCGCCCGACTGGCCGCGCACGCTCCGCGGCAGCCGCCCCAATCAACCGATGGGTGTTCTGGGGACCGTTCCGTCCCCTAAACACCCATCGGTCGCCGTCGCAGCCGCCGTCGTGTGGATGGCGCTGATGATGGCCATCCCGTTGCGCCATCTGGCCTACGCCGGCGACGTGCGCTGGACCGAGGAGGGCTACTACGGCTCGTTCCGCGTGATGCTCACCGAGAAGGCCGGGCTGTTGCGCTTCACCGTCACCGATCCGGCGACGGGGGAGACCTGGGCGGTCGACCCGGCCACCGTGCTCACCGACTGGCAGGCCCGCCAGGCGGCGATTCGCCCCGAGCTGGCGCTGGCGGCAGCCCATCTCGTCGCCGAGGACTTTGCCGGCCGCGGGCACGACGGCGTCACCGTGCAGGCAGACTCGTGGGTGTCGTTCAACGGTCGCCAGCGTCAACGGATGATCGATCCGCAGGTCGATCTGGCCAGCCTCAGCCGGCGCGCCCGGACGTCGACGTACGTGCTGGAGCTGGACCGGCCGGTCCACAACTGACGCGACGAGCCTGGATCGGGCTGCTCCCCGTCGTACCATTGATCGCTGGTGCCATCGCGGTGGCCATCGCCGTGCGCGGCGATGGCGACGAGCCAGCAGCGATCGAGGTGACGTCGTCGGCAGGTGACTTCACGACAGCCGTCGAACTCGTCGCCGGCAGTGATCTCGTCGTCGCCGCGACGGTGGTCGACGTCGGCGACGGCCGGCTGATCTCGGCGCCAGGCGATCCGGCCGCGGCGCTACGCACGCGATTGCTTGTCCTCGACGTTTCCGACGTCCTCGCCGGATCGGTGAATGGTGACGTGATCGTCGAGGAACCTGCCACCCTCGGTGACGGAACACCAGTCATCGTCGATGGGATGCGTCCACTCGACCCTGGCGACGAGGCGGTGTGGTTCCTCGTGGCCGGTGACGCCGAGACGATGCCGTACTACGCCGTCGTCAATCGTCAGGGACGCTACGTCGTGACCGGCGACGAGCTGCGCCCCGCCGCCGACGATGCACTGAGCACCGAACTGGCCGGACTCGGAATCGGTGGGCTGACCGAACGCGTCGACGAACTGGTCGAGGACTAGCGCGACACCGTCGCCCTACAGTGAGCGCCGTGCCAACGCTCGAGCTGCTCGGGGTCGATGCCCTGCGTGACACCATCACCACGTATCGCGACGTCATGGCGATCCATGCGGCGCGGATCAACCGGCTCAACGTCTATCCCGTGCCTGACGGCGACACCGGAACGAACATGGCCCGGACCCTCGACGCCGTTGTCGCCGAGATGGACAAGGCTCCCGTCGAGCTCGCCGCCACCTGCGACGCGATCAGCTACGGCGCCCTGATGGGCGCCCGCGGCAACAGCGGTGTGATCGTGTCGCAGATCCTGCGTGGCATCTCCTCGACACTGAAGGCCGCCGGCGAGGCCACCGGCGCCGTCATCGCCTCGGCCCTGGAGGCGGCGACGACGGGTGCGTACGCCGCCGTCCTCACGCCAGTCGAGGGGACGATCCTCACGGTGGTGCGAGAGTCCGCCGAGGCGGCGCGTATCGCCGCCGACGCCGACGGCTCGCTGGTCGACGTCATCGGCGCGGCCCGTGACGGCGGCGCGGCGGCGCTCGACCGCACGCCGGACCTGCTGCCGGTGCTCAAGGACGCCGGGGTCGTCGACGCTGGCGGCGCCGGGTTCCTGTTGCTCCTCGACGCCACCCTCCACGTTGTCGATGGCGAGGCCCTGCCGGAAGTCGGGCCGGAGACAGCGAGCGGTCTTGTCGGGGACGCCTTCGAAGCCGTCGCCCATCGCACGTCAGGGGTTGATGGCGAGCTCGATGTCACCGAGCAGCGCTACGAGGTGATGTTCCTGTGCGACCTCGCCGACTCCGACATCGATGCACTCAAGCAGGGGTGGGGACAGATCGGTGACTCGATCGTCGTCGTCGGCGGTGACGGGACGTGGAACTGCCACGTGCACACCAACGACATTGGTGCGGCGATCGAGAGCGCGATCGACCTCGGCGGCCGGCCGTTCAAGATCCGCGTCACCGACCTGTTCGAGGAGATCGCCGCCGAGCACGCCAGCCGCGAGGCAGAACTGACGGTGGCGATGGGTGGTGAGGCTGCCACCACCCCATCCGAGCTTCCCGCCGTGAACTGCGCGGTCGTCGCCGTCAGCAGTGGCGATGGCATCTCCGCCCTGTTCCGCGATCTCGGTGTGCAGGTCGTGGTCGCCGGCGGCCAGACGCTCAACCCGTCGACTGCCGAGCTGCTCGCCGCCGTCGAACGGGCGAACGCCAACCACGTCGTGCTGCTCCCTGGCAACAAGAACATCATTCCCGTTGCCGAACAGGTCGATGCGCTCACCGCCAAGACCGTTCGCGTCGTGCCGACGAGGTCGATGCCCGAAGGTCTCGCCGCGCTGATGGCCTACGACCCCGAGGTCGATGCTCCCGCCAACGTCGTGCCGATGCGCCAGGCCGCCGGGGCGGTCGTCACCGGCGAGGTGACCCAGGCGATACGGGCGTCCAACACCCCGGCTGGCCCAGTCGCCGAGGGCGACTGGCTCGGCATCGTGCGCGGCGACGGCATCGTCGCCATCGGCGATCACGTGAGCAGCGCGACCAAGGCACTGCTCGAACGACTCCTCGATGGCAATCGCGAGCTGATCACGATGATCACCGGAGTCGACGCCGACGACGACGTAACCACGGAGCTCTCGGCATGGATCGGTGAGCGATTTCCCGACGTCGAGCTCGAGGTCCACGCCGGCGGTCAGCCGCTGTACCCATACCTGCTTGGGGTTGAGTGAGCGGAATCACGCTGCGCGAGCTCGACGGGCATGGTGTCGGCGAGCTGCGTGGCGTCGGTGAGCGAAAACGGGCGGCACTGAAGGCGTTCGGCATCGAATCGGTCCTCGACCTGCTGATGACCTATCCACGGCGATGGGTCGACCGCACCAACGAAGCGCGTGTCGCCGACCTCGTCGCCGGCACGGAGGCGCTCGTCCTCGTCACCGTTCGCTCCGTCCACCGGCGAACGACACGCAACCGCAGGACGATCGTCGAGGCTGTCGTCGGCGACGGCACGGGTCGCCTGCACGTGGTGTTCTTCAACCAACCTTGGCGCGAGCGTCAACTCGTCGACGGTCTCAACGTCGCCCTCTTCGGCGGCGTCGATCTGTATCGCAACGGGTTGCAGATGACGAACCCAGTCGTCGATCTGATCGGCGACCGCACCGGGCGGATCGTGCCGATTTATCCGCAGAGCGAGAAGGTCCAGCTCTCGACGTGGGAACTCGCCGGCTGGGTCGAGAACGCCGTCGAACGGTGCCGAACGCGGGGCATCGCCGATCCACTGCCGGACGACATCCGCAAACGCCTGCACCTCGTCGACCGCGGCGAGGCGCTGCGATCGATCCACCTCCCGGAGACGCTCGATGCCAAGGACCTGGCCCGCCGGCGCCTCGCGTTCGACGAGCTGTTGCGTGTACAGCTCGTGCTCGTCCGCCGCAAACGTGCGATCGAGGCGGGATCCGTCGGGTTCGTCCACGAGGTCGGCGGCGCCCTCGTCGATCGGTTCCACGCTGCCCTGCCCTACGACCTGACGGGGTCGCAACTGCACGTCATGAATGAGATCGACACCGACCTCTCGTCGCCGCGCCCGATGCATCGCCTGCTCCAAGGTGACGTCGGCTCGGGAAAGACCGTCGTCGCCGTCACGGCGCTGTTGTCAGCCGTGGAGTCGGGCAACCAGGGCGCGCTGATGGCCCCGACGGAGGTCCTTGCCGAGCAGCACCTGCTGTCGGTTCGGGAGCTCCTCGCCGACCTCGCCGTGCCGGACCCGGACAACCTCTTCGGTGACCGTCCCTTGCGCGTCGAGCTGCTCACCAACAAGATCACCGGCAACACCCGCAAACAACTGCTCGCCGATCTCGCCGCCGGCGGAGTCGACATCGTGATCGGGACGCATGCCCTGATCCAGGCCGCGGTCGACTTCCACCGCCTCAGTGTCGTCGTCGTCGATGAACAACACCGCTTCGGCGTGGAGCAGCGCGCCGCCCTCCGCGACAAGGCCGGCGAAGCGGTTCCCGACGTCCTCGTCATGACGGCCACGCCGATTCCCCGGACGGCGGCGATGACCGTCTATGGCGATCTCGACGTCAGTGTCCTGGACGAGCTGCCGCCCGGCCGCACACCGATCGAGACGATCAGCGCCGTCGGCCCGCTCGACCAGCAGCTGGCCTGGGACGCCGTGCGGACGGAGGTTGCGGCCGGCCACCAGGCGTACGTCGTCTGCCCGTTGATCGAGGACTCCGAGAAGCTCGAAGCAGCATCGGCCGAGGAGACGTTCACCCGCCTCGCCGCCGACGAGTTGGCCGGGCTGCGCCTCGGTCTCCTCCACGGGCGGGTGCGGCCGGCCGAGAAGGAGGATGTGATGGAGCGCTTTCGCATCGGCGCCCTCGACGTCCTCGTCGCGACGACCGTGATCGAGGTCGGCGTCGATGTCCCCAACGCCACGGTGATGGTGATCCTCGACGCCGATCGATTCGGTATCGCCCAGCTCCACCAGCTGCGCGGGCGCGTCGGCCGCAGCTCCGCCCAGTCTCAGTGTTGGCTGCTGTCCGAGGAGCGTGCCGAGGGGGTGAGCCCACGCATCGCCGCGATCGTCGGTTCGACGGACGGCTTCGAGCTCGCCGAAGCGGATCTCCAGTTGCGTGGCGAAGGTACGATCATGAGCACCGCTCAGAAGGGCCGGAGCGACCTGCGCCTGGCGTCATTGCGCACCGACGCCGCGTTGATCCGCCAAGCGCGAGATGTCGCCTTCGAGATCGTCGACACCGACCCGGACCTCGCCGAGCACAAGGATCTCGCCGACGAACTCGATCTGTTATTGACAGCCGATGACGAAGACTTCCTGACCAAGAGCTGAGGACGTTCATTGCGTTCCCCGGCCACGCAGGCCGTGACTGGCCGCTCCTCGGCTGGCGCCTCGTCGCTCGCACTGGTGAGATGGTGCCAATGTCTCGATTCACCGGATTCCCACCAGATGCGCTCGACTTCTTCGTCGAGCTGGAAGGCAACAACGAGCGACCGTGGTGGCAGGCCAACAAGGAGCGATTCAACGCTTCCGTCGCCGAGCCGATGAGAACACTGCTCGACCGGCTCGAACCGGAATTCGGTCAGTTCAGGGTCTTCCGCATGAACCGCGACGTGCGGTTCTCCGCCGACAAGTCGCCGTACAAGACCGCCCACGCCGCGGTGGGCTACGGCGACGGTGGCACGTCCACCTACCTCCAGATCAGTGCCAACGGACTCTATGCCGGCGGCGGCATGTACCACATGGCGGGCGACCAGCTCGAACGCTTCCGCAGGGCGATCGCCGACGACAAGCAAGGGAGCGTGCTCGAGGCCGCGCTGGCAGCGGCGCGGGGAGCGCGGCTCGACATCGCCGCAGCCGAGCCACCGCTGGTCACCGCGCCGCGAGGCTGGCCGAAGGACCACCCCCGCATCGCCCTGCTGCGGATGAGGGGACTGATCACCGGGCGTGAGCTCGGGACCCCGGCATGGCTGCACACCGGCCGGGCGGCGAGTGAGGTCGCCAAGGTGTGGCGCGGCGGGGCGCAGGTGAACGTGTGGCTCGATGCCAACGTCGGCGCCACCGAAGAGCCGCAACGATCTCGGTGAGTTCGAGCAATCCGCAATACCCTCGGCTAGGAACCCGTGTCGGGAGGAGAACCATGCGCCCGTTGCGAACCGTCATCGCCGTCGCCGCCCTCGCCACCGGCGTCCCGGCGACGACTGTCGCAACTGCCCCGCCGGACTCGTCGACGCCGGCGACCGCTGCGGACCCGTGTCGATCTGCCAGCGACCAACCCGTCGCGTCGGGGCCACCGGAGTCGACCGCACGAGAGCTGCCCGCGTGGCAGCGCCTGGAAATTCTCGACGTCGATGGCGTGCCGTTCACGCTGGCCGACTGCATCGGCACGCCGGTGCTCGTCGAGCTGTTCGCAACCTGGTGCAGCAACTGCCGGCAGCAGCTGCCCAAGACCCAGGAAGCCGCCGTCACGATGGGGGATCAGGCGGAAGTCATCGCCCTCAGCGTCGAGACCGACCTCGATCCGCAAGCGGTCGCCGAGTACGCGGAGGTCAACGAGTTTCCCGACATCCGCTTCGCCGTGCTCACGCCCGAGTTGCTCGCCGCCTTCGTCGAGGAGTTCGGCAACGCGGCAGCCAACCCGCCGAGCACGCCGAAGATTGTCATCGATGCCAACGGCACTGCCGGCGAGTTGACCACCGGCCAGGAGAGCCCCGATGAGCTCGTCGCCCAGCTCACCGCTGCGGCGGCGCCGGGCGACACCGCCACGACGACCGGCTGAACCCGGCCGTGTCCGAGTACGTCGAGGCGTTCACGCTCGGCAACGCGGCGATTCTCGGCAATGTCTGCCTGCTCCCGCTCTATCCAGGGCTACTCGTGATGCTGTCGGCACGTCTCACCAACCCGCGTTCACGGGCATCGACGATGAGCCTCGGCCTGCTCGTCCTCGCCGGGATCGTCACGTTCATGGTCGCCCTCGGCTTCGTCCTGTTCCAGTTGAGCCGCGCCGTCGCCGACATCCTCGACTGGTTGCTACCACTGATGTACGGCATCGTGTTCGGGCTCGGCGTTCTGATGGCGCTCGGACACAGCCCGTTCAACCGCATTGCCGGCACGGACGCGCCGATCCTGCGTAGCCCGGCGGCGACAGCCTTCCTCTATGGGATGTTCCTCGCCCCGATGACGCTGCCGTGCACCGGGCCGATCGTCGTGTCGGCCTTCGTCATCGGGAGCGTCAGCGGCTCCGACGCCGTCGCCGACTCGCTGGTCTACTTCGTGTTCTACGCCCTCGGCTTCGGCTGGCCGCTCGTCGTCCTGCCGATGCTCGCCGCCCCGGCTCAGCGGCAGATCACCCGCTGGCTCGCCATCCACCACCGCACCATTGAGGTCCTCTCCGGCGTCCTGCTGATGGTGATCGCCGTCTACGGATACTGGACGGAAGTCCGCCCGTCGACGTGACCCAGGCAGAATCTGCGGTCCGGTCTGTCAGTCGGGCTCGTCGGCGGCGAGGACGATGTCCCACCGGTCGAGGCAGTCCTCACAGCGGTAGGCGACGATGTCGCCCTCCTGCCAGGGCTCGACCTCGGCGTCCTCGTCGTCGCGCCGCGGGGCCGTGAGCAGATGGGCGCGGCCGCCGCAGTCGATGCAGGTGATGATCGGATCGGGCTCGAGCACTGCCTCCATTGTGCCCCGTCCTAACCTGCCCCTGATGCGCGTTGTGGCCGGTGAGTTCCGCGGCCGCAAGCTCACCGCTCCAGCTTCGGCATCGACGCGGCCGACGACGGACCGGGTCCGCGAGGCGATCTTCAACGCACTCCGCAGCCTCGACGTCATCGATGGCGCTCTCGTCGCCGACTTGTTCGCCGGCAGCGGTGCGCTCGGCATCGAAGCGCTGTCGCGGGGCGCCGAACACTGCACGTTCGTCGAGTCCGACCGCCACGCCCTGTCGGCGATCCACGACAACATCGCATCGCTCGGGCTGACCGGCCGGTCGCGCGTGATGTCGGGCGACGTGCTCGTCATGGTGGAGCGGATCGACTGCGACATCGCCTTCTCCGATCCGCCGTACGAGTTCACCGACTGGCCTCGCTTACTGGATCGTCTGCAGGCGGGACTCCTCGTCGCCGAAGCAGCCATCGCCCTGGACTCCACCGCCCGCTGGGAGCAGCGACGGGTCAAGCGCTACGGCCGCGCCTGGGTGACGTTCCTGGAGCGATCGGGACGTCGATGAGCAAGGGCTACCGTTTCGCCCAGCCATGACACAAGTGCTCTACCCCGGCAGCTTCGACCCGATCCATCTCGGGCACCTCGACATCATCGAGCAGGCGAGCGAGCTGTTCGGCGACGTCGTCGTGGCGGTGATGCACAACGACGACAAGCCAGCCGGTGTCTTTGCCGTCACCGACCGGGTTCGGCTGATCGAGGAGAGCGCCGCCGAGATTGCCCTGACGGGTTCGGTGCGCGTCGTCACGCACAACGGTCTGGCCGTCGACGCCGCCCGAGCCGCCGGCGTCGACTTCATCGTCAGGGGCCTGCGCAACGCCGGCGACTTCGAGATCGAGCAACAGATGGCGCTGACCAACTACTCCGTGTCCGGCGTGCGCACGGTCTACCTGCCCTGCCGCATGGATCGCGGTTTCATCAGCAGTCGCTTCGTGCGAGAGATCGCCCGGTACGGTGGTGCGGTACAGCACCTCGTTCCGAGGCCGGTGGCGGTGGCGCTGACGACGATGCTCCCGCCTGCGAACCGTCCGAGCACGACATGAGAGACGACGACCAGACTTACTACGACGACTACGACGACATCGACGAGGAGGACTACTCCGACGCCCCGCCCGTCGGATACGTCGGTGACGCCGAGACGTTGTTGCGCCGATCGATCGACATCATCGCCACGGCGCCGACGATGCCACTGTCGTCATCGCCGCGGATCGACCGCGACGAGATCATCGAGTTGCTCGAGGAAGCGCTGCAACGGCTCCCGGACGAATTGCGCCAGGCCCGCTGGATGCTCAAGGAACGGCAGGAGTTCGTCGCCAAGACGCGACGCGAGGCCGAAGAGATCCTCGAGGCGGCGCGTGTGCGTGCTGAGCGGATGGTCCAGCGCACCGAGGTGGTGCGGGCGGCCGAGCAGCGGGCGCGTCAGGTGATGGAGGCGGCGGAGACCGATGCCCGCCGGCTGCGTCACGAGACCGAGGACTTTCTCGACCAGCGCCTCGGCAGCTTCGAGATCCTCCTCGACAAGCTGCAGAAGACCGTCAATGCGGGCCGTCAACGTCTCTCGATCGGCGCCCTCCCGGCGCACACCGGCGAGCACGAAATCGAGGACCCCACCAAGGGCTTCTTCGACCAGGACGGATAGTTACCAGTCGGCCGGCGCGGCAGACTGGTGGCATGGCCGCCAGCCTTCTCCGCGTCAACGCTGCCGAGTTGCTCCGAGAGCCGGGCCTTCATCGCATCGTTTCGACCGAAGTCGCCCCATTGGACGTTGACGCGCTTGACGACACGATCACCGGTGAGCTGGCCGTCGAACTCCAGCTCAACTCGACTCTCGACGACATCGCCGTCACGGGGACGATCGAGGTGCCCTGGCACGGCGAGTGCCGGCGCTGTTTGCGGCCGCTCGCCGAGACGCTCCTCATCGACGTCGATGAGCGTTACGCCGAGCACCCAGCCGAGCACGATGAAGCGTTCCCCATCGAGCACGGGCAGATCGATTTGGCACCGATGGTCCGCGAGCACGTCCTGTTGGCGGTTGACGACCCGCGATTGTGCCGGCCCGACTGTCCTGGCTTGTGCCCCGTGTGCGGCGCCGACCTCATTACCGGCCCGTGCGAGTGCGACAGCGCCGTGGTCGACGAGCGCTGGGCCGCCCTCGACCAGCTCCGAACCCAATAACCCATCCGAGTGTTTGGTGCATCGGAGTGCTGGGTGGCGACCTGTCCGTCACGGAACACTCGGATGACACGAAACACTCGGATCAGACGGGCGGGAGTGCCAGGGGGGTCGGGCCGGTAGCCTGGGGCAGCCCGAAATTCGTCCCGGAGACCAACGATGGCCGTTCCCAAGAAGAAGAAGTCGAAGTCGAAAACCCGCAGCCGTCGGGCTGGGGCCTGGAAACTCGACGCCCCGGCGCGCAGCGTCTGTCCGCGATGCGGCGCGGCGAAGACCCCGCACACGGTCTGCCCGTCGTGTGGCTGGTACAAGAACCGCGTGGCAGTCGACGTCGCCTGACGTCAGCACCTCGATGCTGCCCATCGCCGTCGACGCCATGGGTGGCGACGATGCGCCCGATGTAGTACTCGCCGGCGTGCGGCGGGCCGTCGACGACGGCATCCCGGTGGTGCTCGTCGGCCCTTCCAGCCTCGTCCACGACGATGACATCGAGTTGATCAGCGCCAACGAGCTGATCGCCATGGACGAGGAACCGGGCGCGGCGGTGCGCAGCAAGAAGGATTCGACCCTCGTTCGCGCCGCTGAAGCGGTCCGCGACGGGAAGGCCTCGGCGATGGTCTCGGCCGGCAACACGGGAGCGACGATGGCGGCAGCGCTGCTCCGCATGGGTCGCATCAAGGGGGTCAAGCGCCCGGCAATCGCGACACCCATCCCCGTCCCGGGTGGGGCCAGTCCGACCGTGCTCCTCGACGCCGGTGCCAACGCCGAGGTGCAGCCCGATTGGCTCGTGCAGTTCGCCCAGATGGGCAGCGTCTACGCCCGCACCCGATTCCACATCGACAAGCCGCGGGTCGGGTTGCTGTCGATCGGCGAGGAACCGGGCAAGGGCGACTCCCTGCGCAAGGAGGCCTACCCCCTGTTGGCGGCGGCGACCTCGATCAACTTCATCGGCAACATCGAAGGTCGCGACGTGATGAGCGACAACGTCGACGTTGCCGTGACCGATGGGTTCACCGGCAACGTCACCCTGAAGACACTCGAGGGTGCGCTGAAGGCACTCATCGGCGCACTCCTGGCTGCGTTCGCCGAGGACGGCTACGAGAAACACGCTGACGCCCTCCTTCCAGCGCTCGTGCCGCTGTACAACACGCTCAACCCCGACACCTACGGCGGGGCGGTCCTGCTCGGAGTCGACGGCGTGTGCATCATCTCCCACGGGTCCTCCGGAGCCACAGCGATCCGCAACGCCATCGGCGTCGCCGCCGAGATGGTCGAGCACGGCATGGTCGACGAGATCCGCGCCCTCGTCTGACGCGTGCCGCCCGCCGGTCGAAGCTCGCCGGAGCCTGTGGGTTCGGTACGATCGCCCACCGATGCCTGACACGCCAATCGAACGCGAGGAGATTTTCGGGATCGTCCGTGATCGGCTCGCCGACATCCTCGAAATCGATCCATCGGTGATCTCCGAAGGCCAGTCCTTCGTCGATGATCTCGATGCCGACTCGTTGGCGCTCATCGAGCTGGTCGAGGCACTCGAGGAGGAGTTGAGCGAGCGGGCAGCCGGCTTTCGCATCGACGACGAAGACCTCGCCGATCTGAAGACCGTGCGCGACGCGGTCGACTACGTTGCCGAACGCACCCGCCAAGGTGGCTGATTGTCCGCCCTCGATGGCACGGACCATGACATCTCGACGCTCACCGGTCGCCTCGGACTGAGCTTCGAGGACCTCGGCATCGTCGTCGAGGCGATGTCACACCGGTCGTGGTGCGCCGAGAATCCGGGGCAGGCGAGCTACGAACGGCTGGAGTTTCTCGGCGACGCGGTGCTCGGTTGGGTCACCGCCGATGTGGCGTTCCGCCGCTTCCCGGAGATGTCGGAGGGCCAGCTCACCGGGATCCGCAAGGGCGTGGTCAACACGGTCGCCCTCGCCGAGTTGGCCGTCGAGCTCGACATCGGCCCGTACATCAGGCTCGGCAAGGGTGAGGCCGCCGCTGGAGGCTCGAGCAAACCCTCGATCCTCGCCGATGCGATGGAGGCGCTGATCGGGGCCATCTATCTCGATCGCGGTTCGAGCACCGCCTACGACTTCGTCGAAGGGCTGATCGTCGCCCGGGTCGTAGCGACGGCGGCGCGGCTCGACGAGCTCGACTTCAAGACGACCCTGCAGGAGCTCCTCGCCGCCGCCGGGATGTCCGCACCGCTGTACGACATCACCGAGCAGGGACCCGACCACCAGAAGCGTTTCTTCGCCACGGTGTCGGTGGGTGGAACGGCGCTCGGCACCGGCGAGGGAAGCTCGAAGCGCTCCGCCGAGCAGGGTGCAGCCGCAGCCGCCGCCCGAACGCTCGCTTCCGAGCGTTACGACACCCGCGCCGCTGACGCCGACCGTCCCATTGCCTGAGCTGCCCGAGGTCGAGACGGTCCGCCGCGGCCTGGAGCGGTTGGTCGTCGGCCGGCACATCGAGGGCGTCGAAGTCGGACGTGAGCGCACGGTGCGACGGACCTCACGACAGGCCCTGATCGACGGGCTCACAGGGACGTCGCTCGTTGGTGCCGGGCGCCGCGGCAAGTATCTGCTGTCCCCGCTCGACTCCGGCGACGGTCTGATGATCCACCTGCGTATGACCGGCCAGCTACTGCTCGTCGACCGTGGCGCCGAACGTCCGCCGCACACCCACGTCGTGCTCCATCTCGGCGACTCCGACCTGTTGTTCGTCGATCCGCGCACGTTCGGTGAGATGGTCGTCTACGACCCCGACCACGTCGACGTCGAGCTCCCCGAGGTTGCCGGCCTCGGCCTCGATCCTCTCGTCGACGACCCCGGACCGGACGAGCTTTGGGCGGTGCTGCGGCGCCGGTCCACCAAACTCAAGCCGCTGCTCCTCGACCAACACGTCATCGCTGGGATCGGCAACATCTACGCCGACGAGATCCTCCACGACGCTCGCCTGCATCCGGAGTCGCCGGCATCGTCGCTGCACCGGCGAGACGTCGTCGCCCTGCACCACGCCATGCGCCGCATCCTCACGGCGTCGATCCGCGCCGGAGGATCGACGCTGTCCGACCTCGGGTACGTCGACATGATGGGAGAGGGCGGCTCCTACCAGGACTCGCACCGGGTGTACGGGCGGGCCGGGGAGCGCTGCTCGACGTGCGGCCGGGGATTCATCCGGCGGATCACGAGCGGCGGCCGCTCCACCTATTTCTGCCCCGTCTGCCAGCGCCGGCGGACGTGAGTCCGGTTCCCTCGATCTGGGGAGAATCCATGCCAGACGCTGGCACGATTCTTCCCCAGAAGCCTCCGTGGCACGGAACTTCCCCAGATTCGGACACCCCCGGGACATCCCCCCGTGCCGATCGCCCAACCGGTAACTTCGGGTCGCCGTGTTCCTCAGATCGCTGACCCTCAAGGGCTTCAAGTCGTTCGCAGACGCCACGACGCTCGAGCTGGAGCCGGGCGTCACGGTTGTCGTCGGACCGAACGGCTCGGGCAAGTCGAACGTCGTCGATGCGATCGCCTGGGTGCTCGGCGCCCAGGCGCCGTCGGCCGTGCGCAGCCAGAAGATGGACGATGTCATCTTCGCCGGGACGGCGAGCCGACCGGCGCTCGGTCGTGCCGAGGTCAGCCTGACAATCGACAACTCCGCCGGCATCCTGCCGATCGAGTTCTCCGAGGTGACCGTCAGGCGAACGCTGTTCCGCAGCGGCGACAGCGAGTACGCCATCAACAACGTGCCATGCCGCCTCCTCGACGTCCAGGAGCTGCTGTCCGACGCTCGCGTCGGCCGTCAGCAGCACGTGATCGTCAGTCAGGGACAGATCGACGCCGTGCTCAACGCTCGGCCCGAGGACCGGCGGGCGATCATCGAGGAAGCCGCCGGCGTGCTCAAGTTCCGTAAGCGCAAGGAGAAGGCGGAGCGCCGCCTCGATGCGACGGAAGCGAGCCTGTTGCGCCTCCAGGACCTGCTGCGCGAGGTCCGCCGCCAGCTGCGCCCACTGGAACGCCAGGCTGAGGCGGCGAAGCGCCACGGCGAGCTGACGGTCGAGCTCGACGGCCTGCGGGTGTATGTCGCCGGCCGGGAGATCGCCGCCTTGCGCACGAAGCTCGCCGCGCTCGCCGAGTCACGAATCAAATCGTCCGCTGAGGAGTCCGAGCTGAAGGCCGAGCTTGCCCACCTCGACGCTGACGTCGTCGCCCTCGAAGCGGAGCTCACCGCTCGCGGTGGGTCCGATCTCGGTGACCGTCTCGCTCGCGTCGACCAGATGGCCGAACGTGCCCGTGGCCTGTCGGGAATCATCGCCGAGCGCGCCCGCCGACTCGAGGGCGACCGCGGTCAACTGCTCGACGAAGCGGTCGTCGCCACGCTCGAGGCCGACGCCGCGCGATACCGCGCCGAGCTCGACGCCGCCCGCGTCTCCATCGAGCAGTCGGGCCCCGACCTCGACACCCTCGTCGCCGCGGAGGCGTCGTTCGCCGCCGAACGTGCTGCCGTGCTCGGATCGCTGGAGGCGCCACCAGGGTCGACCGCAGCGAGCGCGCTCGCCGAGGTCCGTGGCGAGCTGCGAACCCGCGTCGCCGCCGCCGAACAGGTCGACTCCGAGCTGATGCGATGCCGCACGCGCCTCGATGCCCTGGCGATCCAGCTCGCCGACCTCGACGGGACGGCCGAGCGCCATCGCCACGACTGCATGGCGATCGAACTGCTCGAAGGTCCCCTCGTCGACGAGATTGCCAGTGCCGACCGGCGTGTCACGGAGTTGGAGGCGTCGCTCGCCACCGCATCACAACGATGCCGCGACGCTGCCGAGGCGCTCTCCAACCTCGATGCTCGGGTCGAAGCGCTCCAGCTCGCCCTCGACGCCGCCCACGCTCGGGCCGGATCCGAGCACCTCGCCGGCAGCCAGGGAGTGCTCGGCACGCTGCTCGACTTCGTGCGCATCGACGCCGGATGGGAGGCGGCCGTCGAGGCGGCCCTCGGAGACGCGGTCGCCGCCGTGGTCGTCACCGACGTCGATGCCGCCGTGCGCGCTCTGCATGCCCTGCGCGCCGCCGTCATGCACGGTGCGGTCATCGCTCTCGGACTCACCGCCAGAGAACCGGCACCGGCCGGATCGATCGGCGAGCCCGTACGACCCCACGTCCGCGCGACCCGTCCCGACGTCGAGCGGCTCCTCGACTGCTTGCTCGCCTCGGCGCGCCGTGTCGACAACCTCGACGAGGCCGCTGTCGCGGCAGCCGCCGATCCGTCGGCCGTCATCGTCAGCGCGACGGGCGATCGTCTCGGTGGATCGACGTGGCGTGTGGGCGCGACCGGTGCCGGCGGTGTCACCGCCGAGGCGTTGGCGGATGCCGAGGCCAGTCGGCGGGATGCCGAGCGGTCGCTGGCTGCGTCCGGCGCCGAGGAGGCGGCGGCGTCGGAGACCCTCGCCGCGGCCCGTCGACACGCTGCCGAGGTCGCCGAACGGCTGGAGCTCAACGACCGCCGGTTCACGGCGGCGTCGGAGGCCCTCGCCCGGGTGCGTGCCGAGCGGCGCGAGATCACCGTCGAGCAGGAGCAACTCGTGGTTCGCTGCGACGAGCTCGCCGCGGTCCTGGCCACCGAACAACGGCGAATCGCCGAGCTCGAAGCGGTGATGCCCGACCTCGAAGCGGGACGATCGGCGGAAGCCGAGGCCGCCCGCACCCAGGGCGAGGTACGCGCCGGGCTCGATGCCCGCGGCGCTGTGCTCAGCGGCCGGCGGCGGGATCTCGAGGTGCGCGCTGCCGGGCTGCACGAGCGAGCCGACCTGCTCGAGCAGCGCCTTGCCGAGACCGAGCGGCGCCTTGCCGCCGATGCCGAGGCGCGCGCCAGTGCCGAGCGACGGCGCACGTCGATCGAGCGTGTCCTCGTCGCCCTCGCCCGGCTGGCTCGCTTCGTGGACGCTCGGCGCACGCTCATCGATCGGCTGCACACGGATCTCTCGGAGCGACGCCGCCGCCACGGCGAGCAGGTCGGCGCCCTCTCGGCCACACTCGACGAGCGGCGTGGTCGCCGTCACGTCGCCGAGCGGCAGCTCGATGAGGTCCGTGAGCGGGCCCGCCGGGCAGAGGTCGAGGAGGCCGAGGCACGGATGCGGCTGGCGTCCGCGGTCGAGCTACTGCGCCACGACTGCAACGTCGAGCCGGAGGTCGCCGAGGCCGCCGATCCGCCCGAGCTTCCCGAAGGGGTCAGCGCTCAGGGCCGTGCCCGCGAGTTGGAGCGAGAGCTGCGCCTGCTCGGGCCCATCAACCCGCTGGCGCTCGAGGAGTTCTCCGAACTGCAGCAACGACATTCATTCCTCGACGAGCAACTCGACGATGTGCGAACCACTCGCCGCGAGCTGACGCGGGTGATCAAGGCCGTCGACCACGAGATCCAAACGGTGTTCGCCACCGCCTTCGCCGACGTCGCCGATCACTTCGCCGCCCTGTTCGGCAACCTCTTCCCTGGTGGGACAGGCCGGCTCGTGCTCACCCAACCCGACGACCTGCTGGCGACCGGCATCGAAGTCGAGGCCAAGCCGAGTGGCAAGAACGTCAAGAAGCTGTCGTTGCTGTCGGGCGGCGAGCGCAGCCTGACGGCCCTGGCATTCCTGTTCGCCGTGTTCCGCAGTCGCCCATCGCCTTTCTACGTCATGGATGAGGTCGAAGCCGCCCTCGACGACGTCAACCTGCACCGCTTCCTCGCCCTCGTCGCCGAGTTCCGGGAAGAGGCCCAGCTGCTGATCGTCAGCCACCAGAAGCGGACGATGGAGGCCGCCGACTGCCTGTTCGGCGTCACGATGCAGCCTGGCGGCAGCTCCAAGGTGCTGTCGGAACGCGCCACCGTGCCCTCCTGACACAGACACGTCGGTAGCGTCGAGCGGCGATGGAGTGGATCTTCCTCGTCCTCATCGCTGTCGTCATCGTGTTCGGCATCGGCGTGCTGGTGTGGAACCGGCGCCGGGCCGCCCAGGTGACGCAGGCCCCACTGGCGCCGGGCCCGACTCGGCTCGACCGCCCACCGCAGCCGGCGCCACCTGCTCCGGTAGTCGTCGAGCCCGAGGCGCCGACGTTTCGGGGCCGCCTCGCCAGGGCCCGGTCGGCTTTTGCCGGTGCCTTCGCAGGCGTGCTCAGCCGAGGCGGGATCACCGACGCGACGTGGGACGATCTCGAGGAGGGCCTTCTCCGCGCCGACGTCGGACTCGGCGTTTCAACCGACCTCCTCGACGGCTTGCGGGCGACGGTCAAGGCGAACGACATCACACAGCCCGGTGAGTTGCTCGATGCCCTGCGCCAGGAGATGAAGGAACGCCTCGCCGACGCGGATCGCTCGCTGCGCTTCGACGAGGAGCGACGTCCGAACGTGTGGCTGTTCGTCGGCGTCAACGGGGTCGGCAAGACGACCAGCATCGGCAAGGTCGCCAACCAGCAGGTGGCTGCCGGGCGCCGTGTCCTGCTCGCCGCCGGCGACACGTTCCGGGCGGCCGCCGCCGAGCAATTGACGACGTGGGCCGACCGGGCCGGTGTCGAGCTCGTACGCGGCAACGAAGGTGGCGATCCGAGCGCCGTGGTGTTCGACGCCATCGAGCGGGCCGGCTCGCGCGATCTCGACCTCGTTCTCGCCGACACAGCCGGGCGCCTGCACACCAAGACGAACCTGATGGAGGAGCTGCGCAAGGTACGTCGCGTCGCCGAGCAGGGGGCGGGGACCGTCACCGAGTCACTCCTCGTCATCGACGCCACGACGGGGCAGAACGGACTCGCTCAGGCCCGCGAGTTCGGCGAGGCAACGCAACTCACGGGCGTCGTCCTCACCAAGCTCGACGGTTCGGCCAAGGGTGGGATCGTCTTCGCCATTGAGACCGAGCTGGGAATCCCTGTCAAGCTGGTCGGCCT
Organism: Ilumatobacteraceae bacterium; assembly: GCA_963716665.1. GTDB lineage: Bacteria > Actinomycetota > Acidimicrobiia > Acidimicrobiales > Ilumatobacteraceae > Desertimonas. The sequence goes on from CAVQTY010000003.1 coordinate 625,882, forward strand.
CGGCGAGTCGCTCGACGACCTCGTCCCCTTCGACCCCGACGAGTTCGTGGATGCACTTTTTTGATTTCGCCCTCGTTCGTTCGCTCGCTGCGCTCGCTCTCTCCACTCGGGCGAGCTCGAAGCGGGCGGCCTGCGGCCGCACGAAGCAACTCCCAGGTCGGACCGGCAAAGCCGGATCCGACCTGAATCGAAGGGGATCGCGGAGCGCCCCCCTTCGAGCATCCCCCCACGGAGGGAGCGAGGGCGAAACGTCAGTCGACGGCGACGGAGCCGACGGGCTCGGGCGTCGTCCGTCGGTGCAGGCCGACGTAGCGCGTGATCACCAATCCCTGGTGGCGGGCGAACACGGCGACAGCGACGATGGTTCCTAGGGCGGTCAGTGCGCCTCCGCCGACGAGCGTCCAGCGTACTCCGGCGTGGTCGGCGAGCCAGCCGAGTAGCGGTGCCCCGATCGGCGTCCCGCCCATGAACACGGCCATGTACAGCGCCATGACGCGGCCGCGCATGGTCGGGTCGGCGGCCATCTGCACGAAGGCGTTGGCGCCCGTCATCAGCGTTAGCGCGGCGAACCCACACAGCGGCAGGATCAGGGCGAATGTCAGGTACGAGGGCATTAGTCCGGCCACCATCACGAGCAGGCCGAAGACGATCGCCGAAACGACCACGCGATGCTGCCCCGCCGACCGCCGCCGGGCGGCGAGCAGCGCCCCGGCGAGCGAACCAATGGCGAGGATCGAGCCGAGGACGCCGTACTCGCCAGCGCCTTTGCCGTACACCTGCGTGGCCATCAATGCCGTGGTCATCTGGAAGTTGAGCCCGAACGTCCCGGCGCTGAACACGACGGCCATCACGAGCATGATGTCCGGGCGCGATCTCACGTAGCGCACGCCATCGCGCAGCTGGCCTTTGGCCCGTTTCAGCAGCGGGGCGGGGCGCAACTCCTCGGTCCTCATCGCCTTCAACGAGGCCAGCACGGCGAAGTACGTCACGCTGCTGGCGAGGATCACCCAGCCGGTGGCGGCGACGCCGGAGCCGAGCAGGGCGATCACCCCGCCGGCGACAGCCGGGCCGATCAGTCTGGCGAGGTGGAACTGCGCCGAGTTCAGTGCGACAGCGTTCGCCAGCCGCTCGGGTCCGACCATCTCGTTGACGAACGCCTGCCGGGCGGGCGCGTCGAACGCCGCGCCGGTGCCGAACACGAACGCCAACACGTAGACGTGCCACTGGTTGACGATGCCGGTGATCGCCAGCACGCCGAGGATCGCAGCCGTCGCCGCCATCGCCATCTGCGTCACCATCAGCACGGAGCGCTTCGAGTAGCGGTCGGCGATGACCCCTGCGATTGGCGACACGAGCACGATCGGCAGGAACTGCAATCCGGTGGTCAACCCGAGCGCGCCCGCACTTCCGGTGAGGGCGAGCACGAGCCAGTCCTGGGCGACGCGCTGCATCCAGGTCCCGGTGTTGGAAATGAGCGACCCGGCAGCGAACAGCCGGTAGTTGCGGATCCGCAGCGCGGCGAACGTGGTCCTCACGGTTCGCTGGCTAAGCGGTCGAGGAGTGGCGCGACCGCGCGCAACAGATCGCGTTCACCCGGCTCGAGATCGAACAGGTGAGTGGCCAGCCAGGCATCGCGGCGACGACGATCCTCGTCGAGCACTGCACGCGCTTCAGCGCTGAGTCCGACGACGACCTGGCGGCCATCTGACTCGTGGGCGGTCCGCGTGACGAGACCGGCATCTTGGAGACAATTCACGGTCCGTGTCATCGACGGCGGCTTGACCTTCTCGATCGCCGCCAGCTCCCCGAGTGTGAGGTCGCCGTAACGGGACAGGGTGCCGAGGGCGGAGAGCTGGGTGAGCGTGAGGTCGCTGCCGCTGCGCTCCTGACGCAACCGGCGGGCGAGCCGCATGACGCCGACGCGCAGGGCGCCGATGAGCTCAGGATCTACGTCCGTGCTGGTCAACGTCGTCGTCGGCACATCATTAGCTTAGCTCATTACCACTGCTAATCAAACCGTCGCGCCGGCGCGGCCGGTACCCTGCCGTCAGCATGTTCGAGACCCTCTCCACCCGCCTCGATGGCATCGTCAAGCGCCTGCGCGGCAAGGGCAGGCTCACCGAAGCCGACGTCGAGGAGATCCTGCGCGAGATCCGGGCCGCGCTCCTCGACGCCGACGTCAACGTCGGCGTGACCCGCGAAGTTGTCGAGCGCATCCGCGCCGAGGCGGTCGGGGCGACGAGGTCGCAGGTGCTCGATCCCGGCCAGCAGGTGGTCAAGGTCGTCAACGGCGAGTTGACCCGCATCCTCGGCGGCGAGACGCTGAAGATCAACTACGCCAGCCGGCCGCCGACCGTCGTCCTGATGGCCGGTCTGCAGGGCTCGGGCAAGACCACGGCGGCGGCCAAGCTGGCCCGCTGGTTCAAGGCCCAGGGCCGCAACCCGCTGCTCGTCGGCGCCGACCTCCAGCGCCCCGCCGCCGTCGAGCAGCTGCGAACCCTCGGCGCCCGCATCGACGTCCCCGTCTTCTCCGACCCGGAGGACCCCGTGATCACGTCAGCTCGCGGTCTCGCCGAGGCCCGTCGCCTCGGTCGCGACGTTCTGATCGTCGACACCGCCGGACGTTTGGCCATCGACGCCGAGATGATGGAGCAGGTCCGCCTCATCTCCGGCGCCGTCGCCCCGCACTACACGTTCCTCGTCATCGACGCGATGACCGGCCAGGACGCCGTCACCACGGCCGTCGCGTTCAACGACACGCTGGCGATCGACGGCGTGATCCTGTCCAAGCTCGACGGCGACGCCCGCGGTGGCGCCGCCCTCAGCGTCAAGGAGGTCATCGGCAAGCCGATCGCCTTCGCATCAACGGGGGAGAAGCTCGACGCCTTCGAGCAGTTCCACCCCGACCGCATGGCCGGGCGGATCCTCGGCATGGGCGACATGCTCACGCTCATCGAGCAGGCCGAGCAGGCCTTCGAGAAGGAGCAGGCCGAGGAGGCGGCGAGCAAGCTGCTCGAGGGGCAATTCACGCTCGACGACTTCCTCGCCCAGATGCAGCAACTCAAGAAGATGGGTCCGCTCGGTGGACTGCTGAAGATGATGCCGGGCATGCCCAAGGAGCTCAAAGACACCGAGGTCGACGACGACGCGTTGCGACCGGTCGAGGCGATCATCCGGTCGATGACCCAGGAGGAGCGGGTGACGCCGCAGATCATCAACGGGTCGCGGCGCAATCGCATCGCCCTCGGATCGGGAACATCGCCCTCGGACGTCAACCGCTTGGTCAAGCAGTTCTCCGAGATGCAGAAGATGATGAAGCGCTTCGGCGGAATGGGAACCAAAGGCAAGAGGAGTGGACGCCTTGGCGCCCTCGCAGGCATGCGCGGCGGGATGCCGGATCTCTCCGAGTTGGGCGACCTCGGCGAATTCCCCGGCCTTCCCCGCGGTTGACGTTCACTCCATGGGAGTGTTTCGTGCAGGGCGTGTCGACAGCAGACACTCCGACAAGACGATGCGCCGATATCCTCGCATGGTTCGTTTGACGACCAGAAGGACCTCAACAGATGGCAGTGAAGCTGCGCCTCACCCGGGTCGGTAAGACCAAGCAGCCCGAGTACCGCATCGTCGCCGCGGATTCCCGCTCGCCCCGCGACGGCCGGTTCATCGAGATCCTCGGCCACTACAACCCGCGGACCGATCCCTCGACGCTGAACGTCGACAACGACAAGGCCGTGAAGTGGTTGAGTCAGGGTGCCCAGCCGACCGATCGGGTGCGCAAGCTGCTGGAGATCTCCGGAGCGCTGGAGCAGTTCAGCGCGACGAAGGGCTCCTGAGCGTGAGTGACGACACCGGCGAACTGGTCGACGACCGCCCCGACGACGCCAACCGCGCCGCCGCCCCGACTGCCGCAGCAGTCCTCCACCACATCGTCAGCTCGATCGTCGACGACCCGTCCGCAGTTCGCGTCGACACGTCTGACGACGGCCGCCGCGTCCGCCTCGACGTTCGCGTCGGTCCCGGCGACCTCGGCCGGGTGATCGGCCGCCGTGGCCGCACCGCGCAGAGCATCCGCACCGTCGTCCGCGCCGCCGCCGCCCGCGACGACACCGACGTCGACATCGAATTCGTCGACGACTGAGCGGAACGGAGCGAGTCGTGGCCCGACCGGCCGGGCTCCTCGAAATCGGGACGATCCGCCGCGCCCACGGGGTGCGCGGAGACCTGCTCGTCGAGCTCGGATCGGACCGCCCCGAGCGAGTCACTCCCGGGGCGCAGTGGTTCGTCGGGAACACGTGGCTGACGGTGGTGTCGGCTCGGCGTCACCAAGATCGCTGGCTCGTGTCGCTGACCGGGGTCGGCGATCGAACGGCCGCGCAGCAGTTCACGAACACGGCGGTCTTCGCCGAACCGCTCGACGATCCCGACGCCCTGTGGGTGCACGAGCTGATCGGCGCCGAAGTCGTCGAGGTGTCCGGCCGGTCTCGCGGCACGTGCGTCACGGTCGTCGCCAACCCCGCCGCCGACCTGCTCGAGCTCGACTCTGGAGCGCTCGTACCGGTGGTGTTCATCACCGAACGCAGGGACGGCAGGATCGTCATCGATCCTCCGCTGGGTCTGTTCGACGATGTCGAGGACACAGCCTGATGCGCGTCGACGTGTTCACGATCTTCCCGACGTCGGTCGACGACTTCTGCTCGGCGAGCCTGCTCGGCAAGTCGCGCCAGACCGGAGTGCTCGACCTGCGGTGCCACGACATCCGAGAGCACACCACCGACGTGCATCGCACCGTCGATGACGCCCCATTCGGCGGTGGAGCGGGGATGCTGATGAAGGCCGAGCCGATCTTCGCGGCTGTCGAGGCTGCCGAACCGGTCCGGCCACTGTTCCTGCTCGGGCCCGGTGGACGCCACTTCGACCAGGCGCTGGCGACCGAGCTGGCCGGGAGCGCCGGCTTTTCCTTGTTGTGCGGCCGCTACGAGGGGATCGACCATCGGGTTCGCGAACACCTTGTCGACGGCGAGCTCAGCGTCGGTGACGTCGTGCTCTCCGGCGGCGAGGCTGCGGCTTGCGTCGTGATCGATGCAGTCACCAGGCTGCTGCCCGGGGCGATGGGAAACGAGGCCAGCCCGATCACCGAGAGCTTCGGGGAACGCGGCCTGCTCGAGGAGCCGCAGTACACCCGGCCGGCGACGTTCCGCGGATGGTCCGTGCCGGACGTACTGCTCAGCGGCAACCACGCGATGATCGAACGGTGGCGCCGGGCGCAGGCGCTGCACCGCACGATCGCCACGCGACCGGACCTGGTCGGAGCGCGCGGCGGCGTCACCGACGACGAGCGCCGCCTGTTGGAAGAGTTCCCGCCCGTCCCGTATCCTTGATCGGCCCCACCCAGCATTCAGGACGTTCCATGAAAGCCACCGATCTCATCGACAACGACCAGCTCCGTGACGACGTCCCGGACTTCGCCGCCGGCGACGAGGTCAAGGTCCACGTGCGCGTGGTCGAGGGCAGCAAGGAGCGCATCCAGGTCTTCCAGGGCAACGTCATCGCTCGTCAAGGCGGTGGCCTGCAGGAGACCTACACGGTGCGCAAGCTGAGCTACGGCGTGGGGGTCGAGCGCACGTTCCCGCTGCACACGCCGACGGTCACCAAGATCGAGGTCGTCAAGCGCGGCGACGTACGCCGGGCGAAGCTGTACTACCTCCGCGGCCGCACCGGCAAGGCGGCGAAGATTCGCGAGAAGCGCAGCTTCTAGTCGCTCGCCCCGTCTGGGCGAGTCATCTCGAGTGCCCCGCGCACTCCCGTTCACATCGAGCATTGGAGAGGGCTCGTGGTCGCGGCGCACATCGTCTTCGGGCAACGCGGTGAGGACTTGGCGGCAGACTGGTACCGCCGCCACGGGTACAGGGTTGTGGACCGCAACTGGCGCTGCGCTATCGGGGAGATCGACCTCGTTCTGCGACGCGGCCGCCTGCTGGTGGTCGCCGAGGTGAAGGCCAGGAAGAGCGGCGCCTTCGGTGGTCCGGCGCTCGCCGTCACGCCCCTCAAACAGCAACGTTTGCGCCGGCTGGCCGCGGCGTGGCTCGCCGAGCATCGGGTCGGCCGCCGTGTCGACGTCCGCTTCGATGTCGTGGCGATCACCGGCGACGCGGTCGAGGTCTACGAGAACGCCTTCTGAACCCATCGGTCGTACTTCAGCCGGCGATTGCCCACACCACCAGGGCGACGGCGACGAGCAGGCAGAGGGCCACGAGCAGGTAGTCGACGGGACGGGCGCGGAATCGCCGGTACGGGTTGTAGCCCACTCCGCCAGTATCACCGGGTGCCTGCCATGCAGCATCGCCGCGGGCCTACGCTGGCAGCCGTGATCAGGCGATTCGTGCTGCTGATAGCTGCCGCCGGCGTGCTCGGCGCGCCATCGATCGCCGTCGCCCAGGAAGGACCTGCGCCGCCGCCCGGCCGCCAGCCTCTGGTGGAGGTGCCCGTCGGTTGCCCGATCCAGCCGTTGCCCGATGTCGTGTTCGTCGGCACGGTTGTCGACTCCGACTTCCGAACCATCCGCTTCAACGTCGATCAGGTGCGCGCCGGCGACATCGGCCAGTTCGCCTCGTCGGGACTCGTCGACGTCCGCTACGGCATCGACGCCAAATACCTCGAGGGGGGCGATCAATACCTCATCGGCGCCCTCTACGACCCGAACATCCAGTCGTTGCGCTCACGGGTCCAGCCGGAATCGCCGACGTTCGGCGGCGACGAGGTGATCGGAGCCACCGAGAGCGACCTGGAATGCCCCGAGCTCGTCGACCCGATGCGGACGATGCACACCGATGGATCCTCGATCGATTCGGGCGTGTTGTCGCCGTTCTTCGGCAACCGTGACGGCCTGCTGCGTTCCCTGCTCATCCCCATCGCCGTCGTGTGTGCGGCGGTGTTCGCCCTGGCCGCCTTCCGCTGGTTCCTCACCGGTTTCGGCCGCGGCGTCGAGTCGATCGCCCGGACGTCGTCGACGCCGCCGGCAGCGCGGACGGCGATGCCAGCTCGACCCGAGCCGGCCGGCGCCGGTGGCAGGAGTCGATCGCGCCGCCCATGACGCCGATCGTCACGACTGGGCGGCGGCGATCCATGGGTGCTCGCGGAGGAACGTCGTCACGACGTCACGGCGGGCCACCGGCCCCAACGTGCGGTTCGACGCTCCGAAGCCGCTGGCCCGGGCGCCCGGTTCGCACGCCGGGGCTGGCACGGTGATCCCGAACAGCTCGGCGGCATTGGCGGACATGATCCGCTCCTTGACGTCGGCGGTCAGCGCCGGGTAGCCGAACTGCTCCTGGAACGCCGGCGTGATCTCGAAGGCGCGGAAGGCGGCGATTTGGTCCTGCGGCGAGCCGTACCAGATCGAATCCGTTCCCCACAGCATGCGTTCCGGTCCGAACGCCGTGAGCAGCTTGCCAAGGACGTGGGCAGCAGCGTCGGGATCGCCCATCACGATCCGCCACGTCGATCCCAACTCGGCGTAGACGTTGCCACCAGCGCTGATCCCGGCCTCCGTCACGCTGCGCACGAGGCGGTCGACACCGGTGCCGTCGGGGTCGTACGGACCCTCCGTCGTTCCCGAGTCGTATCCGGAGTGGTAGACGAGGAAGCGGACGTCGGGGTTGGCCGCCGCGGCCGGGCCGATGTCGACAGGTGACGCATACGGGTTGCCGCCGGCGAGGCCCTTGTGTACGGCGATGATGCCGACACCCGTGTCGCGGACCGCTTGGATGAACGGAGCGCCGACCTGCGGCAGCGCCGGGTCGTGGTCGTCGAGGAACCAACCGTTGGGCGAGTGGGTGTACACCTTCCAGGCGGACAGCTCGTGCGCATTCGCGACGTCTGCCATCGAAGCCACCGCCGCCTCGATCGGTCCAACGTCCGGCACGGCATGTCCCTGGATCAGGACGCGACCGTCACCACACAGGCGCGCCGCGACCTCGCGGCCGCGCTCCATCGCGGCGACCGACAGCGGGTCGGCCTCGCCGACCACCGGTACTGCTGAGATCACCGCCACCGACGTGTCGCTGCCGCCGAGCACGAGGTCGTACCAGTACTCGACGGAAAAGCAGTCGGCCCAGTCCGCCTCACCGCACTCCGCTTGCGGGAAGCCGTTTCCCCAGGGGCCGAACTCGAGGAAGTGGGTCTGCACGTCGACCACGCCGGCGCCTTCTGCCGTGCCGTGCACGAGGGCATCAGCCTCGGCGGGATCCCGAGCCGCCGAGTCGTCGACGCGGAACACACCGCCGCGCTCGATACCGAACGCCCGCGCCCGAGCGGCCGCTGACGATTCGAGCGCACCGAGGCCGGCGGCCATCCCGGCCGCCGAGAGCAGGAACTGACGTCGTGACCAGCCGTGGCGCCGGGCGTGGTCGTCGGCGTTCGCCCGGGCCCGGCGCATCGCCTCACGGCGGAGTTCGTCGAGCGGCGGGGGGAGATACTCCCCGTTGGAACATGGCCACAGCTTGAGCGGGAGACCCGGGTCGTCGTCGACTTCTCCCACGTGGTCCATCGAACCACAACGACGCAGAGAAGTCAGCCGTCGGGGCGGGCTTCGTTGGCCACGGTGCGCAGTTCGGCGACGGCGGCCTCGAGACCCTTGTCGTGCTCGAACAAGGCGGTGCCGGCGACGAGGATGCTCGCCCCGGCGGTGACGGCACCCGGCGCGGTCTCCACGGTGATCCCTCCGTCGACCTCGATGCTGGTCGTCTCGCTGCGGCCGTCGGCGGCGAGCAGGGCGCCGAGTTCGGCGATCTTCGGCTCCATCGTGGCGAGGTAGCGCTGTCCGCCGAACCCGGGGTTGACCGTCATCACGAGAACGACATCGACGAGGTCGAGGACGTGAGCGACGGTGCTGACTGGCGTCGACGGGTTGATCGCCACGCCGGCGGCGGCGCCCAGCTCGGCGATGTGGCCGAGCGTGCGGTGGAGGTGGTCGCACGCCTCGGCGTGCACGATGAGCCGGGAGCAGCCGGCTTCGACGTAGCGCGCCGCCATCGCATCGGGAGTGAGGACCATCAGGTGCGCCTCGAACGGGAGGGTCACGCGATCCCGGACGGAAGCGATCACGTCGGGACCGAACGTCAGGTTGGGGACGAACTGGCCGTCCATCACGTCCCACTGGACGAGGTCGACGCCGGCCTTCTCGAGGGCGACGATCTCGTCACCGAGGCGGGAGAAGTCTGCCGGCAGCACCGACGGGGCGATCTGGATCGGCAGCGCCACGGCGTAGAAGGTAGTAGCAGGAGATGCGCATACCATGCCGACGGTGGCAACCGTGCAGCTTCGCCCGGATCGGTTCGCCGCGGGGGGAGAGGCGATCGCTCGCGACGCCGACGGGCGGATCGTGTTCGTCAGAGGCGCGCTACCTGGGGAAACGGTGATCGCCGAGCTCGTTCACGAGAAACGTGATTGGGCTCGCGCTCACGTCATCGACGTCGTCGAAGTCAGCGCCGACAGGATCACACCGCCGTGCCAGTCGCGGCGCGCCGGCTGCGGCGGATGCGGCTGGATGCACCTCGACCTCGATGCGCAGCGTCGCGCCAAGTTGACGATCGCCGAGGAGGCGCTGCGGCGCACGGGCGGCATCGCCGAGCCGGTGATGACCCTCGGGCCGGGCGTCGAGGCCGAGGGCTACCGCACGACCGCTCGAGTGGCCCCGGCAGTGAACGGTGCTGCCGGATTCCGCGCCGAGCGATCTCATGATGTCGTCGCGGCGCCGGCGTGCCTCGTGCTTCACCCGACGCTGCGCGAGCTGCTCGCCGCGATCAGACTCGATCCGGGCGTCGAGGCGACGCTGCGGATGTCGGTGGCCACGGGCGATGTCGTTGCCCGATGGGACCGCTCGAAAGGCGCCGTCCGCGGACTTCCGCCTGAGGTGCAGCGCAGCGGTGCGGCGGCGATCGCCGAGGACGTTCACGGACACCGGCTGCGGGTTTCGATCGGCTCGTTCTTCCAGTCCGGCCCCCAGGCCGCCGCGCTGCTCGTCGAGGCGGTGGGCCGCGCCGCGCCGGAGCTCGACGCCGCCGCGGTCGTCGTCGACGCCTACGCAGGTGTCGGGATGTTCGCCGTCTGTGCCACCGCACCCGACTCATACGTCGTCGCCGTCGAGACGTCCCGGTCGGCGGTCGCCGACGCCGAAGTGAACCTCGGCGCCCGTCGCCATGAGATCGTGCGCGGCGAGGTCGGAGGATGGCGAGCCGCCCCGGACCTCGAGGTTGAGGTCGTGATCGCCGATCCGGCGCGCAGCGGCCTCGGCGCCCCGGGCAGCGCCGCCCTCACCCGTCTCGGTGCTCCGCTGCTCGTCCTCGTGAGTTGCGACCCCGCGTCGCTCGGTCGGGACGCGAAACTCCTCGGGCGGGCTGGCTACGGGCACGTGCGCTCGGAGGTCATCGACACGTTTCCGCAGACCACCCACATCGAAGTCGTCTCGCGGTTCGAGAGGCAGTGACGGCGGTGCTCACACCTGTCGTCTCCGCAGAGGTGCAAGCAGCGCTCGACGCACATGGCGCTGTTGTCGCTCTCGAGTCGACGATCTTCTCCAACCTCGGACTCCCGTCACCGGCAAACATCGAGGCCCTCGACCGGTGCCTCGCTGCGGTGCGTGCGTCCGGTGCCGTCCCGGCAGTCACCGCGGTGCTCGACGGTGTGGCCCGTGTCGGGCTCGAAGCGACCGAGCACGAGCGGATCCTCGGCGCGGCTCGCAAGGCGGCTGAACGCGACCTCGCCGTCGCCCTCGCCCAGCGCTGGGAGTTCGGGGCCACCACCGTGAGTGCCTCGCTCGCCCTCGCCGCCCGAGCCGGCGTCAGCGTGTTCGCCACCGGAGGCATCGGGGGAGTGCATCGTGGCGCCGAGGTGACCGGCGACATCTCTGCCGACCTCGACGCCTTGGCGACACACGCCGTGATTGCCGTCAGCGCCGGCGCCAAGGCGTTCCTCGACCTCGCCCGCACGTTGGAGTACCTGGAGACCCGCGGCGTGCCCGTGCTCGGGTGGCAACACGACTGGTTCCCGGCGTTCTACACCCGATCGTCCGGCCTGCCCGTACCCCATCGGGTCGACGACGCGGCGACCGTTGCTGCCGTGTTTGCCGCCCGCCCGGGGCACGTCGGCGTGCTCGTCGCCGTACCGATCCCCGCCGACGCCGAGCTCGACGGAGACGTCATCGACAAGGCACTGGCCGAAGCCCTGCACGACGCCGAGGCGAGCGGCGTCGAGGGCGCCGCGGTCACTCCGTTCGTGCTCGGCAGGATCGCTGCGGTGACCGCCGGCAGCAGCATTCCCGCCAACCTTGCCCTCGCCGAGCGCAACGCCACCGTCGCCGGTCAGATCGCTGTCGCTGTCAGCCACCTTGACCGAGGCTCAATCGCTCGGTGAGAAGCTGGCGCACCGCCGGCCACTCGGCTGAGGTGATCGAGAACAACGCCGTGTTCCGCGCCAGACCCTCCTCACCAGGCATCCTCGACGGCCGGTGACTGCGGAGGATGCCCTCGAACGTGGCGCCGAGACGGAGGATTGCCGAGCGGCTGCGTTCGTTGCGTTCATCCGTTGCCAGGGCAACGCGGTCGACGTTCCATGACTCGAACGCATGGGTGAGCAGGAGCAGCTTCGACTCCGTGTTGACGACGGTGCGCTGAACATCGGAAGCGAGCCACGTGCCACCGATCTCGGCCTCGTCCGGCTCGGGGCGACCGCGCCACCGCCGCAACTCCATCAGCCGGGTGCAACCCACGATTCGCCCGCTCGTGCTGAGCCGTTGGGCGAACGGCACGGCGTCGTCGGAGTCACGCAGTGCGAGCAGCCAGGCGATATGGCGGTCCATCGCTTCTCTCGAGTCAGGGACCTCGGTGAACTGGTACGTCGACCGGTCGGAGCCGGCAGCAGCGGTCAGTTCGGCGGCGAACCCGGTCTCCAACGGCACCAGCTCGACGTGCTGGCCGCGTAGGGATCCGGTCTCGGAGGCAAGCGTCACGGCGGCGACGGTAGCTACGACCGGCGTCTCGGCTCGACTTCGTTCCCCCTCAGCCGATACGACAGTGGGATGACCCCCGACGCGAGTGCCGCGATGTTCGACAGCGAGTCGATCCTGCCACCGGATCCCGAAGGCGTGACGGTGCTCCACGAACGCGAGTATCGGGTTCGTTCGTACCGCCTCGACGACGACGCTGGTCCCCGCCTACTACTGCGCGGGGCGGTGCGCGACCAGAAGCCGGCGGGTCTGTACGTCGAGGGCGATCCGGACCCGTTGACGTTCCACCACATGCAGGTCGAGGTCCTGGTCGACTTTCCGAGCTTGGAAATCACCGATGCGACGGTGCTGTTCGAGACTCACCCGCACGACACCTGCGGGGCGATCGCGCCGCACTACGGCGAGCTCGTCGGACTCTGCATCGCCCGCGGCTTCACCCACGAGGTGCGCCACCGTTTCGGGGGACCGCGTGGTTGCACGCACACGACGGCGCTGTTGCTGGCGATGGCGCCGGTGGCGATCCAGAGCATCTGGTCGATGCAGATCGTCGCCGATCGCGAGGCCGGACGGGCCTGGCGCGGCCCTGGCGATCTCTCCCCCGAGGAGCGCCAGCAGCGATGGGCGGCGACGCTGAACAGCTGCCACGTGTGGGACGAATCGGGTGAGTTCGCCCAGCACGTCCTTGGTGGCGGTGACGTCGACGTGCCGATTCCGCTGCGCCGGCGACTCGATGAGCTCGGTCTTGACTTGCCGTGAAGTCCGGTGATCCGTTCGGCCTGACCGCGTTCGGTGTTGAAGACGTCGCCGGGCGTCCCGGAGAGAAGTGGGCCAAGGTCGATGGGCGCCTGGCGAGCTGGGTCGCCGACATGGACTTTCCGATCGCCCCGGCGATCGTCGAGCGGCTCGCCGGCCGAGTCGCCGTGGACGTCGGCTATCCGACGTGGGACGACCGCAGCCGCTCACCGCTCCCGCAGCGTTTCGCCGACCGTATGGCCGATCGCTTCGGCTGGTCGCCGGACGTTGTCCGGCTGCACGAGCTCTCCGATGTGCTGCAAGGGGTCGCCTTGGCGGTGCAGCACCTGACGGCGCCAGGCGACGGCGTCGTGCTGCACCTTCCGGCCTATCCGCCGTTCCTCGAGCTGATCCGGGACACGGGCCGAACACTGGTCGACGTGCCGGGGGTGGCGACCGCCGATGGGTTCGTCTGGGACTACGACGAACTCGACCGTCGCCTCGCTGCGGGAGGGGCAACCGGTCGCGCTCACTTGTGGATCCTGTGCCATCCGCAGAACCCCACCGGCCGGGTGTTCGACCGGGCAGAGCTGGAGGTGATCGCCGGGCTGGCGGTCGAGCATGATCTCGTGGTCGTCAGCGACGAGATCCACGCCGAGCTCGTCCACCCCGGGTGCGAACACGTGCCGTTCGCGACGCTCGGCACCGACGTCGCGGCCCGCACGGTCACTGTCACGTCGACGTCGAAGGCGTTCAACCTTGCCGGCCTGCGTTGGGCAATCCTCCACGCCGGACCTGACGAGTTCCACGACGCGTTGGCGGGACTGCCGAAGCACTACCTCGGTGCGCCCAACCTGCTTGCCGTCGAGGCTGCCGAGGCGGCGTGGAGCGATGGCGACGAGTGGCTCACGGCAGTTCGCCGTGTCCTCGACGACAACCGCCGCAGCCTGGCCGGATTGCTGGCCCGCCACGTACCGGGCGTCGAGTATCACCAGCCTCAGGCCACGTACCTGGCGTGGCTCGATTGCCGAGGGCTCGGCCTCGGTGACGATCCGGCGGAGACGTTCCGCGAGCGCGGCGTCGAGCTCGCCCCCGGTCCGCGCTTCGGATCGATCGGCGCCGGCTTCGCCCGACTCAACTTCGCCACCAGCCCGATCGTCCTGGAAGCGATCGTCGAGCGAATGGCCGGGGGCTGAGAATGGTCGTTACGGGTGATATGGCATGAGGCCGTCGGCGGGGATCGTGCCGAGGCGGCCGGCCTGGAAGTCGTCGAACGCCTGGACCAGCTCGTCTTTCGTGTTCATCACGAACGGCCCGTACGCCGCCACCGGCTCACCGATCGGGCGTCCGCCCAACAGATAGACGTCGAGCGAGTCGGTGTCTGCGGCGCGCAACGTGAGCGTGTCACCGGCACCGAAGACGACGAGCTGCCCGACCTGCACCGGAGCCGCCTCGGCGCCGGCCGTGCCGCGTCCGGAGAGCACGTAGGCGAGGGCGTTGAAATCGCGCTGCCAGGGGAGCGTGATCTGCGCTCCTGGCGACAGCGTGAGGTGGGCGACGGTGATCGGCGTGTGGGTCGAGCCGGGGCCGTGGTGGCCGGCGGCATCCCCGGCGATCAGGCGCACCAGGGCGCCACCGTCCGGCGACGACAGCAACGTCACGCGATCCCCATCGAGGTTCTGGTAGCGCGGGGCAATCATCTTGTCCCGTGACGGCAGGTTGACCCACAGCTGAAGACCGTGGAACCGACCACCGCTGATCACCAGCTCTTCGGGAGGAGTCTCGATGTGCAGGATGCCGCTGCCAGCGGTCATCCACTGCGTCCCCCCGTTCTCGATCGAGCCTCCGCCGCCGTGGGAGTCCTGATGGAGGAAGGCTCCGTCCATAATGTACGTCACGGTCTCGAAGCCGCGATGCGGGTGCCAGTTCGTCCCGCGGGGCTCACCCGGGGCGTAGTCGACCTCACCCATCTGGTCCATGTGGATGAACGGGTCGAGCTCGGCGAGACTCACGCCGGCGAAAGCCCGGCGCACCGGGAATCCCTCGCCCTCGGTGCCGAGCGGCGCGGTCGTCACCGACCGCACAGGGCGGTCCGTGAGCGTGGCATCCGGCACGGGAATGCTCGGCACGGTCAGCGGGTCGGCGGTCACTGCTGGCATGGCAACTCCTCAGGAAGGTATTTGCGATCGCAAGTATCAACACCGCACAACGTCTGGGTATTCCCGGTGGGTTGGACTCCGCGGGACGCGGCGATTCCGATGCCCCAAACCGGACACAGCTGTCCGGATCGTGGCGGCAGAATCCGAGCTCCTGACACAAACCATCCGGGTCGACGATCCGAACCCCGGGGTCGGGCTCAGGGCGGGGCTGACACCGCCTTGGTCAGGCGGGTGGCGAGCGTGGCGACGGCGGCGCGTAGTTCGGCGCCGGCTTCGACCCGGAACGGGATGGGTATGTTCGCCAGCCACTCCTGGGCGTACATGGTTGGGTTCCGCGTCGTACCGACGAGTACGCATCCGTCGGGGGAGGCCTCGAGCCGGCCCATCGGTGGCCGGACGTACGGCGCAACCATCGACACCGGCGCGTCGAAGGCGACCCGGGTCGCGAACCGCCATCCGGTGCCGAGGTGAACTTCCAGCACTGCAACCGGGTCGAGGTTCTGGGGCGGTGTAAAGCTACGGGTGGTCGCCCGGACCTCCCGGATCCTGTCGATCCGGTACGCGCGGAGGGCTTTCGCCCGTTGGGAGTGGCACAGCAGGTACCAGCGGCCGAAGCGGACCACGACAGCCCAGGGGTCGACCTCACCGTCCCACTCCTGGCCCGACTCGTCCCGGTAGCTGATCAGCGCGCTGTGGTGGGCCGCAACGGCGGCGACGAGGTCGCTCGTGATGAGCGGATCCGGGCGTTCGGACCCGCGGTCGACGGCGGTTGCCGCGTGCTCGCGCAGTTCGGCTGCTTGGCTGCCGATGCGCTCCGGGAGGGCACGGATGACCTTGGTGAGGGCGATGCCGACGAGGTCGTCGCTGCCCGAGGCGGCGGGATGGCCGTCGAGCACGGCCATGACCAAGCCGAGCGCTTCGCTCTGGCTGAACACGACCGGGGGCAGTTTCGTGCCACGTCCGAGGCGGTACCCGCCGTGGCGGCCCGGTGTCGACTCGACGGGCACGCCGGCTTCCCGGAGGATGGCGATGTATCGGCGTGCCGCTCGCCTGGTGACGCCAAGCGAGTCAGCGATCACCTCGGCAGTCGCGCTACCCCGGGTCTGCAGGATCGCGAGGGCGCGCAGCGCTCGAGCGGTGGGACTGATGTCGACCGACACGCACCGAGATTACGACGGAGACAACTGCA
This sequence comes from Ilumatobacteraceae bacterium, assembly GCA_963716665.1. Lineage (GTDB taxonomy): Bacteria > Actinomycetota > Acidimicrobiia > Acidimicrobiales > Ilumatobacteraceae > Desertimonas. Next base: position 641,960 of record CAVQTY010000003.1, read on the forward strand.
ACGGGGAAGTAGATCGTCCGCATAGCGTTCTAGCGTCGTCGGGTACCGACCAACCGAACCACCGGGAGCGATCACGACATGGACATTCTGCTCATCGCCGGCCTCTGGCTCGACGGCTCTGTCTGGAGCGAGGTCGTACCAGCGCTCGAACAACTCGGCCACCGACCTGTCGCGCTCACCCTTCCGGGTCAGGGCGACGGATCGGCGTCCGCCACCCTCGACGACCAGCTCGCCGCGGTCGTCGCCGCGGTCGACGCGGCGGAGACTGCGCCGATGGTCGTCGGGCACTCGGCGGCGAGCACCCTGGCGTGGCTGGCCGCCGATGCCCGCCCACAGCCGTGTTGCGAAGGTGGCTTTCATCGGCGGATTTCCGAACGCTGACGGGGCCAGCTACGCAGACTTCTTCCCGGTTGTCGACGGTGTGATGCCCTTTCCCGGCTGGGCGCCGTTCGAGGGGGCGGACAGTGCAGACCTCGACGAGGAGATGAAGGTGCGGATCTCGGACGCGGCGATCCCCGTGCCCGCCGGCGTGACCAAGGCGGTCGTGCGACTGGTCGACGAGCGCCGCTACGACGTCCCGGTCGTCCTGGTGTGCCCGGAGTTCACGCCCGCCGACGCGCAACAGTGGATCGACGCCGGCGAGATCCCCGAACTCACCAAAGCGACGCGACTCGAGATGATCGACATCGCCACTGGCCATTGGCCGATGGTCAGCGCGCCGGCCGAGCTCGCCCGAGTCCTCGCCGCCGTTGCCACGTCCTCGCCGTGACCGATCCGACCGAACCGTCCCAACCGAGTTCACGCGGCGGCCGTCGGGTCTTTGGCGTGGTCGGCGCCACCAACGTCGCCAACGAGACCAAAGAGTTCAAGCCCGCGCAATCGTTCCGTCTTCTTGGTCGATTTGGCGCCGCTAGCGGCGTCAAAGGAACCAAAGAGTTCGCGACCCAGACCCGAACAGCCGATCGGGGTGACACTGCTTCGAGAGCCAACGCGCCTGACCGAGGTTGAGGGCCAGACCACGGACACGTGAAAAGACCCTCAGACGTTCGGGTCGGGAAGGAACTCCCGTACCTCTTGTGCACACCGGCAGGCGACAGCGATCTTGGCAGCCCACTCCAGCGCCGCCTCGCGTGAGGGCACGTCGACGACCGCGAATCCGCCGATGACCTCCTTGGTCTCCGGGTACGGGCCATCGGTGACCGTCCCGTCGGTGGCCACGACGCTCGCGCGCTGACTTTCCAGGCCGCCGCCGAAGACCCACACGCCGGCGTTCTTGGCCTCCTGGACCACCTTGTGCGCGGCCTCGGCCACATCGGGCAGGTCCTCCTCGGGGAACACCATCGCGCCGTCATCGAACGAGATCAGGAATCGCGTCATCTCATGGCTCCTTGTCCAGGCGGCCTCTTCCGGCCACCTCGTACCCCTACTACGAACGCCCCGCTCCAGATTCGACAGGCTGCCGGCAAGAATTTCTCGCCCGTGGCGCCAGACGCCGACACCAATACTACGAATGCGGGTGCGCCCCCTGGGATTCGAACAGGCGAGGGCGGTCTTGGCGGGTGTGGTGGCGTGGTTGCTATTCCAGGTCGGAGGTCGTTTATGACCAACTCCCCGCGGCGGTCATGGTGCCGAATACGGCTTGATTCGGGTCGTTCGTGACCAATCCGTGACCAACTCCTCCTCGGCGAGCGGCCCGGTTCAGCCCTGACGCCTAGATGGCTTCCATCTCACGGTCCCGCTGACTCGGCAGATGAGGCGGTCGACTGAGGCACCCGCGACGGCCCCCAATGCCGGGCGGGTGCCGCCGTGTTCGGGGCCACCGTCATCGGATCGCCGCTGGCGACTTGTGTAGGTGCAGGGAATCGAACCGGCGTCGGCGTTTCGCATCAGGCGGGATCCTCAGCCGTCGACGCCGGTTCGACCCCTGTCAAGACCGCCGGTCGATCCTCGCCGAGTCGTTGAGGTCGGCAGGATAGACGCCGGTGGACGACGGGGTCGAAACGCTCAACGGCCGGCAGGCGAACGGCCCCGTGTCGGGGGACGCGGGGCCGTTGCGCGTAGGAAACCACGCCTTAGCCTGCCGGCCCTGGGAGGTGCGGCTGGTCTCCGAGCCACCCCTCCCTCCCGCTGTCGCGCCTCTAGGGGAGTGTGCGACCGCATAGACACCCGTCCCGGCCCGCCAGCCGGGACGGGTGTCAACTGGTCACGCTCGGTCGGCGGCGGGGGCTAGTCCGCCGTGACAGCGAGGCGTCACGGCCCGGCCGGCCTCGCCCACCGAGATAGGCTCCTCCGCGCCCATGGAACTCCTCGCCATCATCGGAGGCGGCACTCTCGTCTGGTTCGCCTACGCCCTCATCCGTGGCTCGCGTCACAGCGGTGAGAACCTCGAGCAGATGCGCCGCCAGAACGCCGGCAAACCCTCCTCATGGGAGGGATCGGCCGGGCAGAAGATGCTGCACGCCAACGACCAGAGCAACAGCTGGTCGTCGGATCGCCCCTACTAGTGCCGCGTCGCTACGCTCCCACCGATCGGGATGAGGTTCTGCCGCTCGAGATCCCGGTCGCCGTAGACGAGCGAGAGGCTGTTGCTATCGAGCTGGCACCCGGCGATGTGTCGGTGCATCATCCGAACGTCGTCCACGGCTCCAGCGCGAACACGTCGACATCGTGGCGGCGCGGTCTGACGATCCGCTACATCCCGACCACGACGCGGATTCTCGATGCTGAGATGTCTGCGGCGTTTCTCCTCCGCGGCAGGCCGGTTCCCGGGGTCAACGAGTACCTACCGATTCCGACCTACGACCCGGAACGCCACATGGCGTTCCAGAACTGAGCGACGCGATGAATCACCAAGCCCGCCGCACCATCGACAAGGTGCGCACACGCCTGAGCCTCATCGAGCAGAAGGTCTACGCCCGGCGAGCGCTGATCGAGCCGTTTCAGTTTCGTGCCCTCGAATCCCCGGTCGTCGAGCCGCCGATCGACGAGCCGATCGACGATCAATTCGTCACGATTCCGTGGGGCGTGCCGTGGGGCCGACCGCGACTCGATTTCGTGCTCCGCAGCCGCTTCTCCGTGCCGCCCGACTGGAGCGCGGCTGGCCCGATCGCCCTTCATCTGCCGTTGGGCATCGCCGGCGACTTCAGCCACCCCGAAGCGCTCGTCTACATCGATGGTGAGCCGTACGCCAGCTGCGACCGTCACCACCACGAGATTCTTCTCTCCGAACGGTGGTGTGACGGAACCAGCCATCAGCTCGCCTTGCACGGTTGGACTGGCGGCACCACGGCCGGGTCGGCTGCCACGATCGAACAGGGGACACCACTCGTGATGGGAACCTGCTCAATCGTCCAGATCGATCGACCGACCAGGGACCTGCACGCTCTCGCTCGTGTCGCCCTCGGCGTGATCGAAGAGCTCGGCGACGTCGACCCAATTCGCACGGGGCTGCTTGGTGCCCTCGATGAGGCAGTCCTCGTGCTGGACACGAGAGAACCCCTTGAAGAGGACTTCTACGCCAGTGTGCCGGCAGCGTTGCGTGTCGCGCGGCAGGCGGTGGCGGCCTGTGGGCCGGCCGCCAACATCGACGTCACCGCTGCAGGGCACGCCCACATCGACGTTGCGTGGCTGTGGCAGGTCGCGCAGACACGCCGCAAGGCCGGGAGGACCTTTCACAACGCGCTGCGCCTCATGGACGAGTTCTCCGACTTCTCCTTCACGCAGAGCCAGCCACAGCTGTACGACTACGTGCGCAGCGATTACCCCGACCTCTTCGAATCGATCAAGAAGCGGGTCGCCGAGGGACGCTGGGAACCGATTGGTGGTATGTGGGTCGAAGCCGACTGCAACATCACGGGCGCCGAGGCGCTCGTACGCCAATTCGTGCTCGGACGCACGTTCTTTCGTGAGCAGTTCGGCGTCGACTCTCCGGTCCTGTGGCTCCCCGACGTGTTCGGTTACGCCTGGCAGCTTCCCCAGCTCATCAAGGCGGCTGGGCTCGAGTTCTTCTTCACCACGAAAATCAGCTGGAACCTCTACAACCGGCTGCCCTACGACTCGTTCTGGTGGCAGGGCTTGGACGGAACCCGGGTGCTCACCCACTTCAGCCCGACGCCGTCCACCGATGGCGGGCACTGGAACACCTACAACGCCTTGGCCTGGCCTGCCGATGTGTTCGGCACGTGGAAGAACTACCTGCACAGCGACGCCGCCGCCGCAGGAGAGACCGCCCCAGTGTTGATGTCATACGGCTGGGGAGATGGTGGTGGTGGTCCAACTCGCGAAATGGTCGAGAACCTCGCCGTGATGGGCGACTTTCCCGGTACGCCGCGGGTCGCGCGCGGCCGAGCCGTGGACTTCTTCGAGGAGCTCGATCGGCGCTGCGGAACACGCCTACCGACGTGGAACGGGGAGCTCTACCTCGAATACCACCAGGGCACGTACACGACTCACGGGGACGTGAAGCGAGCCAATCGCCGCTGCGAGATCGCCCTGCACGATGCCGAACTGCTCGCGGCCTGGGCGATGGTCGCTGCTGCGACTGACTATCCCGCCGAACTACTCGACGAGGCGTGGAAGCTGCTGTGCCTCAACCAGTTCCATGACATCCTCCCCGGTTCGTCGATCGGTGAGGTCTACGTTGATGCCGCCACGGATCACGCCCGTATCGCTTCGATCGCAGCCCAGATCATCGACGATGCGATCGCCGCGTTGTCCCCCTTGTGGCACGCCGGCACCCGCCACGTGGCGATCAATCCCACCGCCTTCGGTGGCCGGCTGCGCGCCACGATCCCCACCTCACTCTCGAGTGGAACCTCTTACGTCGATGTCCGCAGCGGCTCCGAATTGGCTCACCAGGCTATTGACGGTGGAACTCTCGTCGAGATCGAAGCGGATGCGTTCGGTGTCGTCGAGATCGGCGAGCGCCGGACCGATCCGCTGACGCACCAGGGGGTCCGGCCTCCTAGCACGGAGTCCTCGGGCTCGGACGTCGGCTCCGGTCTCGTCCGGGCTAGCACCGCCGACACAGGCTTCGTGTTGGAGAACGAGATCCTGCGCGTCGAGCTGTCGGACGGCGGAGAGATCACGCGACTCCTTGACAAGGAGCACGATCGGGAAGTTGTCAGGCAGGATCGCCCGGCCAACGTGTTCCAAGCTTTCGAGGACCGGCCAGTCGAGTTCGACGCCTGGAACATCGACCTGTTCATCAACGACCGGCAATGGTCAGCCGGGCCGGGTGAGGGCGCCTCGATCATCGAGGATGGCCCGGTGCGCGCATCGATCGAATTTCGCCGCCGTCTCGGTGCGAGCACGATCGCCCAGCGAGTCCGATTATGTCGCAACGATCGCCGCATCGACTTCGCGACGTCCGTCGATTGGCAGGAACGCCACACGATGCTCAAGGTCGCCTTCCCGGTCGGCGTGCTCGCCCAAGTCGCCACGTACGAGATCCAGTGGGGCAACGTGACGCGCAGCACCCACACGAACTCGTCGTGGGACTGGGCACAGCACGAGACGTGCGCCCACAAGTGGGTCGATCTCAGTGAGGGGGACTACGGGGTCAGTCTGTTGAACGACTGCAAATACGGCCACGACGTCAAGGCCGACGTGCTTCGCCTCACGTTGCTGCGGTCGACGACTTCGCCGGACCCGGACGCGGACCGCGGTCGACACGAGTTCACGTACAGCCTGTTCGCACACGGTGATGACTGGCGCAACGGCACGGTGGCCGCCGCCTACCACCTCAACGACGAGGTGATCGTCCGTCCGGTGACCGAGCGAAGGACCCGCGCCGACGCACCGGCGGTGGCCCCCCTTGTCGCCGTCGACCAACCCAACGTCGTGATCGAGACCGTGAAGCGAGCCGAAGACGGCAACGGCATAGTCGTCAGGCTGTACGAGCACCACCGCTGCCGCCGCCGCGTGGCGCTGACCGCCGGATTCCCGATAGCCCACGCCGAACGGTGCAACCTTCTCGAGCAACCGCTCGCAAACGAGAGCTGCTCGCTCGAGGACAACGTGGTCAGCTTCGACATCACGCCGTACCAGATCGTCACCCTGCGTCTCATTCCCACGTGAAGGTTCTCGATCCCGGCGAGTCTCCTCGATGAGGACGGGATCCGCCTCAATGGTCGGCAGCGAGTAGGTTTCGACGGCGATGGAGTTCCGCACCCTGGGCAGCACCGGCACGATCGTGTCCGCGCACTGCTTGGGCACGATGACGTTCGGCGCCGAGAGCGACGAAGAGACCGCACATGCGCAACTGGATCTGTTCGTCGAGCGCGGCGGAAACTTCATCGACACCGCCGACGTGTACTCGCGTGGGCGTTCCGAGGAGATCATCGGCCGGTGGCTCGCAGCCCGCCCCGGCATGCGCGACCGGATCGTCGTCGCCACCAAGGGACGCTTCCCCATGGGCGACGCGCCCAACGACGCCGGCCTGTCCCGCACCCACCTCGGCCGCGCCCTCGACGCCAGCCTGCGCCGCCTCGGCGTCGATTTCGTCGACCTCTACCAGGCCCACGCCTGGGACCCGCTGACGCCGCTCGAGGAAACGCTCGGCTTCTTCGACGACGCCGTGCGGGCGGGCAAGATCCGCTACGCCGGGGTCAGCAACTTCGTCGCCTGGCAGCTACAGAAGGCCGCGTTGTTGGCGGGCGACGCCGCGCCGATCGTTACCCTGCAGCCGCAGTACAACCTCCTCGTCCGCGACATCGAGCTGGAGATTGTCGACGTGTGCCGTAATGAGGGCATCGGGATCCTGCCCTGGTCGCCGCTCGCCGGCGGCTGGCTGACTGGCAAGTACACCCGCGACGAACCTCCGACCGGTGCGACCCGCCTCGGCGAGGACCCGGAGCGCGGGATGGAGGCATACGGTCCGCGCAACGCCCAGGAGCGCACCTGGCGGATCATCGACGCCGTCGGCAACGTCGCCGAGGGCCGCGACGTGCCGATGTCGCGGGTCGCGCTCGCCTGGGTCGCCGACCGCCCGGCCGTCACATCGGTGATCCTCGGCGCCCGCACCGTCGCCCAACTCGACGACAACCTCGACGCCGCCGGGATGCACCTCTCCGACAAAGAAACCGAGCTGCTCACCGAAGCGAGCGCGCCGCTCGTCGCCGACTACCCCTACGGCACCCTCGGCATCGAGCAGCGCTCACGCGTCCTTCGGTAGGACGGATATTGCGAGTATCACCGGGCCTGTTCGCGGGCGGGTCTTACGGGTATCCGAGTGTCGCAGAATCCCGCCGGATCAGGCTCCCGCCGTCCTCAGGTCAGGGTGCCACGGCGATGGACCGGTCCACCCGATCATCGGACACTCAACCGGCGTGGCACAGATCTCGGCCCAGTCGTGGAGGCACGCCGCGGCCTCGGAGTCGTCGGCGTCGCACCGGATGTTGGACGGCGCCGATCCGAGGCCACCGACGCGGCGTCCTTTCCCGCGCATGAACGGCCGTCTCAGTGAACGTGCCTACAATGGCGCGCGGTGAGTCGCAAGGACTTAGCAGTGGACATGCGAGTCCGCACGCGGCACACCTTCGTCAGAGGGCTTTGACGGGGAATGAGCTGGGTGCACACATGGCCCGGCGCCGCGATTCACGGCGAACTATTGGGGGAAACATGATCAAAGTATTGAAGACAAGAAGACATCTCGGGTTGGCTATCCTCGGCGCCGCCGCGCTGCTGACGACGAGTGTGGCCGGGGTGAGCGTGTCCGCCGGGCAGGCACCACGCGGAGTCGAGGATGTTCCGCGCGAGGAGACGGTGATCTTCGACACCGATTCTGCTTCGCTCGTCAACCCGTTCAACTTCAACTGGATGGTGCCTGGCAACGACCGCAATCACGGCTATCACCAGGCGATGATGGAGCCGCTGTTCATCCTCAACTACGAGACCGGCGAGATCGATCCATGGCTCGGTCTCGATATGCAGCCGAACGAGGACCTCACCGTCTGGACGTTGAACCTCCGCGAGGGTGTCAAGTGGCAGGACGGCGAAGACTTCAACGCCGACGACGTGGTCTTCACGATCAACCTGCTGAAGGACGGTCCACCCGAGGCCAACGAGTTCGGCCGGGATCAAGCAGTGGGTCGAGAGCGTCGAAAAGATCGACGACCTCACCGTGCAGTTCAACCTCACCGGGCCCAATCCGCGCTTCCAGCTCGACCACTTCTCGGTGCGCATCTGGGGCAGCGTGATGATCTTGCCCGAGCACATCTGGGCGGGCGAGGACCAGCTGACCTATGAGTTCTACGATCCCGACGCCGGGCTGCCGATGGGCACCGGCCCGTATACCTTGACCAGCGCCAGCGAAACCGAGATGGTCTGGGATCGGGACGACGACTGGTGGGGTGCCGAGACCGGCTTCCAGGACCTGCCGGCACCGCGTCGGCTGATCTGGGTCATCACCGGCCCGGAGGAGACCAAGGCGGCGCTGGCGAGCGAGAGCGAATTGGACAGCGTGATGGACGTCACCCTCGGCGCGCTCGAAGCGATCCAGGCCCGCAACCCCAACGTGATCGCCTGGCTGGACGAACCGCCGTACGCCTGGTTCGATCCCTGCCCGCGCCAGCTGTCGGTCAACCACACGGTCGAGCCGTGGGGCGAGGCCGACCTCCGGAACGCCCTCAATCTGGCGATCGACCGCAACGAGATCGTGGCCGTCGCCTACGAAGGCACGACCATTCCCTCACGGTCGATGTTCGTCGAGTACGCCGGGCTGCTGCCGTTCATCGAGGACATGGAGGCCGCCGGTATCGCCATCGACCCCGCCGCCGACGTCGACGGCGCCCGGGCCCTCATCGAGGGAGCCGGGTTCGAGCTCAACGGTGACGGTATGTACGAGCGCGACGGCGACGTGCTGTCGCTCGACATCCAGACCAGCGAGACCTTCATCGAGAAGCGCCGCATCGCCGAGGTGGTGGTCGAGCAGCTTCGCGAGATCGGCATCGACGCCAGCACCCGCGCCATCGCCGATGGGACGTGGAACGAGAACAAGTTCCTCGGCAACTACGAAGGCACGATGGACTGGGAGGCCTGCGCCAGCGTGAACGAGCCGTGGGCGTCGATGAACCGCTTCCACGAGCAGTTCGTGGTGCCGATCGGCGAGTCGGCGCCGAACCAGAACAACCACATCCGCTGGAGCAACGCGCGCTACAGCGAAATTGTCGACGAGATCGGCGTGCTGCCCCTGGGTGACGAGGCCATCGCCCCCCTCGTCGCCGAGGCGATGGAGATCTGGCGTGCGGAGATGCCGTTCATCCCGATCACCCAGGCCAGAAAGATCGTGCCGTTCGACACGACCTACTGGGTCGGCTGGCCGACGGCGGAGAACAACTTCAACCACCCGGCCACGTGGTGGAACAGCACCCACCAGATCATCCACAACCTGGAACCGGCTGGCTGACCATTGATGACTACATCGCGGGGTCGGGGAGCCACCTCCCCGACCCCGCCGTGGTGCAATTCGGGTCGTCACCGACCGCTTCAGGGGTAAGCCCGGCGAATGCGAAACATCACCCTTCGCTACGTGGTCCGGCGATTTGGCATCTTCGTCCTCACCGTCTGGATCGCGGCGACGATCATCTTCATCATCCCCCGCTTGGCGCCGGGGGATCCGATCACGGCGATGGTCGCCCGCTTGTCGTCGCAGTCCGGTTACGTCGAAGGTGCTGATCAGATGATCGCCGCCTGGCGGGAGCGCTTCGGCCTCGACGATCCGCTGCTGGTGCAGTACGTCCGCTACCTCCGGGCGCTGGTCACGTTCGACTTCGGGTACTCGCTGGCGCACTTCCCGACCCAGGTGAACGACATGATCATGCGCGCCCTTCCCTGGACGATCGGTCTGCTGACGATCACCCTCGCGATCACCTTCGTCATCGGGAACCTGCTCGGCGCCCTGCTGGCGTGGAGGTCCACGCCATGGCTCGTCAAAGTCCTCATCCCGGTCTCGATGATGTTCACCTCGATCCCTCCGCTGCTGGCTTCGATCCTGCTCCTGTACCTGTTCGCCATCGTCCTCGACTGGCTACCCCTCCAAGGCTCCTACGGGCGCGGGATGCAGCCCGAGCTGACCTGGGAGTACGTGCACAGCATCGCCCTGCACAGCATCCTGCCGGCGCTGTCCATCGTGCTGGTGACGTTCGGCTACTGGGCGCTTGGAATGCGCGGGATGATGGTCACGATCGAGGGTGAGGACTACATGACGCTGGCCCGCGCCAAGGGACTGACGTCTCGCCACGTTCTCTACCGCTACTCGATGCGCAACGCGATCCTGCCCCAGGTGACCGCGCTGGCGTTGAGCGTCGGCACGATCGTCGGCGGCCTGATCCTCGTCGAGGTGGTCTTTCAGTACCGCGGCATGGGCACGCTGATCTTCACAGCGATCCGCAACCAGGATTATTCGACCATCCAGGCAACGTCGTACATGGTCATTCTGACCACCGCGATGGCCGTGCTGATCCTCGACCTCATCTACCCGCTCATCGACCCACGCATCTCCTACGAACGGAAGAAGTAGGCCGATGTTACCTGGCGTCGAGGAAACGATCATCACCACGGAGCCATCCCGGCCCGCCGGGAGCATGGGACGCTTCAACCGGTGGGACACACCCTGGATCAACCCCAAGCTGATCATCGGCGTGACGATGATCGCCCTGATCGTCCTGTTCGGCCTTTTGGGCCGTGTCTTCTGGGACGAGAACCTTGCCTTCGTCGCCAGCGGGCCATTGAGCCAGCCGCCGGTCGGACTCACGAACCTACGCGGCGAGGTCGGCACCTGGACCCATCCCCTGGGCACGGAAAACAGCGGCCGCGACATGCTCGCCCTGATGATCGTCGGCGCGCCGAACTCCCTGTGGGTTGGTCTGGTGGCGGCGACCATCGGCATGGTCGTCGGTATCATCCTCGGGTTCACCGCCGGCTTCGTGGGCGGGAAGGTCGATGACGTCATCCGGCTGATGTCGGACGTGACCATCACCATCCCCGCGCTGCTCGTCCTGATCGTCATCCAATCCGTCGTCCGCGAGATCAGCCTCACGGACATGGCGCTGCTGATCTCCCTGTTCACGTGGCCGGGGCCGACGCGACTCATCCGCGCCCAGGTGCTCAGCATGAAACAGAGCGGCTACGTGCTGATGGCGCGGCTCTCGGGTACATCAACCGGACGGATCATGTTCCTGGAGATGATGCCGAACCTCCTTCCCTACCTGGCCGCCAGCTTCATCGGGACCGCCGCGGGGGCGATCATCGCCGCCATCGGCCTGGAGGTCCTCGGTCTCGGGCCCCAGCGGGTGCCGACCCTTGGCGTGACGATCTACTTCGCCCTCGAGTCCGCCGCCATCCTCCGCGGGATGTGGTGGTGGTGGGGGCTCCCCATGGCGGTCCTGGCCATCATCTTCGGCGGGTTGCTGTTGATCAACCTCGGCCTCGACGAAGTCGCCAACCCGCGTCTGCGACAGGCCTCGGAGTGACGCTCGAGTGACGTCCACCGAGCGATCCAGCAACCGCCGTGTCGTGCTCGACGTCAAGAGCCTGCGCATCCACTACGAGACCCCGAAGGGGGACGTGATCGCGGTCGCCGACATCGACCTCACACTTGAAGAAGGTGAAACACTGGGGCTCGTCGGGGAGTCCGGATGTGGGAAATCCACGGCGGCCATGGGAATCCTGCAACTGGTTCAGCCGCCGGGACGCATCGTCAACGGTCAGGTCGTCCTCGATGGCGACGATGTGCTCAAACTCTCGAACGACGACCTCCGGCGTCTGCGTTGGACGAAGATCTCGCTCATCCCACAGGGCGCGATGAACTCCCTCAACCCGGTGATGCGCGTCAAGGATCAGATCGCCGACGCCATCCGGACCCACGAGGGGCGCGCCTCGAAGGCAGAGCGCGGCGAGCGCATCCTGGGGTTGCTACGCATGGTGGGCCTCCCAAGTCGGGTCTACAACATGTATCCCCACGAGCTGAGCGGCGGCATGAAGCAGCGTGTCTGCATTGCCATGGCCATCGCCCTCAATCCCACTGTCATCATCGCCGACGAATCCACCAGTGCCCTGGACGTGGTCGTGCAACGCGTCGTCGCCCAAACCCTCATCAAGGTCAAGGACACTCTGGGCGTTTCGATGATCATGATCGGACACGATATGGGTCTGATGGCGCAGCTCGTCGACCGTATTGCGGTCATGTACGCGGGCAACATTGTCGAAACTGCCCCGGTTGACACGATGTTCAAGGAGCCGCTGCACCCCTATTCACAGCTCCTGATCGAGTCCATTCCCACTTTGAAAGAACGCAAGCCGCTCAAGATCACCGAAGGCATCACGCACGATCCACGCAATCCGCCGCCAGGTTGCATCTTCCAACTGCGCTGCCCGTACGTTATGGACCGCTGTCGCAGCGTGCGACCGCCCATGCGTGAACTCAAACCGCGGCACACGGTCGCGTGCCACCTGTATGACCAAACAGAAGGCGGGTGAGTAGGGGATGTCGGACCAGTTGCTGGAGATTCGTGATGTCACCAAGACATACGGCCGCCAAAAGACCGAGGTCGTTGCTCTGCAGGATTTCAACCTGACCATCGCCACGCGCCCAGCGACCATCACAACCGTCGCCGGAGAGAGTGGGAGCGGCAAGACGACACTTGCCAAGCTGATTCTCGGCTTCGAATCACTGTCCTCGGGCCAGATTCTGTTCGAGGGCCAGGACCTGTCGCACGTGAATCACAGACAATGGAAAGCATACCGACGCAACGTACAGGCAGTGTTCCAAGACCCCTATGCGGTCTTCAACCCCTTTTATCGCGTCGAACACGTCTTCCACGTGATCATAAGAGCCTTTCGGCTCGCTGATGACAGACAGGCACGTCGCAAGATGATCGAGGACGCACTGAACGTCGTTGGTCTCCGCGGCGAGGACGTGCTCCGCAAGTATCCCCACCAACTGAGCGGTGGCCAGCGACAGCGCATCATGATGGCACGCGCCTACATGATCAGACCCAAGCTGATCGTGGCCGACGAACCGGTGTCGATGGTCGACGCTTCACTGCGCGCCGCGATTCTCGACGTGATGCTGCGCTTGCGCGATGAGATGGAGATCTCCTTCATCTACATCACCCACGACCTGAGCACCGCCTACCAGATCGGTGACCAGATCCACATCCTGTATCAGGGGGCGACCGCCGAAAGCGGCGAGACCACCGAGGTCATCGACCACCCCAAACATCCCTACGTGCAACTTCTGGTCGATTCAGTGCCTGCCCCCGACCCGGGTCAGAGATGGGATACCGACATCGAACTCCCGTCGGATGAGGAACTGGACGGCTTCGCCACGAGTGGCTGTCGCTTCTACCCTCGCTGCCCGCATCGCATGGAGCACTGCCTGACGCATCGGCCTCCACTGTATGTGACCGATCAACGCGAGCATCTGGCCTCCTGCTTTCTGTATGACGACGAACTGCTCGCAGAAGTGCGACGCGAGACAACTGGAGCGGAGGGACAATCGTGACCGTGGATGCGCGTGGGATCAAGGCAACCTTCGAACGCGACGGGCTCTACCTCGCCCGCGGAGTCTTCGACGCGGCGACTATCGATCGCCTCGAGGCCGACTTCGATCGCATCGTCGCCCAACTCATCGAATCGCGCGAATCGATCGACGCGACCTGGACCACTGCCGACCGCAGCACCGACCACAATCGGGTCGTGCTGCACACCCACAACGTCCAGAACTACTCACCGAGCTGGCTGCGCGCGATCCTCGACGCACGATTCCTCGACGTTGCCGAGGCGATCCTCGGAAGCGACGTCGTGCTCCATCACACGAAATTGTTTCAGAAGCCACCCGGTCGCGGATCGCCGTTCCCGATGCACCAGGACTGGCGCTACTTCCCAACCACCGATGACCGGATGATTGCGGCGATCATCCACCTCTCTCCGGCAACGGCTGACATGGGTTGCGTCGCCGCGTTTCCCGGAAGCCACCGACTGGGTCGGATGCCGTCATCATCGGGCGAGCCCGACTACGACGATCCCGACGGATATCGCGCCTTCGCCGAGCAGCACCCGATCAGCGAAGCGACGCTCTACGAGGCAGCTCCCGGCGATGTGCTGTTCTTCTCCTGCCTCACGGTTCACGGCTCCGGTCCGAACCTGTCGCCAGACGTGCGCAAGACGGTGCTCGTCCAGCTGTACGCCGGGGCTGCCTCATTGGAGGAGGCGGATCATCCGGTTGCTGGCCTGGTGCTGCGCGGATGGAATCCTCGTGCAACCCGATCGTCGGTCGGACGTCGGGAGTTCCTGATCCTCAGGAGCGCGTGCTTGTGCCCGTTCATGAGCTGAAGTGTCCCCGGACGGTGCGCAACTGAGCATCACGTACCTCGTCGGTGGTCATCATCGATCAGGTCGGTCGAGTTGGTCACCCCGTTGGTCACCGGCCACCTCAGCGACACACCGAAGTGGTGGTCTAGCTGGTGCGCCCCCTGGGATTCGAACCGTGAAATCGGTCTGTTAGCGAGTGTTAACGGTTGTTCGTCAGTGCAGCTCAGGGCCATTTCCGAGGGATTTGACTGTTAGCGAGTGCCAGGAATTGTCAGGCTCTGGTACGCATTCTGTGATCACGCTGTGATCACGGGCGGCAACCATGATCGCTCGCCCTCGTGCCAGTACGAGCCGCAGTGGGTGCAGAACCACCGCTGCCGTTCGGGCCTGACGGTGTCGTCGGTGATCGCCGGGCTCAGGCTGGACGGCGCCGAGGGTACGGGGGGCCGGTACGGCTCGGTCGGTGTCTTCGAGCCGCGGCGATGGACGGTGGCGCCGCGGCGACGGGCGCGGCACAAGGTGCCGCAAGATCCGTGCGTCGTCACGATGATCCCGTTGCCACGACAAGGGAGCCCGAGCCCGACGGCTACACGCAGCTCGCGATCCGGTCGGCGTGGGTCATCGCCGGAGGCGCTGGGGCAGTTCGCGCAGATCGTCGGACGGGAGGCACGATCGGAGGCACCCCCCGCGTACTCGAACGAGGCAGTCGTTCGAGAGATGCTTCCATCTTTCCCGACTGTCCTCAATCCTTCGCCATCAGGCGCGAGCCCGAGCGGGCAGTGTCGCGGCCCGTTTGCCGCCACACACTCCGCGTTCCAAGGGATGCCCCTAGCGCTGAATGTCCAGTGAGCCCAAGATGACTGGGGCGCCTAGGCTCGGGCACCGTCCAACCCGTCCTGGGTGGTGGCGTCGTCGTTGATCAAATCCGGGCCTCCGGGGCTCCAAGGAGTAAGGCATGACGCCGATGCGTGGTGGCCGAGATCGGACCCGAACGTGATGACCGTCACGAGGCGCTCGCCGCGGCGCGGCCGGTCGAGTTCGGGTGCCCGTGTCCGCGTGATCCTGGCGAGGATGGCCAAGATCGTGTCGATCGGCGCGGCGTCGATTGGGGTGGGTCTCGTTGGGGCCTCGTCGGCGGGTAGCAATGCTGGCGCCGGTCCGCTGGTCGACGGGCAGACCGCATCGACGTTGCCCGCAACGGTGCCTTCGCCCGTTGATCCGACGGCGCCTTGGTCCGCGCCAGCCGTCCAGGCGACTGAGCCGATCGCTGAGCTTGCTGAATGGTGGGCGCAGTGGATGGAACCCGAGTATGGCTGCCCCCTTCTCGCCCCGATCGCCGACCCAACGAGCTTCGGGGCGTCGGGCTCTTCAGATGATCCGTGGACCGGGACCGCGGGAGGGGGTCCATTTATCGCGTGGCCCGGTGACAACGCCCCGTCGATGTATGTCTACATCCCGCCGCTAGTGACGAGCGATGAGCGCCTCGCTGCCTACTACGCGCCGGACGTGACCATTGTGCATTACGCAGATGGCTCGGAGGAACGTCTCACCGGCGATGGCCGCTTTCTCGTCCTGCTTCCCGGTGTCGGCTGCGGATACGAGTTTGACGTATCGAACTCGGCCCAAGTCGAGGCCCGCAACTTCGTCGACTCACTTCGGGTCATCGCGCCAGGGACGACCGCGATCCCCGACACCCCGTCCACCCCCGACACCCCGGCCACTCCTGACACCGCGTCCACCACCGCCGCTGCGGTCACGAGTGACGAGACGCAGGCCAATGGTGTCCGATGCTCGTTGACGTTCGGCACCGCCGTGCAAAGGTTCGCCGATTCCGAGGACTTCACCTGGCTGACCGACACCTGGGGGGCGAACTCTCCGCTGTTCCGAATCGGCGTCGACCTGGGTATGGAATACATTCGCATCCAGTACGAAGAGGGAACCGAGGCCGCGATGCGGGACCTCGCAGAAACCGTCGCCGAGCTGTGTCGGGACCCGGCGTTCCACAACGAGGTGATGCAGGTCGAGCCCGGCGACCCGTGGTACATCGACCCCGCGGCCGGTGCGCCACCCCCGGCCACTGAGGGCGCGGTCTCGGCGCCTGGGGAAGCGATGGTGGTGACGGCGTCGTCGTACGGCGGGTTCGACTTCGGCGAAACCTGGGACCAGGGCGGAGTGCCCCTCGGGCTGCCGGGCACGTTCGGACCACGACCAGGCGGTGTCTGTACCACACCCGATCTCGAAGTCTTCGCCCCCGATCAGGCGCTGAACTTCGTCCTCGACCCCGATGGCCAACTGTTCGGATTCACTGCCAACGCATCCACGATGGGACCTGTCCGTCCGGGCCAGCCGATCGACCTCGCCGGAACCGGGCTCGGCTGGGGCGCAACCATCGACGAGATCGAGCAAGCGTTCCCGAGCATGTCTCACGACCCGCTCACCGGCGCCACGATCATCCAGCTCGATGACGGCCCCCTCTTTCTCTTCTTCGCCGACGATCAGCTCGACGCGCTCCGTGGCGGCGACTTCTGCTCCGCAGGCGGCGTTGTCAACGTCGGCGACTAACAGGTGGCGGGCTCCAACCGTCGGATGATCCGAGCGACGCTGGTGGGACGCCACAAGCCCGCTTCGCCGGACGACCTTCGGCCTCCAACGGCACGTCCGGGCGTGACCTCGATCTAGCACGATGCCGCTCGGGGCCGAAGGCTCTTGGGCTCGACCGTTCACACGGCGCCGAAGCGCCGCCCGCTTCGGACGACCTCGGCCCGGACGATCGACGCTTCCGGGGTTGGGAGCCCGCTGCTACGTCGACATGGAAGCATGTCTATCGATGCCGAGGATCGCCATCGATGGTGGCCGGAACCGTGGGCCACGCGCCGCTTTGGGACAGCAACGCGAGGGGGCCGAGTGACCATTGCATCGTCAGGAACCGCGCCTCCCGTGCCGGAGCCGGGACAGGTCGTCGAGGTCCGTGGCTCGACGTGGGCGGTGGCCAACGTTCAGGCGCAGGGCCTCCCTCGCAGTCCGGCCGACGAGGCCATAGCTCACCTGTCCCATGTCGTCGATCTCCAGTCGCTCGACGAGGACCGGCTCGGCGACAGCTGAGCGTCGTGTGGGAGCTGGAGGTCGGCCACACGGTCACCCCGGCCCAGGGCCTACCGGACCGCATCTATCCCGAGTCGTTCGACGACCCGGCGACGCTGGCCGGGTTCGTCGACGCCATGCGCTGGGGCGCGGTGACCTCCGCGGACCCGAACCGTTACCAGGCGCCGTTCTGGTCGGGCGTGAACGTCGAGGCGTACCAGCTCGAGCCGCTACGCCGGCGCTCGGCGCACCCGCGCACGAACCTGCTGCTCGCCGACGACGTCGGCCTGGGCAAGACGATCGAGGCCGGGCTCGTCATCCAGGAGCTGCTACTCCGCCACCGGGCGCGAACCGCGGTGATCGTGTGCCCGCCGAGCCTGTCGCTGAAGTGGCAGGACGAGATGCGCGACAAGTTCGGGCTCGAGTTCACCATCGTCAACAGCGAGCTGATGGCGGAGGTGCGCCGGACGCCACGGGCTGCACGCCAACCCGTTCCTGCATGTTCCCGCGGGTCATCGTGTCGATGGCGTGGCTGCCGCAGGTTCGGGCGCAGCGGCTGCTGCGCGACGTGTACGCGCAGGCGAGCAACCCGAAGTCGGGCAAGCGGTTCGCGTTCGACATCCTCGTGGTCGACGAGGCCCACCACGTCGCCCCGTCCAGCCCACCGGCGATTGCAGGCGGACGCGGCTACGCCGTCGACACACAGCGCACCGTCGCCGTGCGCCAGCTCGCCGACAAGTGCGAGCACCGCCTCTTCCTCTCGGCCACGCCGCACAACGGGCACCCGGAGTCGTTCACCGCGCTCCTGGAGATGATCGACTCCCGCCGATTCTCACGTGGAGCGCTGCTCGACGCCAACGCCTCAAGGATGTCACCGTCCGCCGCCTCAAGACGCGACCTGACCGGCAAGGGCTTCAAGAATCGGGTGGTCCAGCGCACTCGACATTCACCCCACGAGACGACGAGCAGGAGATGTTCGCGCTGCTCGACGACATCGTCACGAAGAGCGCCAAGCTCAACGGCACCAAGCCCGGCGGCGACATCGTGACGATGCTGCTGAAGAAGCGGTTCCTCTCCAGCCCGTTCGCATTCGGACAGACCCTCAGCCACTACCTGACCTCCAGAGCGGGACGCGGCCTCACCGACGACGACTACGACGACATCTTCGGCGAAGGCCAGTCCGACGAAGAAGAGGGCTCTGTGGGAGCAGGACGAGGCCGAGCGACTCCGTGAGTCCAAGCACTCCGACCCGCTCAGCGCCGCCGAACCGGGACAGCTTGAAACGCTGATGGCGTGGGGCCTGAGCTACGAGAGCCGCCCGGACTCCCGCCTCGATGCGCTGCTCGACCTTCCTGGACGCGGTGTGTCGGCCCGACGGCACGCTGGACGAACGACCGCGTCGTCGTGTTCACCGAGTACGCCCACACCGTCGACTGGCTCGACCCGCGTGCTGGCCCAACGCGGCTACGGCGACGTGCTCGCCGTGATCCAGGGTTCGACGTCTCGCCGGAAGACCGTGAGTACATCCGCTCGCAGTTCACCGAGGACCCGGCGAAGGAACCGGTCCGAGTGCTCCTGGCAACCGATGCGGCTGGGGAGGGCATCGACCTGCAGACGCACTGCCATCGGCTGGTCAACTTCGACATCCCGTTCAACCCGTCGCGCCTCGAGCAACGGATCGGCCGCATCGACCGCTACGGCCAGACCCGCGACCCGCAGGTGTTCCACTTCGTCCCCGACACCGACTCGTCGACCTACGCGGCCGACATCGGGCTTCATGGCCCGCATCGCGAAGAAGGTCGCCAACGTCGAGCAGGACCTCGGCTCGGTCAACGAGGTGATCGGCGAGGAGATCCAGGAGCACTTCGCCCGCCGCGCACCGTCGCGAACGCAAGGCAAGGGCGTCGATCCGAACGAGGTGATCAACTCTGCGCTGGCCGGTGGCATCGAGCTCAACTCACGCCTCACTCAGCTGGAGCAGGGCTTCGACGCGTCCCGAGCCGAGATGCACCTCGAGCCCGCGAACCTGCGCCGAGTGGTCGACACCGCTCTGCGGATCGACCACCAGCTCCCGCTCATTCCCTCCCGTACGACGAGAGCGACCAGCACGGAGCCGACGCCGAGTTGTTCAGCGTGCGCCCGTTCACTGCACCGCTGGCAGGCCACGCTCAAGGGCCTCTACACGCGGCTGAAACCGGACGTGCCGCGCCCGATCACGTTCGATCCTCGACGTCGCCGACGGTCGCAACGACGTGGTGTACGTACACCTCGGTCATCCGATCGTGCAGAAGGCGCAGCGGCTATTGCGCAGCGCCTTGTGGAGCGCGTCCTCGCCGCTGAACCGCGTGACTGCGGTCGTAGTCGATGACCTGGCGGAATCCTTCGTCGCTGCGGTCACGCGCATGGTCCTGGTCGGACGCGGCGGGGTCCGTCTGCACGAGGAGGTCTTCCTCGCAGGGGTCCGGCTGCACGGCCGACGTGCGATGGCCGAGGAGAAGGCCGAGGCTGCGCTGGATCAGGCGCTCGACGGCGAGCGGCTGGCCCTCGCGGACGACCGCACCTACGATCCCGCGCAGGTCTCCGCCTACTTCACAGCGGCGACCCAGGCGGCGCTCGCGCTCGCCGCATTGCGCGCTCCCTATCGCGGTCGTTCGACGCCGGTCAACGCCTGGTGGGGGACCTTCGACCTCGCCGTCGGCCTCTTCTCGGGCCGCCCCGTCGACCCGCCGTCCAACGACTTCATCATGCGCAACTCGGCGAACGCCGAGCAGATCGAGGTGGGCTGGTGGCCCGGCGACGCCCGCTACCCGCACGCCGCCTTCTTCGCCTTCGCCTTCCCGGCCCCCGACGGCTACGAGACGGCGACCCTGTCGCCGCCGCGGCGCGCTGGCATCCGGACCTACGCGAGTTCATCTTGAACTGGGACGACGTTCGCGCGGCACCGAACCCACACCGAGCCGCGCTCGACTTCGGCCGTTCGGCTGTCCAGCACGCGTGCGCCGTCTGCGGCTGGGACCCCGACCTTGCCGCAAGCGCCCAAGGCGTCCCGCCACCGATCGTCTGATCGGCGATCTCCGAGCCGATCGACGTCAACCAGTTGTGCAACGGGTGCGCAGCCGCGACGAGACGGTCGCCGGCGGCAGGCGACGTCACGTGGTGGTGCCACGTGGGCGTGGCTCGCGACCTGCTGGTTGGGTTGGTCGGGTGAGCGCGACCGCTTTCGGGATCAAGTGTCGGATCGGCTCGCCGGCCAGCTCGAAGTCGTCGCCGTGGTGGGCGATCACGGTGGGCGTCCCGCTGACGAGTCGATACGTCGCGTGACCGTGCTCGGCGGTGACGCAGATGCAACGTCCGCGGTAGCGGACACGGAACGCCAGCCGGCCGATGCCGCTGGGGAGGCGGGGGGCGAAGCTGAGTCGCCCATTGCGTGCTCGCATCCCGCCGAAGCCTTCGACGAGGGCGGTCCAGACTCCGGCCAGGGAGGCGAGGTGCAGCCCGTCCCCGGTGTTGTGCCCGAGCCCGGCGAGGTCCATGAGCGCGGCCTCGCCGAGGTAGTCGTGCGCGAGTTCGAGGTGGCCGACCTCTGCGGCCATGACCGACTGCGTGCATGCCGACAGCGACGAATCACGCACTGTGAGTGCTTCGTAGTAGCGGAAGTTCCGTTCCTTCTGCTCGGCGGTGAAGGCGTGGCCTTGGAGGTGCATGGCGAGGACCAGGTCGGCCTGCTTGACCACTTGCTTGCGGTAGAGGTCGAGGTACGGGTAGTGGAGGAAGAGGGGATAGTGGTCGGGTGGGACGCCGGCGAAATCCCAGACCGCATGGTCGGTGAACCCCTCGCTCTGGGGGTGGACGCCGAGACGGTCGTCGAAGGGGATGATCATGGCGTCCGCGGCCTCGCGCCAGGCGTGCAGTTCGTCGGCCGTCACGCCGAGCTGCTCGGCGCGCTCCACATGACGGGCGGCGATGTCTGCGGCGGACCTGAGGTTCTGCTGCGCCATCAGATTGGTGTACACGTTGTTGTCGGCGACGGCGCTGTACTCGTCGGGCCCCGTGACCCCGTCGATGCGGAACCGCCCGTCGCGGTCGTGATGTCCGAGGCCCCGCCACAGGCGGGCGGTCTGCACGAGGAGCTCGACGGCCACCTCGCGTTCGAACTCCCCGTCACCGGTGGCGTCCAGGTAGCGGACGACGGCGTTGGCGATGTCGGCGTTGATGTGGAACGACGCCGTGCCAGCCGGCCAGTAGCCGGATGACTCCCGCCCCCGCACGGTGCGCCACGGGAAGGCGGCCCCGGGCAGACCGAGCTCGGCGGCTCGCTCCTGCGCGGCTGCGAGCGTGAGTCGCCGCCAGCGCAGCGGATCGGCGGCAATGGTCGGCATGGTGTACATGAGCACGGGCAGCACGAACGTCTCGGTGTCCCAGAACGTGTGCCCGTCGTACCCGTTGCCGGTCAGGCCCTTCGCCGGGATCGGCCGTTGCTCGGCCCGGGCGGCCGACTGCAGGATGTGGAACAGGCTGAACCGGACCGCTTGCTGGACCTCGGGGTCGCCGACGACTTCGACGTCGGCGCCGGCCCAGAACTCGTCGAGGTAGCGGCGCTGCTCGGCCACGAGCCCGTCCCAACCCGTCAGGCGAGCGGCGGCCAGCGCCGCGACCACCTGGGCCTGCAGGGCCGGGCGGGTGCGTTGACTGGACCAGCCGTAGGCCAGGAACTTGACGAGCCGCAACGGTGCTCCGGGCTCGAGCCGAGTGGCGACGGTCAGCCGACACCCGTCGGGCGAACTCGACACGTCGACGGTCGTCCCGTCGGGGCCGTCGATGACGTGCTCCATGCCCGACGCGACGAGCAGCCCACTGCGACGGGTTCGGTGCACCATCAGCGCCCCGCGGCTGCCCACCGTCTGCTCCTCGATGACGAGCGGGTTCTCCAGCACCGCGGCGGTCCGAGGGTCGCGACCCTGGGCCGGGAGCGCTTCGTTGGCCACGAGCTCGGACTGCACGACGATGCGTAGTGGCGTGTCGATCGGTTCGATCTCGTAGCAGATCGCCGCCACGGCCCGATGGGTGAGCGAAACGAGCCGCACGGACGAGATCCGCACCCTGTCCTGGGCCGGCGAGGTCCACCGGACATCGACGGCTGAGCGTCCCGGCCCGGAGATCGAGCGTGCGCTCGTGCGCGTCGAGCATGCCGTAGCGCACGTCGAACGGTTCGTCGTCGACGAGCAGCCGGATCAGCTTGCCGTCGGTGACGTTGATGACTGTCTGCCCCGACTCCGGGTTGCCGTAGCCGGCCTCGGCGTAGGGCAGGGGACGCAGCTCGAACACCGAGTTGAGATAGGTGCCCGGCATCCCGTACGGATCGCCTTCGTCGAGGTTCCCCCGCAGGCCGATGTGCCCGTTCGAGAGCGCAAAGATCGACTCGCTGGCAACCAACATGGCCAGGTCCAACCCGTGTTCGGTCACGTGCCACGGCTCCACCGAGTAGCCGCCACCTCCCGTCATCTCCGCTTCGATGGCCAGATCGTCCGGAGCCGCCGTCACGGTGACACCAGCTCGCTCAGATCCCCGACCACGATGGCGCCTCGCGCCCGCAACGCGTCGACGTGCCCCACGCCCACCCCGGATCGAGTCCTCGGGGTCGGTGTTGCCGACCTGTGTGGCGAACATGAGCGCGCCGAGCGCATATGGGCTGACCTTGATGCCTGTTCGGCCCAGGTTTCGGTACTGCATGGGGTTCTCCAGTCGTGAGCTCGACGTGTATGGACGCCTCCGTCGGCCTTGGAGGCGAACAGGTACAGGGCGTCTCCGTCGATCAACGGCACCAGGGGGTTCTCCCGCTCCAGACCCGACTTGGCGCCTTTGCTGTGCAGGATGACGATCGGGATGACGCCGAGCGAGGCGACTTCGCCGCCGTTGGCGCGGAACTCAGCGATGATCTGCGCGTTCCAGTTGTTCATGTTGTCGATGTCGGTCATGGGGCGCCTCCGCTTCTGTGAGAGGACGGGGGCAGGTCGGCTGCGGCACTGGAACTGCATCATCCGAGATGGTGGAGGTCCGTGCCTCCAGGTCCGCGAGGTGCTCGAGGAGTCGTGCGCCTTCGACATCGAGGTCGGGCATCTTCCGCAGGGGCCCTGGGAGCCACCAGGCTCTCCGGTCGAAGAGCGTCATGACAGCCGGGACGATGACCATGCGCACGACGGTGGCGTCGAGCAACACGGCCACGGCGAGTCCGATGCCGAACATCTTGATGATGACGTCGTCGCCGAGCACGAACGCTCCGAAGACAGCGATCATGATCATGGCGGCAGCAGTGATCACCCGGGCGGACATCGCGAGCCCGTTGAGGACGGCGCCGTGTGGGTCGCCCGTGTGGGAGTACTCCTCCCTGATGCGAGAGAGGATGAAGACCTCGTAGTCCATGGAGAGCCCAAACAGGACGCCGAACATGATCGTCGGGACGAAGCTGACGATGGGGACGTTGGTGTCGACTCCGATCAAGCCGGAGAGCCAGCCCCACTGGAAGATGGCGACAGTGACGCCGAGGGCCCCACCTATGGACAGCAGGATGGCGATAGCTGCCTTGATTGGTATGAGGATGGATCGAAAGACGACCATCAGCAGCAGCATCGTGAGCAGGATGACGAATGCCATGTACTTGGGAAGCGCGGAGCTGAGCTTGTCCGAGATGTCGATGTTCGATGCCGTGTTGCCAGCCACATAGGTGCTCACTCCTGTGTCGCTCACGGAACTGGTCGAGAACCCCTCGCGGAGACGGTGGACGAGGTCTTCGGTCTCGCTGCTCGCTGGACCCGACCTCGGGATGACGGTCACGATCGCGGTGTCACCATCTGCGTTGGTGATCGGCTGACCGACGAGTGCGACATCGGGGTCCGCTTCGGCGACCGAGCTGATCGCCATCAGTGCGGCAGACGGGTCGTCGACTCCACGGAGGTCGGCGACGACAGCCAGGGGGCCGTTGAATCCCGACCCGAAACCCTGGGCGAGGATGTCGTACGCCTCGCGCTGTGTGGTCTCGGGCGACTTGGATCCGTCGTCGGGAAGGCCGAGACGGATGGCCAGCAACGGTGCGGCCAGCACGAGCATGACGGCGATGCCACCAAGGAGGTACATCCAGGGCCGGTCGGTGATCCGCTTGGAGAACCGTCCCGAGACGGACTCCTCGATCGCGACACCTTCACCGGTGGTGACCTTGATGCCGGGGATGGTCAAGCGGTCGATGTTGTCGCCGGCGAATCCGAGCAACGCTGGGACGAGAGTGATGGCGACGAGCACGGAGACGGCGACGGATGCGGCTGCGCACAGGCCCATCACGGCGAGAAAGGGGATGCCGGTGATGAACAATCCGGCAAGGGCGATGATCACGGTGCCGCCAGCGAAGACGACCGCTCCACCGGACGTGGCGTTGGCGCGTGCCGCGGATTCCTCTGGGGAGAGTCCGGCAGCGTGGAAAGCGCGGTGACGAGTCACGATGAACAGCGCGTAGTCGATGCCGACGGCGAGTCCGATCATGATCGCCAGCGTCGGTGCGGTGCTGGTCAAATCAGTGAACGCCGAGACGAGCGTGATGCCGAGGACCGTGATCAGAACGCCGACGAGGGCGGTGAGCAGTGGCAGACCGGCCGCGATGACGGAACCAAACGCGATCAACAGCACGATGATGGCGACGGCGAACCCGATCAACTCGGCGGGCGGCTCCGGCTCCTCGACCGCTTTGCTCACCGCGTCACCACTGAACGCGACCGTCAGTGCCGCGGGCGTCGCTTCACGGGTGGCCTCGATGACCGTGCGGATCTGTTCCTCGTCGAGGTCGACCGCCGCCTTGCTGAAGCGGACTTCGATGAAGGCGATTCGTCCGTCGGGCGAGGTCGTCACGGACGACATCGGATCGGCGGGCGGTACGACGTCGGGTAGCAAGAAGAGTTGCCGGAGACCGGCCCTGAGCTCCTCGTCGTCGGTGAAGTCAGCGAGTGTTCGCCCCTCGGGCGCTTCGGCGGCAATGCGTATTGTCGTTCCGGATTGCGTCGGAAATCGCTCCAACAACAGGTCTTGAGCTTCTTGGGACTCGGTGCCCGGGATGGAGATCGTGTCGGTGGTCTTGCCGCCGGCGGCATTGGACCAGGTGCCGATGCCGCCGACCAGGAGGACCCAGAAGACGACCACGACGCGTCGGCGTCGCACGCACCAGTGGCCGAGACGGTAGAGCAGCTGAGCCATGGGCTGTGGACCTTCCTTCGCGTCGACGAGCGCTGCTCTACTGAGCTGTCGGCTGGTTGCTGCCGAGGGCCTTGCGCAGGACGTGGATCGCTTGATCGAGCGCGGCGGTGGTCGCGGCCGTGTCACGGAGAGGGTTGAGCATGAGCAGGTCGTGGATGGCGCCGTTGAAGCGGACGCTGGTCGTACGCACGCCGGCCTCGGTGAGCTTGCGGGCGTATGCCTCGCCCTCGTCGCGCAGGACGTCGTTCTCGTCGACGATCAAAAACGCCTCAGGCAGGCCGGCCAGGTCGTCGAGGCTGGCGCGCAGCGGCGACGCGGTGATCTCCGATCGTCTTGCCTCGTCGGGGCAGTAGGCGTCCCAGAACCACGCCATGGCTTTGGCGGTGAGGAACGGGCCGTCGGCGAACTCGATGTAGCTGTCGGTGTCCTGGGCGGCGTCGGTGACCGGGTAGTACATCGACTGGTGTACGAAGGTGACGTCGCCGCGCTGCTTGGCGAGGATCGCGAGCACCGCGGTCATGTTGCCGCCGACGGAGTCGCCGGCAACCGCCAGACGTGACGCGTCGAGGCCGTGAGCGTGGCCGCTCTCGGTGATCCAGCGCGCGGTGGCGTAGGCCTGTTCGATCGCGACCGGGTACTGCGCTTCCGGGGACCGGTCGTACTCCACGAACACGACCGCGGCGTTCGTTCCGACCGC
The DNA here is from genome assembly GCA_963716665.1 of Ilumatobacteraceae bacterium. GTDB lineage: Bacteria > Actinomycetota > Acidimicrobiia > Acidimicrobiales > Ilumatobacteraceae > Desertimonas. The sequence continues at coordinate 668,286 of CAVQTY010000003.1, forward strand.
CAGCTCGCGCACGAGGCGATCGTGGGTGCCGGCGTTGCCGAGGATCCAGCCGCCGCCGTGCACATAGAGCACGGTTGGTAGGGGGCCGGTTGCACCGAGGGGCTTGACGATGCGGACGGCGACGTCGCCGACCTCTGCCGGCACGGTGATCCATGTCTCGTCGACGTCGGGCTTCGCGATCGGCGCAGCTTGGAGGTCGTCGAGGACCTTGCGGGCAGCGTCAGGTCCGAGTTCGTACAGGAACGGGGGCTGTGCGGTGGCGTCGGCGAACTGTCGTGCTGCCGGCTCCAACGTGTGGTTGTGCATGGTTGTCTCCAATCGGGGTTTCGTTGATGGACTGGTTGCGGATGGGTTCGCCACGCCTGTGGCGCCATTGATGAGGGCGCCGAGTTTCCTGTCGAGTTGACGGGCGGTTGGCAGCAGCGAGGGGTTCGCTGCGGCGACGAGGAGGACGGCAGGACGTACGCCACGGTGCACCCGTTTCCGTCGTCTCCCTCGACGGGCAGGTTCTCGACGGGTGCGAAGAGCCCCGCCGATCAGGTCGTCGCGCATCATGGTGAACGCGATGATCGGGTTGCTGACGATGAGACTGGACGGCGGTCGCCCACGGGCGGTGCGCGCGAGCTGGCCCGCGGTCAGCGCGATGGTGTCCGCCGCGGCGTTCTCTTCGAGGCGCGAGACCCGCTTGGTGCCGGGCATCGGAGCAATGTCGTCGTCTTGTGCGAGAAGCCACGCGAGCGCGACCTGCGCCGGCGTCGCGCCGGCCTCCTCCGCGACCGCCTCGACCTCGTTCAGGATCCGCAGGTTCTGATCGAAGTTGCTGCCGATGAACCGGAGAATGCTCATCCGGTGGTCCTGTGCGCGCAGCCGGCTGGCCAGAAACCCTCGGCCGAGCGGCGGCGTAGGCCACGAAGCCGATGCCGAGTGTAAGAACCAGCGGTATGGCCTCCGCCTCCGGGCCGCGCGTCCAGAGCGAGTACTCGGTTTGGAGCGCCGTCACCGGATGCACGGCGTGCGCACGCCGGATCGACTCGGGCCCAGCCTCGGAAAGGCCGATGTGCGTGATCTCGCCTGCCTCGACCAGCTCGCTGAGGGTGCCGACCGTTTCCTCGATCGGTGTCGCCGGGTCGACGCGGTGCTGGTAGTAGATGTCGATGTGGTCGGTCCCGAGGCGGATCAGCGATCCCTCGAGGGCGGTACGGATGTTCTGCGGGCTGTCGTACTCGGCTGCGTCCCCGTGGCGGTGGGAGACCACCCCGAACTTTGTCGCCAGGACCACTTCGGCTCGGCGCCCCGCGATCGCGCGTCCGACGAGCTCCTCGTTCGCGTAGGGGCCGTCGACCTCGGCCGTGTCGATCAAGGTGATCCCGAGGTCGAGGGCGCGGTGGATCGTGCGGATCGACTCAGCGTCGTCGACGCCCGCTCCCGTGTAGTAGGCCGACATGCCCATGCAGCCGAGGCCGAGCCGCGAGACCTCCAGGCCGTCAAGTGAGATGTGGTTCACGAGGTCACGCCGTGGCCGCGGTCGCGTCCGCGTACGCATCCGACGCTCGGGTGAGCTGGGCGAGCTCTTCATCGCTCAGCTCGAGCTTTGCTGAGGCGAGCAGTGGTGCTACCTGCTCTGGTGCGCTGGCGCCGGCGATCGGCGCGACGATCGTGGGCTGCGCGCGCAACCAGGCGAGGGCGACGGTTCCCGGCTGGACGTCGTGCTCTCTGGCGATCGCGTCGAGCTCGCGAACCACGGCGAATCCGGCGTCGGTGAGATAGTCGGCGACCATCGACGATCGCGCGACGCTGTCCGCGTCGCCAGGCGATCGGTACTTGCCGGTCAGGAACCCAGCCGCCAGCCCGAAGTACGGCACCACCCCGAGCGAGTGCTCGACGGCGAGGGGCCTCAGCGTTGCCTCGAACGGCTCGCGGACTAGCAGGTTGTAGTGCGGCTGGATCGAGACGGGGAGGGTGGCGCTGGTGCTGATCGCGACCTCGATCCACGCCTGTGCACGCTCCGCTCTGTAGTTCGAGAGTCCCGTGTAGCGGACGACGCCCCGTTTCACGAGCGCGTCGAGTGCGCCGATGGACTCCTCGAGCGGGGTGTCGGGGTCGTCGTAGTGGGCGTAGCAGACGTCGATGTAGTCGGTCTGCAAGCGCCGCAGCGATTGCTCCACCGCAGCGGCTATGTTCGCGGCCCTCAGCCCCGCGTACGCCGGCAGACCGGAGACCTTCGTTGCGACGACGACGTCGGGCCGCTTCCCCCGTGCGGCGAGCCAATCGCCGAGGATCGCCTCGGCCTCGCCGCCCGAGTTTCCGGCAACCCAGTAGGAGTAGGTGTCGGCGGTGTCGATGAAGTTCCCGCCGCCGGCGACGAAGGCGTCCAGGATCGCATGGGACGTCGCAGGCGAAGCCGTCCAGCCGAAGCTGTTGGTCCCCAGCGCGAGCGGAAAGACGTCCAGATCAGATGCGCCGATAGAGGCCATGACCTCTGTTCTAGGCCGCCAGTGGTGGAGCTTGCGCCCGTGCGGCCACTGCCGTGCAGTGCCCGGCGTGGACGTCGCTTAGGTGTGGCTACTGAGTCGGACGCTGCGCGGTGGCTCAGGTCGACTCGGTTGATACGCCGCCGAGCACGTCGGAGAGTTGCGCCCTCGAGGTGACCCCGAGCTTCGGGTACAGCCGATACAGATGCGATTCGACGGTTCGATGCGAGAGGTAAAGCCGCTGACCGATCTCGCGATTCGACAGCCCGGCGGCGGCCATCTGTGCGATCTGAAGCTCCTGTGGCGTGAGCTCGTCCCGCGTGTCGGGCGTGCGCCGGCGGCTGCTCTCACCCGACGCCCGCAACTCCTGGCGCGCACGCTCACCCCACGGGCCGACCCCAAGCGCATCGAACGCATCCCGCGCAGTGCGTAACGGCGCACGCGAGTCCGCAATCCGCCGCTGTCGACGAAGCCACTGCCCAAGAGCTAACAGCAGACGTGCACGGTGAAGCGGCCAGCGGGCCATGTCGGTGGCGAGGGCGTCACGGAACAGCGGCTCGGCGTCTTCCTCGGCCGCAAGGAGTGGACGCGCGTACAGCAAGCCAACGTGGAACCATGGGGACGGTGTCTGGCGAGCCAGCAGCTCGAGCTGGCGCATGATCGCCCGGGCCTCATCGTGGTGAGCGCTGTGCGCGGCTGCCTCGGCGAGATCGCCGAACGCCCAACAACGCATCATGTGGTGATTGGCCGGGTCGCCGGGCTCGAACAGTCGACGCAACTCGTCGTAGGCGTCTGTGTGGCGTCCCTGTCCAAGCGCCGACCAACCCCGCGCGAGCTGCACCGCGGCGAGCACGGCCGTAGCGCCCGCAGGCAGGGCGACGCTTTCGGCCTTGGCGGTGAGATCCTCGACCGCTCTCTGCTCGCCGCGCAGTGCCGCGATCATCGCCGTGGTGGACTGCGCTCCCGCCTCCCACAACGGCTGCCCGGTCTCTGCCGCCAGCGCGGCGGCCTCCTCGGCGGCCGGGATGGCGACGCTCCAGTCGGCGAGCTGGATCGCGGCCCAGGCATGGCTCACGAGCACCTGCGCCAGCACGCCGAGGCGGCCCTGCTCGCGCAGTCTGGCGACGGCTGTCCCGAGCAGCGGCAACGACAGATCGAAGGCGCCGACGGCCTGGGCCGCCGTACCAAGGAGATATGACCCGTCGGGGCCGACATCAGCCACCGAGCTTGCCAGCCGATCAATGACCACCGAGCCTCGCTCGATCGGCGCCGCGTACGCCTGGATCAAGAGCAGTCGCGGGTCTTCTGGAGAGGCTCCGCTCCGATCGGTCGCTGCGATCAGCTCGTGTCTCGCCTGCTCGCCTGGGTCAGCCCACCAGCACCTGAACGCGGCGGCCAAAAGAAGATTGAGCGCTAGATCGGTGTCTCCGCCGACGATCAGTTGTCCCGCCGTTTCGACGAGGGCATGCACCCTGGCCGGATCCCCCGCGGGACCTTGGCTGAAAAGCGTCCGCCAACCACATCGACAGCGCCCTGTCATGCGACCCGAGCTCAGGCGAATCCGCCTCGCGCAACAGACGTATCAGGAGTTCGCGCCGCCCGAGCTCGCGCGCCAAGGCGGCCGCACGTAGCAGCAAGGCAGCTCGCCGAGCAGGTTCTTCGGTGAGGGCCGCCGCCCGTTCGAAGGCATTGACAGCCAAGGCAAAGGCCCCACGCCTCTGCGCGCGGACCGCCGCCTCTTCGAGTTCCGTGGAGACCGCCGAATCCGGTCCGACAGTCGCTGCCGCCCGATGCCACACGCGCCGGTCGGGGTCGTACGCAAGCACCTCGGCGAGCGCTGCGTGCGCCGCGTGACGCTCGGTGACGCTCGCCGCTTCCTGGATCGCCGAGCGCACGAGTGGATGGCGAAATCGCAGTGCCGAACCATCGTAGACAATCAGCTGCGCGTCGACCGCCGGAACCAGCGCCTCGACCGATGGAGTGACGCCGTCAGCGATCTCCGCGGCCCTCATAACCTCCGCCAAAACCCCTCTCTCATCGAACGCTGCGATGCGCAAGACGCTCTGCGTGGCGCTGGGCAGCTCGGCGGCACGTGACGCAAATGTCTCTTCCAAGCGACCCGTCAGCGGCAGGGGCGTGGGCAGAGATCCTTCCTCGTCCCCGACGCGGAAGCGAAGCGCGAGCGGTAGCTCGAGCAGCGCCAGCGGGTTGCCCGCTGCCTCATCGAGCACCCGTTCGCGCACGGCGGTGGCGAGCTCTGGGTAGTGCGCCTCCAGCAGCTCTCGAGCGGCGCGATCGGCGAGTCCCTCCACATGCAGCTCGGACAGTCCGCCGAGCGAGCTCTTGTACCCCTCGCGGATGGCTGCCAGGAGAATGATCGGGTCTGACTCCACTCTCCGGCCGATAAACGCGAGCACATCGGCGGTGGACCGGTCGAGCCACTGAGCGTCCTCGACGATCAGAACGACGGGCGAGTGCGCCGCGGCCTCACTCAGCAACTCGAGCGCGGCAAGCGCGATCAGGAACAGGTCAGGGGCGGCAGCGTCGGTCATGCCGAATGCGGCCATGACCGCGTTGCGCTGAAGCCCTGGAAGGCGATCAGCGTGAGCAAGCACCGGCCGCAGGAGCTGGTGCAGGCCCGCGAACGCAAGGTCCGCTTCGGACTGAACGCCTGTCGCGCTCATGACCAGCATCCCGCGATCGGTGGCGAGACTGCTCGCCTGGGCCAGAAGCGCCGACTTCCCGATGCCGGCGTGGCCTCGCACCACCAGCGCTGCGCCCCGTTCAGGCAAACCCTCCAGCAGGCGGGCGATCACGCCTGCCTCGTGACTCCGGCCAACCAACGAGACTGCTGGCATCTCGAACCCATCATCGCGCGTCCCGATTCCCCTCGTGCACCGCCGCCCTGCCGCCGCTGCCGGCCGGAGGCCGGTGATCACGCACAGGGTGGACGCTCGTCGCTCGGTACCGCGCAGAGTCTGCGCCGACAACGATTGCTGCAATCGCCCGGTTCGGGACTCAGTGATCGCACCCAAGCACGGGCCTCGAGGGCTGCTGCGAAGCAGTGGTCTCACGGGCGCCGCGCTGCGGTTCGCTCTGTAAAACGTGGCTCGTGACCGAAGCCCTAAGAGGACCACGCGGGGTGCAGACCAACGAGGCTTACGCCGTGCCGGCGGCAGTCGGCCGCCAGCCGAACAACGCCGTGCCACGAGATCGCGGCGCTGTTCGGTGTCAAGACCAGTCGATCAACAACATCGGTCCGGAACCTCCGGCGCTTCAGTCCCGGCCGGCGACACGGGAACCCAGTCCGCTGAGCAACCGGTGAACGGAGACCGTTATGGATCAGATAACGGGCGACACTCCTGCCGCGACCGACGTTGAGGTGACCCTGACCGTCAACGGGAGCGCGGAGTGGTTGCGGCTGGATGCCCGGGTGACGTTGCTCGATGCGCTGCGCGACGAGCTCGACCTGACGGGCACGAAGAAGGGCTGCGATCAGGGTGCATGCGGCGCGTGCACGGTGCTGCTCGACGGCAAGCGCGTGCTGTCGTGTCTGACGCTGGCGGCGCAGTGCGAGGGCCGGGGCGTGACCACGATCGAGGGCCTGGCGGCTGACGGGGCCGGGCCACGATCAGGCGGTGGCCGATGCCTTCGGTGCCGCCCTGGATGGCGGTTCGTGAGCAAACCGTGATCAATCCGTGATCACGGTGCCCGATTAGGCCACATTTGCCCAGCTAGATCGTGTGCGCCCCCTGGGATTCGAACCCAGAACCAATGGATTAAGAGTCCAGCGTACTCTCTGAGCTACGTCCCAGTTCAGGGCCATGATTGGTATCCCGATCTAGACTTCCTCCCACACTCCTCCCAATAATGGCACGAGACATGCGTGTGCCGCAGGAAGCCCCGCGAGGAGGACGACATGGCCCGACCCCTCCAGCAAGTGAAGGTGTACGCGGTGCAGAACCGCCGCGGCTCCGCTCGCGTGAAGCAGCCTTACGTCGTGCGCTACACGATCGATGGCCGTCACCGGAGCAAGTCATACAGGACCAAGGCAGAGGCGGAACGCTACCGTTCCGAGCTGCTCAAGGCTGTCCACGCAGGAGGCCGGTTCGACGAGACGACTGGCGAGCCGGAGTCTTGGCAGCTACCGCTCGCCGACCTTGGCGTTCATGACTGGGCACGTCGGTGGCTAGCCACCCAATGGAACGAGTGGCAACCACGGACCCGCTCCTCGACAGCTGAATCCCTCTCCAGGTTCGTCGCCCTCGCCATCGACGAGCGGGCCACGGCTCCTGACGGCCTTCGTTATTACCTGCGGAGCGCATTGCGGCCGGATCGTGGGTATCGCAGCAGCGAGTTCGAAGATTGGATGAATCGGTACAGCCTCACCCTGGGAGACCTGAACCGCGAGCGAGTCGGGGAGATTTCCCGGAGGCTGAGCCTCAAGCTCGACGAAACTCCCCTCGCGGCGGCGACGGCGAATCGATACCGGACCAACTGTCATGACTGCGTCCTCGCCGCGGTCGAAGCGGGCGCGATTCAATTCGACCCATGGCCCCGTCGCTCGAGATCGCAGTCGAAACGTAAGGTCGCTCGGAGCAAACGGGCGGTCGACGTGCGACGCTTACCCACCCCGGCCATGATGACAAAGGCATTGGAAGCCGTCGCTTCCGGCCACCCGGGCAGCAGGACCTATCAAGTCATGACAGCGACGGCGTACTATGCCGGCCTCCGGCCCTCCGAGGTGATCATGCTGCGCGTGCGAGCAATCACTCTGCCTGAGAAAGGCTGGGGCAGAATCGAGGTCACAGAGGCTGATATTGACTGGGACGAGCCCGGTGAGCCGAAGACTGGTCCACGTAGCGTGCCTATTCCTCCCCAACTCGTAACTGTCTTGCGTGACTGGATCGGCGACAGAGGACTTTGTTCTGACCAATTGCTGTTCCGGACTCTGACGGGTGCGAGACCAAGCGAATCCACATGGGGTCGCGCGTGGCGCCGCGCTCTCCAGTCGACCGGTCAGAGTGCGCTGCGTGTCTACGACTGTCGTCATGCCGCTGCGACGACCTGGCTCCGGGCAGGGGTGCCGCTGGGCGAGGTAGCCCGAAGACTCGGCCACAGTGTCCAAACACTCGTCTCCACGTACGTCGGCGCACTCGAAGGCGACGAGGAAGTCGGCAACGAACGCATCGAAGCGGCATTGGCCGCGCGCTGAGGGCCCCAACATCAGGACAGTGGGTTCTTCCCGCGCCCGAATTCCGTCGATCAACGTGACATTTGATGACCCGCCGACCACGACGTTGAGCTTGATCGATCAGGCCAATCCAGGATGCACCGGACAGACCAGACCGCCGGCTCGACATCCCGACTACACGGCCTGGCACGGCTGCCTCCACGCGACGACACCCGAACACCCTGGTTACGGCCCTTGATCGGGTCGTCGGCGTTCGCCGATCGGGTGGCGGGGACGCCGATCGGGTGTCGCGCTTTGCGGCGGTCGCCGACCTTTGACCAGGCATGGACTCCACGCAACCCGTGCTCGGAACCACCGGGCGCCGGCCCCCGAAGTGGACGCGACGGTGGCGGCTGAGCTCAGCCCGTACACCGCCCGGCTGCTCGCCGTGCTGGACGTCGCTGTCCACGACCAGGCCATGGACCGGGCGCGATCGGTGCCATCCGCCTGGGCACTCTCGAGCGATGACCGCCTGATCTGGCCCCGTCCGGGTCCCCGCCGCACGCCGCAACCCCCCGGCGGCCCAAGGCGGTGGACGTGGCAGTGCCCGCCGGCACCCGCGTGTTGGTCGCGGGCCGCCGGCGGGCTGCGCCCCGCTCGCGACCCGGCATCTCGGGTGTTCGGCCGTCGTGGTTGCGGACCGGCTGCGCCGGATCGGGTCACCCGATCTGCCAGGTTCCAGTGATCGGGTCAGCGCCCTTTTCCGTTTCAGGCACACTTGCAGGTTTCCCTTCGGGAAACCTGCGTTCGATCGGGTGCCGGGACGGCACCCGAGTTGCCCAGAAGGAGTCGCAGGGACTTTGGGCAGCGGACTGGAGCGGTCGTGCGGCTCGATGTGACCCCGCTTGGGGCGGCCGTCGAGGTCGGTCGCGGCAGTGGCGAGAGCGGTCGTGACTATCTCCAAGGCGGGCTCGGCGACCCTGGTGCCGGGTTGCTGGGCGGGGGAGCGGCGCAGTACTACGGCGACTCGCCCGAAGGACCGGGCCGGTGGGTCGGTGCCGGCGCCGCGTTCCAGCGGCTCAGCGGAACCGTGGAACGCGACAAATTCCAGCGATGTTGGAAGGACGACACCCTCGCAACCCGGGCTCGGCTGATCACGGCGCATGACTCATCTCAGCGCGCTCACCCGATCATCGTTGGACGAACTCGATGACGACTTTGATGTCGTCCGGTTTCCTGGCGAGGGCATCGACGACTTCATCCGGCTGAACGCGACGGGTGACGAGCTGTTGCAGCCACGATGGGTCCGCTTTGGCGAGCGCCTTCGCTGCCCGATAGTAGTGACGACGGTTGGCGTTGACGGAGCCGAAGATGACCAGGTTGTTGAGCACGGCGTCGTTGGCAAGCCCCTGAGACTGCAGCACCTCCGACGACGGCGCACCAATCCCGGTGAGACAGACGATGCCGCCCGCTGCCACGGCGTGCGCCGCGTCGAGGATGAGCGACTCGACACCCGTGCACTCGATGACGACGTCAGGGGACAAGCCGAGGTCCGTGATCGGCCCGGTGTGATAGGTAGCACCGAGCTGCTCGACCAGCGCCGGCTTGGGTCCGATGGTCACCCGGTCGAGCACATGGACCTCCCTGCCGAGCTGCACCGCGATCAAGGCGGCCAGCAGTCCGATCGGACCGGCACCGACGACCAACACGGTGTGCGGCTCCCAGAATGTCCGCTGGCCGATCATCACGATCTGCTCCAATGCCTTGGCGACGACGGTCGTGGGTTCGAGGAGGACGCCCAGGTGGCCCAGCTTCGCATCGACACGGACGAGGTACTCCGGCTCGATCCGCCACCGCTCGGACATGAACCCGTGCACCTGCTTGATTCCCCGCTCGGTGTACCCACCGTTGGAGCACATGTCCCACTCACCCACAGCACAGCTCGGGCACGGCATCGGATCGGGGCGGCGCACGATACCGACGACATGATCACCCACCGCCAACCCGGTCCGTCCCGGATCGATCACCCGACCCAGCGACTCGTGACCGAGGATCAGCCGCTCCTCACCAGGTGGCGCCCAGCCATAGCTGCCGTTGGCAATCTCGGCATCGGTACCACAAACACCCACCGCCAGCGCCTCCACGACCACCGACCCCAGCGCAACACTGGGCTCGGCGACATCATCGAGCCTGGCTGAACCCGCCGTACCAGGCACAACGGTCACTGCCTGCATACTCACCTCATCACCAGCGGCGGCCTCCCACCGAAGTGGAGGCCATGTCGCTCGGTATCACCGCGAACCCCCAAGATCGTCGACAAGCAAGCCGATTCACGTCCCTCTCCGCGGCCCCCGGGGCCGCGGACCGCGCCGAATGCAACCAAGGCCGACACTCTCGAAGGACGATCGCTCGATGTGAGTGATGACCAGCCGTGACGTAGGAGGGAGACTAGGACGCGGAGCGTCGTCGTGAGTTGGCGTCGTCGTCCCGGTCGTCCAGGAATGTCCGCGAGGTCGAGCGCCGATTCTTCGCCGGCTCCCGAAGCGCCATGACACCCTGGATGATGCCTGGATGATGGCGTGCTCGGCCAAGCAGTCGACGAAGAAACCCCGGGCTCTTGATCGCCGGGGCTGCATGTGTGCTGTTCTCGCTGGATAACGCCGGCGCTCTGGCCCGAATCGAGGTTCGTTCCCACGTGACACCAGTGGCATCAGGTGGAGACAGATTGTGATTTGCGATCGGCCAGGAGGGCCAGGATGTCTTGAACCGAGAGGCCTGGATAGGCGCTATAGAATCCAATCGGCGGATAGTTGTAATCCAAGGCCCACTGATAGAACGCTTCGGCGTTCTTTTGTATTGGTGTTGGAGGCACCCCAACGACATGTGGAAAAACAGAATCGAAGACGAACGACGTCTTGTCTGTGAAGTCCTGAATGTACTTCTCAAAATCGCCGCAGAAGATCGTGAAGAAGCCTATAGCCTCCCTGTCAAACGGCACCCAATGTGAGAAATGCAGCGTACCGATAGAATCCGACGCGTGCTTTCCCCTGTCCTTAATATTCCTCGTGTCCAACTTCAAGGCGACGCCCTGCATACGTGACTTGATGGGCATGTAGGTTAACAGCGGAGCCTGCGCAGTCGTGCCCGTGAAGCCCGCCTCGCGCGCGCACGCCTTGATGTCCTGAACCGAAGCATCCCCGTACGCGAAGTACATGTCCAAAGGCACGCGGACATGGTCCCCCAACCACTTGACGACCTCCTCACGGTGATTAGTCACGGGCGTGGCCGGAGGGTCAATCACATGCTCGAAAATGGTGTCAAACAGCGAACCAGCACTCTCCACCAGGCGCTCAACATGCTGTGCACCGTTACCGTCCACATCCGAAAGGAACAACAGCTTGTCGTCTCCCTTCACCATGAAACGGGAGAAGTGCACGGTACCAAGCTCATCCTGCAGTTTCGCGAAACCAGGCATCAACGGCGGCAACTCCTCGGCGAGCGCCTTGGCGTTGGCCGGACCTCTGATCGGAAAATCAATCACGAGGTGATCTTGAGTCATAACACCCTCCTTGCGATGTTCTTCATTCCGGGACCTTCTTTCCGGCATACATAAACCGATGACGCCAGTCCAGCCCACGTCTCGTCAAAGAGTCCCGACGCCGAGAGCACCCGTCGTCGCCGTTCAGATTCTCCGGGCACGCAGGTGTTCCTGAGCCCGGCCGCGGTGCGGTCGACCTTGAAGGCCCGTCGGCCGGCGTCGTCTGCGATCCAGCAGTCGCCTCCGATCGAGTAAGCTTCTCGCCTCGTCGATCCCGTTCCGCGAGGTCGTTGTCCCGACAGTCATCGACACCCACGATGCGCCGCACCTGGTCCGCTGTCATCACCTGTGAGAGATGATCCCGGCTCGCGAAGGTCGCACGTAGGTCGAGATGGCCTCGCCTTCGGCCGGAGGGTGATCCCGAATCACAATCACCCGACCTGAGTGATGCCGCCGCGGCGGGAAGGACCAATGCGTCCCGGCGGTTCGCGGGGCTGGCCGCCGGTTGGGACCGGCTGATCAACGTCGAGCGCTTCTGCGAGTTCGTCGACACCGTCCTCAAGGCGGCGACAGGCACGCCAGCCACAGCCGGGCGCTCCGTCAAGCCGTTGCACCACGGGGCCGCCGACGCGGCATCGACCCCTCAGCCCGGTGCCGCAGGCGCCGAATCATCGAACCGCTCAGCCTCGAAATCGAGTTGCATCACGAGGAATCGACTCGAAGCCTCCCTCGCGCGTTGTCACGACGAAGCGTCGGCGGACACCGTGACCGCCAATCCATCTCAGACGTGGGCCGACGCACGACAGGCGGCGAATCGTCTGATGTAGGTGATGACGTGGAGGGGAGGGGAGCCGCACGATTGGAACCGGTCTAAGGCGTTCAACGTTCGGTCACACCCGGAGCGCCCCGACATGAGAGGAACGCTTCAATGACGGACTACACGACCCAGCCGTCGGGCTACACAACCCCGTCCGGCGATACGACGGCTGGAACCTACGAGACCGAACAATCGGGGTGGACAGGTTGGATCTGGTTCGCCGGCATCATGATGATCGTCGCCGGCAGCCTCAACGCCGTCTATGGTCTCATTGCCGTCGTCAACGACGAATGGGTGGTGTGGACGAATCGCACCTCGGTGTACCTCGACATCTCCCAGTGGGGGGCGGTCCACCTCGTCGTGGGGCTCGTGATGCTGTTATCCGGCATGGGGGTGTTCAGCGGCAACATCCTGGCCCGCATCGTCGGGGTGATCGTCGCCGGCATCAGTCTGATCACGAATTTCCTCTTCATCCCGGCGTACCCGCTGTGGGCGCTCACCGTGATCACGCTCGATGTGCTGGTGATCTGGGCGCTGACCGCTCATGGCAAGGAGATGCGGGAGGCCTGAGCCGGGATCGCGCGATCTGTGCTCTCAGATGATGTCCGGCCGTGCGGTTTCTCCTATGGCCCGGGGGGACTGCGGAGTTGAGGCTGCCGAGGTCCGGGGTGGGCGAACCATGGAACACACGCTGGTGAGGTTTGAGGTGACGTTGGACAGCCACGAATCGTCCGTGAGCGGGAGCGCGAGCGCTGACGAGCAGCGGATCGAACGCTCCCCGGCCGACGTCTTGCGCTTGCTCGTCGCAGTCGGCGTGGCGCTCGCGCTGCTGCTGGTTGAGTGGCTGTTCGGCGACGCACTGGTCGACTTCGCGTCCGAATTGCTGCGTGGGCTCGACGCCGTGCCGGCGTGGATCTTCGGCGTGTTCGTTGTCGGGACACGGATCCTCGCCGTCGTGGTGCTCGGTGGGGGGCTGATCTGGGCGCTCGTGGGGAGACGGTGGCGGATGCTGGAGACGGTTGGCTTGGCGGTGCTGTTGGCCGAGCTGCTGGTCTCTTTGCAGGAGTCGTTGGTCGACCATGACGAAGGACGGCGCCTGGTTGACGTCGATGCCGGCGCGGGGCCGTTGAGCAGCGACGGCTTTCCCACGGTGTGGGGGATCGCCGGCGTGGCGGCGGCGCTCACGGCGGCGGCGCCGTGGCTGAGTCGTGGGTGGCGTCGGGCGGGCTGGGTGCTGCTTGTCGGGATGATGGTGACGGACCTGTTGACCTCACCGGTGTCGTTCGCCTGGCTCGGGGCAGCGGTGGTCGGGTGGGTGTCCGGCGCGGCCGTGCTGGTGGCGTTGGGAGCGCCGTCGCGGCGGCCGACCTGGCAGGCCGTCGTCGACGGCCTCTCCAGCGTCGGGCTTCCGCTGCAGCAGCTGAACCAGGCGGGCGTCGACGCCCGCTGGTCGACGCCGTACTTCGGGGTCGCTGAGGGGGGTGGCGAGTTGTTCGTCAAGGCGCTGGGCGACGATGAGCGCAGCGCCGATCTGATGTTCCGCCTGTACCGGCGGATCCAGCCCCGTGATCTCGGCGACGAGCAGCCGTTCTCGACGCTGCGCCGCGCCGTCGAGCACGAGGCGCTCGTCGCGCTGGCCGTGCGAGACCTGCCGGTGAGGACTCCCCGTTTGCGGGCCTTCGCCACCGCCGTGCCAAACGGCTACGTCCTGGCCTACGACAGGATCGAGGGCCGGTCCCTCGACCGCCTCGACCCGAGTGAGGTCACGGACGGTGTGTTGGCGGCGATCTGGTGTGTCGTCGGCGAGTTGCGGGAGCGCCGGATCGCCCATCGTGACCTTCGACTGGCGAACATCTTCGTCGACGACAGCGGGGAGGTGTGGATCATCGACTTCGGGTTCAGCGAGATGGCCGCCTCCGATCTGCTGTTGGCAACCGACGTCGCCGAGGTGCTCGCCTCCACCAGTTTGTACGTTGGACCCGAACGGGCCGTTGCCCAGGCCGTGGCTGCCGTCGACCCGGCGACGCTGTCGCGGGCGCGAGACCGGCTGCGGCGCTGGGCGCTCGCCGGGGCGACGCGGACGGCACTCAAGTCGCGGCCAGGCTTCCTCGACGAGTTACGGAGCCGCCTGACCACAGCCCTCGTCGCCGGTGAGCGCGGGAGGCCCTGACGTGATACGGGGTCTGTCGGCGGTGGTGAAGACGAGTGCGACGAAAACCTGCGTAAGGAGGGTCTGATGACGGCAGTCGTGCACCCGAGCGTTGATGAACGAATCGCGCGAGGGAGGGCTGCGCGTGAGCAGGTGCCTCTGTCGGTGCACACCGGATGGGCGCCGGCTCCTGGTCGTCCCGATCCGGTTGCACTGCTCGAGGAGCAGAACCCTACTCGGGAGCCCGACCTCGTACCTGTTCGTCATGGGCGGATGTTGGTCTCGCCGTTCACGTTCTACCGGGGCGCGGCGAAGATCATGGCGGCAGATCTCAAGGACACGCCGACTGCCCGCTTGAACGTCCAACTCTGCGGCGACGCGCACCTCTCGAACTTCGGGGCGTTCGCGTCACCCGAACGAACGTTGCTGTTCGGACTGAACGACTTCGACGAGACACTTCCCGGGCCTTTCGAGTACGACGTGAAGCGCATGGCGGTGAGTTTCACGATCGCGGCACGTAACAACGGCTTCACCCGATCCGATGCGCGTGTCGCGACGCTCGAGTTGGTCTCGAATTATCGAGCACAGATGGCCGAGTTCGCCGAGATGCGCACCATGGACATCTGGTACGCACGCTTGTCGGAACAAGAGCTCCTGCGTGGTGCCAAGGACGTGGCACGCGACCTGACACGGGCGGGAGACAAGCACGCCAAGACCGCGGCAAAGACCGCCCAGCAACAGGCACGAAAGGCGCACACGCGGGACAGCTTGCAAGCGCAGTCGAAACTGGCCGAGCGCGGTCGGTGACCGATACCGGATCGTCAGCCAACCACCGGTTGTGATCCCGTTGCGAGACCTCGCCCCCAGCATCGGTCTGTCCGTCGACGAGATGGAACACGTCATTCACGATCAGTTCCGGGCCTACCGCGTCACGTTGCAGGACGATCGCCGACACCTCCTCGAGAAGTTCGAAATCGTCGACATGGCT
>CAVQTY010000004.1:0-250211 GCA_963716665.1 Ilumatobacteraceae bacterium
TTGCCGAGCTGCATCACGGCGATCCGCCTGCGAGGATCTCGACGACGGCGAGGTCGTGGGAGATGAACAGGCAGGCGAAGCCGATCTCGTCCTGCAACTCCTGGAACAGGTCGAGCACCTTGGCCTGCACGGACACGTCGAGCGCCGACGTCGGCTCGTCGGCGATGAGCAGCCTCGGACCGAGCGCCAGGGCGCGGGCGATGCCGACGCGTTGACGCTGGCCGCCGGACAGCTCGTGGGGATAGCGGTTGCGCAGGTCCCTGGCGAGGTGGACACGATCGAGCAGGTCCTCGACTCGCTTGCTCAGCTCCTTGCCCTTGGCCATCTTCTGCAAGAGCAGCGGCTCGCCGATCGACTCGCCGATCGGGAGCCTTGGGTTGAGCGACGACCCGGGGTCCTGGAACACGAAACTGACGTCGCGGCGGACCTTGCGCAGCTGGTCCTTGTCGATCCCGACCATGTCGATGTCGAGCACCCTGGCCTCACCCTCGACGAACGGGAGCAGGCCGACGATCGCCCGGCCGATCGTCGTCTTGCCCGAACCCGACTCGCCGACGAGGCCCACGACCTCCCCGTGCTCGACGGTGAGCGATACGCCATCGACGGCCCGGAACGCAGGGGTCCGCCCGTGCTTGGGATACTCGATCGCGACGTCGCGTAGGTCGACCACGAGCGACTCCGCCGCCTCGTCGGCGGCCGGCGATGATGGCTCGTGGACGACGATTTCCGCCGTCCCACCTTCCGTCGCCTCGTCGCCGGTCAGTGATCCGAGGTGCGGAACGGCGGCCAGCAAGCTCTGCGTGTACGGGTGTTCGGGTACCTTGAACACCTGGTGGGCGGTGCCGGACTCGACGATCAGGCCGCGCTGCATCACGATCACCCGGTCGGACAGGTCGGCGACGACGCCCATGTCGTGGGTGATCAGGATGACGCCGGCGTCGATTCGATCGCGCAGGTCGCGCATCAGCTTGAGGATTTCGGCCTGCACGGTGACGTCGAGCGCCGTCGTCGGCTCGTCGGCCACGAGCAGGGCCGGGTCGCACGCCAACGCCTGGGCGATCATCGCCCGTTGCCGCTGACCGCCGGACAGCTGGTGCGGGTAGGCGTCGACGCGGCGCTCTGGGTCGGGGATCTCCACCAGTGTGAGCAACTCGATCGCCCGTTGCCGAGCGGCCTTGGGAGCCATCGAATAGTGGCTGCGCAGCATCTCGGCGATCTGGAATCCGACGGTGTACACGGGGTTGAGCGCCGTCATCGGTTCCTGGAAGATCATCGACGCCTCGCCGCCGCGGATCTGGCGCAGCGTGTAGGCGTCGATGTCGACGATCTCCCTGCCGCGCAGCTTGATCGAGCCGCGCACCGAGGCGTTCTTCGGCAGCAGCCCGAGCATCGCCATCGCCGTCGTCGACTTGCCCGATCCCGACTCGCCGACGATGGCGAGCACCTCGCCGGGGAACAGGTCGAACTCGGCGCCGATGACCGCGGGGTACCACACCCCGTCGACCCAAAAGTCGATGTCGAGGTTGCGGACCGACAGGACCGGGGCGACTTCAGGAACGTCGCTCACACGCGGATCCTTCGAAACGAGCGAACTGACAGGATGTCCGGCGATGCACAACGTGTTCCGCCCCATGCTCGGGCGCGTGCTCGACGGTGGCGGTCGACGGCCATCTGCGGCCTCACGGCAATCGTCGTCGCGGTCGCACGGACACCTCGAGCGATCTGTTGCGCCTGGCACCATGGTTGGCGCTGCTGGCCGGGGCTGTTGGGCGACGTTCTGGCGCCCAAGTGTCGAGGTATCCGATGGCGGTGTTCGCCTCGTCAACGTGATGCGCACCATCGACGTGCCTTGGCCGGCGATCACCGGAATCGAGACCCGTTGGGCGCTCACACTGCTCACGGCGTACGGCAAGTTCACGGCGTGGGCCGCTCCCGCACCAGGACGCGGCCCCATGCGGAAGGCGACGAGAGTCGACGCGAACCTGCTGGGTCGGGCGGTGGGCGCAGACGGCGGTGCTCGCCCGGACATCAGCCCGGGGGCCGCGCGGGAGGCCGCCGAGATCGTTCGGGAGCAGTGGGAGCGGTTGCGCGCCGCCGGTCATCTCGACAACCCCGTGCTCGAGCACGAGCGGGTTCCCGTGCGATGGCACCTCGGGACGCTGGCCGGCGGTGCGGTGCTCGTTGCGCTCGGGGTCGTCGGGCTCATGGCGTAGTGCTTGACGTCGCCCCGAGCCCGCCCAGCACGTGTGGGGTCCGCGACCGGTTCGTCGGTTCGGCCTCGGCGCGGGTGATCCCCTGCTCGAGGTCCTTGCGCTTCGGGATCCGCTTCTGCCGTGGGTCGAAGGCGTCGCGCAGGCCGTCGCCGATGAACTGCAGGCACAGCACGATCACGATGATGAAGACGCCGGGCCACACGAACAGCCAGGGCCGGCTGGAGAACGCCGAGTCGTAGGCCTCGACGAGGTTGCCGAGCGACACGTCGGGCCGTTGGATGCCGAACCCGAGGAAGCCCGAGCGCCGCTTCGGTGAGGATCGCCGCGCCCATCAGCAGCGTGACGCCGACGACGATGACGCCGACGCTGTTGGGCAGGATGTGCTTGAAGATGATCCGCCGCGACGACGCCCCGGCGACGCGGGCCGCGTCGACGAACTCACGCTCGCGCAGGGCGAGGAACTCGGCCCGGACGAGGCGGGCCAGTCCGGTCCACAGGAAGAACCCCATCACGAGCGCCAGCGTCCACATGCCGGTCGCCTCGAACACGAAGGCGAACACCGAGACGGTGACGAGCAGCGGGATGACGATGATGACGTCGGTGAAACGCATGAGGATCGAGTCGATCCGCCCGCCGAAGTAGCCGGCGACGGCACCGACCGTCACGCCGATCACGACGGTCATCAGGCCGACCACGAAGATGACGACGAGGGTGGTCTGCACGCCCTTCATCGTCATCGCGAACATGTCCCGGCCGATCTCGTTGTCGAGACCGAACGGGTGGTCGCCGAGGTGGATGCCGGCGCCGCCCAACCACGTCGGCCGCAGCGACATCGTCGGGCCTCGTCGGGGTTCGGCGGCACCACGTCGGTGTGGCTGTACTTCCACCAACCGGGGATCGGACCGGCCCCGAGGCTGGTGACCGACAGCAGCACGATGGCGGCCAGCATGATCAGCGAGAGCATGGCGCCGTGGTGGCGGAAGAAGCGCCGCCGGACGATCTGCATCTGGCTGAGCCCGGCGACCTCCTTCTGCTCGAGGAGTTGCTCGTCGACGATCGGTACCGGAATCTCTCCAGCCTCGTGACTCGGGTCGAGCTGAATGGTCATGGGTCCACCGTCATGCCTTGGCACCTCCGCCGACGACTCGGATCCGGGGGTCGAGCACCGCGTACATCAGGTCGGCGAACAGGTTGAAGAGCACGGCCATCATGGCGATGATGACGAAGAACGCCATCACCGGGTTCGGGTCGAGGTTGCGCAGGCCGTCGATGAACATGTGCCCATCGCGTTCCACTCGAACACCGTCTCGGTGATCACGGCGCCGCCGAGGACGCCGCTGATGTCGACGGCGACGACGGTCGCCAGCGGGATCATCGCGTTGCGCAGGCCGTGGCGGATGACGACGGTGCGCTCGGTGAGCCCCTTCGATCGTGCGGTGCGGATGTAGTCCTGGTTGAGCACCTCGAGCATGCTCGCTCGCGAGTAGCGGGTGTAGGTGGCCACCGAGATCAACATCAGCGCCACCGTCGGCAGGATCAGGTGGCTGAACAAGTCGTTGGCGTGCAGCCAGAAGTCACCCTCGAGCCGGGCTTCCCGGTCGCCGATCGTCTTGATCGGGCGGTTGCGGATCACGGGGTTGGCCGAGTACTCGTCCCACGACTGCATCGCCCGGTCGACGAAGATGACGACGCCGACGAGCAAGGCGGTGACCCCGGCCGTGCGGGCCGACAGGCCCTTGTCGAAGCCGCCCCACGCGTACCCGACGGCGACGCCGACCAGCACGGCGATGACGCCGAGGCCAAGGATCGTCCAGATGTTGATTCGTTGTCGAGCCACGTCTGCAGCGGGCACCAGAGCACGAAGCCGATCGCGGCCGTCGTCAGCGCGCTGTTGCGCGCCTTGGTGTTGCGCCGCCCGGCCATCACGGCGGTGACGCCGACGGCGATGCCGATCGCAAGAGACCGACGACCGCGGGCCCGAAGCCGGGATTGCGCAGCCACTGCGTGGCCGAGATGTAGATCAGGATGCCCTCGACGGCCGCCGCCGATCGGGCGACGACGAGCTTGCGGCGCGGCGCACCGCCGGCCGAGCTGTAGACGATGATCCCGGCGACGATGCCGGCGAGGACGTAGAACGTCGGTCGAGAACTGGGCGCTGTCGCGCAGCCAGTCGTTGAAGTTGATGCCGCCGATGTTCTTGAGGATGATCGCCACCCAGAACACCGGGAGGGAGAAGAACACGAACGTGAAGAACGAGACGAGGTAGTCGAACCCGGAGTACTGGCGGATCGCCGTGACGATGCCGACGGCGATGCCGACGACGATCGACAGGATCGTCGCCGCCCCGACGAGCTTGAGCGTCATCGGGACGCGGAACTTGAGGTCGTCCCACACCGGCAGCTGCGTTCGGGCCGAGATGCCGAAGTCGCCGTGCAGGAGGTCGCCGAGCCACAGGAAGTAGCGGGCGACGACGGGAGTGTCGAGGTTGAGGTTCTCCCTGACGGTCGCCTCGACCGCAGCACGCTGTTGCTCGTCCTGGATCTCGACGAGGAACGCCAGCGGATCGCCGGCGTACGCCATCATCACGTAGACGATGAACGACGACACGAGCACGACGAAGAAGGCGGCGAGCAGTCGTCGGGCGATGAAGGCGACCATGCTAGCGCCCAGCTACCTCGTCAACCGTTATCTGACGCCGGGTGATCGGCACCCGGCCCGAGGGCCGAGCACCGATCGCACAGCGTAGTACGGACCCGCAACGCTCACGGTCCCGTACGGATTGTCAGCCGGCCGCCTGCCACTCCCAGAAGGCGTAGAACATCGTCGGCGACAGCGGGATCGTGGCCGCCCCGGAGACGTAGGTGGTGTTGTACGCCAACACCTCCGGGAACTGGAAGATCGTCACGCCGAAGGCGTCGGCGACGAGCTGCTGCTCGATCTGCAGGAGGAGCTCCTGCTGGACGGCGGGATCGGTCGTCGGCCTTGAGCTCTTCGTACAGCGCGTCGACCGTCTCGTTCGGAGTAGCCGTAGTAGTTGTTGGCACCGCCGGTGACGAAGTTCGCCTCCGTGTCGGCGACGGCAACCGCCGTCGACTGCCAGCCGAACAGGGCGGCGTCGTAGATGTCGGTGTTCGGGAGCTCGGTGCCCCAGTTCGGGCTGTTGCCGTCGATCACTTCGAACCCGGCCTGGGCCGCCGAGTCACGGATCAGCTCGTACTCCGACGCACGACGCGGGTTGTTCGCCGCGTAGTGGAACCGCACCTGGATCGGCGTCGCGACACCGGCTTCTTCGAGCAGCGCCTGGGCGCCGGCGATGTCGACTGTGTCGTACTCCGCCATACCGTTGTCGGCGGCGATCGCGTCGTAGCCGGGCGAGCCGGGCACCTGGGTGAACGAGTTGCGGATCGTCGCGTTGGGGTTCAACGGGATGATCAGGCGGTCGATGATCTCCTGGCGGGGGATCGTCTTGAGGAACGCCTGGCGGACCGCCAGGGCAGTCGCCTCGTCGCCACCGTAGGTCGCCGGGTCGAACGGGCCACCGTTGTTGCCACGACGAGGTCGACGTGCTCGTACGTGGCCCCGTCGCCGGTGATCACCTCGATGCCGCGATCGGCGAGCGCCTCGAGCTGGGTGAGCAGGTCACTCGTCGCCTGCGGCTGGATCATGTCGATCTCTTCGTTCTCCATCGCCTGCACCGCAGCCGTCGGGTCGCCGATGATCCGGTACACGATCGTCTGGATCTGCGGTCTGCGGGCCCCACGTGTAGTCCTCGCGGGCCTCGAACGTCATCTCCGATCGCTGCGTGTAGCCGGTGAGGTTGTAGGCCCCGTGGCTCAGGTACAGGCCCGGGTCGTCGGGCAGCGACGTCGGTGTCGAAGCCCGTGTTCCAGAACTCGGCGATCGGCTTCAGCGCCGCCCCGTCGTCGTTCGCGAAGGCGTCGATGAGCGCCTGCTTCGCCGCGGCCGGGTCGTCGATGCCGAGCGCACGGCCGGCCACGATGTGCGCCGCCTCGGTCGGCGCCGGCGGCGACGATTCGGGTAGTCGACGTAGAAGCTGTCGTACGTCAGCGTCATCGCCAGGCCGTCCTCGGAGATCACCGGCATCTGGGTCACGAGCTCGTAGGCCTCGCTCGACGCGTCGAACGCCACGCCGGCGGACTCCTTGTAGGTGTAGCCCTCGAGCAAGCGCACCGGTCTCGGGATCGAACGCCGCGGCGTAGGCCTCCTCGTCGACCGACGTGATCTCGGCGCCGTCGGGACCGACGACGATCGGCGAGCCGTTCTCGTCGGCCTCGGCCGTCGATGCCCTCGGCGGTGACCACGGTGTTCTCGTCGTTGAACTGGTGCCCTGAGCGCCCCAGTGGAGCAGCATGTCGGCGGCGTCGACCTGCACGCCGTCGGACCACGTGACCCCCTCGTTGATGCGATAGGTGATCGTCAGCGGGTCGAGCGAGTCGATCGTGCACGTGCCGAACTGGTCGTTGTTGATCAGCTGCAGGTCGGCGTCGTAGTAGGTGAACCCGCCGCTGCATCTGCATGAAGTACAGCGGATTGCTGTTGGCAACGGCGTCGCCGTGGGTGGTCGTGTTGTTGAACGACAGCAACGGGTCGTTCCAGGCGACGCGCACCTCGCCGGCCGGATCGCCCGGGTCCTCGTACGGGCCGTGCGGGATGCCGCAGCCGCTGCCGCCGACCTCACCGACACCACCGCCGCCCGCCGGGGCGCTGCCCGCCGGTGCTTCGGTGCCTGCCGGTTCGGTGCCCGGTGGGACGGTGGTGGCTGAGACCGCGTTCGACGCGACCAACGCACCAACCGACGCCATGGCGAATAGGGATATGAGCGCCTTGCTCCTTCGACGACTGGTCACGTCATCGACCTCCTGATCTTTCTGTGAAAGCGATGGGGCTGTACGGACGGCATCGTCACCGTTCGCGAATCACTCGCTGCAGTGGCGACCACCGGCCCTCGGCCCGTCCCCCCAAACCAAAGGGTGGCAGAAACCTAGCAGGGTCCCACGCAGTGAGAAACCTCACCACCCCGAGGTCGGAGCACAAGTTTCGCGAACCGGAATACACCCGTAACACGAAGCGCGCACTGCTGGAACCGACTTGTCCGAACCGGCGTCGCGCCTGTTCAACACCGACGCGCAAGTCTGTTCAAGCCTGAAGAGAGCCGGTCGTCGCGATGCTACGGTCGTGCTCACGCAGTACCCAGATTCGAACGCCTCGTGAGCACCGGGACCAGCGCGACCTCCTCCGATCAGCCGACGGCCGTCGCCGGCCACCGTCCGATCGCCAGCGGCGAGATGGAGCGGGCCACCGATCTCCTGGCCAGCATGGTCGGCGCCTACGACGCCAAGCTCGTCGGCCAGGACGCCGTGCGCAGCGGCTTGCTCGTCACGCTCCTCGCCGAAGGCCACACCCTGCTCGAGAGCGTCCCGGGGCTCGCCAAGACGACGGCCGCGTCGACGCTCGCCGGCGTCGTCAGCGCCTCGTTCGCCCGCATCCAGTGCACGCCCGACCTGTTGCCGAGCGACATCGTCGGCACCCAGGTCTACGACCCGTCGAACGGCGAGTTCGACACGCGCCTCGGGCCGATCCACGCCAACTTCGTCCTCCTCGACGAGATCAACCGGGCCAGCGCCAAGACCCAGAGCGCCACGTTGGAGGCGATGCAGGAACGCCAGACGAGCATCGGCGGGGTGATGTACCCGCTGCCGCGGCCGTTCATGGTGCTGGCGACGCAGAACCCGATCGAGGAGGAGGGGACCTACCACCTCCCTCGCGCCCAGCTCGATCGCTTCCTCCTCAAGGTCGTGATCGGCTACCCGAGCCCGGCCGAAGAGCTGGAGGTGCTCCGGCGCGTCAACAGCGGCGTGCTCGGCATCGGCGCGGCCGCGCCGGAGCGAGTCGTCGGGCTCGACGACGTGCGTTTCCTGATCGATCTGGCGGCACGCGTCTACGTCGACGAGGAGGTCATGCGCTACGCCGTGGCGGTGACCCAGGCGACGCGCGACGCGGCAGCCGTGATCGACCCCGAGCTCGCCGGCTACATCGAGCTCGGGGCCAGCCCGCGTGGTGCGATCGCTCTCCAGCAGGCCTCACGGGCGTACGCCCTCCTCAACGGCCGGACGTTCGTCGTCCCCGACGACGTGCGCCACCTCCGCCATAGCGCCCTGCGCCATCGCATCCGACTCGGCTTCCACGCCATCGCCGACGACGTGCAGGTGGAGACGATCATCGACGCCATCTTCGCCGCCGTTCCGACGCCGTAGGGCGGTCGCCGTGCCAGCGCGGAGAGTGACTTTGGTCGATTTGCCGCCACTAACGTCGTCACAGCGACCAAAGACTCCGTTTCTGTCGAACGAGGAGACCGACCTTGGGGTCTTCTCACGTATCCGGGGGTTTGAGCGCCGCGCCGGTAGCTGTCGTCAGCTCTTGAAGTGGTTCGTCGCCGGCCATCGCGACGGGTCGACGGATTCTCGGTTCCCGATCCAGACATTTCTGTCTGCATTGCGGCCCCAGAATCGATCGCCACAGTCGAGGCCGCGTTCTACCGCCACGAACGAGACAGATTTGTCATCTGCGGCGCCCGAGAATCGCGGCAGCGTCCTTGCCGCCGGTACCGCCTGCTTCCAGAGCCTGCGCCTGACACCGAGAACCGGCCGGCGGCAACATCAAGCGTCATGTCGCAACCACCGGTTCCGTCGAACCACGGCCCGCGCTCGTCGGCGATAGCCATGGCGCGCGAGTCGCTGCTCGTCAAGGTCAGGGCCCACCTGGCCATTCCTGCCCGCCGGCGCACGCAGGACGTCATCGACGGCGAGTACGGATCGATCCACCGTGGCCGAAGCATGGACTTCGACGACCTTCGCGAGTATGTCCTCGGCGACGACGTCAAGGACATCGACTGGAAGGCGACCGCCCGCGCCGGCCGTCCGCTGATCAAGCGCTACGTCGCGACGCGCCGGCACGCCGTGCTGCTCGTCGTCGACACCGGCCGGACGATGGCGGCGTTGGCCGACCCCACGTGCTCGAAGCGCGATGTCGCCGTGCTCGCCGCCGGGGCGATCGGCCACATCGCCACCCGCCACGGCGACGCCGTCGGCCTCGTCGCCGGGCCGATCGCCGGGACGATCGGAGGGTGGGGCGCGCACGTCACCAACAGCCAGCACATCGTGTACGTCCCGCCGCGGCGCGACGACCTCCACCTCGAACGGCTGTTGCGCACGATCCACGACGGCATCGACCTCGACGGCGAGCCGTCGCGGGTTCACGGCCTCCTCACCTACGTGGCGCGACACTTCAACCGGAGGATGATCGTCGTCGTCATCGCCGACGACATCGACCTCGACGAGCGGGACGAACGACTGCTGCGGCGCCTCGCCGCGCAACACGAGGTGCTCCACTGCACCGTCGGCGACGTGCCGATGACCGAGCCCACACTCGCCGGCACTCCGGTGCGGGTCGTCGGCACGACGACCACGATTCCGGCCTTCTTCCGGGCCGGCACCGACCTGCACGAGGATCTCCGGTCCCTCGCCCACGATCGCGAACGTGGCGCCCAGGCGCGGCTGGCCAGGGCCGGCGTCGCCAGCACGCGCCTCGAAGGCGAGGACACGGTCGTCCCTTCGATCGTCGGCTTGCTCGAACGGCAGCGACTGTTCGGTACGGGGAGCAATCGATGACCGTCCTGTTCACCGCGGCCGAGGCGGTGACGGTGATCGCCGGAACGGTCGACACGCTGCCACCCGCCGACGACCGGATCTACGAAGCCGGCAGGTTCGGTGCCGGCTGGCTCGCCGCCGGGATCGCCGCGGTCGCCGTCGCCGTCGCCGGCCTGGCGTGGGTGCTGTGGCCGCGCCGGGCTGCACCGATCCGCGCCGCGGCGCCACAGCTCGTCGAATTGCGCAGCCGCTACCTCGGCCACCTCGACGACCTCGAGCGGCAGCTGCTCGAGCACGACATCACCCCGCGGGCGCTGCACCACGAGCTCAGCCGCACACTTCGCCGTTTCGCCGCCGAAGCCGGCACCACCGGGGCGATGTCGATGTCAGCCCACGACCTCGACAGCGCCGGACTCGGACCCGTCGCCAAGG
Source organism: Ilumatobacteraceae bacterium (assembly GCA_963716665.1). Classification (GTDB taxonomy): domain Bacteria; phylum Actinomycetota; class Acidimicrobiia; order Acidimicrobiales; family Ilumatobacteraceae; genus Desertimonas. The sequence goes on from CAVQTY010000004.1 coordinate 10,313, forward strand.
CCGTCCGGACGTACGAGCATCCCCAGTTCGAGGAGCTGCCGGCGAGCGATCCATGGGCGGCGCTCGGCATCGCCAGGGCAGTTGTTGCCGGCAGCGAACTGCACCGCCCGAGCCGGGCCGGAGCGTCGTCGTGACCGCGGCGCTGCAGTTCCGCAACCCGTGGCTCGGCCTCCTCGCCGTGGCGGCGGTCGCCGCTGTCGCCGGCGTGCTGTGGTGGCGATGGCGCCATCCCCGCGACGTCCCGTGGCACGGGACGGCACCGATCGCCAACGTCGATCACGCCAGGTCCTCGAAGGTGTTCGCCAGGCTGCGCCGGCGGTACCGGATGTTGCTCGGCGCCGAGCTGACCCTTCTCTCCGTCGCCGGCATCGGCGCGGCAGTGCTCGCCATGCGACCGCTGAGCGAGCAGCCCCGTGACCGATCCACGCTCAACCGCGACGTGATGCTGTGCCTCGACGTCTCCGGTTCGATGAAGGAGCTCGACGAGTCGATCCTCCGCCAGTTCATCGACATCGCCGCCGGGCTGCCCGGCGACCGGATCGGACTGACGATCTGGAACGGGGCCTCGATCACCGTGTTCCCGCTCACCGACGACACCGAGTACGTCGCCGCCACGCTCGAGTTCAGCGTCGATCAGCTCAACCGTGGCGCTCGATCGTTCGTGATGGGTACGGAGGAGGGCGGCAGCTCGCTGATCGGCGACGGGCTGGCATCGTGCCTCTTGCGCTTCGATCGGCTCGACGAGGACCGCGCCAGGTCGATCGTGTTCGCCACCGACAACGCCCTCGCCGGCGACCCGATCGTGTCCCTGCACACCGCGGCGTCGATGGCGCGGGCTCGTGACATCCGGGTGTACGCGGTGGCGCCGGCCAACTACATCACCCCGAGCGACGCCGCCGAGTTGGAGGCGGCGGTAACGGTCACCGGCGGCGCCTATCTGACCACGGACGACGACCGGGTCGTCGACCACGTGATCACGCGCATCGTCGAGGCGGAGGCCACCCACCTCGAGCAACCGCCGGAGGTCGTTCACGACGACCGTCCGACGACGTCGGCCGCGATCGCCCTCGCCGCAGTCGGTCTGCTCGGGTTGATCACCTGGATGTTGCGCAGGTGAGCCGTGCAGTTTGATCCCCTGCTCCCGCTGCCGGTGATCGGCGTGATGGCCGGCTTCGCCGCAGCCTTCGTCGTCGCCCGCGCTCGTCGTGGCGCGCCGATCCTGGCGCTGGCACGGGGAACGGCGATGGTCATTCTTGCCACCGTGATCGCCGTCGATCCGGCGACCGCCGGCGGATCCAGCGAGGCCCGCCGGGCGGCGGCCGACGTGGTCTTCGTGGTCGACACGACGAGCAGCATGGCCGCCCTCGATTACGGCGTCGACTCACCGCGACTCGACGGCGTGCGGGCGGACATCGTCGAACTGGCGGCGGAATTCCCCGGTGCCAACTTCTCACTGATCCGCTTCGATTCGCAGGCCCGCCTCGAGCTGCCCTGGACGACGGACCTCGGCGCCCTCGAAACAGCGGTGTCCGTGCTGCGTCAGGAACGGGCGATGTACAGCAGGGGCAGTCGGCTCGACCTCCCACTGCAGGTGATCGACGAGCAACTCCCCCGCCCTTCGGCGACCACCGGCGACGACGGCGGCTACACCGTGGTCTTCTACTTCTCCGACGGCGAGGTTCGCCGCGGCCCCGACACCGAGGAACCGGCGGTCGACCGGCGGACCGGGGTGATCCTCCCCGACGACGACAGTGAGCAAGGGATCAGCTCGTTCGCCGAGCTGGCCCCGGACGTCGACGGCGGCGCGGTGCTCGGGTACGGCACGTCCCGAGGGGCGCCGATGCTCCAGTTCTTCGGGACCGATGCCTTGTTCGTGTCGGGCGATTCCGCAGGGCCGTCTTCGCCCTTCGTCCAGGACTTTGCCACGGGGCAAACGGCGATCTCCCGGCTCGACGAGGGCAACCTCGTCGAGATCGCCGATGAGCTCGGCGTGCCGTACGTGCACCGCAGCACGCCGGGTGGGCTGAGCGCCACAGGCGCCGCCCTCGCCGACGCCGCCCCGACCGTCAGCGACGGGTCCCGCGAGACGCCCCGACGCCTCTACTGGATCCCCGCCCTCGCCCTGCTCGCCGTGCTGCTGTGGCAAGCCGCCGTGACGGTCAACGAGGCGATGGCGACGCAGCGGATCCTCGGCGGTGCGGCCCGAACCCCAGTCGGCGGGAGTTCCAGTCCGGTGCCACGGCGACCATGGCGCTCGGCTGACGAGGAGCCGGCGGCATGAGCGGGCGGCCTCGTGCCAGCCGGCGCTCGGCGCGGCGATTCCTCGTGCTGCCGCTCGTCGTCATCGCTCTGGCGGCGGGCATCAAGCTGGTCACGATGTACGTTTTCGCGGCGACCGGTGCCGACGCCTACACCGCCAGCCACTACGCATCGAGCGAGACCAACTTCGGTCGCCTCGAGACGCTCAACGTCGCCGATCCATGGCGCGCTCACGTCGGCGTTGGCGACGCCCGCTACCGCCAGGGCGATCTGCTGGCCGCGGCGACGGCGTTCACCAGCGCCCTCGAGGTGGCACCTGATCGTTGCGAGATCCGCTTCAACCTGGCGGTGACGCTCGAGGCCCAGGGCGACCGGCTGTACGCCGGCGACGACCTCACCGCCGATGCCGGCGCGGGCCAGACCAACGGCCGGGCGTCGACGGACGGGCCGTCCGATGCGGCCGAGCGGTACTCCGCCGCCCTCGGCGTCGTCGAGGCCGGGGAGTGCCCGTCGCAGCGTGTCGACGACCCCGGCGACCGGCTCGCCGAGACGCAGGTGCGCCTCATCGCCAAGCTTGCCGCCCTCGATGCCGACCGCGCCGACGACGAGGAGGCGCTCGAACCCGAGAACGCGACGGAGAGCGAGCGCGGCGACAGCGAGCAGATCGACGAGTTGGAGCTGCGCAACGAGTCCGGTGCCAGCCAGCGCGAGGAGGCCCGCGACCGCGACACCAGCGGAGCCATCCCCGACGGCGAGTCGAACTGGTAGCGCACTCCGTCAGGCGGTGATGACGACGTCGACGGCGATGTCGCGAGGCGAGGTGGGAAGGTCGGCGACGAGTTGCTCGTCGAACGCCACGCCGATGCGCACGCAATCGTCGCGGAGCCGGGGAAGGAAGCGGTCGAAGTGGCCGCCGCCCTGGCCGAGTCGCCGGCCGTCCGGCGTGAACGCCAGACCGGGCACGACGACGACGTCGAGCAGTGCGGGGTCGAGATCTCCGGGCATCACGAGCAACGCGTCACCGTCGACGTCCGGAAGGAATGTCTCGACGTCCTTGGCGGCACACCATGCAGCGAGCGCAGTGAGATCCGGCTCGCCGGCGAGCGGGTCGTAGAGCAAGACGTGCAACGACCCGATGTCGGTGAACTGCGACTCGATCGTGCCGATCAGGCCCGTGCAGATCTCCTCGGAGCGGCGCCGCCGGTCCTGCTCGTCGGCGGCAATGACGGCGCGGACCTGTCGCATCAACGCCCGCAGGACGCGCTTGGCGTCGTCGACGGCACCATCGCTCGTCATTGCCCTCTCCTACCATGACCGCCGATGGCCGACGAACCGCCCGAATTCGACAGCGCCCACTTCCGCGCCGTCCTCGGTCACTTCCCGACGGGAGTCACGATCGTCACTGGGCTGGCCGGCGATCAGCCAATCGGGTTCACGATCGGCTCGTTCACGTCGATCTCGCTCGATCCCCCACTCGTCGGGTTCTTCGCCATGAACGAGAGCGACACCTGGGTGGCGATGGAAGGCACCGGCGGGTTCTGCGTCAACGTTCTGCGCAACACCCAGGCCGACCTGTGTTGGCGCTTCTCCGGAGCGGGCAACGAAGACGCCCGTTTCGTCGGACTCACCTGGCAGCCGGCCCCGGTGACGGGCAGTCCGATCATCGAAGGGGTCGGGGCGTGGATCGATTGCGTCATCGAGCGCACCCTCATCCTCGGCGATCATGCCCTCGTCGTCGGCGCCGTTCGAGCGCTCGATCACCACGCCGAAGTGCACACGCCGCTCGTGTTCTACAAGGGTGCCCTCGGCGGGTTCAGCGCGGATGGATGAACCGCCTCGCCCGGTCGGGGCTCGGTTGCGCTACCGTGCTGGCAGCCGCCAGGTTTGAGGCGGGGAATGAGAGGGCAACTGCCATCAATCTGTACGTGGGCAACTTGCCCTTTTCAACGACTTCGGACGACCTTGCCAACCTTTTCGCGAAGGTGGGCGCCGTGACCTCGGCGCAGGTCGTGACCGATCGCGAGACCGGTCGTTCGCGTGGCTTCGGCTTCGTCGAGATGGGCGACGAGGACGCCCGCAAGGCGATCGAAGAGCTCACCGGCCAACAGCTCGGTGGCCGGCCGATCACTGTGAACGAAGCGCGTCCTCGCGCGCCGCGGCCGCCCCGCAACGACCGCCGTTACTGACCGAACTCCCGACGAAACGCGCTCACTTCGGCGCGCCTCGTCGGGACTTCGCTGAAACCTCAGTTGGTGACGGCGCCGGTTTCGGCGCCGTTGACCAACTTGACGTACTTGCCGAGCACACCTTCGGTGTAGCGCGGCGGGTTCGGACTCCAGCCCTGCCGCCGCGTCGCCAGCTCGGCGTCAGTCGACGAGCAGGTCGAGCGACTTGCTCGGAACATCGATGCGGATCCGATCGCCGTCTTGCACGAAGGCGATCGGTCCGCCATCGGTCGCCTCGGGCGCGACATGGCCGATGCAGAATCCCCACGTGGCGCCGGAGAACCGACCGTCGGTGACGAGGGCGCAGTCGGCGCCGCGGCCGATGCCCTTCAACGCTCCGGTGATCGCCAGCATCTCGCGCATCCCTGGTCCGCCCTTGGGACCTTCGTAGCGGATCACCAGCACCGTCCCCGGCACGATCGAGCCGTCGACGATCGCCGCCATCGCCGCGTCCTCGCCATCGAACACGCGGGCACGCCGTCGAACGTCATTTGGTCGGCGCTCAGGCCGGCAACCTTGACGACGGCGCCGAGCGGCGCCAATGACCCGGTGAGCACGTTGATCCCACCCTCGGTGTGGATCGGCGTGTCCAGCGGATGGACGACCACCCCGTCCGGGCGCGGCGGATCGAGGGCGGCGAGGTTCTCGGCCATCGTCTTGCCGGTGACGGTCAGCGTCTCACCGTCGATCAGCCCGGCATCGAGCAGGTGGCGGAGGACAACCGGCACCCCACCGACTCGATCGAGGTCGCTCATGTGGAACTTGCCGCCCGGCTTCATGTCGGCGATGTGCGGCACCTTGGCGGCGATGCGGTTGAAGTCGTCGAGCGTCAGCGGAACCTTCGCCTCGTGGGCGATGGCGAGCAGGTGAAGGACAGCGTTCGTCGAGCCTCCAAGCGCACTCGTGATGGCAATGGCATTCTCGAAGGCCGCCTTCGTCAGGATCTGTCGCGGCGTGATGCCACGGCGCAACATCTCCACGACGGCCGCGCCTGCCTCGTGAGCATCGCCGTGACGACGTTCGTCGATCGCCGGCGGTGACGCCGAGCCTGGGATGCTCATGCCCAGCGCCTCGCCGATCGAGCTCATCGTGTTGGCGGTGAACATGCCACCGCACGCCCCCTCACCTGGGCAGGCGTGCCGTTCCATCGCCAGCAGTTCGTCGTCGTCGATTGTGCCTGCGAGGCGGGCTCCGATGGCTTCGAAGACGTTGCCGACGTCGATCGCTCTGCCGTTGTGGTCGCCCGGCATGATCGAACCGTTGTAGACGACCACGCTCGGCAGGTCGAGACGTGCCGCGGCCATCAGCATCGCCGGGATCGACTTGTCGCAGCCGCACAGGCCGACGAACCCGTCGAGGCGCTCGGCGAACACGACGGTCTCCACCGAGTCGGTGATCACCTCGCGGCTGACGAGCGAGGCGCGCATGCCCTCGTGGCCCATCGAGATGCCATCGGAGACGGTGATCGTGCCGAACTCCATCGGGAACCCGCCCGCGTCGCGGACGCCACGCTTGACATGCTCGGCCAGCGTGCGCAAGGTCAGGTTGCAGGGGGTGATCTCGTTCCACGACGATGCCACGCCCACTTGCGGCTTCTCCCAGTCGTCGTCGGTCATCCCGACCGCCCGCAACATTGCCCGGGAAGCCGCCTTGCGAATCCCGTCGGTCACCTCACGTGATCGGGGTTTGACGTCGATGGGCGACCCATCGGAGGTATTCATGAGCCGGGACAGTATCGGGTCGGGGTTGCGTCAACCTGGTGCGGCGAGTACCACCGGGCCCGCGCAGTGGGCCCCGGGTCTGCCATCCGGAGCCCACTGACTAACGCCACCGCGTGGTCGGCCGCAGGAGGCCGGAGCCTCGCCGCCAACCGCCACGATGACGATGGGAAAACGATAACAAATTTGTTGCGGCGGCAACAGTCATTTAGACGGTCAGCGACCGGCCTTGTCGCGTAGCAGGGCGGTAACCGCGGCGCCGTCGGCCTGGCCCCGCGAGGCTTTCATCACGGCGCCGACGAGGGCACCGAGGGCCTTGTCCTGACCGGCGCAGAACGTGTCCCACGCAGCGGGATTGGCAGCGATCGCCGCGCTGACGACTGCCTCCAGCGCCGACGTGTCCATCGCCTCGAAGCCACGCTGCTTGGCGATCGTCGTGGCATCTCCGCCGCCGTTGGCGACGAGCTCGGCGAGGACCGCTTTGGCCTGCGTCGCGGTCAACGACCCGTCGACCTCGAGGTTGGTGAGGGCGGCCAGATCGGCTGCCGGAACGGCCGGTTCGGCGCCCTGCTCGGCGAACGCCTCTTTGACGTGGACGAGGGCACGCCCCGCATCTCCCCCAGCCGCGGCGACAGCGAGCACATACGCGTCCTGGCCACGCTCCACGACGACCGAAACCGCCTCACTCGACGGGGCAGCCCCGGTCCCGGCCGCCAGGGCGGCGCGACGAGCGGCGGGCAGCGGCGGCATCGCTGAGCGCACCGCCTCGACCCACTCTGCACCCGGCACGAGGGGCACGAGGTCGGGCTCCGGGAAGTAGCGGTAGTCGTCCGCGTCCTCCTTGGTGCGCAACGTGTGCGTCCTGCCGTCTCCCTCATCCCAGTGACGGGTCTCCTGGCGCACGGTCTCGCCGGCTTCGATGAGGTCGACCTGGCGCCGAGCCTCGTACTCGATCGCCCGCCCGAGCGAGCGCACCGAGTTGAGGTTCTTGATCTCGCACCGTGTGCCGAACGGCTCGCCGGCTCGACGCACGCTGACGTTGGCGTCGACGCGCATCGATCCCTCCTCCATCTTGGCGTCGGAGGCGTCGATGGCGACGAGGATGGCGCGCAGTTCGTTGACGTACTGGCGGGCTTGCTCGGCGGATCGGAGATCGGGTCGGCTGACGATCTCGACGAGCGGCACACCGGCGCGGTTGAAATCGATCAGCGAGGCGTCGCTGCCGTGGATTCGCCCGTCGGCACCACCCGTGTGGGTGGACTTGCCGGTGTCCTCCTCCATGTGGGCGCGCTCGATGCCGACGCGTGAACCGTCCGGCAGGTCGAGCCAGCCGTCGACGTTGAGCGGAACGTCGTACTGGCTGATCTGGTACGCCTTGGGCATGTCCGGGTAGAAGTAGTTCTTGCGGTGGAAGATGCACGGCTGCACCGTGCAGTTGAGGGCGAGGCCGATGCGCATCGCCAGCTCGACGGCGTTGCGGTTGAGCACCGGCAAGGCGCCGGGGAGCCCGAGCGTCACCGGGTCGATGTTCGTGTTCGGTTCGTCGCCGAAGCGGTTCGGACTGCCGGAGAACAGCTTCGTCGCCGTCGCCAGCTCGACGTGAACCTCAAGTCCGATGACCATCTCGAAGTCGTTCATTGCGTTCCCCGGCCACGCAGGCCGTTGCTGGCCGCTCCTCGGCTGGCGCCTCGTCGCTCGCATCGGTTCACGTTCATGATCGAGCCCTTCGTTCGAGCTCGGCAGCCGTCCGGAACATCACCTGCTCGCCGAGTGCCGGGGCGAGCACCTGGACGCCGACAGGTAGGCGGTCGGCTCCAGTGCCGAAGGGCACGCTGACCGCCGGATCGCCCGACAGGTTCGACGGGATCGTGTAGGTGTCGCAGAGGTACATCGCCAGCGGGTTGTCGGTCTTGTCGCCGAACTTGAACGCGACGCTCGGCGACGCCGGGGTGATCAGCACGTCGGCGTGCTCGTAGGCGCGCCCGAAGTCCTGGGCGATGCGCCGGCGGACCTTCAACGCCTTTCCGTAGTAGGCGTCGTAGTAGCCGGCCGAGAGGGCGTAGGTGCCGAGCATGATCCGCCGTTTGACCTCGTCGCCGAACCCTGCCGCCCGCGTCGCCATGTACATCGCGTTTGTGTCGGCGGCAGGAACACGGAGGCCGTAGCGCACGCCGTCGTAGCGGGCGAGGTTGCTCGACGCCTCCGAGGGGGCGACGAGGTAGTAGGCGGTCAGCCCGTAGGTGAACGCCGGCACCTCGACGTCGACGATCTTCGCCCCGGCTTCGTTGAGGGCGTCGAAGGCGGCGTCGACCCGTTCCACGACGTCGGGATCGGCGCCGGCGGGAAGGTCGGTGATCCGCCCGACTCGAAGTCCCTCGACCCCGTCGTCGAGCACGGAGCGCAGCTCCGGTGCGGGGCGAGGGATCGACGTCGAGTCGGCGGGGTCGTGCCCACCGATCACCTCCAGGGCGAGGGCGGCATCGGCGACGGTGGTGGCGAAGGGACCGATCTGGTCGAGGCTGGAGGCGAAAGCGACGAGGCCCATGCGGCTGACGACGCCGTACGTCGGCTTGACGCCGACGACGCCGCACAGTGCGGCCGGCTGGCGGATCGAGCCGCCGGTGTCGCTGCCGAAGCCGAGCGTGGCGAACCCGGCGGCGACGGAAGCGGCACTGCCCCCGCTCGAGCCTCCCGGTACACGCGATGTATCGAGAGGATTGCGGGTCGGTCCGAACGCCGAGTTCTCCGTGCTCGATCCCATGGCGAACTCGTCGAGGTTGGTCTTGCCGACGATGACCGCCCCGGCGTCGTTCAGCCGGGTCACGACAGTGGCGTCGTAGGGCGGCAGCCATCCTTCGAGGATCCGCGACGAGCAGGTCGTCGGGATGCCGCGGGTGCACATGTTGTCCTTGAGCGCCACCGGGACACCGGCGAGCACGCCCGGATCTTCGCCGGCGACGACTTTGGCGTCGACGGCGGCGGCGGCGAGTTGGGCCTCCTCGACCAGCACCCGGTTGAAGGCGTGGATCTCCTCTTCGCGACTGGCGATCGTCGCCAGATGCTCCTCGAGGACGTCGACGGCGCTGCGCTCCCCCGACCGAACCGCGGCCGCAATCTCGATAGCGGTCATTCCGCGAGTCCGATGATCGGTGGAACCTTGAACCGACCGTCCTCGACCTCGGGGGCGATGGCGAGGACCTCGTCGTGATCCAGCGATGGCGTCACGACGTCGTCGCGCAACACGTTGGACAGCGGGAACGGCTGAGTCATCGGCTCGATGCCGTCGAGGTCGAGCTCGTCGATGTCGGCGAAGTGGTCGACGATGTCACCGAGCTGCATCGTTGCCCGGGCCAGCTCCTCATCGGTCAGGCCGAGGCGAGCGAGCCGGGCGACCTTGGCGACCTCGTCGGCGGAAATGCGGTCAGACACAGCCCGGAGCCTACGGACGCTCTGGTGTCGCCCCCACGCCCGTTTGTAAGGGAGCGGGCTGCGGGGCGACGCCGTCGCGGCGGATCGCCCAGACGGTGTAGGCCACGCCGCCGACGATGGCGAAAATCGCCATCCACTGATTCACCCGCAGCCCGGCGATCTCGTTGGCCGGGTCGATGCGCAGGCTCTCGACCCAGAGGCGGCCGACGCCGTAGCCGGCGACGTAGACCGCCATCAGGCTGCCGCGGGGCAACTGCCAGCGCCGGTCGATCCACAGCAGCAGGCCACACAGGCCGAGGTTCCACAGCGACTCGTACAGGAACGTCGGGTGAAACGTCGTCCCGGACGCATACCCGGCAGGCAGGTGCTCGTCGTCGATCTCCAGAGCCCAGGGCAGGTCGGTGGGCCGGCCGAACAGCTCCTGGTTGAACCAGTTGCCCCAGCGGCCGATCGCCTGGGCGAGCGGGATGCACGGCGCTGCGCACGTGGCGGCGTCAGCGGGGCTGATGCCGTGCTTGCGGGCCACCCAGATCCCGACGGGGATGCCGGCGATCAAGCCGCCGGGGATGCCGAGGCCGCCCTCCCAGATCTTCGGAATGTCGCCGAGGTTGCCGTCGAAACGCTCCCAGTCGGTGATGACGTGGTACAGCCGGGAGCCGATCACGCCGGCGACCACCGCCCACAGACCAATCTGGCCGGCGACTTCGCGGGGCGCCAGCCCTCTCGCCTCGATACGGCGACCGAACAGCCAGATGGCGGCGACAACGCCGAGCGCGATCATCAGCCCGTAGGCGTTCAGCGAGAGCGGTCCGATGTCGAGCGAGTTGCCGTCGGGGCTGGGAATCGAGGCGAGCATCGTCATCTCTGGCCCTCGGCGGTCTTGGCCACAGCGGTGTGCACCAGGGCGAACTCGACCGCGGCGGCGATGAGGTCGTGCCGGTCGTAATCCTGGGTGGCGACGTGGTAGCTGCGTTCGAGCCAGCGATGGTCGACATCGCCGCCGTACGTGCGGGCGAGGTGTTCGCTCTGACCGGGGTCGACGACGTGGTCCTGACGCGAGGTGAACAGCAGCAACGGCATCGTCAGCTCCCCGTAGCGGCTGGTGATCGGCGCGACCCCGTGGTCGAGCAGCGAGATCAGCGGCGCCACCGGGGTGGCCGGGTAGGCAATCTCGACGACGCCGGGCTCGGCGATGTCGCTGCCGATTCCCGGCACTACGTCGGTGCCGTCGGCGACCAGTTCGCCGAGCATGGCACGCACGTCGGCGGGTTGCGGTTCGGTCACCGGGTTGACGAGGATCAGGCCGCGGACGCCGGCATGGTGCAACGCCGTCCACAGGGCCAACGTCCCGCCCATCGATTGCCCGACGATGACGATGCGCTCGCTTCGGGACGCCAGCCGCCGGTAGGCGTCGGCAACCTCCGCCGTCCAGTCGGGCCACCGCGTCGGCACCATGTCGACGACGTCGGTGCCGTGCCCGGGCAGCCGCGGCACCTCGACGTTGAGGCCCGCCGCGCTCATCGCCGCGGCCACTCCGACCATCGACGACGGGCTGCCGGTGAAGCCATGCAGGGCCAGCACCCCACCGCCGTCCCCGTCGGCGGCGGCATGCGACAGCGCCTCGGCACCGGCGAGGACGGGGTGCTCGCTGCGCTCACTCACGGCCGGCGAGTCTCTCAGCGATCGGCGAGAAACACTCCGTCAAGCCGGGGGCTGCGCCCCCTCGGTGCCTTCGGCACCTCCCCCATCACCGCCCGGCTCGCTAGCGCTCGCGCGGTCGGTCAAGCCGGGGGCTGCGCCCCCTCGGTGCCTTCGGCACCTCCCCCATCACCGCCCGGCTCGCTAGCGCTCGCGCGGTCGGTCAAGCCGGGGGCTGCGCCCCCTCGGTGCCTTCGGCACCTCCCCCATCACCGCCCGGCTCGCTAGCGCTCGCGCGGTCGGTCAAGCCGGGGGCTGCGCCCCCTCGGTGCCCTCGGCACCTCCCCCATCACCGCCCGGCTCGCTAGCGCTCGCGCGGTCGGCCTCACCCCCGTAGTCTCGGCTCGATGCCGGCGCCCACGCCTCGGAGGTCGACGCGCCACGTCGAGGCGGCGGCGATCTCGGCGTTCGGTCCGACGCTCGTCATCCTGCCGTTCTGCCTGCTCGCCCTGTTCCTCGCCTGGCTGCTCGTTCGCCTCGCCTGGGGCGTCCCATTCTGGCTGTTCGCCCTCGGCTACTGCGTCGCTGCGGTCCTGCTCTTCGTCCGTCCGATCCAGGCCCTCGTGCTCACGCCGCTGTTCGGGGCGCGACGACCGACCGCCCGTGAGCGCCGTGTGATCGAACCGTTGTGGCGCCGCATTGCGAGGATGAACGACCTCCCGTCGGAGCGGTACATCCTGCGTGTGGTCCCGCTCGACGAGGTCAACGCCTTCGCCTGCGGCGGTCATCTCGTCGTCGTGACGACGTTCGCCATCGAGGAGCTGCCCGAGCACGAGCTCGCCGGCGTGCTCGCCCACGAGCTGTCCCACCACCTCGGCATGCACACCGTCGCCCTGACGATCCGCCACTGGTGGTCGCTCCCGGTCGTCATCCTCGCCCGCGTCGGATTCTGGTTGGAGAACGTCGCCACGGCGGCGACGAACGCCTTCGCGTCGAACTCGCCGCTGATGACGGCGATCGGGCGGATCGTGTCGGCGCTGCTCACGGTGCTGTCGTGGCCGTTCCTTGCCGCCCTCTACGCCGCTGACGCCGTCGGCAACGTCGTCGGCCACGGCAGCGAGTTCCAGGCCGACCAGCGCGCCGTGCGAATGGGCTTCGGACGCAACCTCGCCGCAGCTCTCCGCCGCGTCGTCGCACTCGGTGGTGGCCAGCGCTCCGTCGGTTGGCGCGAGCGCCTGGCGGCCACCCATCCGCCGGCGCGGACGAGGGTCGCCCGCATCGAGGCGATGCTCCGCCACCCGGCACGCTGACGACACTCAGGAAGTGATCGCGGCGACGACCGCGCCGGTGACGGCGATCAGGTCGGCCGGGGCGACGCCGAGGTCGAGCCCCCGCCGCCCGCCACTGACGTAGATCGTGTCGAACAGCACGCACGTCTCGTCGACGACGGTTGGCAGTCGTTTGCGTTGCCCGAACGGGCTGATCCCGCCGACGACATAGCCGGTCGTCCGGCCGGCGAGTGCCGGCTCGCACAACTCTGCCCGCTTTGCCCCGAGGGCGGTCGCCGTCGCCTTCAGCGACAACTGCCGGCTTACCGGCACGATCGCCACGGCGAGGCCGGCGTCGGCGGTGACGACGAGGGTCTTGAACACCTGGTCGGGATCGAGGGCGAGGGCGGTGGCAGCCTCGCGCCCGTAGTCGCGCTGACCGGACACGTGCTCGAACTCGTGCACCGTGAACGCGACGCCAGCCGCTTCGAGGGCGCGAACCGCGGGAGTCATGCGTCGACCGCGACACTGATGTCGCTCGGCGGCCAGATCTGGCCGTTTTGCGCGTGAAGAGTCCGAAGTGCCGACGAGCTCACCGTTCGGCGTCGTTGCCAGGCCTGCTGGCCAGGGCGTCGGCGAGCCCGCTGACTCGCCGGTTGGGAGTGAGCACGGCGCGGCGGATCGACGCCGCCGAGCCGACGACGACCAGCCGCGACGCCGTCCGGGTGACCGCCGTGTAGAGCAGCTCACGGCTCACCAGCGGCGAGTCGGCAGGTGGGTGGACGACGGCGACCGTGTCGTACTCCGAACCCTGGCTCTTGTGCACTGTCAGGGCGTAGGCGGTCTCGACGGCGTCGAGCTCGGCGAGGTCGAACGTGACGAGCTCGCCGGCCCGGCGGAACACCGCCCGCCGGGTCGTTCCAACGCGAACGAGCACGCCGGGATCACCGTTGGCGAGCCCAGTACGTGGGTCGTTGCGGGTCGCCAGCAGCGGTCGCCCTGCGGGTGCTCGCCGCTCGGTTCCGGCGTCGTGCCCGGTCACCTTCGCCTCCACCACGTCGTTCCACGAGGCGACCCCGAACGGCCCGCGGCGGTGCCCACAGAGGATCCGCGCCGTGCCGGCTGCCGCGTAGGCGGCCTCGGGATCCTCGGCGAGGGCGGCATCGCGGGCAGCGGAGTATGCCGGGCTCACCGCTTCGAGCACGGCGCCGATGCCAGCGCCCGTCGACGGGTCGCTGCCGTCGGCGATCTCGACAAATCGCAACCTCGGGTCGGCGTCGGCGACCATCAGGTCGACGACCCCGTCGGCGTCACCCAGGCGGATCGCCTCGGCGAGCGGCCCGATCGGTGAGTCGGTCCCCGTGCGGTGCTGGCGCACCAGGCGGACGACCTGACCGCCGAGCTGCCCGCCCGGCTGGCCGGCGGCGACGAGATCGGCGAGGACGGTGCCGACCTCGATGCTGCGCAGCTGATCGGGATCGCCCACGAGCACGAGTCGGCAGTCGTCCGGGAGGGCGGCGAGCAGCCGGGCCGTCAGCGGCAGCGCCAGCATCGACGTCTCGTCGACGACGAGGAGATCGACGTCGAGCGGGTTGGCGGCGTCGTGGCGGAATCGCGTACGGCTGTCCGGTCGCCACCCGAGCAGTCGATGCACCGTTGTCGCTTCCATGCCACCGAGACGCGCCGCCACGTCGGCGTCGAGATCGCCCGTCTCCAGAGCGCGCTCGGCGGTGGCTGCGACGGCCTCGGAGAGCCGGCTCGCCGCCTTGCCGGTAGGCGCAGCAAGGCGCACCCGCACGCCGGGCGATCCGGCAAGCTCGGCGGCCAGCAGATTGGCCACGGTGTGCGTCTTCCCCGTGCCCGGCCCGCCGGCGACCACGGTGAGCAGCGCCGCCGAGGCAGTTGTCGCCGCCGCATGCTGACGATTGGCGGTGCCGTCGATCTGCGGGGGCACCAGTCGGTCGAGGACCGTCGTCGCCAGTGTCGGCGCCACGGTGCGGGAGGCTCGGCGGCGCACCGAGGTGGCGACGGCACACTCGTCGACCCACTGGCGCTGGGTGTAGACGCGCCGGCCGAACAGCACGAGCGGGTGCTGGTCGAGGACGGCAACGGCGTCGACCTCCGCTACCTCACGGACCGCCGGGCTCGCCCGCAGGGCGGCGCGCCAGCCATCCACCGCCGGCCACGGCAACGGCGCGGTCGCGCCGTCGTCCAGGCCGACGTCGGCGGCGGCGATCGCCTGCTCGGCGGCAACGAGGTCGGCGACCGTGTCGAGGTCGATGCACGAGTGCCCGTGGAGCGGCGCCCACATCGCGAGGGCGAAAGCCAGCACGACCTCGCCCGAGGCTTGCCCGTCCCGTTCGACGATGTCGCCGATGAGGGCGGCGGCGTGTACTTCGGTCGCGCCGAACACACCAGCGTCGATCCATGGCTGCAGAACGGCCGCGCCAGTGGGTGTCGTGATGGTGCTACTCACGAGGACCCCCGCAGCAACGCTTCGAGGGCGACGATCGTCGCCGTGGGCGGGCGCCACGAGAACACGCCATAGGTCTCGCCGGCCAGCGTGGGCGTGGCCGCGCCGATCATCCCGCGCACGAACAGGTAGGCGACGCCGCCGAGGTGGCGCTCCGGGGAGTACTCGGACCCGAGCCGCCAGCGGAGGTAGCGGTGCAGAGCGACGCCGTACAGCAGGGCCTGTAGCGGGTAGTGACTGTGCGTCATCGCCGCGCCGAGCAGGTCTGGTCGGTACGCGGCGAGCGGGTCGATCGCATCACGATCGTGCAGGCGGTTGGACTTGTAGTCGACGACGACGAATCGCGGGTCGGTCGTGCCGACACGGAACACGGCATCGATCGAGCCGGTGAGCCACCCGGCGAGCTCGGTGACCGCCAGTGCCGATGCCAGGTGGTGCCCATAGTCCGCCAACGGATCAGTGCCGTCGAGTGTCGTCGACAGGACCTTGCCGATGTCGGCGGCGGCGATCCTCGCCGAGCCGAAGGTGAGGTCGAAGGTCAGCTCGGCGAGACGATCGGTGGTCGAGAACGCGGCGAGTGGGCGCCCGTCGAACAGCTCGCCGAGCGGCGTGTCGACGACAGCCCGCAACCCCGCCGCCGTCGCCGCGACGTCGAGCTCGAGCCCGGAGCGGCGCGACACGGAGGCGACGAGGTCTTGGATGTCGGCGTGAAGCGTCGGCGACGTGAAGTCGACCCGTTCGAGCACTTCGTGCACGGCGATGCCGAACGTCGTCCCGCCCGGCGCGGCGATGAGCGGGGCGGCGTCCGCGACCGACACGACAGGCTCACCGACGTCCTCGTCGTGGGCATCGCCGGGCACCTCGTCGTAGCCACCGGCGACGGGCACCGCCGCAGCGTGATCGGCCGGGGCGGCAAGGCCCGCGGTGAGCGCCGTGAACGACCAGGTCCGCCGCGCCGGGTCGGCCAGCGGGTGTCGCCCGCCCGGATTGGCGACTGCGAGCAGGCTGGCCGGCTTCGCCGGCAACGGCAACGGGGTGCGCACCGGATGCTCCAACGGCACGTCGAAGCGGGCGATCGTGCCGTTCGAAGCGGCGACGATGGCGTCGATCTGTTTGCTCGCTACCGCCGAGTCGACCTTCTCGTAGGCATCGCCGAGGGGCGAGTTGAACACGGCGGCGGCGCCCCAGCGATCGAGCAGGAGGCGGCCCAGCGCGGAGGTCCCGGCCCGTCGGGTCGGGGCCCACCAGATCTCGAGGTGATGCTTGGCGCGGGTGAGGGCGACGTAGAGGAGGCGCAGCGAGTCACCGTCTACCTCGACGGTGGCCAGGCGCTTGCGCTCCTTGGCGGCGGCGCTCCCGTCCTTACCGCCCTCGTCGGCCCCAACGCCCCACGCCACCCACGAGGCGACGTCGACGACACGGCCACCGTCGTCGTTGAACACGTAGGGCCGGTTCGCCGAAGGCCGCTCGGTGTAGGCGAAGGGCACGAGCACGACCGGGTACTCGAGTCCCTTGGCTGAGTGAACGGTGGTGATGTGGACGGCGTCGCTGTCGGTCTCGACCCTGCGCATCGACACCTCCACCTGATCGTCCGCGGCAGAGATCATGCGGTCGAACGCCTCGGCGACGGCAGCCGGCTCGGTGGGTCGGCCGGCGAGCTCGGCGACGAGCAGCTCGGCGAGATGACCGAGGTCCGTGAGGTCGCGGTCGCCGTTGGGCCGTCCGAGCACCGCATCGAGCAGCTCCGGCGTGGCCCGGAGCTCCTCGTACAGCGCACCGACACCGTCGCGGCGCATCCGCTCACCGAGCGCAGCCAAGCGTCGTTGCAGCCGAGCGAGCGGTGAGTCGCCGTCGGGTTGGGCGGCGCGAGTCGTCGCGACGAGTTCGTGCGGCGAGATGTCGAAGAACCACGACAGCCCGGCGGCGCGGGCGACCGGCGCGTACGTGGGCGCGGCGAGCCCGGCGAGCAGAAGGCGCCACTGCAACGCTGCCTCGGACTCCAGCACCGTGCCGGTGCGGGCGCGCACCGTCGGGATCCCCCACTCACGCAGCACGTTCGCCGTCTCCGTGGCGCGGCGCTGTGACGGAACGAGGATGCCGATGTCCGACGGCTTGAGGCGCTCCGGCTTGCGCCCTGAACCGATGGCACCGGTGTCGAGCAGGGCGCGAACGCGCGAGGCGACGTCGGCGAGGACGACGGCGGCGGTGCCGCCCGCCTCGAGACCTTGGGACGTGCGCGCCAGATCTGGGTCGTCCGGCACCACGCGCAGGTGAACAGCGGTCTCGCCGAGAGCGTTGTGCGGCGCGCTCGGGCTCGGATCGACGCGGGCGAACTCGATGTCGGCGTGGCCGAGGCGGGCCCCGTCGAAGAGCAGGCCGAGGGCGTCGAGGAGCTGCCTGTCGGAGCGGTGGTTGGTCCGCAGCGTGGCCCGCTCGGCACTGCGTACAGCGTCGAGGTAGGCGTGCACGTCGGCGCCGCGGAAGCGGAAGATCGCCTGCTTCGGATCGCCGACCGTGACCAGTCGGTGACCGGCGAACGCTCGGTCGAAGACCTCCCACTGCAGTCGATCGGTGTCCTGGAACTCGTCCACCAGGACGAGGCGGAAGCGGGCTGCGAGCTGGGTGGCGAGCGGTGGTCCCTCGCGGGGATCGGCGAGCGCCGCGGCGAGATCGCTGACGAGGCGGTCGTAACCGATCTGCCGGCGAGCCCTCTGGCGCAGCTCGACCTCGGCGACCGCATCGGTAACACACGTCGACCAGGCGCCGGCCAGGCCACCGATCGTCGGCTCCGGCTCGCACCGTGCGCCGGGGTTCGACAGCACGGCGCGCACCGTGGCGATGACGTTCCGCTCGACATCGGCAGGCGACAGCGGTCGACGCACGTGCGCTGCGGTCGGCCCGAACGACCGATGGTCGAGCGGACGCCCGTGGCGATCGGGCGACAGCGCGAACGGCGAGTCGGTGAGACGCTCGAGTAGCTGGTCGCGCACGACTTGGGCGATCAGCTCGCTGTCGTTCTCGATCAGCTCGGCGTCCCCAGTAGCTCCGGCGCGCAACCCGCTCTGCGCCAGGGCCTGCTGGCAGAAGCCGTGGATCGTCGTGATCGTCGCCTCGTCGAAGCGCGCCAGGGCGCGCCGCAGCCGGGTGCTGCGACGTTGCCGGACGCGGTGTGTGCCTGCGTCGAACACGGTGAGCCATTCGTCGCCGGGCGGCACGTTCGAACCATCGAGGTAGTCGGCGGCGACCTTCAGCTTGAGGCGGATGCGGTCGCGCAGCTCGGCGGCGGCGGCGCGCGTGTACGTGACGACGAGCACCTCGTCGATGTCGACGCCTTCGGCGAGATCGTGGTTGTGGGCCAGGTCGCCGGCGACGAAACGGGTGACGAGGACTGCGATCGAATAGGTCTTCCCGGTGCCGGCGCTGGCCTCGATGAGGGTGCGCCCCGTCGGCAGTGGCGCCGTCAGCTCGAACGCCATCGCGCTCACGTGGCGCCCACCTTGTCGACCGGTTCGAATGACGCCAGGGCGTGGATCGCCCCCCAGATCCGCTCGGCGAGCTCCTTCGGGGACGGCGACAACATCGTCATCTCGCCGACGCTGATGTCGCCCCACACGAAGTGGTTGCTCGCATCGGCGAGGTCGCCCTTTCGGTAGTCGGTGCCGATGAGCTCGTCCTCGTCGATGAAGCCCTTCTCGTACACCGTCTGCGTCGTCGTCTCGAACACCGGCACGGCGCCGGAGAGAGCGGCGACACGGAGGTCGGCGGCGGTCTCGAGCAGCCGCCGCGCCGCCGCTTGCGGGTCAGCGGCGATGACCTCGAACAGGTGGCATTCGGCGGAGCCGGCGCCCGTCGATGCCCGGGTGGCAGTGACGGCTTGCCACCGCCCGTCGCCGGTGGCCAGTACCACGGCGGCGAGGTCGATGGCGGCGGCGATCAGAAATCCCGCCCTCGGCCGGCGATAGCCAAGCCGATAGATGACACCATCACGGATGCGGCCGACACGGTCGACGAGGCGCAGTCGATCAGGTACGTCGTCCTGACGGTTGGAGAACGAACCAGTAACCATCAACTCGACATCGAGATCGACGACTTCGCTGGCTCCGAGGACGGCGGCGCGGTCCAGTCCGCAACACTGCGCCGCCGCGGTGATGACGTCGATGTCGGCGGCGATCTCGCCAAGTGTGTCGTCGATGAGCTGTCCCGGTGGGGCGGCACCGGCGAGTCGCTCAGCGAGGCCCCACTCGTCGACGGCGGCGCGAGCGGCGACGTCCCAATCGTCGACGGCTGCGCCGTCACCGAGGGCGGCCGCCTGTCGCCAATACCGCTCGAGCAGTCGGCGGCCGACGGCGGAGGCGTCGAGCTTGCTCACGCTGAGGGGGATCTCCTGGTCGATGCGGGCGACTTCGCCCGGCACGACGAGGTCGAGACCGTCGCGGAGCAAGGTCTGCGCCGGCCGCACACACGCGTCGACGAGCTGGCGCAGGGTGACGACCGAGGCGACTGGAACTGCCACGTCGAAGCGGCGCCAGGTTTCCGCCGCGTCGTCATCGGATCGGTGGCGGCGGGTCTCGGCGGCGTGACACATCACGTCGTCGAAGCTGAAGATCCCGGACGTCGCCGAGACGCCGGCGAGGTCGAAGTTGCGCTCGTCGTAGGCGTGCAACGGGTGGCGGGTGAGCACGGGCGGGTCCTCGTCGCCACGGCGCGATCCACCGACGGGTTCGAGCGTGGCGTCGACGACGTCGAGCAACTCGCTGAGCTGCACGGCGAAGCGGAGTTGCCGATTCGTCGTCACGTCGCTGCCATCGCAGGTGATAACGAGTGCCTGCTCGGCGGCGAACAGGGCGTCGAGCAGGAGGTTTCGCCGCTCGGCGTGCCGGTCGCGCTCGCCGAAACACGGTCGCACAGCGAGCAGGTCGTCACCGTCGATGCCGGCGCGCTGCAGGCTGCGCTCGTCGAAGCCGAGCACGCCGACGACCCTGGCTGGGACGTTGCGCACTGGAGCGCTGCCGGTGATCGTCACCCTGCCGGTGCGGAGTTGAACGCGGCCGCGGCGGTGGACGACCACGCGGTCGACGACAGCGAGGAGGTCGTCGAAGGCGAGGGGAACGGTGCTCGCCGACTCGTCGACTGCGGCTGAGCGGCGGATGTCGTCGATCGCTTCGAGAACCGCCGCCGTCTGCCAGGCCTCGGCCGGTGGCGGGGCGCCGAGTTCGCCGACGATGTCGACGAGGGCGTCGCACCACTCTCCGATCGGACGCCGACCGGTGGACACCTTGCGCACCTGGCGGACACGGGCGATCAGCTCGGCGAGGCGCCCGACACTTGCGACGTCGTCGCCGCCCAGGTCGTCGAATGGCACGATGCCGTCAAAGGCGACTCGCGGCGACGGGGCCGGCATCCCGACCCCGAGAAGCAACGAGCGCAGTGACTGTTCCCACGTGCCGAGGGCGATGTCGGCGTCGAGCCACCGTCCACGGTGATCGCCGTCGAGGCCCCACCTGGTACCGAGCCGCTCCGCCCAGCCGCCGAACCGGTCGAGGTCGTCCGCCGTGATCGCCAGGCGGCGGCGCACCGGTTCGAGGGCGGCAACGGCGAGCACTTCGCTCGCCGTGCACCGACCGCCGACCGTGTGGAGGATCGCGGCAAGCGCCGCGGCCACGGGATTCTCGGTCCCGAGCGACAGGTCGCTGACCGCCACGGGGATCGGCAGCGTGCCACGGGCGAACACGGCAGCGGCGAACGGCTCGAAGCGGGGCAGGTCGGCACAGATCACGACGACGTCGTCGGGGCGCAGCGTCGGATCCCCGGCGAAGAGATGGCCGAGGGCGTCGCGCATCACCTCCAGTTGACGGACCGTGCCGTGGCACGCGTGCACTTGGATGCTCGTGTCGGACGGCCTACGGGCGAACGGCGTCGGGGGACGATCGGAGCCGAGGTCGGCACGGACGTGCTCCAGGAGCGTGGCGGGGCGGTCCGGTTCGTCGGCGACCGACTCGACCTCAGCAGGCGCGGGGAGGCCGCGCACGACGGCAGCTGTCTCGGTACTCTGGCGGCCCCACGAGGCAAGCAGCGGATGGCGGTCACCCTCTCCGGAAACCTCGCTGCGCCGGTTGCGCACGGTGGGGTTGGTGAGGTCGACCGGCGGCGTGCGGACCCAGGCGATGGCTGACGGGTGGAGCAACGAAACGTGGACGTCGCGTGCTACGGCCAGGGCAGCGAGCACGTCGAGCTGGTACCGCGACAGGGTGTTGACGCCGAACAGCTCGACGATTGCCGGGAACTCGGGGACGAGCTCACCGTGGCCCAACTGCTCGATTCGCGCCGGGAGCCGCTCGGCCGGGCTCGGGGTGCCGATGTGGCTGCGGACGCGCCGCCACAGGTCGTATTGCCAGAGCATCGACGGCGGCAGCCCGCCAACCGTGTGTTCGTCGCCGGTCGCGCTCGATCCGCCGGCTTGCGTGGGTCGCACCGTGCCGTCGCCGCGAACGCCGAGTTGCCATTGGCGGAGGATCTCGGGGCGCGTCGTGGCGTAGCGGTCGAACAGGTCGGCGATCCGCCTGGCGACGGCAAAGCGCTGAGAGGGGCCAGAGTGATCGGTGCCGTCGTCCCATCCGGGCACGTCGACGACGCGTTCGTCGAGGACATCGAGGACGGCCCACGTCAGCCTGTCGACACCCCACGGGTCGTCGGCATCGTCGACTCCGACGGCAGCGGCAAAGAAGCGGCCCGGATACGGCATGACGATGTTGGCGGCGACCCCGACGTCGGCGGCGATCCGGCGCGTGAGCCAGTCGCGCACTCCCGCCGTCGGCACGGCGACGACGAGGCGCTCGAACGGGTCGCCTGCGGGCGCGGCGAGGCGCTCCACCAGACCGGTGGCGAGCGGAGCCAACTGCGGCCCGTGGTGGACGTACAACGCCATCGCTGCCTTGATAGCAAACCGGTGTCACGGTCCCGTCCCGCGGCCGACACAACCGATTTGGGGACCGAATCGTCATGTAAGCATCGATCAGTTGTCCGAGAGCTGTTGGCAACGGCGTAACCGGCTCCGGCAACGTCGGCCTCACGTGGTAGCGCTGTTGCTGATGACCACGACCGCCACCACCGCTACCACCGACCTCGCCGCCGCCGCCGAGCGGGCATCCCGATTCGGCGAGCTGCACCGAGCTGACACACCGCTGCTCCTGGCGAACGCCTGGGACGTCGGCAGCGCCAAGATCCTCGCCCATCTCGGCTACGCCGCGTTGGCCACGACGAGTGCCGGATTCGCCAACTCGCTCGGTCGCCACGACGGCGGCGTCACCCGCGACGAGGCGATCGCTCACGGCGCCGAGCTCTCCGCGGCGACACCGCTGCCGGTCAGCGCCGACCTCGAGCACGGCTTCGCGACGAGCCCGGCTGACGTCGCCGAGACGGTTGCCCTCGCCGCCGCCTCCGGTCTGGCCGGATGCTCGATCGAGGACTGGGACCCGGACGAGAAGGCGATCTACGACGTCGGGCTCGCCCGCGAGCGAGTTGCCGCCGCCGCGGAGTCTGCTCACGTCGGACCCGTCCGACTCGTGCTCACCGCGCGTGCCGAGAACCACTTCCGCCGCATCGACGACCTCGACGACACGATCGCCCGGCTGCAGGCCTACACCGCCGCTGGTGCCGACGTCGTCTATGCGCCGGCGATCTCCACGGCGGAGCAGATCACCCGCGTCGTCGAGTCCGTCGACGTGCCGGTCAACGTCCTCGTGTTCCCCGGGGTGCCGTCGATCGCCGAGCTCGCCGATATTGGAGTCGCCCGCGTGTCAGTCGGGAGCGGGTTCGCCCTCGCCGCCCACGGTGCCCTCGCCGCGGCGGCGCGTGAGCTGTTGGAGCAGGGCACCTACGGATTCTGGGAAGGCGCCGCCACAGCGACGAAGTTGCGCGCCGCGTTCGACTGAGAGACGGGCCGCTGCCTCGTTCGCTGCCGGCAGCCCAGAAGCAAGTGGGTCAGCGCGAGGCGGCCTTCTTGTACTGGCGTACCGACAGCGGCACGAAGATGGCGAGGATCAGCAGCAGCCACAACACCGACGCCAGTATCGGATTCTGCAGCGGCCACACGTCGGGTTGCGGCATCTCCTCGGACGTGTTGCCGAACAATTCACGCACGGCGGCGACGAACGCCGACATCGGGTTCCATTCGGCGATGGTGCGCACTGCCCCCGACAGCGTGTTGATGTCGACGAACGTGCTCGACACGAACGTCACCGGAAACATCCACACGAAACCCGCTGAGTTGGCGACCTCGACCGACTTGACACTGAGGCCGACCGTCGCCGAGATCCAGCTGAACACGTAGCCGATGACCAGCACGAGCAGCAGTCCGGCGAGCACCGATGGGACCGATGCGTCGGTCCGCCAGCCGACGATGGTCCCGACGAGGACCATCACGACGAGCTGGGCGAGTCCGTTGACGATGTCGCCAGTCGTGCGACCGACGAGCACGGCCGAGCGGGCCATCGGCAACGATCGGAACCGGTCGATGATGCCCTTCTGGATGTCCGTCGCCAGGCCGACGCCCGTGAGCGCCGAGTTGAACATCACCGTCTGCACGAAGATCCCGGCCATCACGTAGTCGACGTAGTCCATGCCGGGGGTGGGGATGCTGTCGAACACGTAGACGAACAGCACGATGAACATGACCGGCTGGATCGTGCTCCAGATCACGACCTCCGGGTTGCGCGACATCGCGAACAGATTGCGACGGGTGACGGTCCAGCCGTCGCCCAGTGTCATTGCCATCGTCATCACTTCACCTCCTGAGTCACCGTTGCATTCATGGGGTCTTCCTCCTCGGCGCTGTGCCCGGTGAGGGCGAGGAACACGTCGTCCAGCGTGGGTCGGCGCAGGGCGACGTCGTGCAGCTCGATCTCCTGTTCGTCGAGTCGGCGCACGGCCTCCATCAGCGCCTTCGGTCCGGTGGCGACAGGCAGACAGATGCGCTTGCCGCCGATCACTGGCCGGTCGGACCCGATGTCCGAGATCGTCGACACAATCGTCTCGACGTCTGCGTCGTCGGTGGCGATGAGCTCGAGGCGCTCGCCGCCGACCTTTGCCTTCAGCTCGTCGGCGTTGCCCTCGGCGATCGCCGTGCCGTGGTCGATGACGACGATGTTGTCGGTGAGCCGCTCGGCCTCCTCGAGGTACTGGGTGGTCAGCAGCAGCGTCGTGCCGCCTTGGACGAGGTCGGCGATCACTCCCCACAGATCGGTGCGGCTGCGCGGGTCGAGACCGGTCGTCGGCTCGTCGAGGAACAGCACGGGTGGGCGGGCGACGAGGGCGCCGGCGAGATCGAGGCGGCGGCGCATGCCCCCTGAGTAAGTCTTCGCCGGACGGTCGCCGGCGTCGGCGAGATCGAACTGCTCCAGCAACTCCCGCGCTCTGATGCCCGACTGCTTCGACCCGAGGTGGTAGAGGCGGCCGACCATGTCGAGGTTCTCGAAGCCGGTGAGGTTCTCGTCGACGGCGGCGTACTGGCCGGACACGCCGATCTTCCGGCGAGCCGCGGCGGGGTCGGCCAGCACGTCGATCCCGGCGACGATGCCCGAACCGGAGTCGGGGCGCAGCAGCGTCGTGAGGATGCGCACGGCGGTCGTCTTGCCGGCGCCGTTCGGTCCGAGCAGCCCGAGCACAGAGCCCTCCGGCACCGCCAGCGACAGTCCGCAGAGCGCCTTGACGTCCTTGTAGGACTTGGTCAGGTCGGTGGCCACGATGGCTTCGTTCATCAGTTCTCCAATCTGCCGGGGGGATCGACTTGCGGTGGCCGGCTGACTCATCGGTCACCGCGCGTTCGGCTGGCGAACATGTCAATCATGACCGCCCTAGGCAGTGCGATTCCACATCGCTTTTGTGTTGGTGAGCGAGTGCAGGTGTCTGACTCTCCTGATGTATGCGTGGGTTTGAGCGCCGCGCCGGTGACTGTGGTCAGCTCTTGAAGTGGCTGGTCGCCCGTACTGCGGCGTCGCGCCGGGTGCTCGGACTCTGAGGCCACGATCCGGACAGCTGTGTCCCGTATTGGGCCTCGAATCGGCGCGTCAGCCGATGCCGGGATTCTGGTGCCGCAAAGCGGTCAGCGGTGACCGGTTTGCGGCCTCAGAATCGCCGCGGCCCCAGAATGGAGGTGATAGGTGGGCACGGCGGCCCTCGACGCCGCGTTCTACCGCCACGAACGAGACAGAATTGTCGTTCGCGGCGCCTCAGAATCGCGGCACCATCGTCGCCCGATATTGCCCCCTTCAGAGCCAGCGCGCCCGGCCCGCGCCGCGCGTGGACCCCACGGATGGGTGAGGAACGCCAGGTTTCTCCACGCTCCGCTCACCAATCCGGCGATCGACCGACAAATCGACTAGACCCGGCGGGGTGTCCGACGCTCAGCACGCAGCCGGCGTCAATTCCGCCGCCGGCGACGTACGCCTCGAGACCGCCGCCGGGCGATGGGTGCTCGCCACGACTGTGCTCGGCTCGAGCATGGCGATGCTCGACAGCACGGTCGTCAACCTCGCCCTGCCCCGCATCGGCGAAGACCTCGACGCCGGGTTCAGCCAGCTGCAATGGATCGTCAACGGCTACACGCTGAGCCTCGCCGCCCTGATCCTCCTCGGCGGCTCGCTCGGCGACCGACTGGGCCGGCGGCGGATCTTCGTCATCGGCGCCGCCTGGTTCACGATTGCGTCGGTGCTCTGCGCGGCGGCGCCGACGTCTGAGTTGTTGATCGGCGCCCGCGTCCTCCAGGGAGTCGGTGGTGCGTTGCTCACGCCGGGCAGCCTGGCGATCATCCAGACGTCGTTCGCCGCGGCCGACCGGCCACGGGCGATCGGTGCGTGGTCCGGCCTCGGCGGTGTCGCCGCCGGGATCGGCCCATTCCTTGGCGGCTGGCTCGTCGACGTGGCGACGTGGCGCTCGATCTTCGTCATCAACGTGCCCCTCGGCATCGCCGTCGTGATGATGGCCACTCGGCATGTCCCGGAGAGTCGTGACGAGTCGAGCTCGGGGCGTCTCGACGTGCCGGGGGCCGTGCTCGGCGCAGCCGCACTCGCTGCGATCACCTACGGCCTGACGGCCCAGGAGTGGTTGATCTTCGCGATCGGAGCCGCCGTCGCGATCGCGTTCGTCCTGTTCGAGTTGCGCAGCCGCTCGCCGATGGTGCCGATGAGCATCTTCCGGTCCGCCCAGTTCAGCGCCACCAACGTGGTGACGTTCCTCCTCTATGGGGCCTTTGCCGCCGCCCTCTTCCTCCTCGGCCTCGTGCTGCAGGGCCCGCTCGGCTACTCCCCGCTGCTCGCCGGGGCGGCCACCGTGCCGCTGACGATCATGATGCTGCTGTTCTCGGCGCGGGCGGGAGCGATCGCTCAGCGCATCGGGCCGCGCATCCCGATGACCGTCGGGCCATTGCTGTGTGCGGCCGGGTTCGCCCTGCTGACCCGCGTCGAACCTGGGCGCAGCTACGTCGAGGCGGTGCTGCCGGGCCTTCTCGTGTTCGCGACCGGCCTGACGTTGACGGTGGCGCCGCTGACGACGACCGCGCTCAGTTCCGTCGCGTCGCACCTCGCCGGGATCGCGTCCGGCGTCAACAACGCCGTCGCCCGCACCGGCAGCCTCGTCGCCGTCGCCGCGATCCCGGTCGTCGCCGGGTTCACCGCCGGCGCCGCCGTCGACGACGCCACCCTCCTCGACGGCTACGACCAGGTGCTCTGGGCCAGCGCAGGCGTCGCCGTGATCGCTGGGATCGTGTCGGCGGTGTGGATCCGCCGGCTCGAGCCGGAGGCCGCACCGCCGGCCGAGCGGGCACCATTCAACTGCCCAGTGTCGAGCCCACCCGTATCGGTTTCAGCGGCCGACTGATGGCGCCTTGGGCTCAACGGTCGGCGGGTTCGCGAGTTCGCGGGGTAGCCGCACCCAGCTCGTCGAGCGTCGCTGATCAGGAAGTCGACGTGGACGGAGGCGGTTGGATCGGCGGCACGAGGCCCGACTGCCCCGACTCGCAATCGCGGCAACGTCGCCGACGACAGCGAACCTGCGCACCACGAAGGCGAAGAGGGTCGGATCGGCGCGGACCGACTCGAACACGTCGCTTGCGAGGTAGTCGTCCGCCGCAACGTCGTCCGCGAACACGAAGAAACCCCCGAGCAGCGAGCCATCGGCGATCCAGGTGACGTCCACCAAGGCGGGAGCGTCGACCATCGCGGTGGCGTGCTGCTGCAGTACCGTCCGCGCCTCGCCGTCCGTGGCGGAACTGGAGAACGTGACGAACACGGCGTGCATGAGACCTCCGGTGACTTCTCGACAGGCAACGTCGCCAGTTCGACCGTCGCACAGCGGGACCGCGAACGAGTGGAGGCGCGGCCGCGTACCCGTGGCGCGGGCGACGACAAGTGCCGACGCAGCAGACACGAAACGGTCGTTTCGGACAGCACTTCGTACTCTTCCCGCGTTCCGCGACCAAATCTGGCCGCCCAGCGACATCAGCCTGGAGGGCAGCCGTCGCGACGACCGGGAACCGCGCCTGTGCCGGCGGTCAATTCGGTCTCGACCTCTACACGGGCGTCGATCGCGGGCGGCAGGCCACACTGGACTGATGCGCATCAGCGTCGAACCGTCGACCGACCCAGCCGACTATCCGTTCCGCCACGGCATCCGCGTGCGCTTCGCCGAGACCGACGCGATGCAGATCGTCCACCACGGTCGCTACCTGCCCTACCTCGAGGAGGCGAGAGTCGCCTACCTCCGCCACATCGGCCACCCCTACACCGAGTGGCGCGAACAGGGCACCGACTCCGCCGTGCTCGAGGCGTACGTCCGGTACGTCAAGCCGCTCCGCTTCGACGACGAGTTCGACGTCCACATCGCCCTCGCCGACGTCACCCGCACCACGTTCCAGATGTCATACCTGCTGACGCGCGATGGCGACGTCTGCGCTACGGCAGTCACCGCCCACGGCTTGCTCAACTCCGCCGGCCGCCCCATCCGCCTGCCGGCCTGGCTGACTGAGATGGTCTGAGCGACTGAAGATTGAGGCGACTGCGTTCGCCGGGCACGAACTGCACGATCGGCGGGCGGTGGACTCGATTCGACAGGCCGCATTGTCGCTCCGTGTCTCCTCGATTCATGCCGTGTCTTGAGCCATCCATTCGACTCCTCAATCACCTTGCCATAGCTCAGGTAGGCCATGAGATCCTGCCCGTAGGCGGTCACGAAACTGCCCCTTGGTGGCCATCGGAATTGCCCACCGGTGGCCATTGGCACTGCCCGCGCTGATTGTTGATCGCACTGTGGGTCCGCGCCTGCGGTGTTCCTCCCGGCTCGACTGGCCGGTCGCCAGACCAGTTGTCAGTCGTCCGGGAGGAACGAGTTGAAGTCTTACGAGGAGATCATGGAGATTCTGGAAGCGTTCGACCTGACGGGGTCGTGCCGATCAGCGGCCGAGTTGGCCGGCTGCTCGCATCACACCGTCGAGCACTATGTGATGTTGCGCGACGACGGCCGTCTCGCATCGCCCGGCGAGGCGCAGCAGCGTCCGAGGCTGTTCGACCCGCATCTGCCCAAGGTTGAGGAGTGGGTGGAGCGTTCGCACGGCAAGATCCGTGCCGACGTTGTCGCCGACAAGCTCGCCGCGCTGGGCTTCGACGGTTCGGAGCGCACGGTGCGCCGGGCGGTGGCTGGGGTGAAGGCGAGCTATCGGGCCGGGCGGCGGCGGGTGTATCGGCCGTGGATCCCCGAGCCGGGGATGTGGGCGCAGTGGGACTGGGGACAGGGCCCACGGATCGATGGCCGGGCGACGAATCTGTTCTGCGCGTGGTTGGCGTGGAGCCGGTTCCGCGTCGTGATCCCGACGTGGGACCGCACCCTGCCGACGTTGATCGGCTGTCTCGACCGGGCGATGCGCGCCTTCGATGGCTGCCCGACCTACTGGCTGACCGATAACGAACGCACCGTCACCGTCGATCATGTTGCCGGCGTGGCGGTGCGGCATCCGTTGATCGTCGAGGTCGGCCATCACTACGGGATGACGATCGCTACCTGTGTCCCCGCTGACCCCGAGTCGAAGGGTGGGTCGGAGGCGACGGTGCGGGTCGCCAAAGCCGACCTCGTGCCGACCGAGGCGAACTTGCTCGAGGACTACCAGTCGTGGGGCGAGCTCACCGCTGCCTGTGAGGCGTTCACCGCCGAGGTCAACGCTCGACCTCATCGGGTCACCCGACGGCCACCGGTGGAGATGCTCGCCGAGGAACGGGCCCGTCTGCACCGGCTGCCCGACGTGGCGTTCACCGCCGCGTTCGGAGAGACCCGCAAAGCTGACTGCGATGGTCTGAGCGACTGAAGATTGAGCCGACTGCGTTCGCCGGGCACGAACTGCACGATCGGCGGGCGGTGGACTCGATTCGACAGGCCGCATTGTCGCTCCGTGTCTCCTCGATTCATGCCGTGTCTTGAGCCATCCATTCGACTCCTCAATCACCTTGCCATAGCTCAGGTAACCGATGATCAAGAATCCACAGGTCCCGCCGACGTACTTGCTTGATGTGATCGCCGGTACCAGACATGAGAGGTGATCGCTCCGAACATCGCGATTTGGTGAGGGAGTTGGTTGAGCGCCGCGGCCCACCACACTACAGATGGAAGTGTCGGGTGAACCGAACAAATAGAAGGCCAACTGAACCAGCAATCCCCCGATCGCCACATAAGGTACGCAGCATCCACCAGCACGCAAGATTGGCTAGAGCTTGAAGAAACTGGATTTGAACCATGGCCGCCGCCCAGCTACACGCACCAATCGACCCGACGGGAATTGCTAAGAGGAGCTCGAGGAGCATGAAGTGAACGTGTGGGGCGTGACGAGCCAGCGAAGTCCGGCCTCCCCCCGGGACGTCGTATCAGGAAGACGAGGTCGTCGGCGAGGAACCAACTTCGCGACACCGCCTACGTGCGGAATCCGAGTTGGGCAGCGACCATCGCGGCAGCGACGAGGCCTAGTCGCCCCGATTCGCTGAGAGTTGAGATCCTGCTGGCGACACGAGTCCCCATGGCGCCCGACTCGAACGTGTCCGGAATGTACGCATCGCTCGGACTTGCCTTGGAAGGAGATGATTACGGCCCGATTGATGATTTGGGTAGGGTGCCGAAATGCCCGCGATTCTGCGGTCGGGGGGGCACTCGGCGACACTGGCGCGATCAGTGCGGCTGTTCCGACTCTTCCGCCTCGAGCAGACAGATCCCGACCGGTACTACACGGCCCTCGCAGAAGACTCCGTCACGCAGCTGTCCGACTTCACCGAGCTGCGTGACGCGATAGTGCTGGATGTGGGTAGCGGCTCCGATTACTTCGCCAAGGCGTTCGATGCCGCCGGAGCCCGGTATGCGAGCGTCGAGAAGGATCGGCGGCACGCGAACGGAGAGAGGACACGGCACATCGTCGGCTGCGCTACAGCACTCGCGATACGTGCGGACTCTGTTGATGTCACGTACTCGTCCAACGTCCTCGAACACGTCGCCGAACCGTGGTCGATGGCGAACGAGATGGTGCGTGTCACTCGGCCGGGCGGTCTCATCGTCATCTCGTTCACGCTGTGGTGGTCCGCGTGGGGAGGACACGAGACGTCGCCGTGGCACCTGCTGGGCGGAGAATACGCGCAACGCCGGTACTGTCGGCGGTTCGGCCATCTACCGCATCACCAGTTTGGTGAGTCAATGTTTCCGAGGACGGCTTCGTCGGCAATGCGCTGGGCTTCTTCATGCCCAGACGCCGACGTCGTTGCCGCTTTCCCCAGATATCACCCCTGGTGGTTTTTCTGGGTTGCACGGGTTCCTCTATTTCGCGAGATCGCCACCTGGAATCTTGTCGTAGTCCTCAGAAAGCGATGATGCACACGCGAGCTCTTGATCGCCTGGGCCTGCTCTTAGTCTCCCTCGCCATTGTCGTCACCATATTTGCCCAAGACTGGGGTCGAGTTCTTGCAGACACCAAGCTAGATCTCGTGGTGAACTCGGGCCAGTTTTTACGTCGAGCGATCACCATGTGGGATCCGATTGGTGAAGGCGGGAGACTGCAGAATCAAGCCTATGGCTACCTCTTCCCGATGGGTCCATTTTTCGCCCTGACTGACTGGGTCGGTGTGCCTGCGTGGATTGCGCAACGGGTCTGGGAATCCGTGATAATGGTTGCCGCATTCGTCGGCATGTACTGGTTGGCCCGCGCACTTGGCGTTGCACGATTCTGGCCGGCGACGATGTCCGGACTTGCATACGTAGCGACCCCTCGGGTTCTCGCCGAGCTGACATCGAACTCGGCCGAACTCTTGCCGACATTCGTCCTGCCTTGGGTCGTTCTTCCACTCGTCATCGGAGCAGAGCGCGGATCGCCGAGACGTGCAGCCAGTCTCAGCGCTCTTGCTCTACTGTTTGCGGGAGGAACGAATGCTGGCGCAACGCTCGCAGTTCTTCCGATCCCGCTCTTGTGGCTTCTCACTCGAGATCGTGGACGTCGGCGCTCGGCGCTGTTGCGGTGGTGGTCCTTATCGGTCGTCCTCGTCTCGGTGTGGTGGGCCGTGCCGCTCGCCTTGCTGAGTCGCTACAGCCCGCGTTTCTTTGACTGGATCGAGTCCGCGGACAACACCACCGCCTCGACGTCGTTGCTCTCGGTGATTCGTGGCATTCCGCAGTGGCAAGCTCAACTCGGCCCCAGCTACTGGCCAGCAGGTTGGGACTATGTAACGAGCCCGGCACTGATCATCGGCACAGCCTTGGTAGCGATCGTCGGCCTTGCCGGCCTGGTCGGGCACTTCGTCCCGCACCGACTGTTCCTCGTGTGCTGTCTGATGGTCGGGCTCGTGGCGGTGACCTTCGGCCATGTCGCGGACGTGGGTCCCCTGCTCGACCGAACCAGCCGGTCGCTACTCAACGGGCCTCTCGTGCCGTTCCGTAACGTCCACAAGTTTCAGCCGCTTGTGACACTTCCCTTGGCCGTGGGGCTCGGACACTCCGCCGTGGCAATCGATGCCGCGGTTCGTCGTCGAGGACGACCTCGTGAGCGTTGGGTTCGCCTGCCGACGACCGTCCTGCTGGCGACAGTGTGTAGCGCCGCTGCCTCAATCGCGGTCGGTCCAGCTCTTACAAACAACCTTGCTTCCGCCGCCCGCGACGAGCCGATGTCGGCGTCGTGGGAGGGAGCCGCTAGGTGGCTGGGCGAGAACAGCGACGGATCACGGGCTCTCATCGTGCCCGGAGCACCATTCCCGACCTATGTCTGGGGCGAGACGGTGGACGACGCGATCCAGCCCTTGGCGGGCTCGCCGTGGGTCGTACGAAGTGCCGTACCGCTCGCGCAGCCCGGACTGATCCGACTGTTGGATGCGATCGAGGGTCGGTTGGCGACGGGATTGGCCGATTCGTCGCTGGCTCCACTCCTCGCTCGCTCGGGCATCGGCTTCGTCGTGTTGCGCAACGACCTCGACGTCGTCGAGTCCGCGAGCCATTCGCAGACGTTGGTGCGAAGCACACTGATCGCGTCGCCCGGCATCAATCGCGTCGCGACGATTGGCCCGACCGTCGGAGACGTGGACGAGCCAGGTTACTTGGTTGATGCCGGTGCCGGCGGCCCTCACTCCGCAGTCGAGATCTTCGCTGTGGACGGGCCTGTGGAGCCGGTGGCATTGGTCAGCGCTGCCGGTGCGATTCTCACGAATGGCTTGAGCGATTCATTGCCCATCCTGGTGGACGCTGGCCTTCCGGCGGCGGTACCGGTGCTGGCTTCGCCCGATTCCGAAGGTATTGCTCTGCCCGATGGGTTCGCCGTCGCGACCGAGGGTATCCGTCGACAGCAGGATGCGTTCGGCGGCCCATTTCGTCGGACGGGAACGATGACGGCGTCGGAACCATTCCTCGGAGAACGAGCCATCTACGACTACCTGCCCGACGGGGTCGATCAGTTCTCAACATATCGCTATCTCGGCATCGAGGGCGTGACTGCCTCATCCTCCGGTGCGGATGTAACTGCGACTTTCAACCCAAATCCCGCGCATGGACCGTGGTCGGCGGTCGACCCCGACCCGTTGAGTGCATGGCATAGCGCCTCGTGGGATGGTGCGGTTGATCAATGGATCGAGGTCAGTTTTGTCCGACCCATCGCCGTGGGATCGGTTGAGATCGCGTTGACGCAGGAACTTGGGCCGTACCCGACGCAGGTCGACATCACTACGGACGCAGGGACAGCGACGGTTCCTGTGCGGCCCGACTCCGACCCGCAAACGCTTGCCGTGCCGAGAGGGTCGACGACAGTGCTCCGGATCACAGTCCGAACGATGGAGGATGGAAGTCCGGGCACAAGTGTCGGCGTCTCCAATCTGGCCGTGCCAGGTATCACGCCCGAACGAACGCTCGACGTTCCAACGACCGGCACGCCGGACGCCCTGGTCTTCACGGCATCCCCCGGGTACCGCTCGGGGTGTCTGACGGTGTCCGACCGCGCCGTCTGTAACGCCGCATGGATGTCGGCAGGCGAGGAAGACTTGGTCATCGACCGATCCTTCGCAGTCAGCGACGATCGTGAGTATCAGCTATCGACCTGGATTCGACTCCGCCCCAGCGCAGCTCTTGCCGATGTCCTCGACCAAGGGCGCAGTATCAAGGCGCAAGCAACCTCGACTGATGGTACAGACCTTCGCCATCGGCCGGGCGGGGCGGTCGACGGCGACGAGACAACCGCTTGGGTCTCTCGTGCCGGCGACCTCTCACCGGCACTGACACTGCAATTCGAGCGACCTCGCCCGGTTGAAGCGCTGCGGATCGTCATCGATCCACGGTCACCAATTGCTCGTCCGACACGAGTCGCCATCCGAGCCGACGATGTTCAGTGGGAGGGCGCTCTTCCCATCGACGGACTCATTCGGCTTCCAAGCGTCGCAATGACCGACCAGGTCAGGATCGCGATTACGGAATCGGTCGTGCGGCCATCCACGTCGACCGAGACAGGCGGGACGACGTGGCTCCCAGTCGGGATCAGTGAGGTTCGGTTCGACCCGGCAGTCGCCGAGCCGCCCCCGGCGACGAGCTTCGACTTCGATTGCGAGTCGGGACTTGCAGTAATTGCCGACGGTGAGCCCATCGACCTACAGATGACCGCGACCTCGGCGCAGATCCTGTCCGGTGACATCGTTCCGGCGGAACCCTGCGAGACCGCGAGCGTTCGACTACCCGCAGGCACACATCGCCTTCAATTCCGTTCCACCGCCTGGGCTCAGCCGGTGTCGTTGGCATTGGCTCGGACCGCCATCACTCCCAGCCAGCGGGCAGGAAGTCTGACAGTTGATCAATGGGAGGCAACCCATCGCGAGGTTCGCGTCGACGCGATCGCGGACTCGTTCTTGGTCGTGCGCGAGAACTTCAACAACGGCTGGGTTGCGAAAGCCGATGGACAGACCCTCCAGGCCGTCCGAATCGACGGTTGGCAACAGGGCTTCGTCGTGCCAGCGGGAATCGACGGGACGATCAGCCTGTCGTTCACACCGCAACGACTTGTAGTTCTCGGACTCGTTCTCGGCGTGCTTGGCGTTCTCGCTCTCGGAGCTCTACTCGTTCTTCCTGGTTCCTCAGCATCAGCCTCTGTCGGTGAGCGAATCATCAACCCGCGTCTCGGATTGATCGTGGCCCTAACAGCAGCTGTCTTGCTCGCCGGGGTCGTCGGCCTCGTTGCTGTGGCGACAGCGCTGTACATGCTGCGTCGAGTTGAAAGGCACGTTCGGGCCGTCGAGGTTCTCGTCGTCGCCGGCCTGATCGGCGCATCGAGCGTCGTCGTCGCCTTAGCATCGTCGCCCCTTGAACAATCGAACTCAGCCATCGTCCAGGTCGCTTGTGCGATGGCCATTGGCGTGGTCGTCGCTGCCGCTTTCAAGCCCGATCGTGATGAATCGCGTCGAGAGAGAAAGCAAATGGAAACGGTGCACGTGTCGCCGATCGGAGGACTTGATGATGCGCAGGCCACGCCTGTAGCGCCCCGGTCGTGAGACCGCTGCGAGCGATCGACCGCTGAGACTCACCTGGGCCTCATGCGTCGTTGGGTACGGCCCGGTGTGTGTCCGGCGCCATCGTTACACTCCGGGTGCGTGGCTGCCACCGGCACATCAGCGCTCCCGACTCCCCGTGTCGGCGTCCTGGTGGTTGCGTACAACGCCGAGACGACGTTGTGGTCCGTACTTGACCGGCTGCCCGAGCAATTCCGGAGGTCGGTGGACCAGATCCTCGTATGCGACGACGCCAGCGCCGACGGCACTCACCAGGTTGGCCTGGAGTACCAGGCGCGCAGCGATCTACCCCTGACGGTCGTCAGACACGATCGGAACCTTGGCTACGGGGGAAACCAGAAGAGCGGCTATCGCTGGGCGATCTCCCATGGACTCGATGTCGTTGTGTTGCTGCACGGCGATGGGCAGTACGCGCCGGAGGTGATCGAAGAAATCGTGGCCCCGCTCGTCGACGGCCGCGCCGATGCGGTGCTCGGCTCGAGGATGTTGACTCGCGGAGCCGCTCGCAAAGGTGGCATGCCGCTGTACAAGTTCGCCGGCAACCGCATTCTGACGACGATGCAGAACGCTCTTGTCGGCCTCGACTTGTCGGAGTGGCACAGCGGATACCGCGCCTACCGAACTGACGCCCTCGTCGACATCCCCTTCGAGTCGTATTCCAACGGGTTCGATTTCGACACCGAGATCATCCTCGGCCTTCATGACGCGGGGAAGACCCTCCACGAGGTGCCGATCCCGACGTACTACGGCGACGAGATCTGTTACGTCGATGGCATTCGGTACGCGAAGGACGTCACCGCTGACGTACTGCGCTACCGCCTGCGGAGAATGGGCTTCGGATACTCGCCGGGTGCCGAGGATCAGCCCTACGAGCTGAAGCTCACACCGAACTCGTCGCACGGCGTGCTCCTGAAATGGTTGTCGGAACGAGAGCCCGGGCGCCTGCTCGACATCGGCTGTTCCGATGGCCGCTTCGGTGCCCTCGCCCGTTCCTTCGGCTACGAAGTCACCGGGGTCGATGTCGCCAAGCAGGATGGAGTCGGCGACCGCCTCGACAAGTTCGTCGAAGCGGACCTCAATCACGGCTTGCCTGACGAGGTCGGCGGCCCGTTCGACTATGCAGTGGCCGCAGACGTCCTCGAGCACACCATTGCTCCTGAGTCACTGATCGCGCAGATCGCATCGAGACTCGCGCCGCATGGGCTGATCTTTGCCAGTATCCCGAACTTCGCCCATTGGTATCCCCGAACCCGGGTTGCACTTGGACGCTTTGACTACGACCAGCGCGGCCTGCTCGATCGAGGTCATGTTCGCTTCTTCACGCGGCGCAGCTTCGAACGGATGCTCGAGGACTGCGGCGTCGACGTCCTGGCACGCACGGTTGTCGGCTCGCCGATCACCGAGGTCCTCGAACGCGGGAACGAGTCGTCGAAAGGTCGCCTCGTCCGAGCCGCAGCGATGGTGGATCATCGGGCGGCACGCATTTGGCCCACGATGTTCGGATACCAGTTCCTCTACGTCCTCCGGCCAATTCCTCGGTGACCACGCCCACGATTGTGTGGCGATTCGCCGGCCGCGCTGCCACTGGAGAAACAGACTCAGCGGTGGCGCGGGGAGCTGACCGATGACCTCAGCAACTGGCGACCTGACCCGAGCGGCAGCGGCGACAGCGGTTGCGGCGAGATCGGCGCTCCTTGTTCCGACCGACCGCCTGATCCGCGCGTGCTGTATCGGCGCCGGAGTGGGGTTTGTGCCGTTCTTGATGGTGCTGTTCGACTTCGGGGGGCGGAGGATGACCGCGGCCGGTGTCAATGCCGACTTCTTCGATCTCCAGGCGCGGGCGTTGTTCCACGGCCACCTCGACGTGACGGCGGGGAGCCTGGGGATCGAGGCGTTCGTCGTCGACGGGCGGCACTACATGTACTTCGGTCCGTTCCCGGCGCTGCTGCGCATGCCGGTGCTGCTCGTCACCGATCGCCTCGACGGCCGGCTGACGGCGCTGTCGATGCTCGCTGGTTGGTTCGTCCTGGCCGCCGCCGTCACGGTATTGGTGCGCCTTGTGCGTAGCCGGATGCGCGGTTCCGCTCCTGTCGGGCGCGTCGAGGCGGTCGGGTTAGCGGCGATCGTGGCGACGGTGACCGGTGGCTCGACAGTCGTCTATCTCGCGTCGCAGCCGTGGGTGTACCACGAGGTGTACATCTGGAGCACGGCGCTGACCGTGGCCACGGTGGCGAGCCTGTTCGCCGCCTGGGACGATCTGAGCCGGCGACGAATCATCCTCACGGCGGCGTTGGCGCTGGCGACGATGCTGACGCGGATCACCGCCGGTTGGGCGATGGCCGCCGCCCTGCTGGTGACGGGTGCGTGGATCGTCGTCGCCCGCCGTCGGCGCAACGGCAACTGGCGCAGCGCAGGGTGGGGTCTCGTCGCCGGAGGCGTGGCGGTCGTGTTGGTCGGCTCGCTCGTCAATTGGGCGAAGTTCCGCCATCCCTTCCTGTTTCCCATCGAGGACCAGGTGTGGACTCGGCACAGCGCCCATCGCCGCTTCGTGCTCGCTACCAATGGTGGCGGTCTGGAAGGGCTGCAGTTCGTCCGCACGACGCTGGCCGCCTACTTCCGGCCGGACGGCGTGCGCTTCAGCACGGTCTTCCCGTTCATCTCGCCGCCGGCCGACCCGCCCGCCGCGGTCGGCGACATCCTCCTCGACGACACCTGGCGGACCGGCAGCGTGCCGGCGCTGATGCCGCTGCTGTTCCTGCTCGCCGTGTGGGGACTCGTCGTCGCCGTGCGTGACGCGACGACGGCTGCCCTGCGCATCCCGCTGCTCGCCTGCGCGGCGATGACCGGCGGTGTGATCGCTTTCAGCCACGTTGCCCAGCGATACACCAGCGAGTTCATTCCAGTGCTCACGCTCGGCGCGGTCATCGGCTTCGTCGACATCGCCAAGCGGCTGCAGCCGGCCGGCGTCGTCGGCAAACGCGCCGCGCTGACGGCCGTGTGCGCCTTGGCCGTCTTTGGCATCACCGCCCACGGAGCGATCGGGCTCGTCAACGCCAGGGTGGCGTGGCGCGGTGATCGGCTGAGCGACCTCGTCGGCATCCAGTTGGCGGTCGCCGACGCCCTCGGCGCCGACGTCGACGACCGGGTCCGTTTCGTCGCTGCCCTACCCGAACGCGGCGAGGCAGACGCCCTCGCCGTCGTCGGTGATTGCGACGCCGTCTACATCGGCACGGGCGAGCAGCACGGAGCCTGGGTCGCCGTCGAACACCGCGGCCGGCAGTTCCGCCTCGCCGTCGCCGACACCGGCATACGCCCCGGTTCGACGAGCCTGATGTGGTTCAGCGGATACACGGTGCGCCGCCTGCTCGTCCAGGTGAACCTCGCCGGGCAGGCCCGCCTGGTGATGGTCGGCTCGTCCCCGGACACGTCGGGGCACTGGCTCGACGTGTCCCCCGGCGACACGATCGCCGTCTCGATCAGCGACGACTCGGACACGAATCGGTTCGTCGCCGCCGCCTCGATCGCCGGCGGCGACCGGCGATCGATCGTCAACGCGCCGATGACCGAGTGGAACCGCCAGTTCCGCAGCGTGCCGGTCACCGCCAACGTCGCCCTGCGCGGCCCCGTCGAGGCGGCACGTATCGGCCTTCGCATCTCCACCGACCCCGGCCCGGTCCCCGCCGTCTGCGACCGCCTGCGCTGACGTTCGGCTCGCGACCAACCGTCATGCCACGCGACTCTTTGGTCGCTGTGACGACGTTGGTGGCGCCTTTCGTGCCAAGGACACGGATCGCTCCAAATTGAGGCGGAGGTCTCCGAGCATGGCAACCTCGTGGGCATGACCGCGGGGGCGCTGTACCACCTCGGGTTCGGGGCTGGCGACCTCGACGACGGCACGACGATCGCCTTGCTCAGCGGCGATCCGTCACGCTCCGAGCGGATCGCCACCGACCATCTCGGTGGTGTGCGTGAGTTGTCGCGTCACCGCGGCCTCGACGCCTTCGCCGCGACGCTGCCCGGCGGCGCTCCGGTCGTGTGCGCGACGAGCGGGATGGGCGCGCCGTCGATGAGCATCGTCGTCAACGAGCTGGTCCAAGTCGGCATCCGCACGGTCATCCGCATCGGCACGAGCGGGTCGATCCAGGATCACGTGCGGATCGGCTCCGTCGTCATCGGCTCGGGGGCGTTGACGAACCAGGGTGCCGCCCTCGACATCGCCCCCGCCGAGTTCCCTGCCGTCGCCGATCCGTTCCTCGCCGTCACGCTGGCCGAGGCTGCACAGCGTCTCGACATCGACCACCACGTCGGCGTGATGGCGTCGACCGATACGTTCTACGAGGGCCAGGAGCGCTCGGAGTCGTCGGCCAACCCGCACCTGCTGCGCCGCCTGCGCGGCATGATCGACGAGTACCACGACCTCGGTGTCATCAACTTCGAGATGGAGGCCGGGACACTGTTCAAGATGGGTGCCGTCTACGGCTTCGCCGCCGGCGCCGTCGTCGCCATCATCGCCCAGCGCAACGAGGCCGAGGCGCCGGACGTCGGGGCCATTGACGCGGCGGTCGGCAACGCCATCGCCGTGGCGATCGCCGCCGCCGACGCCTGGTCGGCCCGGGGCTGACAACTCAGCCGGCGAAGGATCCGGCGACCTGCTTCGTCGCCGCGTTGAGGCGATTCCACACGTTGACCGTGGCGATCGAGACGAGCAGGGCGGCGAGCTCCGCCTCGGCGTAGTGCTTCGTGACCTCGTCCCAGAGGACGTCGGGCACCGGGTCGGGCCGATCGCTCAACCGGGTGACGGCCTCCGCGAGGGCGAGGGCGGCGCGCTCGGCATCGGTGTAGTACGGCGCCTCGCGCCACGCGGCAACGGCGTAGATCCGCTCATCTGACTCGCCGAGTTCCTTCAGGTCACGTGCGTGCATTTCGACACATACGCTGCAGCCGTTGATCTGACTGGCCCGCAAGTGGACGAGATCGATGGTGGTCGGTGGAACGCCGGCCTTCTTCGCCGATGTCGCCAGGGCAATCAGCGCCTGCATCGCGCCGGGCAGCGTCATCGCCGGGTGCTTCATTCGTGCTTCCATGATTGATTGTTCTCCAACAGCTAGTGAGGGGTTCGGTTGGTGACGCGGCCACCGTCCCGCTGGTGTCACATCGGTCCGGTCTGCTCGGTCACTAGCTCTGACACCTGACGAACGAGGAATGTGACCGATGGACGACAACGACTGGCTGGCCGAGCAATTCGAGGAGCATCGCACCCGCCTGCGGGCTGTGGCGTACCGGATGCTGGGCTCGCTCGGAGAGGCCGACGACGCGGTCCAGGAGGCCTGGATCCGGCTCAGCCGCACCGATGCCGCGGCGATCGAGAACCTCGGTGGGTGGCTGACGACGGTCGTGTCGCGCATCTGCCTCAACGTGCTGCGCTCCCGGCGCACGCGTCCGGAGCAGCCGCTCGACGTCTACGTCCCCGATCCGATCGTCAGCCACAGCGATGCCGTCGACCCGGAGCACCAGGCGCTGCTCGCCGATTCCGTTGGGCTCGCCCTGCTCGTTGTGCTCGACGCCTTGACGCCGGCGGAGCGGCTGGCGTTCGTGCTGCACGACATGTTCGCCGTGCCCTTCGACGAGGTGGCGACGATCGCCGGGCGATCGCCTGAGGCGGTGCGGCAACTCGCCAGCCGGGCGCGGCGCCGTGTCCAGGGCGCGCCGACTGTTCCGGACGGTGACCTCACGCGCCAGCGTGAGGTCGTCGACGCCTTCTTCGCAGCGGCACGCGGTGGAAATTTCGACGCCCTCGTGGCCCTACTCGACCCCGACGTCGAGATCCGCTCCGATGGCGGGGCTGCCCGCCCGCGGGCAACTCGGATCGTTCGCGGTGCTGCGGAGGTCGCGTCCTCGGCGCTCAGCTTCGCCCAGCCAGAGCGGTCGGTACGTCCGGTGCTGGTCAACGGCGCTGCCGGCGCCGTCATCGTCGGCCCGCGTGAGCAGCCGTTCGCCGTCATCGCGTTCACCGTGATCGGCGACAGGATCGCCGCGATCAACGCCGTCGCCGACCCAGATCGGCTGGCGCGGCTCGACCTCTCGGCGATCTAGCCGACGCGCGGGACTTGCTGGGTGATGCAGTGGATGCCGCCGCCGCCGTAGGCGAGTACGGCACCGACGTCGAGACCAACCACGTCGCGGTCGGGGTAGTGCTCGGCGATGATCGCCAGCATGTCGTCGTCGGCGGGGTGACCGCACACCGGCACGACGACGACGCCGTTGGCGACGTAGTAGTTGAGGTAGGGAACGGCGACACGCTCGCCGCCAACCTCGGTGTACGGCAGGACCGGGACCGCGACCACCTCGATCGCCTCGCCGAGGGCGTCGATGGCGCCGCGGGCACAACGAATGTTGACGTTGCAGCGCAACCAGTCATCCTCGGACTCGTCGGCGCAGCCCTGCATCAGCAGCGTGCCGAGGCCGGCGAAGGCGGCGATGTTGTCGACGTGGCCGTCGGTGTCGTCGTCGAGCGCCAGCCCATAGGGCAGCCACACGATCGTCGTCACGCCGAGCTCGGCCTCGAGCACTACCTCGATCTCCGTCCGGGACAGGAGCGGGTTGCGGTTCGGGTGGAGCAGGCATTGCGCGGTGGTGACGAGCGTGCCGGCGCCGTCGACGGCGATCGCTCCTCCTTCGAGGACAACGGGAATGGTGCGCATCTCGTCGCCGACGCGGGCGGCGTAGCGGCGGGCGACGGCGGCGTCGTCGTCGTAGGGGTCGAACTTGCCGCCCCAGGCGTTGAACGTCCATTCGAGCGCGATGCGGTGGTCGCCGTCGGTGACGTAGATCGGTCCAGAGTCACGGAACCACGAGTCATTGATCGGGAGCTCGACGATGTCGACCCCGTCGCCGCAGACCGCCTCGGCGGCACGAGCCGAGGCGCCCGGGTTGGCGATCATCGTCACCGGCTCGTAGGCGGCAATCGTCCGGGCGACGGCGGCGTGCGCCGCCTCGGCATCGGGGAACAACGGGCCATACAACGTCTGGCGGGCCGGCCAGCACATCACCGTGCGTTCGTGCGGCGCCGACTCCGCCGGCATGCGCATCATGTGGTGGCGGCAGTGTCGGTGGTGCCGTCGAGCGTGAGCAGTGGACCGTAGAGGTCGGGACGGCGGTCGCGGAACAGTCCCCACGAGTGGCGGAGGCGCTGGCCCTCGTCGAGCTCGAACGTCGCCGTCAGCACGGCCTCGCCGTCCCGGCCGGCTTCGGCGACCTTGTCGCCGGTGGCGTCGGCGATGAACGACGAGCCGTAGAACGTGATCTCCGTCGTCGCCCCGCGCTCGCGACCGGTGCGGTTGGCGGCGATCAGCGGGGTGAGGTTGGCACCGGCGTGGCCCTGCATCACGCGCTGCCAGTGTCCGCTCGAGTCCCACTGCGGGTCCTGGGGCTCGGAGCCGATCGCCGTCGGGTAGCAGAGCACGTCGGCGCCGAGCAGGGCCATGCACCGCGCCGATTCGGGGAACCACTGGTCCCAGCAGATGCCGACACCGACGACGGCGTGCTGCGTGCGCCACACCCGGAAGCCGGTGTCGCCGGGATTGAAGTAGTACTTCTCGGTGTAGCCGGGACCGTCGGGAATGTGGCTCTTGCGGTAGGTGCCGAGCACGGCCCCGTCGGCGTCGACGACGACGACGCTGTTGTAGGTGGCGTGGTTGGCCCGCTCGAAGATGCTCAGCGGCAGGACGACACCGAGCTCGGCGGCGACACCGCGGAAGTGCTCGACCGTCGGGTGGCCGTCGACTGGCTGCGCCCGGTCGAAGTGCTCAGGCAGCATGTCCTTACAGAAGTAGGGACCCTCGAAGAGCTCGGGGATGAGGACGAGTTGAGCGCCCTCGGTGGCGGCCTTGCGGACCAGTCGCTCGGCGGTGGCGACGTTGACGGCGACGTCGTCGGCCATCGCCATCTGGATTGCCGCAACGGTCAGCCCCATACGCCCCAACTCTACGGATCCGACCGATGGAGAGATCTCAGGAGAGTTTGGTGACGGGGTCGCCGCGGCGGATCGTGCCGGGGACCACCACCTTGGCGTTGATGCCGCGGAGGCGCAGCTCCTTGCCGGCGCCGACGTTGACGAAGCGCAGCGCCTCCTTGCCGAAGCGGGCGGCGAACTTGGCACAACCGGTGTGCGGCTGGTCGGTGATCTCGATCACGGCGTCGCCGATGGCGAGACGAGTCCAAGCCGGCAAGTTGCCGGTACTGAGGTCGAGGTCGAGGTGGAGCTGGTCGCCGGACAACGCCCGCACGTCGTCGTCGTCACCACCGACGAGCCGCGACAGCCGGGCGTTGATGATGTTGAGCTGCATGTCGGGATGGGCGCTGCCGTCATCGGTGCGTCCGCTCCCCCGCACATTCCAGGTGTCGCCGACGACGCCCTCGCTGAGTGAGAGCTCCACCTCGTCGAGCACTTCGCGGCCATCGACCACCGGCCGGCGCACGATCAGCTCGAGCGTGCCGCGGTCGCGGGGTGACTGGCCGATCTCGTCGAGCCCGGCCTCGAGCGACTCGGTGTCGAGGTGGACAGGGGCGACGGCGGGAACGATCACGTCGGACATCCCGTTGAGTCTGGCAGGCTGACCGCCGCGCCCAACGGCAGTTTCCGTCACACGCGACAGGTCGTCAGCGCTCGGCCTGGTCGGCCCAGCGCTCGATCAAGGTGAGACCGTCCACGGCGTGCGTGCAGTGGTAGGCCCACGCCCGCTCCCCATCCCCGGTGACGACTTCGATGCGCCGCAACAGGTCCGTCGCCGTGTCCTCGACCTCGTCGAGGATCGGCAACGCCTCGTCGAGGAGCTCGGGGTCGAGCTCGACGAGCACGCCGGGGACCTCACCGTCGGGGCCGAACACGGCGACCGGCCAGCCGTTGCCGGAGTCGTACAGCCTCCCGCTGACGGTGGTCGGGCGATGGTCGTGGGCGAACGGGGCGAGGATCGGCCAGCGCAGCCGGCCGGGCATCAGCGTGCCGTAGACGAAGAGCTTGGAGGGCTCGGCCACGTCAGCCGGCTCGCCGGGCGTCGAGCTCGGCGACGAGTCGCTTCGTTGCGACCATCCGGTAGGCGTCCTCAACGAGCTCGCCGACCTCCTCCCAGTCGACCTCGCCGACGTCGAGGCGAACGCCAATCCAGCCACGTCCGCCCACGTAGGGCGGGACGAAGAAGCGCTGCGGGTCGGCGGCGACGAGCTCGTGTTGAGTGCCTGGCGGTGCCGCGCACCAGAACCCGAGCCGGTCGTCGTGGTGGTGATCGGCGTAGGTCACGAACACCTTGCGGCCACCGGCGAACCACGTCGGCTCGCCGTGGCTGATCCGTTCGGTGACCTCGGGGAGGGCCAGGCACCGCGCCCGCAGCTCGTCGAGCGGATCAGCTCTCACGCTTCGCCGCCGTCGGCGAGCCGATCATGCCCAG
This sequence comes from Ilumatobacteraceae bacterium, assembly GCA_963716665.1. Classification (GTDB taxonomy): domain Bacteria; phylum Actinomycetota; class Acidimicrobiia; order Acidimicrobiales; family Ilumatobacteraceae; genus Desertimonas. The sequence goes on from CAVQTY010000004.1 coordinate 54,808, forward strand.
CCAAACGAGATCGGTCAGGGCGTCGACCGCGTCTTGGCGTGAGATTTCCGCCCCACCGATCCACCACGCCGCCGTGTTCTGCACCATGCCGACGATCGCCCGACCCCAGATAGCCGCCGGCGCCGGGTCGCGCCCGTTGTCGACAAGGCCCTGGGCAAGCGTCTCGGCAACGCGTTCGGCGATTCGCTCGGTGAACGCGACCGTCGCCACACTGCCACGCTTCGCGTCGTTCTCGACGATGAAGCCGTACAGCGCCGGCTCCCGCTCGACGTACTCGAAGAAGGCGTCAATCGTCGCCCGAATCGAGTGCGGAGGGGCGTCCGACAGCGCCTCGCCGAGCTTGCCGTCGAGGATCGCCCCGATCTCGCTGAGCGCCGTCTCGGTGACCGCCGATACGAGGCCGTCGCGGTCGACGAAGTGGCGATACAGGATCGGTTTGGTGATCCCGCCGGCGGTCGCCATCTCCTCCATCGTGACGTCGGCGCCCCGCCGGCGGATCACCTCGATGGCGGCGTCGAGCAGCTCGCCACGACGGAGCAGGCGCCGCTCGGCCAGCGGCGGACGGGACCCTTCGACCTGCGGGCGAGTCGTCACGCCCGCATTGAACCACGGAGGGGGCGCCTGATGACAGGGTGAGTACTCTTGGCGGCATGAGCGCACCAGTCAGCACCGGCTCGCCGTCCGCCCCGGAGCGTGCCGCCTTCACGGCGATGACGGAGGGCACCCAGGAGGACTGGGGACACATCGCGACGTCGGCGATGGAGTTCTATCCCGGCCTCACCGACCGGGTGATGACCCACCTCCGGCTCCTCGACGGCGACTTCGGCGGCTTCCACATCGACCGCCTCACCCACTCGCTGCAGACGGCGACGCGGGCGTACCGGGCCAACCGTGACGACGACTACGTCGCCTGCGCCCTGCTCCACGACATCGGCGACACGCTCTGCTCGTTCAACCACCCCGACATGGGTGCGGCGATCGTCAAGCCGTTCGTCGGCGACGACCTGCACTGGATGGTCGAGAAGCACGGCATCTTCCAGGGCTACTACTTCTTCCACTTCATCGGCCTCGACCGAGATCTGCGCGACCAGTTCGACGGCCATCCGTACTACGACCTCACCGCCGAGTTCTGCGCCGACTTCGACCAACCGTCGTTCGACCCCGACTACCCGACGATGTCGCTCGAGGACTTCACACCCCTGCTGCAGCAGTTCTTCTCGGCGCCGAAGCGCTCGATCTACCTCCGCGAGGAGTAACCCGCTCCCAACTCTTTGGCACCTGTGACGACGTTGGTGGCGCCAAATCGACCAATGATGCGCAGGCCTCCTCAGGTGTCGGCGAACGTCCAATCGGGCAGTTTGAGGCGGTGGCGCTCGTCGTAGACGACGGCGCCGTCGGCATCGAGCTCGACGATCTTGGGGACGATGACGTCGCGCTCGATCGGTGGTCGTCCTTCGAGGTGGGCGGCCACCTCGTCGGGGAACTCACGAAGGACGCTTGCGACGAGACGCTGCACCTCGGTTCCCAGGTAGCAGCGATTGGCGTCGGTCACCGATCCGAGCAACGCCTCGATCCGGGCCAGGTCGTCGTCGCCGCCGGCGCCATGGACGATGCCCGTCAGGATCTCGGTCAGCTCCATCGAGCCGCGCTTGCACGGCGGGCACTGACCGCACGATTCGACGGCGAGGAAGCGAGTCAGCTCGGCGGCGACGGCGACGATGTCGGCAGTGTCGTCGTAGACGACGAACCCGGCGGCACCGAGGCCGTTGTTGCGCTCCTCGAAGGCCTCGTGGGAGAGCGGGATGTCGAACGCGCTCGCCGGCAGAACCGGGTTGGAGACACCGGAAAACGCCGCCTTCAACGTTCGGTTCGGCTGCGCCCCGCCGCACCGGGCGATGACTTCAGCGAGGGGCGTGCCGAGCTCGACCTCGTGGACGCCGGGAACGCGGACGTCGCCGACGATCGTGACGATCACGGTGCCCGCCGACCCCGGCGTCCCGTACGACCGGTACCACGTGGCACCGCGGGCGAGGATGTGCGCGGCAGCCGCCAACGTCTCGACATTGTTGACCAACGTCGGGTTGCTCGCCTGGCCGGCGACGGCGGGTGTCCCCGCCTCCCACCCCATCGTCACGGTCGCCCAGAGGCCGTGCTGCCACGGCGGCAAGATCCGCGGGAGCGGATCGCGGCCCTCGATGACCTCGAGCAACGCCTTCTCCTCACCGAACAGGTACTCGTCCGGTCCTTCGACGATCGAGATCGACAGCTCGCCGAGCAGCCCGGCGTCGCCGAGCTCGACAGCGGCGCGACGCAGGTTGGCCGCCTCGACGCCGAACGATCGCTTCACGCCGATGTAGGCGGCGGGGGCGTCGATGCAGAAGCCGGCGATGGCGAGACCTTCGACGATCCGGTAGGGGTCGGCGCGCATCAGCGTGCGGTCCTTGAACGTGGCCGGCTCACCCTCGGCGCCGTTGGCCACGGCGTAGTGGGTCCCGCCGCCGGCGGCGCGCACCGACGCCCACTTCGCCCCGGTCGGGAAGCCGGCGCCTCCCCTGCCGCGCAGCCCGCTGGCGGTGATCTCCTCGATCGTGGCCGCCGGGCCGAGCATCCTCGCCGCCCGCAGTCCTTCTCCCCCACCGGCGGCGAGGTAGTCGTCGATCGTCGTGATCGGCGACACAGGCAGCAACACGCTGACCTCGCTCATCGCGCCATGCCAGTTCGCCTCAGTGGCTGGGCGATCCCTTGCTAGCCCAGAACTCGTTGAGCACGCGCTGCACCTTCACGTACCAGATGATGTTGCCGATGATCGGCAGCAGGAACCACAGGCCCCACGTCGTGGAGATCGGGCTCTGCCGGCCGTCGCGCTGGTACATCTTCTCGATCTCGTTGGGGATCGTGAACATCAGCACGACACTGATGACCAGGCAGATGACGACGGCGAGGACACCACCGAGTCCGTCGCCGTTGTAGCGCTTGAGGTCCTCGTTGGTGCGGTACGACCAGAGGATCGCCCAGATGCCCAGCGTGATGATCGTCAGGAAGATCACCAGGCCGGTCCGGTAGTAGGCGCCGCCGATGCTCTGCGGCGGCACCCCGACGGGAGTGACGTAGTAGCCGGGAGCGCCGGGCTGCTGAGCCGCTGGAGGCGGCGGAGTCGATTCTGGGGGCGAGGGCGGAGGAAGATTGCTCACGCCCAACGACCGTACCCCCGATGTGTGACGTTCACGGCGATCTGTCCGGCGTTGAGGGGTATTCGTCGTGCCGATGGAACCAGGACAAGTCGCCTTCGTTGCGGCCGAGCGGCGCACGGTCCAGCCATTGCCACATCGACCACAGCCCGTCGAAGCCGCGGGCGTACGCAGAGTACGTGTGGAACACCTGCTCGCCATCACGCGCGAACGCGCTCATGCCGGGTTGCTCGCCCGACCAGTCGCGCCAGGCGCTGTCCTCCTCCTCGAGTTGCGCCTGGTTCTTGTAGTTGTACTCAACCGGCGCCACGTCAGGATCGATCGTCGCGTGGAAGTCGTAGTTGAAATCGCTGCCATACGACGAGACCCAGCGGAATTCCCATCCCATCCGCCGCTTGTAGGCGACGAGCTTGTCCAGCGGCGCACGCGACACCACGACGAATGCGACATCGTGGTGCTCGAAGTGCGGGATGCTTCCGGCGAATCCGTCGGCAACGCCTGAGCAGCTCGGACAACCCTCGTCCCAGTCCGGGTCGAACATGAAGTGATAGACGAGCATCTGCGAGCGTCCACCGAACAGATCGCTGAGTGACACCTCGCCGTCTTCGGTTGTGAACCGGTAGTCCGGTTCGACCGGCACCCAGGGCAGCTCACGACGTCGCCGGGCAAGTTCGTCGCCGCGGCGCGTCAACTCCTTCTCCGCGTCCAGCAACTCGAGGCGTGCCGCGAGCCACTCGTCGCGGGTTCCAACCGTGTGCGATGTCACATCTCTTCTCCTTCTCGTGCAGAGCCGACACGTTCTGGGCTCCCGCGCCCGCAACCTCGGAGCCAACGCACGAGTCGATGGACACGTCGCGATCTGACGTTGCGGCTCCGGAGAACGCGAAGGTACCGAGCGTGTTGGTACCTGATCCAGCACAAGGTCCGCGAACCGCCCGCAATCCGGAAGACTGGCAGCGATGGCACTGCCGACCGCCTCGCCCGTGGAGTCACTGCGTACCGCCCTCGCCGATGCGGTGCGATCACGAGTGGCAGGCGATCCGTCCGATGCCGCGGTCATCACCGCCCCCGGGCCTCGCTGGTTCCCACCGGATTCGCCGATCCGCACGGTCCACGGCGACGCGGCGATGTTCGTCGGCGGTCTTCGTGCGCTCGTGCTCCAGGCCCTCCACCCGCTGGCGATGGCCGGGGTGGCGGGGCACTCCGGCTATCGCGGCGACCCATGGGGCCGCCTGCGGCGGACCAGCCAGTTCCTCGCCGCCACCACGTTCGGTCCGAGCGACGTCGCCGACCGCGCTGTCGCCCGCGTCCGAGCCGTGCACCGAACCGTCCACGGCGTCGCCGCCGACGGACGCATGTATCACGCCGACGACCCGCACCTGCTGCGCTGGGTCCACGTCGCCGAGGTCGACAGCTTCCTACGTGCCCATCGCCGCTTCGGCGCCGTCGCGCTGACTGCCCAGCAGCGCGACGAGTACGTCGCCGAGGTCGGTTTCGTTTCGGCGAAGCTCGGCGTCGTCGACCCGCCTCGATCCGTGGCCGAGCTGCGCGAGTCGTTGACCGCTTACCGGCCCGAGCTGCGTGGCACGCCAGAGGCCCGCGACACGGTTCGGTTCCTGCTGCTCAACCCGCCCGTGCCGTTGCTCGCCCGTCCGGCCTACGGGTTGATCGCGGCAGCCGCGGTGTCGATGCTGCCGAGCTGGTCGCGACTGATGCTTCATCTCCCGCCGCCACTGCCGATCGCCGACGAACTGGTCGGTCGCGTCGCCGGCGAGCTGGCAACACGCGCCTTCCGCTGGACGCTGGCGGCGTCCTGACGAAAGCGCCGGAACCTCTCACACAGCGGAAACACTGCGGGAACCGCCGCGAAACAGGCCCTCCCTACGGTGGTCACCGTGCAGCCGAACCCCCGCCGTCCCGCCCACCTGCATGCCGGCAAGATGACGACCCGCCGCGTCCGCCCGCATTCGCGTGCCACGTGGCGCCGTCACCTCCACAACGAGCCACCGGGACTGCTGCGCCGTCTCCACCTCGTCCCCCGACGCGACGCTGCGAAAAGGGAACGATCCGGGGGCCCCGCCGAAGACTGAATCCCCCTTCAGTTCGGCGGAGGCCCCCGGCAGGACCGCACTGGGCCAGGAAGTCGGAACGATCCGTTTTGTCTGCACTCACCAAGATTGGGTTTCCCCTATCCGTGGGTCACGCGCGCGGCTGGCGCTGAAGCGTGTCCCCTGATCTCGTTGGGTCGCGCTTTGGCGACGTCGCTCGGTGGCGCCGACCATGCCATGAAGACACGACGGCCGGGCGTGGACGATGGATTTGTCGTCTGCAGCGCCGAGGATCGGGGCAGCGTCGCCGCCGTCGACACCACCTGCTTGCGGAGCCGGCACGCCTGACCGACGCAGCGAGCGGGCGCACCCACGGACACGTCAGGAGTGCCAGGAGAGGTCGCGGACGCGGCACTAGCGGGGCGACAGCGTCGGCTCCTCATCGTCGCTGGCAACCGTCCGAACGACGGCGCGATGTGGGAAGCGGCGCGACAGTGCGGCACCGACCATGGTGACGGCGATCGGCCCGACAAGCGCTAGGGCGACCGTCCGTCCTGGGTTCCATCCGAGGTCGTCACCTGTGGTCACGACGACGCCGACAGTGCCGGTTCCGAGGGCGACTCCGAGGTTGTCGAGCAGCTGCATCGAGGCGGTCGCCGAGCCGTAGCGCTCGGCGGGCGAGCAGCGCAGCACCGCCTGGGCGTGGGCGGCGTAGGCCAGCCCCATGCCGAGGCCGGCGATTGCCCAGCCGACGTGGATGACCCAGAACGGCACCAGGTCGGGCAGCGCCGCAACGGCGACGATGGCGATGCCGGGGGCCAGGACGAGGTAGCCGGTGCGTACGAAGAACGCCTCGCCGGTCCGGATGATCCACCGTTCCTGCACCCATGCTCCCGATGTCCAGGCCAGCGTGGCCACCGTCACGGCGATACTGCCGGCGAACGTCGAAGTGCCCCGCCCGGCGGTCAGGGCGTGGGGGACGAACGTGTCCGTGCCGAAGAAGGCGAACGTCAACAGCCCACGGGATAGGACCACCGCCGGCAATCCGGCGGCGCCGCGCAACGTTCCCGGCGGGGTCAACCGGCGCAGCGGCCCGACACCGATGAGCGCACCGCCGGCGACCGCCGGTAGCAGCAACCAGCGTGACGCCGTGAAGCCGGCGACGACGAGTGCTGCCCCGGCGGCGACTCTCGCCGCCTCGACGAGGCGGCGGCGTAGGAAGCGCTCCCGGCGCGGCTGGTCGGGTCGCAGGGCAGTCAGGTGCATCATCGCCGGCACGATCAAGGAACCGGCGACGGCGGCGAACGGCAAGAAGCCGAGGAATACCCACCGCCAGCCGATCCACGACGAGATCCGCTCCGCCAGCGCCGGGCCGATCACGCCGGGCACGACCCACGCCGTCGACAGCACGGCGAACATTCGCGCTCGCTTCTCGACGCTGTACACCCTGCCGATCGCCACGTAACCGATCGCCGGCACCACGCCCGCGCCGAGGCCCTGCACGAAGCGACCGGCGACGAGCACCGGCATCGACGGCGCCAACCCGCCCACGCTCAGACCGATTGCGAAGAGCACGAGCCCGATCACGTATGGGCGGCCGGCACCGTGGCGATCCGCTTGCTCACCGGCGAAGACGATGCCGATCATCGTCCCGAGGAAGAACGCCGTCGTGACCCAGCCGTACCACGACATGCCGCCGAGATCGTCGGCGATGTGGGGCAGGATCGTGATCACCGCCAACGACTCGAAGGCGACCAACGTCACCATCGCCACGAGCCCGACGGTCAGCGCTCGGTGCCCGTCGTCGGAGCGCTTCACAGAGCCTCGAGCACGAACGCGGCGACGATCTCCACCAACCCGACCGAGACGAGCACGAGGCCGCACGTGAGCGGGCTGATGCCGGCAGCCAAGGTCGAGCCGAGGGCGAGGACCAGCAGGACGCGCATTGGGTGGTCTCCGCCTTGGAGGACCACACCGGCTGTCAGCAAGACGACGAGCGTGATCGTCAGGCCGGACGTCACTTCGGTGAGCACCTCGACCGGGTCGAGCGCTCCCCACAGGCGGGCGTACCACCTCTTCCGTTCGGTGCCAACGATTGCGTGCATCGTAAAGGACCGGGAGCTGGCTACGGTCGATGGATCGACGACGTTGCCCGGGCGGAGCTGCAGCGACGCGTCCTGCGCGTCCTGACAAGTGGTCAGGTCGTCGGCGCGGCGGCGCTCGGCACCGCGGTCACGGTGGGGGCGTTCGTCGTCCAGGACATCCTCGGCGACGAGACGCCGTGGGGCGGCATCGCCACGGCGACGGTGACGACCGGCACGGCGGTGATGGCACAGACGCTGTCGCGGCTGATGTTTCGCCGCGGGCGACGGCCCGGCCTCCAGCTCGGCTACGGCCTCGCCGCGTTCGGCGGCGTGATCGCCGCCATCGGCGCCGAGCGTCAGCTCCTGGCCGTGTTCGTGATCGGGTTGTTCCTGTTCGGCAGTGGGCAGGCTTCCAACCTGCTCGCCCGCTACGCCGCCACCGACCTCGCCGTCCCTGAGCATCGCGGTCGGGCGATGAGCCACGTCGTGTTCGCGTCGACGTTCGGCGCCGTGTTCGGACCGCTGCTGATCGAGCCGACCGAACGCGCCGGCGAGGCCTGGTTCGGGCTCGATCGCTACACCGGCCCGTGGCTGTTCGCCGCCCTGTGCTTCGGGCTGGCGATGCTCAACACGGCGGCGCGCCTGCGGCCCGACCCACTGGTCGTCGCCGGCGGGGTCGGGGCCGAGGGCGCCACGACTCCGCCGATCGGCCACGCCATCGGCGTCATCAGGGCGGCACCGCGCGCCAAATTGGCGCTCGCCTCGATGGCCGTTTCGCAAGCGACGATGGTCGCCGTGATGACGATGACCCCGGTGCACATGAAGCTGCACGGGCATGAGTCGTTGAGCCCGTACGTCATCTCCGTCCACATCGGTGGGATGTTCGCCTTCAGCCCGCTCGTCGGACGCTACGTCGACCGGCGTGGGTCGCTGTCCACCGTGCAGGTTGGCGCGGCGATCCTGGTGGCGGCGACGCTGCTCGCGTCGACAGCGGGGATCACGGAATGGTTGCTGTTCCCGTCCTTGTGGGCGCTCGGGCTCGGCTGGAACTTCGGCTTGCTCGGCGGATCGGCGATGCTCATCGAGTCCGTCGATAGCACCGAGCGCGTCGCCGTGCAGGGAACGTCTGACCTGACGATGAGCCTGTGCGGAGCAGTGGCCGGATTCTCGTCGGGGTTCATCCGACGCGCCGTCGGCTACCACGTGCTCGCCGACGTCGCCGCCGTCGCCGCACTCGGGCTCTTGCTGGTCGCCTACGTCAGCTCGCGCCGGTCCGTGCCTCCCGGGCGCAGCACCACCACCCCCGAGCCCGGTGTTACCGTCGCTGGGCTGGATTGAAAGGAGGCACCGCCGTGCCGAAGGACAAGCCGAACATCCTCGTCATCTGGGGCGACGACATCGGAATCACCAACCTCAGTTGCTACAGCGACGGTCTGATGGGCTACCGCACCCCGAACATCGACCGCATCGCCGACGAGGGCATGCGCTTCACCGACGCCTACGGCGAGCAGAGTTGCACGGCCGGACGTTCGTCGTTCATCACCGGACAAAGCGTGTTCCGCACCGGGCTGAGCAAGGTCGGGCTGCCAGCGGCCCCGATCGGGCTGCAGGCGGAGGACCCGACGATCGCCGAGTTGCTGAAGAACCACGGCTACGCCACGGGTCAGTTCGGCAAGAACCACCTCGGCGACAAGAACGAGTTCCTACCGACGGTGCATGGCTTCGACGAGTTCTTCGGCAACCTTTACCACCTCAACGCCGAGGAGGATCCCGAGGATCCCGACTACCCCAGCAACTTCGGTTTCGACGCGTTCAAGGGGCGCTTCGGCCCGCGCGGTGTGCTCCACTGCCATGCGACGAGGAAGGACGACAAGACCGAGCATCCGAGATGGGGGCGCGTCGGCAAGCAGACGATCGAGGACACCGGGCCACTGACGCGTAAGCGGATGGAGACGTGCGACGACGACTTCGTCGCCGCCGCCTCCGACTTCATCAAGCGCCAGCACGAGTCGAACAAGCCGTTCTTCTGTTGGGTGAACATGACGCACATGCACCTGCGCACGCACACCAAGAAGCGCAGCCTCGGGCAGGCCGGGCGCTGGCAGTCGCCGTATCACGACACGATGATCGACCACGACAAGAACGTCGGCCAGTTGCTCAACCTCCTCGACAAGCTCGAGCTCACTGATGACACGATCGTGATGTACGGCACGGACAACGGCCCACACATGAACACGTGGCCGGACGGGGCGATGACCCCGTTCCGCAGCGAGAAGAACACCAACTGGGAGGGCGCCTTCCGCGTGCCGTTGATCGTTCGCTGGCCGGGCAGAATCCCCGCCGGCGTCGTGTCCAACGAGATCGTCCAGCACCACGACTGGCTGCCGACGTTCCTCGCCGCCGCCGGCGAGCCCGACGTCGTCGACAAGCTGAAGGAGGGCCACGAGGCCGCCGGCAGGACGTTCACGGTGCACATCGACGGCTACAACCTGCTGCCCTACCTCACCGGCGAGGTCGACGAGAGCCCGCGCAAGGGGTTCATCTACTTCAGCGACGACGGCGACCTCGTGGCGCTGCGCTTCGACAACTGGAAGATGGTCTTCATGGAGCAGCGCAGCCCGGGAACGCTGGAATTGTGGGCCGAGCCGTTCACCGTGCTGCGGGTGCCGAAGCTCTTCAACCTTCGCACCGATCCGTTCGAGCGGGCCGATGTGACGTCGAACACCTACTGGGACTGGTACATGAACAAGGCCTACATGATCCTCGCCGCCCAGGCCCTCGTGGCTGACTTCCTCGCCACCTTCAAGGACTTCCCGCCGCGGCAGAAGGCGGCGAGCTTCACGATCGACCAGGCCCTCGACAAGATGGCGAACGCCACCAGCGGAGCACACGGCTGACCGATCCATCCGGCTTCGAGTGGGTGCCGGGTGGCACGTTCCGGATGGGGTCGGCCGAGCACTATCCGGAGGAGGCACCGCCGCACACGGTGACGGTGGAGGGTTTCTGGATCGCCCGGCACCAGGTCACCAATCGCCAGTTCGCCGCGTTCGTGGAGGCGACCGGCTACGTGACCGTCGCCGAGCGGCCGCTCGATCCGGCCGATTTCCCGGGCGCCCCGGCGGAGAACCTCGTGCCCGGCTCGATGGTGTTCACGATGACGCCAGGACCCGTGGACCTGCGCCATCTCGACCAGTGGTGGCGGTGGGCGCCCGGTGCATCGTGGCGCCACCCGGAGGGACCGGGCAGCTCGATCGCTGGACGCGACGATCATCCGGTCGTCCACGTCGCCTACGAGGACGCCGAGGCATATGCGACATGGGCCGGCAAGCGGCTACCGACCGAGGCCGAGTGGGAGCGCGCCGCCCGCGGCGGGCTGGATGGCGCCAGCTTCGTGTGGGGTGACGAGCCGGAACAGCCCGGCGAGCGACTGGCGAACTTCTGGCACGGCGACTTCCCGTGGCGCTACGACGAGGGCTACGGCACGACGGCTCCGGTCGGGTCGTTCTCGGCCAACGGCTTCGGCCTGCACGACATGGCCGGCAACGTCTGGGAGTGGACGACCGACTGGTGGTCGCGCGCGGCATCCCGACGACCCCGAGGGGTCGTGCTGCACCGGAGCGGTGTCGCCGCGTCCGACGATGGACGGCAGCTACGACCCCGCCCAGCCGCAGTTTCCGATCCCCCGCAAGGTCGTCAAGGGCGGGTCCTTCCTCTGCGCCGACAGCTACTGCCAGCGCTACCGGCCCGCCGCCCGCCGACCACAGATGGTCGACACCGGGATGAGTCACGTCGGCTTCCGCTGCGCCGGCGACGGCTGACGCGCCACTAGTTCGGGGAGCTACGACGAAGGTGCTCCTGAGCGAATTGGACCGCCTCGGCTGTCTCCATTGCCACCCCGGTTGCGACGCACTCGTCGAAGGTCGCCGTCCCGAGCACCTGCCGAAGGTGCCCGACAACCTCCGCGAGATTGGGCACGAGCCCGATGCTCGGCTGGCGGGTGCTGGCGCCGTAGATCGTGGCCGCCACTTCGGGCCGGTCGAATCGGTCGAAGAACACGGCCAGCGACGCGAACGTGGCGGCCAGGAACACGACGTTGCCGGCACGGTGGAACGAGTTGATCCCCGTCGAGAACAACGCCAGGGCGTCGTCGAACTCACCGTGGACGGCCTCGAGCCGGGCCGCGTCCTGGGCGAGGTTCGCCTGCCAGAACCCCAGCCGGTGCTCGTCGGCGTAGTCGAGACCTTCGCGCAACGCGTGCAACGCACGAACGGGGTCGCGATCGGCGAAAGCACGTCCGTAACCCCCGAGCGCCCAGCCGATCCAGAACGGGCTCCCGTACTCTCGAGCGACGGCGACCGTCTCGTCGGCGATCGCCATGGCTTCGTCGGCACGCCCCACGGCCGGCAGCGCCCAGGTGAGACCGCAGAGGCCGATCACTCGGGCGAACCCCTGCCGCGTTGCCAGGTCGGTACAGATCTCCACGCGACGGTCGATTCGACCACCGAAGAGATGGGCGAGCGCCTGGAGCATGCCACTCCATCCATCGACGAAGGAGTCGTAGCGCTGCTCGGCCTCGAGGCGCTCAGCGGTCTCGGCGTAGACCACGCCGACGTCGGGCCTCCCCCCGTAGAGGCAGAGGCTGGCGGCGACGTAGAGCCGAGGCAGTTGGGCGAGATCGGCATCGACTGCCGCATCGAGAATCTCTTCGGCCCAGCTCACCGGTTCGAACCGCTGAAGGGGCCAGCTCATGATGGCCGCGTGAGCGGCGATCGCCGTCGCGTCGTCGAGCTTGCCCTGATCGGTCGACCACCGGAACGAAGCGCGTAGGTTGGCGAACTCGGCAGCTACCCAGTCGAGGGCCTCGCGTTGACGCGGACCGTCCCAGATCTCCCAGTGTTGCGCCGCCGCCTTGGAGTAGTAGCGGGCATGTCGATCGCGGGACTCACTGATCGTCGACGTCGCGGCGAACTGGTCTTCGGCGAATTGGCGGATCGTTTCCAACATGCCGTATCTCGTCTGCCCATTCGTCCGTTCCATCGTGACCAACGACTTGCGTACCAGCGAGCCCACGAGGTCCACCATGACGTAATCGTCATCGCACTCGCAGACGGCTGACGCGGCATCCAGCTCGAACCCGTCGGCGAAGACGGAGCAACGTCCGAGCACGAGCCGTTCATCGTCGCTGAGCAGGTCGTAGGACCACTGCACCGTCTGCCGAAGCGTCTGGTGACGATCCGCGCCCCGCCGGCTCCTCGCCAGCAGGCGAAAGCGATCGTCCAAGCGGTCGCGCACCTCGATCGCGCTCATCGACACCATTCGTGCTGCGGCCAGCTCGATCGCCAACGCGATCCCGTCGAGACGTTGACAGATCTCGGTCACCGCCTCCGCCTCGTCGGGTCCATCGATGGTGAAGTCCGGAGCGGCAGCCCGCGCCCGCTCGACGAACAGCGACACCGCCGCCGACGCAGTCCCCGCGCCGACGTCGAGCGTCGGGACCGGCCACGCGTTCTCGGACCGGATACCGAGCGCCTCTCGTGAGGTGGCGAGCACGTTGACGGTGGCGGCGCGGGCGAGAATCGTTTCGGCCACATTGGCCGCGGCGTCGAGCACGTGTTCGCAGTTGTCGATCACGATCAGCATCCGCCGACCGGACAGGGCGAGAGCGAGGCTCTCGCTGACGGTCATCCCCGACTGTGGAGTGACTCCCAAGGCGCTGGCGACAGCGTCGGGCACGGCTGCCGGATCGCCGACGGGGGCAAGTTCGACCAACCAAACGCCGTCGGCGAACCGCAACGTCATCTCGGCGGCGACCTGCAGCGCGAGTCGAGTCTTCCCGACACCTCCAACGCCGGTCAGCGTGACCAGTCGGTGGGCGCCCACCAGCTCGCTCAGCTCTTTGACCTCGCTGTCGCGACCGATGAAGCTGGTCGCCTGCGCGGGAAGGTTGCCCGGGACGAGGTCGACCGTCTTCAGCGGCGGGAACTCGGTGCGCAAGCCGGCGGCACGAACCTGGAAGATCTGCACCGCCTCGGAGAGGTCGCGGAGCCGGCGCAACCCGAGATCGACAAGGTCGACTCCGTCGAGCTGGTCAGCGGTCGGGGCGGCAACCAGGATCTGCCCGCCGTGTCCGGCCGCCATCACTCGGGCAGTGCGGTTCAACGTCGGATCGAAGTAGTCGGACCCTTGCGCCTCGACCTCGCCCGTGGTGATGCCCATGCGCACGGGCAGCGCCAGCCGCCGCTGCGCCTCGATCGCTGCCGCGATGGCGTCAGCCACGGACGTGAAGGCCGCACACACGCCGTCGCCCGTGTGCTTGAACAACGTCCCGGCATGGACCGCGATCACCGATCGCAGTACCGCATCGTGTTCGGCAAGGTCCCGGCGCATCGCCACGGGGTCGGACTCCCACCGTTGTGTCGACCCCTCGATGTCGGTGAACAGGAACGTCACGGTCCCCGACGGCATCGCCGCGGCCGTGGGATCAGATGCCGTCGAGAGAGTCGCGGACTGAAGGTTCCGATCGGACACGAGTTCCGGAGACCGTATCGCCGCCGACGCCCGCCGGCGGCGCTATTGCCGCTCTCCGACGCGGAACCTGACGAGTGGAGGGACTTGGCGTCGTTTCGGGCCGCAGCAGCGACGAGCTGATGGCTCAGCCCCTTCGCGGCGAGCTCTGGTGGTGCGAACCGCCACAGATCGCACGGCGACCAGTTGTCGTGCTCTCACGCGATGCCGCGATCCCGCGGTTGCGGCGAGCGCTCGTCGCTCCGTGTACGACTACGATCCGCGGCCTCAGCAGCGAAGTGCTGCTCGAACCCGGCGAAGACCCGGTCCCGCGTGTCGCCGCGGTCAACCTCGACTCGATCGAAAGCGTGTCGGTCGCCATCCTGGTCGACCGGATCGGACGGTTGAGTGACGTCCGGATGCGCCAACTCTGCGACGCCCTTGAAGTCGCCGTGGATTGCCAGCGCTGACGCCCATCGGAGCAACCGATGGGTGTTTCGGGGACCGAATCGTCACGTAAACACCCATCGGTCGGGCTATTGGCCACCGCTATCACCCCGTCGCCCGGGTTAGCGTCGATGGGGCGATGACGACCGAACCCGACCGCGAGTCCGCCCGGAAGCCAATCCTGCTGACGGTCGACGACGATCCGGGAGTGTCCCGCGCCGTGGCCCGGGATCTCCGCCGCCACTACGGCGACGAGTACCGGGTGGTGCGCACCGAGTCCGGAACGGCCGCCCTCGACAGCCTGCGCGAGCTGAAGCTCCGCGGCGACCCCGTGGCGGTACTTCTCGCCGACCACCGGATGCCCGGGATGACCGGAATCGAGTTCCTCGAGCAGGCGATGGACATCTTCCCCCGCGCCCGGCGCGCCCTGCTCACCGCCTACGCCGACACCGGGGCGGCGATCAAGGCGATCAACGACGTCGACCTCGACCACTACCTGCTCAAGCCGTGGGACCCTCCCGAGGAGAAGCTCTACCCGGTCATCGATTCACTCATCGACGCATGGCGCGCCGACTGCGAGATGCAGCCTGTTCGCTGCACGCAAGTCGTCGGGCACCGCTGGTCGGCGCACTCGTTCGAGGTGCGCGACTTCCTCGCCCGCAACTCCGTCCCGTACCGGTGGGTGTCGAGCGAGGAACCCGAGGGCCAGCAGCTGCTGCGCGCCGCCGGGGTCGACGAGACGGCGATCCCTCTCGTCGTGACGCCAGAGGGCGAGTATCTCGTCGCCCCCAGCATCGGTGACCTGGCGGCCAGGGTCGGGCTGTCGACGACGCCCGCCACCGACTTCTACGACGTCGTCATCGTCGGTGGTGGGCCGGCCGGCCTCGGCGCCGCCGTGTACGCCGCCTCGGAGGGCCTGCGCGTGGTGCTCGTGGAGCGCAGGGCGACGGGCGGGCAGGCCGGTCAGAGCTCACTCATCGAGAACTACCTCGGCTTCCCGGACGGCATCAGCGGCGGCCACCTGACGCAACGCGCCTACCGCCAGGCCCAGAAGTTCGGCGCCGAGATCCTCACCACCCGCGACGTCGTCGGCCTCGACCTCCGCCCCTCCTCGAGAGTCGTTCGCTGCACCGACGGCGGTGAGATCGTCGCCCACGCCGTGCTCCTGGCGACAGGCATCTCCTACAGCAAGCTCGGCGTGCCGGGCGCCGACGAGTTGACCGGCCGGGGCCTCTTCTACGGCTCGGCGGCCACGGAAGCCACCGCCTGCGCCGGCGACGAGGTCTTCATCGTCGGCGGCGCCAACTCCGCCGGTCAAGCGGCGGTGTTCTTCGCCCGCCATGCTCGCCGGGTCACGTTGCTGGTGCGCGCGCCCAGCCTCGAGGCGTCGATGTCGCACTACTTGGTCCAGCAGATCGCCGAGACTCCCACCATCGACGTCAGGCTGGACAGCGAAGTGACCTCTGTCGAAGGGGACGGCCACCTCGAAGCGCTGAGTGTCCGCCACGGCAGCACTGGCAGCGAAGAGACCGTCAAGGCCGGCCACCTGTTCGTCTTCATCGGTGCCGCCCCGCGCACGGAATGGCTCGATGGTGTGGTGGCACGCGACTCGAGGGGCTTCGTGCTCACCGGTCCGGATCTGATCACGGACGGACGCCGGCCGAGAGGCTGGAACCTCGACCGCGACCCGTACTTCTTGGAGGCCAGTGCGCCAGGAGTGTTCGCCGCCGGCGATGTCCGGGCCAACTCTGTGAAGCGAGTCGCCTCGGCGGTCGGCGAGGGGGCGATGGCCATCCAGCTGATCCACAGCTACCTGGAGTATCAGTGAGCGAGCGAGTCTTCGAGCGAGCGAATCAGCATCACGGCGCCTTTAGCTCAGTGGCGAACCGCCCGTCGCCCCCGACGATCGACCACGCGGCCATGGTGCGCCAATGAGCGAGCGAGTCTTCGAGCGAGCGAATCAGCAGTACGGCGCCTTTAGCTCAGTGGCGCACCGCCCGTCGCCCCCGACGTTCGACCACGCGGCCATGGTGCGCCAATGAGCGAGGCGGAGCGGCTGTCCGTCGACGAGCTGCGAACGCTGGTCCTGTTCGAGAAGCTGGGCGACCACCAACTCGAGTGGCTGGCCGCCCACGGGCGCGTCGTCGAGTATCCGGCCGGGGCGACGATCCACGTCGAGGGTGCCCCGGCCTCGTGCTTCCTCGTGCTGTTGTCGGGAATGCTGGCGATGTCGCGACGGGTGCAGGGTGGCGAGCTCGAGTTGATGCGCAGCGACTTCCGCGGCTCCTACACCGGCGCCTTCAACTTCTACATGACGTCGCACCGGCTACCGGACGTGTATCCGGCCACCTGCCGGGCGGTGAAGGACTGCACGCTCTTCGAACTCCCGGCGGCAGAGCTCGGTAAGGCGTTCCGGGAGTGGTTCCCGATGGCGGCGCACTTCCTCGAGGGCTTCTCCACCCAGGCGATGGAGAATCGCGAAGCGATCGAGCGTCACGAGCGACTCGTCGCTCTTGGTTCGGTGACGGCCGGGCTCACCCACGAGCTCAACAATCCCGTTGCCGCGGTGGTGCGGGCCACCGCCCGCCTGCGCGAAATGCTCGCCGAGATGCGCGAGAAGCTCGGTCTGCTGATTCAAAGCGACCTCCCCGCGGACAAGCTCGAGGCGGTCGCCGACCTGGCGGCGCGGGCGTTGGCGAGCGCGCGCGACGCTCCGGCGTTGTCGCCGATCGAGGTGAGCGATCGCGAGGACGAGGTCGCCGACTGGTTGCTCGATCACGGGATTCCCGAACCGTGGGAACTCGCCCCGACCGTTGTCGCCGCCGGGCTCGATGTCGAGTGGCTCGAGGAGCTCCTCGAGGTGACTCCGCCGCCCCACCTCGAATACGGCCTGTCCTACCCGGTCCGGGCCGTCGAGTCGAACAACCTGCTCGACGAGATCACCGACAGCGTCGAGCGCATCTCCGGCCTGCTCGCCTCGGCCCGTCAGTACACGCAGATGGACCGGGCGCCGTTGCGGACCGTCGATGTGCACGAGGGACTCGACGCCACGTTGACGATGCTCAGCCACAAGCTCGGCGACGACGTCAAGGTGCTGCGCGACTACGACCGCAACATCCCTCAGATCGTCGCCTACGCGGGCGAGCTGAACCAAGTGTGGACCAACCTGATCGACAACGCCATCGACGCCATGGGCGAGGCCGGTGGCACGCTGACCGTGCGGACGCGTGCGGAGGGCGAACGGGTTGCCGTGGAGATCGCCGACACGGGTCCAGGAGTCCCGCCGGACATCCGCAGCCGGGTCTTCGAGCCGTTCTTCACGACCAAGGACATCGGCAAGGGCACCGGCCTCGGGCTCGACATCGCCTGGCGGATCGTCGTCGGCCGCCATGGCGGCGAGATGACCTTGGAGTCAGAGCCGGGCGACACGCGATTCGTCGTCGTGCTCCCGCTTCGTCCGTCCGGCGGCAATGACGAATGATCAGAGCGCGTGCGATCGTTACGCGTTGGCAAACCGGGCATGAACAGAGTAAAGAAGGTGGTCGTCATGAGTGAAGGGGATCTGCGCACCGCCCCCCAGACCGCCGCGACCGAACGACCGCTCGTCGTGGCCCTCGAGGACCAGGCGGCCGTCGATTCGGCGCTGACCGGCGGGAAGGCGGCGGCGCTGGCGCGTGGCAAGTCCGCCGGGCTGGCGAGTCTCCCCGGAGTCGTGCTGACCACTGCGTTCTCGGACGCCATCGACGCCGGCGCCGAACTGCAGGACGCACGACGCCGTGCGCGACGCCTTCGCCCGGGCCGGCGGCGACGAGCGGGCGTTGGTCGCCCGCAGCTCGTCGGTGGTCGAGGACATGGCGTCGTCGTCGATGGCCGGCCAGTTCGAATCCGTGATCGGCATCAGCGGCTTCGACGCCTTCGCCGACGCCGTGGCGGCCGTGCTCGACTCGCGCCAGCGGGCCGGTGCCGCCGACCAGCCGATCGCGGTACTCGTCCAGCCCCTCATCGAACCTGCGTACGGCGGGGTGATGTTCGGCATCGACCCAGTGACCGGCCGCACCGACCGCCGCGTGGTGAGCGCCGTCACCGGTGGGCCGGAGCGCCTCGTGAGCGGCGAGGTGGACGGCTCCCGCTACGTGCTCGACCCGGCGACCGCCAAGGTTCTCGACTTCGCCGCCAACGACGGCCCGAAGCTGGAATCCAGGCACCTGCGGCGTCTCGTCGACCTTTCGGCGCAGGTCGCCTCGGTGTACGGCAGCCCGCAGGACGTGGAGTGGGCGATCGACACCGACGGGACGTTGTGGCTGCTGCAGTCGCGACCCGTCACGACGGAGATACGCGGCGTTCCGCGTGGTCCGATCTACGGCCCGGGGCCTGTCGCCGAGACGTTCCCCTATCCCCTCACCGAGCTCGAGACCGACTTGTGGGTGCCCCCACTTCGAGAAGCGGTGGGCGAAGCGGTCGTGCTGGCCGGCGCCGCCACCCCGGCGGACGTGGCCGCCAGCGAGGTCGTTGTCAGCGTCGACGGACATGTGGCGATCGACCTGCGCCTGGCCGGGGAGCTGAAGCGCAAGCAGACCCTGCTCCACCGCCTCAACCCGGTGCCGCCGGCCCGCCGCCTACGTGGGGCATGGAGAGTGGGACGGCTGCGTTCGGCCCTGCCTCGCCTGGCCGAGTACCTCCTCGACCGGACGGACGCCGACCTCGAAGCCGTTCCACCGTTGAACGAGCTCACCAGCCGCCAGCTCGTCGCCCTGCTGCACCGCAGCCGGACCATCCTGCGCGCCCTTCACGCCCACGAGATCCTCATCGGCATGCTCACCGACACGGGCGGCAATCGGATGACCGGCGCATCCGTGGCACTGCGCGTCCTCGCCGAAGCCCGCCAGGACGGCCTCGACGACAAGGAGATCCTCGTTCGCAGCCCCGCCGTCTTGGCGCTCACCGGTCCGCAGGTGGCCGCCGCCCCGGTCCTGCCGGAAGAGGCGATGACGCTCAACATCCCGACCGCCTCCAGCTGCATGCGCTGCAGCGACAACGGGATCCTTCGCGAGGCGCTGCGGTTGCGAGTGCGCTGGGTGCAGGAGCTCTCCGGACGAGCTGCCTGGAAACTCGGCGAGCGCCTGGCGGCATCGGGGGTTCTTCCCGATCCGGAGTCGATCCGTCATCTGACGCTCGAGCACGTCGAGGGCATCGTCACGAGACGCTCAGTGGTCGTCCCGGCGCTGCTGGCGAGCCATCACCACGATTTCGGCGCCCCGTTGCCGGCATCGTTCCAGCTGTCCGATCTCGGCAAGCCGATCCGCACGCAGTGCGACAGCGAGGTCGGTGGCGGCACCGGCGCAGGCGGAGGCTCGGGCAGCGGACCGGTCACCTACGACAGCACCGACCCTCCGGCCGGCTCGGTTCTCGTCACCACGACGCTGTCGCCAGGGCTCGGGCCGCTGCTGCCACGGCTCAAGGCCATCGTGTCAGAGACGGGTTCCGTGCTCTCCCATCTCGCCATCCTCGCTCGGGAGGCAGGGGTGCCAACGGTCGTCGGCTACACCGGTGCCACCGCCGACCTCGCCGAGGGCGCCATCGTCCACGTCGACGGCGACACCGGGCAGGTCACCATCGAGGTCAAGGAGTTGACATCGTGAAGACCATCGCCTGGCTGGCCGGCGTCGGCACCTTGCTGGCAGGCGTGTTCTACCTGGTCATCTCCTTGAATCGGTGGGAGTGGAACCGGGCTCTGTTCTTCGGGCTGATCGTGCTCGTCGCCGAAGTCGGGCTGGCCACGGGACTGGTGCTGCGTCGTCTGGCCCGCATGGAACACAACCTCAAGGGTTCCGCCACCGCCGACCCGGCCGTCGCCCAGATCCTCAGCGAGACCAGACCGGCGCGTGACCGCTTCGCGTGGATGCGCGAGTCCACCAATCAGATGAATGTGTTCATCACGTTCATCGTCGGCGGCGGCATTCTGTTGTCCGGGGTTGCCTGGATCGTTGATCGTCTTGCGTCGAAGACCTCGTCGCCCGCCGGTGAGGAGCGTCTCGCTCGCCAACTCTCCCCGATCAGCTATCCATCGGGAGGACTACTACTCGACGACATCACCGTCCTCGCCCAAGACGTGCCGGGTGCCGACGACGAGCAGATCCGTCAACTGCTCCGCCGCGGCGGCCGCCCGTCGTGACCAAGCTGTCGCCGGCCAAACTCGCCCTCGGGACGGTCGGCTTGGCAATCGGGGTCGTCGGCGTGCTGGCGCTCCGGGAAGCGACACTGTCGACCCACGAGGAGGTGGCCGCGCGACAGGTCGAGCTTGTCGTTTCCGCCAAAACCGCCGGTGGCGAGCTGAGTCAGACGCTCGCCGAAATGGTCGAAGCGCAACTGCTGACCTGCCGCCTCGAGGTCAACTCCGACATCGCCGGACCGATCGAGTCGCTCGGCGACGGACGATTCCGTGCCGTGCTCGAACCGGCGTTGGACGAGACAGATCGTCGGCAGTTCCGCGGCTGCGTCGAGGACTTCGTCGTCGACCATCTCCAAATCGACGTCCTCGAGTTCAACGAGGTCGACTGACGGTCTACGGACGTCACGAGGCTGTCGACGGCGGCTGCCATGCGGGGTTTCGCCCGGACTTGCCGAGGATGCGGTCGAAGAGCGGCGAACCGTCGGGTACCGCGACCTCGGGGCCGTACAGGCCCTCGAAGCCACGTCCGCTGAACTCGGTGACCATCGCCATCACCTCCTCGAGACCCGGACCGTCGTAGCCGGCCGGCTGGTCGGTGGCCTTGGCCAGGTCCCAGCCGTGGAGGATCAGTTCATCGAGGGCGACGATCCCGGCGACATCGCCGGGGAGCTCGACGCCCCCGGCTGCGGTCATGCCCGTCCATGCTGCTGGATCGTCCCACGCCTCGGCCAGCGCTGTTGGCGTTACGGGGAATTCGAGTCCGCCAGTCCGGGGCCAGGTTGCGGGCATCGCCGGACGGTCCATCGGGCAGCGGATCCTTCACCGCCGCCCCGTGGAACGCCACCAGGCCTCCGGCGACGTGGTCGAGCAGCGCAGCGACGGTGTAGTCCGCGCATGGCGTGGGCCGGTCGAGGGCGGCGTCCGGCAGCGCCTCGACGAGACCGGAGAGGCGCGCAACGGCCGGATGAAGATCGACAGGTGCGTTCATTCCTACAGAGTATTCTGGGTCCCCGATCCAGACATCTCTGTCTGCATTGCGACCTCAGAATCACCTGCTTTCAGAGCCGGCGCGCTCACCACGCCCCAGAGCGTCAACCACGTAGCATGCGGTCCAGGCGGCCCATGTCGCGGGCGGTGGCCTGGCACTCGATGAGATTCGGTACCGTGACTCGTCTCAGCTCACAGGATTCCAGGGAGCCCCCGAGCGCACGAGACGAGACAGCGGAGGGACATCATGACGACCACGCCCGACACCGCGAGCACCAACCTCCCCGGCAAGCCGCCCGTCGTCGACATGGCCACCTGGCAGGCGGCGCGCGAGGAGCTGCTGGTCCGCGAGAAGGCGCACACCCGTGAGGGCGACGCGATCGCCGCGGCCCGGCGGCGGCTGCCCATGGTCCAGCTCGACGGCACAGTCGAGGTCATCGGCGTTGAAGGGCCGGTCCCGTTTGTCGACCTGTTCCAGAGTCGCGACGAGCTCGTGGTCTACCACTCCATGTGGTACGACGGCGCGCCGCACCAGGGGCAGTGCGAGGGCTGCACCTTCAACCTCTGGCACATGAATGACGCCGTCTACCTCAACGCCCGAGGCGTCTCGTTCGCCGTCCTGACTTCGGGCCCATGGGACGAGGTGGCTCCCTACGTCGAGTTCATGGGTTACACCCAGCCCTGGTACTCGGTGCGGGGCGTGGAGACGGCGCTCCTCGCAGAAGAGGGACACATCATCTGTTTCCTGCGCGCCGGCGACCGCGTGTTCCTCACCTACTCCACGACGGGCCGGGGCAACGAGCCGGCCGACGGCTCGCTCGGCCTACTCGACATGACGCCCTACGGCCGCCGCGAGGCATGGGAGGACAACCCCGAGGGCTGGCCCGAGGCCCCCCAGGCCGGCTCGCCGGTCGGTGGGCACGGCTCCCCGATCTGCTGGTACTGGCGCTCGGACGCCGAGGGCGTCGCCACCTGGGGCCCGACCAGCCGGCCCGTGCCGCAGTGGACCCGCCCTGGCGCGACCTCCGTGGAGAGCCTCGGCCGTCAGGGCGACCACCACTGACGCGCGATCCGTCGGCGGTCCGCCAGCTCCGCCGTCCGCCTCCGTTCGCGGTATTCACCGGCGGCGAATTTCAACTCGATCTCGACCCCGTCGCCGAGCTGGACGCGATCGTCGAGGCCGTGCGACGGCAAGACAACTTGCCGGAGTAGTTCTCGACTCAACGCCTCGTAGGGCGGCCGACACGAGTCGTAGCGCTGCAGCAGGCAGGCCGCTTGTCGAAGAGTTCCTTATCCTGCATGCGCGAAGTGCTCTGGGTTCCGATCGAGGCAACGCCAACCGAGTCGTGAAACAGCAACGCCTCATCAACGACGGAATCGAGTCCGGCGACTTGGCGACTCACGGGGCACCGAATGCCGCAACCGAACGACACCCAGTGGCGCCATCTCAACGTGAACCGCCCCGGGATCGGTGACTGCCTCTCGTGTGTGTTGGTGGTGCGCGCCTGACGTGGGCGGAGGGCTTGTGGCGGCCGGGACGTTGCTGTTGAGACCGCGGCTAGGTTCCGGCGATGCGCATCGGAATCTCGTTGGCTGAGCCACGGTTGAGTTCGCTCGACGAACTGGCGGCGACTCTCCAACTGGCCCGCGACGACGGGTTCTCGTCGGCGTGGTTGGCTGACATCTTCGGGTTCGACGCCCTGACCGCCCTCGCCTATGCCGGGTCGCGGGTCACTGGTATCGAGATCGGCACGGCAGTGACGCCGACGTATCTGCGTCACCCGGTGGCCTTGGCCCGCCAGGCGATCACGACCGACATCGCCACGGGGGGCCGCTTCGCACTCGGGATCGGCCTGTCCCACCAGGTGGTGATCGAGGGGATGCTTCATCTGTCGTTCGACAAGCCGGCCCGGCACATGCGCGAGTACCTATCGGTGCTGCTGCCGTTGCTGCGTGAGGGCGAGGTGTCGTTCTCCGGTGACACGCTCGGCGCCGCCGCCGCGATCGGTGTTCGGCCGATCGGGCCGCTTCCGGTGCTGCTCGCCGCCCTAGCGCCTCAAATGCTGCAGCTGGCCGGTGCGGTGGGTGACGGCACGGTGTTGTGGATGACGGGACCACGCGCGATCGCCGACCACGTCGTGCCCCGCCTCACCGACGCCGCTGCCGGGGCCGGACGGCCTCCCCCGCGGGTGGTCTGTATGTTGCCCGTGTGCGTCACCGACGACGAGGCAGCGGCGCGGGCACGGGCCGCCAAAGTGTTCTCCATCTACAACACGCTGCCGTCCTACAAGGCGATGCTCGACAAGGAGGGAGTGGCCGGACCGGGTGACGTCGCCATCGTCGGCGACGAGGCCACGGTACGTCAGCAGATTGAGGCGCTCGCCG
Source organism: Ilumatobacteraceae bacterium (assembly GCA_963716665.1). Taxonomy (GTDB): domain Bacteria; phylum Actinomycetota; class Acidimicrobiia; order Acidimicrobiales; family Ilumatobacteraceae; genus Desertimonas. Next base: position 78,620 of record CAVQTY010000004.1, read on the forward strand.
GCATCGGTGTCTCCGACTTCGTGGCCGGGGAGTTCACCACTGGCGACGATGCAGCTCGCACACGTGCTTTGCTGCGCGAGGTCGCGACCGTGGCTGGACGCTGATCCGGGACGGGAATGGACGCCGACACCCGTGGTTGGCGGCGTGTCCGCTCGGTCTCGCCGATCTCGGAGGTGGGTGCACGTGAGCGTCTACAAGGTCATCGACATCATCGGTACGAGCCCGCAGTCCTGGGAGGAAGCCGCCGCCTCGGCGGTAGCGAAGGCACGCGAGACGCTGCGCGATCTGCGCGTGGCCGAGGTCGTGCGACACGACATCGACATCAGCGAAGACGGCGGCATCACGTAGCGAACTCGCCTGTCAGTGTCGTTCAAATACGGAAGACAGCTGAATTGGTTGGTGCCGTTGCGCTGTCGCTGGTTTGGTCCGGCACCGCAGCCTTCGAGACGTTGCAGTCGAACGGTGGATAGCGGCCGGCCTCCCCGCAAGCGACGACGGTGACCCGTACGGGATCAGACGGCTGTGCGCCATTGTTTTGCCGTTGCCGGCCGAATTCGGTGCGTCGAGGACCAGTAGGTGAGCTCGCCCAGCTCTCGTTCATCGTTCCTCCGTGTCGCTCACCGGGACTCGTGCAGGTCTGTACACCCGAGGCGTCAACGCCGTCGCGCACTCGCAGATCTGCAACGGCCCGGCTCGCCACGGGGCCGGGCCGTTGCACCCCCCGGTTGCTACTCGGTGACGGAGCCTGCGGTGACGGCCTCGACGACGTCTCCGGCGTTGGTGATCTCGACCTTGCGGGGCTTGGCTTCCTCGGCGACGGGGATGGTCAAGGTCAGCACGCCGTTCTCGTAGGTGGCGCTGAGGTGGTCACGGTCGAGGCCCTCTCCGAGGAACAGTTGGCGGCTGAACTCGCCTTGGGCTCGTTCGGCGATCTGGATCTGATCGCCCTCGGCGCGGACCCAGCCGCGCGTCGCCTTCACGGTGAGCAGATCCTTCTCGACGGTCAGGTCGATGAAGCGGGCATCGACGCCGGGCAGGTCGAACGAGACCTTGAACTCGTTGCCCCGACGGTAGGCGTCGACGGGGATTTGGCGGGCCCGGCGTTGATTGAGCATCGCCTCGGTCAACTGGTCGAACTCGCGGAATGGCTCGGATCGAATCAACATGTCAGATCCTCTCGATCGCCCGAGCAGCTGACGGTCGGCGACCGCCAATCTCGGGGTGTACCCGCATCGTATGCCGGACGCATGAAACTAGCAACATACTTCTAGAAATATGTGGCTAGGCTGTGCGGCGATGACGGAGTGGAGCTTCCTCACCAACCACGCCCGGGTCCTCGTCTGCATCGCCCACGACCCCGGGGTCCGCCTCCGCGACATCGCCACGACACTGGACATCACCGAACGCAGCGCCTACAGCATCGTCACCGACCTGACCGCCAGCGGCTACGTCGTCAAGGCCAAAGACGGCCGACGCAACCGCTACCAGATCCAAGCTCACCTACCGCTCCGAGAAGCCATCACCCAGCAACGCACCATCGGCGAGGTACTCGACGTCCTCGTCGAATCGGACATACGCACCCACGGCCAACAAGCACACGGCTGATCCGACTTCCCGTCGCAGCTACGACGCATCGGACCTCCGGTAGGGAAGCGGCGCGTTTCCACGCTCTCGTCTGGTCGCCTGTAGTGCCGGCCGGCGATTGCCGGACAGACCGAACATCGATGGCCGCACCCGAGGACGCACAGTCGAGCCACCAAAATGGTCACTCGGGGCCGTGGCCACGGCCGAGACCACGACGACCGCAGTGGCGGCGCCCCAGACAGCGGCGAGAAGGGATCCCCACACCGCCCGGGAGGAGCGAGGACACACAGGGTGTATAGGTGCCGGCGATGAGCACAGAGATCATCGAGTGGTCGAGCCACCGCAGGCGGCGCCTGGCGGTCGAGCTGCGCGCCAGCCGGTGGTACGCCGTCGAGGATCCGAACAAGACGGCCAAACTCACGACGTCGACGGCGACGGAAATGCGAGCAGTGGCACGCGCGACGAGGACGAGGGCTGGTGATCGAGGACCTGTCGACGTGTCCAAGGATGCCGTGCCAATCAGCCTTCGACCTTGCCACTCACCCGCTGAAATCGAATTCGTAACACATGATCGGACGAGCCGGCACGGATCGGGCGGGGGTGGTGAATTCGGTCCGTCAGGCGTCGTCGGTGCGTACGATTTCGTGTTGATTCGTCGTCAGCTCGTTGGCGGTCCGCTTCCGCGCCGTGGCCTCCTGTCCGTCGTGGTCGAAGGTGACGTCGACGGACTCGAACTCTTTGTGTCGCTGGGACGTCGCCGCGTCGGTATAGGCGCGTTGGTCGGCGCTGGTGAGATCGACGTTGTCGGTGAACGGGGTGAGCAGGGCGCGTGGAAACAGGTGCTTGGTGCGCACGACGTTGATCTCGACGCTCACCACGACACCGAGGGCTGCCAGGAAGATCCACGCCAGCAGGCCGAGCACCACGGCGAACACCCCGTAGGTGGCGTTGGCGTCCTTGACGACGTTGGCCACGTAAGCCGTCCCGAACAGTTGCAGCAACTGCCAGATGACGGCGGCGATGATGGCGCCGGGCGCGACGTCGCGCACGCTGAGCTTGATGGCCGTGGAGACACGGAAGGCGACAACGAAGATGACTGCGTTGACGACCACTGCGGCAGCCGTCACGAGGACTGCGACCCATCCCGTGAACAGGGCGCCGCTGTTCGCGGCGCTGCCGCCGAGCGCCGACAGGATCGTCGTGGCGAGGACGGCGATGCCGGCGGTGCCGATGAGCAGCACGCTGCGCAGACGCACCTTGACGGGGTTCGGTCGACGGTTGCGCGGAACCGACCAGGCGACGTTCATGGCATTCTGCAACGCCTGAGCGACACCGAGAGCGCCGTACAACGCGACCAGCCCACCGATGACGACGGCGGTGCGGTTGCCTTGCAGACCCACCGGGTCGCTCAACTGGTCGCCGATCACCGGGAACTGGCTCAACGCCGAGTCGAGGATCCGTTGCTCAAGGTCGCTGTTGCCCTGGAGCACGAAGCCGAGCACCGACGCCAACAGGAGCAGCAGCGGGAACAGCGACAGGAAGCCGTAGAACGTGATCAGCGCGGCAAGGTAGGGACCCTGGTCTTCGAAGAACTTGTAAATCACGGCAACGGGAAACCCCGCCCAACGATGTCGCCGCTGGTACCCGTCCAGCCACCCTGTCACCTGCATGCCGGGCTCCTCGCCCCATCCCTCCAGCCCTGTTCACCAAACTCTCGCACCACCGCCCCAATGAAGAGCGGTCAAGCTTCACACGCTTGACGACGTTGTCACAGGTGTCAGCGAAGAGGAAGATGCCCGATCTGGCGCGCCACGCCGGCCGGGGGCCGACAAGGTGTCGTTCGGTTGCGGCGTTTGTAGTTCGCGCCGACGGTCGGGCGCCGATCCTGGCGATTCAGGACGCGACTCTCGGCAGCCCGTCGAACTCGGCAACCTGCTTAGCTGCCAACTTTCCGATGTCGAGGCGTTCGGTCGAGCCTTGCCGATGCCCCGGACGTACGACGCGAGGCATTCACCCCCCCGGCATGCTTGCTCGCCAGCGCCGCCGACGGACGGTAGTCACGTCCACCGAGCACCGAATGTCGCGACCGAATGACGCGCCGACGCACGACCGACGGCGCTCCGAACGGCATCTCGATCGCTGTGGCGAGGACGGCGGATACCCGGCGTTGTCGGGCGCTTGCGCGGACGGGTGCCCGGCGGAATGTTCGGATGCCTATCGAGGGAGGGCTCCGCCTTTCGTCAAGTCGGGCCGTCGAGTCTGCCTTCGAGTCGTGTTCAGACGCCCTCGACGGCAATGAACGATCCGACCGCTGCTCCTTCGCGTACGGTGCGCGCCTTGCGATACGCGGGCGAGTCGTACCATGCCCGCGCCGTCTGCATGTCGGGGAACTCGAGGATGACAGTGCGATGCGGCACGCGATCGCCCTCGAAGACCTCCGTGGGGGCCACGCCGAGCGAGGTATCGCCCGCCCGCGGCCTCGACCGCGGGCGCCGCGAACTCGCGGTAGGCGGCGTAACGCTCGGGGTCGGCGACGTCCATGTCGACGATGACGTACGTCTTGGGCGTGAGGCCAGTCCAGCAGGCCCTTCTCGACCAGCGTGAGACGGAGCTTACGATCGCAACCGGAGGACTGCCGGCGTTATCGGGAGTGACAGTCCGCGGTTGCCGGATGTTGTTAGAGGTGCCCGCCCGTGAGTTTGTGTCGCGCCCAACTCTCGTGATCGGGCTGGTGGGCCGTCACGGGGATCCCGATTCGTCACGAGCTCGGCTAGAACTTGTCTCCATTCCCATTGAGCCCGCCTAGAACAGGCCCGCATCGACGGGCCGGTTGGCAGGATTAAGTCGTACCTTGGGCTGCGTGCCGAATCTCGCTGGCGGCGACCCTTGCGGCGAGTAGGTTGAGCGATCCCTGGGACGTGAGCGATGATTTTCACTCAGCACTATTTGGCGTGTCTGTCGCACGCCTCGTATCTCGTTGGCGACGAGACGACGGGTCGTGCGGTGGTGGTCGATCCCCGCCGAGATGTCGGCGTCTACCTCGATGAGGCGGCCGAGTCCGGGCTGACGATCGAGCGTGTGATCGAGACCCATCTGCACGCCGATTTCCTGAGCGGCCATCTCGAATTGGCGGCGCGAACGGGCGCGGTCATCTCCTACGGAGCCGGCGCCGACGTCGAGTTCCCCGTCGACTTCCTTGATGACGGTCAACGGCTCTCGCTGGGCGATGTCACCCTCGAGATCCTTGCCACCCCCGGCCATACGCCGGAGTCGATCTCCGTCGTGGTGTATGAGCACGCAGACGACCCCGTTCCGTACGGGGTGCTCACCGGCGACACGTTGTTCGTCGGTGATGTCGGACGGCCCGATCTGTTGGCGACCAGCAGCGCCGAGTTGTCAGCGGATGTGCTTGCGCGCCAGCTCTATCACTCCCTCCACGACACCCTGCTGGGGTTGCTGCCTGACTCGACTCGCGTCTTCCCGGCGCACGGCGCCGGGTCGTCGTGTGGCAAGCAGATGTCGAGTGAGACCAGTTCGACGCTCGGTGTCCAGCGTCGCACGAATTACGCGTTGCAGCCGATGGGTGAGGACGAGTTCGTCGCGCTGGTGACCGAGGGACAGCCGCTGCGACCTCACTACTTCGAGTTCGATGCTCAACGCAACCGGGAACTGCGCCCGCTGCTCGACGAGGAGCCGCCGCCGCTGCTCACGATCGACGACGTCGTCGGGCGGCACGATGCCGGAGCGGTGCTGCTCGACGCTCGCGAGCCCGCCGACTTCGCCGCTGGGCATCTGCGCGGCGCCGTGAACGTCGGGCTCCAAGGTCGCTTCGCTGAATGGGCCGGCGAGGTATTGGCGTACGACCGCGAGGTCGTGCTCGTCGGTGACCCGGCGACCGCCATTGAAGCCAAGGTCCGCCTCGCACGCGTCGGGTATGACCGGGTCGTCGGGCAGCTCGACGACCCGGCGGGGGCGTTCAGCAGTCGTCCCGACCTGATCGACAAGAGCTCCCGCCTGACGATCGAGCAGCTCGCCGAGTTGCGCGGGCTCGAGCCCGGACTCCAGCTGGTGGACGTGCGCAGCCCGGCGGAGACCGCGGAAGGCACGCTGCCCGGTGCCCGTGAGATCCCCCTTGCGGTGCTCGCCGACTCGATCGCCGGTCTCGATCCGCAGGGCTCGGTGGTCGCCTATTGCGCCAGCGGCTACCGCTCCCTAATCGCCGCCAGCATGCTCGCCGATGCTGGGTTCGTCGACGTCTCCGATCTCCTCGGCGGTTACGGCGCCTGGGCGGGCGCAGGATTGCCGACCTCGACGGCCGACGCCGCCAGCGACGTCGGCGCTACGCCCCAGGTCGGCGCCCGCACGGCGAAGGCACTCGTCGAAGCCGGCGCCTTGCTCCTCGACGTGCGCGAGCCAGACGAGTGGCACGGCCAACATGCGCCGACGGCGATGCTCGTGCCGATGGGACAGGTACGCACACGACTACCCGAGTTTCCCGGCGACCGCAAGATAGTCGTCGTGTGCCGGTCCGGCGGGCGCTCGGCGGCAGTCACCGACGCACTCCGCGTGTGGGGCTTCGATGCCGTCAACCTCTCCGGGGGCATGTGCGCCTGGGCCGCCGCCGGTCTCCCGGTCGCTACCGCCGCCGACGCCGGCCTCGTCGTGCATCGGGACGAGCCACTGAACTGCGAGACGTCGATCCCGGCACTCATCGGCGGTGTGGTCATGCCCAACGCCCGCTTCTACGTCCGCAACCACTTCGCCACACCGGCACTCGACTTGACGACGTGGCGCCTCGAGGTCAACGGTGTCGTCGAGCGTCCGTTGCGCTTGAGCCTGCGAGATCTGCAGAACATGCCGTCGCAAACACTCGTCGCCACACTCGAATGCGCCGGCAACGGACGCTCGACGTTCAGCCCTTCGGTCGACGGCGAGCAATGGCGCCTCGGCGCGGTAAGCACCGCGGAGTGGACCGGCGTGCCGCTGGTCGAGGTGCTCGACCGCGCCAGCCCGCAACCGGGCGCCACCGCGATCGTGCTCCGCGGGGCCGACGCCGGAAACGTCGAGGGTTCGACGAAGCCGATCCACTTCGAGCGTGGCCTGTCGCTCGACGACGTGCGCAGCTCCGAGGCTCTGCTCGCCTACGCGATGAACGGCGAGCCCCTCCCCCTGCAGCACGGTTACCCCCTGCGTGTCATCGTCCCCGGATGGTATGCCGTCACGTCGGTCAAATGGCTGACCAACATCGAGGTCTCCACATCGGCGTTCGAAGGCTTCTTCCAGACGCAGCGCTACGTCTACGAGTGGGAGCGGAACGGCACCACGGTCCGAGAACCTGTACGGCTCCAACAGGTCCGGTCGATCATCACCGAACCGAACGGTGACAACGATGTACCAGTCGGCGACGTGGTCATCCGCGGCGTGGCATGGTCGGGTGCGGCGCCCATCTCCGCCGTCGACGTGTCGATCGGCGACCGGTCATGGCAGCCCGCTCGCCTCGTCGGCGACCGCCGCCGCCACAGCTGGCAATGGTGGGAGTTGCTCACACGACTCGACGAGCCGGGAGCGACCCCCGTACGCGCCCGGGCGACCGACCTCGCCGGCCGCACCCAGCCCGAACATCCGCAATGGAACCGACTCGGCTACGGCGGCAACGCCATCCAGGCCATCACGATCCACCTCTCGGCCGCCGCAGCGGCAACTAACACCCGTCGACCCTGAACTGGAGACCTCACTTCGCCACAACGACAGCCAGCCGGCGGTCATCGAGGCCACCGGAACCTGCGGAAGTGACGTCCTTGTCGACGCCAGGTGACCGCTAACGGGCGATCCGTCCACGGTCACCGCGACGCCACCCACCGGCAGATCCGAGTCACGTTCGCTCGCCGCTCGCTGAGCGCCCCACACCGAATGCCGCGACCGAACGTATCCCGTACGTGAAGTGGGGCAATCTGCTGCGTTTCGATCCACTTGAAGTATCCAGTTGGCTCGCCGTACGGACGGTCGACCCGCTCATCCCTGGTCGGCGTGACCGGCGAGCCATCTGATCGCTGGTTCAATCTCCGAGGTCACAATGACGGTCTGGTCTGCTCGGTGCGTTCGAACCTGCTCAGAGCCGGCGGTATGAGCGCACCGGCGTGATCTTGGGTTGGCATGATCGATCAACCTCAATGCCGTGTTCGGCGGGTCACCAGCCAAACGTGACGTCAACGGAATTCGGGTGGAGCTGTCGGTTCTTCCCGGGCTCCCGACGGCAGCCCAACAACAGCGGTCGACATTCCGGCCGTCGGGGCGCGCGTTACTTCCTCCCACACTCCTCCCAAAATCGACGGCAAACAGGGGTAAACGGCGGTCTACGACACGGGGCACGGCCCGACGGCCAATGCCAGCACAGACCTAGGACGCATCATCCCTGCTATTTAGCGTGGTGAAAGTCCATTTCCGCTGCTGCTGGTGCCCCCGACAGTGTGGAGTCTCAGGACATAGGAAACCGATGTCGCGGGACATAGGAAACACCATCCGCGGGAGGGAGGCGGGTGGGCGGTGACGTTGGCGGGTGTCACTCGCTCGTCTTGTCATCACCGCCGTCGTCGTCGAAGGCCGTCGTCCGATCGATGTCGCTGTCGAGTACCACGTGTCAAGGGGTGGGTGTCCAAGCTCGTCGCCCGCTATCGCTCAGAGGGCGACGCCGCGTTCGAGCCACGGTCGCGGCGACCGCACACGAGCCCTCGAGCGACACTGAGTAGGACTGCCGAGTTGATCGTGCGACTCCGTCACCAACTCGTCGCCAAGGGTGTCGATGCTGGCGCTGACACGATCGTGGCATCTCGCCACCGACCACCACCTCACCGTGTCGCGGGCGACGGTGTACCGCACCCTGCGTCGAGCCGGTCTCACCAGCGTCGAACCGAAGAAACGTCCGCGCTCGTCCTACATCCGCTTCCAAGCCGACCTGCCGAACGAGAGCTGGCAGGCCGACTTCACCCACTGGCGCCTCGCCGACGGCAGCGACGTCGAGATCCTCTGCTGGCTCGATGACCATTCCCGTTACGCCATCTCGGTCACCGCCTACCGCCGCGTCACCGGCACCATCGTCGTCGACGCCTTCACAAACGCCCTCGAAGCACATGGCATCCCGGCCTCCACGTTGACCGACAACGGCATGGTGTTCACCACCCGACTGTCCGGCGGCCGCGGCGGCCGCAACGGCTTCGAACACCTCCTCGACAGCTTGGGCATCATCCAGAAGAACTCCCGGCCGAACCATCCGACGACCTGCGGCAAAGTCGAACGGTTCCACCAAACCCTCAAACGCTGGCTCGACGCCCACCCCACCCCGGCCACGATCACCGAGCTCCAGACCGTGCTCGACCAGTTCGTCGACGAGTACAACCAGCGCCGACCCCACCGCTCACTCGACAGTCGAACCCCCGCCGCCGCCTACCAGGCGAGACCGAAAACCACCCCCGCCGGCGTCCACCAACCGCACTACCGAGTCCGCCACGACAAAGTCAGCCACGGCAACGTGTCACTCCGTGTCAACGGCGAGATGCACCACATCGGCCTCGGACGCCACCTCCACGGAACCCCCATCATCATGCTCATCGACGACCTCGACGTACGCGTCATCCACGCCACCACCGGCGAACTCCTCACCATCCGCACCCTCGACCCCGAACGGGCGCTACCACGGCACCGGAGCCCCCATCGGTGGACCACGACGACCCTACGGACCCCGAAAAACGAAACCAGCCGAACCCTGAATGGGGGTTCGGCTATCCGGGATGTCTCGCGACATCACATGGTGCCCCCGGCAGGATTCGAACCTGCGACACACGGTTTAGGAAACCGATGCTCTATCCCCTGAGCTACGAGGGCGGAGATCGAATTCTACGTGCGGGTCGTCGTGGAGTTCCGACGCACTGACTCGTAACGGCTACGGTCGCAAGCGGCGGATGGCGGAACATGGACGGCTGCTCTGTGAGCAGCGCGCTCCTCCCGAAGCCGCTCGGCGAACCAGGAGGAGTTACATGAGAAAACAATCCAACCACCGGCGTGCCTTGGCTCTGGCGGTCGCGCTCGGCGTCGTCGCGGCGCCGAGCCTGACAGAGGCAGGCACCGGAGGCGACGATGGCAGCAGCAGCAGCAGCAGCAGCAGCAGCACCACCACCAGCGGGTCCGGCGACACCACGGCGACAGCCGCCAGCGCCGGGCCGCAGGGGCCGTTCTGCGAATCGATCCCTCCCGAAGGGGAAGGTTCGTTCGATGGCATGGCTGACGATCCGGTGGCGACGGCGGCGTCCAACAACCCGTACCTGACCACCCTCACCTCGGCGGTGCAGGCCGCCGGGCTGGTCGACACGCTGAACGGCGAAGGACCGTTCACCGTGTTCGCTCCCAACAATGAAGCGTTCGCCGCAGTCCCGGAGGCGGACCTCGACGCCATCCTGGCCGACACCGATCAGCTGACCGACATCCTCACGTACCACGTCGTCGCCGGTGAGTCATTGAGCTCTGCCGACCTGCTCGAGGCCGGCACAGTGACGACCGTCAACGGTGGCGAGTTGACGTTCTCAGCCGATGCCGACGGTGCGATCAGCATCAATGATGGAGCGGCGACTCTGACGTGCTCGGACATCACCACCGGCAACGCCACGGTGCACGTGATCGACGCGGTCATGATCCCGCCGGAACGGAGTTGATCGAGGTGCTCTGAACCGCCGTTCGCTACGCTGGCGGGTGAGCGTCACTCGTCGAGTAGCCCGTAGAACACGAGATCGACACGACGATTGATGGCGTCCGCCTCGGCGGTCGCATCGGTGCGCAGCGGGTTCGACTCTCCCGCCGGCTGCGTCGTCAACCGGGCGGGGTCGATTCCTTCGCTCACGAGGTAGGCGACGACGGCATTGGCGCGTCGTTGTGAGATGACGAGGTTGCCGGTCTCATCGCCCTGCTGATCGGTGTTCCCGACCACGTGGACCGTCACTTGCGGATCGGTCTCCATGGCGGCGACGACGCGGTCGATCTGCTGGGCATGTTCAGGTGTGACCACCTCGTCGCCACTGTTGAAGTTGACGGAGTTGAGCTCGATCACCCGTACCCCGCCGGACGTCGGCGTGGTCGGATCGATGGTCAACTGGTTGACGACGGGGGCCGGCGTGAGGCGGAAGTCGGTGGCGAAGGCAGTCAGCCGGTCCGCCGCTTCGGCGCTCGGGACCGCACCGGTCAGCGTGACCTGATCGTCCGCGAAGACGATCGTCGCCGCGACCGGCCTCCCGTCGGGCAGCGTCTCTGGCACCGTGGATGGCGGCAACGTCGTCGTCGTCGTTGTCGATGACGTGGTAGTCGGTGGCGACGTCGTCGTAGTCGTCGTAGTCGTCGTGGTCGTCGTGGTCGTCGTGGTCGTCGTGGTCGTTGGTGGCGTCGTTGTGGTCGTCGGTGGCATCGTTGTGGTCGTCGGTGGCGACGTCGTCGTAGTCGTCGTAGTCGTCGTGGTTGTCGGTGGCGTCGTCGTGGTCGTCGGCGAGGACGTCGTGCTCGTCGCGGGCTCGGTCGCCTCCGGCTCCGTCATCGCTCGGCTCGGTCGCACCGCGCACGCGTCGTCGCCGGCTCGGTCGTCGCCGGTTCGGTCGTCGCCGGCTCGGTCGTCGCCGGTTCGGTCGTCGCCGGTTCGGTCGTCGCCGGTTCGGTCGTCGCCGGTTCGGTCGTCGCCGGTTCGGTCGTCGCCGGTTCGGTCGCCGCCGGTTCGGTCGCCGCCGGTTCGGTCGCCGCCGGTTCGGTCGTCGCCGGTTCGGTCGTCGCCGGTTCGGTCGTCGCCGGTTCGGTCGTCGCCGGTTCCGTCGTCGCCGGTTCCGTCGTCGCCGGTTCGGTGGTGGTGGCAGGGTCGGTGGTGGCCAATTGGGTGGTTGCAGTGGGCTCCGCGGCAGCCGGTTGGTTGCTGGCGGCAATAGTGCGCGGCTCGGTCATGGAGGTGGTGGGCTCGCTGGTGGCTTCTCCCGCGATCGGTGCCACCGCTTGGTTCGATTCATCGGCGACTGCCGGGGACGAACGCTCCGTGGCCGCCGAGGTGGTGGCGGTCATCGGCGGCCGGCTGGATGCCTCATCGTCGGTCAGCGCCGGACGGATGACGAGTAGGCCGATCGCCGTCAGCCAGGCGATGGCCAAGACGACGACGTAGCCGACGATGAGCGGCGTGCGCCGGCGCAGAAACTCGTCCTGTGTCTCCGCGTCGTCGATGTCGTCGATGTCGTCGACATCATCGATCTCTTCGTCCTCATCGGCCTCGTCATAGTCGTCGTACTCGTCGTACCCGTTGTCCTCGTCGTACTCGTCGTCGACATCGTCGACATCGTCGAAGCCCTCAACACCGTCGTCATCCTCGCCCAATTCCGCCTCCTCGCCACCTGCGCGTCAGAGGCGATACCGTGTCTCCGCGTGCGTCGTCGATAATCACCTTCAAGATTCCCGCCGCCCAAACGACGCGTCACCCACGTCGCGTGTTCGACACGCTACACCGAGCGTGTCGCCGGTCGAGACGTTACTCCGCAACCTACCGTCGTGCGTCAGCCGTGGAACTCGGCGAGCTCGCGATCGGACACTTCTTCGGGCTTCTTGCCGAGGATGATCATCGCCAGCACTTCGTCCTTCGTGACATCGCTCTTGTTGACGGTGCCGACGAGCTCACCGGTGAGCATGACGCTGATCCGGTCGGCGAGGTCGAACACATCGTGGATGTCGTGGCTGATGAGGAAGATCCCGAGACCCTCCGACTTCAGCTGGGCGACGAGCTCGTGCACCTGACCGGTCTCGGCCGGCCCGAGGGCGGCGGTGGGCTCGTCCATGATGAGGATGCGGGCGTTGAAGTGCACAGCGCGGGCGATCGCCACGGCCTGGCGCTGCCCGCCCGACAACCATCCGACCGGGGTCTTGAGGTTGGTGAACCGCGGATTGAGCCGGCGCATCACCCCGCGCGTGGCTGACGCCATCGCCGAGTCGTCGAGCGCCCCGGTGCGGGTCAGCATCTCGCGGCCGAGGAACACGTTGGCCGTGGCGTCGACGTTGTCGGCGAGGGCGAGTGTCTGGTAGATCGTCTCGATCCCGAGCGGTCTAGCGTCGCGCGGGCTCTTGATCGACACGGGCTCGCCGTCGATGAGGATCTCGCCGGAGTCGGCCGGGTGCGCCCCGGAGAGCACCTTCATCAGTGATGACTTGCCGGCGCCGTTGCCACCCACGAGGGCGACGACCTCGCCGACGTTGAGGTCCACGCTGACGCCGTCGACGGCATGGACGCCACCGAAGGACACGCGGATGTCGCGCATCTCCACGAGCGGGGTCGCCCGCCCGTCTCCGGTCTCGGTCGTCATCGCAACCGGCTCGCTGATGCTTGTCATCCTGCCACCGTTCAACGAGCCCGCCGCCGCACCCACGAGTCGATGCCGACGGCGACGACGAGCACGATCCCGACGTAGACGTCCTGGGTCGGCGAATCGACCTTGAGCAGCACCATGCCGGACCGCAGCGATTGCATCACCACCGCGCCGAGCACGGCGCCGGGAATAGTTCCGATGCCCCCGGCGAAGGACGTGCCGCCGACGACCGCCGCCGAGATCACGTCGAGTTCGTTGCTCACGCCGAGACCCGTGACGGCGGCGTTGAGGCGGGCCGTCTGCACCGCCGCGCTGATCGCGCACAGCACGCCCATCAGCACGAACGTCAACATGATCGTCCGGCGCACGTTGATGCCGCCGAGTTCGGCCGCCTCGGGGTTGCCACCGATCGCGTAGACGTACCGACCGAACCGGCGACGGCGGGCGACGTAGGTCATGACCAGCGCAACCCCGATGAGGATCACGACCGGGTAAGCGATTCCCGTCGGGATCTTCAGTCCGCCCTCCGGCTCGATGATGCCGTGTCGCTCGGCGTACTGGCTGGCGAGCTGCGCCGGCCAGGGATAGCTGTTGGCGAGCCAGACCGCGCCGAGGACGATGAGGCAGCCGATCACCCCGAGGCCGATGTCGACACCGAGCGGCCGGACGGCGAACTGGTAGCGGCGACGGCGGCGCCGGGCGATGACGATGCCGAAGATGATCAGCCCACAGCCGATCGCCCCCAACAGCCAGCTGCGCCACTCGCCGAGCGAACCTCGCGGTCCACCGCCGAGCAGCTGGTAGTTGCCATCCATCGGCGCCAGCGATGCTCCCTGTGCATAGCGGAAGATGAGACCGCGCCAGATCAGGATCCCGCCGAGCGTGACGATGAACGACGGCACGCCGACGTAGGCGACGATGAACCCCTGGACAGCCCCGATCCCGGCACCGAGGGCGATCCCGATCGCCACCGCCACGATCCACGTGTACCAACGGTCGAACCCGAGGCCGAGCGAGTTGGGGATCCAGTCGGTCTGGACCATCGCCATCGTGTAGCCGATGAACCCGAGCTGCGAGCCGACCGACAAGTCGATGTTGCGCGACACGATGATCAGCACCATGCCCGTGGCCATGATGGCGATCGAGACGCTCTGCACCGACAGGTTCCAGAGGTTGCGCGCCGTCAGGAAGTCGCCGTCCGACAGGATGTTGAAGCCCAGCCAGATGCCCGCCAGGGCGACCACCATGCCGAACATGCGGGTGTCGACCTCGGTCGACGCCACCAGTCCGCGCCACGTCGAGCGCGACGACGGTGGTCTGACAGGAGTTGTGCTGACCTCAGCCGTCATGATGCCGTGTGAGCTGCGCCAGCGTCCCGCGCCAGGATGCTGGCGCGGGACGCAGGCACACCGAGAGTGTCAGGGTCTTCAGCCGCCCGTGGTCGCCGGCGCGGTGCCCACCGCCCCGGTGTCCGCCGGCGCGGTGCCCGCCGCCCCGGTGTCCGCCGGCGCCGAACCCGCCGGAGCGTCGCACACCGGGACCGTCCCGGGCTCGACTCCCTGGCACAGCGTCGCTTGGTCGATGACCCCCGCCTCGAGGACGACGTCGAGGTTGTCGCGGGTGATCGCCTCAGGAGCGAAGAATATCGACGTCAACTCGTTGCCCCCCGGCGACGTGAACGGAGCGGTCCCCGTAACAGAGGCGAGGTCGGGGTTGGCACAGAGCTCTAAGGCGGCCGCTCCAGCGGCCTCGCCGAGAATGCGGGAGTCCTTCCAGACGCTCACCGTTTGGGTGCCGAGAGCGACCCGGTTGAGGGCGGGCAGGTCGCCGTCCTGGCCCCCCACGGGCACCTGGCCGGCGAGGCCCTGGGCCTCGAGGGCGGCGACGACGCCACCGGCCATGCTGTCGTTCTCCGACAGCACTGCCTGGACGTCGTTGTCGTTCTCCGTGAGGAACTGCTCCATCTCGGTCTGGGCGAGCGCCGGGTCCCAGTTGTCGGTGTACGTCTCGCCGACGATCGTGATGTCACCCGCGGACACGGCGTCGCCGATGACCTCTTCCATACCCGCGCGCAGGAAGTCGGCGTTGGCGTCGGCGGAGTTGCCCTTGATGATCACGTAGTTGCCGGTAGGGACGAGCTCGTAGATCACCTCCGCGATGGTCCGCCCGACCCCGACGTTGTCGAACGTCATGTACAGCACGCCGGGATCATCGATGAGGCGGTCATAGGCGATGACCGGGATCCCGTTGGACAACGCGCTCGCCACAGACGGCAGGATCGCCGTGCCGTCCTGAGCGAGGATCACAAGGACGTTGGCGCCCTGGGCGATCAAGTTCTCGACATCGCTCGCCTGCTGTTCGACGGAGGACTGGGCGTCGGTCGAGATGTAGCTGCCGCCACCGGCCTCGATCGCACCCTTCATGGTGGGCTCATCCCACGCCGCCCACCTCGGCTCCTGGAAGTTGTTCCACGAGACGCCGACGACGCAGTCGCCGCCTCCCTCACCACCGGCATCGGTACCGGGTGGCACGGTCGTGGCGCTGGCGACGGGCCCGAAGGCGCCGACGGCCAGAACCGAGGCCACGCCCACCTTGAGCGCAGTAGATCGACGAATGTGCATGCGGGTTTCCTCCCCCATTTCCTGACGCGATCCGCCGTGGAACCGCGCAACTGAGCCAGCGTAGCCATCCGCGGCAGGGCGACTGAAACTCGGCTCAGGAGCGAGCGGTGCCGTCGAAGTAGCGCTGGGCGAGTGTCCACGCCCCGTGGCCGCAGGCGGATCCGATCTTGCGCCCCTCGAAGTCGTCAGCCGGGATGTGGATGCCCATGTACAACCGGGAGAGGCCCGCTTGGTCGGCGGCATCGAAGTACGTGGCCCATTGCAGTGTGGTGTCTTCGGTCGGGCCTTCCTCGTGGAGCAGTTCGCCACGGGGCAGCGTGAACTCGCCGAGCCCGCCCGGGAAGTAGGGATCGCCCGTGACCGCGGCCATCACCTCGGCCGCGGCCCGGCTGAACGTGCTGTGCCCGGACACGTACCCGGGGAACGCCGGTGTGACGAACGTCGACCGCTGGTACGGCACCCAGTCGATGGCCAGGATCCAGCCGACACCGCTCGTCTCGGTCTCGGGATCGGCGGGGAATCCACGCCAGGCCCGCACGGCGATCTCGCCGACGTGGTCGGCGTATTCCTCGTGGCGCTCGCCAGGTGCACTCGATTCGGCGGTGATCACCTCGATCAGGTCGTCGACGAGTGGAAGCCCCTGTGGGTCGTACGACGGCCCGTCCGGATCGCTCGATTGCCCCATTCCTCCCATGTAGCGGACCATCGAGATCGGCCGTACCGAGTCGTAGAAACCCTTCAGACCCCACGCGGCCACGGCGGCATCGTGGACGGCGCCGTTGAGCGCGAAATACAGCTTGACGTCCCACTCGAGCGCGTCGACCTCGGCGCCGACCCCGCCGATGCGGCGCTCGAAGCCGGCCGAGTCGGTGACCTCGTTGGCGATCACGTTCCAATGGCCCGGGGGGGTCTCCGACTTCGGCCCGTCGGCCCAGAACTCGGCGAGGGTCCGCGCGTAGTTGGCCCGGAGCGCCATGTTCGGCGGGTACGGCTCGCCGGTCGCCGGGTTGATGTCGTGGCCGTCGCCGTCGTTGCTCCCCAACGGGTTGTCACCGAGCGAGCCCGGTCCGATGTCGACCTCGACACCGTCGGTGGGATCGAGCTGGCTGCCGAGCAGGAGCACGTCGACCGCGGCCTGCTTGAACGCGTCGTCGCTCTCCGAGTCGCCCAGAAGTGGTGGCGGCCCGGGATCGAGTGGCACACCGTCGGGCGACGGCGGCATCGCGAACGAGGTGACGTGGCCCCAGTGCGGACCGATGATGGTCTGCACGCTGCCGGGGATCGGCAGCCCGTTCTGGGAGAGCTGCTCCTCGAGGGCCAGTGGCTGCCAACGGTTCGGGTCGCGCATCACCGTTCCCGGGTCGCTGACGAGCAGCGGGTCGTTGGCCGGTGTGTAGCTGCTGTCGACGTAGCGCTCGTTCTCGAGGGATCCGTCCTCGCGGCCGGCCTCGATGACCGCGGCGGCGATGCGGTTGCCGAGGGCCGCCGGCGAATCGCCATCCGTCGACTCGAAGTCGGTTCGGTAGCACAGCGACGCCATCACGGCGTCGAGCTGCTCGGCGGTGACCGGAAGGTCCGAGACCGTGCCGTAGCGCCAGAGAAGGAGCCGATAGACGGCGTAGCTGATCGCCGTCTCCCGCGCCGCGGCGACGTCCTCGGTGTCGAGTTTCTCGGTGACGAGGTAGCCGTCGGCGGCCGGGTCGTAGGCGGCCCAGGCGTCCCACATCGCCACCGAGGTGTGGAACAGGTTGCGGGCGTGCACCGTTGGGGCCGGGACGACCTGGCGGATCAGCTCGAGCAGCGCGTCGTCCCACACTCGCGCAACCGACCGCCCACCGAGGTCGGCCCGCTCACACCCGGCGACCTCGTAGTCCTGCTCGCCCGCGGCGTCGACAGGCACGGCGACGCCGACCAGTCCGACGACGAGGGCGGCGATGCCGCATCTCGTCCGATGAGTCCGCCTCACGTCCTTCTCCCCCCGTTCCAGGGTCGCGGATCGTAGAACCAACGTGGCGGTGTGGTTCAATCCGGGCAATGGGCGGACTTGGCTACGGCACGATCGCAGTCACCCTCGCCGTTGCCGTGCCGATCACGGCAGGCGACGCGCCAACCGCTCCAGCCGCAGTGCAGCGCCCCGCTTCATCGAGGAACCAGGTGCCATCGACCACCGGTACTCCGGTGACTTCCAATACTTCGTCGGCGGTGGTGTCGCCGCGTTCGACTGCGACGACGACGGGCGCAGCGACCTGTACTTCGCGGGCGGCAGCGACCCGGCGGCGCTGTACCACAACGACAGCACCACCGGCGGAGCGCTGCGATTCGCACCCGTGGCGTCACCGGTCACAGACCTCACGAACGTCACGGGCGCCTACCCGATCGATGTCGACAGCGACGGGCCCATCGACCTCGTCGTGCTGCGTGTCGGCGAGGACGTACTACTCCGTGGCCTCGGCGACTGCCGCTTCGAGCGCGCCAACGAAGCGCTCGCCCTCGACGGTGGCAACACGTGGACGGTCGCCTTCAGTGCCACCTGGGAAGGCGCCAACGAGCTGCCCACCTTGGTGTTCGGCGACTACCTCGACTCCGACCGGGAGAGCTGCGAGGACAGCCGGCTGGTGCGGCCCGATGGGGACACAGGCGTGTACGCGCCGGCGGTCGCCCTCGCACCCGGCTACTGCACGCTGTCGGTGCTGTTCAGCGACTGGAGCCGGTCGGGGCAGCACGACCTGCGGATGACCAACGACCGCCACTACTACCGCGACGGCTCCGATCAGCTGTGGCGCGTCGATGCCGACGAGACGCCGCTGCAGTACACCGAGGCCGAGGGCTGGCGGCGGATGCAGATCTGGGGGATGGGCATCGCCAGCGCCGACATCACCGGCGACGGATATCCCGAGGTGTACCTGACGAGCCAGGGCGACAACAAGCTGCAGACGCTCGCCGACGGGCCGGCTCGCCCGACGTACGAGGACATCGCCCTGCAACTCGGGGCCACCGCCCATCGGCCCTACACCGGCGGCGACGTGCTCCCGTCCACGGCGTGGCACGCCGAGTTCGCCGATGTCAACAACGACGGCCTCCTCGATCTGTTCGTCGCCAAGGGCAACGTCGAGGAACAGCCGGAGTATGCGACCAAGGACCCCAACAACCTGCTCCTCGGCCAGACCGATGGCACGTTCGCGGAGGGGGGCGAGGAGGCTGGCATCGTCGACTACAAACGGGCCCGCGGCGGCGCCCTCGTCGATCTCGACCTCGACGGGATGCTCGACCTCGTCGTCGTCAACCGCGCCGAGCCGGTCACCGTGTGGCGCAACGTCGGCTCCGGCGATGTCGACGAAGCGGCGCCGATGGGCAACTGGGCCGCCATTCGGCTGCACCAACCAGGTGCCAACGTCGCCGCCATCGGCTCGTGGGTCGAGGTTCGGGACGGCGGGCGCACGCAGACCCACGAGCTCACCGTCGGCGGTGGCCACGCCGGAGGCCAGCTCGGTTGGGTGCACATCGGGCTCGGTGACGCCGGCGACGCCGAGATTCGCGTCGTGTGGCCCGACGGTGAGGTGGGCACGTGGATGGAGGTCGAAGCGGGCCGCTTCGCGATCATCGAACGCGGCGCGTCTGAGGCGACCTCATGGGACCCGGAGGAGGAGCGATGACGACGACAGCGACGAGAAGGGCGGTGCTCGCCGATGTCGAGTTGCCCGACTTCGGGATGCCCGCCGAAGAGCCGCTGCTGCCGGCAACGATCTACGGAGAACGGCTGGAACGGCTGCGTGCCCGGATGGAGGTACGGGGCTACCACCAGCTCGTCGTGTGGGCGGACCGCGAGCACAGCGCCAACATCTCCTATCTCACCGGGTTCGACCCACGGTTCGAGGACGCCGTGCTGGTGGTCACGCCGAACGATGATCCCGCAGTGCTCGTCGGCAACGAGAACCTCGCCACCGCCGAGTCAGCGCCGCTGCCGCTGCGGTGCTTCCGATTCCAGGACTTCAGCCTGCCCGGTCAGCCCCGTGACGCATCGCTGCCGTTGGCGACGATCGTCGCCGCCGAGGGCATCGGGCCGGCGAGCCACGTCGGCGTCGTCGGGTGGAAGACGTACGGCAACCGACTGATGCTCGACGTGCCGTCATACCTGGCCGACGAGCTGCGCTCGATGGTCGGCTCGAATGGTGTCGTGGAGAACGCGACCGACCTGTTGATCGACTCCGCTGACGGGCTTCGCGTCGTCAACGAGGTGGAGCAACTTGCCGCCTTCGAATGGGCGGCGTGCCAAACGTCCGCCGGCGTGCGCAACCTCATTGCCGAGCTGCGGCCGGGCATGACCGAACGGGAGGCGGTTCGACTGCTCGCGTGGAACGGTGCCCCGTTGTCCTGCCATCTGATGCTGACGGCAGGGCCACGGGCTCGGTTCGGGCTGTTGAGCCCGGGCGATCGACAGATCGGGCGGGGCGATCCCTTGACGACCGCGTTCGGGATCTGGGGGGCGCTCAACTGCCGAGCGGGTTTCGTCGTCGAAGACTCGTCGGAACTGCCTGTCGGGATCGACGACTACGTCGAGCGCCTCGTCGCTCCGTACTTCACGGCGGTGACCGAATGGTACGAAGCGCTGCATGTCGGTCAGCTGGGTGGCGCGCTGCAGGCGATCGTCGACCGCCACCTCGGTGACCCGTTCTTCGGCGTCTTCCTCAATCCCGGGCATCAACTCCATCTCGACGAGTGGGTCAACTCGCCGGTCTTCCCTGGCTCGTCGATCGAGCTGAGGTCGGGCATGACCCTGCAGTGCGACATCATCCCGGCGACCGGCACGGACTACTTCACGACGAACATCGAGGACGGGCTGGCGCTGGCGGACCAGTCGCTGCGTGCAGAGTTCGCCCGCGCCTTCCCGGAGGCCTGGGCGCGGATCGATGCCCGCCGCCGTTCATGATCGAGACGCTCGGCATCGATCTGCATCCCGACGTGCTGCCGTTCTCCAACCTTGCCGGTCTCCTGCCACCGTTCGTTCTCCGTCCCGACCGGGCGATGACCATGGCGATCTGACGCTCCCCATCGGAGTGTTTGCTGCTATCGGAGTGTTTCGCGCGGGGCGTGTCGACACGTGACACTCCATCAGCACGAAACACTCCGATGGTCGCGTCGGGTTGTCAGCCGCCGGCGGTGGTGGCCGTCGCCTCCTCCGCGGCCCGGTGGTGCCGGTCGCTTCCTCGGCAGCGGTCGTCGTGCCGGCTCGCCGGCGGCGTCGGGCCGGGCCGGCGGCCTCGGCGATGTTGTCGATGTTGTAGACGTCGAACGGGCCGATCGACGCACCCGAAGGCCAGCTTCGCGGGTCGGGTCGGCTTCGATCGTGTACGTGCCCATCCGACCGGCCTCGAACGTGACGCCTTCGGCGGCTTCGATCTGGCCGGTCGCGATTCCGTACGTCACGTAGTACGTCACGTAGCCGAGGTCGACGAAGCTCCACAGAGCGAACTCGGGAGCACAGCCACTCTCGGTGAACTCGACCATCTCGGCAGGCAAGACCGAGTCCGGCCACCTTCACTGTCTCACAGAGCCCCTCGTCCTGCATCGCCTTGGCGGCAGCGGCGATGCCCACCGTCGTCGGGGCCATGATCAGCTCGAGGTCGGGGTGCTGGTCGAGGAGGGCCAGTGCCTGGTTGTACGACTCCTCCGACTGATCGTTGCCGTAGACGGTGTCGACAAGCACGAGGTTCTCGTTGGCCGGATCTGCAAGGACCTCTTCAAAGTCGGCGATCCAGATGTTCTGGTTCGCTGCGTCGGGCGAAGCGGACAGGATGGCAATCTCACCGCCGTCCTCACCGAGGATTCGGCGAGCCATGTCGACCATCAGCTCACCGGTCTCTTCGAAGGCGAACCTGGGAGACGAACAGGCTCTCGCCTTCGGCCGACGGGATCGGCGAGTCCCAGGTAACGACAACTCCACCCGCCTCGGTCACCGACTGCGCGGCGGGAACGATCTGGTCGGCGGAGTTGTTCGAGAGCATCACCGCGTTGACGCCCTGAGTTGCTGCATTCGTCATGATCTCGATCTGCCCGGCCACGCTGTTGTCCGCCGTCGGGCCGAGGTACTCAGCCGGGTTGGCGCCGAGCTCTGCAGCTGCCTCCTGGGCGCCCTGATTGGCTTCGTCGAACACCGAGACGCCGGTGAACTTTGGAAGGAACACCGAGTTGAACTCGAGTCCTGGCTCCAACGTGACAGCCTCGCCAGCAGGTGCGGCGCTCCCGGCCGGTTCCGTACCCATTGGTTCTGTGCCGGCCGGCTCGGTACCGGGAACTGTGGTGTCGCCGGAAGCCCCGGCGAGCCCGCCGCCGACGGCCAGAGCCGCCACGGCGAGAATCGCACCGACCTTGTATTGCCTGCTCATGTGTCCTCCTTTAGGACGGTGGAAGTGGCGGTGGTACCGCCGCTGGTTTGGGAGATCTGCAAGATCACGACGGCCGAGCCGATCGTCGAAGCGGGTAGGTCGAGGTCCCGTGCTGCCGGGGCCGAACGGTCCCAGCGGCGGCGGAGCGCGTCGATGGCATTGCGAGCGAGCACGGAGGCGATGAGGATCACGCCGACGACGCCCGTCTGCGTGTTGGCTTCGACATTGGCGAGGCCGAGCCCGTTGCGGAGGTTCAGCACGATGAGCACCGCGAGGGCCACTCCCGTCATCGTCCCGGCTCCGCCAAAGATGCTGACGCCGCCGAGAAGAACCATCGTGACGATGTCGAGCTCGAAGCCGCTGGCCATGTCGCCACGCACGGAGCCGAGCCGGGCCGCGTAGAGCACGCCGGCGATCGCCGCCACGGTGCCCGAGGCAACGAACAATCCGAGCTTCAGACGAGCCACGTTGAGTGCCGAGTATCGAGCGACATCGGCATTGTCGCCGACGACGTAGATGCGTCGACCGAGGGGAGTGCGCGCCAGTACGACACCACCGACCACGATCCCGACGATGAACAACAGCACACTGAACGGCAGCGGGCCGAGCACGGGGTCCTGGCCGAGCTCGGCGAACCACGCGGGGAAGCCACCATAGGAACGGTCTTCGACAAGCACCCTGGCGAGGCCTCGCAGATCCGATCAGTCCGGCGAGCGTGACGACGAGCGACGGCAAACCCGAGTCGCGACGACGCACCACCCCTGGACGAGTCCGGCGGCGCTTCCGGCGGCGACCGCGATGACGATGGCGAGCCAGAACGGTACGAACCGTCTCGGTCATTGAGCGATCGCCAGCACCGCAGCACTGAGTCCCATCACCGAGGCGACGGACAGGTCGATCTCCCCGGCGATGATGACGAACGTCATCATCACGACGATGATCACCTTCTCGATCGACAACTCGAACAGGTTCACGAAGTTGTCGATGCCGAGGTAGTTGGTCGACTGCGTCACGTTGAACACGATCGTGCCGGCGAAGATCACGAGGAGGAGCGACTCCCACGGATTGCGGCGCACGACATCGGCAATCCTCAAACCCGTCACCGCCCACCCCCAGAACCGACGACCTGACGGCGTCCATCGACCATGTCGGTCGGTGCAGGCGGAGCGGCGGTCCCCATCGCCATGATCGTGCGCCGGTGAACGAACCGGCGGGCGAGCAGCCCGTCGAGCACGACGGCGAGCAGGATGAGCAGCCCGAGAACGGCGTCACGGACGAACTCGCTGATCTGCGGCACCCGACCGATGCTCTGATCGAGCAGACCGATGAGTACTGCACCGAAGAAGCTGCCGACAATCGTTCCAGAGCCACCCAGCGTGCTCACCCCGCCGACGACTGCTGCAGCGATGGATTCCAGCTCGAGGCCCTGCCCGGCGGACACGGTGAGCGTGCCGAAGCGGGCCAGCACGAGGAATCCGCCGAGACCGGCTAGCGCTCCGCAGGCCGTGAACGCAGCGATCGTCGTGCGCCGCACGGGCAACCCTGACTGCAGGGCAGCCTCCGGGTTGGATCCGATGGCGTAGAGGATTCGACCGGCACGGACCCGAGATAGCAGCACTTGAAGGACGATGATCACGACGATCGCCATCACGAACATCGTGCGGAACTCGTAGTCGCCGATCGTGAACACCGTCGAGCGCGGGAGGTCGACGAGCCACTGCGGCAGCGAGCTGGCGGTGATCGTGCGCGCCTCGGCGTAGCTGATCAGCCACGTCCGGTAGATCGCCAGCGTGCCCAAGCGTGACGATGATCGACGGGATCCTCCCGTAGGCGACGAGGAGGCCGTTGACGAGACCGAGCAGTGTCCCGATGGCCACGGCCAGCATCACGGCGACGACCGGGGTTGTAGCCAGATGGTCACCGAGCACGTCGCCGGTGAGATAGGCGCTGACGCCGGCGATCGAGCCGACGGACAAGTCGATGTTGCGGGTGATGATCACCAACGCCTGCCCGGCTGCCACGACGGCGGTCACGGCGACGCTCTGGGTGACGCGGTTGAAGAAGCGCCCGGAAATGTAGCTATCGATGAGCAGGCTGAACACCACGATCGACCCGATGATCAACAGGAGCAAGGTGAGCTCCTTGATCCGCTCGGGCTTCAGACGCCGCGCGTCTCATGCGGCTACCGCGGCCTGCATGACAACGTTCGGGGTCGGCCTCTTCGTGGGTGAACGTGGCCCGCACGCGACCCTCGCGCATCACGACGATGCGATCGCTCATGGCGAGCACCTCGGGGAGGTCCGAGGAGATCACGATGACGGCGACGCCGTCGCGGGCGAGGTCGTCGATGAGTTGGTGGACGTCAGCCTTGGCGCCGACATCGATCCCGCGGGTCGGCTCGTCGAGGATGAGGATGCGGGGCGCGACATTGAGCCACCTGGCGAGCATCGTCTTCTGCTGGTTGCCGCCCGACAGATTGCCAACCGGGGTGCGCAACGACGCCGTGCGGATGCTGCAGGCGGTCACGGAAGCGACCGGCGACAGTCTCCTCGGCACCGCGGTCGAGCAGTCCGAGCGGGGTGCGGTAGTTGCCGATGGCCGGCAGGGTGATGTTCGAGGCCACCGACTGTGGCATCGACAGCCCGAGCCGCCGGCGGTCCTCCGAGAGGTAGGCGATCCCGAGGCGCATCGCGTCGCGTGGGTGGCGGATGTCGACGACGTTGCCGTCGACATGGATCGTGCCACGCTCGGCCGGAGCAATGCCGAACAGGGCGAGCCCGACGTCGGTGCGTCCGGCGCCGACCAGCCCCGCGAAGCCGACGACCTCTCCGGCGCGAACCTCGAAGTTCACATCTTCGAACGTGCCGGCGCGACCGAGTCCCTCGACCCGCAACACTGCGTCGCCCGGGACGTGACGGGTGCGCACGAAGAAGTCGCCGATGTCGCGGCCGACCATCTCGCGTACGAGCAGCTCGTGATTGGTCTCCGCGGCCAGCCGGGTGGAGATGTGCCGCCCGTCGCGGAACACCGTGATCCGATCGGCGATGCGGAACACCTCGTCGAGCCGGTGGCTGATGAACAGCACCGCCACCCCGCGGCTGCGCAGCCGGGCAACCTGGTCGAACAGCCGCTCGACCTCATGAGCCGACAAGGAAGCGGTCGGCTCGTCCATGATCAACACGCGGGCATCGAGCGAGATCGCCTTGGCGATCTCCACGGCCTGCTGGGCGCCGACCGACAGCGTGTTCGCCGGCGCCCGGGCATCGACGTCGATAGCGAGGGATCGCAGGATTGTGTCGGCCTCGTCAAACATCCGCCGCCAGCGCACGAACTGACCACGGTTGCGGTGTCCGATGAAGATGTTTTCGGCGACGCTGAGATCGGGGAAGATCATCGGTTCCTGGTAGATGGCGACGATCCCGCGGGTTTGGGCGTCCGCCGACGAGCTCAGCGCGATGGGCAGGCCGTCGACCTGGAGTGCCCCTTCGTCGGGCTGGTAGATCCCCGTCATCACCTTGATCAGCGTCGACTTGCCTGCGCCGTTCTCACCGACGAGGGCGTGCACCTCGCCGGGGAACAGCGTGATGCCGGCACCGTCGAGAGCGCGCGTCGCGCCGAAGCGCTTGTGCACCCCGTCGAGCACCATCACGGGCGTCACGAGATCCCCTCTTGACTCACGGTGCTCAGATCACCTCGACGCGGTCACGATAGGGGTCGAGACGTGTGTCCGCTGGGTCCAGTTCGGTGACGAGGATGTCGATGCGCTCGAAGTCGAAGCAGCGCGCCGGAGCACGGTGGCCGAGCTTGGAGGCGTCGACGGCGAGCACGATCTCGGCGGCGGCTCCGGCCAGCGCCAGCTTGGCCTCGGCGTCGAGCAGCGTCGACTCGCTCGACCCCAGCTCCGGATCGAGCGCCGAGGCGCTCACGAACAGTCGCCGCAGCATCACGTCGCCGGCAGCTCGCGTCGCCAGTGGCCCGACGAGGCTGCCGGTCGAACCGTCCAGCTCGCCACCAGTGAGCAGGGCGGTGACGCCCGGATGTTCCTGCAACGAGCGGAACGTGTCGAGGCCGTTCGTCAACACCGTCAGATGGCGCACGGGTGACAGCCGGGCGGCAAGGCGCTGCAGGGTCGAGGAGGCGTCGATGCCGATGGCCCCGCCGATGCCAACGAGGTCGATGAGCTTGTCGGCGATCCGTCCCTTGGCTCTCGAGTGCTGCTCCGCCCGGGCGGCGAACTGCTGCGGACCGACAGCGACGGCACCGCCACGAACACGGTGGGCAACGCCCTCGTCGACGAGCACGTCGAGGTCGCGGCGGATCGTCATCTCGCTGACGTCGAGCTCCCCGGCGAGTTGCACAACGCGGACGCGGCCGTCGACGTCGAGGCGCCGGCGGATCAGCCCGAGCCGGTCCATGCTGTCCAAGTTCATTCTCGACCGGCCTGGGCAGTCGCGTGGGTCCGACATAGGGCGCTCCGGGCCTCGGCCACCGAGCGAAACACGCCGACGGCGAGCCCCTGGGAGATCGCGTTGCCGAGCGCCGTCGCCTCGACCGGACCGACCGAGACGGCACCGTCGACGTGCTCGGCGAGGAGTTGCAGCAATAGCGCCGACCGTGCTCCCCCGCCGAACACCTGGACGCTCCGCAGGCCGAGCTGGCGAACGACTGCCGCGGTCGAGTGGGCCATCGACTCCACGGCGCAACGGATGATCTCGGCCGGCGACGCGTCCTCGCCGAGTCCGGCTGCGGCGACGAGCTCGGCGGCCATGTCGGAAGGAGCGAGGAAGCGCTCGTCCGTGGCGTTCGCGGATGGCACCGGACCGACGCTTGCCGCGTCGGCGAGCAGATCGTCGAGGTCAGGATTCCCCCACGAGCGGCGGCACTCCTCGACGAGCCACCAGCCGGCGACGTTGCGCAGGAAGCGGATCCCTCCCGCCGCGCCCTGCTCGTTTGTGAAGCGAGAGAGCCGTGCCGGCTCGGTGGTGTCCGGGCGGTCGAGCATCCGCCCGACGAGCAACCACGTCCCCGCCGACACATAGGCGGCCCCGTCGGCGGCGCCGCCGAGCACGGCCGAGGCGGTGTCGTGGCCGCCGACGAGGCGCACGGGGACGTCGCGCCACTTGCCGACGAGCGTTCCCGGACGCTGGATGGTCGGGAACAGCCCCGCCGGGACGTCGATGGCGTCGAGCAGCTCGGCCGACCAATCTCCGGTCGCCAGGTCGAACAGCCCGCTGCTGCCGGCGCTGGTCAGCTCGGCGGTGACCTCGCCGGTCAGGTGGTAGGCAAGCAACTCCGGCAGCATCACGACGTGCCGCGCCCGGGACAGGGCGGCGCGGTCGTGGGCAGCGAGCTGGAAGATCGTGTTGATCGGCATCAGCTGCAGGCCGGCGATCTCGTAGAGCCGACGCTCTCCGATCCGCTCGACGACGTCGCGGTAGCCGGCAGTGCGCGGGTCGCGGTACGACACCGGGGCCTCGACGAGCTCGCCGCCGGCATCGAGCAAGCCGTAGTCGGTCGCCCAGGCGTCGACGCCGATCGATGCCAGCGGACCGCGGGCACGAGCACGGTCGAGACCGCGTTCCATCTCGGCGACGAGACGGTCCCAGTCCCACCGCAACGTCCCGCCGTCGTCGGCGATCGGGTGATGGGCGTAACGGTGGACGACCTCCAGCCCCGGCTCGGACTCGTCGAGGTCGATCCGGCACACGCGGATCGACGTCGCCCCGAAGTCAACGGCTGCGACGACTGTTGGCACGGTGCGTCGCGTTACAGGCCGGTTGCGAGCGTCGTGGCGCCGCGTTCGTCGACCATGGCTCGCCGGTAACCGAGGCGGCGCAGGGTGAGCAGCGGGTCGATCGCCGCGCCGTTGCGCCGGCGCGCCTCGGCGACGACCGGGCGGACATCGCTGCGGTATGCCCGCTGCAGCACCTCGGCGGCCATCGCCGGGTCGTTGTCGTCCTGGGCGGCTTCCAGGCCGGCGTAGTCGAGGAGGGCGGCCTGGGCGACCGTGACCTGGATCTGGTCGGTGGCCTGGACCATGTCCTCGAGCGGGTCCTTGAGGTTGTGCGAGGCGTCGAGCATGTAGGCGACGTCCGGCATCCGCCCAGCGCCGTGCTTGAACAGCTCGACGACGATGAGGAAGAACTGGTACGGGTGGATCGAGCCGACGGTGAGGTCGTCGTCGCCATACTTCGAGTCGTTGAAGTGGAAGCCGCCGAGCCGCCCGACCATCGCAAGGCGGCTGACGACCTGTTCGATGTTGGTGTTCGGGAGGTGATGGCCGAGGTCGACGAGGCACGCCGCCCGTTCGCCCGCATGCCGGGCGAGCAGCAGTGACGAGCCCCAATCGGCGTTGACCGACGAGTAGAACGCCGGCTCATAGGGCTTGTGCTCGGTGAACATCCTCCAGCCCTCCGGTAGCGCCTCGTGGATCTCGCGGAGCCCATCGGCGACACGCTCGAACTGGCGGCGGAAGTCGGCTTGCCCGGGATGGTTGATCCCGTCGGCGAGCCACACGGTCAGCGCCGTCGACCCGAGTTGCTCGCCGAGCTCGATGCAATAGACGTTGTGCTCGACGGCGCGTTTGCGGACGTCAGGCGACGAGTGAGCCAGCGAGCCGAACTTGTAGCTGATCTCGCCGCCCGCCGTGGTCGAGGCGTTGTCCTGGAACGTGTTCGAGTTCATCGCGTCGAACCCGATGCCGAGCTCGGCGGCGTACTGGCGCAGCGCCACCGGATCGTCGGGATCATCCCACGGGACGTGCAGGCTGACCGTCCGGTTTGCCCCGGTGACGGCGTTGAGAGCAGCGATGTCGTCGAGCTTCTCGATCGTGTTGCGCGGCTCACCACCGCCGGGGAAGCGGCCGAATCGGGTGCCCCCGGTGCCGACCGCCCACGACGGTGCGGCCACGCTGAACCGCTGCACCTCGGCGACGACCGGCTCGACGTCGACGTCCCACCGAGCGAGCTGCTCGGCGCAGGCGGCGAAGTCGGCCTCGTGGTGAGCGACACGGTCGCCCTCGATCTCGCTGATGGCCTCCGGCGTGATTCTCATAACCATCCTGCAACCCCCTGAACTCCGTGGGCGGCCCCGCCCTCCTCATCTATCGCAGGAACGCTGCCGCGACACCACCGTCGACAGGGATCGTCATCCCGGTGGTCCGCGACAAGTGCCCCCCGACGAGCACGAGCACCGCCTCGGCGACGTGCTCGGGCACGATCTCCCGGCCGAGCAGGGTGCGCCCGGCGTAGAACTTCCCGAGATCCTCGGGGGCGACCCCGTAGGCGTCGGCGCGCTGACGCAGCCATTCGCCCTGGAAGATTCCCGAGCCCTGGACGACACCGTCGGGGTTGACGCCGTTGACACGAATGTCGTGGACGCCGAGCTCGGCGGCGAGTAGGCGGATTTGGTGTGCCTGGTCAGCCTTCGCGGCTCCGTAGGCGACGTTCTGCGGTCCGGCCACGACGGCGTTCTTGGACACGATGTAGACGATGTCGCCGCCGATGTCCTGGGCGATCATCTGCCGGGCGGCGGCGCGGCTGACGAGGAACGAGCCGCGGGCGAGCACGGCGTGGAGACGGTCCCAATCGTCGACCGTCGTGTCGACCAATGGCGCGGCGGTTGCGAAACCGGCATTGTTGACGACGATGTCGACGCCCCCGAAGCGGTCGGCCGCGGCGGCGAACATCGCCGTCACCTGGTCCTCGGCGGAGACGTCGGCGGCGACACCGAGCGCCCGATCGGCTCCGAGGGCGGCGGCGACCTTCTCCGCTCCCTCACCATCGAGGTCGGCGACGACCACGCATGCTCCCCGGCCGGCGAGCAGCTCGGCAACGGCCCGGCCGATCCCCGACGCGGCACCGGTGACGAGGGCGACGCGGCCCTGGAGTGGCGGCGCCGGCGGGCGCATGCGCAGCTTGCGCTCTTCGAGCTCCCAGTACTCGATGCGGAACTTCTCGTGGTCGTCGATCGGCGCGTACGCCGACACTGCCTCGGCGCCGCGCATCACGTTGATCGCGTTGATGTAGAACTCGCCAGCCACGCGTGCCGTCTGCGGGTCGGCGCCGAAGCTCCACATGCCGACCCCCGGGACGAGGACGATCACCGGATCGGCGCCGCGCATCGCTGGCGAACCTTCCTCGGCGTAGGCGTCGTAGTAGGCGCCGTAGTCGACGCGGTACTGCTCGTGGAGCTCGCCGAGACGGTCACGCTGCTCGTCGAGCGTCGCCGTTGCCGGAAGGTCCAGGTACAGCGGCCGCACCTTGGTGCGCAGGAAGTGATCGGGGCACGACGTGCCCTGGGCGGCCAGGCGCGGCGCCGCTTCCCGGGAGAGGAAGTCGAGCACGACCGGAGCGTCGCTGAAGGCGGCGACCATCGGGCGTTCCGACGCCGCCACGCCGCGCACGATCGGAGCCAGCAACGTGGCCCGGACGCGGTGCTCGTCGTCGGGCAGGGCGGTGTAGCCGTCGCGGACGGGGCCGAACGCGCCGTCGAGGTCGCGGTCGGCGAGGAACCGCTCGGCCCTGGCGATCAGGTCGAGCGAGAGCGTCTCGCATTCCTCGCTGGTGTCCGCCCAACAGATCATCCCGTGGCCCTCGAGCACCGCACCGCGGGCTTCCGGAGATCGACGCTGGAAGTCACGCAGGGCGAGGCCGAGCTCGAACCCTGGCCGCTTCCACGGCAACCAGCCGACCTCCGCTCCGTAGCACTCGGCGACGAGGGCCTCGCTACCTTCGGCGGCGGCGAGGGCGATCATCGAGTCCGGGTGGAGGTGGTCGACGTTGTCCTGTGTGATGAAGGCGTGCAGCGGGGTGTCGATGGACGGCACGGCGCCACCGTGGCCGAAGCGGCAGTACTCGTAGTAGCCGACGATGTCGTCCTCGTGGACCCCGGCGGCGTGTACCGCTTCGAGGGCGCGCACCCGCTCGAGATCGAGGAAGGCCAGCCCGGTGATCGTCATCGTGCCGAGGTCACCTCCGGAGCCTTTGACGGCGAGCACCTGCGTCGGCGACCCGGTGATCGGGTCGGCGAGCGTCAGCTTGGCGGACGTGTTGCCACCGGCGAAGTTCGTCACCCGCTTGTCGGCACCGAGGTGGTTGGACCGAGCCAGCAAGGCGACGATCCTCGGTTCGTCACTCGAGCTCGCTACCTCGTCAGCCACGTTCGATAGTTTACGATCAAACAGAACTGAACATCAAGGCCCACCCGACGCGCACTGTGTCGGCGTACGTGACCGCCGAGGTCGTGCAGCCTGACACAGACGTCGACGCTTGTGTGAAGCTGAGCGTTCCACCACAATTGATCGAATGGTCGAGCGGCGGCGCATCGCCTACGGCGACGGCGAGTGGCAGTTCGGGGACCTCTGGCTGCCGCCCGGCCAACCCGCGACCCTCGTCGTCCTCGTCCACGGTGGGTTCTGGCGCAAGATCTACGGCCTCGATCTGATGGACCCGCTGGCGGCCGATCTCGTGAGACGCGGTGTTGCCGCCTGGAACATCGAGTACCGGCGCGTCGGCGTCGCGGGCGGGGGCTGGCCGGGAACACTCACCGACGTTGCCGCCGCTGTCGACCTACTGCAGGCGATCGGCAGCGACCATCGCGTCGACCTCGACGGCGTGTCCGTTGTCGGGCACTCCGCCGGGGGCCACCTCGCCCTCTGGCTTGCCTCGCGCGTCCTGCTGCCGGCGGGCGCCCCCGGCGGCAACCCGATCGTGACGCCGGCTCGAGCGGTCGGACTCGCCCCCGTCGCCGACCTGGCGGCGGCCGAGCTCGACGGCGTCGGCAACGGCGCTGTCGGCGACTTCCTTGGCGGCGGACCTGCTGACGTCCCCGACCGCTACGCCCTCGCCACCCCAGCGTTCGCCGACGGCGTCGATGTCACCGTCGTCCGCGGCGGGGCCGACGACGACGTGCCCGCTGCCTACACGCTGCCGCCGGGCTACCCCAGCAGCGTCACCATCGTCGACATCGCCGGCGACGACCACTTCGACCTCATCGACCCGTCGAGCAGGTCGTGGGCTGCGGCGCTCAGCGCCCTTGGCATCGCCACCTGAAGCGCGCCGCGCCGCCGCGGCGCGCGCGGCGTAGCGGCCGAGGATCACACGCAGCAACGCCGCCATCACGGCGGCCATCGTCAACAGTGTGGCAACCGCCCGGTACACGATGTTGGTTGCGTCCGTCCCGGCGCTGCCGGCGTGGAGCAGCGCCGTCCACACCGACAGATAGCTGAGCATGTGCAGCCTGCGCCACCACACCTTGGGAAGACGCTTCATCGCCAGTGACGACACGTGGACGACGACGAACAGGTAGAGAGCGATCACCCCGAGCGACACGGCGAGCGGTCGCCACGACGACGTCCCCGGGACGAGCAACTCGGCGACGCCGAAGTGGACGTAACTGTCGGCGACGAGGGCGACGAGGTGGGTCACGACAGCAATCACCGTGAGCACGCTGAACCAGCGGTGCAGGGCGACGAGCCACGCCGGGCGGTCGATCTCCTTGAGGGCTCGGGTCGCCGCCAGAACACCGAGCACGAGGGCGCCGACCATCAGCACCGCGGCCGCCATTCCCGCCGAGCGCGACAGATACCACCAGATCTGTTCGTTCACGCAACGGCCGCGTGTTTGGATTGACAGCGATGCCGGCGCCAGGCGCGGTTGGCGGAGAGGCGACCATCGGCGTGGACGGCGAGGACACCGACCCCCTGACGATCAAGGTCGTCGGCGATGTGCGGATCGCGTCCGATGAGAACGGCCTTGGTGAGCGCCTCCGCTGATGCGCCAGTACCGGCAAGGACACTTGCCTGAACCAAGTCGCCTGGCTCGCATGGCTCGCCGGTGGACGGATCGACGAGGTGCGCCCGGCGGCAGCCCGACGTGGCCACCGCCGCTTCGTCGACCTCGACCCGGTCGATCATCCCCGACCCGTCGGGGGCGCCGATGTCGATCGTCCAGCGGCGACCTCCGTCGATCGATCTCACCCTGCCGTCACCGCCGATGACGACGGCGACCGCAACGGCGCCGGCATCGATCACCTGGTCGGCGACGATGTCGGCCGCGAGACCCTTGCCGATGCCTCCGGGATCGATGGTGATGCCGGCCCGCACCTGCACGGCGCCGACGTCAGAGTCGACCGCCACGGCGTCGGGCCATCGGGACGGTTCGATCATCGGGCCGAGCACCGTCGGGTCATAGGCGCCGTGGGTGACTGCGGTCGCCTCGGCCATCGCCTGGAGCAACCTCACCGTGTCGGGACGCACGAGGATCGCTCGTCCGCCGGCGCGGTTGATCCTCGACACGTCGCTGTCGGGGAGAAACCGGCTCCAGCACGCCTCGAGCCGGGCGATGCGGATCATGGCGAGCTCGGCGAGGGCCTCGCCGTCGGCACCTGCGCCTTCGACGACGATCGTCGACCGGCAGCCCATCGCCTGGAATCGCCGCACCGCCTGGGCGTCCGCGTTCACTGCGACTGCTCCGATACGACGATGACCGGAGCCGGTGGGTGGTGGAGGCGGAGCGGTGACGGCGACGGTAGGTGGCGCCGGCGCGGGGACGGGGGCAGGGGCTGGAGCCACCGGGATCGTCGTGGCGAGCGGTACGAGTGTCGTCGATGGCGCGACGGTCGTGGTCGCAGTGGGCGCCGCCGGCACGATCGCTGGTTCGCCGGACGGTCGGTCCGCCCAACCCATCCCCGCGGCGAGACCGAACACGAACATTCCCGTCGCCCCGGCCGTGGCGATCTTGGTGAGCTGGGCGGGAGGGTCGGACCGCCGACTGGGTTCAGCCATCGCCGGACCCCTTCCCGCTGTTGTCGCCGCCGCCGCTTCCGGAGCCGCTGTCGTCATCTCCGCCACTGCCCGAGCCGCTGCTGCTGCCGTCGTCGTCACCGCTGCCCGATCCGCTGCTGTCGTAGTCGGTGTCCAGCGACACGCGTACGACCCCGCGCACGAGGCTGGCCTCGAAGCGGACCTCGCCAGACTCCGACTCGAGACGGATCTCGACGGCGGTGGGTCCGTCGGACTCGGCGCGGTCGACCACCCAGCCGGGCGCGGGCGTCACCGACACGACCGTGAGCCGTCCGCCGGCCGTATCGAGCAACGCCGTCCCGGCGTTGCCCAATCTGTAGGTGGCCTGGGTACTCGCCGCGGCGATCGCTGGCGGTGCGGTGGTCGGAGTGGACGTTGCCGCGCTAGTCGGTGGCACCGTGGTGGCGATTGTCGCCGTCGCTATCACCGCGGTCGGAACCGTTGCGGCGGTTGTCGCCTGCGTCGATGCCGGAGTGACCGGCGTCGTCACTACGGTCGTGATCGGGGGCTCTGAGGAAGTGCTCACCGCCGTCGCCGACGCCGGGGCGCCGGCGGACTGGTCGTCGAGCACCTGTGAGTTCACCAACGCCGCCGCCGAACCAGCCGCCAGCACGCCGCCGATCGACAGCAGCATCGCCACCCGCGCACTCGGTGCTTTCATTCGTCCTGCCTCCTTTCCGGCGACGGTAGGGGGCCGACGTCCCGCTGGCGGCCACGCGACGTCCAAGAAACGGCCAACATCCTCGCCGATTCGGCCAACAGTGCCGGTGGACTCCGCCGAGTCCTCCACAATGTGGGCGTGAAGCTGCTCCTCGTCGAAGACGACCGGGCAATCGCCGAGTCGCTCGTCTCCGGCCTGCAGGCCGACGGCCATGAGGTCGCCCACGTCGCCACCGGTACCGACGCCCTGGCGGCGACCGGCTACGACCTCGTCCTCCTCGACCTCGGTCTTCCGGACATCGACGGGCGCGATGTCTGTCGCCAGTTGCGCCAGCGCGGCAGCGTCCCGATCATCATGCTCACTGCCCGTGGAGACGAGTTCGATCGCGTCCTCGGGCTCGAGCTCGGCGCCGATGACTACGTCACCAAGCCGTTCAGCCGGCGTGAGCTGTCGGCGCGCATCCGGGCCGTCGGCCGGCGAGCCGCCCAGCCGGCCCAGGTCGGCGCCGACAGCGCGGACGCCGACACGCTGACCGTCGGCGCCTTGCAGATCGACCGGCGCAGCCGCCGTGCGCACCTCGACGGCGAGGAGTTGTCGCTGACCGCCAAGGAGTTCGACGTGCTCGCCTACCTCGCCGCCGAGCCCGGCGCCGTGTTCAGCCGCACGGAGATTCTCGAGCGGGTGTGGGACGTCAACTGGTACGGACCGACAAAGACCGTCGACGCCCACGTCGCCGCCCTGCGCCGCAAGCTCGGCGACCACCGCTGGATCGAGGCGGTGCGTGGCGTCGGATTCCGGCTCGAGGCGCCTCCGTGAGGTGGCGGCTGCTGGCCGCCTTCCTGGGTGTGATGGTGGTGATGCTGGCGGCCCAGGATCTCCCGCTCGTCTCCCACCTGCGCCGGGTCGAGGTCGACCGCCAGCTCGCCGAGCTCGAGCGCGACGCGTTCCTCCTCGCCGGGCAGGCAGCATCGGCACTGTCGCCGGCCGACGGTGACGGGGTGGCCAGCGAATCCGACGCGGCGGTCGCCCTCGCCGACACCGCGACCGGCTACGCCGGGCGCAACGATGCGGGCGTCGTCGTCACCGATGCCTCGGGAGCAGTTGTCGCTGCCACCGGCGCGCCGGGGGTGTCCGTGGGCGATGACTTGTCGACGCGACCGGAGGTGGCCACGGCGTTGCGGACTGGGCCGGCGACCGGTCGTGAGGGAGACGTCGTCTCGATCGCCGTGCCGGTGTATGTCGGCGCCGACATCGTCGGCACCGTGATGCTCTCCACCGACGACTCCGAAATCGACTCGCGCGCCGCCCGCCGGACGCGTGGGCTCATCGTCGTGGCCGGCATCTCCCTGCTCGCCGCCGCCCTCGCCGCGATGTTCATGGCCGGGTCGGTGACGGGACCGCTGCGCCGGTTGCGCAGCAGCACAGAACGCGTCGCCGCCGGCGACTTCGACGCGCGCGCCGATGACACGCAGGGAGCTCCGGAACTGCGCGCCCTGGCGTCGTCGTTCAACACGATGACGGGGAGGTTGGCCGGCCTCGTCGAGGAGCAACGACGCTTCGCCGGGGACGCTTCGCACCAATTGCGCACGCCGCTCACCGCCCTCCGCCTGCAGCTCGAACGGGCGACGGCAGTGGTCGACGACCATCCCGAGGAGGCGGCGCGGATCCTCGGTGACGCCGACCGAGAGATCGACCGCCTGCAACGGCTCATCGACGGTCTGCTCACCCTGGCGCGCGCCGATGCGGCGGTGCCGGCGGCGCGGGTTGTGGTGGATGTGACTTCAGTCGTCGCCGAACGGGCGTCGATGTGGGCGCCGCTCGCCGAGGAGCAGGGGGTGGCCGTCGAGATCGTCGACCGTGGCGGCGCCCAGGCGATCGCCGTGACCGGAGCACTCGACCAGATCCTCGACAACTACCTCGACAACGCCATCGCCGTGGCCCCGCCGTCGAGCACGGTCGAGGTCGTGGTCGATGGCGCCTCCCCGGCCGTCATCCGGGTCCACGTCCTGGATCGTGGTCCCGGGCTGTCCGACGAGCAGCTCGCCCACGCCTTCGAGCGCTTCTGGCGCGCCGCCGACGCCGGCCACGACGGCTCCGGCATCGGCCTGGCGATCGTCGCCCATCTCGCCGCCAGCAGCGGCGGCACCGTCTCCCTGCAGCGCCGCCCCGGCGGCGGCCTCGACGCCAGCGTGACCCTCCCGCGAGGCGGCTAAGTCTCGACAGCGACGCGTTCTCAGGCCCCGTTCCGGACACATTTGTCCGCCTTGCGGCGGTAGAACGACTGCGCCACCTCGGAAGGACCCCACATCGTGAAAACCCGCAACGATCTGCGCAACGTCGCCATCGTTGCCCACGTCGACCATGGCAAGACGACGCTGGTCGACCAGATGCTGTGGCAGACCGGGGCGTTCCGGGCCAACCAGGATGTCGGCGATCGGGTGATGGACTCGATGGACCTCGAGCGTGAGAAGGGCATCACCATCCTCGCCAAGAACACGGCGATCCGCTACGGCGAGGGTGACGCCGCGGTCACGATCAACATCGTCGACACGCCCGGCCACGCCGACTTCGGGGGCGAGGTCGAGCGGGCGCTGTCGATGGTCGACGGCGTGCTCCTCCTCGTCGACGCCAGCGAGGGACCGCTCCCCCAGACCCGCTTCGTGTTGCGCAAGACGCTCGAGGCCAAGCTGCCGGTCATCGTCGTGATCAACAAGGTCGACCGTCCCGACGCCCGCATCGCCGAGGTCGTCCA
Organism: Ilumatobacteraceae bacterium; assembly: GCA_963716665.1. Taxonomy (GTDB): domain Bacteria; phylum Actinomycetota; class Acidimicrobiia; order Acidimicrobiales; family Ilumatobacteraceae; genus Desertimonas. The sequence goes on from CAVQTY010000004.1 coordinate 115,790, forward strand.
CGACGTCGAGGAACTCTTCCTCGACCTCGATGCGGCCCTCGACCAGCTCGACTTCCCGACCGTCTACTCCGTCTCCCGCGAGGGCAAGGCGTCGATGGAGCGGCCCGCCGACGGCGCCGGGCTCCCCGACGGACTCACGCTGGCACCGTTGCTCGACCTCCTCGTCGAGCGCATCCCCGCCCCGACGTTCGACCCGGCGATGCCCCTCCAGGCGCTCGTCACCAACCTCGACGCCTCGCCCTATGTCGGCCGCCTCGCGCTGTGCCGCGTCCGGTCGGGAACGCTGCGCAAGGGCAGCACCGTCGCCTGGTGCCGCGCCGACGGCAACATCGAGCGTGCGCGCATCGCCGAGCTGTACACCACACAGGCGCTCGACCGAGTGCCGGCCGACGCCGCCGGGCCGGGCGAGATCGTCGCCGTCGCCGGCATCGCCGAGATCACGATCGGGGAGACGCTCGCCGACCCGGACGACCCGCGCCCGCTGCCCGTCATCACGATCGACGACCCGAGTCTGTCGATGACGATCGGCATCAACACGTCGCCGGTGGCCGGGCGTGACGGCACGCAGCTGACCGCCCGGCTGGTGAAGAGTCGACTCGACGCCGAACTGATCGGCAACGTCAGCATCCGCATCCTGCCCACCGAGCGTCCCGACGCCTGGGAGATCCAAGGCCGCGGCGAGCTGCAACTCGCCGTGCTCGTCGAGATGATGCGCCGGGAAGGATTCGAACTCACCGTCGGCAAGCCTCGCGTGCTGACGCGTGAGGTCGACGGCGCCGTCCTCGAGCCCGCCGACCGGGTGACGATCGACGTCCCCGACGAGTACCTCGGCGTCATCACGCAACTGCTCGCCTTGCGTAAAGGGCGGATGGAGCAGATCGTCAACCACGGTTCCGGATGGATCCGCCTCGACTACGTCGTGCCTGCCCGCGGCCTCATCGGCTTCCGTACCGAACTGCTCACCGAGACGCGGGGGACGGCACTGCTGCACCACGTCTTCGAGCGCTACGAACCGTGGGCCGGGGCGATCCGCGCCCGGACACGAGGCTCGCTCGTGGCCGACCGCCTCGGTGCGACGACGGCCTACTCGCTGCTGTCGCTGCAGGATCGCGGCCAGCTCTTCGTCGGTCCCGCTGTCGAGGTCTACGAGGGGATGGTCGTCGGCGAGAACGCCCGTGCCGACGACATGGACGTCAACCCGACGAAGGAGAAGAAGCTCACCAACATCCGCTCGTCGACGGCGGAGAGCTTCGAGAAGTTGATCCCGCCGCGGTCGATGTCGCTCGAGCAGGCACTCGAGTTCATCGCCGAGGACGAGTGCGTCGAGGTGACCCCGACGGCGGTACGGCTACGCAAGGTCGTGCTCGACCAGACGGAGCGGGGCCGGGCGGCGAAGCGCGCGAAGACGCAGGTGTAGCGACGAGGGAGACTACGGTGCGCCACGATGCTTGGCGTTGCTGGTGTGGCGCTCTGGCCGGCGCAGGCAGCCGACGACGCGGTCGTCGACGCCTGCGGAGAGAATCCCAGCTGGCTCTGCGAGGTGACCTGGAACGCCACGGAGAGTCGTTTCCTCGCACGACTGGTCGACGGGATCCTCACCCCGATCCTCACCGCCATCGTGGTGCTCGTCGTCGCCGCCCTGATCAACCGCTGGTTGCGCCGTGCCGTCACGTCGTTCATCACACAGGTGAGCCGCAAGGACAAGGTCGCCGGTGCCGCCCTCGGCCGGCTCGGGGTGGTCGACGTCGATGACGAGCGCGAAAAGGTCCGCGCCACGACCCTCTCCGCCGTTGCCAGAACCACTGTCTCGGCGCTCATCTGGGCGTTCGCCGTGCTGGCGATCCTCGGCATCTTCTCGATCAACCTCGGCCCGCTGATCGCCGGGGCCGGAATCGCCGGAATCGCCGTCGGCCTCGGTGCCCAGCAACTCGTCAAGGACTGCATCGCCGGGTTCTTCATTCTCCTCGAGGACCAGTGCGGCGTCGGCGACGAGATCGACATCGGCCCGGCGATCGGCACCGTCGAGTCGATCACGCTGCGCGCCACCACGCTGCGCGACGCCGCCGGCACCGTGTGGACGGTTCCCAACGGCACGGTTCTGCGAATCGGCAACAAGAGCCGAGACTGGTCTCAGGGAACGGTTGACGTGACGGTGGTCAACCCATCGCAACTCGACGACGCAGTGGCCGTGATCGAGCGAGTCGCCGGGGACGTCTCGGCCGATCCCGCGGTCGCCCCGATGCTGCTCGAGCCGATCGCCGTGCCGGGGGTGGAGAACATGGACAAGGACGGAGCGGTCGTGCGCGTCGCCGTGCGAACGAAGGCCGGCAGCAACGCCCCGGTGCTGCGGGAGCTTCGGGCCGCGCTGACCCGTGAGCTCGGCGCCGCCGGCATCGGCTCGGAAACCTGACCCGGCTGACTTCACTAGGGCTGCCACCACCAGGCCAGGCCGACGAGGCCGGGGCCGGTATGGGCGACCATCACGTCGCTGAACTCGAGGACGAGCTCCGTTGCCGGAGCGCGGTCGAGGTCGTCGCGGATGCGTTTGAGCAGACCCTCGGCATCCGCCTCGGCGTCGGCGTGCAGAGCGGCGACGTGGAGCCGGGCGGACAGCCCGGCCTGCTGCCGGCTGCGTCGCCAGTGTCCGAGAATTCTCGAGAGCGCCGCCTCCCGACTGGCGGCCGGGCGCAGCCGCCGGGCGACGCCGTGGCGGAACTCGAACAGCGGTTTGAGCCCGAGCACACGGCCCGCCCATCCCGCGAGTCCAGGCACCCGTCCGCTGCGGACGAGCTGCTCCAGACCGTCGATGACGGCGACGAGCCGGACGCGGGCGACGACGTCGAGGGTCAGCGCCTCGACGGCGCGACGATCGGCGCCGGCGGCGGCGGCCTGGGCGGCGGCGAGGACGACGAGAGCCTGGGCTCCGGCCGCCGTCTCGGTGTCGATGACCACGGCCGGGACCGGGGCCTCGGCGACGGCCAGTCGAGCGGCGTTCCAAGTGGCGCTCACCAGCGACGACACGGTGAGGACGACGACCTCGTCGCAGCCGGTGCGCTCGATCGCCCTGGCGAACTCGCCGGGACTCGGCGCAGCCGTACCGACGGCGCCGTGACGCGGTTGGACGTGCTGCTCGACGATCTCGATCCCCCACACCGCGGCGAGGTCGGCCGGAATCGACGCCGCGCTGTCGGTGACAACTCCGATCATTCTGCGTTCCCCGGCCACGCAGGCCGTTGTTGGCCGCTCGCTCCGCTAGCGCTCCGCTCGCTCGCATCCTCCGACGCGCCGACTCTCCAAACTGCCACCTCGGGGTCGCGGTCGAACAACAGCCTGGACAGCAACGTCCGACCATCCCACGCCGGCGGCGGCTGGTTGCCGGCGATCCGCTTCGCCAGCAATGGGGCGAGCACGGAGGCGGCGAGCACGGAGGCCGCCCGGCCGTGGACGCGGTGGACGATCGGCACGAGGGCAACGTAGGCGACGAAACAGCCCAGCCCGGTCTGGCGGGTCAGCCGCCCGGCGGCGAGGCCGGCGGCGACGACGGCAGCGCCGGCCGGCGCCCCGGCGAGCAACGCTCCGAGGGCCGGGGCAACGCCACGGCCGCCGGCGCCGCGTAGGAACGGCGACCAGTTGTGTCCGGTGACAGCGGCGGACGCGCCGAGCGCCGACAGTCCCGGCCGCGAGTGGGTGGCGACGAGCGGGCCAACGGCGCCCTTGGCGACATCGAGAGATCCGGCGGCAGCGAGCGGGGCGAATCCAGCGACGCGGTACAGCGCCGTGCCCGAGACGGTGCCGCTCCCCACGGCGCGCAGGTCGACGCCGCGGCGGCGGGCCGCCACCTGCGACCAGGGCACCGATCCGGCGAGGTAGGAACCGGCGAGGAGCGCTGCCGGCCGCCACGCTCGGTCCGCCCTCGCCACGGCCGCACGCTACAGAATTGCGGGATCGACCAACCTGATCGACCTGCCGGCACGGCGTCCGGTGACACGATGGCGCGGCGGCATCGCCGTCGCCGGCTCGTCATCATCGCCTCCTTCACGTTCGTCGCTGTTGTCGTCGCCGGCTTGATCGCCGCCGCGATCATCTTCAGCGAGTCGACGACGCCCGTCGATGTCGAACAGGCCGTCAGCGAATTCCGCGCAGACACCGGCGACGTCGACGGCGCCGTCGCCGCGCTCCCCGAACCGGGCGTGTACACGTACTCGACGTCGGGCCGCGAGTCGGTTGACGCCCTCGACGGTCGGCACCACGACTACCCGGCGGAAACGACGATCACCGTGCGCCACGAGGGATGCGGCGCCAAGTTGACCTGGCGCCCGCTCGCCGAGCGCTTCGACGACACGGTCGTGTGCCCGGAGTCGTCCGGGGTCGTCCTGCCCAGCTACCGCAGCTATCACGAGTTCTTCGGGATGGACGACGATCGCGAGTTCGTGTGCGAGCCGGGCTCGTTGTGGTACCCGGCTGCGACGGAGCCGGGCACGACCTGGACCGTGCGGTGTGCAGACGACGACGTCGATGTGCTCCGGACGGGCACGATCACCGGCCTGTCCGAGGTCGAGGTCGCCGGCGAGACGATCGAGGTGCTCACGTTCGAGTTGCACGACGAGATCTCCGGGGCCTCGGTCGGCACCAACGAACGAGTCGTCAAGGTGCTCCCCGAAAATGGACTCATCGTTGAGCTCGCCGCATCGGTCGACGTGCGCAGCGACAGCCCGCTCGGCGACGTCCACTACCTCGAGCTGTACCGCTTGCGCCTGACGTCACTCGCCCCGCGCCGCTAGATCCTCCCCCGCCGACGGCAGGCGGATGAACATCGCCGTGGCGGCGACGATCAGGCCGGCGACGAACAACACGGCGCGGGCCGGCGCCAGCGTTCCCAGCACCGGCCAGTCCAGACGACCGAGCAGGTCACCGGCAAGCCCGGCGCCGAGAGCCGCTAGTCCCAAACCCCCGCGGATCCCGACGTGGAAGGCGGTGAAGGCGAGCACGCGGTCGCGCTCGCCAAGGCTGGCCTGCAGCACGCTCATCGCCGCTGCCAACCCGGCTGCGGTCGCCGCCCCGAACATCACGGCACCGGCGAACGCAGCAAGGATCGACGGAGCCTGGCTCATCGCCGCCACCACGACACCCTGGGCGGCGACGCACAGCCGGACGACCTGGAGATCGGCGCGACCGGCGCACGCGAGGACCGCCAGGCCGCCCGCCGCGCCGACGCCGAACAGGGCGACGAGCACACCGAACTGGAGTGTCGAGGCGCCGAGCACGTCCTCCACGAACACCACACCCATGGAGAACAGGGTTCCCAGGCCAAGCGCCGTGACGAGGGCGGCCGGACCCACGGCACGCACGATCGGCAACCGCAAGGCGTCGACGAAGCGCCCACTGTCGCCGGCACCCTGCGGGGCGGCGGCGTCGACCAGGCGCACTCCGGCGATGAACCAGTACGACACGGCGAAGGTGGCGGCGTCGGCGATGAATACGGCCGCCGGAGCGCCACCACCCGCAACCAGGGACACGAGGCCGAAGCACAACGCACCGACCGGAATCGTGCCGAACGACGCGGCGAGCATCACGCCGTTGGCCAGCGGCAGCGCGTCACGGGGAGCGAGGTCGGGCACCGCTGCATCCCGCGCCGGGACGAAGATCAGCCCGGCCAGCTCGAGCAGGAACGCCCAGACGTAGATCCACCACACCGCGTCGACGACCGGGATGGCGAGCACGATGAGGACGCGCACCGCGTCCATCGCCAGCATCGTCGATCGCCGGTCCCACCGGCGGACGAGGCGGGCGACGAGCGGCCCGGCGACCAACGTCGGGAGCAGTCGCAGCACGAGCACGCCGCCGACCGCCGTCGACGAGCCGCTGACATCGAGGACGAGGACCATCAGCGCCAGCGTCACCATCCAGTCGCCGATCCCCGAGACGAGCTGGCCGGCGGCGAGGCGACGGAAGCCGTCGTAGCGCAGCAAACCACTGACGCCGTTGCTCGGTGCGACCACAGCCGGCGCGCTCATGGAACAATCCTGCCCAAGGAGGCGAGCCGATAGGCGAGCCGACCCAGATTTACGGCCGCCTTGTTTCGGCTGCGAAGCTGCCGAAACTCAAACCGTGACGCAGCACCGTCGTGACCTATCCGTTCAACCCCCTAAACCGGCGACGACTGGAGACATCAGGATGACCCTCGACGTGTTTACGCGGGCCGACGCCGATCCCGCGGCGCTCGCCGACGAGACGGTGGCGGTGATCGGCTATGGCAACCTCGGTTCGTCGATGGCCAAGAATCTCGCCGCCGGCGGTCTCGCGGTCGTCGTGGGCAACCGCGATGATGAGTACCGAGCCCAGGCCGCCGCCGATGGGTTCGCCGTGGCGGGCATCTGCGACGCCGTCGCCAGCGCCGACGTCGTCTACGTGTTGATCTCCGACGAGGCGATCCCGGCGTGCTTCGACGAGTTCGTCGCCCCGATGCTCCGTCCGGGCAGCGCCGTGTGCTTCGCATCCGGGTACTGCCTCGCCTTCAAGCTGGTGACGCCACCGGACGGGGTCGACGTCCTGCTGCTCGCCCCGCGCATGGTCGGCAGCGCCGTCCGCCGGGGTAGCAGCGACGGCTACGTGGCCTACGTCAGCGTCGAGCGCGACGCCTCCGGACGCGCCAGGCAGCGCCTGCTCGGCCTCGCCCTCGCCGCCGGCGCCCTCGATCGCGGCGCCTTCGCTGTCCCGGCCGTCGACGAGGCCGCCCTCGATCTGTTCATCGAGCAGAGCGTCGGACCCTATGTCGGGATGGCGATTCAGCTCGCCTTCGAGGTCGGCGCCGCTGCCGGCTTGCCTCCCGAGGCGCTCGTCCTCGAGCTGTACCAGTCCGGCGAGATGGCCGAGGTGTTCCGCGGCTTCGCCGAGCGCGGCTTCTACCGCGCCGTCGTCGAGCACGGCGCGACCGCCCAGTACGGCGGCTACCTACGAACGCTGGATCTCGACGCCGAGTCGATGCGGGCGCGGTTCGCTGCCGTGCTCGACGACATCCGATCCGGCGGATTCGCCGAGAAGTTCCAGGCCGAGGCCGCCGCCGGGGCCCCGGCGCTGGAGCTGATCGCGGCGATGACGGCCGGACACGACCCGATCACTCGGGCCGAAGAATCGGTCCGTGCCGCGTTCAGGCAACCTTCAGGGTCACCTGCTAGGACCAGGCCATGACGACGGGGTGGCGGCGGATCGGCGCGTTCGGCCTGCTCGGGGCGATCTCGATCTCCCACCCGGCTCTGGCAGGTGGCGGATCTGGGCCGGGACGTGTGGTGACGGCGGCTCCCACGCCCGTCCCGGTCGAGTACGCCCTTGGCGATCCGGCGTTCTACGACGTGCCCGACCCGATCCCTGCCGGCGAGCACGGCGAGCTGCTGCGCTGGCAAGCGCTCGATGCGACGTTCGCGCGCCGGTACCGCATCATGTACCTGTCGGAGACCGCCGCCGGAACGCCGACCGTGGTTACCGGCCTCGTCGAGCTTCCCGACGATCAAGCCCCGTTCGGTGGCTTCAAGGCGCTGCTCTACGGGCACGGCAGCACCGGACTCGACGATCCCTGCTCACCGTCGGTGGTCATCGATGACGAGACGGGCAACGCCGACTACGCCGACGAGTTCGATTCGATGAGCACCGCGATCAACGACGGGTGGGCGGTGATCGCCACCGACTACGAAGGGCTCGGCGGGCCTGGCTCGCACCCGCTGCTCGTCGGTGTGAGCGAGGCCCGGGGCATCCTCGACGCCGGACGCGCGTCCCGCCAGCTCCCGGTCGCCTACATCGGGGACACGACGGCGGTGTTCGGTTTCTCACAAGGTGGCCACGCGGCGCTGTGGGCGACGCAGCTGGCTGCGGAGTGGACACCGGAGCAGCCGATCATCGGCACCGTCGCGGTGGCGACCCCGAGCGAAATCCCATCGCTCGTCTCGGGGGCGCTCTCGCAGCCACAACAGGAGGACGACGCCGTGGCCATGCTCGCCGGGGCGGCGACGGCGAACGTCGGGGCGGCGATCGCGTTGACGCAGCTGCTCACGCCCGCGGGGACCGAGTTGCTCGCCTCCTGGGACTCGCAGTGCTTCGACGTCGACCCGGCCGTGGCCGGCCCGTACGTCACCGGTGACCCGTCCACGGTGGAACCGTTCGCCACGTTGCTCGCCGCCAACACCGCAGGGACGGTCGCCACGCCAACGCCGCTGTTGCTGTTCCACGGTGATGCCGACACCGTCGTCCCGTTCGCCCAGAGCGACACGCTCCTCGAGCGGTTGTGTGCGGCCGGTCAGGTCGTCGAGCGTCGAGTGGTCGCCGGTGCGAACCACGGTCCGACGATCGCCCAAGCTCGCCCCGACAGCTTGGCGTGGCTCACCGGTCTCGCCGCCGGCACAACAACGCCAATCTCAAGCTGCGGGGGATGAGATGACGATGATGAAGCGAGCTGTGTGCGCCATCGTCGCATTGGCGACGGCGGGTCCTGCCTTAGCGCTTGCCGCCGGTCCGACTGCGAGGGCTGCTCCGGCGCCCGGTCCGGTGGAGTACGCGATGGGCGATCCAGCGTTCTACGAGGCGCCGAACCCGATCCCGGCGGGCCAGCACGGCGATCTCGTGCGCTGGCAGGCGATCGAGACGTCGTTCGGTCAGACCTACCGGATCATGTACCTCTCGCAGGGTGTGGCCGGCACTCCGACGGTGGTCACGGGGCTGGTCGGTGTGTCCGATGACCCGCCCCCCTTCGGCGGGTACCCGCTGCTCCTCTACGGGCACGGGACGACCGGGTTGGCCGACCTGTGTTCGCCATCCGTCGTCATCGACGACCCCGCCAGCGACGCTCCGTACAGCGCCGAGTTCGAGACGCTCAGCCACAGCACCGACGACGGATGGGTCGTCGTGGCGACGGACTACGAGGGCCTCGGCGGGCCGGGATCACATCCGATGCTCGTCGGCGTGAGCGAAGGGCGCGGCATGCTCGACGCCGGCCGCGCCGCCCGCCAGATCCCCGGCGTGTACGTCGCCGAGAGTACGGCGATCACCGGGTTCTCCCAGGGTGGTCACGCCGCCCTGTGGGCGACACAACTCGCCGCCGAGTGGACCCCCGAACAGTCGATCATCGGCACGGTCGTCGGTGCCCCGGCGAGCGAACCGGCCGCGCTGGCGTCGTGGTCCGCGCCGCAACCCGATCGCAGTGCGCTCAGCGTCGGGCTCGTCGCCGGGTTGGCCGTCGCCCACCCCGAGGCGCAGGCGAACCTTCCCGCTGTGCTCACACCGGCGGGAATGGAGCTCGTACAGGCGTGGGACACGCACTGCTTCGACGAGCCGGTCACGGTGTCCACCCCCGGGGCCTTCGTCTCAACCGATCCGGCCACCGTCGAGCCGTTCGCTTCGCTACTCGTCGCCAACACCGCGGGCACCACAGCGACACCGGCTCCCATGTTGATCGTTCACAGCGAATCCGATGAACGCATCCCGGTCGTGCACAGCGAGGCGCTGCAGGCACGCTTGTGTGCTGTCGGGCAGGTCGTCGAGCGCCGTGTCCAGCCCGGCGGGTTCCACACCAACGCTTCGGTCGCCGTGTTCGTCGACGGCATCGCCTGGCTCAACGGCCTTCTCGACGGAACGACAACCCCGACGTCCACGTGTCCCGCTTGATCTCCATTGGAGTGTTTGCTGCCCACAGGAACCTCCACCGGCCGACACAGCCGTGCAGCAAACACTCCAGTGGCTCCGGGTGGAGCGGTTACACCGGGGCGCAGTCCGAGCCGGTGCGCTTGCCGGCAATGTCGACGGCGGGACGGTGGAGGATGGCCTTCGTCGGCGACACGACGATCACGCTGTCGTCGGCGCCCGTCTTCGCGGTGCCATCGACGATGAGGCTGAAGCCATCCGGACTGGCGGGTGGCCAGACGAGGGTTATCGTCGGATGCGTCGCCACGTTGGCGAGCGAGTGCTTGCCGACCCCGCCGATCGTCAGAGCGTCGCCGGCGAGCTCGGGCAGCACGGCGAGCAGATGGGCGCGGCCATCGTCGCCGACGGTCACGAGATAGGCGAACGAGTACTCACCGAGACGCTCGGCCAACTCCCCGAGCTCGACCTTCATCGTCATGATGTTGACGGTACCCGTCGCGGCGGGGGCAATCGTCAGGCGGTGAGTCCGTACCAGGGGTCGGCGGCGAGGTCGGCGTCGAGGATCGACCGGTCCTCGGGGTCGGCGATGGTCACGGCGCGGGCGGCTTTGAGCTCGACGGCGGCCTCGTCGAGGCGGCCGAGGCAGGCGAGCGCCCGCGCCCGTGCTTCGTGCGCGTAGGCGAGATCGAAGTCGACCAAGCCAGCCGCCTCGACCACCTCGAGGCACTGATCGGCGTGATGGAGGGCGAGGTCGCCGTGACCGAGCACGGCGTGCACGCGGGACACCAGCCACGAGCCGCGGGCGGCGTTCTCCGGACCCCGACGCGCTGCGCGCTGCCAGTGATACAGCGCCGCGTAGGCACGCCCGAGGACGTCGTCGACTTCATCCGCAGACAGCTCCCGGCCGTCGAGCAGTTCCCAGGTCGAGTTGTTGGCGGTGATGCCCTGGCGTCGATGCTCCTCGGCCTCGGCCTCCTCGACCGATGCCGCTGCCCGTCTGCGGTCGTCGTCGGCGCTGGGCGCAGAGCCAGGAAGGGACTCGCCCGTCTCGAGCACGGTCTTCATCGACTGCAGCACCCAGTACCAGCCATCGCGGACGCTGGCTTCGGTGACCGGGCTGAGGGCGAGGTCGCGATGGATGGTCGTCACCTTCGTGACGCCGTCACCGTTCTCTGTGAGCAGCCACTCGATCCGGCTCGGTGGCTCGTCGACGGCACCCGGGTCATAGAGGATCCGCCAGGTCATCAGCAATCGCCGGTTCGGCTCGACCTCCTCGATCGTGCCGACGACGGCATCGCTGCCGTCGGGCAGCACCATGCGGTACGGACTGCCCGGCTCGAACGCCGACTCGAACGCAGTGCGATGCCAGTAGCGCTTGGTGAACTCCGGGTCGGTGATCGCCTGCCACACCTGTTCGGCGCTGGCGCGGATGTAGGTCTGGTAGACGTGCACCGGGGCTGGCGTGCTCATGGTTGGATGCCTCCTAGGCGGTTGGCTTCTCGAGTTCGTGGCGCAGACCGACCATCGCCGCGACGGTCGGCTCGGCGTACTTGGAGATCCAGCGCTGCTGGATCTCCTGGATCGGCACCGGGTTGAGATAGTGCAGCTTTGCCCTTCCCACTTTTTCGGTGACGACGAGCCCGGCGCCTTCGAGCACGCTGAGATGCTTCATGACGCCGAAGCGGGTGATCGCCGGGAGGACATCGCATAACGCTCCGAGGGTCTGGCCGTCACGGACGAACAGGGCATCGAGCAGTTGTCGTCGCCCCCCATCGGCCAGCGCCTTGAACACCTCGTCGTCATCGTCGGTTCCGATGCACCGACAATAGGTGACCAAATGGTCACATGTCAACCTTCGACGTCAGACGGCGCGGCGCAGAGTCGCCTCCAGGTGAGCGGTGAGCGGCTCGCCGACGGCCGCCATCGCCAGCGTGTAGTGCAGCTCGTCGCCGTCGACCGAGATCCGGCGTTCGACTCGGTCGACACGTTTCGCTGTCGGTGCCGCCGCCAACGTGGCGGTCACGATCTCGATGCTGCTCGAACGCACACTGCCCTCGGCGATCTCGACGTGCCCCGTCGGGTACGCCATCACCACCTCGACGAGGCCATCGCCGGTCGGCCGGAAGTATCCGGTCTCGGCATGCAACGGACGATCCTCGACGGCGTGCCGGGTGCGCTGCGAATACAGCAGCCATGGCTTGCCGATGTGGAGGAAGGAGATCTCCTCGACGTAGTCGAACGGTTCGATCGTCGGGTACTGGCCGGCGCCGCCCCCACGCCACGTCCCGAGGAGGAAGGCGAGCGGTGCCAGCGCAGGGTGCGACTCAGGCGGCGCGGCACTCACCAGCGCAGCGTACTGCGGCACGAATCTTGACTGATCTTGTCGGCTTTAGAGTACGATCGGATCGTCCACGAACTAGCGCAAGGAGCGTTCCATGGCCGTCCTCATCGGCGACACCGCACCAGATTTCTCCGCCGACACCACCGAGGGAACGATCAACTTCCACGAATGGCTCGGCGACTCCTGGGGCGTCCTGTTCAGCCATCCCAAGGACTTCACCCCGGTGTGCACCACAGAGCTCGGTGCCGTCGCCAGGCTCAAGCCGGAGTTCGACAAGCGCAACGTCAAGGTCATCGGCTTGTCCGTCGACGCCACCTCCGACCACGAGGCGTGGGCCGACGACATCGAGGAGACGCAGGGTGCCCGGCCGAACTTCCCGATCATCGGCGACGCCGATTTCAACGTGTCGAAGCTCTACGACATGCTCCCGGCGAGCACCTCCGGAGATCCGAAGACCCGCACACCCGCCGACAACCAGACCGTCCGCAACGTCTTCGTGATCGGCCCCGACAAGAAGGTCAAGCTGACGCTCACCTATCCGATGTCGACCGGTCGCAACTTCGACGAGGTGCTGCGCGTCATCGACTCGCTGCAGTTGACGGCCAACTACAAGGTCTCGACGCCGGCCGACTGGAAGCAAGGCGGCGACGTGATCATCAGCGGCGCGGTCAAGGACGAAGAAGCCAAAGAGCTGTTCCCCGACGGCTGGCAATCCCCCAAGCCCTACATCCGCATCGTTCCCCAGCCGAAGTAGCCACTCTCTCATCCGAGTGTTTGGTGTCATCCGAGTGCCACGTGGCGACCTGTCTGTCACGAAACACTCGGATGGGAGGCGTCGACGATCGCTGGGACCAAGAAGCTGTCGGCGACCTCGACGGCGGCGTCGAGGGTCCAGTGCAGGCCGTCGGAGCGGGTCGGCGGATCGCGGTGGCCGGCCAGCCACGTGGCCATGTCGGCGACGGCGATGCCCTCGGTGAAACTCAGCGGCAGCGCCCGCAACACCCTGCGGTAGCCCTCGATCCGGTCGGGGTCGAGCATCGCCGCGATGTTGCCGACCGCAGGCACGGCCGGTGTCGGTGGGATGACGAACAGCACCGTCCCCGCCCCAGCCATGTGCATCATCGTGACGAACCACTCGTAGCCGGCGAGCAGGTGCCGGCGATAGCGCTGGTCACTTGGCGTCAGCAAACCCTCGGCGGCTGACCACTGGCGATCCTCCATGTCGCGGAACGTCACCATCGCGACGACGACGTCCGGTTGCAACTCGCGCACCGCCGGGACCAGTCCGGCGAGCACCTCGGTGCACAGCTCGCCGTAGTCGTCCTCGGGCAGGGCGATCGGATTGACCCCGCAGCCGATCGCCGCCCGCGACGTCACCCGCATCACGCCGGGGTGTTCGGCCGCCCACTGGATCAGCCCTTCTCCGGTGGCGACCGCCGTCGAGTCGCCGACGACGAGGACACGAACCGGCCGGGATCCGAGCTCGGTCGGCTCGCCCGGGCCGAACGGGACGATCGCCGCGGCCTGACGGGTGGCGGCGGCGACATAGCTGTACGTGCCATCGCGATCGGGTACCACGACGACGACCCCGGCGACGACGAGCGATGCTCCGGCGGCCGCCGCCGCCACGGGCCGCCAGCGCAACCGCCGCGTCCGCACAGGCGCCTCGACGAGGTGGTAGGAGACGCTCGCCACGACGAGCGTGATTGCCAGCCGGACGACAAACAGTTCCGTTCGGCCGAAGTCGAAGCGCCGCTCGTCGACAAGCGTGTAGATCGGCCAGTGGTACAGGTAGACGCCGTAGCTGATCCGTCCGAGCCAGACAAGCGGGGCCAGCGACAGCAGCGAACGCACCGGCGAGGGGCCCTGGAGCCCACCGATCAGCGCCACCGATGCGATGGCGAAGAGCGGCAACCAGCCGGCCTCCGCCGGCCCGCCGGCAGCCGGCCAGGTCACAGCGCAGGCGACAATCGCGACGAGGCCGACGAGGGCGATCCATCCAGCCGCCGGCACCACCCGGCGTCGGTGGACGACGACGGCGAGAACGGCACCGACGAGGATCTCTGGCAGTCGCGCCGGCGTGGCGAGGTACGTGGCCGCACCGCCCACAAAGGCGGCAAGCACGATCGTCACGCCGGTGAACACCCCCCACAGCGCCCCGAAGGCGACAAGCCGGTGCCGCCCACTGGCACGCAGGAGCACGATCAGGGCGAGCGGCCACACCCAGTAGAACTGTTCCTCGATCGCCAGCGACCAGTAGTGGTCGAGCGGGGCTCGCTGCCCCGCCGCCTTGGCCATCTCCTCGGCGTAGCCGTCGCTATTGGCGAGGAGCACCCAGTTGTACAACTGGGTGATGGCTGCCCACAGGTCCCGCCGCAGTTCGGTGACACCGTCGAACTGGTGCAACCGGGCGGCGACGATCACCCCGGTGAGGCAGATCAGGCTGGCCGGAAGCAGGCGGCGCACACGTCGCGAGTAGAAGGCGCCGACGTCGATGCGCCCGGTCCTCGCGTGCTCGGTGAGCGCCAAGGACGTGATCAAGAAGCCGGACAGGGTGAAGAACACCGACACCCCGACGTAGCCGCCCGACATCCAGCCGAAGCCGGCGTGGAAGAGCAGGACGAGCACCACGGCGACGGCGCGCACGCCGTCGAGCGCCGGCTGGTAGCCGAAGTCCTGTCGCGCCACTGGCGCGACGTTACGCGGCGATCAACCTTCTGATGGATGGTCGAGCGACCGCGGACGGACGCTCACGGGGAGTCGCCTCGATAGCGTCGGACGCATGCGCGACTGGCGCGTCTGGAAGTGGGCGAACGCCCACCCGATGGCGATGGACATCGTCCTCGCCGCTGCCGTGGCGGTCGTGTCGCTGCTGTTCCACTTCCACCAACGGGACTACGACGGCCGTATCTATCGCGATCCGAATGCGGCGACGATCACCCTCGTCGTGGCGTCCTGCGCCCCGCTCGCGTGGCGCCGGCGGGCACCGATCCCCACCGTGTTGGCCGCCGTCGTCCTGCAGGCGGTGTGCGAGTGGAACGACGTCAACGGGCCGAGCTGGATTCCCCTGCTCATCGCCACGTACAGCCTCGGCGCCTATGCCAGCGGCCGAGCGCGGACGATCACGGCGGCGGTCGTCGCTCTCATCGTCGGCCTCCTCGTCCTCGCCGGCTTGCTCGAGGACGTCATCGAGTTGCCCGAGGTGATCGGCGCCGCGGCCAGCCTCGCCGTGCCGTTCGTCGTCGGCGACAACGTCCGCCGTCGGCGCAATGAGCTCGCCGAGTTCGCCGAGCGGGCCGACCGGGCCGAGCGCCAACGTGAGTTGCTCGTCGTCCAGCGTCTCGGCGAGGAGCGCACGCGCATCGCCCGCGACCTGCACGACGTCGTGGCCCACTCCGTCAGCGCCATCGTGATCCAGGCTGCGGCGGCACGGCGCAGTGTCGACCGTGCCCCGGACGATGCCGTCAACCTGCTTGCCAACATCGAGGAGACCGGGCGGCGGACGATGAGCGAGTTACGCCAGATCCTCGGTGTCCTCCGCGACAGCGACGTCGCCGACAGGATCACCCCTGCGCCCGTGCAGTCGGTCGTCGACATCGAGTCGCTGGTCGAGTCGGCGAGCGACCTCACCGTTTCGCTGTCGACGACCGGGGCGATCGACACCGTGCCCTCGGGAGTGGCGACGTCGGCGTTCCGCGTCGTGCAAGAAGCACTCACCAACGTCCGTCGCCACGCAGGCCCGAACGCCACGATCGACGTGCGAGTCGAGCGGACCGACGGCCGCCTCGAGATCTGCGTCGAAGACGACGGACGAGGCGCGTCGGCCGACCACGCGCCGCTCGGCTACGGCCTGATCGGGATGGGCGAGCGTGTCGCCGCCTTCGGTGGCACGCTGCGCTCCGGCCCGCGACGGTCCGGCGGATGGCAAGTGCGGGCGAGCTTCCCGCTCGCCGTCGACGAACCCACACAAACGGTCTCCAGCGCCTCGTGATTCGGGTCGTTCATTGCGTTCCCCGGCCACGCCGGCCGCTTCTGGCTCAGTCGCTGGCGCCCGCTCGCTCGCATCGGTGGCTTCTCTTGTGATCCGGGTCCTCCTGGTCGACGACCAGGCGATGATCCGTCAGGGATTGCGGATGATCCTCGACGCCGAGCCGGGACTGACGATCGTCGGCGAGGCGGCCGACGGCGCCGAGGCGGTCGCCGTCGTTCCGGCGGCCAAGCCGGACGTCGTGCTGATGGACGTGCGCATGCCGAAGCTGGACGGCATCGCCGCCTGCGAGAAGATCTGCGCCGCACCCGACCCGCCCCGCGTGCTGATGCTCACGACGTTCGACCTCGAGGACTACGTGTACGCCGCCCTACGCGCCGGCGCCAGTGGCTTCCTGCTCAAGGACGCCCCCGCCGACCAACTCGTCGAGGCGATCCAAGTTGTCGCCCGCGGTGACGCCCAACTGGCGCCGCAGATCACCCGCCTGCTCATCGAGGAGGTCGCCAAGCGCCCGGCGGTGAATCACCACGCCCACCCGTGGCTCGACGCCCTCACCGAACGCGAGAGCGAGGTCCTGCGCCTGATGTCGAGGGGCCGTTCCAACGCCGAGATCGCCGCCGACCTGTACCTCGGCGAGGCGACGGTGAAGACCTACGTGGGGCGCGTCCTCGCCAAGCTCGGCGCCCGTGACCGCGTCCAAGCGGTCGTGATGGCCTACGAGTCCGGACTCGTCGAGCCCGGACTCACTTGAATCGCGCCCGTGACCAGACCACTACGATTCGACCCAGACCAAGGGGGAACAACGATTGAACGCTCCGACGACCGACCGCATACGAAACGTCGTCCTCGTCGGCCACGGCGGTAGCGGCAAGACCTCGCTCGCCGAGGCGCTGCTCTACCGGGCCGGCGTGCTCCCACGACCGGGGAGCACCGACGAGGGCACGACCGTGTGTGACACCGAGCCGGAGGAGATCAAGCGCAAAATGTCGATCTCCCTGGCCGTCGCCCCACTGGAGTGGAAAGCGACAGATCCGGCCACCGGCGAGGCGGCGGCCTACAAGATCAACCTCCTCGACACCCCCGGCTATGCGGACTTCGTCGGCGAGGTCAGCGCCGCCCTCGCCGTCGCCGACCTGGCGGTGCTCGTGGTCAGCGCCGTCGACGGGGTCGAGGTCGGGACCGAGGCGGCGTGGCGACGATGTGCCGCCCTCGGCATCCCGCGCATCGTGTTCGTCAACAAGGAGGACAAGCCGCGGGCTGACTTCCACCGGACGCTCGACCAGCTGCGGGCGACGTTCGGCAGCGGGTTCGTCGCGCTGGAGCTGCCGCTCGGTGAGGAGGAGAAGCTGCACGGGGTCGCCGATGTGCTCACCGACGAGGGACTCGAGTACGACACCGACGGCACGCACCACACCGAGCCGCTACCGGCCGACGTCGCCGACGAGGAGCATCGACTGCACGAGGAGGTCGTCGAGGAGATCGTCGCCGGTGACGACGACCAGCTCGAGCGCTATCTGTCCGGTGAGGTCCCGAGCGCGGCCGAACTCGAGCGCGCGCTCGCCGGGGAGATGTTGCGGTGCGCCGAGTTCCCGGTGCTGCTCGGATCGGCGACAACCGGAGTCGGGATCGACCGCCTCGCCGACTACATCTGCGAGCTCGGTCCGTCCCCTGCCGATCGCCCGGCGACGGTCACCGGCGGCACCGAGAGCGTCCCGGTCCCTGCCGATGCCTCGGCCGCGTCCGTCGCCTACGTGTTCAAGACGGTGGCCGATCAGTTCGTCGGCCAAGTGTCGTTGTTCAAGGTCCTGTCCGGCACCGTTCACGGCGACGACCGTCTCGTCAATTCGGCGACATCCACCGAAGAGCGGATGCACGGGCTGTTCCACGTGCGCGGCAAGGAGCACCTCACCGCCTCCGAGGTGGTTGCGGGTGACATCGGCGGCATCGCCAAGCTGGCGGCGACACCGAGCCATTCCACGCTCGCCGCCAAGGGCTCCCCGGTCCGCGTCGAGGCACCGGCCGTGCCGTCCCCGAACTACCAGCTCGCCCTCGAACCGCTGACCCAGTCCGACGACGACAAGCTGTCGGACGCTCTCAGCAGGCTTGTCAGTGAGGACCCGACCCTGCAGGTCGTCCGTGCCGAGGAGACCCATCAGACGGTGCTTTGCGGCGCCGGCGACACGCACGTGTCGGTCGCCCTCGAACGGCTCGCCCGCAAGTTCGGTGTGAATGTCACCACCGCCGAGGTCAAGGTGCCTTATCGAGAAACGATCTCGGCGACGGCCGACGCCGAGGGCAAGGTCAAGAAGCAGAGCGGCGGACACGGGCAATATGCCGTGGTCAACATGCGCGTCGAGCCCACCGAGCGCGGCACCGGGACTGAGTTCGTCGACAAGATCGTCGGCGGAGCGATCCCCCGCAACTTCCTGCCGGCCGTGCAGAAGGGCGTGGACGAGACGATGTCGACCGGTGGTGCGTTCGGGTTCCCCGTCGTCGACGTCAAGGTCGAGTGCTACGACGGCAAGTACCACTCCGTCGACTCGTCGGACATGGCGTTCCGCACGGCTGCGTCGCTCGGGCTCAAAGAGGCGTTGGCGAAAGCGTCACCGGTGGTCCTCGAACCGGTGTCTTTGGTCACGATCAACGTGCCAGAGTCGATGCAGGGCGACGTCCTCGGCGACATCAACTCGCGGCGCGGTCGAGTCAGTGGCTCCAACCCGCTCGGCGACGGGCACATCGAGATCACGGCGTTGGTGCCGGCCGGGGAAATTCAGCGCTACGCCGTCGACCTGCGCTCGATGACCGGGGGCCGCGGCTCGTTCGAGGCCGTCCACGACCACTACGACATCCTCCCCCAACACCTCACGAGCAAGCTCGTCGCCGAACGTTCCAAAGCGTCCTAGCTCCCTCCATCCGAGTGTTTGGCGTCGTCCGAGTGTCAGGCGGCGACCTGCCTGTCACGTAACACTCCGATGGCACCAAACACTCGGATCAGCCAAGGGTCGGACGGACGCGATCCGAAAGGGTGATGCGAAGAGGGGTGACGGGCCGCTACAACGGAGGGCATGACCACGCCGCCCCCCGCCCCGCCGTTGCCCGCGCCCGCACCACAATCGTCCGCCGAGTCCGCCGCCGGCGCCATCGACGCCACGAAGATCTACGGACGTGGCGAGAACCAGGTCATCGCCCTCAACAACGTCACCGTGGCGTTCGAGAAGGCCAAGTACACCGCCATCATGGGCCCGTCAGGTTCGGGCAAGAGCACGCTGATGCACTGCCTCGCCGGCCTCGACACGCTCACATCGGGCGCCGTCTACATCGGCGACACCTATCTCGCCAAGCTCAACGACAAGGAGCTGACGGAGCTGCGCCGCCGCGCCGTCGGGTTCGTCTTCCAGGCGTACAACCTGATCCCCACGCTGAGCGCCGAGGAGAACATCATCCTCCCCCTGCTTCTCGGCGGCCAGGACCCTGACGAGAACTGGTTCCGCGAGGTCGTCGACACGGTCGGCCTGGCCGACCGCCTCCGTCACCGCCCGAGCGAGCTGTCCGGCGGCCAGCAGCAGCGCGTCGCCGTCGCCCGGGCGCTCAACGCCCGCCCCGACGTCGTCTTCGCCGACGAGCCGACCGGCAACCTCGACTCGCGGTCCGGCGCCGAGATCCTCGACTTCATGAGGCGTGCAGTCCGCGAGTACGGGCA
This sequence comes from Ilumatobacteraceae bacterium, assembly GCA_963716665.1. Classification (GTDB taxonomy): domain Bacteria; phylum Actinomycetota; class Acidimicrobiia; order Acidimicrobiales; family Ilumatobacteraceae; genus Desertimonas. The sequence continues at coordinate 135,446 of CAVQTY010000004.1, forward strand.
GACGATCGTGATGGTCACCCACGATCCGAACGCCGCTTCGTACTCCGATCGCGTCGTGTTCCTCAACGACGGCCAGATCGTCGACGAGCTGCTCGCCCCGACGTCGGACACCGTGCTGGACCGGGTGAAGCAGATCGGCGACTGACATGAGCTCCAACGCCACCCTCCTCCTGGCGCGTCGGAGCATGCGCGCCCGTATCGGCCGGCTGATCGCCATCTCCATCGCCATCATCCTCGGCGTAGCGTTCGTCGTCGGGTCGTTCGTAGTCGCCGACAGCATGCGCTCAGGATTCGACACCCTGTTCTCCGACGCCTTCGCCAACACCGACCTGCAGGTGCGGACCGAGCTCGCCTTCGGTGACAGCACCAGCGACGACGGCGGCCAAGTCACCCGCGATCCGGTTCCCGCTGATCTCGTCGACACCGTCGCCGCCGTCCCCGGCGTCGCCGATGCCGACGGGATGCTCCAGCGCACCGCGCAGATCATCGACGCGGAGGGCGAAGCAGTCACCACCGGGGGAGCACCGATGTTCGGGGCGTCATGGGACAGCACCGACCCTGACAATTCGATTCGCCTGCTCGAAGGCGATGCCCCGGTTGGTGCGGAGCAGATGGCCATCGACAAGAACACGGCCGACCACAACGACTTGGAGGTCGGCGACCAGGTCGACGTCGTCACGACGACCGGACGCCACTCGTTCACGCTCTCCGGTACCGTCGGCCTCGGCAACAGTGACGGCTTCGGTGGCGCGACGTTTGCCCTCTGGGACCCGCAGACGGCCGCCGAGGTACTCGGATCCGAAGGCGAATTCGATGCCATCGACATCCGTGTCGCCGACGGTGAGGACGTCGCCACGGTGCAGCAACGGGTCGCAGAAGCGATTCCCGACAACACCGAGGTGGTTGATCAAGAGACACTCGTCGACGAGTCGAACAGCAGCGTCAACCAGTTCATCGGTCCACTCGGCACCGGCCTGCTGATCTTCGCCTTCATCACTGCGTTCGTCAGCGCCTTCCTGATCAACAACGTCTTCGCCATCACGATCGGCCAGCGGTTGCGCGAGTTGGCCCTGCTTCGCGCCGTCGGTGGTGCCGGGCGCCAGGTCCGCCGCCTGATCGTCATGGAGGCACTGGTCATGTCGGTGATCGCCACGGTGATCGGCATCTTCGCCGGCATCGGCGTCGCCAAGCTGATCCTCTACATCTTCAACGCCGCCGGAGCCGGTTTCCCCAACTTCGGCATCGTGCTCAAGCCCACCGCTGTGGTGATGGCGTTCCTCGTCGGCGTCGGGATCACCGTCCTCGCCGTCCTGCTGCCGGCCCGGCGAGCGTCGCGGATCCCGCCGGTGGCGGCGATGCGACCGGAGCTCGGCTTCGACGCGCTGAGCACGAAGCGCCTCGTCGCCGGCACGGTCACGACGATCGTCGGGGCGGTGATGTTCCTCATCGGCCTGCTCGTCCGCCCAGGCGGCACCCCCGGGCTGATCGCCCTCGCCGGTGGTGGCGCGTTGTTGCTGTTCCTCGGCACCGCCAGCGTGTCGTCGACCGTTGCCAAGCCGGTCACCAAGATGATCGGCTGGCCCGTCGCCAAGGTCTACAAGGCGCCAGGTCAGTTGGCGTCCGAGAACGCCGGACGGGCACCGCGGCGCACGTCGGCGACGGTCGCCTCGCTGATGATCGGCGTCGCCCTCGTCAGCGCCTCCGCCGTGTTCGCGGCGTCGTTGCGCAACACCTTCGAGAAGGCGATGAACCGCGGCGTGACTGCCGATTGGGTGGTCACGGCCGGTGGATTTGCGATGCTCCCGGACGTCGTCTCGGAGACGCTCGCCGACGTCCCCGAGCTGTCCGCCGTGTCCGGCGTGCGCAGCGCGTCGGTGCAGATCGACGGTGACGAGAAGCTGTTCGGCGCCGGCGACCCGCTTGCCCTCGAGCAGCTCATCGACGTCGGTCTCGACTCAGGAGATTGGGAGGGATTGCAGGAGGGCGGCATCTTCGTTCACCAGGATCCGGCCGCCGACCTCGGCCTCGAGGTTGGCTCGACCGTCGAGGCGACGTTCCAGAACGGCGAGGTGCGCGAGATGCCGGTCGCCGGTATCTACAGCGACGCCTATCTCGTCGGCAACTGGCTGATGTCGTCGACGGTGCTCTCCGAAACCGTTTCCGGTGAACAGAGTGACTTCTTCGTCGCCTTGAAGACGGCCGACGGCGTGAGCGAGGCCGACGCGCGCGCCGCGATCGAAGACGCCCTGGTGGAGTACCCACAGGTGAAGATCGAGACTGCCGATCAGTTCAGGGACTCGCAGGCCGAACAGATCGACCAGTTGCTCAGGATCATCACGGTGCTGCTCGGGTTCGCCATCATCATCGCCGTGCTGGGGATCTCGATCACCCTCGGACTGGCGGTGTTCGAACGGACCCGCGAGATCGGCCTGATGCGCGCCGTCGGCATGACCAAGCGACAGACCCGACGGATGGTCCGCTGGGAGGCGGTCATCGTGTCGACGTTCGGGGCGATCGTCGGCATCGTCCTCGGCACGCTGATCGGCATCGTCCTCGCCTATGCCGTGCCCGACACGATCATCGACGGGATCTCGTTCTCGACAAGGACGATCATCTACATCCTCATCGGCGCTGTCCTCGCCGGGTTCATCGCGGCCTTGTATCCGTCGATCAAGGCCAGCCGAATGGACATCCTCGAAGCCATCGCCACGGAGTAGTCCCCCCAAGAGCGGTTGTTGATTTCAGCCGGCGGTCGGCCAGGGGGTTGCGTCCTCGCGGAAGGCTTTGGCGGCGGGGTGCTGGTCGGTCGGCAGATCGGCGACGGCCGCCGGGACGGCGGGCGTCAGGCGAGTCTGACAGCCGGGACACCAGTAGAGGATGCGGTCGGTGCTGGCGCCGTGGCGGGCGCGCACCGTGTCGGCGCAGCGGAAGCACCCCTGACCGGTGCGCCCGTAGACGCCGAGCCCGCCCGGGACACCCGGCAGGGCAACCTGTTCGGCGTGGGTGAGATTTGCCCGCAGTAGCCGGGCGGCGACGTTGACGATACGCCGGGCCAGCGCTTCGCTGACGTCGCCGATCGGCGCGAACGGGTGCAGCTCGCACGCCCACAGCACCTCACTGCGATAGACGTTGCCGAGGCTGCAGAACACGCGCTGGTCGAGGAGCACCTCGCTGATCGTGGCGCGCTGGTCGTCGTAGGTGAGGAGCAACTCGACACAGCGGTCGAGGTCGGCGTCGACGCTGCACAGATCGGGACCGAGTCGGCCGAACCACGGGTGCCGCGAGATCCCCGGCTCTCGATAGGTCTCGACCGTCGGGGCGTTGAAGCACACGGCCGTCCACGCCTGCGTCTCGATGACGGCGCGCATCTCGCGGTGTGGCCGCTGCCAGATGTCGTCCTTGCGGTAGAGGTCCCAGAAGCCAGCGCGGCGCAGGTGGGCGTGGAGGATGACGCCGTCGTCCCACTCGATCTCGAGGTCCTTGCCGACGCTTTCCACGCGGACGATGGTCCGGCCCGCCTTGGGCACGACCCCGATCAGCTGAGGTGCGTCGAAGCGGACCATCTTCTTGTCGACGAGGGCGATCCGCAACGCCGCTGCGCTGTGGTCGATGGAGTCCCCCTCCGGCACGGAACCTCAGCGTACGCGACCCCTTCGCCCGAGTGGTCGATGGTCGCTGCTGGAGCTACGGCAGGACCCCGCAATGGGCGAGGGCCAAGCGGATCAGGCGGTCGTGGCCGCCGGTCATCTGCTCGCGCACGGCGGGGCCGACCACCTCGGTCGGGCTGAACCAGGCGAGGTCGAGGGCCTCCTGCGTCGGGATGCAGTCGCCGTCGACGGGCACGACGTAGGCGAGGCTGACAGCGTGGTGGCGAGGGTCGTGAAAGCCGGACCGGTGCGGATCGGGGAAGTACTCGATGACGGTGAACGGCGACGGGTTGGGCGGAACGTCGGGGAGGGCGAGCGAGCCGAGGTCCTTCTCGAGGTGGCGCATCAAGGCGTCGCGGATGCGCTCTCCGAACATCACCCGCCCGCTGACCACCATCCGGCTGATCGTCCCGTCGGCCGCCTGGCGCAGTAACAGCCCGATCTCGGTGACCTCGCCACGCCCGTCGACGCGCACCGGCACGGCGTCGACGTAGACGAGCGGGACGTGGGCCCGGATCTGCTCGAGCGACTCCGGCGACAACCAGCCGGCCTCCGTCTCGGTGTCGATGTCGGTCGGGGACGAGCCACTCACGGCCGCTGAGTCTCGCAGGTTCAGCGGGTCATAGCGGGAGATCGCCGGTCGCCCGGCGGGTGCTACCGGTGTCGGTGTAGGCGGCGACGGCGCGCTGGGCGATGCGCATCTGGTGGATCTCGTCGGCGCCGTCGGCGAGGCGGGCCCAGCGGGCGTGTTGGTACATGTGCGCCAGCGGCGTGTCCGTCGAGTAGCCGAGGGCGCCGTGCACCTGGATCGAGCGGTCGATCACCCGGTTGAGCATGTTGGCAACGAAGTGCTTGGCCATCGACACCTCCGACTTGAAGTCGACAGAGTCGTCGGTCTGCGAGAGGTCGAGCTTGTACGCCGCGTGGAGAACCATCAACTTGGCCTGATACAGCTCCATCGTCGAGTCGGCGATGAGCCACTGGATGCCCTGCTTCTCGGCCAGCAAGGACCCGTGGGAGAACCGGTTGAGCGAGCGATCGACCATCATGTCGAGAGCGACTTCCGCCTGGGCGATCCAGCGCATGCAGTGGGCAAGCCGCGCCGGGCCGAGCCGGTACTGACCGAGGCGGTGGCCCTCTCCCCTGCCGCCGAGACGTTGCGAGTCGTTCACGCGCAGGTCGCTAATGCGGATCTCCGAATGCCCGGTGCTGCCGTGCATCGTCTCGATCTGGCGAACCTCAGTCCAGCCGTTGGCTGGCAGGTCGACGATGAAGGCGGTGTTCGCCGCTTGGGCGATATCGGGGTTCTCCTCGGTGCGGGCGATAAGGATGGCGAAGTTGGCGCGGTGGGCGTTGGAGATGAACCACTTGTGGCCGTTGATCACCCACTCGTCGCCGTCCGGTTCGGCGTGCGTGCGGATCAGCGTCGGGTCGGAACCGGCCACCTCCGGCTCGGTCATGGCGAAGCACGACCACACCGTCCCCTCGCACAGCGGTCGCAGGTAGCGCTCCTTCTGCTCGTCCGTGGCGAAGTGCAACAGCGTGTGCATGTTGCCCTCGTCTGGCGCCTGGCAGTTGAGCACCCACGGCCCGTGATAGGTGCGGGCAGCCTCGGCCTGGACCATCGCCAGAGCGACGTGGCCGAGGCCCATGCCTCCCCACTCCGGCGGCATGTGCGGCAGCCACAGTCCGGCCTCGCGGGCGCCGGAGCGCAGGGCCATGAGCTCGCGGTAGTAGGCGCCGCGGTCCGTCTCCCGCACGGAGTCCGCCTCGATACGTTGCTCCGCTGGTCGGACGACGTCGTCGACGAACGCCCGAACACGGCCACGCAAGTCCTCGAGTTCCGGCGCCAAGCTGAAGTCGATCGCCATCGTCGGGACAGTAATGACGGCGGGTTAACGTCCTCGCATGCAGGTCTCCGTGCTGGGGGGCGGGTCCTGGGGGACCACGATGGCGTCGCTCATCGCGGCGCGCCATCCGACGATGTTGTGGGCGCGCGATCCGGACGTCGCCGACGAGGTGAACACCGAGCGCACCAACGACGCCTACTTGCCCGGCTTCCGCCTCAACACCAAGCTGGCCGCCACGGCCGACCTCGAGGAGGCGTCTCGCTATGCCGAGCTGCTCATCGTTGGCGTGCCGACCTCCGCCGTGCGCTCGACGTTGGAGACGGCGACGAAATGGATCCACCCGTGGATCCCGATCGTCAGCCTGTCCAAGGGGCTCGAGCAGAGGTCGTTGCTGCGGATGACCCAGGTGATCGCCGACGTCACTCCGGGACGCCCGGTGGCCGCCCTCACGGGGCCGAACATCGCCCGCGAGATCATGGCCGGCCAGGCCGCCGCCGCGGTGATCGCCACCGAGGACCTCGCTGTCGGAGCGGCGATCCAGGCGGTGCTCACTCGTGGGCTGTTCCGCGTCTACCTCAACCACGATGTCGTCGGCTGCGAGCTCGCCGGGGCGTTGAAGAACGTCGTCGCCATCGCCGCCGGGATCGCCCAGGGCCTCGGCGTCGGCGACAACACGCGGGCGGCGGTGATGACCCGCGGCCTCGCCGAGATCACCCGCCTCGGTGTGGCGATGGGTGGCGAGGCGATGACGTTCGCCGGGCTGGCCGGGATGGGCGATCTGATCACGACGTGCGTCAGCCCGCACAGCCGTAACCGTCACGTCGGCGAGCAGCTCGGCCGCGGTCGCAAGCTGGCCGACATCCTCGGCGAGATGAACATGGTCGCCGAGGGCGTGAAGACGGCGACCACCGTGCGCGACCTGGCCAAGCGCCACGGCGTCCCGATGCCCGTGTGCGAGGAGATCTACAAGGTCGTCAACGGACGCACCAGCGCGGCGCGCGCCTACGCCGGCCTGCGCCTCCGCCCGGGCCACGAAAACGAGCCCGGCTGAGAGTGGCCTCAACCATCGGTCGCGATTCAGAACTTGATGGCGGGGGCCGCATCCGTACCGTTGAGTTCGTGACGACGATCATCGACCTCAGTCATCCGATCGGTGATGGCACGATCACCTACCCCGGGCTGCCGGGACCGGTGATCAGCGATCACCTCAGCCGGGAAGCATCTCGTGACCGGTACGCCGAGGGCTACGAGTTCCAGATCGGGCGCATCGACATGGTGGCGAACACCGGGACGTACCTCGACACCCCCTTCCATCGGTTCGCCGACGGCCACGATCTCGCCGGCCTCGATCTCCGTCGTGTCGCCGACGTCCCCGGTGTCCTCGTCGACGCGACCGGTCTGCAGGAGGTCAACGAAGAGCTCTTCGCCCGGATCGACCTCGCCGGTCGGGCCGTGCTGGTGAACACCGGCTGGTCGCAGCACTGGGGAACCGAGCGCTACGGAGATCCCAGTCATTCGTTCCTGGGACGCGCCGCCGGGCAACTGCTCGTCGACCAAGGCGCCGCTGTCGTCGGCATCGACTCAGTCAACATCGACGACACCCGCACCGGCGAGCGTCCGATCCACACGATGTTGCTCGGCGCGCAGATCCCCGTCGTCGAGCACCTGCGCGGGCTCGACGAGCTCTCCGGACGGCCGTTCAGGTTCTTCGCCATGCCACCGGCGATCATCGGGATGGGCACGTTCCCGGTGCGCGCCATCGCCATCGTCTGATCCGGTCGGGCCCCGAGCGCGTCAGCCGATGCCGGGATTCTGGTGCCGCAAAGCGGTCAGCGGTGACCGGTTTGCGGCCTGAGAATCGCCGCGGCCCCAGAGTGGAGGTGACAGGTGTGCACCTCTCCCAGGTGCCGTCGCGACGCTCGACAACCGCCCCTTCCAGCGCCAGCGCGCTCGCCGGCACCTCGATCGAACCCACAGGAACCCGATGAGTCCCCATTTCTGTCCGGATTGTGGCAGCAGATACCTGAACCCCTCCTAGTCGAGCCCGGCGCTCGATGCAAGCTGTTCGAGGCGATCGAGCCGCGCCGCCAACGAGGTGACCGTCGCCTCCAGCTCCTCGACTCGCTTGTGCAACGACGTCTGCAACGATTCGTCGCGCCACTCCGGCTCGGCGAGGTCGAGCGGGCCAGTGATGTCGTCGCCCTGTTCGTCGTCGACGCCGAGGTCGAGTTCACCGTCGGCTGATGGTGGCGACCCGATCGCTGCCGCCCACCGCTCGTCCCGCTCGCCTGGTCGCCGCCCGAGCCGCACCGCGAGCGGTTCCGGACTGCGCGCCACAAGGGCATCGAGCAACTCCTCGATCGTCGACGACTCGCCGGCCGGGAGCAGGCGATCAACCCGAGCGCGGATCTCAGCGACTGTCTGGGGTCCACGCAGGGCGAGCGCCGAGAGGACGAGCAGCTCACCGCCCGAGAGACGCCATCGCTCGTCGGCGCTGTGGCGATAGCGGGTCGTGCGCCCGCCGTGGGACGGATGGACGAAGCGGATCAGTCCGACCGACTTGAGTGACAGCAGCGTCGCCTCCACGGTGCGGTCGTCATAGGACACGACGGGGCGGCGATTGGTCGCCTGGTTACATGCCAGCCGCAGGGCGTTGAGCGTCAGCGGGTAACTCTCCGGGACCGCCGCCTCCTTCTCGATCAGGGCGGCGAGAACGCGGACCTCGGGATCGGTGAGCGCCATCGCGCCAGTCTGATCGACCTCAGGCGAGCGTGTCGACCACGGCCGCCAATTCGGCTACGGGATCGAGCGCTGACTCCGCCGAACCGGATCCCCCGGCGACGACGACCACCAGGCTCCGATCAACGCGGGCTGCGGCGAACGTTGCTGACGTCCCGTAGGCGTTCCCCTCGTGTTCCATCGCCACGGCGACGTCGAGGCGAGCGCTTGCCTCGCCGACGCCGAGATTGCCTTCGGTGGTGACGCCGATCTCCATGACCGGCCCGTCTGGAGGTGCCGCGCCCTCCAGCTGATTGGCCACGCACGCCGCCGTCGTCTCCGCCCCGAGCCGTTGGACGAACTCGTCGAACATGGCAACCGACGAAACCTGGGCGGTGAGCACAACCGCTCCGGCATGCCCGAACTCACCGATGCCGTCGTCACCCGTGTCGTCCTCCCGGTCACTGCTGGTCAGTTCGAAGTCGTCGGAGAACGCCCGCGCCGTCTCGCCCTCGAGGTGCACGTCGGTGTAGTCGAGGTATCGCTCGAAGCCGCCGAGACATGGTCCGAACTCGGTCTCCTCGCCTTCCTCGCCGCCCGCGGATTGTGCGAACGGCCCGGTTGACGTCCATCCGGCCGCCGTAAGCCGCTCGTTGAACACGCCGACGGCGACTTCGGCGGCGGCTTGATCAACCGGGTCGACCGATGTCGGGAACACACCGATAACGCCGACGACGAGCGGCGCGGCGGCGGACACGACGAGCCGGCGAGACATCACGGCGGACGGTATCTGGGAGTATCGCCGTCGAGAACGGAATACTCATGGCCGTGAGCAGCGACTCGATGGCCATCACGGCGCGGGCGCCGGGGCGGGTGAACCTCATCGGGGACCACACCGATTACACGGGCGGGCTGTGCTTCCCGATCGCCATCGACCGCGCAATCGAGATCTCCGGCCACCGTGATCGAGCACTCGACGAAATCCGGTTGACGAGCGACGGCCTGGCGGACGCCGTGGTCGCGCTCGATGTCAGCGACCCGGCGGCGCTGCGACCCGAGTGGGCGCGCTATGTCGCCGGAGTCGTCAGTCAGCTGCGGCCGGCGGCAGGGTTCAGCGGTGTCGTGCGCAGTGACCTGCCAGCCGGCTCGGGATTGTCGTCGAGCGCCGCCCTCGAGGTCGCGTCGGCCCTCGCGATGGGTGCAGACAGCAGCGACCCGATCGGCTTGGCCAGGATGTGTCAAGCCGCCGAGCACGCCGCCCGTGGAGTCCCGACGGGGCTGCTCGACCAGCTCGCCTCGGTCTGCGGTGTCGAAGGAAGCGGCCTGCACCTCGACTGCCGATCGCTGGAGATCGTCCCGGTGCCGCTGCCCCCATCCGACGTCGCTAGATGGCTCGTGATCTGGGCAGGCGCCCGTTCGCTCGCCGACTCCGGCTACGCCGACCGGGTCGCCGAGCTGGCGACTGCCGAGGCGACGATCGGGCCACTGCGCGACGCCACGACAGGCGATCTCACCTCCCTTGACAATCCGACGATCCGCTCCCGCGCCCGCCACGTCCTCACCGAGAACCGTCGCGTCGACGACTTTGCCGCAGCGATCGCCAGCGGTGACCTCTCCGGCGCCGGGGCGTTGATGTCAGAGAGTCATCGCAGCCTGAGCGGCGACTTCGCCTGCGCGACAGCGTCGATCGACGAGTTGTGCCACTCGCTCTGGGCGACACCTGGCGTCTACGGAGCGCGGATGACCGGTGGCGGCTGGGGCGGCTGCGTCATCGCCCTGACCGAACCCGGCGCCATCGATGCCTCGGCGTACGAGTCGGCGTGGTGGGTCGAGCCGAGCTCCGGCGCCGACGTTCGCATCGGCGTGTAAGGGGTCAGTCCGCGGCGACCGGCCGGGAGGTGGAGGCGACAACTGGCGGCCGCGCTGGAGCACTCGGCCGGGCCAACGAGCGCCGCGCCGAGCTGGCGAGTGCCAGCAGCCGGAAGCGCTTGCGTGGGACGCGGCGAACCCGGGCCGCCTCCTCGAGCAGCTCGCGCTGGCGCAGTACCGCCAGCTGCTCGGCCATGTACGGATGGAAGCTCATCGCTGTCTCCTGTCGTCGAGCTCGTTTTGTCGAGTTCGTCGGGTAGAAGGACCCACGAGTGTGCGTGGGCGATACGTGACACCCGTCGCTCCATCGCCGACAATTCGCCGCCACGCGACGTTGCCGGCCGGCGCGACCGCTTCCGCTCATGACCCAAGACATCTCCTGGGTCGATCTCCTGAGTCGGCGGGGCCAGAACCGGGTGCCCCTCTCAACGTCGAGGGGGCGCACCCGGTTCTCCGCGTCTGCGCCGACTCTGTGAAGGTTGATCGATGAAGCGGACCTCCAAGAAGGCGTTCGCGTCAGCGGTCGTGACCGTGATCAGCGCCTCTGTCGCCGTCGATGCAGCCGGCGGTGCCTCAGCCCCGCAGGCGTCCCCTCGGGAGACCTACGACGTGACCATCGCCCGGGACTCGTTCGGTGTGCCGCACATCACCGCCGCCGACTGGGGATCGCTCAGCTTCGGCCAGGGCTACGCCTTCGCCGAGGACCGCGCCTGCACGCTGCTCGATCAGATCGTCAAGGTGCGCGGGGAGCGCGCCCGCTGGTTCGGGCCCGGCGACGGCGACACCAACGTCAATTCCGACTTCGCCTATCGGCACCTCGGGATCTGGGAAGAGGCACCGGAGCGATGGGCCGATCAGCAAGCGCTCGTCCAAGAGGCGATCGCCGGATACGTCGCCGGGTTCAACGCCGCAGTCGACGAGCTGGGTGTAAACGGGTGGTGCGCCGGCGAACCGTGGGTCGCGCCGATCACCACCCAGGACCTCTACGCCTACCTGGCCGACGTCCTCCTGCTCGCCTCTAGCCGCAACCTGCTCAACGAGATCGGTTCGGCGCAGCCGCCCACCGCCGACGCGGCGATCGCCGTCGAAACCGTGCCGGTGACTCAACCGGTCGGATTCGATCGGCTCATCGACGCGGGCGCGAGCAACGCCTGGGCGTTCGGCGCCGAAGCGTCCGCATCGGGCGGCGGGATGCTCCTCGCCAACCCGCACTTCCCATGGGAAGGCGAGCTGCGCTTCTGGGAGAGCCACCTGATGATCCCCGACGAGGTCAACGTCTACGGCGTCGCCCTCTCGGGCTGGCCCGGTATCCAGATCGGCTTCAACGACGCCATCGCCTGGTCGCACACCGTGTCGTCGGGCCACCGCTTCACGTTGTACCGCTACGACCTCGATCCCGCCGACCCGACCGTCTACCTCGTCGACGGCGAGCCCCAGGCAATGACGTCGAACGAGATCACCATCGAGGTCGCCCCCGCCGACGGAGGTGATCCCCTCGAAGTCACGCGAACGCTGTGGTCCACGCATCACGGCCCGGTGGTCTCCCTGGGGCCGCTGCCGTGGTCCACCGAGCAGGCGATCGCCATCCGCGACGGCAACATCGAGATCACCACGGTGCTCGCCCAGTTTTTCGGGATGGACGTCGCGACGTCCATGGACGAGTTCCAGCACGTCCACGCCACCGAGCAGGGCATCCCGTGGGTCAACACGATCGCCACCAGCGCCGACGGTCGGGCGTGGTACGCCGACACGGCGGCGACGCCCAACCTTTCCCCCGAGGCGCTCGCCGCGTGGGAGGCGGAGGTCGCCGCCGGCGGTCTGCTCGGCCTCGCCTACAACGACTTCGGGGTCGTCATGCTCGACGGCTCCGACTCGCTGTTCGAGTGGGTCGACGATCCGGCTGCCCCTGCCCCGGGGCTCGTGCCGTACGCCGACGTGCCACAGATCGAACGTGCCGATTACGTGTTCAACGCCAACGACAGCTACTGGCTGAGCAACCCCGACGAGCCGCTCACCGGGTTCTCACCGATGCACGGCGTCGCCGACGTGCCACAGTCGACGCGGACACGCACGAACATCATGCTGCTGGAGGAGCACGAGGGCTCATGGACCGCCGAGGACATCGAGACGACGCTGTTCGCTGAGCGCAGCACCATCACCGAGCTGCTCCGCCAGCCCCTCGTGGACGCCTGCACGGCGACGCCGACCGTGAACCTCAACGGCGCCGAGGTCGACCTCACGTTGGCGTGCGAGACGCTGGCAGCCTGGGACGGGACGTACACGCTCGACGCCCGCGGGGCGATCATGTTCCGCGAGTGGCTCGCCCGCTTCGACTACAACGAGCTGATCGACACCGGCCGCCTGTTCGCCGACGCCTTCGATCCGGCGCATCCGGCCACGACACCCTCGACACCAATCGAGGATCGGTCGGAGTGGTTGGTCGAGCTCGGCAGCACGATCCAACTTCTGCAGCTGCTCGGCATCCCGGTGGATGCCCCGCTCGGCGACTGGCAGTTCGAGGTACGCATCGGCGATCGACTCCCCATCCGAGGTGGTTCCGGGTTCGAGGGCGTCGCCAACATCGTCGGCTGCTGTGCCGATACAACGATGATGGGACCGATCCCTGACACCGGCGAGTGGGTCAACGATCAGTCCTTGCTGCGCGACCTGCCCGGTTACCCGGTCAGCGACGGGTCGAGCTTCGTGATGGCGCTCGAGTTCACCGCCGACGGGCCGGTCGCCGAGGGGTTCCTCACTTACGGCAATCCCGACGACCCGGAGGCGCCGGCCTACCGGCTCGGGCTGGAAGCGTGGAGCGCCGGGGAGTGGCGGCCGTTCCTGTTCCAACCGGAAGACGTCGCGGCCCTGTCCACTTCGGAGACTACGTCGGTGGAGATCACCGAGCTGTCGGTTCCTCGCTGAGTTCGGCAGCGCGCAGCGCGCCACCGATGTCGAGGCGGTGCTGCTCCAGTGCGGCGCCGAGGTAGCGGTAGGCCCACTCCTGGGCAAGCTGGCGGGTCTCGCAGAACACGATCGGGATCGTCGGATAGCGCACCTGCAGCTCGGCGATGCCGTCGGCGACTACGCGTGGCCTCACCCGGGTCAGTTTGAAGATCGCCGAGTAGCGGTCCTCGACGACAACGGCGGCGAGCGGCAGGGCAGCGAGGGCGGCCATGGCAAAGCGCAACTTGCCGTTGGTCACGGTGGCAACGAGGTCGGCGAGGCTCTTGCGCTCCACCGCGGCGATGATCTCACCGCTGTCGTCGGCGACGCCGTAGTCGCCGGCGGGAAGCGCCTGCCGCACGGTCGTCGCCTGTTGGTGGCTGAAGTTCCAGGCGTAGCGCTCGTGGGCATCGACGATGATCTCGATCGGTCCGCCTGGTGCCTGTGCCGTCGGCAGCGAGACGTTTGGTCTGGCCTGCTTGGCGGTGCGGGCGCTCTGCCAGAAGATCACCTCGCGACCACGGGCTTTGGTGAAAACGAACTGCGAGCGGTTCTCCCGGCCGCGCTCGAGCACGAGGTCGATCGCCGCACCACGGCGGACGCACGATCGGACCGGGATGCGCTCGATCAAATCGGGTTCGGGCGGCCAGCCATCGGCGCGGTGGCAGTACAACTTGGTGGTTCGCGGCCAGACGTCGCGGACCTTGAGAATGACCGGGCTGGAGCCGAGCGGAATGCTCACGAGAAACGGCAGCGACGAGTCGGTGTCCGGGTTGCGGGCGACCACGAACTCCACGCCCGACGATGATAGGTGGGTGCCCTTCCGCTCGGCCCTCGTGCTGCTCGCCCCGCGGGTGCATGAGGCGTTGTACGAGTTGCGAGCCCGCCACCTGCGCAACCTCGGCCGCAAAATGCCGTCACACGTCACGGTGCTGTTCCCGTTCCGCAATCCCGTCGACGAGGTGACGGTCGCGGAGATCGAGCGGATCAGCGCTTCGACGACCGCGTTCGATGCCACGTTCGGCGAGGTCCGCCGCTTCGGTAGCAGCGTGGTGTGGTTGCGACCTGAACCGTCGGAGCAATTCGACACGCTGATATCGAGCGTGACGGCGTCGTTCCCGGACTGCGCGCCGTATGCGGGCAAGCACCACAAGCAAACGCCGCACCTCAGCGTCGGCAGCCGGCTAACCCGCGACGTAGCCGACGCTCTGGCGGCTGAGGTCGTCCCATTGCTGCCCTTGGGCGACCGGATCGACGCTCTATCGCTGATGTTCGAGACCGGCGACGGCTGGCGCCACGACCAGTCCTGGCCGTTGCGGGGCCGCGCAGCCAGACCACCTTGATGCGCGAAATGGCGGTTTGTCGACCATCTCGCGCTTCGAGGTGACAGCGCCGATCTGCCGACCAGGCGAGTTCATGGTGCGTTGGCGTGGATCTCGTGGAGGGCGAGTTGGAGCTCCTCGGCGACTTCGGCGGCCGTCGTGGGCGGCGGCCGCTTCCGTTGACACGACGGCGGTGCCGGTTCAGGTACACCGCCGCGTGTGGTGTCGGCCTCGATGGTCGGTGTGGTGATGCGGTCGGTGGTGACACCGTCGAAGCTGAGGGTGCCGTCGGGGCGGTGCAGGGTGATGCGTCGTCCGGGGTGCAGGGCGAGGGTCCAGCCGCCTTCGTGGATGAGGTGGTGATGGAGTTCGCAGATCGGCACCAGGTTGTCGAGGTCGGTCGCCCCGAGGTGTTCCCAGAAGTCGACGTGATGGATCCGGCAGTGTTCGAACCCGACGGTGCATCCCGGTATGCAGCAGGTGCGGTACATCGCCCGCAGCGCCCGCCGCTGGGCCCGGGTGGCGAGCCGGCTTTGGCGGCCGACGGCGAGCACCTCGTGGTCACCGCTGAGCCAGACGGGCACGATCGTGCCGTCACAGCACAACCGGCGGATCACCTCGACGGGTAGCGCCTGGCCGTCGGCGGTCTCGGCGACCCGTGCCTCACCGCCGTGGAGGAGGGCGGTGTAGTCGATGAGCACTGAGACCTCTGCCCCCGGCGCAGCGTGCTCGCCGGTACCGGGTTGGCTAGTGATGTGGTCGACGATGGCGTCGGTCTGCAACTGATCCCAGCTGCGCTCGTCGCCGTCCTGGTTGACAGCACGAGCGGCAGCGGTCGCCGCGTCGAACGCTGTCCACACTTTGGCGTCATCGAGCGGATCGAGTGTCAGCAGCGTCTTGTGCATCCCGCTGTGGCGGTCGACCCAGCGGGCCACGTTGCGTTGCCGCCTGAGTTGTTCGTGGCGGGACAGTCCGCCGTCACCGGCGAGGTCACGCGCAAGGCCACGAACCTCACGATCGAACTGCTCCGGCGACATTTGCGCGGCGGCGTTGACCAACGCCTCGCCATGCTGAGCGAGCACCGCCCTGGCGTCATCGTCGAGGTGGCGGGCAGCGCCAACCACGGCGTCGACGTGACCGCCACCGATCATGCCCTCCGCCAACGCCGCCCCAAGCTGCGGCATCCACTGACACAGCGTGCCCCGTGCCGCCGCCGCCTCAGCATCCCGACGAGCCCTCCGGCCGCCGCCGGCGAGCACCGTCGCCGCCGCTTCACCACAACCCTGCTCGGCCAACTCGGCGGCCCGCACGGCGATCCGCGCATCGACAGCGTCGAGCCAGCCACGCACCCGCAACGAGCGACGCACTAACCCAGCCAACCCCTCGGCATTGCGCTCACTCGGATCAGCGACCAACAACTTCACGAGGGCATCCAGCACCGTCCCGTCATCGGGGTCGTCCCCCACCACCAACGGCCGTATCGAACTCATGTACCCCATCGTAATCAAGGTGTGTAACAGCGCACCGGTGCCAGACTGGCTGCCACAAATGGAGCTGATCGACGTCGATGCGGCTGTCGCCGATGACAGGTTCGAGCAGGCGCTCGACGGGTTCCGCCGCCTCGGCTTCGCCGTGCGGATGATCTCGCCGGCGGACGATCCGGTGGTCGCCCTGCTCGAAGGCGACGGGATGACCGTCCGCCTCGTCAGTGGCGAGGCCGAGTGGCCCGGCGAACCGGCTCTGCCAACACTTGTGCCGGCCTTCGAGCTGAGCCGGCTCTCCGAGACTCGGTGGGGTGTCGGTCGCGCAGGAATGCTGTACCGCGATCTGCTGCCGAGTCGTCAGGGCGGCCTCTTCATCGCCTCACACATCCGCATCCCCGACGCCGGGGCCGTCCCCGACGAGGTGCACTACCACAGCATCCGCTTCCAGCTGCTCTTCTGCGTCGCCGGCTGGGTGCGGCTCGTCTACCAAGGCCAGGGCGAACCCTTCGTGCTCAACGCCGGCGACTGCGTGTTGCAGCCACCCGGGATCCGCCACCGCGTGCTGGAGAGCTCGGGCGGGCTGGAGGTCGTCGAGGTGTCCTGCCCCGCTGTGCACGAGACCTGGTTCGACCCGGAGTTGTCGTTGCCCACGCCGACGCAGGGCCGCGACTTCGATGGCCAACGGTTCGTGCTCCACCGTGCCGCCGAGGCGTCGACGCCGTGGCGCTATGACGGTTTCGACTGCCGCGACACCGGGATCGGCGCGGCGACGGGTGGCATTGCCGAGGCAAGGATTGTGCGAGCGAGACCGGGCGCGGAGACCCCGACCGGGCACCACAGCGGCGAGTTGCAGTTCTGGTTCGTGCTCTCCGGTGAGGCGATCTTGCGGCGCCTCGATCACCCAGCGGAGCGACTCACGCCTGGCGACGCTGTCGCCGTCCCCGCGGGCATGGCCCACGGGTTGCGAATCGATGAGTCCGGCTGCGAGTTCCTCGAAGTCACCGTGCCTGCTCGCCCGGCTGACTGACCGGGCACCGGGGACCGGTCGTCTGTGCCTATCGCGACGACCAAACTTCGGCTCCTCGCCTGATCCGTCGTCTCACGCGCGGCGCGTGTCAGGCGATCTCCGGAGCCGAAGTGTCGAGAAACGACAGTTCAACTCCGGAGGCGGGCGGGCGCGACGGTGAGCACGTGGAACTGCCACGGCGCCAGCTCCACGTAGAGGCCCTCGGCATCCAGTTCGGTCCCGTCGCGCTCGTGCCGCACGCCGTCGAGCACGTCGTCGAGCAGCCACGTTCGTCCAGCGAGGTCGTCCCACGGCATCTGGATGCGCGCCGACGCCGGGGCGCCGGCGTCGTTGATCACAACGATCGCACGATGCTCTCGGTCGCTCCACGACCAGGCGAGCAACTGCTCGTAACTGTGGTTGTCGGGCCAGCCTGTCGGCGCGCACAGCGCCCAGTCTCCGCGCCGGACCGCCGCCGCAGCGCCGATGAGCAGCAGGTAGAAGGCGCTGAGTGCATCGTCGACATTCTCGTCGGGACGCCGGCGCAGGAACACTGGCAGGCGCACCCGCCAACCCTCGAACTGGCCTTCGTGCCAGAGCGTCGCTCCCGGCAAGGTGGCCACCGCCACGGCCGCGGCGCGTTCCGCCTCCGGCGACAACTCGGCGGCGACGCGGGGCTCGTCGTGGTTCTCGAGGAAGCGCACCAGGCGGTGTTGATACTCCACATCGGCGCCAAGGTGGCCGGCCACCGACGACGCGTGCTCGTGAAGCAGACGGTCGTACAACCGCTTGTCGTAGCAGAAGTCGAAGCCGAGTTGCTGCAGCCGCCACTCCAGATCCCAATACGCCTCGGCGATCAGCACGAAGTCGGGGTGCTCGGCGCGGACGGCGGTGATGACCTCGCTCCAATACTCCTGTTCCGGTGGCGCTCCGGCCCGATCACCCCACGTCTGGGCGAAGATGTCGTTGAGCATCAGCATCGCCATGTCGCAGCGAACCCCATCGGCTTGGGCTGCGATGTCGATCAGCGTCTTCGCTGCAGACGTGCGCATCCCTGGAGCGAAGGCATTGAGTTGTGCGACGTCTGGCCATGGCGGGAAATACGGGTCGCGGCCACGGGCGATCACCGCCTTGCCGACCTCGAGGAATGCCGCCGGATCGCTGGCCAGGTCGTCGGCTGTTCCTTGGACGAACCGCTCTGGATACTTGGCCAGCCATGGGTGGTCGGGACCGACGTGGTTGGGAACGAAGTCGACGATCAGCCGCACACCCCGTTCGGCCAACGCGGCCCGCGCCGCAGCGAGGCCTCTCTCGCCACCGAAGCGGCCGGCGACCCGATAGCGCCGGATGGAGTACGCCGAACCGATCACGTCGGCGTCGACGAGGTCAGGCAAGGCAGTCCGGAACGTCTCCATGTGTTCGTCGGAACGCAACGCCAAGTTGGCGCTGACCCGGCTGCGCTGCCACACGCCCATCAGCCACACCGCGTCGACGCCCGTGGGTGTCACCCGGTCCCACTCCCAAGGCGACAGGTTCTTCAAGGTCGATTTCTTTCCAGCCCGCCTGCCGACGTCGTGCAGCCAGGCGGCCGTGTTCAGCTCGTAGATGACTGGACGGTCAGGCCAGCTGTTCATCGCGGGGCGGCGGCGCCGTAGACGAGGTGGCCCCTGAGGGCGCTGGACAGCAGGTCCTCGGGCTTGAGGTAGCCGAGCACCTGGATGATCCGGGCGACGAGGCCGGTCCATCCGGTCTGGTGGCTGGCGCCGAGTCCGGCGCCGGTGTCGCCGTGGAAGTACTCGTAGAACAGGACGAGGTCCTTCCACAACGGATCGTCGCCGAACCGCTGGATCCCGCCGTGCACCGGACGGCGGCCGCCGTCACCGGGCAGAAAGGTTGACACCAGCCGCCGGCCGAGCTCCTCGGCGACCTCGAACAGCGTGCACTGCCGTCCCGAGCCGGTGGGGCACTCAACGGTGATCGAGTCGCCGTAGTAGGCGTACTGGTGCAGCAACCCGCGCAGGAGCAGGTAGTTGACGGGGAACCACACCGGGCCACGCCAGTTCGAGTTGCCGCCGAACATCCCGCTGTCGGACTCGCCGGGCAGGTAACGCACCTCATAGGACTGTCCGTGGACGTCGAGCGTGAACGGATGGTCGGCGTGGACCCGGGACAGGGCGCGCACACCGTGGGGACCGAGGAACTCGTTCTCGTCGAGCATCCGGGCCAGGACCCGACGCAGCTTGTCCTCGTCGAGCACGGCGAGCATCCGCCGGCCGTTGACACCGGGCTCCCGTGCATCGTGGATCGTCGCCAGCAGTTCGGGCATCGACTCGATGCGGCGGCGGAGCCGGGCCAGCAACCCTTTGCTGACATCGGTCCCTTCGACCGGGAGCACCATCGAGGCGCTGAGTGGCAGCAACCCGACCATCGAGCGCACCTTGAGCCGTGACGCCTGCCCGTCGGGGAGACGCAGCACGTCGTAAAAGAACCCATCCTCCTCGTCCCACAACTCGTCGTTGTTGTCGCCGATGCGATCCATCGCCGCAGAGATGAACACGAAGTGCTCGGCGAACTTCAGCGTCATGTCCTCGTACATAGGGTCGTGCTGGGACAGCTCGACGGCGATGCCGAGCATCGCCTGGGAGAAGAACGCCATCCATGCCGTACCGTCGGATTGCTCGAGGCGGCCGCCGGTCGGCAGCGGCGAGCTGCGATCGAACACGCCGATGTTGTCGAGGCCGAGGAACCCGCCTTCGAAGACGTTGCGCCCGGACGGGTCCTTGCGGTTGACCCACCAGGTGAAGTTGACGAGCAGCTTCTGGAACGCCCGCTTCAGCCAGTCGATGTCACCGGCGCCGCGCTGCTCGACCTCCGACTCGTAGACGAGCAGTGTCGCCCAGGCGTGGACCGGCGGGTTGACGTCGGAGAAGTTCCACTCGTAGGCGGGGAGCTGGCCGTTGGGGTGGAGGTACAGCTCGTGGAGCATCAGCTCGAGCTGGCCCTTGGCGAAGTCGAGGTCGACCATCGCCAGCGCCACGGTGTGGAAGGCGAGGTCCCAGGACGCGTACCAGGGGTACTCCCACGTGTCCGGCATGGAGATGACGTCGTCGTTGAGCATGTGGAACCAGGCGCGGTTGCGCACGTCGCCGCCCTCGTCGCGCAACGGATGGACGTGGTGCTCCTCGAGCCAGTGATCGAGATCGAAGAAGTAGTGCTGCTTGCTCCACAGCATCGAGGCCAGCGCTTGGCGCATCACGGAGGTCTCCTCGGCCGACGTCTGGGGCGGCGTGATCGAGGCGTAGAACTGGTCGGCCTCGGCGATACGCGCCTCGAACAGCCGCTCGACGTCGGTCGCCTCCTCGGCGCCGGCGGGGCACAGGCGCACCCGGACGACATGGGAACTCGTCGCCGGGATCTCCAGCCGGTACAGGGCGGCGGCCTTGGTGCCACTCCCGGCCGGATTGACCGCCTCGACCCGGCCGTCGATCACGTATTCGTGGAAAGCGTCCTTGACGTACGGCGTGGCGTTCGCTGCTGCCCACAACCGCTGGGTGTTCGTTTCGTTGTCGGTGAACAGCAACTCCGGCGCATCGTCACAACGCAATTCGAGGCCGCCGAGTTCGCTGTGCTCGACGGCGATCACCGCGGTCCCACCCACGCCCAGCGACCCCTTCTCGCCGCCCATCCACCAAGTGTTGCGGAACCACAGCGACGGCAGCAGGTGGATCGTCGCCGCGTCTGCACTGTGGTTGGCGACAGTGATTCGCACCTCGACGTCGTCGGGATCACGCTTGGCGTACTCGACGTCGACATCGACGAACCGATTGCCGTCGAACACCCCGGTGTCGATCAGCTCGTACTCGCCGTCGAGACGGCTCCGCGACCGATTCGTCGCGACCAGGTCGTTATACGGATAGCCGTCCAGCGGATAGCGATAACGGAACTTCAGGTACGAGCTCGTCGGCGTGGCGTCGAGGAAGAAGTAGTACTCCTTGACGTCCTCGCCGTGGTTGCCCTCGGCGTTGGTGAGCCCGAACATCCGCTCCTTGAGAATCGGGTCGACGCCGTTCCACAAGGCGATCCCGAAGCACAGCCGCTGACCGTCGTCGCAGAGCCCGGCGATGCCATCCTCACCCCACTTGTACGCCCGGGAGCGCGCTTGGTCGTGGGTGAAGTAGCTCCACGCGTCGCCGTTGTCGCTGTAGTCCTCGCGCACCGTGCCCCATTGGCGCTCGCTGAGGTACGGCCCCCATCGTCGCCACGGCATACCGGCCCGCGCCGCCTCCAGGCGATCGGCTTCGATGCCGTGGGCCACAGCGGTCTGTCAGGCGTCGTCGGCTGACGGCGCGTGGTGGTCGTGTTTCGAGTCGTCCGCCTCGTCGTGCTCGGCGTCGGCCTTGGTGACGTGCACGGTTCCCGGCGGATGGTCGGGCGGCGTGTAGATCGAGTACAGCTTGAGCTCGCCGTCGCCCTCGTTGACGACGTCGTGCCACGTTCCCGCCGGGATGATCATCGCCCAGTCGTCGGACACGGCGTGCTCCTCGGCGACGTCGTCCGCCGACCGACCGAGCTTGAGCGTTCCGCTGCCGCTCTCGATGCGCAGGAACTGGTCGAGGTTGTCGTGCATCTCCCAGCCGACGCTCTCGCCGACGGCGAGCGACATCACGGTGAGCTGGAGGTGCTTGGCGGTGTGCACCACGGTGCGAAACGTCGTGTTCGCCTTGGTGACGTCCTCGATGTCACCGACCCATCCGATGCTGCTGGGGTTGGGGGTTTCGTCGCTCACAGAACGTCAGTCTCGCGCCAGCGCCGCAGCGAGGTGCTTCTCGACGTCGATGTAGGCGTCGTCGGCAACGTCGATGACGACCTTGACGACGCGGCCACCGGTGAACTCGAACTTCGGCTCGTACTCACTGCTCACGGCATCGCCACCGTCATAGCCGATGCACAAGCCCTCGCCGCACAGGCTGTAGCGCGAGGCAATCGTCTTGATCTCCTGTTCGGCGACGACGTCGTCGTCGACGTAGAGCTCGAGCGTGCCGTACGGCTCGAAGTGCTCGCCGGTCCGTGTCTTGGCGAAGTCAATACCGACGATGTGGGTTCCAGACGTCGGAGCAGCAGCGACGACCTTCTGCTCGGGTGGGATGCCGAGGAAGTTGTACACATAGGTGAGCTTGCCCTCCTTGACGAACAGCGTGTACCCGCCGAATCGGGAACCATGGGCCACGATCACGCCCCGGGAGTCGGGCGTGAACTCCACCTCGGCGAGGATCCGATACGACACGTTGATCGTGTTCGCCGCCGATGCCTCGGGAACCGCAGACGTTCCCGGGTAGTACGTGTACTGCCCGCTCGGCGGGACGGCGACCTCGTACTCCAGGGCTCGGAAGTCCATGATCGACAGGTCGTTGAGCGGGAGCACGTCGTACTTCTTCGCCTCTTCGAGCCACAGCGCCTTGAGCTCCTCGAGCTTCTCCGGATTCTGCTCGGCGACGTCGTGGGCTTCCGACCGGTCCTCGTCGGTGTGGAACAGCTGCCAGCGATCCTCATCGAACTTGCCGAGCCCGATCGGGACTGGGCCGTGCTCGGCTGCCGCCTTCCAACCCTGGTGCCAGATGCCGCGCGTGCCGAGCATCTCGTAGTACTGGGTCTCCTTCCGTGTCGGCTCATCGGCCGAGTCGAACGAGTAGCGCATCGACACGCCGGGAAGCGGCGTCTGCTGGTGGCCGTCGACGACATCGGGCATCGAGACACCACAGCAATCGAGGATCGTCGGGACGATGTCGGTGCAGTGGTGGTACTGCTGGCGCACCTCGCCCTTCGCGGTGATTCCCGCTGGCCAGTGGATCACGAGTGGATCGCAGATCCCGCCTTGGTACTGCGAGTAGCGCTTGAACATCCGGAAAGGCGTCGAGAACCCGACCGCCCAGCCTGTGGGGTAGTGGTTGTACGCGTCAGGACCGCCGAGTTGGTCGATCAGCGCGAGGTTCTCCTCGATGCTGTCGGGATAGCCGTTGAAGAACTTGTTCTCGTTGACCGAGCCATTCGGGCTGCCTTCACCGGAGGCACCGTTGTCTGCGCAATAGAGGATCAACGTGTTGTCGAGCTGGCCAGACTCCTCGAGGTAGGCGACGATCCTGCCGACCTCGGCATCGGTGTACTCCGAGAACCCGGCGTACACCTCGGCCATCTTGGAGAAGAGCCGCTTCTCGTCGTCGTTGAGCGAGTCCCATGGGCGCACGGCGTCGCCCGGCGAGAACGTGCCCTCGGTCATCGGGTTGATCGGCGTCAACTCCGTGCCCTCCGGCAAGATCCCGCGCTCGATCATCCGCGGCAGCACCCATTCGCGGTAGGCCTCGTAGCCGTCGTCGAAGGCGCCCTTGTACTTGTCGATGTACTCCTGCGGGGCGTGGTGCGGGGCGTGATTGGCGCCGGGGCAGAACCAGAGGTACCACGGCTTGTCCGGCTCGGACTGCTTCGAGTCGCGGAGGAACTCGAGCGCTTTGTCGGCGAGGTCCTTGGACAGGTGATACCCCTCGTCCGGTCCATACGGCTGGTTGATGTAGTGGTTGTCCTCGGCGAGATCGGGGAACCACTGGTTCGTCTCGCCGCCGATGAAGCCGTAGAAGCGGTCGTACCCGAGCCCGAGTGGCCAGTCCTTCTTCGACGAGCCCATCGTCCACGCGTCGACCGGCGTGTTGTGGTTCTTGCCGACCCAGAACGTGCTCCACCCGGCGTCGCGAAGCACGGTCGCGATCGTCGCGTTCGAGCGCGGGATGTGAGAGTTGTAGCCGGGGAACCCGACTGCCGTCTCGGAGATCGAAGCGAACCCGTTCTGGTGGTGGTTGCGGCCGGTCAGGAACACCGACCGGGTCGGCGAACAGAGCGCGGTAGTGTGCCACTGCGAGTAGGTCAGGCCGTTGACCGCCAGCCGGTCCATCGTCGGCATGTTGATGCGGCCGCCGTACGGCGACCACGCCGCGAGTCCGGTGTCGTCGTAGAGCACGACGAGCACGTTCGGTGCACCCTCCGGCGCTTTGTCGGGGAGGAACGCCGGCCAGTCAGGCGTCGACTCGCGGATGTCGAGTTTGATCTCACCGCTGAACTGCTTGGCCACGGCGGTAGCCCTCCTGTTCGGTACGTCGCCGCGGGGTCGGCAACGCCCAGATTTCTTAGCACGACGGGCTGAACTGTGCTCTCTGCGTCTCCGAGCCGTTCGATACAGCAGTCGCGCCATCGACGGCGCGACTGCTGTATCGGAGGTCACCCGCCGTCCGGGACCGGCTCGGTGGGAGGTACCACCACCACCGCCGCGACGGCGGTCGTCGTCGGTGGCGCCGTCGTTTCGGCGACGGTCGTCGTCGGCGGCACTGTCGTCGAAACCGTAGTCGTCGTTGTCGTCGTGGGTTCGGTCGTCGTCGTCGGGGTCTCGACTGCGGGTGCCGCGGCCGTCGTTGTTGGCGCAACGGTCTCCGGTGCCGGTGGCTGCTCGGGGAGGGCGATGAGGCCGATGTCGAAGTCAGCTTCGACGCCGGCAGGATCGCCGACGACGATGCGGACCGTCGTTTCGACCGGACCCACCACGAGCTTGGCCGGATCGGCATCAGAGTCGATGGCATCGTCCTGCCCTGCGTCGACGATGGTCGGTTGGTGGCCGGCCGGGAGCACGACCTCGAGCGTGAACGGTCCTGGAGACGTCGGCGTCAATTCATAGCGGCCACCTTCGTCGGTGGCGTCCTCGCCGACGACTGCGCCGGCGGCGTCGAGGAGGCGAACGACGACCCTAGGGAGACCCGCCTCGCCGGCGTCCTGCAAGCCGTTGCCGTCGGCATCCAACCAGACGAAGTCGCCGATCGGAAGTTCAGGTGCTTCTGATGTTTCCGGCTCGGACGAAGTCGGCGGTTCGGAGGTCGCCACGGCGGCAGCGGCATCGACGAGCTGGGACAGGTCGGTGTTGCTCAACCAGTACTCCTTCCCGTCGAGGATGATCACAGTCTGCCCGTTGACGATGCGCACGTGGCTGAGCAGCCACTCGGCATCGGCGGGCGTGGCCGAGGCCACCTGGTCGCCGCTCGCCGCGCTCCGCTGGTTCGCACCGCCGAGGGCGGCGAACTGGATCTCGATGTCGTCCCCGTCGCCGCCGTCGATGACGTCGGTGCCGCCGCCACCCACCAACACGTCGTCGTTGGGACCGCCCAGCAGGATGTCGTTGCCTTCGCCGCCGACGAGGACGTCGTCGCCTTCGCCGCCGTCGGCGGTGAGCTGGATCGCCCCGGCCTGCAGGCCGGACGCCTCGACCACGTCGTCACCGCCCAAGGCGTTGACAGTGAGCCGGTCATTGGCTGCCTCGGCGCCGGTCATGTTCACCTGGGCGGACAGCCCGACAACCGAGGCGCTGGCGCCGTCGCCGGTCACGAGGATGATGTCGTCACCGTTTGTGGCGTCGACGACGAGGTTGTCGGCCTGGCCGTCACCGCCACCGCCAGCGCCCGCCGAGAGGTCGGCGTCGACGACGTTCACGTCGGTACCGCTCAGGTCGTTGACGACGATGGTGTCGGCGCCGCCGAGGGCGTTGAAGTCGATCGCCTCGACGTCGTTGAGGTCCATTGTCACGTTGGCGACGTTGCGGAAGAAAAGCACCCGCCCGCCGTTGGCGGCGATGTCGATGTTCTCAGCGGCGCCGGCGCCGTTGAACAGCATGGTGTCGCTGCCGGCCTCGCCCTCGAGCGTGTCGTTGTCGTCGCCGGGGTTCCAGACGAACGTGTCGTCGCCGGCGCCCATCAGTGCCACGTCATTCCCGTCGCCTCCGTTGACCAGGTCGTCACCCGCGCTGCCGACGACGTTGTCGGCGCCGACGCCGCCGTTGACGGTGAGTTGGATGCCGTCGGCTTGCAGCGGCGAGGTGTCAACGGTGTCATCGCCGCCAAGTGAGTTGAGCGTCAGGCGGTCGTTGGCCTGCTCCTGGTTGCGGATGCCGACGGTGGCGCTGAGTCCGGACACGTCGACCCCGCCGGCGTCACCGGCGGCGCCGAAGACGTCGGCTCCGTTGGTGCCGTTGACCGTGACGGTGTCGGGTTGGCCGTCACCGCCACCGTTGGGCCCGCCGAGGTCAAGGTTGTTCAACGTCAGGTCGGTGCCGGAGACGTCACCGACGACGACGTTGTCGGCGCCGCCAAGGGCACGGAAATCGATCGTCTCGACGTCGTCGAGGTCCATCGTCACGTTGGCGACGTCGCGGAAGAACCGCACGCGGCCGCCGTTGGCGGCGATGTCGATGTTCTCGCTGGCACCTGCGCCGAAGAACAGCATCGAATCGGCTCCGGCCTGGCCTTCGATGGTGTCGTTGCCGTCGCCGGGATCCCACCGGAACTCGTCGTCGCCGGCGCCCATCAGGGCGAGGTCGTTGCCGTTGTCGCCGAAGATGTCGTCGTCGTTCTCGCCGCCGAGGAACGTGTCGGCGCCTTGCGAACCGAGCAGTTCGTCGTCGCCGACGCCACCGTCGATCGTCAACTTGATCACGCCGGCGGGCAATGACGTCGCCGTGACCACGTCGTCGCCACCGAGGGCGTTGACCACGAGGCTGTCGTTGGCGCCCTCGGAGTTGGTGATGTCGACCTGGGTCGCCAAGCCGACCACCGAGGCGGAGGTGCCTGCACCAACCACGTCGATGTTGTCGGCTGCGTCGGTGCCGTTGACGATGATGGTGTCCGGCTGGGCGTCTCCGGCGGTGCCGCCGACGACGCCGGCAAGGTCATTGTCGAACTCGACGACATCGGTGCCCGACAGATCGTTGACCGTGGTCGTGTCGGAGCCGCCGAGAGTGTTCAGTGCGATGGTCTCGACGTCGTCGAGATCCATCGCGATGTTGCCGAGATTGCGGGTGAACAGCACGCGCGGACCGTTGGCCGAAGCCTCGAAGATCTCGTTGCCACCGCTGCCGTTGAACAGCATCGTGTCGGTGTTCGCCTGGCCCTCGACAATGTCACTGCCGTCACCGGGATCCCACTGGAACGTGTCGTCCCCGGCTCCGAGGAAGGCGACGTCGTCGCCCTGCTGACCGTCAGCGAAATCGTCGTTGTCACCACCGAGCAGCACATCGGCCCCGTTGCTGCCGAGGAGAGTGTCGCCGCCGGCGCCACCGTCGACGGTGATCTCGATCAGCGCGGCCAGGTTCCCGGAGGCGGAGAAGCTGTCATCGCCTCCGTTGGCGTTGAGCACGAGGTTCTCCGAGGTGCCGATGTCGATCGCGAACGGTGCTGGATCGATCCGGTCGAAGCGAACTCGGGTCCCGTTGGCCGTGGTGGTGAAGATCTCAGCCCCTCCGCCACCATTGACCTCGACGGTGTCCGTCCCACGGCCACCCTCGTTGAGGTCGGTGTCGTCGCCGGGGTTCCAGATGAACGTGTCATTGCCGTTCCCACCAAATGCCTGATCGTCGGCGTCGCCGCCGGTGAGCTTGTCCCTGCCGTTCCCGCCGAACAGCAGGTCGAAGCCGCCGCGGGCATCGATGGTGTCCGCCCCGGCTTGGCCGAAGAGCAGGTCGCCACCGGCGCCACCCGTGAGCGTGTCGTTGCCCGTACCACCGAAGAGGTGGGCTCGTGGCAGCGCGCCGTTCGTCTCGTCGAGAACGATCACGTCCCTGGCGGCTTGGCCGAATGCCTGGATGATCGAGGTGTTGGCGACCGTCGGCGTCCCTCCGGAAATGGGGATCGCGCCGTTGTTCACCAGGATGTTCCCGGCCGCGTCGCGGCTTACGGTGATCGTGTTGGCGCCGCTGTCGCCGAAGACGGTGAGCACGCCGTTGGCGAACGTCGCCGTGGTGGCCGCGCTCGCCGACGAGCTCGCCGCGAGGACGGCGCCGGCCGCGCCCGCTGCGCCGATGAGCAGCCAGCGAGCAGTGCGCCGCAGGCCATGGGTGATTGCTGACTCCATCACTGAGTCCTTCCACTCGGGGTGTGTCGGCGCTCAGTTCGCTCGCCAGCAGCGGATCGGTTCGCGGCGCAGTCTCAGGCGGTGTGTGGCGTGCGTCACGGGCCGCGGCGCTCGCCCGGCCTCAGGGTTGGGGGATCTCGCCTCGAAGCACGACGATCCCGGAGGACTCGGGGCCGGCGCCCTCCTCCTGGATCGTGACCGTCATCAGCGGGTAGTCGGCGACGTCGACGCCCGACCACAGCTCGATCGGTCCGTCGCCCTCGCGGGCGTGGAACGTGCCGATCGGGACGGAGCCGATGTCGCCCCGCATCCAAGCCTGGTAGAAGGTGCCCGGCTCGGCAGGGGGGAGTCCGTCGATCGCGAGGGAGATCGAGAGTCCCGAGCCGGTCGACTCCACGGTCGCGCTGCCGCTCGCCGCCGGAACGACCTCCGTGGCCGCGAGCGCGAATGACTCGCCGTCGTCGCCGTCGCGAGTCACGAGCACCGCGCCGGCGGCCACGGCGACCACTGCTGCAGCGGCGGCGGCGAACGTGACGACCGGGCGCCGCATCCAAGTCCGACGGCGGCGCCCCGCCGTCGGACGCACCTTGATGGCGTCCGTCTCGATGTCGGCGACCTCCGCCTGGATGTCGGCGACGATGCCGGCAGCGAGGTCAGGTGGTGGATCGTCCCATGTGCCGGCGCTGGCGAGGAGGTGGCGCAGTTCGTCGAGCTCGGCCCGCGCGGCGTCGTCGAGCGACTCGTCGAGGGTCTCGTCCTCGAGGTAGTTGGCGTAGCGCTCTTCGTCGTTCATCGCGGCCTCGGTGGCTGGTTCGCGAATGGTACGAATCTCAGGGGCAATCTGGTTTGCACGACCATGGCAATCACCGCGCCGCTTCCACGACGTGCGACAGCAGCCCGGCCAGTCGCCGGTGGGCGCGGGACGACCGCGACTTCACCGTCCCGACCGGAATCGCAAGCCTGACGGCGATCTCGCTGTGCGTGAGGCCTTCGAAGTGGGCGAGACGCACGACCTCGCGTTCGTCGGCGGGGAGCTGATCGAGGGCAGCGCGCACCTCGAACGCCTCCCAGGTGCGCTCGAAGGCGATCGGCACCACGGTGTCGTCGACGTCTTCACGAGGTTCGGAGCGGGTGCGGGCCTCACGGCGGTAGATGTCGACGGCAACCCGGCGCGTGATCGTGGCGATCCACGGGCGTAGCTCGCGCCCGGGATCGAACGACCTCGACGCCCGCCACACCTTCACGAATGCCTCTTGCACGCAGTCGGCCGCAAGCTCGCGGTTGGAGAGCATCGACATCGCGATGGCAAACATGGCACCGCCGTAGCGCTGATAGACGGCGCGCACCGCAGTCTCGTCGCCGAGGGCGAAGCGGGTGTTGATGTCGATGTCGTCGTCCATCGTGCCGTCCGAGGCGGGTCGGCGTCGGCGCCGATGAACCGTTCTACTCGATACGGAGGCCAGAGATCGCCCGAGCCATCACCAGCCGCTGGATCGGCCGACGGTTCATGCCGGGACGCCTCACAACCATCAGTCGACGAAACGGCTGAGCGGCGGCGGCGGCCCGGGCGAACTCCGGTTGCGGCCACCACGGTCGATGTCAAGTCCCCCATCCGACGGGGGCGCGAGGGTCGGGCATGTAGGCGCAATAGGTGCCGGTGCGGATAGTCCGGTTGAGGTGCTCACCGAGGTGGGGATGGTGGTCGCCGATCCGGGTGATGGCGTGGCGGATGGCGCGGGTCACGCCGGCTCGAGCGCGTTCGGACGCGGATGCGGCTCGTCGATCGCGGCCGCTCAGGCCAACGGCGCGTGAGAGTTCCCGAAGTAGGAAGTCGCGTTCGGCGTCGGCCTGCGCGGCCCGTTCGCCGTCGCCGATGGCGTGCGCCTGCTCGATGTCGTCGTCGATCTCGGCGAGGCGGCGCCGGTAGGCGTCCTTGGCTCGGGCGTCGAGCATCTCGCCCGCGTCGCCGAGTGCCGAATGCGGCAGGCGGGCCGCGTGGCTGTTGTCGAGCGATGCAACGCTGCCGGTCTCGGCGGCGACGAGGTCCAGCACGTGGTACTCCCGGCCCGGGTCGGCCAGGAGCCGGGCGAGGTAGTGCATGCCTTTGAGGTCGCGGACGCGGACGGTGTGACCGTCAAAGATCACCGTCCAGTAGTCGCCCTCGCACCGAAAGTCGTCGACGGTCGCAGCCGGCTGCTCGTCGAGTGCGTCGTGGTGGGCGACGTCCCCTGCCGGGGACACCGTTGGGGCGGCTTCGATCTCCTCGAGGATCGTGCGGGCCGCTTGGCGCTCCAAGTCGGCCCGCTGTTCGCTGCCGCTGGCGTGGTGGGCGTCGGCGAGGCCGAGCCGGGCGTTCGCCGCTTCGTAGGGGGCGCCGACTTCGTTCCACAGTCGCACCGCTTCGGACAGGGATTGTTCTGCGCCCGTCGCATCGCCGTCGGCGAGCCGCACCCGTCCGCGGGCGTGGGCGGCACTGGCGACCAGCGCTTTGCTCTCGAAACGGGCGGCGACGAGATCGAGTTCGTCGGCGGCCGATCGGGCCCGGTCGATGTCGCCGGCCGCGATGGCGATCTCGACCTGCGCCTCGAGCAGCGGCGCCCGCTGCAGGTCGCTGTTCGGTGGTCGCTCCTTGGACGGCACCCGCAAGGGATGCTCGAGGGCGTCTCGAATGGAGGCTGCCGCAGCGGCCACGTCGCCTTGGGCCAGACGCACCAGGGCGAGACCCGGTTGGGGGTCCCACCCGGCGCGATGAGCCGCCAACAGGGCTTGCTCGGCGCCGGCGATGTCTCCCTGGTGTAGTCGGATCCGTCCCAGCTCGTTCAGCGGCCACCCCAGCTCGCGCCGCAAGTAGGGGCGCAGTTCCTCGCAGGCCATCAGTGCCTGCCTTTGGGCGTCGTGGCACGACCCGCGCAGGCGGAGGATCTCGGCGCGATGCACCCGACAGCGTCCGTGGAGGCTGCCGATGGCGTTCGTCTCGCACCACCGCTCCATCGCCTCGGTCCACTGCTCGGCCACGTCATACAGGGCGAGGCCCTGCAGGGCGCACACCAACTCGCAGTACACGACTCCGGTCGACAGCGGATCAAGCTCCCCGGAGACCGTCGCCACCCCGGCCTCGTCGAGCAACGCCAGCCCTTGGGGGACATCGCCGTCCAAGATGAACAGGCGGGCTTCGGCCACTCGGCCGATGGCGCACGCCGCCGGGTCACACCGCGAACCCACGTCGATGGCGCGCCGGGCCCACTGCCGGGCGCCGGCCATGTCGCCGGTCAGCATCCGCTCATAGGCACGCACGACCCCAAGCCAGGCGTGCGCCGGCGTCTCATCGTGACCTTCGAGCAGTCGCTCGGCCCGTGCCAGCCAGCCGCGCACCGGTGCCATCAGCGCCGTGTCGAAGAGCAGATGCATCGCCAGACGGACGGCCGCACCTGCGGCCGCGACCTGGTCACCGGCCTGCATGCAGGCGGCGTGGGCGCGCTCCCACGCCTCGACGGTCACATCGAGATGGCCGGCCGCGTAGGCGACCTCACCAAGCACCGGCAGATCGGTAGGGACCAGAAGGTCGTCCGCGTCCGCCTCCATGAGCAGGTCGAAGGCTTGTTGCCAGTCTCCCTGGGCGGCCGCGTCACGTGCACGCTCGACGAGGCCAAGACCAGCGTCATCGCTCATCGCACGCCTCCCGAATCCGTGACCGATCGGAACCGAGATCAACCGGCACCGAACGTAACCGTCAGGGTTACCGCCGTAACAGTCTCGCTCACGCACCTCGGGTAGAGACCACGACATCCCCGATCAAACACGCACTCCCGAGGAGAACTCATGAACAGCGCAACCGCCGCTTCGGTCCAGGAACCGACGTCCGCGAACATCAATAAGGTCCCGCGAGCAGGGACCGTCCACACGAACGGGCAGGAGCTGTACTACGAGATCCACGGAGACGGCCCCCCGCTCGTCCTGGTCATGGGGATCGGATACGACTCGTCGCTGTGGACGCTGCAACAAGTTCCTGTCCTCTCCACCCGGTTCCAGGTCGTCCTCCTCGACAACCGCGATGCCGGGCGCAGCTCCCGAACCGATCACCCGTCCACTATCGCCGACATGGCTGACGACGTCGCCGGTCTGCTCGACGCGCTCGAGATCCAACGCACCCATCTGCTGGGCCTGTCGATGGGCGCGATGATCGGGATGGAGTTCGCGCTGCGGCATTCGGATCGTCTCGATCGGCTGGTGCTCGCAGGACCGGGTGCAGCGCCCGCTCGCAGCGCCGTCGACCCGATCTCCATCTGGAACTGGGTCAAGGCAAACGACCCCGGCGGAGCGGTGTTCGGCGCGCAGCAGTTCACCTGGCTGTTCTCCTCGTCCTTCCTGCGCAACCAAGAGGCGGTGCAGGACACGATCACGTTGTTGACCAGCAATCCGAACCCGGTCGAGCCGGAGGCCTACGATCGCCAGGCTCAGGCGTACCTGCAGTTCGACGCCCTCGATCGGCTCGGCGGCATCACAGCCCCGACGATGGTGATCGTCGGTGAGCAAGATCTGCTGACACCGCCGTGGGTCGCCCGTGAGGTAGCCGACGGGATCCCCGGAGCCCGGTTCGAGCTCGTCACAGGCGACGGTTCATCACACGTGCTGCCGCTGGAACGCCCAGACGACTTCAACCAGCTGGTGACGAACTTCCTCGCCGAGTGACGTCTCCCGTCGATCGACACCCCCTCAACAACCAACACCAACCGGGAGGAACCATGCCCTTTATCCAAGTGAAGCTCATCGCAGGCGTCTTCGACGCAGCCGAGAAGGCAACGATCATCGAAAAGCTGACCGACGCCATGGTCAGCGTGGAGGGCGAAGCGATGCGGCCCGTCACATGGGTCACCATCGACGAAGTCGCCAGTGGTGACTGGGGCATCGCCGGCAAGGCCCTGCACACCAGCGACATCGTCGGCATGCGCTCCGCCGCGCAGTAGTCGAGCTCGCTACGGTGCCCTGTGCGGCCGATGGGTGCAAAGTCGCCGACGAGTCGGCAACACCGACTCACCCTGGGCGTGGCAACGGCACATCCAGCTTCCCGAGCCCGTCGTCGAGGCAATCGGAGACTTCCTCCGACGGCATCACGTCACCTGAACAGCACCCTCACGCGGATGCGAACCGTCCCAGGGATTGTTCTTCGGCAAGGATCGCATGATGGCGCCGACCCGGATGCTGTTCACGAGCCGACCGCTCGCTGGCCACTTCGAGCCGCTCGTGCCGCTCGCGGTCGCGGCGAGGGCAGCGGGACACACGGTCGCGTTCGCGACCGGCGAGCCCTACACGAGTCGGGCACGGGAGGCCGGGTTCGACGCCTTCCACGCCGGGCCCGACGAAGGGTTCAGGGAGGAGTGGGCGCCCCGGTTTCCCGGCTTCGATCAGCTGGTGGGTGACGCCCAGCGGCACTTCTTCCTCACCGAGATCTTCGCCAACCTCGAGCTCGCGCCGCGCGCCAACGACCTCGATTCGCTCATCGACAGGTGGCAACCCGAGGTCATCGTCCACGAGGTCGCCGAATTCGCCGCGCCGCTGATCGCAACCGCCCACGGGATCCCCTACGTCGACGTCAGCTACGGGTCGCTGATCGGGTCGTCACTGCTGCGGGCTGCCGGCGAGGCAGCAGGTCCACACTGGCGGGCTCGAGGAGTGGAACCGCATCCAGTGGCCGGCCTGTTCCGCTACTTGTACGTCGACACGTGTCCGCCTTCGTTGCAGTCGCCCGAGATCGCATCAATCGCCGCGGTGCAGCGACTTCGGCCTGCCGCCGCGGAAAGCCCCGATGTCGACCCACCAGAGTGGCTCGATCGGCTCGACTCGGCCGCCATCGTCTACCTGACGATGGGGACGGTATGGAACCGCAACCTGGACGTCTTCCGGATGGTGATCGAGGCAGTTCGCGACGAGGACATCGCTGTCATCGTCACCGTCGGCCGCCAAAATGATCCGGCGAGTCTGGGACCCCAGCCCGACGACGTGTTCGTTCACCGATACATTCCGCAAGGTGTGCTGCTGCCACGCTGCGACGCCGTGATCACCCACGGCGGATCGGGAACGACATTCGGCGCTCTCGCCTTCGGTGTTCCCCTCCTGGTCCTCCCGCAGGGAGCCGACCAGTACAGCAACGCCGAGCGCATCGTCGCTGCGGGCGCGGGTCGGCAACTCCTCACGGATGATCTGTCGGTTGACGCCGTACGCGACTCCCTGCGCGCCGTGCTCGACGGTGCGAGCTACCGGCGTTGCGCCAAACGCATCCAGACCGAGATCCACGAAATGCCCCACGCTCGCGACGCGGTCACACGGATCGAGGCGCTCACCCGGGGTTGAACCGGTTTCGGCGATGGGCGTGGCCATCGCATCGACGCTGACGAATTCGCGCCTCGCCGATGCCGACCCGCCTAGGCCCACGCCGTCGCGCCCGCCGGGTGCCGAACCGCGCCCCGCGTCGATCGGCATCCGCGAGCCGGCGGTACAGGACGCGAGCGATCGTGACATTTTCGTCGTTAGCGGACGGATGCGTGCCGAGTGTTCGAGGCGCTGGTCACGATCTCCAGCGACGAGAGCGCAACGGGTTGCGCGTCGGGTGCTGGGGGGTGGCCCGTGCGGTGGTGTGGACTGCAGGCGGTAGAGGAGGAGGCCGGAGACATCGAGTGACGTGGTGGTCGCGCAGCTGTGGCGGTACCCGGTTAAGTCGATGCAGGGTGAGCGCCTCCCCGTCGTCGATATCCAGGGCGACGGCGTGGATGGCGATCGGCGTTGGGGTCCGTGACGAGCGCATGGGACGGTGCTGACGGGTCGGCGAAAGGCGAGGCTTCCCGAGGCCGAGACGCGACCGGCAGCGGGCAGTGAGCCCGTCATCGAGCTCCTTGACGGCACGGTCCTGGTCGGGGCGGGCGAGGCGACCGACACCGTCCTCAGCGACTGGCTGGCGCGCCCCGGTGCGCCTCGTCGAAGCCGGGGGTGCACGGCCATCGCGCCGAGTACTTCGCCGATCCGACCGACGACGCGAGCGAGGCGATCGAGTGAACGATGCCACGGAGCGGTTCGTGGACGCCATGCCCTTGCTGCTGATGACCACGGCCAGTCTGCGCGCCGGCGCTGCGTTCGGCTCCCGAGGAGTTCGCCGGAGACCGGGCCCGTCGCCAGGATTCCCTCCGTCAGGTCGCCAAGGTGCGCAAGGTGCTCGATGAGCGGTCGGAGTCCCCATACCGCTCGTGGACGATGCACTCGGACTGCTCGTCGTTGAAGTAGATGTGTCGTATTGCAGAGTTCCGGTGTCCTTGAGCATCTTGGACACCGGCGGCCGTTCGTCGGATCGCGAGGCTCGGCACCGCTCAGCGTCACCTGGCCATCCCAGCCGAGCTCGCGCAGGGCGAGCGCGGCACGGGCACCGCACTCGCCGGCCCGACAATGACGAATGGATCAGACATAGCGCTCTAGCCGATGTTGACGTAGACGGTGCCGTTTTCGACCTTGGTCGGATACGTGCGGATGTCGACCAGGACGGGTGCCCCCTTCGCCTCGCCCGTGCGGTAGTCGAAGCGCCCGTTGTGTCGTGGGCACTCGATGATGTTGTCCATCACCAAGCCGCCGCAGAGTAGTTCGCGTTGATGGGTGCAATGGCCGGCGCTGGCGAAGTACTCGTCGTAGGGCGAGCGGTAGACGGCGTAGTCCTCGCCGTCGTGCTCGAAGCCGATGACGTCTTCGGGATCGACATCGTCGGTGGCGCAGGCGGGGATCCAGTTGGGCACGGCACCTCCTAGGTGTCAGGCGTGACGGTCTCGGGTAGAGCGCGCCGGATGAAGTACGTCGGGTCGCGACGCTGGCGGAGGAGCGCCGGGATGATCTCCCGGTACGCAGCGATCACGCTCGGGCAGGCCGGCGAGCACTCGTCCTTAATCTCGTTGTGGAACTCAGCGAGGGCGTGGAACGGCACCATCGGGTTCAGGTGATGCTCGACGTGGTAGTTCATGTTCCAGTACAGGAAGCGGAGCACCGGGTTCATGTACACGGTGCGGGTGTTCAACCGGTGATCGAGCGTGTCCTCGGCCAGGCCGGCGTGCTGAGTGAGACCGAACACGACTTGGAGCCACGTGCCGTACAGCCGCGGCCCGCCGATCAGCAGCAGCGGGAGGATGCTGCCCGTCGCCACGCTGGTGGCGATGACCGCGGCGTAGATGACGGTCCACACCCGCGCCTGGCGGTAGACCCGGGTCCGTTCCCCATCTGGCACGAACGACTTCTCCTCGCAGTTCAACCGGCCCGAGGCGTGGACGAGCATGTGCCACATCGCCTTGGGGACGTCGACCAGCCCGACGAAGTTGAGGGCGATGCGTCCCAGCGCCGGCGGCCGCATGGCGACGATCTCGGGATCCAGCCCAACGATCAGCGTGTCGGTGTGGTGGCGGGTGTGGCTCCACCGCCACACGGTCGGGCTGCGCATGATCATGAACGAGGCGATCTGGTAGACGACATCGTTCATCCAGCGCGTCTTGAAGGCGGTGCCGTGGCCGGTCTCGTGCCAACGCGAGTCCGACGACGTCCCGTACAGCACGCCGTAGACGGCGAGCAACGGGATCCACACCAGGTTCCCGGCGACGAATGCCCACGCACCCAACCCGCCGAAGAGTCCGAGCAGGGCGAACCACAACAGCGTGTAGCGGATCGCCGGGCCGTCGGAGCGCTTTATCAACTGCTTCATGCGGGCGCGCGGGACCTCCGGCTTGTGCCACTGGCCCCCGGCCAGGCCGCGCTCCACGGCAACAGTGCGCTCCGGGCCGCAGAGCCCGTAGTCACGACCCAGCGTCGTCGTCATCGTCTGCTCTCCTTGCAACTCCTCCGGTTCGGCACGGATCGAGGTTCAGCCCGCGAGCAACCCGAGACTGACCCAGTCGGCTCGAGCCCGAGCGATCCATCTGCCTCCACTTCGGCTCGTCGCCTCGAGTCCGTCATGGCCCACCGCATCGCGTTGAGCACGAGCGTTCGGAAGTCCGGCAGATCGAAGTCGTCGGGATGCC
Organism: Ilumatobacteraceae bacterium; assembly: GCA_963716665.1. Taxonomy (GTDB): domain Bacteria; phylum Actinomycetota; class Acidimicrobiia; order Acidimicrobiales; family Ilumatobacteraceae; genus Desertimonas. Next base: position 172,255 of record CAVQTY010000004.1, read on the forward strand.
CGAGACTCGTGTAGAACACACGCCCCCCGTGCCGGTGCCGGCGAGTCCAGGCCACCGGACCGGGCGTCGGCTCGCTTTCCGGGTCGATCGGCACGCCGGTCAGCAGCGGCTTGGCGCCGGCGAGCCGGACGCGGTACAACCACGATCGCGACAGGAATTCGTCGCCGACGCCGTCGAGGATCTCGTGCCGCGCGCCGGGCACCCGGGTCACGCGCGTCCGTGAGCTGTGGCCGTGGTGACTGATCCAGGGTGACCCAAGCACGTCGACGCCGAAGCCGACGTTCCAACTCGCCCACGCCGAACCGACGGGGAAGTCGAACGCGTGGGTCGACGTTCGGACGCCGACCACGGGTCCGCCGCGCTCGAGGTACCCGGCGAGATGCTTCATCTGCACGTCCGGCAGCCGCCGGAACCGCGTGTAGACCACCATCAAGTCGGCGTCGGCGAGCGCGTCCAACCCGTCGTAGCTGTGTGCGGTCACCTCCGGGCCGTCCTCGTTGACGTCCGGGGTGCAGTAGTTGACGGTCGCTCCCAGCCTGTCGGCTGCGTCGCGGCGCACCGCACGCATGGTCTCGTGCGAGCCGTACTCACCGTCGCCGACCATCATCACGATCCGGGTCATGACACCCCCTGCTGACCGTGCGGGTACAAGAAGACCTTGCCGCAACGTCCTGCGTCCTGAACGTCCATCGCGGCCACCACCTCGTCGAGATCGAAATGATGCGTGGTCATCCGGTCGAGGCTGGCGCGCATGCATCGGACGAGCTCCCACATCCCCGCGGCATATCGCTGGTGGTTCCAATGCCAGCAACCGTGCACCTCGAGCCCGAGCGCTACCGCGTCGATCACGCTGAGCTCCGCTCCCCAGGCCACGACTGCCGCCCGGCCGCGCCGGCGCAACGCCGAGGTGGCGGCGGCGAACACCGGCTGCGCACCGGTCGTGTCGACGACGGCGTCCGCGCCACGACCTCCGGTGAGCGCCCGAATCTGCTCCTCGACCGGGCCGGCGCCGGGATCGACGGCGACGGCGCCAAGCGCACGGGCGAGCTCCCTGCGGTACGGGTTGACATCGATCGCGATGACCTGCGCGCCGCGGGCGACGGTGTTGACGATCGCGCCCAGCCCGACAGGCCCGCAGCCCGCCACCGTCACCGTGTCGACGGCCGTGATCCGAATCCGTTCCGCGGCCGTCCAGCCCGGACCCAGGCCGCAGCAGGTCATCGCGGCGTGACGAAGCGAGATGTCGTCGGGCACCGGGAGCAGCAGCCAGTCCGGCTTGATCAGGTACTCAGCGAACGTCGCGGTTCCGTAGTCCGAACCCGTCTCGGCCAGGATGTCCCGCTGGTTCGGACAATGGATGTGCTCGCCCGACGTGCACAGTTCGCAGCTGCCGCATCCGAACTGCGGCATGACGACGACGCGCTCGCCGCGTGCCACCCGGGCCGACGCCGCCGCGTCTACGACCACTCCGGCCGCCTCATGCCCCAGAACGTCGGCAGGTTCGCCAGGGCGGCGGGCGAGGTACTCGGTGCACATCGGCGCGATCAGCACCTTGACCTCCACCAGGTCGCCGCTGCTCTGCGGCTCGGGACGGTCATCGACGCGCACCTCACCGCCAGTGATGACGGCCGCCCTCACGGTGGTCTTGGTTTCACTTGGTACGCCGCCGTCGCTGCACGCCAGACGAACTCCGTCGGAAACGCGGTCACCTGGCGCAGCCGCCGTCTTTGTCGGGCCGGATGTGTGGTGGGGACTGGTCGATCGTGCCCTTGTAGGCGTAGGGGTCCTCGCCGGACACCAGGACCACGTCGCGGTAGTCCCACTTGGCCACGTGCACGCCGTCGGGTACCTGCATCCACGGGAGCAGCGACTCCGCGCTCATGTAGTGGTTGACCAGCGCCTGTCGCAGCCCGTGCCCCCCGGTGTTGGGCAGCGACCGGTGCAGCAGGTACCCGTTGAAGACGACGACCGCGCCGGCCGGGATCTCCAGCGGGACCGCGTCGTTGTCGGTGTACGGGAAGTCGTAGGCCTCGATGGTGCAGTCGAAGCGCTCGTCGTCCTGGTCGCGGGCGGGGTAGATGACACCGCGGCGGTGCGACCCCGGCAGCGCCCACAGGCAGCCGTTCTCGACGGTCGCGTCGTCGAGCGCGATCCACGCCGCCGTGAGCGACCGGTCCCGGGTCGGGATGAAGTACTCGTCCTGGTGCCAGGCCTGCCCGGGCTTGCCCTCGCCCTTGGTGAACAGCAGCGACTGCATGGCCTTGACGTTCGGCCCGATCACCTGGGTGAGCACGTCGACGACGGCTGGGTGAGCCAGCGTTTCGCGCATGAGCGGTGAGATCTTGTGGGGGAAGTGGATGCAGATGTAGCGGCGGATGATCTCGTCGTCGGTCTCTCCCGGCACCGGCGGCTGCAGTCCCTCGACCGCCCCGAGCTCGCCACGGAAGATGCGCAACGCCTCCGCACGCAACGCGTCAACCTCGGCGTCGGTGAGCACGCCCTCGACGACGACGTAGCCGTCATCGGCATAGCGCTCGGTCAGCTCGGACCTGGCGGTTTCGAACGTGGCTGTGGTCATGCAATCGAGAATGCCGCTGTTCCAGGCATTTGTCCATGGTGATCGGACGCGAAAACATGGATGATCGTGACCAACTACCAAGTGTCCTTGGGCGACCTGCGCCCCGCCGTGGCCGACTATCCGGCCGGTGCCACGTTCGGCCCGCGGGTGTGCCCGTCGTACGAGCTGGTCTGGCTGCTGTCGGGGAGCGCTCGGTGGGTGTGGCACGACAGCAGGCGCTCGCTCGCGCTTGCTCCCGGCGTGCTGCTGCTGGCCCGGCCTGGGATGGTGGACGAGTACCGCTGGGACGAGCGCCGGTCGACCCGGCACGGATACGTCCACTTCAGCGTCACACCGGAACCCGACGACCCGCCCTTGCTGCGGCCGATGAACGAGCCCGGACCGCTGCCCGCGCTGTTGAGGTACCTGCTCTGGCTGGCCGAGGAGCCCGGTCCGGCCTGGGCCGAGCGCGCCGCGGATGTCGTCGGCCTCATCCTGCGGGCGTTCGTCGACGGGCCGTTGCCGGACGCCGTCGCACCGCCCGAGCCGCCAGCCCTCGCCGCCGCCCTGGACCACGTGCGACGGCAGTGGGCGCTGGCGACTCGGACGATCAAGCTCGACGAACTCGCCGCGGCGGCCGGCACGTCGCGGGCGCACCTGGCCCGGCTGTTCCGGCGGGAGTACGGAGTTGGCCCGGTGACGCGCGCTGGAGCTGGTACGGCTGGCCCGCGCCGAGTCGCTGCTGGTACGCAGCAACCTCACCGTCACCCGGATCGCCCACGACTGCGGGTTCGCCGACCCTCTGCACTTCTCGCGCCGGTTCCGGGCCGCGTACGGCGTGGCACCCCGGACCTACCGCCGCTCCGGAGGCACTCGGTCGCCGCTCGCCGCGGCCGGGCTGCTCCCGTTGGTCCGCCGGCTCGGCGCCGATGATTGACGCGGACCCGTCGCCGGTCAGGAAACACCTCACGCAGTTGCAACGATCTCGCCGCCGCGCAGGAACTCTTCGAACGATCCCCACGGCTGGCTGCCGTCCTTGGACATGATGACGTCCGCCGAGTACTGCGCAAGATAGACCCGACGCAGCCGGTCGGTGCGGTTTGGGCCGCTGCGATGGATCATGACGCTGGAGAAAACAGCAATCGAGCCAGCCGGGACAACTACCGGCACGCCCGGGTCCGATCCGAAGTAGCAGACCTTGTCGTTGACCTCAGGATCGGGGATGTGCTTCACGTATGAGCGGATACCTGTGCGTGAGTACGGAAGCAGATAGACCGAGCCGTTTTCCTCATTGACATCGTCAAGCGCAATCCAACATGACAGGAAAGGGTCGTGATCCTCGTGGACGTATCCCGAGTCCTGGTGCCAGGCGAACGCCGTATCTGCGTCGGCTGCCTTGATGACATATTGCTCCCAGAACAGGTGGGCGCTCTCGCCGAGCGTCGCTCGGCAGATCTGCGCCATCGTGTCACCGAACAGGAAACGCCGAAGCTCGGGACGTTCCCGGTGCATCCCTTCGGAGAAGTAGCGCCGTCCACGTGCGTTGATCCCGATCCGGTCGGTGCCAGCGGCATCCATCTCCGCGTCGATCCGCTCGATCGACTCCTGGGCGCAGCCGCGCAGCAGCTCGAGCTGCTCGTCGGTCACGACCCGCTCCAGAATGAAGTATCCGTCATCGCGGTACTGCTGACACATCTTCGCCGTGATCAGACCTTGCTGGGTGGAAATCGGTTGGGTCATGTGATGCTCCAGGTCGATTGGTTGGGGGGAATGTGGGGACTCTTCGCGGTCATGCCGTCACCGGCCGGATGTCGACGCCGGTCACGAGCTCTCGGTCGGGCCCCAGCTCCACGACATCGCCGGCGAGCTCGATGCGCTGGGTCAGCCCCGGATCTGCGGCCGACCGCGCGACCGTGAGGTCGAACTCCCCCGGTTCCACCTGCCATTGCAGGTCCCGCGACACCAGCGCCAGCCGTTCCGCGCTGACCTCGAAGGCGACCGTGGCGGAGGCGCCCGGCGCCAGCTCGACGCGAGCGAAGCCGAGCAGCTGCCGCATCGGCCGGGTGACGCTGCCGACCAGGTCGCGAACGTACAGCTGGACGACATCGGCGCCGACTCGGTCTCCGGCGTTGCGGACGATGCACTCCACGGTCAGCGTCGCCCGGGTGTCCCACGTCGTGGCCGCGACGGTGAGGGCGGAGTGCTCGAACCGGGTGTACGACAGGCCGTGCCCGAACGGGTACAGCGGAGCGGGGTCGATGCTCGAGATGGCGTTCGCCTCGCCCAGACGAGGGTGGAGGTAGGAGTACGGCAGCCCACCGGCCCTGCGAGGCATGCTCACCGGCAGCCGTCCGCTCGGGTTCACCCGCCCGCTGAGGACCCCGGCGATCGCCGACGCGCCGTCCTCGCCCGGGAAGAACGCCTGCACGACGGCCGCGGCCCGCGACGCCCAGCGTTCCAGCGGGTACGGGCGCCCCGTGACGAGCACCAGGACGGTCGGCGTGCCGGTATCTAGGACGGCGTCGATGAGGTCGGGTTGCCGCCCCGCCAGCCGCAGGTCGTCGGTGTCGCTCCCCTCGCCGACCGTGCCGCGGCCGAACAGCCCGGCGCGGTCGCCCACCACGACGACGGCCACCTCGGCCGACCGCGCCGCCCGGACAGCCGCCGCGATCCCACGCGCGGCGTCGTCGGCGCTCTCGTGGTCGGCCCGCACGGCACACCCCGGCTCGTGGAGCAGCCGTACGCCGGGGAACTCCGATCGCAGTTCCTGGAGCACCGTCGGGACGTCGATGCCCAGCGGCGTGCCGGCGGGCACCTCGACGTGGTTGGTGAAGGAGTAGTTGCCCATGAGCGCCTCGGCCGAGTCGGCGTTGGGTCCGACGACGGCGATCGTGCCAACACCGGCGAGCGGCAGGATCCCGGCATTGGCCAGCAGGATGATCGACTGCTCGGCCAGCTCGCGGGCGACGGCCCGCGACGCCGCGGGGTCGAGCTCGACCGCCGCGGTGGCGCCGTCCAGCCGACGGGTCACCCCGAGCGCGACCTTCTGGCGCAGCACCCGTTCGACGGCGCGATCGACGAGCGCGATGTCGACAGCGCCCCGCTCGACCGCCTTCCGCAGCGGGTCGAGGTAGGCGTTCCCCGTCGGCAGTTCGACGTCGACGCCCGCCGTCAGCGCCGTCGTTGCCGCCGCCTCCAGGTCGACGGCGACATCGTGCAGCGTGTGCAGGAAGGCGACGCCGAAGTAGTCGGCCACGACCGTGCCGTCGAAGCCCCACCGTTCCCGTAGCAGGCCGGTGAGCAGCGTCGGGTCGGCCGCCACCGGAATCCCGTCGATCTCGGCGTAGGAGTGCATGACGGCGGCCGGACGGGCCAGCCGCACCGCCATCTCGAACGGGACGGCGAACCGCTCGAGGATCTCGCGCGGGCCGGCGTGGACCGGTGCGAGGTTGCGGCCCGCCACGGAGCCGGAGTAGCCGAGGAAGTGCTTGAGCGTGGCGCCCGGCCCCTCGGCCTGGATCCCCCGCACGTAGCCGACGCCGATGGTGCCGACGAGGTACGGGTCCTCGGCGATGCACTCCTCCACTCGCCCCCAACGCGGATCGCAGACCAGGTCGAGCACCGGGGCGAGGCCGAGGTGGATCCCGAGCGCGCGCATCGAGGCGCCGATGCAGCGGCCCATGGCCTCGACCAAGCCGGGGTTCCAGGCCGCGCCCCACGCCAGTGGTGCCGGATACGTGGTCGCGCCGTAGAGCTGCAGGCCGGTCAGGCACTCCTCGTGGACGAGGGCGGGCAGGCCGAAGCGGCTGCCGCCGGCGATGCGGTCCTGCAGACGGCGCAGCGTCGACGCCATCTCCGCGGCCGGCACGACCCGGCTGCCGAGCGGCCGGGTGAGCTGGCCGAGCCCGTGCTCGAGATTGAAGTCGACCTCACGCACCTTCGAGAGCATCTCGTGCTGCATCGGGGCGACGTCCGGTCCCTCGGGACCGTCGGCGACGTCCAGCCACAGGCCGACCAGCTGGGCCAGCTTCTCGTCCAGGGTCATGTGCTCGATGACAGCGGCGACGTCGTCCGGTCCAATGAGTGTGGGCGCGGAAATCAGGCGGGATTCTTGTCGGGAGTGCGCGGACAGGGACGTCGTGGAGCCGTTCACCCCTTGACCGCGCCTTCCATGATTCCGGCGACGAGCTGCTTCCCCGCGACGAGGAAGAGCAGCAGGAGCGGCACCGTCGCGATCACCGACGCGGTCATGACGACCGAGTAGTCGATCGAATACTGGGTGCGCAGCTGCTGGATTGCGACCTGGGCGGTGAAGTGCTCCGGCGAGTTGAGGATGACCAGCGGCCAAAGGAAGTCGTTCCACACGGCCATCGCGGTGAACAGTCCGAACACGGCCGCGGCGCCGCGGATGTTGGGCAGGACGATGGAGCGGTAGGTCCGGAATGTGCCACAGCCGTCGACCTTCGCCGCCTCGATGAGCTCGTCCGGGATCGACCCGACGATGACCTGCCGCATCCAGAACACGCCGAACGCGGAGACCGCGCCCGGCACGATGAGCGCCTGGAGCGTGTCGACCCAGCCGAGGTTCGACATGATCATGTACATCGGGACGATGCCAAGCTGGCTGGGGACGGCCATCGTGCCGACCACGGCGACGAGCAGCGCTTTCCGGCCGCGGAAGTGGAGCTTGGCGAACGCGTATCCCGCCAGGCTGCAGAAGAACACCTGCAGCGCGGCGACGGAGACCGCGACGAAGGCGGTGTTGAACATCGAGCGGGCGAACGGCACCCGGGTCCCGATGAACGAGAGGTTGTCGAGGAACTGGCCACCGGGCACGAACACGGGCGGGAACCGCGAGATGGCCGAGCTGTCGTTCGACCCGATGACGAACATCCAGTACAGCGGCGCGAGCGCGAAGATCACGCCGAGGGTCAGCACGAGGTAGCCGAACCAGGACAGACCGGAGCGCCGGGCCGTCTGCTTCCGGTCGCGTGCCTGCCGGTCGGGCCGCCGAGCGGCGCGCCAGACGGGCCAGCGGGCGAACCGGCGGCTGGCGAGAGCGTCCGTGATCGCCATCAGGCGCTCCGGATGAGTCGGACGAGCAGGAAGTTCACGAAGGCGACCGCGATCACGATGAACAGCAGCGCCACGGCGATGGTCGCCGCGTAGCCGAAGTGCAGCGAGCCGAAGGCCTGGCTGTAGACCAGCAGCGTCATCGTCAGGCCCTGCCCGTTGTTGCCGCCCCTCGGGTCGGTGAACAGCAGCGGCTCGGCGAAGATCTGCAGGCCGCCGACGCTGGCCACCACGACCATGAAGAGGATTGTCGGCCGGATCATCGGCAGCGTCACGTTGACGAACGTCTGCCAGCGGCCGGCACCGTCGATCTCGGCCGCCTCGTACAGCGACGCGGGGATCGCCTGCATGGCAGCCAGGAAGATGAGCGCGTTGTAGCCGGTCCAGCGCCACATCACCATCAGGGCGATGACCAGTTGCGTGGTGAACGGATGGACGTCCCAGGCGACGGCCGGCAGGTGTAGGAGCTGCAGCAACCAGGCGACCGGGCCGTAGTCACGGCCGAAGACCGACGCGAACACCAGACTCACGGTCACCAGCGGGGTGATGTTCGGCACGAGCAGCGTCATCCGCCAGAATGTCTTCATTCGCAGGCGGCGGTTTCCTGAGGAGCGAGGCGAGGATCAGGGCGAGGACCAGGCCGGGGATCGTCGAGAGGGCGAAGATCGCGAACGTGTTCCGAACTGCCTGCCAGAACCGCGGGTCTTCCAGCATCACCCGGTAGTTCTGCAGGCCGACGAACTCGTGCTCGATCTGCAGCGGCTCCCAGTGGTGCAGCGACACCCAGCCGGTGTAGATCAGCGGACCCAGCCCGAAGGCGAGGAACAGCACGAAGAACGGGGCGATGTACGAGTAGGGGGCGATCTTCTCGGCCAGGCCCCCGCGCCGCCGACGCGGTCGCACCGGCAGCGCAAGGGTCGCCGAACTCACGGGCGTCATTCCGTGACCGCGGGCGTCAGAGGTTGGTCTCCCGTTCGGCGTCCTCGATCGCCTGGTCCCAGGCGTCCTCGGGCGACTGCGCGCCCTGCTCCACCCGGCCGATGGCGGCCTCGAACTGCTGCTCGACGGTGCGCGACTCAGGGCCGATCGGGTACCCGGCGACACTCTCCACACTGGCGATGTAGATCTCTCCGACCGGCGCGTCGTTGAAGAACGGGTTGGTCAGCCCGGTGAGCGAAGGATTGGTGTAGAGCTCGGGCGTCGAGGGGAACACATTGCTCGCCTCGAACAGAGCCAGCTGCTGCTCCGGGGCCTCGAGCCAGGTGATGAAGTCGTACGCTTCCTGCGCGTGCGGGGCGTTCCTCGGGATGGCCAGGAACGACCCGCCGTCGTTGCCGGCTGTGCCGGGCAGGGTGGCGATGTTCCACAGCCCGGCGGTCTCGGGCGCCTGCTGCTCGATCACACCGAGCATCCAGGCCGGCGCCGGGAGCGTGGCGAACCCGCCGTTGGCCATGGCCGCGAACCACTCCGGTGAGAAGGTGCCCACGTCGGCCGAGAGCCCGGCATCGATGGCCGTCATGCTGTAGTCCCAGGCTTCGCGGATCCCCGGGCTGTCGGCGAAGACGAGGTTGCCGTCCTCGTCGTAGTACTTCACGTCCGACTGGTTCGACACGGCGCGGAAGATCGCCTTACCCGAGTCCACGAACGGCGTCCCGGCCGCGGCGACATACTGCTCGCCGGCGGCGATGTACCCGTCCCAGTCCGGCCAAAGCGCGCTGACCTCCTCGCGGTCGGTCGGCAGTCCGGCCGCTTCGAACAGGTCCGTGCGGTAGGCGATCGCCATGCCGCCTACGTCGGTGGGGATGCCCACGACGGCGCCGTCGGGGGCGACGCCGGCGTTCCAGCGCCAGTCGAGATAGTCGCCGGCGATCTCGTCGGCCCCGAACTCGCGCAGATCGACAAACGCGCCCGAGTTGCCGACGAACTCCCCCATGAAGTCGACGGCGATCTGCGCGACGTCCGGGCCCTGCCCGGCGGCCAGTGCGGTCAGCAGGGTCTGGTGGGCGGCGTCGTAGTCACTGATCTTGGTCTGGATGTCGATGCCGGGATTCTCCGTCTCGTACTGCTCGACGAGGTCCGCCGAGAGGTCGGCGAAGCCCCAGACGTTCAGGACGATCGACTCGCCGCTGTCTCCGCTGACGCTGTCGGCGGACGTCTCGCCGCCGAACCCGATGAGCGCGACGGCGACGGCGATCGTCACCAGCCAGGCAGTTCCCCGAGATACCTTCATTGCCCCCACCTTCGATCCCGAGCGAAGCCAGTTCTCCGCCCGCCATCGCCACGATGGCAGACGGCCGATCGGGATGTCAATAGACTTTCGCGAAAGTTGCTTAACGCAGTTGCGGTGGAGCCGTGCTCTGGCGGACCACGAGTTCCGTGGCCAGCTCGACCGTGGGCACGTCGCGCTCGCCGGCGGCGAGCGACCGGATCGCGGACACGGCGAGCCGGGCCATGTCGCCGATCGGCTCGCGGACCGTCGTGAGCGGCGGCGCCGCCCACTCGGCGATGGGGGCGTCGTTGAACCCGATGACACTGAGGTCCTCCGGGATCCGGATGCCGCGCAGCCGTGCCGCCTCGTACACCCCGAGCGCCTGCTCGTCCGAGGCGGCGAAGATCGCCGTCGGGCGCGGCGACGCGGCCAGCAACTCGAGTGCGGCGTCGCGGCCGGCCTCGTAGCTGAACTCGGTGTGCTGGACGCGCGCGGGCGGCAAGTCGACGCCCGCACCCATCGCGGCCGCTCGGAACCCGTCGGCACGCGCCTGACTGAACAGCACGTCCGCCGGGCCGGAGATCATCGCCAGCTCGCGGTGACCGAGCTCCAGCAGGTGGCGAGTGGCCTGGTGAGCGCCCCGCCAGTGGGTGACGCCGATGGTCGGCACCCTGGTCCCGTCCGGTGCCTCGCCGGGGTCGATCACGACGTAGGGCAGCCGCAGCTCATCGAGGTGGGCACGCTGCCGCTCGGACACCCGCACGACGGCGAAGATGAGCCCATCGACGGGCCGGCCGGCGAGCATCTCGAGCCAGCGGTCCTCGGCCTCCGGGCGCAACCGCGACAGGGTCAACCCCATCCCCTGGTCGAAGGCGGCCTCCTCGACGGCCGTCACGAGCGCCGTCGCCCACGGGCTGGTCAGCTCGCCGAGCACCAGCTCGATCATCTTGCTCGCCGTCGACCGGCGCGGCTCGTACTCGTGCTCGCGCAGCAGTCCCGCGATGCGGGCCCGGGTCTGGTCGGAGACGCCGGGCTTGCCGTTGATGACCTTGGAGACCGTCGGGACGGACACCAGGGCCATCCTCGCGATGTCGGCGATCGTCACCCGGCCGGCGACGTCACTCGCACTGTCGACCATCGCTAGGGCCCACCCTTCCGTCCGCTGCTGTTGACGTCCACAGCTTACGACCCGACGTCCGTTCGCGATAGTTTCGCGAAAGAAGCGGGGCCGAGGGTCCTGCGGTTCCGAGCCACGGCCGACTTGATCTGGTGAGGCGAAGAACAGATGGTCGGCTGACTCGCCGACGATTTTCCGACGGTCAATCTCGTGTGGGGCCCATTCGGCGAGCAGGTTCAACAGTTCGCCGGTGTCTCGTTGGCCGTCGGGAAGGTGGGGCCAATCTGAGCCCGATGTTCGCCGTCGTCGATCGACTCCTCTCCGGAGCGAACTACCGGGGATAGTGCTGAGCGTCGGTCCTCGGTAGAAAACCGACCGAGCCGGCGGTCTGGGGCATGTGCAGGGCGCTGCCGCCCTGTTGTTCTGGGACGGGTCGAGACCCCCGCGGACCGGCTGAGCCCGGCCGCTCTACTCCAGCGCGAAATCTTGAGGCGGGCAGATGTCGACTGGCGACCTCGCATCGACGTATGCGCTGGTTTCGATGTGGGATGCCTCGGTGAAATGGGTGCGGCGGTGGGGGTTGTCGCAGAATGGCTGGTTCTCGCTTTTGCCGCAGCGACACAGCGCCACACGTGTCTTTTCGGCGATCACCCCACCCGTCTCGGGATCGACCAGGCGCAGGTCGCCGCGCACGAGCAGAGGACCGTCGGAGATGGGGATCAGCGCCGTTGGCTCGGGCGCGGGTTCTGCCTCGCCGCTGCTGTACCGCAAGGCTCCGGTCGGGCACCTCTCAACGGTCGCGATGATTTGCTCGAGGGTTCACCCACGGACGGTTCTTGAAGTTGAACACACCGAGTGCAGGCTGCGGAGGCAGATCCCTGTGTGGATGCAGCGGGTGGAGTCCCAGAAGACGGTGAAGCCGCCCCTCTCGTATGTACGCGTCGCCATCGTGACGCCGCGGCTAGGTCCGGGTGAGCGCGAGGACGGGGATGGTGCGGATGCCTTCGGTTTGTCTTGCGTAGTCGGCGAAGCCGGGGTAGCGGCGGGCTTGTTCGGCGTAGACGCGGTCGCGCTCGTCACCGGTGACCTCGCGAACGGTGACCGGGTAGCTGTCGGTTCCACGCTCGATCGAGCCCTCGCCGACGGTGCTGATGTTGTAGTACCAGTCGGGGTTGGACGATGCGCCTCCCTTGGTAGCGAACACGTAGATGATGCTGTCGTCGGTCTCGTCGGGCAGGTACATCATCGGGGTAACGTGCTGGTGGCCGCTCTTGCGGCCGCGATGGGTTACCAGGACCATCGGCGCGCCTTCGAAGGGCCCGCCGACGCGGCCTTCGTTGGCGCGGAACTCGTTGATGGTTTTCGTGTTCCAGTCGGTCGCCTCTGGCACGGCTCGCTCCTTGCTCGGCTAGGGCTCATGGACGGTGGGTGGCCCGACTTGGCGAAGTTCGAGAACCTCGAGGCCGAGCGCTTCGAGCTGCGCCAGGACCCCGTACACCGCGGACCGGTCCTCGAGTGAGCCCGTGAGCACCGTCTCGCTGCCGTGCACCTCGGACTCCATGGTCGGGAACGCGGACAGCGCGGTAGCTCCGAGCCGCCCCCTTATCCGGATCATGTACTGGCAGCCGGGCTCCGTGGCCACCCGATGATCCTGGGGCGTGACCCGGTGAGCGGTCGCCACCGGAATCTGGTGATTGCCCGCCGGCGGACGCGGAATTCACTTCGACGGTGATGGGGCGCGGCCGGTGGCGAGGAGCCGCAGCTCGCGTGCTCGACCCACGGCCGAACTGCGGTCACTCGCGCCGAGCTTGGAGTAGATGCTGCGGATATGGGTGTTGACCGTGTTGACGGAGACGTTGAGCGATCGCGCGATCTCGGGCCGCGTGAGGTTCGTCGGCAGGAACCGCAGCACCCGCAACTCGCTTGGGCTGAGCTGTTCGGGCGGCGATAGACGCTTCCGGTCGATGTCTGGCGCCGGTGCGCCCCGCAGGAGATCGACGACATCGGCGAGCAATGCGCTGTGCGCCGTCTGGTGACGTGGGAGGACGTCGAGCAGCTCGCCAGCGTTGCTCATAGTAAACGGGAAGATCAGCCGATCTGGCTCAGCAGCCGCGAGCGCGGCCTCGGCGGCGGCTGCGGCGGCGTTCCGATCGCCCAGAGCGAGATTCGCGAGGCCGGTGAGCAGATGCGCTTCGACGAGGCCGTACGCCGGGAAGCCGGCGGGCGGCGCCATGCGCTGAGTGTCTCCGAGGACAGCCAGCGCCGCGGCAGGGTCTCCCTCTGCCAGGCGGATCGCTGCTCGGGCGAGGTCAACGGCGTCAATCCATTCGTGTTCGGTGGAGAACTCGTCGAGCGTTGCGCGCGCCTCATCGGGCATTCCGAGACGAGCGAGCCATTCGGCGATCACCGGCGCGAGGATGTGCACACCGCTGAGAAGCGACTGCGCCTGCACCGCGGCGGTCAACGCCTCGAGTGCCGACCGATGCTCCCCGCGACCGGCATGCAACATGCCCGTGACCATGTGCAGCAGCACCTCGACAGCAGGGTCGATGCCTGCCTGGACGACGTCCCAGCCGCGGCGCAGCCAACGCTCTCCCTCCTCGAACTCGCCCATCCACACCGCAGTTGTGGCTACCGCCCCGAACGTGGGCGCGAGCACCGAGCGATCGCTCAAGCCATAGCGCTCGCCCAGGGCGAGCGCCTGACGACCGCGCTCGCGTGCCTTCGTGAGCGAGACGAGCGGTGACGGAAACGCTTGATAGGCGCGACAGGCGACTTCTATGTAGGGTCGGCCGATGGCCTGGGCGAGCGTCGCCCCTTCGGTCACGTGACGTTCCGAGTCGGCGAATTGGCCGGACCATCTCTCGACGATCCCAAGGTTCATCAGCGCGACGGCGCGCAACTCGCTCTCCATCCCGATCAGGTCGATCGACCCGTCTGCAGTCGACGCATCGAGCAGATTCACTTGCTCGACGACTTCCGCGAGCCGACCGCTGCGGCGCGCTAGCGCCAACCGGAGGGAGGCGTGTGCAATCGCGAGATGACGACGGCGGGCGGGCGGTGCGCTCTCGACGTGGGACGCAGCCACCTGGAGCTGAGCCGATGCCTCATCGAGCCGTCCCTTTGCAAGCTGCGTCGCGGCGTGGGCCAGGGCCAGCTCGGGATGCTCAGCCGATGCCCCAGCCGGGAACGACCGCAACAGCGCGGCGATGCTGTCTTCCAGACCGTCGAGCGTCAGGCTGAACAAGTGGTCGGCGAGGAGCCCGGCCGCATCGGACGAGTCGCCCGCGGCGAGCCTGTGTCGGATGGCCTCGACGACCTCACCGTGACCACCGAGCCACGCTGCGGCCTTGCGGTGCAGGTCAGGAACCTGCTCAGCCATCGTTCGGCGCAGTTCCAAACGCAGGAAATCGGCGAGAAGGTGGTGATAGCGGAACCAGGTGCGCTGGGCGTCGAGCGAGACGACGAATGCGTTGGCGTCCTCGAGCGCCAGCAGCATCTGCTCACAGCCTGGGCGGTCGGCCAGAAGGTCGGCCAGCTCGCCGTTCAACCGATCGACCACCGAGGTGCGCAACAGCATGCTCTGGGTCTCAATCGGCTGGCGGTCGAGCATCTCCGCCATCAGGTATTCCCCGATCGCCCGGTCGGTCCCGGAGAACTCGTCCACGAAGCGCTCCGGGTCCGGATGACCGCTGAGGGAGATCACTGCCAGGCGCAGGCCAGCCGCCCAACCCTCCGTGCGCTCGTGCAACGCGGCCGCCCCCGCCTCGGACAGATTGATCCCCGACGCGGCCAGCAGTTCGCGTGTCTCGCTAACGCTGAAGCGCAGATCGCTGGCTCGAAGCTCGGCGACCTCGCCGGCCAGCCTGAGCTGGTGCAGTTTGATCGGCGGATCGCGGCGAGACGACAACACGACGTGCGCAGGTTCCGGCAGCGAGCTGAGCAAATGCTCGAGTTGGGAGCGGGCGTCAGCGGAACTCAGCTCGTGGAGATCGTCGATCACCAGCACAAGGACTCCGGCCGCTTTGGCCAGTTCCGACACGACCGTGTCGACGATCACATCGCCGTCAAAATCGGGCGCAGCGGGCTGCCGTCGGGAATCAGCGACGGCAGCCGTTCGCCGGATCGCCTCCAAGACGGCGAGCCAGAACTGCTGCGCGTCCTGCTGGTCGCGGGGCACCGACACGAAGGCGACCCGGCGATCCTCGCTCGCTCGCTTGGACCACGCCTGTAGCAGCGACGTCTTCCCGCTCCCCGCAGGCGCGGAGATGACGGTCACCTTCCTCAGCGAGGAGCGATCCAACGCGGCGAAGAGGTCATCACGACGAAGCAGCCCCTTCGCCACACCGGTCATGCTCGCGCGTCTCCCTTGCTTTTGCGCGGCCGAAGAATCACCAGCATCCGGTGATGGCGGCTCACCTGGATCGGGGCGATCGTGGCACGCAGAGCGCAACAGACGGAGGATTGGATGAGCACTGCCGACACGACTACCGAGGCGTTTGCCGACACACGCCCCGGCGACGCCGCAGACCTGCCGGACTACGCGCCGATCCCGAAGTCGGCGCTCGGCCCCGCCCTGAACGAGCACGGCTACCACGTGGAGCGTGTCGAGCGGAACCTCTTTGCGGTGACCGACGGCACCTACCAGTCGGCGTTCCTGACCACAACCGACGGCGTCGTGCTGCTCGACGCCCCGCCGACAATCGGCCACAACATCCAGCGGGCCGTCGACGAGATAGCCGCGGCCAACGACGTCACTAACAAGGTGACCCACCTCGTCTACTCGCACCACCACGCCGACCACGGCGGAGCGGCGTCCCTCTTCGACGACAAGGACATCGTCCGCATCGGCCACGAGGAGACGCGCCGCCTCCTGCTGCGCGACAACGACCCGGCCAGGCCGGCGCCGGAGGAGACGTTCCAGGACAAGCGCAGCCTGGAGATCGGCGGCGAGCGCATCGACCTGGCCTGGCTCGGCTCCAACCACTCGCCCGACAACATCTACATCCACCTGCCAGCTCACGACGCGCTGATGCTCGTCGACATCGTCAACCCCGGGTGGGCGCCGATCTACATCTCCAACCTCAGCGAGGACATCCCCGGGTACATCGAGGCGCCGGCCAAGGCCATGGCCTACCCCTGGACGCACTTCCTGGGCGGCCACATGGGGCGGGTCGGCACCCGCGACGACGTCACGCTGCACCAGGAGTACATGGCCGACATCGCCGCCGCGGCCCGAAAGGCGATCGACACCGTCGACCCCACGCCGTACTTCATGAAGTACGGCGAGAACTCCTGGGCGGGGGTGCGGGGCTACCTCGACGCCGTCACCGCGGCCACCGCCGCACCGGTCATCGAGAAGTACACCGGCAAGATGGCGGCCGTCGACGTGTTCACCGCCAGCACCGCGTTCTGGGTGATGGAGTCGATCCGCCTCGACCTCGGCTACGGCAGCCAGGTGCACCCGTGAGCGAGCTTCAGGGCATCGCTCGGTGCACGTTCCACGAGGACGGGCTCGAGGAGTTCAAACGCCTCGCCGCGCAGGCCATGGACATCGTGCGGAACAAGGACACCGGAACTCTGCAGTTCGAGATCTCCTTCAACGACGACCAATCGGAGTGCATCGTCCTCGAGCGGTACCGGGACTCCCAGGCGCTCATCGAGCACGCCGAGCACTTTGGCGACTTGAGCGAGGCAATCATGCGGACGGGATCGTTCGCCGGCGAGCTCATCGGAGAGCCCAGCGCTGAACTCAAAACCATGCTCGCCGGCGGCCCGATCCGTCTCTTCACGCCATACCTGTCGCGGTAGACCGTGAGTGCACAGACCACGACGACTGGCGCGGAACCCGCCTCGACCGGCTCGGTCACCCGCTCCAAGTGGGCGGCGCTGGCCGTCCTGTCGGTGGCGCAGCTCATGGTGATCCTCGACACGACCATCGTGAACGTGGCGCTGCCCTCGATCCAGAAGGACCTGCACTTCACGTCCGAGGCCGACCTCGTGTGGGTCGTCAAACGCCTACGTCCTCACCGCCGGCGGCTTCCTGCTCCTCGGCGGGCGGGTCGCCGACCGCTACGGCCGCCGCCTGGTGTTCGTCTCCGGCATTGTCGTCTTCGCGGCCGCCAGCCTTTCCTGTGGCCTGGCCAACTCGCCGGCACTGCTCGTGGGCTCACGGGCCGTCCAAGGGCTGGGCGCAGCGTTCATGGCCCCCGCCGCGCTGAGCCTGCTGACGGTCATCTTCGCCGAGGGCGACGAGCGCAACCGAGCGCTCGGCGTGTGGTCGGCCATCGCCGGCGCCGGCGGAGCCGTCGGGCTGCTGGCCGGGGGCCTGCTGACAACAGCGCTGTCGTGGCGGTGGGTGTTCTTCGTCAACCTGCCGATCGCCGCCGTCGCCGTCGTGGCCTCGTTCCGGCTGATCGACGAGAGCCGCAACCCCGTCGCCGGCGGCTTCGACGTGCCCGGCGCCGTGACGGGCACGGCCGGGCTCGGAGCCTTGGTCTTCGCCCTCGTGCGGGCCAACGTGTGGGGCTGGGGTTCGCCGCAGACGCTCTTGGTCCTGGCCGCCGCGGCCGTGCTGCTGACCACGTTCGTGATTCTCCAGCTGCGGGGCCGGCATCCGCTCGTCCCCCCGCGGCTGTTCCGCAGCCGGACCCTCGTCGGTGCCGACGTCGGGATGCTCATCGCCGGCGCCGGGCTGTTCGCCGTGTTCTTCTTCCTGACCCTGTACATGCAGGACCTCCTGCACTACTCCCCCCTGAAGACCGGCATCGCCTACCTCCCCCTCTCCATCCTGCTCGTCATCAGCGCCGGCGTCGGCTCCAGCATCCTCGGTCGCGTCGGCGCCCGGCCGATCCTCGTGACCGGGTTCCTCCTCGGAGCCGGCGGCCTGGCCCTACTGGCGCGCCTCTCACCCACGAGCGGTTACCTCGACCTCCTGCCGTCGCTCGTGCTCATCGGCACGGGGATGGGTGCGGCCTTCGTGAGCGTCACGTCCTCGGCGGTGGCCGGGGTCCCCCAGGACGACACCGGGGTGGCGTCCGCCCTGCTCAACGCCAGCCAGCAGATCGGCGGGTCGCTCGGTCTGGCCATCCTCACCGCGGTGGCGACGGCCCGTTTCGACGCCGTCGCCCCACGCGTCCCGACGCCGGCGGCCCTCGCTTCGGCCACCACCAGCGCGTACGCGTATGCCTTCATCGTCGGCGCCCTGCTGCTCGTGAGCGCGGCGGTCATCGGCGGGTTGCTGCTACGCCCGCGTCCCGCCGAGCCGCGTCCAGCCGTCGAGTCGGCCGTCACGCCGAGCCCCGCCGCCGTGATTCGGCAAATGACCCGCTGCGGATGCCATGGATGACGTACCGCTAACCGTCCCGGAGGAGAGGCCATGAGCAAAGAGCAGAAACTTGCGCTGGACGCGGTCCTGAGCCAAGGCGGGCTCGACCTTCAAGCCGACGCCCCGACGTTGCGAGCCAGCTTCAACGAACTGATGGCCCGTATCCCGGTACCCGACGATGTCCAACAGAACCCGACCACTATCGGCGGGGTCGACGCCATCGAGGTCACCGTTCGCGGAGCCGACGCCGCCGCCGACCGCGTGATCCTCTACCTCCACGGCGGCGTCTACGTCATCGGCACGGCGGCAGCCACCGTCCCCTTGGTAGGAGACCTCGCCCGGCGTACAGGCACACGGGCCGTCACCCTCGACTACCGACTCGCGCCGGAACACCCATACCCGGCCGCGGTCGCAGACGCGCAAGACGCCTACCAGGGCTTACTCGAACAAGGTGTTGACGCGGGGCAGATCGCGCTTGCCGGCGAGTCGGCCGGTGGTGGGCTGGCGGTGGCTACCCTGCTCGCCCTCCGAGACGTTGACATCCCGCTGCCCTCCTGTGCGTTCTTGATGTCGCCGTACGCGGACCTAACGCTGTCAGGGGACTCGATTGCCGACAGGGAGGCGGTCGATCGCACCCTCACGCCCGAGGGCCTTCGTCTTCGCATCCCGGACTACGTCGCCGGTGCCGACGCCTCGGACCCGCTCATCAGCCCTGTCTTCGCGGACTTGACCGGCCTGCCCCCGCTGTTGATCCAGGTGGGTTCGAACGAGATCCTGCTGAGCGACGCCCTCCGGCTGGCCGAGCGGGCCGCGATGGCCGATGTGACGGTCATGCTGGACGTTACCGACAGCGTCCCGCACGTCTTCCAAGCGTTTGCCGCCATGCTCGACGAGGCGGATGCCGCGCTCGACCGGGCGTCGGCATTCTTGAGAACAAACCTCGCCGCCACCGAGCGGCTCGGCGCCGCCTGATCGCGTTCGTAAGCGCCGCGGACCGAGGGCACCTCGTCTCCATGGGGTGGGCATGGTCACCGCCGTGCCCCGGCCGGACCGCCCGTGTGGGCCACACCTCCGATCTGCGTTCTCGCGCTAACCCAAAACGCGCGCTGGCAGCCGCGGCGACCACTTTCCCGGATGTGCCGTTCCTGGCGCACCCGGACCGCCGCGACGCAATGTGCGAACTTGCGCCTGTGCCGCACGGAGTTCCTGATGCCGACTCGTCGATCGCCGTTGTCCCGCACCCTGTAGGTGCGGATGGGCCGCCTTCCGTTCTGACGCGCTGCGATCAGATGAGCAGGTGGCGGATACCCACCTCCTGCCGACTGCGATTATCGGGCCGGTACCAGCCCGTCCACCCGGCGTTCGAAGATGCTGCGGCCCGGTGTTGTCCCCGCGATATTCGGATAGGCGCGCCGCGAGCGTGAGCGGTGCACGCAGCGGCGTGTCCACGCCGGGGCGTCGAGCACTCAGCCGGACCGCCAACTGACCACCGGCGGCTTGACACGAGCGCAGCGCGGGCCGCCGCGCTCGTCGGTCAGTGAGAGCGATGCAACGAGTACACCATCGTCGCGTGTTGCAGCGCCGAGCATCTCAGGCTCGATGTCCCCGATCATCAGCTTGGCCCGGCGGAACATGGCAAAGGAGTCGCCTGCACCGACGTCGCCCCACGTGAGGTAGAGGAATCGCTCGCCCTTCTTGCCCTGCACCGCCGGACCGCGCAGGTCCACCCCATCGTCCGCGACGACGGCGCGCACTTCGATCTCCCAACGTGCGTTGTCGGCGTCGCCTCGCACCAACCCGACGGGCTCCTTGCCGACTTGGACGGCGACGTGCACGTTGTGCAGCGGCACGCCCTCCGACACGAACTCGGCGCCCGGTAGATCGTGACCCTCGATGACGATTCGCATCGCGTCCCATTCTGGCAAGGTCTCGATGTGTCGCGAGCCTCTCCACCGACCGCCAACCGGCGATACCGGATACACGCGCGGAGTGGAATCGGACACTGTTATCGGATACCCCGGCGGTGCGCGTTCTGTGCCGACGCGGTCGGCTCGGCGATGATCCGAGTCACGGGTTGCTCATGGCGTCGATGTCTGCGCGTCTACCCGAGACCCGCGCCCCTACCGTCGTTCTGAGCGATCGCATCCTGGACCTCGGCTGCCCTGGTGCTCGCGATAACAAGCGGGAGGAACGGCACTCACAGGACGCGCCTTGGAGACCCGGTAGCACGGTTCCGGACGCGAGTTTGCGGACAGTCCTCGTGCGTCGTCGTCAGACTCGAATCGCCTCTACGACCACGCCATCGTCGAAGCCGACAGCATGGCGACCGATGTCGACAAGCCACGACGAGGGCATCTCCCCGAGGGCCGGCTTCGGCGAGGGCGAACTCGTCGCCGAAGGAAGACCCGAGCCGATCGTCGGTCGCTCCGCGATGACGCGGTGTCACGTGAGGTATGGGAACGTGGCGCTCGCCGCCTTCACGGCGTCGACGACGACCGCGATTTCCGGGGAGTGCTGCTCACCCTCGCGAACGATGAGCACGCTGTGCCGGAAGGCTTCGACCCCGTCCAGGCCGATTCGGCGGATGGCCGACTCCGGATTGGCGGGAGTGAGGTCGGGAGCGATCGTGACGCCCCAACCGAGGCTCACGAGGCCGAGCGCGGTGGCGATGTCATCGACCGTTCCAGCGATGACGGGACGAAAGCCGGTGGCCGCGCACACGCCAATCGTGAGCCGACCGAGCGCGCTGTTCGGGTTCATCACCCACGCCTCATCCCGAAGGTCTGCAGCCGAGCATCTGACCTCGTCGGCCAGCGCGTGACCGGCCGGCACGCACAGCCGCAGCTCGTCGTGGCCGAGGACCCATTGGCGGACACCTGGCTCGCTGGGGAGTGGGGTGGCACCGAACTGCGACAGGATGACGACATCAAGGCGACCGTGCCTGACGTCGTCCGACGCCGTCTCGGTGGACGCGGTCGCCAGCGTGATGTCGAGTCGGGGATAGCGCTGGCGTATGCCGGTCAACGCGCTGCCCATGATGGGAGGACCGCCCTCCCGAAACGTCACGCCGACCTTGAGTCGCCCGGTGATTTCCGTACTGTTCTGGTGCAGCGTCGACTCGGCGGCTCTGAGTTCGACGAGTATCCGTTCGGTGTGCTCGACAAGCCGTCGTCCGACGGATGTCAATGACACACGATTGGTCGTCCTGAGCAACAGCGCCGCGCCGGCAGTGCGTTCGAGCGCAGACATCTGTTGGGAGATCGCCGATCGCGTGTAGCCCAACGCTCGAGCGGCACCTGCCATCGAGCCCTCAGCCGCCACCGTTCGAAGGACGATGAGCTTGTCCACATCCAGCATGCGTCAGCATTCCTTACGGTAAGCGGTTGTGATTGTCAACCAAATCTACTTGTGGCAGGGGTCACGTGAGAGTTGAGTGAACTCTCGTGGTCGTTCGTGTTTCCGAGGTCCAACGCATCCGGACCTCCGGCGCTCGGGCAGCGGAGGCGTTCCGGATCGACGGCCGAGATCTCCTCGCGATCCCCCAACTCGCCGTGGATGTCCCTGACGCCGACCCTGGGATGAACGCAGGTGACAGCGACACCGACCTGCTCGTCTTGGCCCGCGAGAACGGCCAATACGTCCCGTTCTCCACGATCCCGGCTCCGGGTGGAGAGGACGCCGAGTTCTTCTCCATCGGGGACCGCTCGTTCTTGGCGGTCGCCAGCATCCGCACCGGCGCCGGACCGTACGAGTACACGACGACGTCCACGATCCACGAGTGGACCGCGGGAGCGTTCACCGAGTTCCAGTCGATCGAGACCCATGCCGCTAAACAGTGGAAGCACTGGCAGATCGGCAAGCGTCACTTTCTCGCGATGGCCCAGGGGCTTGGAGCTCCCGCACATTCCGGGTCCCAATCGAGACTCGGTCATCTACGAGTGGGATGGTTCGTCATTCGTTGAGTTTCAACAGATCCGCTCCAAATGGGCGTACAACTGGCACCCGCTCTGGATCGGTGACTCGTTCTTCGTAGCCCACGCCGACCACGTCGAACCGAGCTTGCTGTACCGCTGGGACGGTGAGCGCTTCGTCGAGCACCAGGAGCTCCGCGACCATGCCGGCCGGGCGTTCGCCTCGTTCGAACGCGACGGCGATCACTTCGTCATCGTCGTCGGCCTCGCCGCGCCGCCCATCGTGATGCGCTGGGACGGCGATCGCTTCCTGCCGATTCAGGAGTTGCCGGGGCTGGGAGCACGCGAAGTTCGAGCCGTTGAACATGACGGCCGGCTGTTCGTCATCCGCATCAACTTCATCCTCGGAACGCCGCTCGACCCGGAACCGGAACTGGTGTCGCAGGTGTACGAGTGGCTCGACGGTGCGTTGCACGTCGTGGCCGAATTCCCCACGTGTGGGGGGACAGACGTAAAGATCGTGTCGGTCGGCGCGACCGTCGAGTTCGTCGTCACGAATTCGTTGTCCCCGTTGGTCAGATTCGCCACCGACACCATCGTCTATTCGATGTCGACGACGGGGTCGAACACGTGACGACGCTGCCCTACGAGAGTCCAGAATTGGTCCGGCTGTTCGAGACCTACGCCGCGTCGCCCACCAGCATCGGTGTTCACTACGCGGAGACCTCGGAGCGGGCGACGCAACACAACCCACTGCTCGTTGCCACGGGCACGGACCTCGCGCTCTACCCCGGCGGCGGCGAGCCGCCGGTGATCGAGGGATTCCGGATGTCGACGCGAGGTTTCAAGGAGATGGCCGCGGTGTCACACCTCGGTCCGGCGGTCGCGACGCTGGCGCGCATGAAGGAGCTCGACGAGCACGGTTCGTGGCGTTCTGACGCGGAAGCGCTCCTCGACTCGACCCGGTCGGCGAGGCTGGCAAACTCCCCGGATCTGTGGCGCGACCGCATCGCCGTCTCCGCGTTCGTCGGCCGCGAGGACGCGATCTCGGCGATGGTCGACTACAGCTGCCGAGTCACCGAGCGGACGCTGGAACGAGCGCTCACCGACGACGGGTACCTGGTCGCGAGCACGCTTCGCACCGACTACTTCGACGGCCCCACTGAGGACCTCCCCATCCCGTTCAACCGGGTGATGATCGCGACGTTCTTCCTCACCGGCATGGATCTGGCGCACCGGCTCATCGGGTGGTTCGACCGGATCGACCTCGACTGGGAGCGCGCGATGGTCGTCGTCGCCGGCCGGATCGGCCGCCCGACGGCCGGCGTCACACTGGACAGCCACAGCGTCGCCGAGGTGATCTTCTCCACGTCGCGGGGTCGGCTTCCGATCGGTCACCTCGTCATCGCGCCCCACGCTCCGGTGTTCGCGATGTTCGACGGCACGAACATCGCCGAGGTCGCGGCGCTCGAACCCGAGTATCGGCTGCTCTGGTCGCGGACCATCGCCACCTGTGATCTCGGTGAATTGATGTTCTCGGGGTACCCACGCTTCGAGCCGGAGCCCCCGAACCGCCGGCCACTGTCCCCCGGTGCGTCGTCCGTCGAAGAGATGCCCGCCATCGCCAGCCCGTCGGACTGGTTGGCGATGACCACCCGGCTCAGGGTGGTGCTCGAAGATCCGCGTCAACTGCTCTCGGGAGCGGTGACCGACTACGCCAGCCGGCTGCTGATCGACGCCGGCAATGACCCCCGAGCGATCAAGGTCCCCGGACTCGACGCCGAGCCGTACCTCGAGTTGCTCGGCCAAGAGTTCGAGCCACAGGAACAAGAGTTAGAGCCACAGAAAGAGGCGGTCCAGCAATGAAGAAGATTCCATCGAACTCACGTCGCGTTCTCGGCGCGGCCGTCGGCGCAGCGCTGCTCGCATGGTCGGCGGGCGCCGCATCCGCCGCCACGCATCGACCATCCATCGATGCAGTAACCCGCACGGCGAGCGCGCCCTCCGGCGACCCCATCGTGATCGGCATGTCGCTCCCGTTGAGCGGTCCCGTCGCCGACCGCGCGGTGCCTGGCATGGAGGGCTACCAGTACTGGGTCGACGAGCTCAATGCCAACGGCGGGTTGCTCGGCCGGCCGGTCGAACTGAGGGTCCTCGACGATCAGTTCGATCAGCAGACGGCGGTGTCGGACTACAACCGGCTGATCTCGCAGGACAACGTCGACCTCGTCCTCGGAACGTTTTCGTCAGACCTCAATCTGGCCGTCGCTCCGGTGGCGGAACGATTCGAGTACGTCTACGTCGAGCCGTCTGGCGGCGCCGACGAGATCTTCGAACGCGGCTTCCACTTCCTGTTCTTCGCTCAGCCGGCGACCACGGAGAAGCTGCCCAATCGGTTCGTCGAACTGATCGAGCAGATGCCGGAGGCGGAACGCCCGGCCACGGTCGCCCTCGTTCAGGTGGATGATCCAAACACGACGCAGGCCGCGGGCATCTTCGAGGAACGTCTCGGAGAGCTCGGCATCGAGACGGTGTACAACGAGACCTACGCCCCCGACACGAGCAACTTCGACACCATTGCGAACGCGATCAAGCAGGCTGCACCCGACCTCGTGATCAGTGGGGCGTTGGCCGTCGACGGGGCGGCCCTGATCACATCACTCCAAAGGGTCGACTTCTCGCCGTCGATGCTCTACCAGCTGAACTCGCCCACCGACCCGGCCTTCCCCGAGGCGATCGGCGAGGCCAACACCGAGGGCATCTTCACTCCGTTGGCCTGGAGCGCCGAGTCGACGTTCCCGAGCAATGTCGCGTTTGTCGAGGGGTTCACCGAGCAACTTGGTCACGCCCCGGTGGAGGACGCAGCCAATTCCTACACGGCCGGTCAGGTCTTGGCCGCCGGCGTCGAAGCGGTCGGTGAGCTGGATCAGCCGGCGATTGCCGATTGGTTGCACGCCAACACCGTCGAGACGATTGTCGGGCCGCTGAGTTGGGACGAATCCGGCCGGCCTGATGGCGAACTCTTGCTCGGCCAATTCCAGGGTGGAGAATTGCGGATCGTGGCTCCCGCCGACGCGGCCACGGCCGACGTCATCTTCGTCAAGCCGGATTGGCAGTAGGACAGGTCGGGGGACTCGTGACACTGCTGGTCCAGACGCTCATCTTCGGCCTGCTGACCGGGGGCGTCTACGCGCTCATGGCGGCGGGATTCACGCTGACGTTCGGCGTGATGAAGGTGCTCAACCTGGCGCACGCCGCGACGCTTGTGCTGGCTGCCTTTCTCACGTCGTGGATCTGGGACCATACCGGCGTCGACCCACTCGTCGTCGGTGTGCTCCTCACTCCGCTCATGTACGTCATCGGTTGGCTCTTCTACAAGGCGGTGATCGCGAGGGTCCAACGGATCGACCCCGAACTGACGCTGGTGGCGACGTTCGGAGTGGCGATCGCCGCCGGCGGCGTGATGTCGCTCGTGTGGGGAACCGAGACCCGGACGGTGACGCCGTCGTACTTCAACACGTCGTTCGGCCTCGGTGACCTCGTCATTCCCCACGCCCAGCTCTACGCGTGCGTCGGAGCGCTGGTGATGCTTGCCGCGCTCCATGCGCTGCTGCGGCGCACGTTCGTCGGTCGGGCGATCCGCGCCTGCTCGGCGAGCCGTGACGGCGCGTCCCTGGTGGGGATCGAGGTCGAGCGAACGATGGCGCAGGTGTTCGCCATCGGTTCGGCTACGACTGGTTTCGCAGGGGCCGCACTGTCCGTGCTGTACCAGTTCGTCCCTGACTCCTACACCGTCTGGATCGGACGGGTGTTGTGCGTCGTGATCTTGGGCGGCCTCGGGAGCTTCCTCGGCGCCGGACTCGGCGCGGCGGTCCTCGGCGTCAGCGAAGCGATGACCGCCTCGTACATCGACACCCGGTGGGCCACTGCGGTTCCGTACGTTCTGATCATCGTCATCCTGGTGGTTCGGCCCCAGGGTCTGCTCGGCGGCAAGCTCCGTGCTGACGGGGCGCTGGCATGACTGTGATGACCGCGACGCGGCCGGACGTCGCCGGTGCCCGGATCGGTGCACCTCGATCACTCGTGTGGGTCCTCGTGATCGGCGGCGTGCTGGCCATCGCTGCGGTGCCGCTGCTCACCGAGAACACGTACACCCTGAACGTCCTGATCCTTATCTTCCTGCTCGCCGTCCTCGGGTCGTGCTGGAACGTGATGGGCGGTTTCGCCGGATACGTCAGTCTCGGATTCAGCGTCTTCATCGGCATCGGGGCCTACACGGCCGGGATCCTGGCCGAGCGGTGGGGCGTCTCACCGTTCGTCGTGGCGCCGCTGGGAGGTGTCGCGGCGGCGATCGTGGCGTTCGTGCTCGGCTTGGCGACGCGGCGGACACGCGGCTCCGCGTTCGTCATCGTGTCGTTTGCCGCGCTCGAGCTCGCGGGTCTCATCGTCAGGAACTGGTCGTCGGTGACGGGTGGCAGCCAGGGCTTCCTGATGCCGTTGCCGAGCTGGGACGTTCGTCGCTACGCGTGGCCGTTCTACTACGCGCTGTTCCTGCTCGTTCTCGTGAGCATCGCGATGAGCCTGTGGATCAGGCGCTCGAAGTTCGGTCTCGGGCTGTTCGCGATCCGCGACGACGAGGAGAAGGCGGCGGGCATCGGCGTGGTCACCCCGGTGTACAAGAGCCTGGGCTTCGTCGTCAGTGCCGTGCCGGTCGGCATCGCCGGTGCCGTCTACGGCTACTACCTCAGCTTCCTCACCGTCAGCGCGATGTTCGACATCGTGCTGAGCATGCAGGTCGTTCTGGCGGTGCTGCTCGGTGGCAAGGGAACGGTGTGGGGTCCGGTCCTGGGCGCGGCGATCCTCGTGCCGCTCACCGAGTACACGAACACCACGATCGGGGGTGCCGACGCAGGAGCGATCCGCCAGCTCCTGTACGGCGGACTCCTGCTGGCAGTCGTGTTGTTGCTGCCCCGCGGCATCGTGCCGACGGTCACCGATCTGAATGCGCGAATGCGGCGCGGAGACGCGAGCAGCCCGACAGGCTCCCGGCTCGACGACGCGACGCTTCCCCCAGCACCCGTGAGCCGACGCTCGATGGCAGCTCGGGACGGCACGGGATCAGAGCTGCTCGTCGTCGACGACGTGACCGTTCGGTTCGGCGGGGTCACCGCGCTCGACGGCGCATCGCTCGTCATCCGCGCCGGATCGGTGACCGGGCTCATCGGACCGAACGGGTCCGGCAAGACGACGGTGTTCAACGTGATCGACGGCACGTACGTGCCGGAGAGCGGCGATGTCGGCCTGGCGGGACGCTCGCTCCGCGGCCTCACCCGGTCGCGACGTGCGTTCGCGGGGGTGGCCCGCACGTACCAACTTCCGCGTCTCTTCGACAGCTTGTCCGTGCTGGAGAACGTGGTGGCGGCCAATGCCGAATTCCGGTTGCGTCGACTCGCGCACAGTGCGGTCTCGGGAGCCGAGGCAGCCCGGGCGACCGAGCTCCTGGAGTTCGTGGGAATGGGCGAGTACGTCGCGGTCAAGGCGACCGACCTGTCGTATGGACAACGCAAACTGGTCGAGCTGGCACAGGTGCTGATGCTCGATCCGGCCGTGATCCTGCTGGACGAGCCGGCCGCCGGCATCAACCCGACATTGCTTCACCGCCTTGCTTCGTTGATCCGAGCACTGAACGAGTCCGGTCGGACGTTCGTCATCGTCGAGCACGACATGAACTTCGTGCTCCCCCTATCCGACGTCGTCACCGTGCTCGCCCGTGGTCAGGTGATCGGGTCCGGTGACCCGTCGGCGATCAGCACCGAGCCGGCGGTCATCGAGGCGTATCTCGGCGACGACTTCGTGTTCGAAACGACAGCTCGCGGAGGCCGACGATGATCGACCTCGAAAACGTCTTCGCCGGATACGGCGGCGGCGACGTATTGCATGGCCTCGACCTCTGCGTTCGACCGGGCAGCATCACGTGCATCGTCGGGCCGAACGGAGCCGGAAAGTCGACCGTTCTGCGTGCGATCAGTGGACTCCTCACGCCTCGCGCCGGCCGGGTGAGTCTCGGCGGCGCGGCCATCCAGGGCCTATCGCCCCCCGCGGTCATTGCCGCCGGCGTCGTTCAAGTGCCGCAACAAGGCGGCCTGTTCGGCGCCCTGACCGTGCGCGACAACGTCCTCCTCGGCGGGTACCTCATCCGTCGCGACAAGACGCGGCTGAAGCGACGAATCGCCGAACTCGAGGACGCCTTCCCGCTCATCGCAGAACGTGCCCACGACAAGGCGGCCGACCTGTCCGGCGGGCAGCGACGCGTCGTCGAGTTCGCCAGGGCGCTCGTCACCGACCCCAAGGTCGTGCTGCTCGACGAGCCCACGCTCGGTCTCGATCCCAAGACGTGTGAGGTCG
Source organism: Ilumatobacteraceae bacterium (assembly GCA_963716665.1). GTDB lineage: Bacteria > Actinomycetota > Acidimicrobiia > Acidimicrobiales > Ilumatobacteraceae > Desertimonas. Next base: position 200,854 of record CAVQTY010000004.1, read on the forward strand.
TGTTCGAGACCACGAGGACGATCAACGACCTCGGTGCCACGGTGTTGCTGGTCGAGCAGAACGTTCGCTTCGGTCTCAAGCTGGCGACCGACGGCGTCGTCATGGAACGCGGTACCGTGCTGCTCGCCGAGCCAGCGGCCGACCTCCTCGCCAGGCCGGACATGTCGGCGATGTTCTTCGGCTCCGGTCCGGGCGCGCCCGTCGACACCGATGCACCTGCGTCGAGAGTCGATGCGCCATGACTGACGCCACCACCCGAACGAACCCGTTCCTCGCTCGGCTACGTGCCGGCGAGACCACCCTCATGCTGGGCATCCGCACCGCTCGCACCACCGACACGGTGCGCATCGCCGCATCGACCGGACACCATGCCGTCCTGGTCGACCTCGAACATTCGACGATGCCACTCGACGTCGCATCGACCCTCTGCGCCGCAGCCGGAGACCTTGGTCTCACTCCCTTCGTCCGCGTCCCCGAGCGCGAGTACGGCGCGATCGGTCGCCTGCTCGACGGAGGCGCGCACGGGATCGTCGCACCGCGTATCGAAACGGCCGACGAGGCGCGCACCGTGAGCACTGCGTGTCGCTTTCCCCCGCACGGACAGCGCTCGCAACTCGCGAGCGTGCCGCAGCTCGGCATGACTCCGACTCCGGCGACTCGGATGAATCCTGTCCTGGACGCGATCACGATCGTCCAGATCCTGATCGAGACGCCGCTCGGCGTCGCCAACGCCGATGCCATCGCCGCGGTCGCGGGGGTCGACATGGTCGCGATCGGTGCCAACGACTTGACGGCAGAACTCGGGATTCCAGGCCAATTCGACCATCCAGACGTCAGGACGGCGGTCGGAACTGTCGCCGAAGCATGCCGTCGTCACGGCAAACTGCTGATGCTCGGGGGACTCGACGACGAAGCCACGTTCGCGTCGCTGGCGACGCTCGGTGTGTGCCCGCTCCGGCTCACGGGGATGGACACCGGTCTGCTCTACGCCGCGGCGCGCGGGCGCGTCCAGTCGATCAGTGCCGCGTACGCGGCCAATGCCACGCAGGCCGTCAACGATGTAGCCCGGGCCCGATGACGGAACCGCTCCAGACCACACCGATGCGGGCAGCCGAATCCAATACCCGACCCGTCGTCGACCTCCCGGCCGGCAGTTGCGATACCCATTTCCACGTCTTCGAACCGGGCTACTCGCACGTCGCCAAGACCCACTACACGTTCCCCGACGGCACGCTCGAGCAGTACCTGCGGCTGACCGACTTCCTTGGGATCGACCGAATGGTCCTCGTGCAGCCGAGCTACTACGGCACCGACAACACGCTTGCGCTCGACGTGCTGCGCCGCGTCGGGTCGCGTTGTCGCGGCGTGGTGCAGGTCGACGAGCACGTCACCGATCGCGAGCTCGACCACTACCACGACGTCGGCGTCCGCGCGATCAGGCTCGATCTGTTCGCCCGGGCCGACCAACCGACAACCGAGATCATCGACTACGTGCGGCGCGTGGCGCGGCACACCAAGCCACGCGGCTGGCATCTCCAGTTCTACACACCGGGAACGATCGTCAGAGACCTGCTCCCATTCCTCGCCGACTTCGAGGAGCCCTTCGTGATCGACCACATGGGCTACATGAAGGAGGCCGACGGGCTGACCCCGGCCGACGCCGATCGCCTCATCGATGTGCTCCAGCACGGCAACTGCTGGATCAAACTGTCCGGCCCGTACCGCATCGCCAAGGACAAGCCGCTCTCGTCGGTGCAGACGCTTGGACAGCGCCTCGTCGCGGCGAGGGCCGATCGCCTGTGCTGGGGGTCGGACTGGCCGCACCTCCCCGACGGACAGCGCGACACCGGCGAACTGCTGAACCTGCTCGCCGACTGGGCCCCTGCCGAGTCCGACCGCCACAAGATCCTCGTCGAGTCCGCCGACCTCCTGTTCTTTGGGAACTGACGATGATTGTGGACGACATCAACGCGCAACGACAGCGCACTTCCACCAACGGATTGCAGGTCGGCACGTCCTTGTACGACTTCGTGAGTGGCGAGCTCCTCAGCAGCCTCGGCATCGGGCCGTCGGAGTTCTGGGCTCGCACCGCGGCGATCGTCGCCGACCTCGCACCACGCAACGCTCGCTTGCTCGCAGAACGCAATCGGCTTCAGGCCGCGATCGACGACTGGCACGAAGCCAATCCGACGCCCTCCCACGGTGCCTATCGCGCCCACCTCGAACGCATCGGCTACATCGCACCGAGCCAGGGCCCGGTGCAGGTCGAGACCGCCAACGTCGATCCGGAGATCGCATCGATCGCGGGTCCACAACTCGTCGTTCCGGTGACCAATGCTCGCTACGCGCTCAATGCGGTCAACGCGCGGTGGGGTTCGTTGTACGACGCGCTGTACGGCACCGATGCGCTCGGCGATCGCCCCACGCGTGGCGCCTACGACCCACTGCGAGGCAACCGGGTCATCGCGTGGTCGAAACGGTTTCTCGACGACGTCGTGCCGCTCGACGGACCTCGGCACACCGACGTGGTGCACTATGCGGTTGTCGACGGTCGTCTCGTCGCGACCTGCCGTGACACAGAGACAGCTGGATTGGTCGCCCCAGGATGGTTCGACGCCTTCTCAGGGCCGCGCGACAACCCCAGGTCGATCTTCCTGCGGCATCACGCACTCGGCATCGAGATCGTGGTCGACCGCCAACACCCGATCGGGTCGTCCGATCGGGCAGGAGTTGCCGATGTTCGACTTGAGGCGGCCGTCACCACGATCATGGACTGCGAGGACTCCGTCGCGGCGGTCGACGCAGACGACAAGACCAACGCCTATCGCAACTGGCTCGGTCTGATGCGTCGTGATCTCAGCGCCTCGATCGACAAGAACGGTTCCACCGTCGAACGCAGAATGGAAAGCGATCGCATCGTCACGAAGCCAGACGGGTCCACGGCAGTCGTGCGTACCCGCTCGCTGATGATGGTTCGCAATGTCGGGCATCTGATGACCACCCCCGCCGTGCTCGACTCCGACTCGAACGAGGTTCCCGAGGGCATTCTCGACGCGATCTTCACCGTTGCGTGCTCGATGCACGACCTGCTTCGGGCGCCCGACCAACGCAATTCGCCGGCTGGCTCGGTGTACGTCGTGAAGCCGAAGATGCACGGACCGGCCGAGGTCGCGTTCGCCGACGACCTCTTCGCGTCGGTGGAGGACATGTTCGGCCTTCCTCGCTACACGGTGAAGCTCGGAATCATGGACGAGGAACGTCGCACCTCGGTCAACCTCGGCGAGTGCATTCGTGCCGCCAAGTCGCGAGTGGCGTTCATCAACACCGGATTCCTCGACCGAACGGGCGACGAGATCCACACGTCGATGCATGCCGGTCCGATGTTGCGCAAGGCGGACATGAGACAGCAGCGCTGGATGACCGCGTACGAGGACCGAAACGTCGAAATCGGCCTGGCCGCTGGCTTGGCCGGCCGGGGCCAGATCGGCAAGGGCATGTGGGCAGCCCCCGACCTCATGCACGACATGCTCGAACAGAAGATCGCCCAGCCGAAGGCCGGAGCCAGTTGCGCGTGGGTTCCGTCACCGACGGCGGCGACGTTGCACGCCACCCACTACCACCTCGTCGACGTCCGCGAACGCCAACGCGATCTCTCCTCGACAGCTCGGGATCGGACCGACCGGGCCACGATCGACGACGTGCTGACGATTCCCGTGGCCCGTCGTCCGATCCCCTGGAGCGCCGAGGAGATACAGGCGGAGCTCGACAACAACCTCCAGGGAATCCTCGGGTACGTCGTGCGGTGGGTCGATCAGGGGGTGGGTTGCTCCAAGGTGCCGGACATCGACGGCATCGCGCTGATGGAGGACCGCGCAACATGTCGAATCTCGTCGCAGCACGTCGCGAACTGGCTCATGCACGACGTCGTGACGCCCCAACAGGTCATCGACACCATGCACCGAATGGCCCGCGTCGTCGACGCACAGAACGCCGACGACCTGCACTATGTGTCGATGGCACCCGCCTTCGACGGACCGGCGTTCGCTGCCGCCCGCGACCTCGTGTTTCACGGAGCGAGCCAGCCGTCCGGCTACACCGAACCGATCCTGCATCGCAGCCGCCTCGCACACAAGTCCGACGAGGCGCACTGAAAGGCCCCTGATGACAAACATCACGCTCGACCAGGCACGCATCATCATCGCCGGCGCGTTCGAGTTCGCACGCGGGCGCGAGCTCAAGGCCTTGTGCGTGGCGGTCCTTGACGCAGGTGGTCACCTGATCGCGTTCGAACGTCAGGACGGGGTCGCAAATCGCCGGTTCGAGATCGCCTTTGCCAAGGCCCACGGCGCGATCTCGCTCGGCGTCAACTCACGAACGCTCGGCGAGATGGCCATCGAACGGCCGCACTTCATCGCCGGGGCAACGAGTGCCATCGGCGGTGACCTCGTGCCGGTCGCCGGTGGCGTGATCGCTGTCGATCAGGCGGGGTTCCGGACCGGAGCCGTCGGTGTTTCGGGCGACACGTCTGACAACGACGAGGCAGCAGCACTCGCCGGAATCGAAGCTGCCCACCTGCAGCCCCTTCGGTGACGATCGCGTCCGCACCGACTGTCAAGCAAGAAAGCGAGATCCCAATGTTCACAATCGGACTGGCCGCCACGATCGCCGTCGCCGTCTTCGTCGCTGGCCCAGCAACATCATCCTCAGAGCCACCGGACACCCTGACGGACTGCCCGAGTAGCGGGTCCGGTCTTCCGCCCGGCGGTTTGCCGGACATCCCGTTGGCGGCCAGCATCGCGCCGAGCGACAACAGCACCAGCGTCGAGCTGAACGTGGACGCGGCTGCCCAGATCCAATGCGGACGCACGACGGTCACGACCCACACGGACGTCGTCTACGCGACCCCGACACTCGCCGACGGCAGCCCCGTCCCACTCAGACTGGACGTCATCGTTCCCGACTCACCCGGCCCGCACCCCTTGGTCATCTTCATCCCCGGTGGGGGATTCGTGATGGCAAACAAGGCTGGTTCGCTCCCGCAGCGCACCTATCTGGCCGAAGCAGGCTTCACGGTCGCCGCAATCGAGTATCGGACGGTCCTGAGCGAAGCCACGTACGTCGAAGGCCTCAGCGATGTCAAGTCCGCGATCCGCTTTCTGCGTGCTCGCGCCGGCGACTACAACATCGACCCGGACAGCGTCGCAGTGTGGGGGGAATCGGCCGGCGGCTACATCGCCGCCATGGTCGGCGCCACGAACGGCGATCCCCAATTCGAGGCCGGCGACGATCTCGACCAGAGCAGCGACGTCCAGGCGGCCGTCGACATGTTCGGGGCGTCCGACCTGTCCCTGACCATGTCCGACTTCGACGACGCCATGCAGGCGTTCTGGGCCGCTCCCGGCACCCCGGCAGCGCAATGGGTGAACGGCATCGGTACCGAGCTCTCCATCCTCGACGACCCGGCTGCGGTGGCGATGGCCAACCCGGTCACCTATGTCGATGCGACAGATCCGCCGTTCTTGCTCTTCCACGGCGACGCCGACGTCCTCATCTCACCGAGCCAGACGTTGCTCATGCACACGGCGCTCCTCGACGCGGGAGTGCCGAGCAGCCGATACGTGGTCGAAGGCGGCGGGCACGGTGACCTCGCGGTGCTGACGGACCCCGATGGCGCGATGGACTGGACCACGACAACCGTTGTCGATGTGATCCGCGACTTTCTGACCGGCAGCCTCGACGGATGACCTGCGGATACAGGCTGCCGTTCGGACGTCTCAGCACGTCCGGCGGCAGCGCGGCCGCGCAGTCTGGCGGCTCGATGGTGGCGGCGACGAGGAGCTCGATCCCGTGAGTCGTTGAGCGTCCGGATAACTCTGCTCCGACCTGTCAGCGGCACGTGAAAACTGAACCCCTATCGGATCCGAATTTTGACCCCCGGCGCGGGTCCACCACTTGACGTGATGGAACGCGAACCCTGGCTCGAGGCGAGCAAGGAGTCAGGGAGAGTGATCAACGTGGACGACTGGGCGGAGATCCGCCAGCTGCATCGAGCGGAGGGGATGTCGATCAAGGAGATCGCCCGGAGGTTGGGTGTGGCTCGTAACACGGTGCGGGCGGCGCTGCGGGCGGAAGGCCCGCCGCGCGATAAGCGTGCGGCGAGGGGTTCGATCGTCGACGCGGTCGAGCCGCGGGTGGTCGAATTGCTACCTGAGTTCCCGGCGATGCCGGCGACAGTGATCGCTGAGCGGATCGGCTGGTCGAACTCGGTCCGGGTGCTCCGTGACCGAGTCGCCGAGTTGCGCCCGTTGTTCGTGCCGCCGGATCCGTGTCAACGCACCTACTACTTCCCGGGCGAGCTCGCCCAGTTCGATACGATGTGCTCGGCGGCCATCTCGAGGTGCTCACCCAGTTCGGGGCGCTGCCCCGGCGGGTGGTGTGGGACCAGGAACGAGCGATCGGGCAGTGGCGCGGCTCGAAGCAGGTGTTCAGCGCCGAGTTCCAGTCCTTCCGCGGCACCCTCGGCCTCGGCGCCCAGCTCTGTCAGCGTGGCGACCCGGAAGCGAAAGGGCTGATCGAGCGGGCCAACGGCTACTTCGAGACGAGCTTCCTGCCGGGACGGAGCTTCGACTCCGTCGCTGATTTCAACGCCCAGTTCACCGGCTGGCTGCGGCGAGCGAATCAACGCGTCCATGCGACCACCAAGGTGCGTCCATCCGAGGCGATCTACGAGGACCGCGGGTCGCTGGCGATCGCAAGCGTCCCCTACCGGCACTTTGGAGCGATATGCCGCGGCGACACTCCGAGCGTCCTTGACTATATGTAGTCACTCTGTTAAATAACCAATCTGTGAAGTATCTGCAGGAGCGACGGCAACGATGACCGTGACGGCCCCCGATCGGTTCGACGTCGTCTTCGCCGCCTTGTCGGACCCTACGCGGCGCTCGATCGTGCGTCGGTTGGCCGACGGTGAGGCAACCGTCCTCGAGTTGGCCGAGCCGTTCCCGATCAGTCTCCCGGCCATCTCCCGTCATCTGAAGGTCCTCGAGCGGGCGGGTCTGATCAGTCGCGGCCGAGATGGACAACGGCGGCCATGCCGGCTGCGGCCGGAGCCTCTGGTCGAGATCGCCGCATGGGCTGAGCACACCCGAGCTGCATGGGAGCACCGGCTCGACCGGCTCGATGCGCACCTCCGGCGCACATCTGACCGAACCGCATCCCCACCGACATTGGAGAAGCCATGAGCAGTACCCCGACCATCACCGATCCGACCACGTGGGCTCTCGATCGTGAGATCGTCCTCGTTCGAGTTCTTGACGCCGCACGCGAAGCGGTGTTCGCCGCGTGGACCGATGCGGATGCCTTCTGCCAATGGTTTGGTCCCGATGGGTTCACCTGCACTGTCCGAGAGATGGACGTGCGCCCGGGAGGTCGAGCGTGCTTCGACATCGCTTCCGGAGACGGCACCGTGTTCACGAATCGCTTCGACTACCTCGAAGTCGTTCCAGTCGAGAGGTTGGTGCTGGATCACGGTTCCGACGCCGACGATGACCCGGCACGCTTCCGAGTGACAATTGTCCTCGATGAACAAGCCGATGGAAAGACGGTGTTGACGCTGCGGCAGCTCCACCCAACCGTTGAGCAGCGAGACGCAAAAATCGGCTTCGGCGCTGTCGAGCTCGGTCTGCAGACGATGCAGAAGCTCGCTCGCCATCTCGGGGTCGCTTGAATCCCACGACAGCCGCGTCGCGACGTCGACCGAGGGTTCGTACGCACACACCGAGAAAGGATGGAGGAAATGTCTCAACTGCTGCGAGTGCAGAACTTCTGCGTGTCGATGGACGGGTTCGGCGCTGGCGAAGGCCAGAGCCTCGAGGCGCCCTTCGGACATGCCGACCGCCGAGGTGGTAGCGTCGCCCGCCTCCCGGCCGACCTGGCCTCGTGGGCGTTCGCCACCGCGAGCTGGCCGAACCGAACCGAGCCCGGCGGATCCCGAGGGCTGGACGACTACTTCACCCGCGACTTCACGCGGAACATCGGTGCCGAGATCATGGGCCGCAACAAGTTTGGGCCACAGCGTGGCCCGTGGGAGAACCTCGACTGGAAGGGGTGGTGGGGAGACACCCCGCCCTTCCACACCCCCGTGTTCGTCCTCACCCACCATCACCGACCCAGTTTCACGCTGGCCGACACCACGTTCCACTTCCTCGATGCGACGCCCGCGGAGGCGTTGCGGCAAGCCAAGGACGCCGCTGAGGGGAAGGACGTACGGGTTGGAGGCGGCGTCGCCACTGTTCGGCAGTTCCTCGAGGCGGATCTCATCGACACCATCCATGTCGCCGTCGCGCCGGTCGAGATCGGCCGAGGGGAGCGACTCTGGACCTCCCACGAGGACCTGCTTGACCGGTTCCACCTCGAGTCCGCGCCCAGCCCCAGCGGCGTTACGCACCTACTCTTTTGGCGGCGATGACCACGGCGGACGACGGGCTCCAGTCCGCGGTCGGTCGGAACAGGCGCGCGCCCTGAACGCCGGCTCTGAGTGTGGTTGTGCGTGGCATCGGTCGCGGACCCCAAGGCCACGCCTCCAGGGACGACCTCCCCGGCGAACACTGCCAGCGCTGCCCGATTGACATCGTCGGCGGGAGGTGTAACCTACAACCAAATGGTTGTAGAAACTCTCGAGCGCGAGAAACAGACGGACCGGTTGTTCTTCGCGCTCAGCGATCCAACACGGCGCGACATCGTCACGCAGACGCTCGACCGTGAGCGCTCCGTCAGCGAGCTCGGCCGGCTGTATCCGATCAGCCTTACTGCGGTGCAGAAGCACGTCGAGGTCCTGGTCGACGCCGGTCTGGTCTCAAAGCACCGGAGCGGACGGGAACAGCTCGTGCGCGGCGAGGTCAACCAACTGCGCCGCGCACACGAACTTCTCGACGAACTCGAAACGCTGTGGCGGGCCCGCCTCGAACGCTTCGAAGACGTCCTCAACGAAACCACGGGAAAGGAAAACGAATGACCGTTTGGAATGTCGACAAGAACGCAGAGGCCAAGACAATGGTCATCACTGCGGAGTTCAAGACGACCATCACCCAGGTGTGGCAGCTGTGGGCCGACCCGCGCCTACTCGAGCGGTGGTGGGGTCCGCCAGGATTCCCGGCCACCTTCGAGCTTCACGACCTCACGCCGGGCGGCACGATCACCTACTTCATGTCCGGCCCCGACGGCGGCGACAGGTTCGCCGGCACCTGGAACGTGGTCGAGGTCGACGTCCCGACCAGGCTCGTGGTCGAAGACGCCATCGTCGAAGATGACGGAACGCCCAGCGACGGCAATTCCATGACTCGCATGGAGATCGACATCGAAGCGGCGGGCGACACGACCCGCATGATCCTCACCACGCATTTCGACTCGCTCGAAGGGATGGAACAAGCGATCGCCATGGGCGTAGTTGAAGGCATGAAGGCCTGGATGTCCCAGATCGACGCCCTGCTCGCCGAGGTCGCCGCCTAGGGGAATACTCCCAGCGGAAGAACTTCGCCGCCAGCACCGAGCCGACGACCGCCCACACCGCGAGCACGACCCACGCACGCGTGCCCGGGGCTGCGCCCGTGCCTACGGCGTGCACGTGCGACAGTGCTTTGCTCGGCAGCGACTCGCTCGTCCGCGAGCACATCAGCGTGAGCGGACAGTTCGCCGCCGTGGACGACGTGCTCACCGCCCGCGAGAACCTTCTGCTCATCGGTGAGCTGCGCCACGTCACCGACCCCCGACGGACTGCCGCCGACCTGCTCGACACGTTCGACCTCGTCGACGCCGCCGACCGCCGCCTGCTCACCTTCTCCGGCGGGATGCGACGCCGGCTCGACATCGCCATGAGCCTCGTCGGCAGCTCACCGATCATCTTCTTCGACGAGCCGACGACCGGGCTCGACCCCAAGAGCCGCGCCGACATGTGGGCGACCATCCGTCAGCTCGTCGATCGGGGCACCACGGTCTTCCTGACGACCCAATACCTCGAAGAGGCCGACCACCTCGCCGACGACATCGCCATCCTCCACGGCGGCCGGATCGTGGCCCGTGGCACACCCGACGAGCTCAAAGCCCAAGTAACCACCGGACTCGTCGAATTCGAGTTCAGCGACGAAAGCGACCTCGCCGCGGCGCGGCACGCCCTCGGCCAGCAGCACGAGATCAGCCAGGCCGACACCAAGCTCGTCATCGCCACCAGCGGATCAGTCGCCGACATGGCCGACATCTTCATCCGGCTCAACGACCGCGGGATCGAACCGACCGGGTTCGCCAAGCAGGAGCCGACGTTGGACGACGTGTTCTTCAAGATCCTCGACGACCACAAGGAGCAGCGACATGCGAACGCTCACTGACACCTGGACCATGACCAAGCGCAGCCTCCGTCACACGACGCGCAGCGTCGACACGATCATCACGGTCGTGCTGATGCCGATCGGCATCTTGCTGTTGTTCAACTACGTCTTCGGCGGCGCGCTCGGCACTCAGACCGGCGCGATCGACTACATCGACTACATCACCCCCGCGGTCGTCATCATGACCGTCATCAGCGGCATCGCCTACGCCGCGCTGCGCCTCAGCACCGACCTCCAGACAGGCATCATCAGCCGCTTCCGAACCATGCCCGTGGCACCCTCATCCGTGCTCAGCGGACAGGCCGTGTCATCGACGCTGTCCAACCTCTTTTCCTGCGCCCTCGTGATCACGGTCGCCGTCCTCATCGGATTCCGCCCGGACCCAGACATCGCCGCCTGGTTCACGTTCGGCGCCCTCCTCGTCCTCTTCACGCTGGCCACCACCTGGCTGGCCGTCTTCTTCGGGCTGCTCGCCACGACCGTCGAGGGCGCAGGCGCCTTCAGCTACATCCTGCTGCTGCTGATATTCATCAGCCCCTCATTCGTCCCGACCGACTCGATGACGCCACTGCTGCGCAGCTTCGCCGAGCACCAGCCGATGACCCCCATCATCGAAACCATGCGCTCGCTGCTCACCGAGGGCACCCCGGGACCCGACATCTGGGCCGCCGTCGCGTGGGCCGCCAGCATCCTCGTCGTCTTCCACGCGCTGTCGCTGCGCGTGTATCGCCGCGGCGCACCTGTCCCCGCCGCCCAGTAAGGCCAAGCTCAACGGCGAGCTCGTCGTCCGATTACCGGCGCGCGGTACCGCTGATGCGCCTCGTCCTCTACCGCCAGTGAGACGGCACCGGAGAGGCCCGCGGCCAGCATCCGTGCTTGCAGAAGACAGCGCGGGGAGCGCACGTACTCGGCGATCGGCATCGGCTTGGTGTCAACGAACGGGCACCTCGCGTCGCCCGCCCCTGCGATGTGCCCAGACTGCCAGTTCATCGTGTATCGCTCCGGGGGTGGGCCGATGCCTGACCCTCCTTCGGGTCCGGTCGATCTGCGATCCAGCTCGACCAGGGACTCCTCGGCGACGAACCACTGGTTGCCGAGCAGCGCACGGCGCCGGAGGGCGACGACGAGCTGCACCGCACGCTGGTGACCGCCCAAAGGCCGAACACGGCGAGAGCGTTCGCTACTGTTCCACGGAAAGTGGGGATGCCCAGCCAGCTGCCGACGCATCCGATAGGTGCCGTGTGTGTCACGTGGCAGCGCCCGCGATCGCGAGCACTCTGTCCGAGAGCCCGATCGCGGCACCCGCTCCGAACGGTGGGAATGCGCCATGGCTCGGACAAGCTCCTTACCCACCACTCGTCCTGCATGAAGCCGTGTCCGCCTGGCCAGCCACCGAAGGCCGCGACATTGGCTCCTGGGTCTCCGCGTCGCCGGCAGCCCGGCGCTACCGAACGTGGAACGAAGCCCATCGCCGGGAGTATGGCGCTACCGAACGCCCGGCACACGCGGTTCGGTCACCGGAGCCCGCCGGCTGCGCCGGGAACGCGAGAGCGAATGTCCGAGCCCGCCGGGTCGCTTTCGTTGCACGAGGCGTGGGGCGAGCAGATGACGACAGCTCGATGGCTACGTTGATGCGGTGACGGACGAGGGGCTCGCCGGCCGTTTCAAGCGCTGGTTGTGGCGACCGCCACGACCACATGGCGAGCCGATCGTGGGTCGGACCGTCAGCTCCCTGGAGCTGTTCTACGACCTCGTGTACGTGGCGGTCGTGTCGCAGGCGGTCCACCACGTCGCCGACCACGTGTCGCTTCGCGCCGTCGGCGAGTTCGCCGTCGTGTTCGCCTTGATTTGGATCGGTTGGATCAACGGCACCCTCTACCTCGAGTTGCACGGCCGCGAGGACGGGCGAACACGCACCGTCGTGTTCGTGCAGATGGGCATCCTCGTCGTGCTGGCGGTGTTCACTGCCGAAGCGACCGGCAGCAGTGGACGTGGGTTTGCACTCGCCTACGCCACGTTCCAGGCATTGCTGACGTGGTTGTGGTACGTGGTGCACCGCGAGGATCGACACGACCACCCCGAGTTCTTGACTCCGACGAGACGCTACGCAACCGGCATCGGAGTGTCGGCGGCGGTCGTGTTCGCGAGCGCCTTCCTTCCCGACGGCCCGCGGCTCGTCGTGTGGACCTGCGTCGCCGTCGGCTGGGTCGCGGGCATGGTGGCGCTCGGGCACCCTGCGGTTGGCCTGAGCCGTGGACTTCGGCCGACGGAGTCGCTCGTCGAGCGCTTCGGGCTGTTCACGATCATCGTCCTGGGTGAAGTGGTGTTCGGTGTGGTGGGCGGCCTGTCAGCGTCGGAGCACGACGTCAAGACGATCTCCACCGGGATGATCGCTCTTGTGATCGGGTTCGGCTTCTGGTGGATCTACTTCGACTTGGTCGGTCGTCGTTCGCCGCGTCCCGATGCGGGCGCGTTGGCCAGCTGGCTGCTGAGCCACCTGCCGATCACAATGTCGATCACGGGGGCCGGAGCGGCCATGGTCAGCCTGATCGCCCACGCCCACGACGCCCGCACACCGGCGAACACGGCATGGTTGCTGGCCGGCGCGGTTGCCGTGGGGCTGATCGCGGTCGCGGTTACCACGCAGACGCTGGACGATGCCGAGCTGCTGGCGGTCGTCTATCGACCGGTGAAGGCGGCGATCGCCATAGGCGCGGGCGCGGCCGTCGTCGTCGGCTGGGTGCGACCGGCTCCGTGGCTGTTCGCGCTGCTGCTCGTGGCGATCCTGTCGGTCATCTGGTTCTTCGCCGTCAGCCGCTTCCTCCGGGCCGACGCCTGGGGCGACGAGCCGTCGCACCCCCGCTGACACAGGAGGCGTGAGCCGTCAGGCGAGAGCGACACAGCGGGACGCGGCGACGCCGACAACCGGTGACGACCAGTTTCCGGGACGACGCTGCGGCGGTGGACACGCCCAGCGTTGTGTGAACGATCTGCATCCCCGAGGGCGACGATTACCGCGTGGGCCGGCTTGCTGTGGTGCAGCGCGAAGCCGGCCCGCTCTCTCGCGTGTGGTGGCGGAACAGGGACCGATAGTCCTGGGGCGAGATGCCGAGACGCCTGTGAAAGGCCGCTCGGACAGTGGCGGGAGCGCCGAGTCCTGTCAGGCGGCCGATGTTCTCGACCGGTTCGGTTGTGGTCTCCAACAGCTCGCGTGCGCGGTCGATGCGTGCATCGGCGAGCCATGCCATCGGCGGTACTCCGGTCTCTTCGCGAAACCGACGGGTGAGCGTTCGCCGGGACACGTGTGCGTGCCTGGCGAGCGTGTCGAGGTTGAGCGGGAGGGCCATGTTCTCCAGCATCCAGTCGCGAAGCGGAGCTAGTTGGTCGCCGCTCGCGTCCGGGCGAAGTCGTTCGACGAACTGCGCTTGCCCTCCTTGTCTTTGTGGCGGAGCGACGAGCGCGCGTGCCCGGCTGTTGGCAGCGGCTGCGCCATGGTCACGCCGGATGATGTGGAGACACAGATCGATCCCGGTGGTGACCCCGGCGGACGTGAGGACATCGCCATCATCGACGAACAAGCGGTTCGGAACGACATTCACGCGGGGGTAGCGGCGCTGCAAATCGTCGGCCCATCGCCAGTGCGTCGTGGTGGGGCGCCCGTCGAGGATTCCGGCGTCGGCAAGAGCGAAGGCTCCCGTGCAGATAGATACGAGGCGGGCGCCCCGCGCATGCGCCGACTGCAGGGTGGCCAGGACGATCGTCGACACCGTTCCGTCGACGTCCTCATATCCCGGGACGACCACGGTCTCGGCTCGGTCGACAGCGTCCAGTGCGGATGGGGTGTTGATGGTGAACCCAGAACCCGAAACCGTTGATGTTGGGCTCTCCGCACATACCGTCAGGTCGTAGTGGGGGTCCCGGCCGAAGACCTCCGTCACGGTCCCGAGCTCGAGGGGGATCACGGTGGGGAGCACGAGAACTGCAACCCGGTGCGGGCGTGAAGCATGCATGGCCTGAAGGTAGCGGTGAATGGCTCCCGGGTCACTGTTGGCCAATCCCCGATGTCCCTACCTTGGAGGCATGGACGACATCCTCACCCTCCCCGCCGGATCGCTCGCCGACGCCAGCCTCGCGGTCGTGCGGTCGTCGGCGAGTGAGCTGATCGCCGATCACAGCATCCGAAGTTTTCTGTTCGCGCGCTTGCTCGCCGAACGCGAGGGCTGCCTCAACGATGCCGCCTACGACGAGCAACTGCTCTTCGCCGCCACTGTGATGCACGATCTGGGACTCGGCCATCACGCCCAGGGTCAGGCTCGCTTCGAGGTCGAGGGAGCCGATCTGGCTGCGGCCGTGCTCAGGAACCACGGCGTCCCCGAGGCCGACGTTGACAGGGTGTGGGAAGCGATCGCCCTCCACGCCTGCGTCGGAATCGCCGACCGCCGCGGCCTGCTGACCTATCTCACCCACAAAGGCGTCTTCTTCGACATCGGCCGGCTCAGCGATGCGGTAGCAGATCGACTGCGACGAGAGGTATTCAACGCGTATCCCAAGCCCGCTGACGAGGGATACATCAAGGACGCGATCATCAACCACGCATCCCGCTCCGATGCGGCGGCGCCCACCGGCTCTCTCGCGGCGCAGCTGCTTCTCCAGCAACGCCACATGGAGCGCGCGTAGCTGACCGAGCATCGGCCTCGAATGGAACGGCGACCCCGGATTCGATGAGCCAACCGAGCCTGTGTGAGGTGAGCGAAGGAGTGCGGTGACAGGAAGGCGACCTAGAAGGAGGCAATGAGCATGGCTGACGACGCGGTAACGCGAAATCTCGACAGTATGGACGAGCTTGATTTCACGGGCTGGAATGGAGCGGACTGGGACGGCGCCTTCGCCCGCTACCACACCGAGGACGTACTTGTAGGCGTGCGGGGGCAGCCCCCGACACACGGGATTCGTGAACACATCGAAGCAATGAAGGCCTTCGTCGAAAGCACTGGCGGAGCGCCCATCCAAGTGAAGTCTCATCCAATCCGGTTCGGATCGGAAGAGTGGACCTGCGTGGTCGGCGACCTTGAGGGCGGTAGCAGCATGGTGACCGTCGCCAGGTGGCGCAATGGTGCCATCGCCGAGGAGTACATCTGGATGTAGCCGCGAAGTCGTCCCCGCCGATCCGCGGGTGCGAGCTCGTTGAGTGGGCGACCGATGTTCGGTGACACCTTTCCTGGAAGGCGTTGAGGTCAGTTCGCCTGGAGTTTGTCGCGCTTGCCGCGCTCACGTCTGACGAGGGAGCACCGCAAGCGTCACCCCACTGCCGCTGCAATCGAACACCGGAATATTCGCTTCAAGGAACGGAGATTTACCCATGCCCATGATCGACGTGTACGCAGGCGCCGGAAGATTCTCGCAGCCACACGCCCTTGCGGGGAGGCTCGCGGAGACCCTGATGCGCATCGAGGAGGTGCCGAACATCCCGATGTTCCGCAAGAACACCGCGGCATTCATTCATGAGCTTCCGGCAACGTCGATCTCCAACGTCGACGCCGACAGCGACTACGTCAGGGTGCAAGTCCTCACCAACGCAGGAGCACTCGACCGGGCCAAGCAGATCGCGGTCGTCGAGCAGTTCGTCGCGCTCGTGGCCGAGGCGGCCGGGGACGACAGTTTGAGGGAGCGCACCTGGGTGCTCCTCACCGAGGCCGTGCCGGGCGGCTGGGGGCTTCGCGGGCACGCCCACACGAACGACGAACTCATCGAGGCCGCCCGCGCGGAGATCGCCGAGCGCGGCGGCCGCTAGCGATTGCGCCCGTGAAGGGCATCCCCTTACCGGAGCGCACCGAGGACTTCACCGCGGATCCGGTCGAGCTCTTCTTCGACTTGGCGTACGTCCTCGCCTTCTCTCAGCTCGTCGGACTGCTCGTCGATAGCCCGAGCTGGAGCGGCGCCGGCAGGGTCGCGCTGCTGTTCGCGTTGCTGTGGCTCCCGTGGCAGGAGCTCACCTGGTCCGCGAACGCCGTCTCGGGCAACAGTCGCTCGGTGCGGTTGATCTTCCTCGTGGCGACGGCGACGAGCGTGCCGATGGCGGCGTCGACCTCCACGGCGCTCGGCGCGGGCGGGCCGGTGTTCGCCGTGACGCTCGGGATCATCATGATTCTCGGGTTCGTCACGCAGACGCTCAGCTTCGAGCGCGAATCCGAGATGCATGCGTCAGTCGCGCGATGGGTCACGCTCAACGTTGTGGCCCTCGTCGTCCTGCTCGCCGGCGCCTTCATCAGCGGCGACGGGCGCATCGTCGTCTGGCTTGCGAGCGCAGCCATCGTGGTCGGGGCGATGATCGACGCCGGTCGCGGAGGCTGGCTCGTGCGATCGGGCCACTTCGCCGAGCGTCACGCGCTCATCGTCATCATCGCTCTCGGCGAGGTGATCGTTGTGATCGGCCTGCCTGTCGTCGTGGCGCTCGACGCCGGAGAGGGGCTCCCAGGACGCACCGTCGCCGCGCTCGTCGCGTCCGGTGCCTTCGCGGGCTTGCTGTGGTGGGGGTACTTCGACCGCCCCGGTCCTGCGCTTGAGGACCGAGGCGAGACGATCGAGGGAGACCGCGCTCGTGGCAACTTTGCGCGCGACGTCTACACGTGGGCGCACATGCCGATCGTCGCCGGCATCATCGTCTCGGCCGCGGCGCTCGAGAAGATCACGCTGCACCCCTCCGATCACGTCGAGACACCGTTCCGTCTCATGCTGCTCGGGGGCCTCGCCCTCGGCGTATTCGGCATCGCGGTCGCGAGCTGGCGAGCCTTCAGAGTGCTCCCTCGCGAGCGGATCGCCGTCGCGGTCGTGGTCGCGGCGGTCATTCAGGTCGTGGGCGGGTCCGTGGCCGGGATCGTTCTCCTCGTCACCGTCGACGTTCTGATGGCGTTGACGTTTGCGCTCGAGAGCCGTCGCATCGAGCGCTGACCCTCACGTAAGCGACGAGACCCGATCCGGCTGCTCGCGGTTCCCTCTGCTGGCAACTCTCCCTCCTCGTTCCTCCGTTGCCGCGACGATCGCTGTCGACTATCCGGGGATCACTCGTCGGTAGCCGCCGCTGACCCACTCGACGACCAGACGGCCATACTGCTCGGCTGCCTGCTCCCACGCGAAGTGACCGGCGTCGAGCGGGTGGATCTCGCTGTTGGGGAGGTGGTCGCTGAGATACTGGTTGTTGGACCAAGGGACGAGGTGGTCATCGCGACCCGCCACGATCTGGGTCGGGGTGGCGATCGACGGCAGGAGCTCGGCCAGCACCGCGTTCTGTTCGGGGTAGTGACGAACGAACCGGGCGGACTCGGCGAAGCGCCCGAGGTCGTAGGCGCTGACGTAGTCCTCGTGAACCTCGGGCTCGGACGCGACCGGTGCAGCAGCCTCGACGGCCAAGCCGATGTTCGTTCGCGCGTCGAGGCCGCGCACGACGTCGAGGCTGGGCGCCTCGATGATGTCTCTGAGGGCGCCATCCGCGTCGATCGGGTAGCGCACTGCCCCGCCGCCGACGGTCAGGCTCGTCACGAGCTCCGGAGATGTCGACGCCAGGAAGAGCGCGGCGGCGGTCCCCACATCGGGGCCGACGATGTGCGGTGCCCCCAGCTCCCAATTCCGGATCAGTCGGGCGAGGAATGCTCCAGCTTCTGGGGGCGAGATCAGCTCTGGGCGACCGTCGGAGTGGCCGAAGCCGGGAAGCTCGATGGCGACGACCCGCCCCACCGACGCCACGGGATTCCACACTCGTCGGAACGCCCACACGGTCTCGGGCCAAGGCGCAAGCATCAGCACCGTGACATCGGCGTCGGCCTTGGTGTCGGCGAAGCGGATCCGCACTCCGTCACAGACCCGGAAGTAGGTGTTGATCTGCGCGGGCGCTTCATCGGCCATGGTCACGGTCCCTTCGCGGTCTTCGCCGACAGGCGCCCTCGATGGCACTCGCAGCGCGGTCTGTACTTCGACGCGGCCCTGACCTGTGGCCGACTCCGAGACCGAGGTCGTGCATCACCGTGGCGGCGACGAGCGGTCCCTCGCAGCAGCACGAGGCGTGCGGCAGCGAGTAGCAGGGCGAGGATCGCCGTCCGTCGCTCGATCGGTCACGGCGCGAATCTACGGATATCGCGCCATCGCCAACAGTGGCTCGAGGGCCGAGATACCGCTATCATCGGGCCACGCCACGACGGCGCCAACCGGTGGCCGTGCTCGAGGATCCCCAACCTGATCCCGCTGGAGCTTGGGAACAGCGACGACCAACTCAGACGACACCCGCTCGCGGACGCCGTGATCGACGAGGTGGCTGAGGCGGCAATCCACCCGGGGCGCTGAACAGCCGAGTCGGACTGGACGCTTCGGGATGGCGAGAGCGGCCGGCCATCTGCACCTACGCCATGAGGGGGACCGTTCGAGGCCGTGACGAAACAGCCATGCCGCTTCCACGGCGTACCGGCGAATCAGATCAGAAGGTGACACCGAGACGTCCTCATCGGCATGGGTAGATGCGGGGACGCCGAGGCGCTCGGCCACACCGGTGCCTGCTCCCAAGGCGGCTTGATGCGCAGATTGGCTGCGTGCCAACCATCTTGCGCATCAGAACGAGCGCACACAATCGTCGATCGGCGCTTGCCACGTACAGCGGTGATGACAGCATCGGTCGACCCACCGCTGCCCGGACGACCACCGCCGCCGCCTGACTGAATGCCGACCGAACGTCGCGCTGGCCCGTTCGGTTGCGGTAGGACACTGGATGGTCTAACCATGGCGGCCAACTGCGCGTTCTCGGACGCGCCGTTCTCGGACATCGGCGGCTCGAGCACGACCGCGACCGCGGAGACCCTAGGAGTTGACCCCGATTCCTGGACTCGGGCTATTGGTCGATCGTGGAACCGGGCGGCGTACTCGGCTGGGGTGAGGTGGGCTGCGGCGCTCCACTAGTCCGGAAACTCTCGTCGACGTCGTCGCTCGGCTCAAGGAGGGGTCCGAGGTGCCGTTGCGATCGCACGGCAGTCTGTCGTTGAACTGGGCGCTGATGGCCGCCGGCCTCGTCGACCTCGTACACGTGACCGTGTTCCCGGTCATCTCCGGAAAGACCGGGACCGACCCGATCTTCGGAGGCGCGGCCGACTTTGACCTGGAGTTGGTCGAGAGCCGGACGCTCGACGGTCACACCCAAGAACTCCTCTACCAGCCCACCCTCCATCGAGGGCGATCCGGCATCGAGGTGGAATGACGGTGTGCGGTACGGGTCCACGCTCGCCGCACAGGCCCGTGACTCTGACGGTGTCCACGGTGTCCGAGCCCGCCCGACAACCCCTTGGTCGAAAGCCCTGCTGACCGTCCGATAGCACCGGCTCGACGACGCTCCATGACCATGGAATCGGCTCGCGTGCTTGCTCTCGAGAGCGCTCCAGATTCGGCAGATACAGCGTGGCCGCCTTCGTCGCTGCTCCCGAGCTGCCTCGCGCCGATCGGACGCCGCTCCGTCGGCCTGCGCACCGAACCTCGAGCCGAGACGTTCGGTGGCGCCGGACTCCGGCGGTAGCGGACACGTGCATCGCGCGACATCGGGCGCAGTATTCCGAGTTCCGGACACTCCACGGCCGCTGCCGTCGGTCACTCGCCTCCGGTGTCGCCGCAGGCTCGGCTGCGTGCGCCGATCAACGTGCAAAGTGGCACCGACAACTCGGCGACCGGCTGGCTCAGCCCTCTTGCTCGGTCGGGCGGACCAGCACCTCGTTGATGGCGACTCGGCGCGGACGGGTGACGATGTAGGTGATGACGTCGGCGATGTCGTCGGCCTCCATTCGTTCGACACCGGCGAAGCGCTGCATCATGCTGGCGCGGACCTCCTCGCGGACGTGGGAGGACAGCTCGGTCGCAGCGGCGCCCGGCTCGACGAGCGAGACGCGGACGTGGCGCTTGGTGACCTCCTGCCGCAGAGATTCGCTGAAGGCGCCGACGCCGTGCTTGGTGAGGCTGTAGACGCCCGATCCGAGGCGGGCGACGCGCCCGGCCACCGAGCTGACGTTGACCAGATCGGCGACGCGTCGTGGCCCGTCCTCGGCCGCTACGAGCAGATGGGGCAGGGCGGCGTGGGCGCAGTACAGCTGGCCTTGCACGTTGAGCGACACCATCCGGTCCCACTCCTCGATCGGTGCGTCGACGATCGGGCCGAGCAGCATCACGCCAGCGTTGTTGATCAGTGTGTCGAGGCGCCCGAAGCGCTCGATCGTCGCCGCGATGAGGGCCGAGGCCTGAGCCTGGTCGGTGACGTCGCACTCGATGGCGACAGCCGTGCCGCCGCCGGACTCGATCTCGCCGACGAGCGCGTCGAGCCGGTCTTTGCGCCGCGCTGCTCCCACGACGCTGGCACCCTGGGCAGCCAGCGCCCGTGTGGTCGCCTCACCGATTCCGCTGCTCGCGCCAGTCACCACCGCCACCGTGCCGTCGAGCCGTTCACCCATGTCGATCTCCTTGTCACCGAACGTCAGCGTGTACCTATCGCATAGCAAGGCGCCGCGTCGAACGACGCTGCGACGCCACCCCGAACCCGCCCGACGACGAGTGGCGCGTCGAGGCGGAGAGATGCCCCGGCGCCGGCAGCCCGCGGGATCCGGCGGTACCGGACGCGGCGGCCCGGCTTTATCCTCGCGGTTATCGGATACCCGGCCTTGCCCCGTTCTCTGCGCCTGCCTCCGGGGATCGGCCCTCGACGGCAAGGCCAATGAGGGGGTCGGCAGTCAGCACCTGATTGAGCGCCGAGCCGTCGATCGGAGCGGGTGCGGCGTGATCACCTGGCTCTGTGTCGACGCTCCCGAACTGGGCATTCGGAGCGCCCGGCCTCCTTCTAGGCCGGTTGGTGCTCCTTGTGTTTGACGGTGACCTTGTTGATGGTCCCGGTGAAGGCGTTGTCCCACGGGTCGTAGTCGTCGGTGACAGGCGAGTAGCTGTCGTGGCCGATGTCGGCCGGTTCAGCGGCTAGTGAGTAGAGCGCGCCCAAGGTCTTCTCGATCCGGCCCTCGGCGACCTTGTTGCCGTTGACGATGATCGAACCGGTTGCGCCGTTTGTCTGGCCCACCGCCGTCGTAGTCGAAGTCGAAGACGAGGTTGACGTTGCCGGTGGGTAACGGCTCGGTGGCTCGCCGAGATTTCGGTTGAGTCTCATCTCTGCTGCGGCGCAGCCGCCGGGTAGTTCCGCGCTTCGATTGCTTTGACGCTGTTGTTGAACGCCTTCACTAGTCGGCTCTTGCCGACGCTTCCGAGGACGATCCCGAGGAATCGTCCCTTGAGGTTCTTTCCCTCTCGTACCACGACGTAGTCGATGTCGGTCTTGCCGCTTGCGTTGCGGGTGAACGTATACGTGTGGCCGGACTGGCCGCCCCATGCGTTCGAGTCGATCGTTTTGGCGACGACGAGGTTGGGATCGGACCAGTCGTAGAGCAGGCGCTCCCAGACGCCGCCGGAACCCTCGGTGACGTCGGGCGCGACCCGGTGCGGTGTCGTGGACTTCGAGGTCGCTGTCGGCGCTGTTTCCGAAGATCTTCGATCGGCCGGGGCCGAAGTCGGTGAGGCCGGCGGTGTACTGCTCCGGTGTGACAGTTGTCGTCGCGTGCATCTTGATCGTGGACATGACCACTCCTTGTGCTGTGTGCTCATTCCGGCAGCGGTGTGCCGGCTTGTTCAGCGACCATGTAGGCCGCGTACCGGTCGGGCCAGTTCGCATCGGCCTCACCGATCCGAGCTTCGTGCGCGCCGTGGCCGACCGATGCACGTCGCATCGCGTCGGCAAGGTCGGCGATCGACGCGTACGACGTCGCGCTGTCGTCGATGCGGCCGGGCAGCCGCGTCGTGACCTCCTGGAGTAGCCAGGTGTTGCCGTCGGGTTCGTGGAGGATCGCGAACAATCCGTAGCTCGCGAGTTGCTCCTCCTTCCCCGCTGTGCGCGTGTCACGACTCGCCGGTTCGAACTGGCCGCCCGGCGTGCTGGGATAGAAGACCTCGGAGGGCTGCGCCCCGCGGGCGGCGAGTTCTTCACCGGGCGCTCTCGACGTCGGAGACGACCAGGTACAAGCCTTGTGCGCTGCCCGGCGGGCCCGTTGAGATGTTCGCGCCGAACTGGATCGACGCGCCAGAACCCGGCGGCGTGAACTGCACGACGCGGAAGCCGTTGTCGAAGCTGAAATCGGCGTCGAGCCGCCAGCCGAGGCTCGCGTAGAACGCTTTGGAGCGCTCGACGTCCGACACCGCGATGACCACGGCCTCGAGCTTGAGGTCCACGGTCCCCGTGATCGGCGTGCCCTCGCCGAGCATTTCGACGTCAGTGGTGCTCATTTCTGTCTCCTTCATACGAGTGACACCTTGGAGAGAGCTGCTCTTACTCTGTGGCCCAGAACGCGCAGTGGTGGCGGGACGCGAACTCGGTGTCGACCTGTGGTTCGGGTGTGACGAACAACAGCCCTTGCCCGCCGTCGTCGAACGACGGCCAGGAAACTGCGGCTGTTGAGGGGTCTCCGGTTGCGGCGAAGTTGGCCCATGCTGCTCGCATGGTGCCGGCGAGTTCCTGTTGTTCGGCGTTGAGCGGATCTTGGAGCGGCGCGTTCGGCAGGTCAAAGAGATATGGGAGTTCCGAACCGTGGGTCGCAGCGGGAATCGGCGCAGTTCGTGGAGGTGCCGCATCGTCGGCGAACTCGTAGGCGAACGTCGGCACCAGAGCAGAGGTCCACTCGTTCATTTGCAGTGCCGTGCAGGCGAAGTTGGCGTCGCCGACCAACGCGCTCAAGGCAACCGTCGGCGATGGGTACAGGTTGGTCGGATACTCCTCTGCGATCGCCGCCGCCCGCGTCTCGGACACGCCCAGCGTCGACTCGATCTGTTGCCGATAGTTCTCGTCGGTGACTTCTGGCGGGTCCAGCGGCACGAAGGTCCCGCCACTGACGGCCACACCAAGTCCGGCGACGAAGAGGAGTTCCTCGTCGTGGTTGATTCCGTTGAGGATCGGCACCTGGGCGAACCGTCCGGCTGCCAACGCCGTGCCGATCGATTCCGTGAGGACTTCGCCGTCAACGACTCCGGGAATCGCCGCGGTCGGGAAGTTGTTCACCAGCGCATCGACCGGCAGCTCGCGCAAGCAGTCCGCGGTCTGGTCGGCACAGCCGGCAGCGTCAGCGACGCTTTGACCGAACGCCTCGGCGTCGGTGAGTGGCAGCTGTGTCAGCGCGAACGCTCCGCTCTGCACGATCGCCTTGTGGAACAGCCCCTGGGAGTCGCTCGCGACAAGGTGGGCGAGCACCGACAAGCCGCCGGCCGACTGACCGGCGATCGTCACGTTGCGCGGGTCGCCGCCGAACTCGCCGATGTTGCGCTGCACCCAACCCAACGCGGCTTGCTGATCCATCAGCCCGTAGTTGCCCGACGGACCGCCCGGCCGCGACGCCAGCGCGGGATGCGACAGGAACCCGAGCGCGCCGAGGCGGTAGTTGATCGTGACGACCACCGTTCCCTCGGCTGCCAGCAGCGTCGGGTCATAGTTCCGAGCGGCGTCAGTGGCCAAGCCACCCCCGTGGATCCACACCAGAACCGGGCGCCCCGATGTGTCGGCATTGCCAAGCGCCGGCGTGTACACGTTGAGATACAGACAGTCTTCATCCAACGGCCCAGGAGGCGCGAAGGGTCCCGCCTGCTGTGGGCAGCTCGGCGCGAACTCGGTCGCATCTCGGACGCCGTCCCACGATGGTGCGGGCTGCGGTGCCTGCCACCGGAGGGGCCCGGTCGGCGGTGCGGCATACGGCACACCGCGGAACACGAAGCCCCCGTCCGCCGCCACGCCACCGACCGAGCCACCCTCGGTCTCGACAACCGGATCCGACGGCGTGCTCGCGGCAAGGGCGCCGCTGTCGACGGTTGCAGCAGCGCCTGCCACGGTGACGATGAGGGACGTCGTTGCTGCCCAGCGGGTGACGAGCCGGCGACTCTGGAGGTGAGTGGTCATGGTACTTACTCCTTTGGGTTGGATGGGCAGGGAGGCAGAAGCTGGTCGGTGCGGTCTGGCACTGACCGGCTCGATCGCTTCGCCATGCGCATGTCGGAACGGGATTGGCCGGTTACGCCACAGAGATCGAAGCGGGTCGCGCCGCTCGCTGGGTGGAGGCCGTTCGGGTGTAGAGGAATCCGCTGACGATGGCGATCCAGGCGAGGGCGATGATCGGCCAGATCACCCGGGAGTAGGCACCGTCCGGTGCCCATACTCCGGCGTTTGCCCAGGTCGAGCCACCGATCAGCACGAGCAGCAACGCTGTGACCCCAGCCAGGAATGCCCGGCTCGGGATATCCCCCGCCTGTCGCAGCCCGAAGCTCCCCGCCATGATGAGCATCGCTGCTGGGAACGCGGCGACCACCAGCAGGACCTGCGCGAGGTCGTTCAACCCGGACGTGACGGCGTCGTTTCCAGAGCCCGCGATCGAGTAGGCAAGACCTGCGCCGATAAAGACTCGCACGTAGATGATCGTCACCAGTGCCGTGCTGGCCGCCGTCGCCGCTGCGCCCCAGATCCCTTGCCCGGCGTCCCGTAAAGCGGACGCCAAGGCAGCGCCGAACCACAGCAGATTGAGGAGCGACAGTGCGAGTAGTGACGACCCGATCAGGATCCGTGTGCGATCGCCGTCGTAGAACGACACCAGCGTGTCGGCCGAAGCGCCGATCCCGGGCTGACTGCCGTGGATGAGCCACGAAGCGGCGAAGGTGACGACGAACGCGACGCCGCTCCCGCGCCACACCCGATCAAACGTCGATGGATCCATGGTCGTACGTTGTGTTCCGGACATGCTGTCCTCCCGTGTGTGACGCTCGCGGGCCCTCTGCCCGGCGGTTGGTGTGCGACGTGATCTGTCGTGAACGGCACTGTCCTCCGACGCGTCGTCCGTCGCACCCGGGGAACTCCCGGGTACGTGCCCGGGCTACGTGCTTCGACCGCACGCGCTCGGGATCGCCCGAGCACCGCCGCCGCGCGATGCGGCGTTCAGCGTGACCCCGGCGCTGAGACGTCGACGTCAGGTTCCGCTGACCAGGTGGTGGCTCTGCCCAGGCAGCGCCGTCCGAAGCTCCCGGCGCGAACTGATCCCGAGCTTTGCGAACACCTTGCCCAGATGCCACTCGACCGTCTTGGCGCTGATGAACAGCTGGGCCCCGATCTCCGGGTTCGCGAACCCGTCGCGTGCGAGCCGGGCAATCTGCTCCTCCTGCGGAGTGAGATCGTGGCGGGTCTCGGCGCGGCGCTTGCGGACCCTCTCTCCCGTCGCCATCAACTCGCGACGCGCCCGCTCGGCGAACGCTTCCATCCCGATCGTGACAAACATCTGATAGGCGCTTCGCAGCTGCTCGCGGGCGTCAATGCGCCGGCCTTCGCGACGCAGCCACTCGCCATAGAGGAGATGTGCGCGAGCGAGCTCGGTACGGACCGTGGTCCGACCGAGCCGCTCTACCGCCTCGCGATACAGCTTTTCGGCGGCGACGCCGCCGACGACCAACGCCCGACAGCGTGCTTCCAGTCCCCGCCCGAATGCGTGGCCTGCTGGCTGAGTCGTTTCGGCCAGGCGTTCGAGCGCGTCGCGGGCGAGCCCTGGGTTGCCGATCCGTGCCGCCGCCTCGACGAGCTCGGGGAGCACGAACATGGAATGAAAGGGGTCGATGGCGTTGCTGGACACTTGGTTCGCGGCAGACAGCGCCTCGTCGTATCGGGCGAGGCCGTTGTAGAGGACCGCGGCCGACCAGTGAGCGCTCATCGCCCCGATGCCCTGACCTCCGGTGGTGGCCGCCTTGATCGTGGCATCGACCAACGCTGACGTGTCGGCTTCGCGCCCTTGCCGTGACCACAGCCAGAGCTGCCCGAAGGGTGGGATTCGAGTCCCGGTCGCCGCCGCGACGCCCTCGGCCTCCGCGATGAGCGCAGTGGCGCCCGGGAAGTCACCACGCCACGCCTTGTCCTGTACCAAGGAGTGGAGGTGGACCGGCAGCTCAGCAAGCGCACCGGCGTCGCGGATGATCTGGACCTGTCGCTCGTCGAGCGCAACGAATCCGTCCCAGTCCCATGTCGCCTTGCTCGCGGCCGGTGCGAGCCATCCCCAGCGCAGAACGTCCTCCACGGACAATCGGTCGACCGCGTTTGCGGCGCGTTGCAGTACCGGGGTCGCCGCGGCGCGGCCGGCAGTACTCAAGAGGGAGAGGCCATCCAGAACGAGGTGAAGGGGATGCGCGTCGGCCGTGAGGGGTGGCAGGGCGCGGACGGCGCGACAGACGTCGACGAGGATGTCCGCTCCACCAAGGTGCCCGGCCGTGATTGCCGCACCCCATGCCGTCAGGTAGACCTTGCGAGCGAGATCGAGATCAAACGGTTCGAGCTCTCTCGCTGCTCGCAGGAGCAGCGGCGCAGCGTCATTGCCATAGCTCGACACCACGGCGACATGACCACGGAGTAGCGCGACCCGAGCCCGCTGGAAGCCGGTGAGCGGACTGGTCTCCGCGGTGGCCACGAGTTGCAGCGCCGAATCGAACGCCCCGGCCTGAAAGCTTGCGTCCGCCGCCGCCACTGCCCGTTCGGCACGTCGTGCCGGGTCCTCTGTCAACTCGACCGCTCGCTGCAGGAACGCAGCCGCGGCGGCCATTCCGCCGCGAGCCTGTGCACGGCCTGCTGACCGCTCCAGCTCGGTGGCGGCCTCTTCGTCGGGCCCAGGGGTGGCGCAAGCACGGTGCCAAGCCCGTCGGTCGGGGTCGGTTTCGGGGTCGGTGGCGTCGGCGAGGGCGCGATGCACCCGGTGGCGGTCGCGGGCCGCCGCCGTGCGGTACGCGGTGGAGCGAACGAGTGGGTGTGCGAACTGCACGCGCCCTCGGATCGTCAGCAGTCCCGCGTCGGCCGCGGCCTCGGCCGCGGCCATGTCGATCTCGAGGCGGTCGGCGGCCCGGCGGAGCAGCGCAGGGTCGCCGACTGGCTCGGCCGCGGCGGCGAGGACGAGAAGTTGCGTGTCGGAAGGCAGCCGCTGGAGGCGCCGCCCGTAGCTCGCTTCGATCCGCCCGGTGACAGGAAGACTCTCGGGCAACCCGAACCCACCCGCCAGCTCGACGGCGCTCCACGTACGAGGGAGCTCGACGAGGGCGAGCGGGTTGCCGCGACTCTCGGCCACGATCTGCTGGCAGACCGCGGCGTCGAGCGGACCGTGCAGGTTCTCCAGCAGCAGTGCGAGGGCATCGGTGTCGCTCAGTCCACCGAGGGACAGCTCGGGGAGCCCGGCCAGGACCTCCTTGCCGGTCCCGGTTCGGGCGGCGCACACGATCGTGAGGCGCTCAGCGAGGACCCGGCGGGCGACGAACGCCAGGATCTGCGCGGAGACCTGGTCGAGCCACTGTGCGTCCTCGACGATGCACACGAGCGGCTGGTGCTCCGCTGCGTCGGCGAACAGTGTCAACGTCGCCAGTCCGACGAGGAACCGGTCTGGCGCGGGACCCTCGCTCCGTCCGAACACCGTCTCCAGTGCGGTGCGCTGGGGCTGGGGCAGCCGTTCGAGGTGATCGAACATTGGCGCACAGAGTTGATGCAGCCCGTTGTAGGCAAGCTCCATCTCCGACTCGACACCCGCGGCCCTGACCAGGCGCGTCCCGTGAGCGCGTTCGGAGACGTAGCCGAGCAGCGCGCTCTTGCCGATGCCCGCTTCGCCGCGCAGCACGATGACTCTGCTGCGACCCTCGACCGCATCCCGCAGGAGCCGGTCGAGAACGTCGCACTCGGCCTGGCGTCCGAGGAGTCTCATCGGCCACACCCTTCCACGGCACCCGATCCGCCGCGGCAACGCTACAGCCGGTTCTCCTTCGGTGTCCCTTGCGCACAGCACGACCGGGGACTGCCCCGGGTGCGACACCGCCGCGATACTCGCATTGTGATCTGGTGTCCACCAGAGTCTGGATCACCGGGGTCACATGGCCGCCACAAAGCTCGACGTGAGGATCCAGGCCGTCGCCATCGACGTCCCTGGTACCGGGGCGGAGGCGGCGTGATGGGGCGCGACCCGCAACTCGCCGGGCAGACGCTCTTGGTGATCGGTGGCAGCTCCGGCATCGGCCTCGAGACCGCTCGGCGAGCACGCGAGGAGGGAGCCAAGGTGATCATCACGGCACGCGACCCCGAGCGCGTGCAGCGCGCCGGCCTCCAGGTCGAAGGCAGTATTGCCGCTTTCGACGCCACCGACTTCGTCCGGCTCAGCAGGTTCTTCGACGAGTTGTCGACGCCGATCGACCATGTGCTCGTCAGCGGTCCAGGTCCCCGCGACGTGTCGCGCGCCGGGTTCGACGTCGACGGAGCGCGTCGCGAACTGGAGGCGCATCTCTTGCTCCCGCTGCAGGTCGCTCGCGAGGCATCGAGCAAGGTGCGCCCGGGGGGAACGCTGCTGTTCTCAGGGTGCACCGATGGCCGCCATGCGATCGCGGGCGCGGCGTTCCTCTCAGCGATCACGGCTGCGCTCTCCGCGATGGCGAAGAGCCTCGCGTCCGAGCTCGCACCCATCCGCGTGAACGTGATCGCTGCGGGGTTCGTCGACACAGCGGGTTCGGCAGCCGCGCTCGGCGATCGGCTGGGCGCACGACGCGACCAGCTCGAGACGACACTGCCGATCCGACGAGTGATCGGCCCGGCCGACATCGCTGCGCTCGCCGTCCACCTGATGACGAACACGGCCGTCACCGGTGCGACGTTCGAGATCGATGGCGGCCAGCAACTCGTCGAGCGCTGAGCCCATCCCGGCTCGCCTACGGAACGTCAGGTGCGTCCGGACCGGGCGACGACCAGGGAGACACCCCGGTGCGAAGGCACCCCCGAATGAGGAATCTCGGAATGGCCCGATTCAACAGAGGAGGCCCGACCTGACGTCCGATCCACGAGACGCCGGGCATTCACCGGCCGATCGTCGGGAACGACGGCCCGGGCGGAGGCCGAAGACCTCCAGCGGGGATGTGAGAGGAGCGACCCATGACTGACGGTGCCACAACGAGCACGCCGACCGATGACGAAACGATCCGACCCTTCCGGATCGACGTCCCGCAGGAGGCGGTGGACGACATGCGTCGCCGGATCGCATCGACGCGCTGGCCGGATCGCGAGACGGTCACCGACGACTCGCAGGGAGTGCCGCTGGCGACCATGCAGGCACTCGCCCGCTACTGGGGGACCGACTACGACTGGCGCAACTGCGAGGCGAAGCTGAACGCCCTCGCGCAGTTCATGACCGAGATCGACGGGTTGGACATTCATTTCATCCATGTCCGCTCCCAGCACGGGGACGCCCTGCCGCTCATCGTCACGCACGGCTGGCCCGGCTCGATCATCGAGCAGCTGAAGATCATCGAGCCGCTCACCAACCCGACGGCACACGGCGCAAGCGCGGAGGACGCGTTCGATCTCGTGGTCCCGTCGCTGCCGGGCCACGGGTTCTCCGCCAAGCCGACCACCACCGGGTGGGATCCCGCCCGCATCGCCCGTGCCTGGGTCGTGCTGATGAAGCGCCTCGGCTACTCGCGGTTCGTGGCGCAGGGCGGCGACTGGGGCGCGGCGGTCACACAGCAGATGGGTGAACAGGCCGCCCCGGAGCTGCTCGGGATCCATTCCAACATGCCAGGCACCGCTCCACCGGAGGTGAACGGCTACCTGCGCGGCGAGCCGCCGCCGTCTGGTCTGTCGGAAGAGGAGCGACGCGCCTACGACCAGTTGAGCGCCTTCTACGCGAAGCACGTCGCCTACGCCCAGATCATGTCGACGCGTCCCCAGACGCTGTACGGCCTGGCGGACTCGCCGATTGATCTCGCGGCGTTCGCGATCGACCACGGCGACGGCACCGGCCAGCCCGGGCTCGTCGCGCAGATCGTCGACGGGCGCCTGGCCGGCGACCTCACGCGAGACGACATCCTCGACAACCTCACGCTGTACTGGCTGACGAACACCGGGGTCTCGGCGGCCCGGCTCTACTGGGAGAACAAAGCGGCCTTCTTCGACGCCAAGAACATCACCATCCCCTTCGCCATCAGCGTCTTCCCAGACGAGCTGTATCAAGCGCCGAGGAGCTGGGCCGAGCGCGCCTATCCCGAGAACCTCATCCACTACAACCGGCTCGACCGAGGCGGCCACTTCGCCGCCTGGGAACAGCCGGAACTGTTCTCGTCGGAAATGCGAGCGGCATTCCGGTCGCTGCGTTGATCGGTGCCGGGCATGTTTCGTCATCGCAACGAGCTTCCCGTCGAAGGCAGGCTGCCTGGGTTCGACGGGGCGACTGCCTGGCTGAACGCGGCACCACTCACGCCGGCAGGGCTTCGGGACCGCGTGGTCCTGGTCAGCTTTGGCACCTACACGTGCATCAACTGGATCCGCTCGCTTCCCTACGTGCGGGCGTGGGCGGACAAGTACGCGGCCCTTGGGCTGGTGGTCGTCGGCGTCCAGACGCCCGAGTTCGAGTTCGAAGGTGACCTCGACAACGTCGGCCGCGCGTTCAAGGAGATGGACGTCCGCTATCCGGTCGTGGTGGACAACGACTACGCCGTTTGGCAGGCGTTCGACAACCACTACTGGCCGGCCATGTACTTTGTCGATGCCCAGGGTCGCATCCGCCACCACCACTTCGGTGAAGGCGAGTACGAGCAATCCGAGATGGTCCTCCAGATGCTCATGCGGGAGGCCGGTCATGACGTCGATCAGGGCCTCGTGCGCATCGAGCCCCACGGTGTCGAGGCGGCGGCCGACTGGGCCAGCTTGGGATCACCGGAGACCTACCTCGGCTACGGGCGCGCCGTCAACTTCGCCTCATCTAGCGGACTCGTGTCCGACGAGCCCCACATCTACTCGGCGCCGGATCGGATGCGCCGCAACCAATGGGCGCTGTCCGGCCGGTGGCGGGTGGGGCCCGTTCGTGCGCACCTGGACGATGCCGGCGGATCGATCTCGTTTCAGTTCCACGCCCGCGACCTGCATCTCGTGATGGGGCCACCGCTCGGACACCTACCGGTGCGGTTCGGGGTCCGCATCGACAGCGCTCCGCCGGGCCCTGCACACGGCGTCGACATCGACGGACACGGCGACGGCACCGCCGACTACCAGCGGATGTACCAGCTGGTCCGCCAGCCGGCGCCAAACGGCGGTCGTCGGTTCGAGATCGAGTTCCTCGACGCCGGCGTCGAGGCCTTCGTGTTCACATTCGGATAACCAAGGAGGAATCACCATGTCCGAAGCAACTACCACTTCTCAGCTCACCGTCGTGCTCGTGCACGGCGCCTTCGCCGACAGCTCCAGCTGGAACGGAGTCATCGAGCGCCTCCACACCGACGGCGTCCAGGTGGTCGCCGCCGCCAACCCGCTGCGCGGCATCTCCCACGACAGCGCGTACGTCGCCAGCGTGTTCGAGCAGATCCCCGGTCCCGTACTCGCCGTCGGCCACTCCTACGGCGGAGCGGTGATCAGCAACGCCGCCACCCGCAGCCAGAACGTCGTCGGCCTGGTCTACGTCGCCGCCTTCGCCCCCGACGAAGGTGAGCAACTGATTCAGGTCACAGGTGCCTCCAAGGACAGCGTCCTCGGTACGGTGCTGGTTCCACGCCAGTACCCAACCGGAAGCGGTTCCGGCACCGAGTTCCTCATCGACCCGGCGAAGGCACGCGACGCGTTCGCGGCCGACCTGACCGATGCCCAGGCGGCGTTGATCGGCGTCATCCAACGACCGGTGGCCGATCTCGCGTTCGGCGAGCCGTCCGGTGTGCCGGCATGGAAGACGCTGCCGTCATGGGCGGTCGTGGCCACCGACGACAAGGCGGCCGGGACCGATGTCGTCCGTGCCCACGCCCAGCGGGCCGGCGCCGAGATCACCGAGGTCGAGGGCTCACACGTGATCATGATTTCGCAGCCCGACGTCGTCGCAGGCGTGATCGAAGCCGCGATCGCCAAGCTCGGCTGACGTGGACGGAAACCCGCTCGGGCCGGTGCGGCAGGTTGAGGCAGGTCCGCTCGACGTCGGGTACGTGGAGGTCGGACCCGCCGGCGGTCAACCAGTCGTGCTGCTGCACGGCTGGCCGTACGACATCCACAGCTACGCCGACGTCGCCCCCGCGCTCGGAGCGGCCGGGTACCGGGTGGTGGTGCCATACCTCCGCGGCTACGGCACAACCCGATTCCTCTCGGACGACACGGTTCGCAATGGCCAGCAGTCGGCCCTGGCCGTTGACGTGATCGACCTGATGGACGCGTTGGGCATGGACTCGGCAATCGTCGGCGGCTTCGATTGGGGAGCGCGGTCGGCCAACGTCGTGGCCGCGCTCTGGCCGCACCGGTGCAAGGCCATGGTGTCCGTGAGCGGTTACCTGATCGGCAATCGCGAGACGAACACGGCGCCGTTGCCACCGCCGGCCGAACTGTCGTGGTGGTACCAGTTCTACTTCGCCACCGAACGGGGCCGGGCCGGATACGACGAGTACCGGCGCGATTTCGCCAAGCTCATCTGGCACACCGCGTCACCGCAGTGGAAGTTCGACGACGCCACGTTCGACCGCAGCGCGACGTCGTTCGACAATGCCGATCACGTCGACATCGTCATCCACAACTATCGGTGGCGACTCGGCCTGGCGCCGGGCGAACCGCAGTACGACGACGTCGAGCGGCAACTCGCGACGAGTCCGGTCATCACGGTGCCCACGATCACGCTCGAAGGTGACGCCAACGGTGCTGCCCACCCCGACCCGAGCGCCTACACGACCAAGTTCTCCGGCAAGTACACCCACCGAACCATCGTCGGCGGCATCGGACACAACCTGCCCCAAGAAGCCCCGCAGCAATTCGTCGAAGCCGTGATCGAAGTCGATGGCTTCTCGTCGTGACCGGCAGTCGTAGCGACGACGCGCGGCGACCGCTCCCGACGGTCGTGTCCCGTGGTGGTGTCGTTGGCGGGACGTCGCGCCTACTCACCGAACCGCCATTCAGCGAATTCACAAGAGCGTCACCACGAGAGCGCGCTGCCGCCCTGATTCGGCGTTGTTCCGATGTCGGAACAACGCCGATTGTTCCGACCTCGCGATTGTTCCGACATTGCGGGCAAATGGCCCGGCTGACAACGGCCTTCGCGTGCTCTAGGTCGGAACAATCCGCCTCCTCGGCTGACGAGTCGGGCAACCACGTCCGCCTGAACGAGGGAGCACGCATCTGGCCGACCACGACTGCGTGCAGCTGCCCGACCTGCTGCTGATCCGGTCCTTGGTTGCGCACGCCGAGAGCGAGCATCGATCTATCAAGCGCGCCGCGCCGCTACCCGCTCGCGGCGCCCTACTCGCGCTCGTTGTCGGCCTCTGATTGTTCCGACCTGCTCGCGTCGGATCCCCTACCAGCCAGGCCGAACCGCGCTCAGGTCGGAACAGTCGCGACGTCGGAACAATCGGCGTTCGGTGTGGTCATCGCATCGACTCTGGAAATTCGCTCTTCGCCGATGGGCGACCGCTCTGCCCGCCACCAGTCGCGCATGCCGCGTACCGAACCGCGCCCGTCGTCGTTCTGTAGCGCCATCAAGCCTCGGTAGCGGACACCGGGCTCGAGCGTGATTCCCGTGTTATCCGGACAGTGGGACGCGCACGATCTGCAACTCCGCCGCTCTCGTCGCACCGCGCCCAGAGCGATGCATTCGGTCGCGGTGGCGGACGACGTGTAGGTCGGCGTGGTCACGCCCCTTAGGCCCGCGCCGGATGAGTTCGATTGGGACCCGATCAATGTCGGTAAGAATCGGTCGACATGGATCCGCAGGCTGCGACGTATCAACCGTTGGTGATCTACCCCGGCCAACGCTTCGGATGGTGGATCGAGGGGCGCAAGTCGAACGGCCGCCGCTACATGTTTACGTGGTGGCCGACCAAGGCGTTGGCCTCCTTCGTCGCCCGGATGTGGGCTGCGCTGCTCCGACGGCTGACCCGCGCTGAGGTGCTGATCGAGGTCCGGGCGACGCCGAACCAAACCACCTGAGCGTCATCAGCGTCGCTGATGCCGAACCTGCTTCCGATCGCATCGCCGAGAGCCTCGATCGCATGGCGTTGGCGATCCCCCGCCTGCGACACCGCGTCGAGCCGGGCAGGCCTCGGCCGCGCTGGGTCGACGTCGAGTCACTCGACCTGACCCGGCACCTCGTCGAACGCGACCTCGGCGGAACGAGGCAGGTGTCGGACGTGCAAACGTTCCTGCAGCAACGTGTCCGGGAGGCGTTCGAGCGGTCGCGGTCGCAGTGAGGGCTGGGGCTCGTGCGCGGGTTGGCGCGACCCGCGCTGGGACGAATTCGTTGCCGGCGACGTTGGCGGACGGCGTGAGCGTGCCGATCATCGGCCTTCGAGTCGTTCGAGTTCGAGCTCGATGACGGCGCGGGCGTCGACGCCGGTGAGGATTCGGACCGGTTGCCGACCCTGCCACGGGGCTTCGTGGTCGCTGACCCGCGCCGCGGGCAGCGTCTTGCCGCGACTGAAGCTGTGCCCGCAGTCGACGCGGATCGGGTGCTCGACCCACGTGTAGTGCTGGGGTGCGATCAGATAGCTGATCGCGGACGAGTCGTGGACGTGAATGCCGTCGATGCCGAGCCGCTGCCCGAAGAAGTCGATGTAGTACGGCACGATCGCCGACAAGTGACGCGCCGGCGGCGAGTCGATGTTGGCGATCCGCCGCAGGTCGTCACCCGTCATCAACGTCTGCTCGGTGACGTCGAGGCCGGCCATGACGATCGGGCATTCGGCCCCGAAGACGATGTCCGCTGCCTCAGGGTCGTTGAGGATGTTCGCCTCTCCCGCTGGGGATGCGTTCCCACCGACGAACGCGGCGCCTCCCATCAGCACGATCTCGGCGACCTGCTGCGTGAGCCTCGGCTCGAGCAGCATCGCCAGGGCGACGTTGGTGAGGGGCCCGAGCGGGACCAGTGTGATCTGCCCTGGTGACGACATGACCGTGTCGATGATGAAGTGGGCCGCGTCCGTGGCGAGCGGCGCCGTGGCCGGTGCCGGAAGGTTGACCCCGCCCTGCCCATCGGGACCGTGGACGAAGGCGGCCGGACCGCGGTAGTCCATCGCCAGCGGCTTGACGGCTCCTGCAGCGACGGGGATGTCGCTCCGCTCGGCGATCTCCAACAGGCTGAGCGCGTTGCGGGTCGTCACGTCGGTGTCGGCGTTGCCGAACACAGTGCTGAGGCCCACCACCTCGAGCTCTGGCGACTCGAGCGCGTAGAAGATCGCCATCGCGTCGTCGATACCGGGATCCGTGTCGATCAGAAGCTTTCGCGTCTGGGAGACCGTCACGAACGCCGAACGTAGTCGTCGCCGACCGCTACCCCATGGTGGCCTCGGCTCGCGATATGTACCCTGACACGAGGCGTGGGTGACTCGGCCGCAGTCACACCCGGCCCGACGGCGAAATCAACCACGGCCACGTCGCCCGCCCCGTCAAACGCCGCCACATAGGCCTCGGCAGTGGCGGCCCACTAGCGGGAGCCGGAGCAGTCATCGCGAACCGAGCCACGGTCCATCGAGGAACGCGGCGCGCAGAAAGCCCGTGTCTCCACTGGTGAGATACCGGGCCGGCCGGCCACGACAATTGAGGCGACCAACGTCATCGCGCCAATCCCGACACGATCAGCCACCCCACGTTCATCGGAAATCGCGCACTTCGGCGCCGAAGGCGCCGACCATTTCCGACTTGAGCATCAGCGCGCCGTCCGACCCTGGGCTCATCGGCAAAGATGAGGGATGAAGTTATAGCTGTCGACGTGAAGGCTGCCGCGTGAAGGGCTTCGCCGCCGGGTGTGGGGAGGGTCGGCTCCGGTGCGACGGTGTGTGGGAGTGTCATCCGTCGGTGAGGTAGCGGTGGATCATCGGAACGCTGATCGCACCTTCGCCGACGGCGGCGGCCACCCGTTTGACACCGTTGGCTCGGACGTCGCCGGCTGCGAAGACACCTGGCGCGCTGGTCTCGAGGGCGAACGGTGGGCGGTCGAGTGGCCACTGGGCGCGGTCGATGTCGGTGCCGGTGAGCACGAAGCCGTGGTCGTCGCGTTGGATTGCCGGGGGCAACCAGTCGGTGCGGGTCTCCGTTCCGATGAGCACGAACAGACCCGACGCTGTGAGGCGCGACCGTTGGCCGGTGACACGGTGGGTGGTCTCGAGCCATTCCAGGTGGCCGTCCCCGCCGCCGTCAACAACGTCGGTGTCGGGTCGTACGTCGATGCGGCTGTTGGCTTCGATCTCGTTGACGAGGTAGGCCGACATCGTCTCGGCCAGTGTCGCTCCACGGGTGACGATGGTGACTCGGGTGGCGTAGCGAGCGAGGTGCAGGGCGGCCTGACCTCCTGAGTTGCCGGCACCGACGACGACCACGTGGCGGCCGGCGAGCGCTCGGGCGTGACTCGTCGCCGCCCCGTAGAACACGCCGGCGCCGACAAGCTGCTCGAGCGACGCGACGCCGAGACGGCGGTAGGTCACGCCGCACGCGAGGAGCACCGACTGCGCGGTGGCGACCTCGCCGTCAGACAACTCCAAGCGCGGCGGCACACCGACCTCGAGGGCAGTGACGGCGCGAGCCAGGTCCAACGCGGCACCGAACCTGGTGGCTTGCAGAATCGCCCGGCGACCGAGCTGCCGGCCGGTGATGCCGTCGGGGAAGCCCAGGTAATTGCGGATCATCGAACTCGTCCCGGCCTGGCCACCGAACGCCTCAGCCTCGATGATCAACGTCGACAACCCCTCCGATGCCGCGTACACGGCGGCGCCCAAGCCAGCTGGTCCGGCCCCAACGACCGCCAAGTCAAAGACACTGTCGGTGACGTCGACGACCGCCCCGAACGCGGCGGCGAGCTGCCGGTTCGTCGGGTCCGACAGCACCGTCTCGCCCATCACCTCGACAACTGGGTAGACCACGCCTGGTCCGGCCGTGTCGGTGATCGCCCGGCCAATCGCAGACTCTGCCGGGTACATGCCAGTCGGCACACCGAGACGCTCCAGCAAGTCACGAATCTCGCCGCCACGGCCACGACCCGAATCGACGACCACTCTCACTGCCTCCACCACCGGTGTCGTCGTCCACGCCCAATCGCCAAGGCTCCCGGTGATCGCGCCGTGGAACTCCTCGTCGCGGGCGCCGGTCGGCTTGGTCAAGAAGGAGTCAACCAGACCCAACGTGGCGGCGCGCCCCACGGCGTCCATCTGATCTGGTCGGAGACCCCAATCGAGCAACAAGATGCGCTTGGCCGTCGGCGTCACCGCACGAACCCGGCTCAACACCTCGACCCCATCGACAGGATCCATGGTGAGATCGGCGACCACCATCGCCACCGCGTCACCCGACGACCGCAGCTCACCCAACCGGGCGAGGGCCGCATCGCCGTCACTCGCCGACTCGACGCGGTAGTCGCGTCCGTAGCGACCAAACTCGGCGAGCATCACCCGATGAGCTCCGCCATCCGAGACCACCACCAAGATCACCGGCTCCACCGGCAGGTTCTAGCCCACCCTCCAACACCGACGCGCACAAAGCCGACACCCCTCCGGCCTCAGCGATGCACGTTTCGCCCACGGCACCGCCACTCAGTTCGGACGTGCGTGTTCACGAGCTTGGCGGCGTCGTTCGGCGTGTCGTTCGGTGCGCGGTGCTGGTCAAGTCAAGCGGACTCGCCGGGTGGGCGGCCGGCTCTACGGTTGGCGACGAGAGGAGACATCATGTCGAAGGCAGATGAAACGGCTGTCGGCAACGGCCTTGCGGGGACCTCGTCGACGATCCTCAGCGATGTGCTTCCGGCACCGACCGGACCGCATCGAGTTGGTCGTGTCTGTGACGATTGGGTCGATCCGTCTCGGTTCGAGATCTACTCGACGAACCCGGCCGATCCCCGTGAGCTGGTCGTGTGGATCTGGTACCCGGCGATTCCCCACCCGGGCGCGGAGCGGGCAGCCTACTTACCAGAGCCGTGGGCGCCGGTGGCCCAGTTCCTCGGTCTCGACGTTGACGGCGTGCGCTCGCACGCCGTGTCGGACGCTGCGGTGGCCGACGCGGCGTCCGTGTACCCGGTGCTTGTGTTGTCGCCGAGCGGGTTTCCGCCGCTGCTGTTCAGTTCCATCGCCGAAGAGCTGGCCAGTCATGGCTACGTCGTGGTCGGTGTCAACCACACCTATGAGACGACGGTGACAGTGTTCGACGATGGCCGGGTGGTGGCGATGAATCCGGATGCCGTGGGCGGCGCCCTCGGACCGCAGACAGGCTCACACGAGGTGGCGTTTGGTGCCCGGGCAGCGGTCTGTGACCGCAAGGCCGAAGACCTCGCGTTCGTCGCCGATCAAATCTCCCGCGTCGACGCCGACTCGACCGGCCGCTTCGCCGATCGACTGGACACCACCCGCCTCGGCGCCGTTGGCCACTCCTTCGGTGGCAACGCCGCGTTGGAGTGGTGCCGCACCGACCCGCGCTGTCGCGCCGCGGTGAACCTCGACGGAGCGATCTGGACCGAGGTCGGCAAGGTCGGCCTCGAGCGACCGGCCCTCCAGGTGTTGGCCGAGCACCACGAGTTCGCCGTGTCACCCGACCAAGCGGTGACGATGGGGATGGCGCCCAACGCCGGATGGTTCGAGGCCGAGAAGGAGATCACGTTCGGCGGCTGGCGAACCATCCACACCCACGCCCGGCCCGGTTACACCGTGCGGATCGCCGGCGCAACGCACATGAGCTTCATGGACGTGCCATTCCTGCCGCTGCTGGAAGGAGCAACGGTTGGTCCGATGCTCGCCGCCACGACGATCGACGCCCGGCGCATGTGGCGCATCACCTGCGATCTCGTGCTCGCCTTCTTCGCCAAACATTTCGACGGCGCCACCTCAGCGCTGCTCGACGGCCCGAATCCACAGCACCCCGAGGCAGCCTTCGGACCGCCGTGAACCGACACGGCGACGCGTGCGGTGGCGGCTGGCGACAATCGACAATGCCCCGGCCCGTCCGACAACACGTCTATGCCGATCGGTGGTCGCCGAGGCGGCGTGTCGATCGTCATTCGGTGTCGAGGTTCAGGCGCGTTGTGGTGCGGGCACTTGATCACGATCGTGGGAGGTGGCGCGAGGTCGTTGATCATCGCAAGGGCATGCCCTCGGTTGCTGCGGCGGGGTCGTTGCCGCCTTGGTCGAGACGGAATGGTGGGTACCGATCAGTCATCAGCGTGGCGTAGGCGACGACGCGGTAGACCCAACGGTTGAGGCCCATGACGAACTCGAAGATTGTGTGCGGGTAGCGCCCGCTGAACAGCAGCGCCACAGCGGCGAACAGCACGAGGAGACCGATCAGTCCGGGGGCCTGGCCGGTCCATCGTGAGCCGGAGCGATCCCACCAACCGAGCCACCAGCCGCCGCCGAACAAGGTGATCACCAGATAGTGGGGGATCGCCAGGAGCCACCATTTGACCAGCACCAATCCGCGTGAGAGCTGCTCGGGATACTGCACGGTCAGGTCGGCGGGATAGCCCGGAGCGGGTGCGAGCCTGAACGGCGGGTACTGGTCGGTGCCGAGGGCGCTGAACGAGTAGTAGCCCACTCGCCAACTCCAACGGAGCACACCGACGTTGAAGTCGAACAGCGCTCGCGGGTAGCGACGCGTGAACAAGATGGCGAAGAAGGCGATGACCGTGACGGCGGCGAAGGCGATCCACAAGAACACCAGGACGATGTAGTGGGGGATCGCCAGCAACCACTTGACCAGCCAC
Organism: Ilumatobacteraceae bacterium; assembly: GCA_963716665.1. Classification (GTDB taxonomy): domain Bacteria; phylum Actinomycetota; class Acidimicrobiia; order Acidimicrobiales; family Ilumatobacteraceae; genus Desertimonas. The sequence goes on from CAVQTY010000004.1 coordinate 241,001, forward strand.
AGTCCCCGGCTCAGCTCGCCATCGAGGTGACCGATGAGTTGCAGCGGGTACGGCTCGGGAGGCGGCCGCGTCGTGCTCGGTTCAGTGACCACACTCAGCGGTGCTGCCGGAGCCGGCCAGCCCGCCGGTGGCGGCGCAGCGGCCGACTCGGCCCCCCGGGCCAGGCCACGGCTGCCGACGATGACCAGTGTTGTGCCGCCAGCCAGAAGAATCAGCCCGGCGACCATCAGACCGATGACGGCAGGCAGCAACCAGTCCACCTTGATCCCCAGTTGAGCGTCGAGATCGACACCGCGAGTGGCGTCGGCGTTCATCACCACGACCGTCCAGTCTCCGCTCTCCACCTCCCACGTCAGCTCGTCGGCCTGGTCGGTGGTTACCTGGGCCGCCCAGAAGGACTGATCTGCGGGCGGCGCAGGTGTCGCCTCCCCATCCAACCGGCGGTACAAGACCCGGTCAGGGGACAGCTCGAAATCGCGGATCCGGTCGTGACTGACATCTTCGAGGTACGCCGCGACGTCGGTGCTGGGACCGATCCCAGCGAAAATCGGCGTGTCCGGACTCCCCGGATCGATGCTCAACCGTACGGTTCCGAGCGCCCCCCGATCGATCAGCCAGTCCGACCCGCCGGGTTCGCTCTCCAAATCGACGCTATCCGAGGTGATCGCGTACGTCGCCGAAGCGAGCCGAACCTCGCCGGTCTGGAAGAACCCGTCCGTGCGCTGGGTGGCGTAGCCGACCAGCGCTGTCGTCCCGCCGGCGAGCAACCCGAACCCGATCAACGCCAACAACGCGCCGACGACAATCATCACGATCCGGCCGACCTTCATCGCTAACACCTCCGTCGCACCGGCACTGAATCAATCACACTCCAATTGCCCGATGCTTCCCACAGCATGGCCGACCGCCAGTTCGTCGCGCGCCGAGCACGTCCGGCCGGGATCAGCCAACCGTTCTCGGTGACCACGCTGCGACGGTAAGTCGGCGCCATCGAGTTGCACGCGGGCGCCTGGGGTGGCCGCCCACCTGGTCAGCCCCCGGTGCAGGCGCCCCACACTCCCGGACCGCCGGCTCCGTCGGGTTCGCGGGTTCAGGGACGTTCCGCGGCCTGTCCCGCGAGAAGCCGCCGCCGCAAGACGAGTCGCACTCGCGGCGAGCTGGCCGTTCGTCTGCTTGGTCGACGGGTGGCGGTTTGGCGCATGTCCAGCTGCGCCCGCGGTTGTTGCAGCGCCGTGTGGACCGCACCGGTGACGGGATGTGTGTCTGGTTCCATAGGCTGCGGGTCGGTGTTGCGCGCCTGGCCACGTCGTTGTCGACCCGGCCGCCGCCACGCCCGATGACTGTCGGGGGCTCAGAGAATGTCGCGTTTGATGCTCATCGAAAGTCGCGGTAGCAGGCGGGTTCCTCCTGGCCGGGATCCACCGGTTGGGGTCAGTGGCCCTTCCGAACCGAGGGCGCATTCCTTACCAACGACGTTGCCCCAGTTCGAGCCCGGGGGCCGACTGGTCATCATCGGGGCGGACGTTCAGTCCAGGCCAGACACCGAGGACGGCAGCGGTCCGCGACTATCCGACGACGGGCTCCCTGCGCGTTCTGTCGCGTAACCGTCGCCGAGGCCTGGCGCGCAACGGTCCGCTCGGTGCCGCCATAGAGCTTCCGGGTGGGTGTCGGCGCCGAGCGCCGACCCGTCGTTACGGCGCACTGATTCCACGTAGATCCAGCCGGAGCGCTTGCTGTCGCGAGCGCGACGTATCGGCACTTCCAGGGAGCGCTCCGGCCCGGCGTGCGAGCGCTAATCGGTGGCGCGAAATCGGACATCCGGGGGGTGCTCGATCACCCGTACAGCGGAGTTGGAGGACGGCACCGTGGTCAAGGCGCTGGGCGTGTTCCTCGTCGGCGACGAACCATTCGCCGGCTTCGTTCACTGGGTGTGAGGGACCTCCTGGTCTGTCCGCGTGAGGGCGGTGTCACTCAGCGCTCGCTGACAGAGATCAGTTGTCGCCTCCGATGAGCAGGGTGTGGTCGTCGAGCCATTCGAATGTGCCGGCGTCGTTGGGGGCCTCGAGCGTCGTGGCCTCACCCGAATCGACCTCCACCACGTAGATTTGATCGTCGGCGTATGCGACTCGCGCTCCATTGGGAGACACCGTCACGCCGGCGATCCCGTCAACTGCTTCAGTGAGCGTCCGCGTCGAACCGTCGGCGGCAGCGATGAGGAGGGCGTCGCCCGTCATGGCACCTGGCGACGTGACATAGACGAGGCCGCCGTCGGGGAGGTACATCGGCCACACGGCGTCTTCGACCAGCAGTTCTGCGTCGCCGCGGCCAGTGACCGGGACCGACCAGACGTCGAAACCGGGGTTGTCAGACGCGTCACGGGCCAGGTGGAAGACGACGGACTGGCCGTCAGGGCTGAAGCTCGGCGCCAGCCAGTAGTAACCCGCCGTCGTCAGGTCGAGGTCGGTGACCTGCGTCCGCTGACCGGTGGCGACTTCGTGGACGAACAGATTGCCGACCTGGGTACCGCCGCGCCGCCGCTCCTGGTACACGATGTGCGTGCTGTCGGGTGACCACCGCGCCGGGCGCCATTCGGGACTGGCCTGGACGTCGATGGCGATCACGCCTGATCCGTCGGCGTTGGCGATCGACAGTGCGCCGCCCTGGTAGAACAGCATTCTCGTTCCGTCGGGCGATGGCTGGAAGTCATAGGCATTCTCGACGCTGTTCAGCGCAGTCCGTGCGCCGGTGTCCAGGTCGAGGAAGTACGGCATCGGCGGCGAAGCCTCCGCGACCGATGCGGTCGCCACCTCGACCGTGGCATTCCGTTCGCCGTCGCGGGTGACGAGAACGAGCGCGCCGGCGGCGATCACGGCGACGATCGCCGCTGCGCTAGCGAGCGGCCAGCCGAGCCACGTTGGGCCACGTGATGATGGTGCGTCGTCGATCCTCGTCACGGTGCCGTCGCTGGTGCGCAGACCTTCGAGATAGGTGGCGGCGTCGGTGATCGCGGTGATGTCCGGGCGCCGAGCCGGGTCGGCACGCTGGAACAGCTCCCACACGTTGTCGTCGGTGATCATCATCGGATTCCTTCTGTAGATACGGCGCGGGACGGGTTCGGTTGCGAGGCGAGCCTGCGGTAGTGCCGCGCCAGGTGTTGCCTGGCCCGGTGGAGGCGCTGCTTCACCGCGTTCGGCTCGATCCCCAAAATGGCGGCGATGGCGTCGGTGGAGAGCCGCTCCCAGGCGGCCAAGCGCAGCACCTCGGCGTCGTTGTCTGCGAGCTGCGCCGTCGCGGCGAGGACGAGGCGGTACTCGGCGTCGTCGGTCGCCAACTCGTCGACGGCCGGGACGTGACGCGACGGCAGCGCGCGCAGGCGGCCCTCGAGCCGTCGCCGGCGGGTCATCGTCCGCCACTGGTGCCCGACCACCCGATAGGCCACGCTGTAGATCCACAGGAGCGCCTCGTCCCCGGCGGGCACCTCGTCGATGCGATGCCACACCGCCAGGAACGTCTCAGCGACGGCATCGTCGACGAGATCTCCGCCGACTCGGCGCCGGCAGTAGTCACGCACGGGTCGGTAGTGCCGGCGGTAGAGGGCGGCGAACCTCGCCTCGTCGGTGATATTCCCAACGGCTGCGATCCCCGCCGGTTCGGTCATAACCAGACAATGCCCGAATGTCGCACCCGGTTACGCGGAAATGTCGCGCTTCTGCTCTCGCTGTGGTCCCTGGTGCTCGCTGCGAACGTTCCAGTCGGGTCAACGCTTGCTCTCGCGAGCGCACACAATCGGCGATAGGCATTCTCCCGACGCCAGACCGGCGACGGGTTACGGCGCCGCAAGAACGCTTCCGGTCACGCTAAGCGTCGTCGGCAAGCCGCGACCGAATGCCGGGCTCGGGGATTCGGTCGCGCCAGGTGTTCGCAGTCAACGTTCAGCCCCCACGCGCCGGCGGTTGAGCGCCCTGACGCGGGTACCGCCGACATCCGTCGATCGGTGCGGTCGCGCCGAGGCGCTCCCTGGCCGCGCAGGACTGTCGATAACGGCAGTTCGGCATTACCCGAGAACCGATCCGGAATGCGTCGAGGCGTTCACGAACCATCGATGAATCGCACACGATCGGCAGGGCCGCTCTTCCACGTCGAGCCTCCTGAGTCGAGTGACTAGGGCGCAGCCACACTCCGTCAGACGTGCGAGAGTGGAGCGGTGGACGGGTACGTCGGCTACGTCCAAGCACTCCGTGCCGAGTTGAGCGGCTGCTCGCGGCTGCTCTTCAGGGCGACATCGATCATGCCGCGGAGGTCAAACATCTGGAGGACGCTCAAGCCGACGAGGTCACCAACCTGAACCTCGCGCTGAAACCCGTGATCTCACCGGTCAGGCAAAAGGGTGTGCTGATAGCGAAGTTCGGTTGCTCGGCCGACGACGCGTTCGCGCTCAATCCACCCGGGGAGTGGAGTCGGTCAGTAAGGTTCGGCGACGTTGGATCCACGGTCCGGCAACCCACTCATGGGAGGAGGCTCCGATGACTGATCCGCTAGCTGTAGGTCCGAACACCCCACCACCTGTCACCACCGACGCCAAGGCCAGCGCCAAGTCGAGCGGTGGGGCCATCGCGGCATTCACCGGGGGCGCTCTGCTCGTCATCTTCATGGTGCAGAACACCGAGGACGTGACGCTCCAGCTCTTCTTCTGGGAATTCACGTGGCCGCTTTGGTTGGTGGTTCTCCTGTCCGCGACTCTGGGTGCGCTGATCTGGCTCGGACTCGGCATCATTCGTCGCCATCGGCGGCGGGGGGCACGACGCGACGCACGTCGGCAGTAGCCCGCTCCCGGCCGTGGTACTGCGTCAGCGATTCCTCGTACAGCCGCACCCAGCTATATGGCAGGCCAGGCCTGCGACCGCGCCAGAATGCCCTCAGCTCTGGGCGCGGCGCGACGACAGCGGCGGAGTACAGAACATGCGCGTCGCAGCGTCGGGACAACGGGGATGCCCGGTGCCCGCAACCCGCCGGGTGGATGGCACTGGTACCCGCGGGCCGGGGCAGCGCTCGCCGAGCCCGCGTTCACCAACCCGGCGTTCCTCGGCTTCCTCGCCGGACCGCAGCGACTGCAGTTGAGCGTCGACGTCAGCGGCGACGGCGGCATCCTCGCCAGCGCCGGAGTCGCCGGCCCAGTCCCGCTCGAGGGCATGGTCGTCGTCTACGACACGGCGACGACGACCGAGATCGGCAGGATCACTGCGGACAGCCCGTTCATCGCCGTCGACGTCAGCGACGACGGCCGGTACGTGCTGGCCCACACCCACGTCGAGGTGTACCTCTTCGATACGTCGTCGCGGATAGCGGTCAAGCTGCCGGTACCGCGTCCGTCGGCTGACATGGCGGAGGTCGACGAAGGTGGAACATCGATCGCCAGGGCGTTGCTGAGACCCGGCAGCGAACAATTCGCGTCGTCACCAGCGACGGCGTGATGACGCTCTGGGACCGCACGGGTACCTCACCGGTCGATTCCACACTGCCGAACGCACCGTCCGGCTACGTCGACTGGAGAGTTCCCGCCGCCGAGGGTCTCGTCCACCTCCATCCCGACGGCACGCTTCGCATCGTCGAAACCGGAGCCGACGGGATGGCGGTCGTGTACTGGGACATCGACAGGGGCGAGGCGGTGCCACCATCCAGTTGACAGGACCCGGCGCTCCAACCAGGCAGGTTGCCGAGTCTCCAGATGGAGCCTTCCTCGCCGGGCAGGATCGCTACGGCAGACTGTTCGTCTGGGACCTGGCGACGGGCGAGCTGATCGGCGATCCCGCCGACCGTCCCGACCTCGCGAGGACGATCGCCTTCCATCCAGCCGTGCCGACGATGCTCACGATCGGCCTCGCCGAGGGCGGAATCGCCTTCTACGACGTCAGCACCGAACGCCGGGTGGGGGATCCGCTGAGGGCCACGGCACGGCGATCCAGGCCATCGCCTTCACCACCGATGGCCGTGACCTGTTCAGCGTCGGTGACCGCGGGCTCGTCGGACGCTGGGGTGTCAGCGGTGCCGGAGGGCTCCTCGATCGCCACCTCGTCCATGGCGTGAGCGGCCCCGAGTCCTCTGTGGACGGTTCGCGGATGCTGGTAACCGTCAACGGCGATCGGTTGGAGGTCCGCGACGGCGCCGATCCGAGCCGCCCCGGAGTGGAGATCAACGGTCCAGGCGGGACGCCTGTGCTCACGCAACCGGAGTTCTACGACCTCAGTGACGACGGCTCGGCCGTCGTGGCGGTCGCGGCCGGACAAAGACCGACCGTCTACGTCGCCGATGCGGGGACCGGGCAAACGACATGGTCGAGCACCGACCTGGAGTCGACCGGCGACTCGCCGCCCCTCGTCACGCTCAGCCCCGACGGCGCTCGCGTCCTCGTTGCCGACCGTGGCTGGAACCGACTGCGCATGTGGGACGTGGCCACGGGCGCGCTGGCAGGCGAGGTGGCGGTCGCCGATGTTGAGGCGACGTCCACGCCATTCAACGGCCGCCCTCGGTTCAGCCCCGACAGGCGCTATGTCGACGTGGTCACCCTTGGCAGCATCGCTCGTCTGTCCGCAACCGACCTGCAGCCGGTACAGGTCGTCGCCGCGCCGTTCCAGCTCCAAGGCGAGGTCGGTCACCTGCCGACAACCCAGGACGTCGTCGTTTCCGGTAGCGCCGGCCGGCTGGCGCGGATAGACATGGCCAACGGTGACGTTGTAGCCACCGGCCAGTCGCCGGACCCCTCTGGCCTGTTCGGCGTCGCTGCGTCGCCGGACGGCTCCCTCGTCGTCTCGCTCCTTTTCTCCTCGCATCGCCTCGCCGTCTTCGACGCCGCGACATTGCAGCCGATCGGCGAGCCGATCCCGGTCGGCGACCAACTCTTCGTGCCCCAGTTCACTCCGCAGGGACTCCTCGGCAACGGCCTCAACAACGACCTCACCCGCTGGGACATGGCCCCCGCCTCGTGGCTGCGAACCGCCTGCACCGCGGCCGGTCGCGACCTCACTGAAGAGGAGTGGACCCAATACCTCGGAGCCGACGAGCCCTACCGAGAGACCTGCGAGTGACCGATCCTCGGCGGAGGTTCGCAACCGACAACGTCGCGATGGCCAACGTCGCTGTGTCGATGAACGTTGCCGGTCAGCTCCCACGCCAACTGTGGGAACCGCAACGGCGACTGCGATCAGCAGGTTCACAGTCGACACCTGAGAATTCGAATCCTGCGTACCGAACCATCGATCGGCACCCACGACAACCAATCTTGCTTCGCTCGCAGACGCGCTCAGATTCGGCGTTCCGCGTGCGCTCTGCCTCGCGCGTGGCCTGTCGGGCTCAGTGCTTCGACGTCCGCTGAACTACTCGATACGCAGGCCCGAGATGCTCTGGCGACGACCAAGCTGCTGGATCTCACTGGTGCCTTCGAAGATCGTGTAGATCTTCGAGTCGCGGTGCCACTGCTCGACGGGGTGCTCCTTCACGTAGCCGGCGCCGCCGAGGATCTGGATCGCCTCTTCGGTCACCTTCACCGCGACCTCGCCGGCCTTGCACTTCGACATCGAGCCTTCGCCGGTGACGTAGCGCCTTGCGGTCGATCCAGCCGGCCCGCCAGACGAGCAGCCGGGCCGCGTCGATCTGCGTCATCATGTCGGCGAGCTTGAACGCGATCGCCTGGTTCATGATGATCGGCTGGCCGAACGCCTGCCGCTCCTTCGCGTACTCGAGCGCGTACTCGTACGCGGCGCGCGCAATGCCGAACGCCTGCGCGCCGACCAACGGCCGGCTCGCCTCGAACGTGCTCATCGCCGCCTGCGCGCCGCGACTTGCCCTTCTCACGGGCACGAGCGAGCGCGCGTCGAGCTTCTCCTTGCCACCGAGCAGGCAGCGGCCGGGCACGCGTACGTCGTCGAGCACGACCTCGGCCGTGTGCGTCGCGCGGATGCCCATCTTCTTGAACTTCTGGCCCATCGTCAGGCCGGGCGTGTCCGGACCGATGACGAAGCGCGTGGCCGCGGCTCTTCAGCTCGGGCTCGACCGCGGCGACGACCACGTGCACGGTCGGCACGTGCGTGATGCCGCCGTTGGTGATCCACGTCTTGGTGCCGTTGAGCACCCACTCGTCCTTGGCCTCGTCGTAGACCGCGCGCGTGCGCAGCGACGACACGTCGGAACCGGCGTCGGCTTCGCTCACTGCGAACGGCGCCGAGCGGCGATCGCGTCGGGGGTGCCGAAGCATTGCGGCACCCACTCGGCGATCTGCTCGGGCGTGCCGTTGCCGACGATGCCCGACACGCCGAGCGTCGTACCGGAGGATCGCGAGCGCGATGCCGGCGTCAGCCCCAGCACAGCTCTTCGGAAACGACCGGGAACGTGATGCCGGTCGGGTCGCCGAACGCGTTGGCGATGAAGTCCATCGAGTAGAGGCCGATCTTGGCGGCCTCCTCGATGATCGGCCACGGCGTCTCTTCCCGCTCGTCCCATTCGGGCGCGGCGGGCCGGACCACATCGGCGGCGAAGTCGTGGACCCACTTCTGGATCTGGAGCTGGTCTTCGTTGAGCAATACAGAGCTGGGCATGGCTCTAAGTTACCACACGGTAGCGTCGAGCTTGTCTACCCCGGGTAACCGTGGGCGGCGCCGGTCGGATGCGAGCATGACGGGATGGCCCGGCCAGCACGCTCCACCTCGGCGGCGCTGACCGGCCTGGTGCTGGCGACCACGCTGCTGACCGCCTGCTTCGGCGGGAGCGACGACGGCGCCGGCGAAGAGGACGGGTCCGACGCCACGCTGTCGATACCAGCGACATTGGCCCTACAACCGGTCGACGTCACGGTCCCGGCCGAGACACTGCCAGGCGAGGACGACAGCTCGATCGCCGAGGTGCTCGCCGACGGCACCGTGACCGCCGACGAGCTCGCCGGGGCCTACGAGGCGTACGTGGCGTGCCTCGTCGAGGGCGGCGGCGCCGGGCGCTACGCCTACGAAATCGTGCTGCAATCCGGGCTGGTGGTCGAGTGGGCCGAGGACGACGGATCGTCCGACGTCGACCGCAACGTGCTCAGCGCCAGCTGTTCGCGCCGCCAGCTCGGCGACCTGACCAGGCGGTTGCGACCGTGCCAACCCGCCAGGCGACGACCTCGCCAGCCGCCGCAGCGACAGCATCGCTGCGTGCATCGAGCCGCTGAGTCCGCAGGCTGCCG